>NZ_MWLK01000037.1 GCF_002198715.1 Rhodomicrobium sp. R_RK_3 | reverse complement strand
GGCAGGCGAAAAAGCGCGCCGGGCAAGGGTCAATTTTGCACGCCGATTGGGGGTCAAAGTTCGGCGCCGATTGACAGGCAGTTTCAGCCAGGAAGCGCCACAGCGGAGGATTGCCGCCCCTCGGCGGCGGTTCGATCGTCATGTCGTCGGCGAAGCGGCGGTAATTCTCGGCGAGCCGGCCGAACTCGTCTTCGAGCCAGAAGCGGACCGAGAGGCGGGCTGCGTTAGGCGCGAGGCCTAGGACATGAAAGCGCACGCCTTTGGCGAGTCCTGGCGCGAAATCTTCGAGCCTCTCGCCGTTGCGAATCTTGGCAAGGATCGCGCCTACCTTTTGGCCGTCGGCGCTCTCGTCGATGCCGTTGAACATGGCGAGGAAGGCGTCTTCCGCGATGCTAGTCGGGTCGGCGTCGACGCACGATGCGTCGGCCCAGAACACCGTCGATGCGTCGCCGATCTGGATGCGATTCCGGCTGCCGGTTTCGAGGAACTTATTCAGCGCAGCTGTGTAGGCAAATGCCGCCGCTTCTGAGACTGGGGCATTGTCGCCCTGTACATGGCAGTAAGATTCAGACGCCTCCAGATTAAACGATACGATGGATGCGCCAGCTATCTGCGCACCCCAAACGCTCTTGATTGCGGGGTGCAAACGGGCAACGGGCGCATCGTCTCCCGAGATCATGCAGACCGCCTTGGACTTGTCGCCATCCGCTAGGAGGCGTGCCCAAAGCGACCGCGCCGCCGGACGGTCATGGATATTGATGCCGCTCAGCCGCTCGCTATTCAACGCGAAGACAACATTCAAGTCTTTCATTTCATCAGGCCAGCCGAGACGGAGGAAATCCTCTGGGCGCCAAGCCTCGATAAATCGAAGGAATGCCTTTAAGCCGGGGTCGTCGGCGTCTCGCAACGCTCGGGCATGCAACTCAAGAAAGGCCTGGAATCGAGAAGCGGCGTCCTTGCCTTCTTTTGCGCTTACGCCAAGCGCAAACGCTGTATTATCCCAGAGAAAAAAGGCTCTTGGTGTTATTCCTGGCCGCTTGAAGGAGGCAGGGACCGATAAACGTCGGCCTCTTAGTCTCTTTCCGGCGGTCGCGCGAACATCAATGGGTAGTCCCGCAGAGGTTCCGTCCTCATTAAGTGAGATCACGAATCCAATTTCTTCACTGGAATACCCAAACGGCGGCACTTCGTGGCGATCGGCCATGCGGTCATAGGCGCGCACGAGCGACGCGAGCACACTCATCGGCGGATCTCCGCAGAGTCGGGAGCGGGCACTCTCATAACGCCATTCTCGAGGCCAGCTCGAAAGAACATCGAAGCGCGGTCACCGGCATGGTCGATGTCCCAGAGCATGAACCCCAGATCGCGCGTCTCCGCGATGGATGCCGGCAAGGGCGCATCCGGCGACAGAAGCTCAAATCTGGCGGCGAATTCCCGCGTGCCAAGGCAAGGCTGCTGAAAGCATTGGCCTTTGGCGGCCCGGCGATTGAAGGTATCGAGATGCTTGCCCTCATTGTCGTCGGGGCCGGCCTTGGGCGTCAGCTTAAAATGCGCGGCGATGACATAGGCGACATCGATGAGCACGGTTGCCGCCCGCTGCTGCCGGTCTTCGTCTACGAGAAGCTGTAGTCCTTCAAGGCTGCCCGATCGCATAGCGGACTTAATCTTGCCGGCTGGAGCCTTATTGCCCACCTCATTTCGCCGGATCGACTGAAAGCGAATGGGCTTCAGCACATGGATTTCATCGATCACCCAGCGGATCGCCGGCTTCCAATGGATCGCCTCCAAAAGGCCCCGCGCCGCCGAAGGTGTCATCACATCGTATGAAACACGCTCGACCTTCATCTCCGGCCGAGTAAAGCAGGCGTAATCGCCCGAGACTTTCAGTCTGATGCCATAGGGCATGGCGGTTCGTTCCTTCGCAATCAGTAAATCGAATTTTCGATGTCAATATAATCAGCATTCTCCCAGAGGAGACCTTCCTCGGGTTTGTATAACCTCTCGGTCCGCAACACGGCGAACTGATCGCCGAACTCACGCTCCTGCGCAAAAGCCACGTGCCCGCATTTCCAGAGCAGCGCGCGGGCTTTGGGAGGCACTTGCACCACAAAGGTCTGAAGTTCACGCGCGACGGTGCCGGCGTGAACACCTTCCGATCCCAATCTCTCCAACGCGCGCCGCGCCGGTGGGTCCCTGGCGATGATCACCGGGGCCATGCCGCTGTTGATCATCCGGAAATCGTCGGCGGCGCTGCGATAGGCAAAGTTGGTCTCGCCGCCGCTGATCTTGAAGCGGCCAATGATGTCCCGCGCGTCGAGCCCTTCGCCCTTGCGCCAATAGACCTCGCGGAAATAATCCGTCATCGCCTCCGGCGAGAGCAGATCGTCATGTTTTCCCGCCGTCCGGGTGAAATCGCCTGCAAGCTGCGCGATCTCCCGAGGCGGCGGGTTATCCCGAGCCTTGAAGATCGTGACGATGCTGGCCTCCAACGACCGGTTGCCCTCGCGATTGCAGCGCCCCGCCGCCTGGGTAATCTGATCGAGTCCCGCCTCCGCCCGCCATAGCTTTGGGAAATCCAGATCGACGCCCGCTTCCACCAGAGATGTCGCGATCAGTCGGCAAGGGCGCCCATCCTTCAGCCTATGGCGAATCTCGGCCAATATGGTCCGTCGGTGAGCCGCATATTGGCGTGTCGTGAGGTGAACGGCGCCGTCGAGTCCAGCCGCCCTTACCTTGCGGAAAAGCGCCAGGGCATGGGCGCGACTGTTGACGATGATCAGCCCTTGGTCTTCGGCGGCAAGCGCATCCATCAGCTCGTCGTCGCCGGTCTCGCCGCGCCTATTGATCCGCACACGTTTCAGCTCACGCGCGAGGCGGGCCGGATCGGGTGCGAGTTCACGGCCCTCGAGCTTCAGTCCAATCAAATCGTCTCCTGCAAAATGCCGGGCATCCAGCGCTGGCTGCGTGGCGGTGCAAAGCACGATCGTTGTGCCATAGTTGCGGGCCAGTTCGTCGAGTGCTGCCGCACAGGGCCGGAGGAAGGCAAGCGGGATTGTCTGCGCCTCATCCAACACGATCACGCTGCGGGCGAGATTATGCAGCTTGCGGCAGCGTGAGGGGCGGGCGGCGAACAAGCTTTCGAAAAGCTGGACATTGGTAGTGACGACGATCGGGGCGGCCCAATCCTCCATTGCCAGTTTCAGCTTGTCGCGCCCGGTGCGTTCGCGGTTGTTTTCCTCCTCGATCGCCGAGTGATGTTCGAGCACGAACTGATCGCCCAGAACTTCGCGGAAAATGGCGGCCGTCTGATCGACGACGGAGGTGAACGGTATCGCATAAACGATCCGCTCCAGCCCATGCGCTTTGGCGTGGTCGAGCGCGAATGCCAGCGAGGCCAGCGTCTTGCCGCCGCCCGTTGGCACCGTAAGGGTGAACAGCCCGGGCTTCCGGGAGGACTGTCCACGCATATGGCTCAATATCTCGCGGCGCAGGCGATTCACCAGCGTGTCGCCGGCCGTCGCTTGCTTGCGAGCCATATAAGCGCCGAGACGCTGGATCAGCCCGTCCAAACTCGCTGACAGAGCTGGCCAGTCGCGATCGACCTCGGAGCCTTGCGCACGAGCGTAAAAGGCTTCGGTGTCGCGAAAATCGGCATCCACTAAGCAGGAGAAAATCATCCGGCCCAGGAAACCGAGCTGAAAGGCTGCCCGCTGTCGGTTTAATGAATCTGGTTGGATTTTGGGCCAAAGCCCAGTGGCATCGGGGGCCGTCGCGTCACGCCAACTGGGGGCAAGAGGCTCAAGCGGTTTCTTCAGCCGATCTGCTAGCGAACTCGGCCCCCCAATCTTGTCGGGCAGACCGGCATGATGCCCCGCGACGGCATAGGCGATTAATTCGGCTACGACTTTATCTCTCGGCGCGCATGGGAGGAGGCCAACTTCACGGGCTCCTGCTGTCGCGTGATCCACGGAGATACCATTCTTCATCAAGCGCGCCTGGAAGGTATCCGTGTATTTTCCGATGTCGTGCAATAATCCGGCTAATACGGCGGCACGCCGTCCACCGAAAATCTCGGCAAATTCGCCAGCTAACGTGGAAACTTGCTTTAAATGATCGTCAAGCGGCTGCCATTCTTGCTGCGGCCGATCTTGCAGTGAATGTGCGAAATACATACTCCACCCCTCACGCCGAGAGAAGCAGCAATTATTGGCACGAATCAAGGGCCGCGTTTGCCATCGGCCAGCGGACTGTGGAAAAGTGCCAAAGAGTTCGGCTCGCCAGGACAAGTATAGAGCGTCACTGTTGTCCAACCCGGCCCGATGTTATCGATGATAGGGCGCTCACAATTCTGGAAATGACCGAAGCGCCGGTTCGCCTTGCAAGAAGGCGCGGGCCTTCAGGCGTTCCCAACCCCCTGAGCGACAAACGCGGACATCAATAGCGCGGCATCAAGGGCTTGCTGCACAAACCAGAGCTTCTGAAGCAAACCCCTCGCGTAACGAACCCCGAAATCGAAAGTAGAACCCAAGCGGCCGAGCGCGGACAACTAAATGCGATACGGCTGTGCCACGAATTTAATCAATTTGAGAAAGTGAGTCCATTTGTGAGTCCGGGACAATATACCTCAAAAAACCATTGCTAGGCATAGCCATCTGGCGGAGAGGGAGGGATTCGAACCCTCGATACGCTTGCGCGTATTCCGGTTTTCGAGACCGGCCTATTCAACCACTCTAGCACCTCTCCGGAGCGGCTTATGTATCGCGGCAAGCCGCCGACTGCAAGCGTGGGAGCGAGCCAAATGCCCATCTCCACGCAATTTCTGCTGCCGCTCAGACCATGATGCCGAAGGCGTTCTCGGCGTTGCGGCGGATGGCGGCGATGTTGCCGGCATAGTCGCCGCCTTTGAACACACCGGAGCCGGCAACGATGGCGTTGGCGCCGGCGCGCGCGACCTGGTCGACCGTGTCGGCGTTGATGCCGCCGTCGACTTCGAGGTCGATGGGGCGGTTGCCGATCATCGCCCGGATGCGCCGGATCTTCTCGCATTGCGCCGGGATGAAGGCCTGGCCGCCGAAGCCGGGGTTGACCGTCATCACCAGGATCAGGTCGAGCCGGTCAAGAACGTATTCGATGGCGCTTTCGGGCGTCGAGGGCGTCAGCGCGACGCCCGCTTTCTTGCCAAGCGCGCGGATCGCCTGCAGCGAGCGGTCCAGATGCGGACTCGCCTCGGCGTGCACGGTGATGATATCAGCGCCCGCCTTGGCGAAGGCTTCCAGATAAGGATCGCAAGGCGCGATCATCAGATGCACGTCGAAGGGTTTGGGGCTGTGCGGCCGCAGCGCCTTCACCACATCGGGGCCGATGGTGATGTTCGGCACGAAATGGCCGTCCATCACATCGACATGCACCCAGTCGCAGCCCGCCGCGTCGATGGCGCGGACTTCCTCGCCGAGCCGGGCGAAATCGGCCGAGAGGATCGACGGGGCGATGACGACCTTGCGCTCGCTCATGGCTCCGCTCACGCTGCGCCGATGCGCGGGTCGAGCGCGCCGGAGGCATAGCGCTTGGCCATCTCGGCCAGCGGCATCACCTTGATCTTGGCGGCGCGCCCGGCGGTGCCGAACTGCTCGAAACGCTCCTCGCAGACCTTCTGCATCGCGGCGATGGCGGGTTTCAGATATTTGCGCGGGTCGAACTCGCCCTTGCTGCTGAACAGCACCTTGCGGATGGCGGCGGTCGCGGCGAGGCGCAGGTCGGTGTCGATATTGACCTTGCGAACGCCATGCCGGATGCCGCGCACGATCTCCTCGACCGGCACGCCGTAGGTCTCGCGTATCTCGCCGCCATTCTCATTGATGACGTCGAGCAGATCCTGCGGCACCGACGACGAGCCGTGCATCACCAGATGCGTGTTCGGGAGCCGGGCGTGGATCGCCTCGATGACGTTCATGGCGAGCACGTCGCCGGTCGGCTTGCGGGTGAATTTATAGGCGCCGTGCGAGGTGCCGATGGCGACGGCGAGCGCGTCGACCTTGGTCTCGGCGACGAACTCCGCTGCCTGCTGCGGGTCGGTCAGCAGCATCTCCTTGGAGAGCTTGCCTTCAAAACCGTGGCCGTCCTCCTTCTCGCCTTCGCCCGATTCCAGCGAGCCGAGACACCCCAGCTCGCCCTCGACCGAGACGCCGGCCCAATGCGCCATCTTGGTCACTTCGCGGGTGATGCCGACATTGTACTCGTAGGATGCCGGCGTCGAGCCGTCCGCCTCCAGCGAGCCGTCCATCATCACGGAATCGAAGCCGATGCGGATGGCCGAGGCGCAGGTCGCTTCATTGTTGCCGTGGTCCTGATGCAGGCAGATCGGGATGCCCGGATACTGGTCCTCGAGCCCTTCGACCAGCTTGGCCAGCAGCAAGTCGCCCGCATAGGAGCGCGCGCCGCGACTGGCCTGGATGATGACCGGCGAGTCGGTCTTCTTGGCCGCCTCCAGGATGGCGAGGCCCTGCTCCATATTGTTGATGTTGAAGGCCGGCACGCCATAGCCATGCTCGGCCGCGTCGTCCAGAAGCTGTCTGAGGGTAATCCTTGCCAACTCAAATCTCCTTATAGAGCCGGGGCCCGCGCCTGCGCCAGCGCGACGACGCCCGGCAATTCGCGCCCCTCGAGCCACTCCAAAAACGCGCCGCCTGCTGTGGAAACATAGCTGAAGCTTTCCGTAACGCCAGCTTTGTTCAGCGCCGCGACCGTGTCGCCGCCACCCGCGACGGTCACCAGATGGCCCGATTGCGTGCGCTCGGCGGCCAGCCGGGCCAGTGCGAAGGTACCTGCCTCAAAAGGCGGGGTTTCGAAAGCGCCGACCGGGCCATTCCACAGAAGAGTTTTCGCCGACCGGATGCGGTCGCCGAAATCGGCGATGGATTTGGGACCGATGTCGAGGATCATGCCGTCGGCCGGAATATCGGTCACCGCATAAACGGCGCTCGGCGCGTTCGGTTCAAATTTCGTGGCGACCACGGCGTCGGTCGGCAGCACGATGCGGCAGCCGGTTTCCGCCGCGCGCGACATGATCTCCTCGACCGTGTCGGCGAAGTCGGGTTCGCACAGCGACTTGCCGATCTTGTAACCTTGGGCGTGCAGGAAGGTGTTGGCCATGCCGCCGCCGATGATCAGCATGTCGACCTTGGGCGCTAGATTGGAGAGCAGCGGGATCTTGGTCGAGACCTTGGCGCCGCCGACGATGGCCGCGACCGGGCGCTTGGGCAATTCCAGCACCAGCTTGAAGGCTTCCAGCTCGGCCAGCATCTGCGGTCCGGCGAAGGCCGGGAGCTGATGTGCAATGCCATAGACCGAGGCGTGGGCGCGGTGCGAGACGGAGAAGGCGTCGTTGACAAAAATATCGCCGAGGCTTGACAGCTCGGCGACGAAATCGGCTTCGTTGCTCTCCTCACCGGGATAAAATCGTAGGTTCTCCAGGAGCACGATCTCGCCGGGCTGCATGGCGGCGACGGCGGATTTCGCCACCGGCCCGATGCTGTCCTCGACGAAATTCACGGCTTTGCCGCCCATGATCTCGCTCAGCTTGCCCGCGACGGGGCGCAGCGAATATTTCGCATTGCGCTGCCCTTCGGGGCGGCCGAGATGCGAGAACACGATCACCCGCGCGCCGCGCCGGGAGAGGTTTTCCAGTGTCGGAACAAGCCGTTCGATCCGCGTTGCGTCGCTCACCTGGCTGCCCGCCAGCGGCACGTTCAGATCGGCCCGGACGATCACGCGCCGGCCAGAAACGTCGACCTCATCGATACCTTTGTAACTTCCGTTGGAAATGATCGTCGGCATTGCTGCGTTCCAATTCTGTCTAAGGTCGGAGGCCGAGGCTTGGCGCGGCCCAGTTACAGGCTGTTTTCTGCTGAACTTGTCATAAGTCGCGAGCGGTGAGCTTCTATTCTACTTAAGCCATGTCCTATTTGGGAAGGGTTGACCATATGAAATGCAGTCGCGGCTCTATACTGCCTGCTTCCGCGCCAGTTTTCGACAGAAATAGAGATTCGCGAAAGCAGCCATTGAGTCGCAGGACAGCCGCCCGGGATCGCTCCAGCGGAGACGTCTAGGAATTTCGGATAATTCCTCCGTCGCCCCGGCCGTCGGAGCCGGGCCTACTCGCCACTCCGCTTGCCGCAGTGCCCGCGGGATCAGGGATTGGGTGCCGGCTTACCGTTGCGCGGTGGCCGGGATGACGAAGGTGGGTGACTGCGTCTAGAACCGCCCGAAGACCGCGACGCTGGTCGAGACCATGCCGGGGAAGAGGATCACCAAAAGCACCATCACCAGCATGATGAGCACCCAAGGGATCGAGCCGAGCAGGATGTCGGAGCTCTTGATCTCGGGCGGCGCGATCGATCGGAGATAGAACAGCGCGAAGCCGAAGGGCGGATGCATGAAAGAGGTCTGCATGTTGACGCCGATCAAGACGCCGAACCAGATCAGGTCGATGCCCATCTTCTCGGCGACCGGCGCCAAAAGCGGGATGATGATGAAGGCGATCTCGAAATAGTCGAGGAAGAAGGCCAGGAAGAAGATGAAGACGTTGACGAAAATCAGGAAGCCGATGACGCCGCCCGGCAGATTGCTGAGCATGCTCTCGACCCAGAGATCGCCGTCGACGCCGCGGAACACCAGCGTGAACACCGTCGAGCCGACCAGGATGAACATCACCATGGTGGTCAGCTTCAACGTCATGTCCATCGACTCTTTCAGCACGGACAGCTTCAGCCGGCCATGCGCGATGGCGAGGCCAAGCGCGCCGACAACGCCCATGGCGCCGCCTTCGGTTGGCGTCGCGAGCCCGACCAGGATCGTGCCGAGCACCAGGAAGATCAGCACCAGCGGCGGCACCATCGAGATCAGGCAGCGGACGAGAAGCTGGCCGGTGCTCATGGTGCGGGCCGACAGCGGCAGCGCCGGCACCCATTCCGGCTTCAGGATGCTGACGGCGAAGATGTAGAGGCAGAACAGCCCGACCAGGATGAAGCTCGGGATGAAGGCGCCGGCATACATATCGCCGACCGACTTGCCCATGGCGTCGGCGAGCACGATCAGCACCAGCGAGGGCGGGATGATCTGGGTGATGGTGCCCGACGCCGCGATGACGCCGGTCGCCAGCTTGGCGTCATAGCCGTAGCGCATCATCACGGGCAGCGAGATCAGCCCCATGGCGATGACCGAGGCCGCGACCGTGCCGGTGATGGCGCCGAGCAGCGCGCCGACGAAGATCACCGCATAGGCAAGGCCGCCGCGCACCGGGCCGAAAAGCTGGCCCATGGTGTCGAGCAGATCCTCGGCGAGTCCGCTCCGCTCCAGTATTGCGCCCATGAAGGTGAAGAACGGGATCGCCAGCAGGAGCTGGTTGGAGGCGATGCCGTAAATGCGCTCGGGCAGCGCCTGCAACAGCGTCGTCTCGAAATAGCCAAGCTCAATGGCGACGGCGCCGAAGAACAGGCCGACGGCGGAGAGCGAGAAGGCGACGGGATAGCCGAGCAGCAGGACGAGGATCAGCGCCGCGAACATCAGCGGCGCCATGAGTTCGAAGGAAAGTCCCATCACTGTACCGGCCGCTCATAATGTTTGACGGGCGTGCGCAGCCCTTTGACGATGGCGATCTTCTTGATCAGCTCGGCGACGGCCTGGATGGCCAGCAGAATGAAGCCCAGCGGGATCAGCAGCTTAACCGGCCAGCGCAGGAGGCCGCCGGGATCGGAGGACATTTCGTTGATCTTGATGGAGTTGACGATCATCGGGATCGACATGTCGGCGATGACGATCGCGGTCGGCAGCAGGAAGAAGATCAGGCCGAAAATGTCGACCATGGCCTTGCGGCGCACCGAGTAATTGGTGAAGAGCACGTCGACCCGCACATGCTCGTCATGCTTCAGCGCGTAGCCGGCCGCGAGCAGGAACATCGCCGCGAACATGTACCACTGCGCTTCCAGCCAGGCGTTCGAGCTCTGGTTGAAGCCGTAGCGGATCAGCGCATTGCCGGCGCTGACGAGGCTGGCGATCAGCACCAGCCATTTCAACACCTGGCCGATCCATTCGGTCACCGCATCGATTGCGTCCGCCAAAGCCAAGGCTCTGCGCATAAATCATCCCTTCCGCTGTCGGGGCCGGCATCGCGCCGGGTCGGACGCGGGTGTACGACAAGGCCGGCGATCCCGGCAACCGGGAGGCTTCGCGGCCGGATGCGGCCGAAAAGCGCTCCCCGCGCCTGGATCGCCGGAGTGCTACAGATTCTTGGAGTAGAATTCGGAGATGCCGAATTCGCTGAGCGCGAACCAGTCGGCCTCCTCCGCGCGGAAAACCTTCCAGACGTCGTAGATCTTCTTGAATTTGGCGTTCTTGGCCGCCTCCTCCTCGTAGAGCGCGGTCGATGCGGCGTAGGCGCCTTTCATGATCTCGTCGGAATATTTGTGCAGCTTGACGCCCGCCGCCAGCAGCCGGGTCAGCGCCAGCCGGTTCTTGGCGTCATATTCGGCGACCATGTCGATATTGGCTTCGCGCGAGGCGGAGATGATGGCTTCCTGATATTGCTTGGGGAGGCCGTTCCATTTCTCCAGGTTGACCATGATGTGGTACATGGAGCAGGGCTCCCACCAGCCCGGATAATAGTAGTTCTTGGCGATCTTGTAGAAGCCGAGCTTCTCGTCGTCATAGGGGCCGACCCATTCGGTGGCGTCGATGGTGCCGCGCTCCAGCGCCGGATAGATGTCGCCGCCGGGCA
Source organism: Rhodomicrobium sp. R_RK_3 (assembly GCF_002198715.1). Classification (GTDB taxonomy): domain Bacteria; phylum Pseudomonadota; class Alphaproteobacteria; order Rhizobiales; family Rhodomicrobiaceae; genus R-RK-3. Next base: position 265,273 of record NZ_MWLK01000037.1, on the reverse strand, counting down.
GCGCCTGCGGCACCGCGCCGAGCCGCGCCATGACCTGACCGCCAAGGCCCGGAATGCGCATCTTGAGACCCTTGAGGTCCTCGAGCGTGTTCACCTCGTTGCGGAACCAGCCGCCCATCTGCGCGCCGGTATTGCCGGCCGGGAAAGCGATGGCGTTGTAATCCTTGAAGAACTCGTTCATCAGGTCGATGCCGCCGCCATGATACATCCAGGCATTCTGCTGCCTTGTGTTCAGGCCGAAAGGCACCGCCGTGCCGAAGCCGAAGGTCAGATCCTTGCCGACATAATAATAGGCGGCGGTGTGGGTGACTTCGACCGTGCCTTGCTGCACGGCATCGAGTGCCTGAAAAGCGGGCACGAGGTCGCCGGCGGCGAAGGGGCGGATGATGAACTTGCCGTCCGTCAGCTTGGCCACGCGGTCGGCGAAGACTTCGGCCCCGCCATAGATGGTCTCGAGGCTTTTCGGGAAGCTCGAAGTCAGCCGCCAGCGAATCGTCGGGGCCGTCTGCGCAATGGCTGGGGCGGCGAGAGCGGTGGCTGCGGCGGCGATACCGGACGTCAGGACTGTGCGGCGTTTCATCGTTCTCCCCATGGCTGCCGAAGGCATTTTGCCTGCGAGATTGTATGCAAGGAGTATGCCATTGCATCCCGTGGCGGGGCCAGCGCTTCGGCTAAACCCTTATTTCCATTGGGCTGATGACCGGCGCGCGGGCTGCCCGGCGCGCTGTTATCGAACTGTCTTACGAAGCCGCTACAAAAGCCGGATGTCTGCCTGCCGCCGACCTCTCCCGCCGATGAGTGCCGATGACCAAGAACGATCAGCTTGCCGATCTGGCGGCGCGCGCTGAAGGCCCGCTGCTGCTCTGGGGCCGGTCCTTGCAGAACTTCCGCCAGGTATGCAGCCTGTTCCCGTCGAGCCCTTTCGTCGGACGCGCCATGGGCTGGGCCATCGCCGAGCGGCCGGCCGGCCACGTCGTCGAACTCGGCGCGGGCACCGGCGCGGTGACACGCCAGCTTCTCCGCCATGGCGTGGCGGACGAACAATTGACGCTGGTGGAGATCGACAGTCAGCTCGGCGGCCATCTGCGCCGCAGCTTTCCCGGCATGGACGTCATCATCGCCCCGGCGCAGGATCTCGCGGAGCTTTGGCGGGAGCGCGACGGGCCGCCGGTCGGCGCGGTGGTCTCAACCATGCCGCTGCGGCTGTTCGATGAGGAGACCATCCTCGCCATCATGCGCAGCAGCCTTGCCGTGCTGGAGCCGGGCGGGGTCTTCGTGCAGTTTACCTACCGGCAGCGCAGCCCGGTGCCCGAGCATATTTGCGACGCGCTCGGCCTAGCAGCGGAGCATTATTGCCGGGTCTGGATCAACCTGCCGCCCGCCGGGATCTGGGTCTACCGCAAGCGCCCGGAATCAGCCCTTTAACGGGCGCTTCAGCGCCTCGCAATCCGCGAATGGTCAGCGAGCGGCGCGCGACGATTGGGCTAATCGGGGGTGCTGAAACGCGCCGAAGGTCGTAACCACCTGCTGAGCGGCAGATATCCGACTTCGGATCGTCGAGGCATTTGCCTCTCTCCCTCGTCCCGGGCGGCCGTCAGGCCGGACCGCGACCCACTCGCGGATCCAGCAAGCACTGCGGCAAGAGGCGACCCGAGTAGGCCCGGGTTCTGGCGGCCGGGGCGACGGGGTGAGAGTGTCGAAATTGCCGAAGTTCCCTCTCGCAGTGGAGACCTTTGCGTATCGAAGGTCCTCTCCCCGTCGTCCGGACGGCCGTCAGGCCGAGCCGGGACCCAATCATATTTCCGCTATTGCTGCGGCAAGTGGAGAGGCGAGTGGGCCCCGGCTCTAACGGCCGGGGCGAAGGAATCGAAGTTTTGCAAAGGTCTTCTTGGGGAGAGGGTGGCGCGCGTCAGCGTGCCGGGTGAGGGGTTACAAACGATCGGATAGGCATTACCCCCTCACCCTAACCCTCTCCCCGTGGGAGAGGGCACCCGGCTGCGGAGCGGATGTAATGGCGGTTGTTCCCGGCTCCGCCTCAACGAAATAGCCTTAGCCGCGGGGCTGGCTGCCGCTCAACCGGCGCGCCGCCTTCACGCGCCTTGCGCTACAGCTTCGGCTTGCGGACGGGGATCGGCACGGTGCCGTCATCGTCGCCGCCGCCGGGCTCGGTGGAGACGGCGGTGATGGCGATGCCGGGGACGACAGGGCTGCCAGCATCCGTCGCCGTGCCACCCGGCGGGTTCGCCGCGGCGGTCTGCTGCGCGGCGGCGGCCTTGGCGGCCGCCTCCTGCTTGGCGCGGATCTCCTTTTCGATGATCCGCCACTGGGTCACGCCCTTCTTGTGGTCGTCATAGGTCTCGGAGAAGGTGTGGCCGCCGGTGCCGTCGGCGACGAAGTAAAGGTCGGAGGTCTTGGCCGGGCGCAGCACGGCTTCGAGCGCGGCGCGGCCCGGATTGGCGATCGGCGTCGGCGGCAGGCCCTTGATCGTATAGGTGTTGTAGGGCGTCATCTGCTCGATCTCGGTGCGCAGGATCGGACGCCCGAGCGTGCCCTTGCCGCCAGAGAGGCCGTAGATGATGGTCGGGTCCGACTGCAGCCGCATGTTCTTCTGCAGCCGGTTGACGAACACCGCCGCGACGCGCGGGCGCTCGTCGGCGCGGCCGGTCTCCTTCTCGACGATCGAGGCGAGGGTGACGGCCTCCTCGCGGGTCTTGATCGGCAGGCCCGTCGCGCGCTTGGGCCAGATCTTGTCCATGAACTTGCGCTGCTCGCTCTGCATCCGGGCGATCAGCTCCTCACGGTCGGTGCCGCGCGCGAAACGGTAGGTGTCCGGCAGCAGGCTGCCTTCGGCCGGGATCAGGTTGATCTTGCCGGTGAGTTCGGGATGCGCGTTCAGCCGTTCGACAACCTGATAGCTGGTCAGTCCCTCCGGCAGCGAGACGCTGTGCAGGAAGGTCTTGCCTTCGACCAGCGCGTCCAGGACGTTGCGCATGCTGGCCTGCTTCTTGATCGCATATTCGCCGGCCTTCAGCCTGGACTGGGCCTGGAAATAAACGAGCACGGCAGCAACGAAAATCCGCTGATCGGAGATCACGCCTTCGCGCTCGAGCCGGCTGGCGATTTCGCGCACGCCCTCGCCCTTGGGGATCACCACGACGGTTGAGAATTCGAGCGGCCCGGGCTGGTCGAACTGGGTGCGCACGAAATAGAACAGGATCGCAAGACCAATCACCCCGACAAAAGCCAGGGTGATGACGTTGTTCAAGATGCGAACGATCGGCCGCTGCCGCCAGCTTGCCGGATCGACCGGCGGCTCGGGGGCATGGTCGGGTTCAAGCGCTTCAGCCGGGCTGCGGGGCAAGGCGCCGTAATCGCGGTGGGCGCCGTAATAGCCTCCACCTTGATACCCGCGATCTTGCTCCCATTGACGATTATCGCCCGGCATAGTGGATACGCTCTCCGACCCCAAAAACACGGCAAGAATGAGCAACCAATTATGGCGAAAGCTAGGTTAGACGCCTTGCCGAACCGTTGCAATGCCTAGCCGCGTCTATTGCGTAACACGCCGAAAAATCAGCGATGCGTTCGTGCCGCCAAAGCCGAAGGAATTGCTCAGAACGATATTGACCTGCTTAGACCGTGCCTTATGCGGCACGAGATCAATGCGCGTCTCCACCGAAGGATTGTCGAGATTGAGCGTCGGGGGCGCAATATTGTCGCGAATGGTTAAGACCGAGAAAATCGACTCGACCGCTCCGGCCGCCCCCAAAAGGTGCCCGATGGAGGATTTGGTCGACGACATGGTCAGCCCTTCGGCGGCGTCGCCGAACAGCCGTTCCACCGATTGCAGCTCGATTTCGTCGCCCATCGGCGTCGAGGTGCCGTGCGCGTTGACATAGTCGATCTGCGACGGGGTGATGCCGGCGCGCTTGACCGCCATCGTCATGCAGCGATAGGCGCCGTCGCCATCTTCCGCGGGCGCGGTGATGTGATAGGCATCGCCCGACAGGCCGTAGCCGATGATTTCGGCATAGATCTTCGCGCCCCGCGCCAGGGCGTGCTCATATTCCTCAAGCACCACGACGCCGGCGCCCTCGCCCATGACGAAACCGTCGCGGTCGCGGTCATAGGGCCGCGAGGCACGCGTCGGCTCTTCGTTGAAATGGGTCGACAGCGCCCGGCAGGCGGCAAAGCCGGCCAGCGCCAGACGGCAGATCGGCGATTCCGTGCCACCCGCGACCATCACATCGGCATCCCCAAGCGCGATCAGCCGCGAGGCATCGCCGATAGCGTGCGCGCCGGTCGAGCAGGCCGTGACGACCGCATTGTTCGGCCCCTTGAGGCCGTGGCGGATAGAGACGTAGCCGCCGGCCAGATTTATCAGGCGGCCGGGGATGAAGAACGGGCTGATGCGTTTGGGGCCTTTTTCGGCCAGCAGGATCGCCGCCTTCTCGATGCCCTGCAATCCGCCGATGCCAGAACCGATCAGCACGCCGGTCGAGGCCTGATCCTCGTAGCTCTTCGGATGCCAGCCGGCATCGTCCAGCGCCTGATCCGCGGCGGCGACGGCATAGACGATGAAATCGTCGACCTTGCGCTGCTCCTTCGGCTCCATCCACTCGTCGGGATTGTATTTGCCGTCGGCATAGTCGCCGCGCGGCAGGGAACAGGCGACCTGGCAGGTGATGTCAGAGACATCGAAATCGGTAACCCGGCTCGCGCCGCTCTCGCCCGCGATCAATCGTTTCCAACTCGCCTCGACCCCGCATCCCAGCGGGGAAACCATGCCAAGGCCAGTAATCACGACACGCCGCATCATGCCTCCCGTATGCATCACGAATGCGCCCGTTCCTTGAGCTTGGCCGCGATCACGGTTCTGATCGGGAGGACCCCCCGGCCCCTACCGACGAAGCCTTGCTCAAGAAAGGACGTCAATTTAAGCGCTGGCGTGCTGTTCGAGAAACCGAATCGCATCGCCGACGGTCTGGATCGTCTCGGCGGCGTCATCGGGGATCTCGCAGCCGAACTCTTCCTCGAACGCCATGACCAGTTCGACCGTATCGAGGCTGTCCGCGCCGAGATCGTCGATGAAGCTGGCATTGTCCGTCACCTTGTCGGCCTCGACGCCCAGATGCTCGACGACGATCTTCTTCACACGTTCAGAGATATTTTCGCTCATGCTATTGCCTCACCATTGCTCCCAAATAATCCGGTTCGGAGATTTCCGATCACGAAACTCAACGCGTGCTACCTTTGCCAGGCTGTGATCTAAAGCACTGGAACGCGACGATGCGGCTGATATCACAGATGAAAGGCCGGAAATGGCATTTCAAGTCCCTGTGATGGCTCCGCCAAGTAGCACAGTTTCCGGTGGCTGACCATCGCCCGCACACCGGAATTTCCAAAGCCCTACATCATCGCCATCCCGCCATTGACATGAAGGGTATCGCCCGTGACGTAGCGGGCTTCGCCGCTGGCCAGATAGACGACGGCAGCGGCGATGTCTTCCGGCTTGCCGAAGACGCCGGCCGGGATCGCCGCGGCAATCGTCGCGACCTGCTTTTCGTTCAGCACATCGGTCATCGGCGTCTCGATGAAGCCCGGCGCGATGCAGTTCGCCGTGATGCCGCGCGAGGCGACTTCCCTCGCAAGCGATTTGGTCATGCCGACCATGCCCGCCTTCGAGGCGGCGTAATTGCTCTGGCCCGGATTGCCGACGACACCGCTGATCGAGGCGATGTTGATGATCCGGCCGTAACGGCGTCTCATCATATTACGCACAGCCGCGCGACAAAGCACGAAGGTTGCGGTGAGATTGACGGCGATGACATCGTCCCACTCTTCGTCCTTCATGCGCATGAACAGATTGTCGCGGGTGATGCCGGCATTGTTGACGAGAATGTCGAGCGTGCCGACCGCGGTCTCGGCCTGCGTCGCCAGGGCGGCGACCGCGTCGCGATCCTTCAGGTTGCACGGAAGCGCGGTGACATCGCCGATCTCGGCGGCGAGCGCTGCCAGCCGGTCCTCGCGGGTGCCGGAGATAGCGACGCGCGCGCCCTGCGCCTTCAGCGCCTTGGCGATTTCGCCGCCGATGCCGCCGGTCGCTCCGGTCACAAGCGCGCCTTTTCCGGTAAGATCAAACATGCCGCGATCCTGTGTTGAGGCTTGATATGCTTATTGCGCCGCGACGGCGGAGGCCGCAACGGCCTCGACGTCATCGGCCGTGCCGATGGCCTTGCCGGTGAGCCGCTCGTCGATACGGCGGGCCATGCCGCTCAATACCTTGCCGGCGCCGATCTCGTAAAGGGTGGTGACGCCCTCATCGGCTATGAAGGCGACGCTTTCGCGCCAGCGCACGGTGTCGGTGACCTGCTGCACCAAGAGGCGGCGGATGGTCTCGGGATCGCTAACCGGCGCGGCGGTGACATTGGCGATCAGCGGCACGGCGGGCGGGTTCAGCGTAACCTCGCTCAGCGCCTCGGCCATGCGGTCGGCGGCGGGCTGCATCAAGGCGCAATGGAAGGGTGCGCTGACCGGCAGCGCGATGGCGCGGCGCAGACCGTAATCCTTGCCGATCTCCCCGGCGATCTCGACGGCGCCCTTCGCCCCGGAAATCACCACCTGGCCGGGGGCGTTGTCATTGGCGACCTGGCAGACGAGGCCGGTCGCGTCGCTGGCCTCGGCGGCGATCTTGGCGGCGACCTCGAGATCGACGCCGAGCAGCGCCGCCATGGCGCCCTCGCCGACGGGAACCGCGACCTGCATCGCTTTGCCGCGAATGCGCAACAGCCGCGCCGCGTCGGAAATGGAGAGCGTGCCGGCGGCGGCCAGCGCCGAATATTCGCCGAGCGAATGGCCGGCGACGTAGCGGGCGGCCTTGATATCCCAGCCCTTTTCAGCCTCGAGCACCCGCAGCACGGCGAGCGACACGGCCATCAGGGCAGGCTGGGCGTTTTCGGTGAGGGTGAGGCGTTCGGCCGGTCCGTCCCAGATGATCTGGGTCAGCTTCTCGCCGAGCGCGTCGTCGATTTCGGCGAAGACGGCGCGAGCCGCCGGATAGGCCGCGGCAAGATCCTTGCCCATCCCGACAAACTGGCTGCCCTGCCCGGGAAATGTGAAGGCGATGTCCATATAGAAACGACAGAACCCTTGAGCGAATACCGATGCTTCGATGCCGTCTCTCGCGACATTGCGCGCCAAAGACAACTATTGCATCGGCAATGTCAAGCTTTCGTTCATGTTTGGCGAGGGCCAATACCGCGTTTTGTGGCTCCCCCTTAGACGCCCCCGCGCTTCCCCTTGCCATCCGCGCAAAATCGCCTATAAAGGCCGCTCACCGCTTCGGTTGGAGGCTGAACGGGAACCGCATGGGGCTGCTCATGCGGTCGCTTGTGTTTTTGCAGGCGAATTCCCGGTGTTTCCGCTCTTTCGAGACTTCCGCTTGAGCTTTTCCCTAAGGGCTCAAAGGGGCTTCGCGCCGAGGCATATTGTGGACCATGGGAAAGGCGCAATCATGCCGCTTTACGAACATGTCTTTCTTGCGCGCCAGGACATCACGGCGCAGCAGGCTGCGGCCTTGCAGAAGACCTATCAGACCGTCATCGAGGAAAATGGCGGCAAGGTCGGCAAGGTCGAATATTGGGGTCTGAAATCCCTCGCTTATAAGATCAAGAAGAATCGCAAGGCGCATTACGCGCTGATGAATATCGACGCGCCTCATGAGGCCGTGGCCGAGATGGAGCGCCAGATGGGCCTCTCCACCGACGTCATCCGCTTCATGACCATCCGCGTCAAGGAACTGGACGAGAAGCAATCCGCGCCGATGAAGCGCTCCGACGACCGCGAGCGCGATCGCGGCGACCGGGGCGATCGCGGCGGCGACCGTGGCCGTGGGCCGCGCCGTGACGACCGCGGTGGCGGTGGTGGTGGCGGCGGCTATCGTGGCGATCGCGACCGCGAACCGCGCGGCGATCGTGAGCCCCGCGGTGACCGCGACAGCGGCCCGCGCTTTGCCCGCACCGAAACCGCTCCCGTGGGAGACGACGCATGAACGGCACCTCTTCTTCTCCCGCGCGCAAGACGTTTCACCGCCGCCGCAAGACCTGCCCGTTTTCGGGCGAGGGCGCTCCGGTCATCGACTATAAGGACGTCAAGCTGCTGCAGCGCTTCACCTCGGAGCGCGGCAAGATCGTCCCGAGCCGCATCACCGCCGTTTCCGCCAAGAAGCAGCGCGCCCTGGCGCAGGCGATCAAGCGGGCACGCTTTCTCGGCCTGATCCCCTATCTGGTGAAATAGGCCGCTCCGGTCCGGTTTCGGCCGGACCGCATCGACGTAAATATCAGGATTGGCGGGCGGCCTTGTCGCCTCCCGCCGCGAACCCTGGGTTGAGGCGTCCCTCGGGAGCCTCTAACCGCCTCGCAGCGGGACAGCAAAGTGATGGCATCGCCTCGATTGATCGGCATTGGCTCAGGGCTGGTTGCGGCCGTCCTGTTCACGTCGCTCGCCAATAATTCGGCGCTGGCGCTAATGCTGTTCTATCTGACGCCGCTGCCGGTGCTGCTGGCCGGCATCGGCTGGGGCCTGCTTGCCGCACTGATCGCGCTGGTGACCGCGACGCTGATCGTCAGCTTTGCGCTCGGCATCCAGACCGCAATCGCCTTCATCCTCTATGTCGGCCTGCCCGGCGTCATCCTCTCCTATCTGCTTCTGCTGCATCGCGAGGCCGCGCCTGCGGGCGGACCCGGCGGGACGGTCGCGGCTGGCGGACCTGCGATCGAATGGTATCCGCTCGGCCGCATCATCGCCTGGGCCGCCGTCATGGCGGGCGGGCTGGTGGCTCTCGGCCTCGTGCTGCTCGGCGGCGACGGCGAGGGCTATCGCGCCGCCGTGCGCTCGATGTTCGACGACAATGCGCTGACGCAATTGCAGGGCATTTTCGGCGCCGAATTCGGCCAGGTCGAGTTCGACCGCTTCATCGAGCGCTTCACCCGCTACATCCTGCCCGCCTTCGCCGCGACCTTCTGGCTCTTGGTGATGATCGGCAATCTCTGGCTCGCGGCGAAAAGCGCCTCGATCTCCGGACAGCTCAACCGCCCCGTCCCCAGCTTCAGCCAGATCAACTATCCGCCGCTCTTCGTCGCGGCCTTCTTCGCCGCGCTTGGCCTCAGCTTTTCACCCGGCGGCCTCGGCCTTGCTGGCATGGCCTTTCTCGGCGCCTTCGGCTGCGCCTTCCTCATTCTGGGCGTCGCCGTCGTGCACTCGCTGGTCGCCGGGACTCAGCTCAAGCCTGCACTGCTCGTCATCCTCTATGCCGGACTGCTGCTGACGCCGTGGTTTGCACCCATCGTCACCGCGCTCGGCCTCGCCGAGCCTTTCCTTCACCTGCGTCAGCGCGTTCAGCGCCCCACCCCTCCCGCCGGCGGCAGGGGACCCAACTCTTAAGGAGCCTAAAACATGCAGATCATTCTTCTCGAACGCATCGGCCGGCTCGGCCAGATGGGCGACGTGGTCAAGGTCAAGGACGGCTATGCCCGCAATTTCCTGCTGCCGAAAGGCAAGGCGATGCGCGCGACCAAGGCCAACCTCGCCCATTTCCAGACCCAGCGCGCCCAGCTCGAGGCTCAGAATCTTGAGCTGAAGAAGGAAGCCGATGCGGTCGCAGTGAAACTGAACGGCAAGAGCTTCATCGCCCTGCGCCAGGCCAGCGACAGCGGCCAGCTTTACGGCTCGGTCTCGACCCGCGACATCGCCGACCTCGTCACCGAAGGCGGCTTCACCGTCGCCCGCACCCAGATCCTGCTCGACCGCCCGATCAAGACGCTCGGCCATCACCCGGTGCGCGTCAGCCTGCACCCGGAAGTGTCCAGCTCGATCAGCATCAACGTCGCCCGCACCCTCGAAGAGGCCGAGCGCCAGGCTCGTGGCGAGAACGTCACCCAGTTCCGCGACGATGACGAGGAAGACGCCGAGGCCGCCCGCCTCGCCGCCGAGGCTCTGTTCGAGCCCGACGCCCAGATCGCCGACGCGGAATAAGGATGGCGAAGCGGTCGCGCTGATTGCTGCGACGGCCCGGCCCGGTTGGTTCAGGCACCGATTTTGTGACGGCACGCGCCGACGCTTGCTGCGGCCATGCCGCTTTGCCCAGGCGGGCCTGTTGCGCACCGCGTTAGGGCTCTTTCCTACCGTCGTCCCGGGCGGCCGTCAGGCCGGACCGGGACCCAATCATCTATCCGCGAATGCTGCGGCAAGCGGAGATGCGAGTAGGCCCCGGCTCTGACTGCCGGGGCGACGGTGCGTGGTGCTGGTTGGGTCAAAGACGACCGCTTGAGGGCCGCGCGGGGGCCATTGCTGCGGCAGATCCCGTTCAAAAGTCCTGGGCGGCCCGTGCCGGAACCCGCCCAAGCGCATCAAATCGTCTTCTTCGCCATCATATCCGCGATCGTATCGGCCTGCCTGAGCGCCAGCGTGACGATCGTCAGCGTCGGGTTCTCGGCGGCGCCGGTGGTGAATTGACTGCCGTCGGAGATGAACAGGTTCGGGATGTCATGCGTCTGCCCGAACTTGTTCACCACGCCGTCTTTCGGCTTCTCGCTCATGCGCGAGGTGCCCAGATTATGCGTCGAGGGATAGGGCGGCGTCGGCATGGTCCGCGTCGCACCGATGGCGTCATAGACCGCCTGCCCCTGCTTCCAGGCATGGTTGCGCATGGCGATGTCGTTCGGGTGATCGTCGAAATGCACATTGGCGACCGGCATGCCGAGCTTGTCCTTTTCGGTGGCGTGCAGCGTGACGCGGTTGCTCTCCTGCGGCATGTCCTCGCCGACGATCCACATGCCCGCCGTGTTCTCATAGGCATCGATCGCCGAGGTAAAGCTGCGGCCCCAGGCGCCCGGATTGAGGAAGGCCGCCATGAAGGGCAGGCCGAGCGACAGCGTCTCGAATTCATAGCCGCCGACGAAGCCGCGCGCCGGGTTGTGCTTCGCCTCGTCGGAGATGACGCCGGCCATCGTGGTGCCGCGATACATGTGAACCGGCCTGTCGAAAATGCCGTAGACCGAGGCCGTCATGTGCCGCATGTAATTGCGCCCGACCTGGCCGCTGGAATTGGCGAGCCCGTCCGGGAACAGCGAGGAAGCCGAGTTCAGCAACAGCCGCGGCGTCTCGATGGAATTGCCGGCCACCGCGACGACGCGGGCCTTCTGCTTCTGCAAATTGCCCGCCTTGTCGGCATAGACGACGCCCGTCACCTTGCCCTTGGCGTCGTGCTCGATCTTGACGACATGCGAGTTCGACCGCACTTCCAGCTTGCCGGTGTCCTCGCCCTTGGGGATTTCCGCGATCAGCGTCGACCATTTCGCGCCCGACTTGCAGCCCTGGAAGCAGAAGCCGATCTGCTGGCACGAGCCGCGCCCGTCGCGCGGGGCGGAGTTGATCGCCATGCGCCCGGTGTGGACCTCCGTGTAGCCGAGCTTCTTTGCGCCGGCTTCGAACACCTTGTAATTGTTGCTGCCCGGCAGGCCCGCGATGCCGTTGGTGCGGGTGACGCCCATGCGGCTCTCGGCCTTGGCGTAATAGGGCTCCAGCTCGGCGAGCGTCAGCGGCCAGTCGAGCAGGTTGGCGCCCTTGACGTCGCCATAGACGGTCTTGGTCTTGAACTCATGCTCCTGGAACCGCAGCGACGCGCCCGCCCAATGCACGGTCGAGCCGCCGACCGCCTTGACGATCCAGGCCGGCAGATTGGCGAAATCCTTGGCGACGCGCCAGGAGCCGGAGGTGGTGCGCATATCCGTCCAGGCGAGCTGGGTAAAACTGTCCCACTCGTCATTGACGAAATCCTCCATCTCGTAGCGGCCGCCCGCTTCCAGGATCACCGTGTTGATGCCCTTCAGGGCAAGTTCGGTGCCGAGCGTACCGCCGCCCGCGCCCGAGCCGACGATCACGACGACGCTGTCGTCATTCAGATCGAATTTGCCAGCCATGTCCTATCCTCCCTGCCACCCGGTTAGATCCAGGTGATGTCGTCGAAGCCGCGCTTGATGTAGCCGCCCTTTGAGGCCGACTCGCCCTCATAGCCGAACAGCGGCCAGACCTCCTTCTGGTTGTAGAGGCCGGTGACGAGGCCGCCGCGCAGCGTCTTGAAGAAGGGCGTGCCCTCGATCTTGCGCAGCAGCGCCACCCGCTCCTCCTCCCAGCCGACGCCGACATAATCGGTGCCGTGCGCCTGCTTGGCGGCGCTGTTGAGCTCGGCGATGCCGCCCTCGATCAAAGTCTTGATCTTGGGGTCGGTGGCCGCCTTGACGTCGTAATCCTTGATGGCGACGGCGTAGAAGCGATCAGGCACGCGGTCATGCGGATAGATGTCGCGCGCGGCCTGGATCAGCGCCTGCACGGTTTCCGGCGCGAGACCCTTGGTTTCCATGCCCCAGGCCTCGATCGGATTGATGACCGCCTTCGCGGTCAAGACCAGCGCCGCCGCCGAGGCGGCCTTCACGAAGCTGCGGCGCGAAACGCCGTCTCCAAATCTGCTGTCGGTCATGTCCTCCACTCCCTGTTTTTCTGGTTGCGGCTCATTGGTACCGGCCATGTTTTTGAAGCACTTCGATTTTGTAGCCGTCCGGGTCCTCGACGAAAAAGAACTTGGCCATCAGCGCCCCATCACGCTGGAACTCCTTGATCGGCTTCGGATTAAGGCCCGCCGCTGCAAAGCGCGCGTGCTCGGCATCGAGGTTGTCGACCGCGAAGGCGATGTGGCCGTAGCCGTCGCCGAGCGCGTAGGGCTCGGTGCGGTCATGATTGATGGTGAGTTCGAGTTCGAAATCGGCTTCGGAGTTGCGCAGGTAGACCAGGGTGAAGGTCTCGAAGGGGAAGCGGTCGGCGATTTCGAGGCCGAATGCCTGCTGGTAGAACGCGACGGATTTCGCCTCGTCGAGAACCCGGATCATGCTGTGGATCGCTTTTGCCATGTCTGCCTGATGTGATGTTGCTTTGCGTTACGGAGTGAGCGTTTTCAGATAGTCGATGATCAGCCGGCGTTTTTCCGGGTCGGCCTGCCGGTAGGGCATGGTGCTGCCGGGCACGACGGATTTGGCGTCGGTCAGCCAGCGCTCGAGCGTTTCCTCGTTCCAAACCACGTCCGACGCGCCGAGCGCCGGCGAATAGGCGAAGGCCGGCTGCGATCCCGCCTTGCGGCCGAAGACCCCGCTGAGATTGGGGCCTTGCCGGGGAGGAGCACCGAGATCGGTCGCGTGGCAGACGCCGCAGCTTTTGATGAATTGCGCCTTGCCGGCCTCGCTGTCCGGCATCGCCGCGCTGGCGCTCCAGATTGCGCCGAAGAAGACAGCCGCGCTCACGGCGTGAAGCCACGCAATTTCCCTGTGCAAATATCGCTCCCGACTTTGTCTTTATTTACAGGCAGTCTAAGCCCCTGCCGGGAGCAGCGGGTAGTATTATCGTGTTACGCGGGGGGGTGTGAGGCGCGGGGGCTTTTAGTCAGTGAAGCGGGCCGAAGCCCGCTCTACCGACCTGCAAGAATATCGGCCCGGCCCGGCTACTGCACCGTGATCGGCAGCGCGGCGCCTTTTTGGCTGTCCGGTGCCGGCTGGGCTTCGAGGCGCTGCAAGGCGCTGAACAATCCGGCCGCGATCAGTTCATTGGCCAGCGCATTCGGATGCGGATCGGGCGGCGTCACCCACAGATCGGCCGAAGGCCGGGACTGCAAATTCGGCAGCAGGTCCACGAAGGGCACCTGATTTTCCACCGCCGCCTGCTGGACCAGATCCGTCACGAGCCCGAAGCGATAGTTCTGCACGTCGTGCAGCTCGGGCAGATGCGCGACCAGGAGCTTGATGTTGTTGGCCTTGCAATAATCGGCGAGGCGCTTGATCGCGCCCTTGGCCGCAAGCCAGGTCTCCGACTTGCCCCCATCATAGAGGCCGAGATAGTAGTCCGCCCAATCCTGCCGCGTCGACATCTGGCGCAGGATGGTGTCGATCCGGCCTTTGACGAAGACGCAGGAATAGCAATATTTCAAGAGCCAGGATGGCTCCTTGCGGCGTTCCGGCGTCGGCTCGGCGTCGTTGACGAAATAATTCAGTACGACGATGTCGGGCTTGTATTGGAAGCCCTTGGTCAGGAAGTACTGCACCTCCTGGACGGTGTTCCAGTTGCCGACGCCGAGATTGACGATTTCGGCCTTGCTGCCCGCCGCCTCGTACAGCCGCTCGATGCGCTTGGAGAAGGTGTCCTCAAAGGGCACGCCCCAGCCTTCGGTCAGGGAATCACCGACCATGGCGATGCGCAGCACGCCGGGGGTGCGCTCATAGGGGATCTCGCGGTCGCGCTGGCCCTTGGAATTGGTCGCCACCTCGACGCCCATCAGCTTGGCCTTACGGTCCGGACCGTGCTCGTGGCCGAGCAGCGGGTCCGGCGAGACGACTTTCACGTCCCGCGCATATTTCCACATTTCGAGGTCGAACTGCATGCCGTCATCGGCGACGAGACGGACGGCGATCTCGGTGAACGCCGCCGTCAGGACGAGGCAGAATGTCAGCAGCAGAGCCGGAAACAGGACCTTCTTCATCGGCCACGCGCTGCTAAAACAGGGTGTAGATGAACGGCGCCACGGCGGAGCCCTTCGTCAGCACCAGCAGGCCGCCGACCAGGATCATCACCATGAAGACCGGCAGCAGCCAGAACTTCTTGCGGACCCGCATATAGTCCCAAAATTCAACGATAAACCCCATCCTCGCCACGTCCTCATATGGTTTGTGAGCTTCCTACCACAGCCATTTGCGGCAGGTCTATATTCCGATGCCAAAGGTTGACGCAGATCGATACATTTGCGTTCGGCCGGCGGCGGCATGGCGCTTGCGTCAGCGCCGCCCGCCATCGTAACACTCTGGCACCGGACAAAATTCGCCGTGAGAGCTCCGATGAAGGACGACAATCCGGACCACCCCGAAGCCCTCGCCCGGCATCATGCCGCCTCGATCCTGAACGGCTTCACTCTGCGGCTGGCGCTGTTCTTCATCGCCAATCTCGGCCTCGCCACGGCGCTGGTGTGGTGGCTCTCGCCGGGCGGATTTGCCGATACCGGCCTCGCCCAGAGCTGGGACGTGCTTCGCGGCGTCGGCGGCGACGATAGCTGGGGGCCGATGAAGGCGGCGCTCGATTATCTGCATGGCGCCGAGACCAAGCCGCTCTATTCGGCGGTGTTCTTCGACCAAGGCATCAAGTTCCAATACCCGCCCTCCGCTTTGTTCGGCCTCGAAGCCATGCTGGCCTTCGGCGAGGACCGGGTGCGAACATTTGACGAAATGGTGTTTCAAATCCCGCCCGTTAACGATTTTCTCGGCTGGGGGTTCATTCTCGTCACCGCGATTTCGACCTTTTTTCTGATGGAAGCCGGACTGCGCCGCCGCGCCGGCGCGCGCGCTAGCCTCGACGCCTGGACGGGCCTGCGCTTCGTCCTGGTCAGCGCCATGACGCTGACCTTCTATCCGGTCGCCAAATCCTTCACGCTCGGGCAGATCCAGCTCTGGATCAACTCGCTGTTCGCCCTCGCACTTTTGCTTTGGGTGCTCGAGCGGAAGGCGGCGAGCGGCGTGCTGATCGGCCTGATCTGCCTGATGAAGCCGCATTACGGCCTGTTCGCGGCCTGGGGCCTGCTCAACCGGGAGTGGCGCTTCACGCTCGCTTGCATCGTCGTTGGCGCAACAGGATTAATTTTTTCTGTCTGGGCCTATGGCTGGGCGAACCATTTGGACTATCTGCGCGTCTTATCGTTCATGTCCGAAAGAGGAGAATCCTATTTCGCGAATCAATCGGTCAATGGCCTCCTCAATCGCCTGGCCAGCCTGTCCGCGCCGGAGCTCTATAACAATGTCAGTTTCGATGCCTTCCGCTTCCCGCCCTACAGCGCCTGGGTCTATTGGGGGACGCTGTTGAGCAGCCTCGTCATATTGCTGACAGGGACGCTGCGTAAAATGTCACCCGAGCGTCGCGGGCTGGCCTTCTCGATCGTCGCGCTGAGCCTCACCCTCGCGGCGCCGATCGCCTGGGAGCATCATTACGGTGTGCTGCTGCCGATCTTCGCCTTCGCCGCAGGATGCCTTGTGGGCGATCCGCGCAAACTGCTTGCGCTGGCGCTGTGTTACGTATTTGTAAGCAATTATATCCCGCTCTTCAACCAGCTCGCCGAAACACCACTTAATTTCCTGCAGTCCTATATGTTCATCGGCGGCCTGCTGTTCTTGATGCTCATGCATCGATACCTATCCGAAACTCAATTTGCATATACACCCGCAACGCAACCTCAAAAATAGACACGGAGAATGAAATGAAGACTTTTCTTGCAACGACCGCTATTTGCGCTCTCCTGACCATGCCGGTCTTTGCCCAGGCCGCCAAGCCCGAGGCCGAAGAGCCGGTGACGCCGCCGACGGCCGCGGAAGTCGATTCCGCCGTGAAGGAGATCAACGCGCTGGTCGCCGATGACAAGAAGGTCGCGGGTTATTGCGCGATCCAGAAGGAGCTCGCCGCGGTTCCGGAAACCGACGAGAAGAAGGCCGAGGAAGTCGGCACCAAGATGGATACCTATCTCGCCAGCCTGGGCGAGCCCGTCACCGAGGCCTTCGGCGTCGCCGAAGTCGTCGACCCCGCTTCCGAAGACGGCAAGAAGATCGACACCGCTTTCGGCGCTCTCGAAGCGAAGTGCGGTTCGTAAGCGCGGGCTCCTACGCGTCAATTCTTTGACCTTTTAGTGGAACTATTGCTTGGGGGCGGGCTTCAATCCATGAAGCCGGCCCCTTTGCCGTGCTCGCGACTTGCGGTTCGGTTCAATGGCATAAGGCGATACAATTTAACGGAACACCCGACTTGCCGATGCGCCATCTCCATGTCAGGATCCGCCCTCACAAAAGGTCACGGCCCTCTATCAACGGCGACCGGTCCGGAAAGCGGCACGGGGGCGAGGGCTTTGGCGTGTTGGTGACATGCGGCGAAATCGGCGGCCGCGAGGGATGCGCGGCCCGCATCAACATGAGACATTTGTAGGCGAATGAAGCTTGCAGGGGGAGTGACATTGCGCATCCTGGCCGGTTGCGCAATTATTGCTGTGACGGCGCTGGTTGCTGCCGGCGTATCGGCGCTGACGTCGAATGCTGCGCCGGAAATGCTGGCCCAGCCCCGGCCGCAACCCGCCGCAAAGCCGGGCGACGCTATCCAGCCCTTGCCATTGATCCGTGCGGACGACGCCCCGCTCTCCGCTTGGGAAAAGCGCTGGTGGATCGACAAGACCGCCCGACTGTTCCGCGCCGGCCAGGGCCTCAGCCCGCAGGACGATATCGAGCGCCTGTCGAAGCTGTCGAAGCCGGAGATCGTGCGCGAGTTCATGGACGACCCGCGCTTCGGCGACACTGTGCTCGATTTCAACATGTACTTCCTCGGCTTCAAGATCGACGATCTGAAGGAGGACGGAGCCTATGCGCCCAGCGCCTATGATTTTCCCAATGCCATCAGCTCGGCCAAGGCGCTGCTCACCAATGGCGACTATCTGAAGATCTTCGACCTGGAAGGCGATTATTATCCGGCGCCGCTCAACGTGACGCCGTCCGAGGAGGATTTAGGCCCCGAGGACGCCAAGCTGACGGCGAGCCAGTTGCGCGAAAAGGCGATCGGCGAGTTCCAGGCGCGGCTGAAGGCGCTGCGCACCTTGCGGGAAGGGCCGAACCCCATGCCCGCCTACGCCTTTTGCGACAAGGTCGGCGAGGTGGTGGACCAGCAGAGCGAGATCAGCGCGAAGCTCTTCCGCGCTTTCACCGATGCCGAGATCTTCACCATCATGCGCGGCGGCATCCCGGAATTCGTCTTCACGGCGCTGGAAAAGACCGTCGACGACGAATGCGAAAAGCCCGAAGCGCAGGTCGATACGCAGCGCGTCGTCGAGACCATTAATACAGTCTCGACACAAGTGAAGAGCGCGTTCGATGCGGTGCTCGCCTTCGAGCCGACGAAATACGAGCCAAGCTCCGTCGCCGAGATGAAGCCGATCGACCGCTCGGCGTTCCCCGAGGGCAAGAAATGGGTGGCGTTCGGCCTGGAACAGGGCACGGCCCTGGCCAATTCCTCCACCAATTACAACCGCAAGCGCGCCGCCTACGTGCTGAAGCGCTTTTTCTGCGACGACCTCACCCCGGTCGGCTTCGAGGACCCCGCGGAGCATGTCAGCGGCGCCCACGGCTCGCAGACCTCCTGCTATGCCTGCCATTATAAGCTCGACCCGATGGCGGGCTTCTTCCGCAATCTCGGCGCGCTGTTCGGCGACGCGTCCTCGACGCCCGATATCGTTTTCGACGACCTCGCCAGCATGGACCGCAAGACCTATCAGGCGACCTGGAGCGCCCCGCCCGGCTCGGGCCGCGCCTGGAATGTCGGCTATGTGCGCTCGCCGCGCTGGCCGGAGCAGAACAGCTATGGCGAAAATCTCGGCGATCTCTCGAAGATCATCCACGAGGCGCCCGAGGCCAAGCGCTGCCTGATGAAGCGCCTCACCGAATATATGCTCGGCGAGAGCCAGACCGTCGATGGCGGCTATCTCGACAGCCTGACCAAGAGCTTCGAGCAGGAAGCTTCGGAGAACTCCTCGGTCGCGCTAAAGAACGCCATGTTGCGCATCGTGCAGACCGACAGCTTTCAGACCCGCAATCCCGACCCGCAGCAGTGCTACGACTACGCGCCGGGCACCCGGCCGGAGAACCGGCCGCCCTGCCGCGTCGCCTACATTCTGGAGAAAAACTGCGTCTCCTGCCATTCCGGCAAGGACTTCCTGAACACGCTCGACCTCAGCAAGTGGATCGCCTCGCCCGACGGCAAGGGCAAGACCTTCCCGCATCTGACCACCAAGAACGCCCAGATCCCGGCGTCGCAGACCCTGGAGCAGATCGCCAATCGCGTGTCCTCGAGCGACCTCAAGATCCGGATGCCGAAGAACAAGCCGATGTCGAGTCAGGAGCGCCAGGAATTGTTCCTGTGGGTGCAGAAAGAGCTGGCGAAGGTGAAGGACTAGCGCCGATGGCCCGGTTCCCGATCATCGTTGCGGCCTTGGCTTTGCTCGCCGCGCCCCCGGCCCATGCCGCCGCGGCGCAGTTCAAGGGGCTGAGCGTCATCTCCAAGGAGCTGTCCGCGCGCATCGCGCCGGAGGAAGGGCCGATCGAGCTCGACCGCTACATGCCAGCCGACGGGCTCGACGATCTCGTCGGCACCTGGGCGGCCTTCGGCACCGAGCACAAGTTCCAGAACGGCCAGCCGAACGCGGTCAACATGGTGCTGCTGAGGCTGACCTTCGCCGGCTTTGCCCAGTCCCTGGCGCAGAGCTGCAAGTCGCCGCAGCTCTTGCTCAACGACAGTTTTTTCGACACGCTGGAGGCGCTCTGCACCTGGCCGTCCGACGAAGCCAAGAACGAGCAGGTGCTGACGGCTTTCTGGCTCGGCATCATGGGTTACAACGCGCCGGAGAGCGAGTTCGCCGTCTGGCGCGATTTCGTCCTCGGCACCTATGGCGAGAAGCCGGCGCTGGAGGCCATCGAGGGCATGACGCTCGCCTTGATGCTCAATCCCTATTTCCTGCTGGAACAGTAAAAGGCCCGGCGACATGATCCATACCAGACGCGACATTCTCCGCTTCGGCCTCGCCGGCGCCGCGACGCTGGTCCTGCCCAATGCCGGCTTCATGGACCCCGCCGAAGCCGCCGCCCTCGCCGAAGATCCGCATTTCTTCGTTATGATCGTGCTCAGCGGCGGCGCCGATTCCTCCTATATGTTCGACGCCCGGCCGCTGTCGATGACGGCCGCCGGCAAGATCCAGAACTATCTCGGCAAGGACCCCGACCCCTGGGCCGGCAGCAATGGCATCGTCTCCGCCGCCACCAGCCTCATCAAGCCGCTTAGCCCCTTCAAGGACCGCTTCAGCGTGATGAACGGTGTCGTCATGACGCCGAGCTTCGACGGCCACGCCCAGAACATGAACTTCCTGTTCACCGGCGATCCCTTCGGCGGTGACAGTTTCATCCCGCATCTCAACCTCGCGGAGACCGGCCGCGAGCCGGATGCGGTCGATGCCATCATCCCGGCCGAGCGCGAGGACAATTTCACCGCGCACAACCATTCCGGCGTCATCCCGCTGGAGCCGAAAGTGCTGCGCGGCCTGCCCGAGCGGCTGCGCCAATTGCCGCCCGCCCATGCCGGCGACCCGATCACTGAATTCGTGCGCTCCCGCCTCGACGCGGTGGCGCAGGGCGATGGCCGCCTGTCCGGTGGCGCCAGCCTGATGCGCACCGCGCTCGACAATTCGCCGAATGTACACCGCAAGCTCGCCGCGCTGTCGCCGAACAACCCCAATGACAGTACGGAGAAGCAGGCCATCGCGCTGATCGCGGAATGTTTCCGCCTGTCGCTGTCGCGCGCGGCGATCTATGTGCTGCCGGAACAGTTCGACGTGCACGCGCCCGATCTGGCCAAGGGGCAGCCAAAGCTGTTCAGCGGCGCCATCGACAAGGTCGCCGCCCTGCTGCATGGCCTCGCCGAGACGCCCTATGACGCCAAGCGCTCGATGTTCGACGTCACCACGGTGATGCTGGCGACCGAATTCGGACGCACCCTGCGCGCGCCGGACATGGCGATCGATGCGACCGGCACCAATCACAATCAATATTCCAATTCGATCCTGATGGGCGGCAAGGGCATCCGCGGCGGCATGGTGATCGGCGCCTCTGACATGGCCGACCCGAACGCGCCGATCTCCAAGGCGCATTTCGCCGTCGATCCGGTGCTGGAGAAAACCGTCGGTATGCCCTTCGACTTCAAGACCATGCGTCCGCGCACCGACCTGCCCGAAGCCTTCGACGTGGACGATTACCTGACCATCGGCTCGGTGGTGAACACGCTCTACGCGCTATTCAATGTGCCCACGAGCTACCACCGCAAAATGGGCCGCGACAAACAAACCGCGCCGGTGCTGAACAAGCTGCTGACTTAGGGCAGGCACCGATACGCGGACAGCTCACGCGCCCGAACATCCAAAGCCAAGTTCCCTCTCCCCGTGGTCCCCTGTGTTGTCATTCCCGCCTTCACGGGAATGACAAAAGCGGATGCGTCGCGGCTGGCCTATCCGTCCAGAATGAACCCCTTGAGGCTGCGGCGGTTTGGGCGCTGAGAAGGATCACTACGCTCTTACCTTCGAAGCCATCCCCGCTCTAAGCGCTCGGCGCGGCAGGTAATTGCGCTGACTGATGCAGTCATCACATTTGCTTATGGCTGCGATGCAAAATCCTCGTTGGACACAATCGCGCTTAGCCCGGATCCTACCCGTTAATTCAAAAATATCCGGACGCGCGGGAGTGCCGATGCAGAAGACGGTCCATCCGATCTGGTGGCTTGTGCTGGCCGCCAGCATCATCCTCGCCATCAATATGGGCATCCGGCAGACCTTCGGCCTGTTCCTGAAGCCGGTCACGCTCGATCTCGGCGTCAGCCGCGAGGCCTTCGCCCTCGCCATCGCGTTCAGCAACCTGCTTTGGGGGCTCGGCTCTCCCTTCGCCGGCGCGCTCAGCGATAAATATGGCGCCCGCTGGGTGGTGGCCGGCGGCGCGGCGCTCTATACCGCCGGTCTGGTCATCATGGCCAATTCGGCGGGCGAGACCGGGCTCCTGATCAGCGGCGCGCTCATCGGCCTCGGCGTCGCCGGCAGCGGCTTCACCGCCGTGCTCGGCGTGGTCGGACGCGCGGCGCCGCCGGAAAGGCAATCGCTGGCGCTCAGCCTGACCAGCATGGGGAGTGCCGTCGGCCAGTTCGTCGCCCTGCCCTTTACCCATGTGCTGATCGGCGATGCCGGCTGGATCGTCACCCTCGCCGTGCTCGCCGTGACGACGGCGGTGATGGCGCCGCTCGGCTTCGCGCTCGGCAGCGGCCCGAACGGCGCGCGCGGCGCTGCGGCGACCGCGCCGCTCGGTGAGCAGGGGCTCGGCGCGGCGCTGAAGGAAGCCCTGAGCCATCCCAGCTTCCTGCTGCTGACGGCCGGTTTCTTCGTCTGCGGTTTCCAACTCGCTGGCGTCGTCGTGCATCTGCCGGCCTACCTCACCGACAAGCATTTCGACCCCAGCCTCGGCGTCATCGCCCTGACCACCATCGGCCTCACCAACATCGCCGGCACCTATGTCTGCGGCCGGGCGGGCGAGATCATGCCGAAGCGCGTCGCGCTGACGCTGATCTATCTGGGGCGCGGACTCGTCTTTCTCGCCATGCTCTATCTGCCGCTCACCGAGACCGCGGTCATCATCTACGCCGCCGTGCTCGGCTTCCTCTGGCTCGGCACCATCCCGCTGACCAGCGGGCTGATCGTCACCTTTTTCGGACCGCGCTGGCTGTCGACGCTCTACGGCATCGTCTTCGTCTCGCACCAGATCGGCGGCTTTCTCGGCGCCTGGCTCGGCGGATGGGTTTACGACCGCTACCAGTCCTATGATATGCTCTGGTGGGCTGCCATTGCGGTCAGCCTGATGGCCGCGCTCTGCAACCTGCCGATCCGCGAGCGGCCTGCGCCGCGCATGGCCGGGCTCGTCCCGGCGGAATAGGAGGGATCGATGCCCTTTAGCGCACGTATCGTCATCATCACCAGCCTGACGCTGCTTTGCGCCGCCGCGGCCTATCTGATGGTCATGCGGGGGCCGGCGCTGCTGATCGACCTTTCGGCGACCGCCTCGCGGCTGATGTGCCTGTAAGCCGGACGCACCGGCTCGGCCGGCGGAGCGGCGAGTCGGTCCCGGCTCTGTCGGCGCTTTGGCGGCCTCAAAGATTCTGCTGCGTCAGCTCCCGCAATACCGCCATGCCCTCGATGCGGAAGCGCTTGCCGGCCGCGTCGGTCTTGATGATCTGAATATCGCGTGGATAGTTGCGCTCGCGCACGACGCGTTTCAGCAGCCAGCCGGGCACGCCCGCGCCGGGCGGGAAGCCCGTCTTGGGATCGAATTTGGCAAAGCCTACAAGCTCGTAGATGCCGGGCGCGATGTAAGGCGGCGTGCCGCCATTGTTCAGCGTCTCGGCGAAAATCTTGCTCTGCGCCGCGCCGATGCTGGCCTCGTAGATCTCGCGCAGCAGGAAAGCCGTGATCGAGGCCTTGCCCATCGTCGTGCCCTTGCCGCCGAGATCCTTCTCATTGGCCTGGATCAGCTCCTGGGCGGCGTTGCGGAAGCCCTCGCTTGAGCCGAAATTGCCGTATATCGGGTAGGGGCTCGGCGTGATGACGCCGAAGGAATCCGGCGAGGGCGGCGGCGGCAGAAAGGACTGGATCCATTCGCGCCGCTCGGCCACCTTGCCTTTGCGCCCGCCGTGCTCCAGGCCGCCGCTGAGCAGATTGTTGAGGTCGCGCTCCGCCAGCGTCAGATAGGTGGCGATCCGCCCCTTATCGCGGTCGAGAAACCATTGCAGGATGGCGTAGGCGACCAGCAGCACAAGCAGGATCAGCGCGACGGCGTTCGCGAGGGTATTTTCATACTCGACCATGACCGGTACCCGTGACTTTGAGCGTTCACAATCGGTTGCCAGCCGCCTGCGGGACAGGGGCCTCGATCATGTTACTCTGTCAACGCGGGGCGTCGATGGGAAAATCTTTCCTAATCAATGGTAAATAGCCGTGCCGGTTCGCGTCGTGTGTGAACGCGAGGGATGGATCGATCCCATCCCCTGGTCTAGCGCGGGATCAACGCCCAATAATCGAGATCGAGGATAACGCCATCTTCGGGCGTATTCTCGTCGGCCATCAATGGGAAACCCGCGGCCGAGCGGTTTTTCAGGCCGATGGTGCGGATGCGCAGCGCGCCGAGATCGTCGCGGCCCGGCAGCTCGGCCTTCTCCAGAACCTCGCTCCAGGCATAGACCGTATCGCCGGCGAAGGTCGGGGCAACATGGCGGCCGCCATTGATCGCCGCGATGTGGAAGGCGTTGGCGAGACCGTTGAAGCTGAGCGCGCGCGCCAGCGAGATGATCTGGCCGCCATAGATCAGCCGCCGCCCGAAGCGGCCCGCGCCTTCGACATGCTGGTTGAAATGGATGCGGGCGGTGTTCTGGTAGAGCCGGGTCGCCATCTGGTGCTCGGCTTCCTCAATGGTGATGCCGTCGATGTGGTCGATGCGCTCGCCGACCTCGTAATCGCCCCAGCGCGCCGGGCTTCCGGCAAGATCGTAATCATAGGCCGCTGCCGTGATCGGCGGGACCGCGCCGCCGAGCGCCGAGGCTTCGACCTTCGCCGGCAGCTCAGGCACGTGCGACTCTGTCACGGTGGCGGCTTCGTCGCGCTTGCGCACCATCACCCAGCGCGCATAATCGAGCACGGTGCCGCCATGCTGGTTACGCCCCGTCGAGCGGACATAGACGACGCCGGTCTTGCGGTTGGAGTTCTCGCGCAGGCCGATGACGGTCGAGGTCGCGCTGAGCGTGTCGCCGGGGAAGACCGGCTTCAGAAAGCGGCAATCCGCGTAGCCCAGATTGGCCACCGCGTTCAGCGACACGTCCGGCACGGTCTTGCCGAAGACGACGTGAAAGACCAGGAAATCGTCGAGCGGCGCCTGCGGATAGCCGATGGCCTGGGCGAAAGCGTCCGACGACTGCACCGCGAAGCGCCCGCCATAGAGCGCGGTATAGACCGAGGCGTCGCCGACGGTCAGCGTGCGCGGCGTGGCGTGCTTGATCACCTGCCCGAGGCTGAAATCCTCGAAGAAATGTCCCCGGCTGGTTTTCGCGCTCATGGTCCCCTCGCATGTCTCCGGCGCCGGCCGCGCCAAGCCTTAGCAACCTATCTGAATCCAAACGCGCGGGCAGCGCAAGTGGCTCCGCGGCGGGTGGCGCGACGGGTGCGCTTCGTATATGCGTTTGCCGGGGGAGGCGGCTGCATGTCGATCAGGGCAATTGCGCGGGTGGGCTTGGTGCTGGGGGCGATCATCGTCGGCGGCTGGCTGGCGGTCGATTACGTTTACCCGTTGATCGAGCCGGCGGCCTTCACGCATGAGATCCGCGGCGTCGATGTCTCGGCGCATCAGGGCGTGATCGACTGGGACCGGCTCAAGGGCGCCGGGGTGCAGTTCGCCTATATCAAGGCCAGCGAGGGCGAGAATTTCAACGACCCGCGCTTTTCCCGCAATTGGTACGCGGCGGAGCAGGCGGGCATCCTGCGCGGCGCCTATCATTTCTTCACGCTCTGCCGTCCGGGCAAGGTGCAGGCCGCCAATTTCATCCGCGTCGTGCCGCCGGACCCGAACGCGCTGCCGCCGGTGATCGACGCCGAGCATATGGGCCCATGCAAGCAGAGCACCGCCGTTGCGGACGTGGCGGCCGAGATCGCCATCATGCTCGACGCGCTGGAAGCGCAGTACAAGATGCGGCCGATCCTCTACACCACCCGCGAATTCCACGACGCCTATCTCGCCGGGAAATTCCCCAAGGAGCGGTTCTGGATCCGCAGTCTCGTCCGGCAGCCGCGCTTCCGCGAGCAGCAATGGGTTTTTTGGCAATATCACAATCGCGGCTCGCGCTCTGGCGTCAGCGGGCCGGTCGATCTGAATGCCTTCCGGGGGACGCGGGCGGAGCTGGAAGCGCTGCGGACGCGGTGACTTCAAACCAAGCCGAACCGTTCCCGCAGGCTGAAGCGCACCGACAGGATCAGCGCCACTGAAACGAGGCCGCTGGCCAGCCCCAGCCAGACACCGACCCCGCGCAGCTCGAAGCTGAAGGCGAGCAGATAGGCGACCGGCAGGCCGATGCCCCAATAGCCGGCAATGGCGATTACCATCGGCATGGCCGTATCGCTGAGCCCGCGCAGCACGGCGCCGGAGACAACTTGCGCGCCGTCGGCCAGTTGGAAGATCGCGGCGACGCCGAGATAGGAAACGGCGAGGGCCAGGGGAACCTGATTCTGCGGGTCGGCAGGGTCCAGAAACAGGCCGAGCAGCGGTTCCGGCGCGAACCAGAACAGCGTGCCGGTCAGGGCCATAAAGCCGGTGCCCATCATCAGCGAGACCCAGCCGGCCTTGCGCACGCCCTCGGCGCTGCGCCGCCCATGCGCAAGGCCCACCCGCACCGTCGCGGCGTGGCTTAGGCCCATCGGCACCATGAAGGCGATGGCGGCCAGTTGCAGCGCGACGGCATGGGCGGCCAGCTCATCCGTGCCGAGCCAGCCCATGAACAGGGCCGCGACCGCGAACAGGCCGACCTCCGCCATCATCATCAAGCCGATCGGCGTGCCGAGGCGCAGGATGGTCCAGAAGCGCGACCAGTCGGGGCGCCAGAAGCGGACAAAGAGCGTATAGGCGCGATAGGCGGGCCGGGTCAGCGAATAGGCCAGGAGCAGGAGGAACATCAGCAGATTGGCGAGCGCCGTGCTGATGCCCGACCCCATCAGTTCCAGCCGGGGAAAGCCCCAATGGCCCAGCATCAGCGCATAGTTCAGGGCGGCATTCGCGACGACGCCGACCAGTGTGATGACGAGGAAGGCCGAGGTGTCGTCATGGGTTGCGAGCAGCGCGCGCAGCACGATGAAGCCGAGGGCCGGAGGGAACAGCCACACCGCGGCCCGCGCATAGCTTTCGGCGAGCGATGAGAGTTCGGGGGATTGGCCGAGCAGGCCGAAAATCGGTCGCGCATTCCAGATCACCGGCAGCATCGCGAGGCTGACCGCCAGCGCCACCCAAAAACCCTGCCGCACCGAGCGGCGCAGGCTGGCGGCATCGCCCGCGCCCTTGGCCTGCGCGATCATCGGCGCGACGGCGGAGAGAACGCCGATGCCGAACAGCAGGAACGGGTGCATGAAGGAAACGGTCAGCATCCCCGCCGCGAGGAACTTTGGACCGAGCCAGCCCATCATGACGATGTCGGTGGTGAACAGCGCCATCTGTGCGAGCTGTGCGATGATGAGCGGCAAGGCGAGGGTGAGCGTGGCACGCAGTTCCGCGCCCCAACTCAACTCGAGCGGAGACCGAAGCGTGCCGATATCCGGCGCCTGCGTGCCCGTTGCCATGATCGATCTCTGTCGCCGGGGTACGTTCCGCTTTCGCCATAGGGGCGGGGAACGCTCTGCCCGCTATCTGGGCAGCAAAGGCTGAAAACGAAGCATCCATCGCCGGGCGGCAAGCCCTTGCAGCGCCGATCGCAGCCGAAACGAAAAGCGGGCGTCAGCCGGAGCTGCGCCCGCGAAGTCGAAGACAGAAAGCAAGTCGTCGATCAGTAAGCCGTTGCCGTGGCCCCGACGCCGTCGCGATTATAGAGGTCGCGGCGGAAATGGGCCTGACCGTCGGGCGTCGCCCAGGAGGTCACATAGGCGAAATAGAGTTTGATCTTGCTCTTCACCGCCACGTTCAGCACTTCGCCGGTCTGCTTCATCGCGGCGACGCGCTTCAGGTCCCAGCCGTTCTCCTCCAGGATCCACGCTGCGAGCGCCGGGATGTTCTGGATGCGGACGCAGCCGGAGCTTTCGGCGCGGAAATTGCGCGCGAAAATGCTCTTGGACGGCGTGTCGTGCATATAGACCGAATAGGGGTTGAAGAAGTTGATCTTCAGGAAGCCCAGCGGATTCTCCTCGCCCGGCTTTTGCGCGTAGAACAGGTTATTGGCGCTCGGGCTCGACCAATTCACCGTCTTGGGGTCGAGCGTGCGGCCCTTCTGATAAGCGGCGTAATCCTGGTAGACGTCGACGCCGTAGCGCGAGAACACTTCATAGCCATTGGGGCCGCTGCGCGCCTTTGGGACCAGATCCTCCTTGATCACGGTCGGCGGCAGGATCCATTCCTTGTTGAAGTTGATCTCGTGGATGCTGGATTGCAGGATCGGCGTCGGCCGGTCGACCTTGCCGACGACGCCGGCGTGACGCGAGACCACCTGATCGTCCTGGACCGCCTCGATCTGCGCCGCCGGGATGTTGACGACGATATAGCGGCCCTTGGACGGCGCGGCGAGGCCCTGGATGCGGACCAGATTAGTCTGCAACTGGCGCAGGCGCGCGCTGGCGGGGACATTCATGGCGGCGATGGTCGGCTTGTCCACGATACCGCTCGGGGCGAGGCCGTTGCGCTGCTGCGCGGCCTTGACCGCCTTCTCCACGTAGCTGTCGAAAATCTGCGGGTAGCCGCTATCGGATTTCAGGTCGCCCTCGGCGCGCAGGCGCTGGCGCAGCGCGACGACGGCCGGGTCGGTCTTGCCGAGGCGCAGTTCCACGTCCGGGAGGCGGTCCCAGCCGCCATTGGCGACGATGTCGGCATAGCGTTTGATCGCCGCCTTCATGTGCCCGATATTGGCCTGCGAAAGCGTCGGGAAACCGCGTGCCGGCTGCGTTTCCCAGGTTTGGGCGAACGAGCGGTCGAAACCTGGATCCCAATTGCTGCCGTCGTCGAATTTCATCCAGTCGTCAGCCGACGCCATCTGCTGCGCCTGCGCCGGCACGGCAATCGCCACCCCGGTCAAGGAGATCGCAGCCGCCATCATGGCTGCACGGACAGAATGGCCCCCGAATCCACGCTTTACTTTCACCTGTCGCACTCCCGTCAGCTTTCCGCTTTGCCGAACTTCTATGCCCCGCATGGCCGGAAAATATTCGCCCCAAAAATCCGGGCAAAATGTGACATCGCCACAGTTTCGCCCTCGATTCGCATGCGATAAGTCGGTGCTATTCCGAGTTGGATGAGCCGACAACTCACATTGCGTTGAGTTCGATTTAAATTTCCGTCATCCGCCGGGTGCCGCATGCACCGGCGAGGCGCCCCCCCGAGGAGATACCATGTTTCCCGGCATGTGGTTAACAAAGTGTGGGAAAAATCGGGATAAAGCAAGCGTTGCAGGGGCTCGGACAACTTACGCTGGCCGGCGTTGAATTCATGCAACGATCAGTGCGGGAAATAGGCAGTGGGGAGGCCGCCAGGTGGTTGCGGCTGCTCCCCTCGCCGATGGACAGACGTACTTACAGACGGTAGCGGATCTGGTCGCCCCAGAAGCGCTCTAGGCGCGACAGGCTCTGGTTGAGGGCCTTCAGATCGGCGACCGAAAGGCCGGCGACTTTCTCGATCATGGTGAGCTGGCGCTCGAACAAGCCGTCCACGACATTGTAGACGTCCTTGCCCTTGGGCGTCAGGCGGACCCGCACCGAGCGCCGGTCGGTTTTCGAGCGCTGGTGATGGATGTAGCCGTTATCGACCAGCTTCTTCAGGTTGTAGGAAACGTTCGAGCCGAGATAGTAGCCGCGCGTGCGGATCTCGCCCGCGGTCAACTCGAAATCGCCGATATTGTACAGGAGAAGCGCCTGGACGCCGTTGACATCCGTGCGGCCGACGCGCTCGAACTCGTTCTTGACCACGTCCAGCAGCAGCCGGTGAAGCCGCTCCAGGATTTTCAGGGTCACCAGATATTGGGTCATCAGCGGGCGGTCATCCGGCCCCGCTTCGTCCCTTGTGTAATCCAAGACTACGCTCATTACGCGCCTCTCAAAGGTTGATCCCGCCGAATGGACACTACCCTAGCGCGCAATTTGCTAAATTGAACTTAATTATACAAGCTAAAATTGCGTGTCGGCCGCCGAAACACCCTATGAAGTTGCAGATTTTTGCTCGCGGAGGAAATTGACGATGCCCGAAAAGTCGGTCGCGCCGCCGCCGCCCTCGGCGAACTGGCGATAGATCTCGGCCGCCTCCGCCCCGAGCGGCGTCGCGGCGCCCCCTGCCCTGGCCGCATCCTGGGCGAGGCAGAGATCCTTCAGCATCATCGCGGCGGTGAAGCCGGGGGCGTAATCGCGGTTGGCGGGCGAGCTCGGCACCGGCCCCGGCACCGGGCAATAGGTGGTCAGCGACCAGCATTGGCCGGAGGCCCTGGAGGAGATGTCGAACAATTTCTGCTTGTCGAGCCCGAGCGTCTCCGCCAGCACGAAAGCCTCGCTGACGGCGATCATCGAGATGCCGAGGATCATGTTGTTGCAGATCTTGGCCGCCTGACCGTTACCGGAGCCGCCTGCATGGACGACCGCCTTGCCCATCGCCGATAACACCGGCTCAGCCTTGGCGAAGGCATCCGCGCCGCCGCCGACCATAAAGGTGAGCGTTCCCGCCTCCGCACCGCCGACGCCGCCTGACACCGGAGCGTCGACCATCAGCATGCCGGCCTTCTCAGCCTCGGCCGCGACCTCTCGCGCGCTCGCGACGTCGAGGGTCGAGCAATCCATGAACAGCGTGCCGGGCGCGGCGGCGGCAAGCACGCCGTCCGGCCCGAGATAGACGGCGCGCATCTCGGCCGCCGCCGGCAGCATGGTCACCACCGCCTCGACGCCCGAGGCCGCGTCGGCGACATTCGCCGCCGCCTGCGCTCCAAGACCTGTCAGCCGCGCGACGCCCTCCGGCATCAGGTCGAACACCTTGAGCGCGTGTCCGGCCTTCACGAGATGGGCCGCCATCGGCGCGCCCATCCTGCCAAGTCCGATAAATCCGATCGCGGCCATGCTTCGTTTCCTCTCCCTTGCGCTTTGCGCGCGCTTTGTCTCTATAACGCCGGTCAGTCGACCAGGGTCCAATGATCCTTCAACTTGAGCTCGTCCGCACCGAGCGGGGCAAAACAGGCGTCCACCATCGCGTCGGTGACGTCGGCGAGCGTTGCGGGCTGCCATTTCGGCGAACGGTCGCGGTCGATCAGCGCGGCGCGCACGCCCTCGCGCAGATCGCGCCCCCTCAGCATGTGCCAGGTGAGCCGGAATTCCGCCGTCAGCTCCTCCCGAAGCGACGGCATCGCCCGGCCCTCGCGGAGCTGGCGGAAGGCGACTTTGACGCTCAGCGGCGCGCGCTGGCGGATGATGGCGGCGGTCTCGCGCGCCCAGTCGGCATCGGCGCCGCTCTCGGCATCGAGACGGGACAGGATCGCCTCGACGCTGTCGGCGGCGAAAATCCGATCGATCGCGGGACGGTGCCGCGCCAGCTCGCCTTCGCCCGGATCGCGGTGCAGCGCGCCCAGCACCGCATCGATCGGGTCGCCTTCGATCATGGCGCGGCGGATGGCGTCGAAATGCGCCGCGTCGATGCAATGGGTGGCATAGCCGAGCTGGAAGGCGTCGGCCCGCCCGATGCTGGCGCCTGTCAGCCCGAGATACATGCCGGTCTCGCCGGGAAAGCGCGGCAGGAAATAGCCGGCGCCGATATCGGGGAAGAAGCCGATATTGGTCTCCGGCATGGCGAAGACCAACTTCTCGCCGGCGACGCGGTGCGTGCCGTAGATCGAGATGCCGACGCCACCGCCCATGACGATGCCGTCCACCAGCGCGACATTGGGCTTGGTGAAGCATTCCAGCGTCCAATTATGCTGGTATTCGTCGCGGAAGAATTGCGCCACGGCGTCGAAATCGGTGTCGACGACGTCGTTGGTCGCCCGGATGTCGCCGCCGCCGCAAAAGGCGCGACCCGGAACCGCGTCGAGTATCACGCCGTAAATGCGCGCGGTGCCCGCCCATTTCAGGCGCTGTGCTTCCAGCGTCCGGATCATGGCATGGGTGAGGGCATTCAGCGCCTTGGGCCGGTTGAGCGTCAGAAATCCGGCGCGGCCCTCCTCGCGAATGATGATGTCGGCGGTGGGGCTGGACGGCTCGGTCATCTTAACTCCTGAATGGGCGGGAAAAATCCTGTGCCGATCGTCGCCCGATCGGACAGGCGGGGAATTAATCCGCGCAGGCTATACATGGCGATTGAGGGTGGGCAAGTGAAACGATCGCCCTGCTGAACCGTTAGCAGCCGGGAGTTTTACGATGTCCGCACGACTAAGCCTCGTTCTCGCCGCGCTGATCCTGCCCTTGTTCGCCAGTCCTCCTCAGTCCATTGCCCAAGACCGCTCGCTTCCGGGAAAGCGTCCCCACAATCTGTCGGGGGCCGAAAAAGCCGGGGCCGCGAAGAAGGCGGTGGATGATGATGACGACGACGATGATGATGACGATGAGGAGGAGGGCGCCGTAACGGCGCCCGCCGAGCGCGACAAGCCGAGCGGTGACGACCCGCTGGAGGCGACGTCCCGCGAGGGCGAGGTGGAGGGCATTCCGCCCTTGCCGAGCCGCGCGCTGGCGCCGTCGCTGCGCGCGCCGAAAAAGGCCGATGCCCCGCTCGGCCCCGAAGCGCCGCCGGAAAGATGGAGCGACGGCGAAATCGCCGAGGCCAAGGTGCAATGCGCCAAATTGCTGCCCGAAGGCGGCTTCGAGCTGAAGGTGCTCGCGCCGATCCGCGAAGGCATTTGCGGCAACCCCGCGCCGGTCGCGCTGAAATATATCAACCACACGCCGCGCACCGAGCTGCGCCCGGTCGCCACCACGAGCTGCGGCCTCGCCGCCGCGCTCGACCGCTGGCTGGAGGAGGTGGTGCAGCCACGCGCCAAGGCGTTATTGCAGGCCAATGTGATCCGGCTGATGCATCTGTCCGCCTATGTCTGCCGCAGCCGCTACAACGATACGACCCAGCGCATCAGCTACCACGCCTTTGCCGACGCCATCGACGTCTCGGAATTCGTCACCGCCAAGGGCGAGCATATCAATGTGCTCGAGCACTGGTCGGCGGGCGACGAGCGGGCGCAGTTCCTCCGCGAAGCGCATGACGGGGCGTGCAAGGTGTTCGGCACGGTGCTCGGCCCGGAAGCCAATGCCGCGCATAAAAACCACTTCCATCTCGACATGGCCAAGCGCCGCCACAGTGCCTTTTGCCAGTAGCCCTGGCGCGCGATATTGCGCGGCATATATATGGAGTGTGAAAGCCGCGCCGGCGCCTCGCCGCAAGGCCGCCGCAGATTCGGGTAAAAAGCCGCGACAACGCCATTTTAATTTCCTGCCCCGACCATGATTGGCGCGCAGGGTGGCGGGGCCTGTACTGCCTTTGCCCGTAGATAATGCATCCAACCGGCCAAGCAAAGCCTGGGTCAAGGCGGCAGTCGAGAAAAGCTATTCGCGGTTTGCGACTTCGAATTGCCCCGCTGGCGGCAAGATGATAGGAAATGGCAAGCCTGTTTCGAGGGGATGTTCGACAATGGATAAGAAGATTGCCGGTGACGAGAGCGTCGCCAAACACCGTGTCGCCGAAGCGCCCTACATGCCACTGCCCGGATTCCCCGCCACCCGAATGCGCCGCGCCCGCCAGACCGAATGGTCGCGCCGCCTCGTGCGCGAGAACCGCCTGACCACCGACGATCTGATTTGGCCGCTGTTCGTTGCCGCCGGCGAGAACCAGCGCGTGCCGATCGGCTCGATGCCGGGCGTCGAGCGGCTGTCCGTCGACCTGATCGTCGCCGCCGCCGAGGAAGCCGCCAGCCTGTCGATCCCGACTATCGCGCTCTTCCCCTATACCGATCTTTCGCTGCGTGACGAGCGCGCCTCCGAAGCCGTCAATCCGGACAATCTGGTCTGCCGGGCCGTGCGCGCGATCAAAGCCGCCGTGCCGCAGATCGGCGTGCTCTGCGACGTCGCGCTTGACCCCTATACCTCGCACGGGCATGACGGCATCATGCGCGGCAGCGAGATCGTCAATGACGAGACGGTGGAGATGCTGGTCCGCCAGGCGCTGGTGCAGACCGAAGCCGGCTGCGACGTGCTCGCCCCCTCCGACATGATGGACGGCCGCATCGGCGCCATCCGCCAGGCGCTCGAGGATGGCGGCCACACCAATACGCTGATCATGTCCTACGCGGCGAAATATGCCTCCGCCTTCTATGGTCCGTTCCGCGAGGCCGTCGGCTCGTCCGGCACGCTGAAGGGCGACAAGCGCGCCTATCAGATGGACCCGGCCAATTCCGACGAGGCGATGCGCGAGGTCGAACTCGACCTCTCGGAGGGCGCCGACATGATCATGGTCAAGCCGGGGATGCCTTATCTGGACATCGTCCGCCGGGTCAAGGACCGCTTCGGCGCGCCGACCTTCGTCTATCAGGTGTCGGGCGAATATGCGATGTTGATGGCGGCCATCAACAATGGCTGGCTTGACAAGAACCGGGTGATGCTGGAAAGCCTGCTCGCCTTCAAGCGCGCTGGCGCCGACGGCATCCTCACCTATTTCGCCCGCGATGCGGCACGGCTTTTGCTAGAGCAGCGCGGATAATCGCCCAAGGGTCGCGCACGGCGCCCTTGCGGCACAGGGACATGTGCATGACCTTGGCAGCGCCGGACGTGACTGAGCCTGAATTCGCGCTCAGCTATCGGGATATTTTTAAGGCAACGAAGCTCATCAGTGGGCGCGTTTTGCGCACGCCCACGCTGCCGGCGCCAAAGCTGTCGCAGATGAGCGGCGCGCAGGTCTTCGTCAAATACGAAAACCTGCAAGTCACCGGCTCCTTCAAGGACCGGGGCGCGCTGGTGAAACTCCTCTCGCTGAGCACCGCCGAGCGCAAGCGCGGCGTCATCGCCATGTCGGCCGGCAACCATGCCCAGTCGGTCGCCTATCATGCGCGCCGGCTCGGCATTCCGGCGCTGATCGTGATGCCGGAGCAGACGCCTTTCGTGAAGGTCTCCAACACCGAAGGTTTTGGCGCCGAAGTCGTGCTGGCGGGCGAAACGGTCGCCGAGGCGCGCGAAATGGCGCTGACCCTGGGCGCCGAACGCGGCCTGACCTTCGTCCATCCCTATGACGATCCTTATGTGATCGCCGGCCAGGGCACGCTCGGCGCGGAATTCCTGGAAGACCAGCCGGATCTGGATTGCGCCATCCTGCAGATCGGCGGCGGCGGCCTGATCGCCGGCTGCGCCATCGCGATGAAGAAGCTGAAGCCCTCGATCGAGATTTTCGGCGTCGAGACCGAGCTTTACCCGTCGATGAAGGCCGGGCTCGCTGGCGAGACGCCCATCTGCGGCGGCCAGACGCTGGCGGAAGGCATCGCCGTCAAATCCGCCGGATCGCTGACCCTGCCCATCGTCGCCAAGCTCGTCTCCGACATCATCCTGGTCAGCGAGCAGCAGATCGAGCAGGCCGTCTCGGCTTTCCTGGTGCAGCAAAAGACCATGGCGGAGGGCGCGGGCGCAGCCGGACTTGCCGCATTGCTCGCCGAGCCCGAGCGCTTTCGCGGCCGCAAGGTCGGGCTGGTGCTGTCGGGCGGCAATATCGACGTGCGGATGCTGGCCTCGGTCCTGGTGCGCGGCCTCGAGCGCGAGGACAAGATCATCTCGCTCCGCCTCGTCGTCGACGACCAGCCAGGGATGCTCGGTCGCGTCGCCACATGTCTGGGAGAAGCAGGCGCGAATATTCTCGAAGTTTCCCACCGCCGGATGTTCCTCGACATCCCAGCCAAGGGCATCACCCTCGATGTGATGATCGAGACCAAGGACGCCAAGCACGCGGCCTCGATCATGGCGATGCTCGAAGCCAAGGGGTTCAGCGTCTTCCGGCTCGACTAGATGTTGTGCGCGCGAGCTGGTCCGAGGGACCGCCGCGCGCCGCCCGCAATCGCGTGCAACAAATCCTTTCAACACGCGTCCAGAGGCCTTACAATCGGTGGAAATCGAGAGTTTTCGCACTGCCCCCAAGCCCATGTAATCAAATTGGATACATAAGTAAAAATATCAGTTTGTAAATTGTCTGAGCAGTTATAGCTTTCTCCGCATAAATTTCAGGCACTTGATTTCACTGGCAACTGTCACTTAAGCTGAACCGTTGAGAGTGTTCTTATGTGCGGCAAGCCACAGGTGAGGAGTGAGGGTCTGACGTGACAGAGCAGAGTCGACGCTTTCCGGAATTCTACGTTACGGCTCCGCAGCCCTGCCCCTATCTTCCTGGGCGTCTGGAACGGAAGATTTTCACCCATTTGACGCCGGACAAGTCTACCGCGATGGTGGATAATCTTCTGAAAGGCGGCTTCCGCCGCAGCCAGAACATCGCCTATATGCCCTATTGCGACGGCTGCCAGGCCTGCGTTTCCGTGCGCATCGTCGTCGACGAATTCACCCCGACCCGCTCGCTCCGCCGCATCAGCCGCCGCAACGAGGATCTGCATACCAAGCGCGTCGCCGCCATCGCCACCTCGGAGCAATATTCGCTGTTCCGCGATTATATCGCCGCGCGCCATTCGGACGGCGGCATGGCCGATATGTCGGTTTTCGACTATTCGATGATGGTCGAGGACAGCGCCGTCGAGACCTTCATCACCGAATACCGGCGCAAGCCGGCCTCGCGCCTGCTCAGCAGCGCGGTGACCGGCGACCAGCCGCTCGCCGCCGCGGTGCTCTGCGACCGCCTCAGTGACGGCCTCTCGCTGGTCTACAGCTATTACGACCCCGCGCTGATCGACCGGAGCCTGGGCAGCTACATCATTCTCGAGCATATCGAGCACGCGAAAAATCTCGGCCTGCCCTATGTTTATCTGGGCTATTGGATCGAGGGCTCGCGAAAGATGGCGTATAAATCGCGCTTTATGCCGCAAGAGCGCCTGACCCGCCATGGCTGGATCCGCGCCGCCACCCCGGCCGCCGCCGGAGGCACGAGCCGCTAAAGCGGAACGTTTTTCAACGCAATCCACGGTGGAGAGCGCCGAGATCGCGGCGGCAATTCGGCATTCGCGCCTTAACCGGTGGCGCGGCGCAGGGGCAGGCCAAGCGGCGATAAGGCCGGCTGGCGCTCGAAGCGCTCCTGACGCGAGCGGCTTGCGTCCTCGAGCGCGGCGGCGAATTTTCCCGGCGGCAAGCGGAACGCCTGATGGTAATCTCCGGGCTTGCCGAGCACGGCGCGGTAGTCGAGCCCCAGCTTCAAGGCGAGCCAGAGATAGGTGCTCTTGACGCAATTTTCGGGAAAGATCTCGATGACCGTGGTGCCCGGACGGGCGAAGAGGAGATTGGTCAGCCCGGCGCCATGCACCGCAACGATCATGTCGCTGTCGCCAAAGGCGCGGACCTGCTCGCGATGATTGCCGGCATGCGCCTCGAAGCGCGCAAAACCCTTGGCGGCGGCGACCGCCTCCAACTCCGCCTCGTTGAGCAGGCGGCGCTGCTTGGCGTCGCCGCGGCTGAAGAACATTTGGCCGCCGCCGCGCGGCTCGGCGAGCCCGTAATGCGCCCGGACCAGACCCGTGAGCCTCGCCGCCGCCTTGCGGTCGACCGGCAGCCATTCCGCATTGTCGCTGGCATGGTGCAGCCAGAGATAGCGCGAGACCTCGGCCCGCTCGCCCTTCCCCAGCCCCTCGAACCGCACCGCCGGATAGGCGGCGGCGACCGCCGCGCACACCTGCCGCTGGAAGAGCGGCCCGTCGGCGGGAACGAGCACGGTCAGCGGCTCGCTGGCGGCGTGCTCGCGCTCGAGATAGGTCAGCAGCGGCAGCAGGCTGGCGAAGAAGTGGAAATAATGCCCGGCGCCTTCGAGCCAGGTCACCAGCCCGTCATCGAAGGCGCGTGGCGCCAGCCGCCTCGGGCGCGCCTGATTGCGGTTCGGCACGGTGTGGCCGCGCAGGGACAGCATCCGCCCATCGGCGGCACTGATCACCGCTCCGACATGGCCGAGCACGGCGCAGCGCGGGATGACCGCCATCTGCCGGCGGAACAGCCGCTCGCGGCGGGCATCGGACGGGCCGACGATCTTGTCGTTGCGGCGCGCCCCGCGCAGGATCTCGCCATGCCGCGCATCGTCGAACGCGGCATCGGCGAAGGAGACCACATCGTCGATCTTTTCCGCCGCGATCGAAGAGGCGGTTACGCTCGCCAGCGGAAACGACCATTTTTCCGCGACCGGCACGACACGGAAGATGGTGCGCCAGAGGGCCCAGCGCAGCCAGCGGCCGTTGAGGCGCCTGCGCCAACTGCTCTTCTGTGAGGGCCAAGCCATGCCGTCCATCCGGATGCCGAAATCTCCTGCAAGGGGTATCGTCAGGCCGGACTCGCGTCAAGGCTGCATTTCTCTGTAAGTAAAACCATGGATTGTAGCGCGCCCTGATTTGGTGGAAAAAACACCCTCGCTAAAATTGCGCGGCGGCTTTCGGCCCGCTTTCGCTTTTGGCGCTTAAGCCTTTCGAATTAAGGCGCTTTCGCGTCGGCCCGGCGCGGCCGGGAGGGACGGGCGGCGAAAAGGTCAACCTTAATATCGGGGGCTGGTTCAGATTTTGCGGTCAGGCTTAAACCGGAATTTACTTTTTCGGGCCTTGAATATGGGAGACAGGTGAGAGACGGTGCGCGCCACGCCCGATTATGGGACGCCCGTCAACGATACATTAGCCCTGGCAGGCTTTTGGCTGGAAAGGCCGGCTGACCGCCTTGCCCGAGTTTCATTCGCGGGTTGTAATCCCGCCTCGCCGGTCTTCCGCGACGCGCGGCCCCTCGCGCTGACAAAACAGGTTCGTAGTATGAGTGTCGACCTCGCCGCGCCAATGCCGTTCCCCCGCGTGAAACCGGTGTCCCCGACCACAGCCCTTCGCGTCAGGCAGGCGCGCGAAAAGCTCATGAGCCGCTCCGGCACGCGGCCCGAATTCAACTACGAGCTTCTGGCGATCTTCGTCCGGTCGGAACTGACGGCCTCCCTGGCCATCCCGCTGCTGGCGGTGGTGGTGGCGGTCGGCCTGTTGCCCTGGGCGCCGGTCGACAAGCTGCTGTTCTGGCTGGCGACCGTCTTCATCTCCAAGGGTATCCTGATCCTGCTCTGCCGCAAATTCCAGGCGCTGAGCCGGAAGCAGGCCGATTGCGAACTGTGGCGCCGCTATCTGGCCGCCGCCGAATTCCTCTACGGCACAACCTGGGCCGCCGTCGCTTTCATCGATTTCGCGCCCGCCGACCAGCGTTCGGCCTTCTTCTTCGTCTTCGCCGCGATCATGGTCGTCGTCGCCATGCGCACCATGTTCGCCTCGACCGTGATGCGCATCCTCTATGCCGGCACCATCCCGATGACCACGGCGCTGGTGCTGCGCTTCGCCCTCGCTGAGCAGCCCTTCTACTGGGCCATGGCGGCGGTCGCCATCGGCATCCATGTCTATCTGATCTTCCTGGCGAGCGGGCTGCACTCGACCGTGCTGGCGATGCTGGAATACCGCGCCGAAAAGGACGCCCTCGTCGGCGAACTCGAACAGGCGAAGGCGGTCTCGGACGAGGCGCGGCGCCGGGCGGAGGCGGCGAACCTCGCCAAGTCCAAATTCCTCGCCAATATGAGCCATGAGCTGCGCACGCCGCTCAACGCCATCCTCGGCTTCTCCGAGATGATGCGCGACGAAATCCTAGGGCCGATGCAGAACCCGACCTACAAATCCTACGCCCAGGACATCCACCATAGCGGCGAGCACCTGCTGAACCTGATCAACCAGATCCTCGACCTCTCGCGCATCGAGGCCGGGCGCTACGAACTGGCCGAAGAGCCGGTCATGCTGGCCGATGTGATGGATGATTGCCAGCGCCTGCTCAGCCTGCGCGCCGAGAGCAAGGGCTTGAAGGTCATCGAGAATTTCAAGGAGACCATGCCCCGGCTGTGGTCGGAGAAGCGCGCCGTGCGCCAGATCTGCCTCAACTTGCTCTCCAACGCGATCAAATTCACCCCGCCCGGCGGCACCATCACGCTGACCGTCGGCATGAGCCGCAAGGGCGAGCAGTTCCTCAGCGTCAAGGATAGCGGGCCGGGCATACCGGAATCGGAAATCCCCCGCGTTATGAGCCCGTTCGGCCAGGGCTCGCTCGCTTCGGCCTCGAATGAAGGCGGCAGCGGTCTCGGCCTGCCCATCGTTAAAGGGCTGGTGGAACTCCATGGCGGCAGGCTCGACCTGAAGAGCCGCCTCCGCCATGGCACCGAATTGAAGATCACCTTCCCGCTCAGCCGCGTCATGCAGCCGACGCCGCGGCTTGCGATCCCCGTCACCGTGGCCGCCCCCGTCGCGCCGGCGGCGGTGCTGCGCGTGAGCAACGGCTGACGATCAGCCCACGTCCCGCGCGCGACCTGGCATCAGGTAAACAGGCGCCAGAGCAGCGGCAGCAGCAGGGCGGTCGCCAGCGCGTTGAGGCCCATGGCGAGGCCGGCGAAAGCACCGGCGACCTCGTTCACCTGCAAGGCGCGCGCCGTCCCCAGGCCATGGCTGGCCGTGCCGATGGCAAGGCCCCGGGCGCTCCAATCGGTGATGCCGAGCATCGTCATCAGCGGCGGCCCGAGCATCGAGCCGAGGATGCCGGTCAGGATCACCAGCACGGCGGTCAGCGAGGGCAGGCCGCCGAGCTGTTCCGAGATGCCCATGGCGACCGGCGCCGTCACCGATTTCGGCGCGATCGAGATGGCGGTGATCGCGCTGCCGCCGAGCAGCGTCACCAGGGCGTAGGCCGAAACCGACGCCGTCAGCGAGCCGGTGAGGATGCTGGTGAGCACCGCCAGCGCCGAGCGCTTCACCCGGTCGAACTGCCGGTAGAGCGGGATGGCGAGGGCGACGGTCGCCGGGCCGAGCAGGAAATGCACGAATTGCGCGCCTGCGAAATAGGTGGAATAGCTGGTGCCGGTCAGCGTCAAGGCCGCCACCAGCAGGATCACGGCGAGCAGCACCGGGTTGAGCAGCGGGTTGAGGCTGCCGCGCCGGTAGACCCAGCTTCCGGCCTGGTAGGCGACGAGTGTCAGCGTCAGATGCAAGAGCGGGCTGGCGGAGAGATAGACCCAGATTTCGCGCAAATTTCCACTCATGACGTTTTGCCGTCCCTGCCCTCGGCGGCGGGGGTGGCGCGGCGGCTGAGCCACTGCATCATCAGCCCGGTGACGGCGATGGTGAGCAGCGTCGAGACGACGAGCCCCACCGAAATCGGCACGATCTCGGCCCGCAGCAGCTCCAGATGCAGCATTACGCCGACGCCGGCGGGCACGAACAGCAGCGACAGATTGCCGAGCAGCGTGTCGGCAAGCCGTCCGATATCGTCCGGGATGCCGCCGCGCAGGACCAGCCCGCCGAACAGCAGCGCCATGCCGCAAACCGGGCCCGGCACGGAGAGTCCCGTCGCGGTGACCAGGAGTTCCCCGGCCAACTGGCAGCACAAGATGAGAGTGAGAGCGTTGAGCATGGAAATTGAATTACCTTTCAAGGAGATGCGGTCGGATAGCTCCCTGCAAGCGGCAGGCCAGGAGCGGGGCGATGTTCACCCGGAATTCACGCCGCATTCGGAATAGTCGGCAAGAGATTGATTGCGCAGCCAACAGAATTTACAACGGTCCCTGCTGGATCATGGGTGCCACGCAAAAAGCACCCGGCGGCGGCACCCGCCGGGGCGTCTCCCGCGGGTCTCCGGCCCGGCGGGGATTGGGAGCCGCTACACTTTGGAAGGATCGCATGAAACGGATCGTCATCGCGGCGCTCGCCGTCAGTTTTTCGGGCAGCGCCATGGCTGAGCAATTGCCGCTGAAGCGGGTGGTGTTGTCGACGGCGGGGCTGGCGCAGTTCACCCATGCCGGCGAGGTCGTGGCGGGCACCACGATCGACCTGTCGGTGCGGCTCGACCAGGTGGACGATCTGCTGAAGAGCCTGACCGTGTTCGACCAGGAAGGCGCCATCGGTGGCGTCAGCCTGCCCGGCAAGGCGCCGCTCGCCGAGCTGTTCCGCGACCTGCCTTTCGGGCCCGAGGCGCTGAATTCGCTGCCGAATCTGCTGAACGCCCTGGTCGGCTCGGAGATCGAGATCGAGGGGCCGGTAAACGCCAAGGGCCGGGTGCTGCGGCTCGAAGAGGTGCAGGCGCGGCTGCCCGACGATGGCGGCCAGCAGGTGCAGCACCGGCTGACCATGATGACCGAAGGCGGCTTCGTGCAGGCCGTGCTCGAGGAGCTGTCCGCCGTCCGCTTCAACGATGAGAATACGCGCAACCAGATCGACCGGGCGCTGAAGGGCGTCGCGGCGAACCGGGCCAAGGAGCGGCGCACGCTCGCCATCAACCTGCTGGGGCGGACGACGCGGCCGGTGGGCTTCAGCTATGTGGTCGCCGCGCCGGTCTGGAAGACCGCCTATCGGCTGGTGCTGCCGCCGGATGCGGGCGGCAAGGCGCGTCTGCAGGGCTGGGGCGTCGTCGAGAATCTGACCGGCAGCGACTGGGCCGATGTCGAGCTGGCGCTGATTTCGGGCAATCCGGTGGCGCTGAAACAGCCGCTCTATACGGCGTTCTATGTCGAGCGCCCGGAAATTCCGGTGACGACCGCGCAGCGTATCGTGCCGCGCCGTGATGACGCCGAGGAGGCGGTTCCCGCGCCCGCGCCGATGGCCAAGGGGGGAGTTCTGCGCTACTCCCGCCTCGCCGATAAAGCCGAGGCGCCAGCCGCGCGGGCGATGAGCATCGCCCAAGACTCCGCGCCGATGCCCGAGGAGATGGGCAACGCCGCGCTGGCCGCCGAGGCCGAGGAAGCCACGACGCAGATCTCCTATAAATTCCCGGAAAAAGTGACACTGGCCAACGGCTCCACCATGATGGTGCCCTTCGTCGACCGCGAGGTCGCCGCCGCCCGCACCTGGCTCTATCAGCCTGACACCAATGCGCGCCACCCGCTCGCCGCTGTGCTGCTGCAGAATGACAGCGCGAGCGCCCTGCCGGCCGGCATCATCACTGCCTATGACCGCACCAGCGACGGCCGCTCGAATTTCGTCGGCGACGCGCAATTG
The DNA here is from genome assembly GCF_002198715.1 of Rhodomicrobium sp. R_RK_3. Taxonomy (GTDB): domain Bacteria; phylum Pseudomonadota; class Alphaproteobacteria; order Rhizobiales; family Rhodomicrobiaceae; genus R-RK-3. The sequence continues at coordinate 222,682 of NZ_MWLK01000037.1, read as the reverse complement.
CCGCTGACCGCCAAGAGCACGTCGAAATTCGTCACCTTCGCGCTCGACGCCAAGACCGATGTTCGCCGTACCGACAATGGCATCAAGCAGACGCGGCTCGGCAAGGTGGCGAACGGCCAGCTCACCGTGTCGGTGAAGTCGGTGCGCCGCATCGATTACGAGATCACCCCGCCAAAGGAGGAAGACCGCGATGTCGTCATCGACGAAGTCCGCCCGAGCGGCTGGAACCCGGTCGGCGATGCGGCCAAGATCGAGCAGACCGCCGCGCGGCTGCGGCTGAAGGTGAACGCGCCCAAGGGCCAGACGACGAAGGCCTCGCTGGGCCTCGAGCGCACCGACCAGGAATTCATCGCGCTGAATACGCTGGATGCGGGCGGCATCGAGGCGACCTTGCGGGGCCTGGAGAATACCAGCCCGGCCTTGCAGCAGGCGCTGGCCCAGCTCGGCGCGATCGTCGCCGACATCAACAGGGCCGAGCGCCGCCGCGAAGCGATCGAGGCCGAGGTCAAGGGCGTTTCAGAGGATCAGGAGCGCATCCGCAAGAACCTGCAGGCGGTCGGCGCCAATTCCGATCTCGGCCGCCGCTATGTCGAGGCGCTGAAGACTCAGGAGAACCGGCTCGACGCGGTCAAGGAAGAGAGCGACAAGTTGGATGAGGAGATCGCGGCGAAGGGCGAGGAAGCCGCGACGGTTGCGAAGACGCTGGTGCTTTAAGGCGCCGGCGGCCGGCGTCGACGGCCCGGCAGGGTCTTGACGACCGGGCGAAATTGCCGTGGATTGCGGCCATGAGCCAGATCGTCGTTGCCGCGCTGTACAAATTCACGCCCTTCGCCGACCTGCCGGCGCTGAAGGCCTCGCTCGAACACGCCTGCGCCGAGGCGGGCATTCTCGGCACGCTCATCCTCGCGCCCGAAGGCATCAACGGCACGGTCGCGGGCTCGCGCGCCGGGATCGACGCCCTGCTCGGCCATATCCGGGCCATCCCCGGCTGCGGCGATCTCGACCACAAGGAGTCTTTCACCGACACGCCGCCCTTCTACCGCATGAAAATCCGGCTGAAGCGCGAGATCGTCACCATGGGCGTCCCCGGCATCGATCCGAACCGGCTCGCGGGCACCTATGTCGAGCCGCAGGATTGGAACGCGCTGATCGCCGATCCGGAGGTGGTGCTGATCGACACGCGCAATGATTATGAGGCCCGCATCGGCAGCTTTCCCGGCGCCATCGACCCCCAAACCACCTCTTTCGGCGAATTCCCCGACTGGTTCGACCGCCGCACCGACCTGCATGGCAAGCGCAAATTCGCGATGTTCTGCACCGGCGGCATCCGCTGCGAGAAGGCGACCGCCTTCCTGCGCCTGCGCGGCTTCGACGAGGTCTATCACCTCAAGGGCGGCATTCTGAAATATCTCGAAACCGTCCCCGAGCATGAAAGCCTTTGGCACGGCGAATGCTTCGTCTTCGACCAGCGCACCACGCTCGCCCATGGCAATGCGCCCGGCTCCTACGAGATCTGCCATGCCTGCCGCAATCCGGTCAGCGAGGCCGACCGCGCCGCGCCGGGTTATATCCCCGGCGTGAGCTGCCCGCATTGCGCCGACGCGCTGAGCGAGGACCAGAAGCGCCGCTTCGCCGAGCGCCAGAGGCAGGTCGAACTCGCCGAGCGGCGCGGTGTCGGCCATATCGGCGTCGCGCCGGAGCCGCGAGCCAAGCGCCGCGCGTAAGTCCCCAGCCTGAGCTCGCAAACTCCCTCCGCACCCGCACGGACTGGACGGCGCGCTTCTACATGATAAAGTCGTCACTTATGGTTGACGCGAGGTGAAACTTCTCGCCGCGCGCGGCAGCTTTGCCCTGCGCGGCGAGGGGTTTGGCCGGCGAAGAGAGCGCCGGTTCATCGCTCGCCCGGCGTCAGCCCGTATAGGAGGCCAGTTCGACGCAACAATGCCATTTCGCATCCAAGCTGCCAAACAGAGCAGGCGGGCGGAGCGGCATCATCTGGGAGGAAAACATGACGGACACGACGCTCGGCGCGGCTCGGATGGACCGCGCGGCCGGGACAAGCGGCGACTACCAATGGTTCAGAACCTACCCCAAGAGCGTCGATTGGTACGCCGAACTGAAAGGCGAGCCGCTCCCCGACATTCTCGACCGAACCGTGAGCGAATATCCGAACGCCATCTGCACGTCCTTCATGGGCGCCACGCTGACCTATCGCGAGATCGGCGCGTTGGCCGACAAGGCCGCCAAGGGATTGCAGCAACTGGGCGTGACCAAGGGCACCCGCGTCGGCCTGCTCCTGCCGAACGTGCCCTACTACCCCGTGCTGTACTACGCCATCCTGAAGGCGGGCGGCATCGTGGTAAACTTCAATCCGCTCTACACGGTCGAGGAGATCGCGCATCAGGCCAAGGACAGCGGCGCGTCGATCATGATCACGCTCGACCTGAAAGCCATCTTCCCCAAGGCCGAGGCGCTGCTGGCGTCGGGCGTCCTGTCGAAGCTGATCGTCTGCCCATTCCCGAAAGTGCTGCCGGGCCTGAAGGGCATGCTGTTCAAGCTCGCCAAGGGCAAGGAACTGGTGAAGATCAACGCCTCGGCGCAAAAGGCCAAGATCGTCAGTTTCGACACCCTCCTCGACAATGACGGCAATTACAAGCGCGTGCCCATCGATCCCGACAGCGACGTCGCGGTGCTGCAATATACCGGCGGCACCACCGGTACGCCGAAGGCCGCGATGCTCACCCATTCGAACCTGTCGATCAATCTGAAGCAGGCCGACCTGTGGGAGATGCATATAGAAAAGGGCACCGAGCGCATCATGGCAATCCTGCCCTTCTTCCACGTCTTCGCCATGACCACGATCATGAATCGCGGCATCTCCAACGCGGCCATGCTGATCCTGGTGCCGCGCTTCGACATCGACATGGTTCTGAAGTTGATCCGCGTGACCAAGCCCACGACGATGCCCGGCGTGCCGACCATGTTCAATGCGCTGCGCAATCATCCGAAGATGAACCCCAACGATTTGAAATCGCTGCGCACGGGCGTCTCGGGAGGCGCGCCGCTGCCGGTCGAGCTGAAGCGCAATTTCGAGAAGGAGGCGGGCGTCATTCTGGTCGAGGGCTACGGGCTGTCGGAGACTTCGCCGGTCGCCACCTGCAATCCGGTCGAGGGACCGGTGAAGGAAGGCTCGATCGGCCTGCCGATGCCGGGCACGATCCTGTCGCTGCGCTCGCTGGAGGACCCCACCAAGGAAGTGCCGCTCGGCGAGAAGGGCGAGATCTGCATCGCCGGGCCGCAGGTGATGAAAGGCTATTGGAATAAGCCGGAGGAAACCAAGGCGGCGTTCGTCGGCAAATTCTTCCGCACCGGCGATGTCGGCATCATGGACGCCGACGGCTTCACCTATATCGTCGACCGCATCAAGGATCTGATCCTTTGCTCCGGCTACAATGTCTATCCGCGCCGCATCGAGGAGGCGATCTACCAGCATCCGGCGGTCGAGGAGGTGACGGTGATCGGCATTCCCGACACCTATCGCGGCGAAGCGCCGATGGCCTTCGTCAAGCTGCGCGCGGGCGAGGCGGCGACGCCGGCGGATGTGATGAAATTCCTGGAGCTGAAACTGTCGAAGATCGAGATGCCCGCCAAGATCGAGTTCCGCGACGAGCTGCCGAAGACCATGGTCGGCAAGCTGTCGAAGAAGGAATTGAGGGCCGAAGTGATGAAGAGATAGATCACTAAGGCGGATTGTACCCGAACCCTCCCGGCCCTGGGGCACTCCTGGGGCCGAACCACTTTACCTATTTCGTAAAACCGTCACAAAACCGTTGCAAAATTCATAAGACATGCGCGGAACCGGATGGTGACAGGCAACTCCACGCAGTCATGCGCGAAGGAGTGGCGATGTCTGCGTTCGTGACCTATTCCGATATTCAAAGCGTTCTCAAGCTCGAACCCCATATGCGCAGCGCGGCGAAATGCGAGGCGCCGGCGCTGGTCTGCCATATCGCGGTCTGGCCGAAAGCCGGGGAAGACCCGCAAGGCACGCGCTCGGTCGCCGACTTCAATTTCCGTATCGAAAAGTGGAAGAACAGCCTCAACCGGTTCCTTGCGGGCCTTTCCGCATTCGGCAATGCCGCGCCGGCCTTGCGCCTGCACAGCCGCAAGGGCGAGGAGCGCATCCGCACCTTCCGCCGCAGCGCGGTCGACGTCGCCATGGTCTGGCGCGGCATACCGATCAACGCCCAGATCGAAATCCACACCGACTATGCGACCTTCACATTCGTCGCCAGCCTTGGCGGCCTCGACGCGCAGCCGAAACTGGATGGCGACAACCGCGATTGCGATCTGCGTGAGGCGCGCACCGGCGACAGCGATCTGCATGCGCGCATCCTGACCTTCCTCTCGCAAGCCGCGCGCCGCGACAGCGGGACGCCCGCCGCCGCCCCGGCTCCCGGCGAGCCGGCGGACCTGGATGCTTCGCCCGGCATGTCGGGCGAGACCGATGCGGAAGAGGAGGACATTGCCAGCTTCGCCGCCAACCAGCTTTACGAGGTGTTCTGGTCGATCTTCCTCGATGAGGCCTGCCGCAACGGCCAGTCGGCGGCGGGGATTCCCGGCGAGATCTTCGCCGACCTGCGCGGCGTCGTACTGGAGCCGCAAGTGGACCAGCGCACCGGCATCTGGATGCCGCGGCTGCAGCGCCGGCTCTCCCCGGCGCAATGGCTGCGAGGCCTGGCGGGCGAGTCTCAGGCGGAGCCGGCCGAGGTGAAGACCTTCGCCGACGAGGCTGTCTGCCATCAGATCCTGAAGAACTACGAGAAATTCGTCGCCTATCAGAATTTCAAGACCGACCAGCGCGAATTCGTGGCCTCGCGCGTGTTCAAGAACCGCGCCATTTTCGTCTCCGCGCTCGGGGCGGAATTGCTCGCCCAGGCCGCCGGCGACAGCGACGAAAGCGCCGAGCCGGGCGACGCCTCCGACCGCGCCATCCGCTATCTGATCCTGCTGGCCGATGCGAACGAGCGACAGGCGGGGCGGCTGGTCGAGCTGGTGAACACGCTTTCGACGCTGCAGGCGGTCGCCCTCAAGGACATCGACAAGATCCGCGAGATCGGCACCGCCATCCGGCTTGCCGGCGCCGAGCTCGACGAGATCTCGCGCGAATTCCGCACCTATATCCAGAATGAGGAGGTCGGACGCGCCGACCGCAGGTTCAACGACCATGAGGAGGTGCGGCGGCTGGAGACCCGGCTCTGCGACATGGAGACGAGGCTCACCGAAGTGTCGAGCACGCCTGTCGGCGGCCTGCAATACCGCGTCAGCCGCGCCCTATATTACTCGTCGCGCTTCAAGACCCGGATCGAAGGGCTCGACGTCAAGCCGATCACCACCTGGCAGCAATATGACGAGTTCGTCAAACGGCGGCTCTACTCGACCTTCGACTATCTGATCGAGGTCGGCAACCGCATCATCAAGCTGCAGGCGCGGGTGCAGACCACGCTGGAGGCGGTCGAGGCCAAGGCGCTGGTGCAGATTTCGAAGAATATCGAGGAGCTGAATGCCGAGCTGAACCGGGTCTACAACTCGCAAAGCTGGCAGACGGCGCTGCTTTTCGTCATCGGCATCACGGCGTTCGCCGGTGAGATTTTCGGCCCTGTCGCGGTGCATCAGGACTTGGGCCAATATGCCTATCAGGTCGTCGCGGTGCCGCCCGATTGCATGATGCCCGCCGAGCTGCGGCACCCGCTTCCGCAGCAGCAACCGCAGCCCCAGCCGCAACCGCCCGGCGCTCCGGTTGCGGGCGCGGCGACCGAGCCGCCACCGAGCGTCGGCGCGCTTCCCAAATCCGACGATTCCTGGTCGAACAGCGACAATCTGCGCTGCGGCGGCGCTTACCGGTTGAACGGCTACATCTTTGGCGTCGCCATCTCCCTGCTGCTGGGGGTGGTCGTCCATGCGCTGCGGCTGCTGAAGGCCGGCTGGCGGCAGCTCACACGCGGCACGGTCGGGGAATGGCGCCAGCGCCTCACCGCCGGGCGGGACGCACGAAGCTCATCAGCAACAGCCCCGCGCCCAGAAACAGCATGATCACCGATAGCGCGATCTGAAGGCTGCCGCTGATCTCCGCCACGAGGCCAATGACGAAGGGCGCGGCGAAGGCCGTCACCTTGCCGGAGAAGGCGAAGAAGCCGAAGAACTCCGTCATATGCTCGGCAGGCGCCATGCGGGCAAGCAGGCTGCGGCTCGCCGATTGCAGCGGGCCGGAGGCAAGGCCGATCAGGATCGAGAAGGCGATATAGACCATCTCGCCGGTGCTGGCGAAGGCGCCGTCGGTCGGCGCGCGCGGCGTCGCCGACAGCACGAACAGCACGGTGTCGCGGTCGATCGACATCGCCCCGGTCAGGCCGATCATGATGGTGAGGATCGCGCCGATGATGACGGGCTTGGAGCCGAGCTTGTCGTCGAGGAAGCCGCCGATCAGCGCGCCGACGCCCGCCGCCAGCGACAGGATGATGCCGAAATAGCCGATGACAATGGTCTGCCAGCCGAATTCGGTCGCCGCGTAGATGCCGCCGAAGGTGAAGATCGCGAGCAGGCCGTCGATATAGAGCATCCGGGCGGCAAAGAAGAAGGCGATGTCGCGATAGGCGCGGATTTTCTGCAGGGTTCCGACGACCGAGGCCAGCGCGCCGCGCAGCGAGACGCGCTCGGCGCCGGCGCGGGCCGGAGCGTCCGGCGTGAACAGGAAGAAGGGGATGACGAAGAGGACGAACCACAGAGCGCAGAACGGGCCGACGATGCGGTCCATCTCCCGGCTGGCGACGTCGAGCGTCAGCAGCGGTTCGAGGCCGAGCATGGTCAGGCCGCTGCCGGTGTCGATCAGCACGAAGGCGACCATGAAGATCAAGGCGACCAGGCCGCCGATATAGCCGAGCCCCCAGCCGGTGCCGCTGAGCCGGCCGAGCTGTTCGGGCGCGACCAGACGCGGCATCAGCGCATTGTTGAGGATCTCGGCATATTCGATGGTGACGGTGGCGACGATCAGCGCCAGTACGATGAACCAGATATTGCCGGTCGCGCCGGGGACGGCGAACCACAGCAGGAGCTGGCCGGCGACGAAGCCGATCGACAGCAGGAACATGATCGGCTTGAGGCGCCCGCGCGCATCCGCGAAGGCGCCAATGATCGGGCCGCCGAGCGCGATGAACACCGCCGACACCGCCATCGTATAGCCCCAGATCGCGGTGCCGCGCGCCGGGTCGCCGATGAAATAGGCGCTGAAATAAGGGGCGAACAGAAAGGTTGTGACGAGCGTGTAGAAGGGCTGCGCCGCCCAGTCGAAGAACATCCAGCCCGTGATCGCCAGCGGCCCGGCGGATTTTGTCACGGGGACGTAGTCAGATGCGACCGATGTGCTCATGGCGTGGCCCCAATGAGAGCGAAAGGGCAATTTAATGCCCGTTTTTCTCGGCCGCGTGAAGGCGGGAATCTCGCGCATGCACGTCATTCGTCGGAGCGCCGCCGGTTCCGCGGTCAGGGGTCACTGCCCCCGCGCGTCGCTTCGTCTCAGAGTTGCAACCGCAAAATCGCCACGCGTTTAACCATCCTTAGTGCATCCGGATGCGTCGCGGTCCGTGTTCCGGTTTAATCCAAATCCGTTCCGAATGTGATCGCGGGGATGTGTGATGCGTATTCTGACCCTTGTTTTTGCGGCATGCCTGTTATCGCTCGGTTTCGCGAAGCCGGCGGACGCCTCGCTGCTTGTCCGCGTCGACAAGGGCGAGCAGCGGATGCGCGTCTATGTCGATGACCGGCTGATGTATACTTGGCCGGTCTCCACCGGCCGCAGCGGCTACAGCACGCCGCCGGGACTTTACCGGCCCTATACGCTAAGCCGCTACCACCGCTCGCGCCGCTACAACAACGCGCCGATGCCCTATTCGATCTTCTACCGGGGCGGCTACGCCATCCACGGCACCAACGACATCAACCGGCTCGGCGGCCCCGCCTCGCATGGCTGCATCCGGCTGCATACGACGAATGCGCGCGAGCTCTTCCAGATGGTGGAATATTTCGGCAAGGACTCAACGCGGATCGTTATTCATCAGTGACGCCGGGCTTGGCCGGGGTGGTCTGGCCCTTGCCGCGCAGCCGCAATTCGGCGAGGAAATCGCGCAGGCGAGGGCGCTCGGCCTCGATATAGGGCAGCGGGCGGCAGAGATCGACAGCGGCGATGCCGATGCGGCCGGTGAAGGCGCCGTTCATCACGCCCTCGCCGAGCTTGGCCGATAGCCGCGCGGTCAAACCATGGCCGATGAATTGCTGGATCAGATCGTCGCCCAGCGCGACGCCGCCGGTCACCGCCAGATGGCCGAGCACCAGCCTTGCCAGTCGCAGCGAGCCGAGAAAGCCGGGGCGTCCGCCATAGAGCGTGGCGAGGCGGCGCAGCATCGAGAGATTGGCGACGGCGACGAAGCCGACATCGATGATGGCCGAAGGGCTGATCGCGGTGATCAGCGCGACGCGGCGGACGGTCGCGCCGATGATGCCATTGGCCTGGATGTCGAGCGGGCGCAGCATCTCGCGCTCGGTGAGGATCAGCAATTCGCGCGCGTCGAGCACTTCGCGGCGGTGGTCGGCGAGGCGGCGGGCGCCCCATTTCAGCTCGGCGCGGCCGGAGAACAGACGTTCGATGCCGTGCGAGACGTCGGTCGCCAGCGCCTTATCGGCCTGGGTGAGCGCGCTGTCGGCCTTGAGGCGGATGGCGGCGACGCGGCCGAGGCGGAAGAAGCCGAGCACTTCGCGGCCGGCGATCATCAGCCCCGCGAAGGCGGCGATGAGGGCGCAGGCGAGCGCGAGATAGCCGATCCAGCCGCCGCTGGCGAACAGATCGATGATGAATTTATAGGCCCAGATGCCGAGGGCGAGCGAGATCAGGCCGGAGAGCGCCGAGAAGAAGATGCCGCCCCAGCCGATGCCGCGCCGCCAGCCCATCATGGCGCGCAGGGCCGAAGTCGTGCCGGGTTGCTCCTCGGGCGGCGGCGCGTCGGCCGGCAGTGGCTCGGGCAAGGCGGTCTCGAGCGGGCCGAGGCGGCTATCGTCGAGGCGGAACACCGCCGGCTTGCGGGGCTGGTCTGGGCCGGTCATTCGAGCTTGTCCCCGAACAGGAACTGCATGGCGCGGTCGAGCCGGATATGCGGCAGCACCGGGTTCGCGCCGAAGCCGTCATTCTGCAACGCGGGCGGCCGGAAGCGGAGAAAATTCAGCGCGGTGCCCTGGAGCGGCGAGGCGACGGCCTTGCCCGACAGCACAGGCAGGTCGCCGGGGAACAAAGCCACCTCCTCGCGGCCGTCGAAGCGCTGGCCGTCGATGACCTCGCCCGGCAGCGGCGTGCCGGCGATGCAGGCGAGCGCGCCGCCGCGTTCGCGCGCTTCGAGCTCGCGGGTGGCGCGCACGGCGGCGAGCGCCACGGATTGCACCGAGGCGCCGGAGAACACGGCGCGGTCGATGGCCTTCTGCACGAGGCGCTGCAGGATGGCTTCCAGCCGGTCGTGACTGGTGTGGTGGATGTGGTCGGCCTTGGTGGCGGCGAACAGGATGCGGTCGATGCGGCGGCCGAGGATGCTGGCGAGCCAGCTATTGGCGCCGGGCCGGAAGCAGCCGAGGATCGCGGCGAGGGCGCGTTCAAGATCGGCGAGCGCGGCGCTGCCGGAATTCATCGCGCCGAGCACGTCGATCAGGACGATCTGCCGGTCGAGCTTGGCGAAATGATCGCGGAAGAACGGTTTTACCACATGCGATTTATAGGCTTCGAAGCGGCGCGCCATCATGGCGTGCAACGAGCCGCGCGGCCCGTGGGCGCCGCCGGGCAGGTCGAGCGGCATGAAGGTCAGGGCGGGGGAGCCTTCGAGGTCGCCGGGCATCAGCATCCGGCCGGGAGTGACGGTCGACAACAGGCTGGTCTCGGCGCGGCAGCGGCGCAGATAGGCGGCGAACAGCTCAAAGCCCTGCATGGCGATCTGCTCGTCCTCTCGGGCATTCGGATCGACGCCGCGCAGGAATTCATGCCAGTCGCGCGCGAAGGCGGCCCGCTCGGGGGCGCGGCTGAGCGCCATCGCCTCGGCCGACCATTCCTCGAAATTCAGCTTCAGCAGCGGCAGGTCGAGCAGCCACTCGCCGGGGTAATCGACGATGTCGATATGCAGCGCCGAGCTGCCGAGCTGGCGGCTGAGGAAGGCGGTCGGCTCGTATTCGAGGGTGAGGCGGAGCTGGCTGACGCGGCGGGTCGACTCGGGCCAGTCGGGCGGCGAGGCGGTCAGCTTGGCGAGGTGGTCCTCATAGGCAAAGCGCGGCACGTCATCGTCGGGCTGGGGTTCGAGATAGGCCCGGATCAGCCGGCCCTCGGCGGCGGCGCGGAAGAAGGGCAGGCGGCCGCCGGCGATAAGGTTGTGCACCAGCGCGGTGATGAAGACGGTCTTGCCGGCGCGGGCAAGGCCGGTCACGCCCAGGCGCACGGTCGGCGCGAAGACGCCGGTCATGCTGCCCGCGGCGCGCGCTAGACTGCCGAGTTCGTCGAGGATCACGGAAAGGCTCGGGGGATGCGGGGAAGGGGGCTTGAGCGTCGAATGTGGGTGCCGGCGGCCCCCCTCCACCGGCGGCTCCGCCACCGCCCACTCCCGCGAGGGGAGAGAGCCGAGTTGCGGAGAGGATCACGCTTTTTGCCCTCGCCGCTTGTGGGAGAGGGCGGGCGCGTCAGGAGGCGGAAGCCGCTTGCTCCGCCCGCGGCATCAATAAGGCTGGCCCCACCGCCGGTAAGGACGATAGGCCGGTTCGTCGACGCGGTCGTCATCATCGGAATAGGCCTCGTCATCGGCGTCCTCGGGATCGGCCGGAACCGGATAGGCGCCGTCATACCGGCGGCGGGCGCGGTCCTGCTGGTCGGCGTAGTCGCGCGGCGGATATTCGCGCGTGCCATAGCGCTGCGTGTCGCGCGGATCGGCATAGGGGTCGTCCTCGGCCGGGGCCGGCGCCGCAGCGGACGGATTGCGGTCGTAAGGCGAGGGCCGGGCGCCTGGAATGTCCTCGGGCGGAACGGTGCCATAGGGCGCCGGGCGGCGGTCGCGCAGATCCTCCGGAGGCACGGTGCCGTAGGTCGAGGCGGAGCGGTCCCGCGAATCGCCATAGGGCGCGGCGTCGTAGGGGGAGAGGCGTCCGCGCGGTTCATCCGACGGGGCGGCGCTATAGGCGCCAGAGCGGCCGCGCGCGTCATCGGACGGCGCTGAGTCATAGGCGCCCGACCGGCCGCGCGGGTTGACCGGCGGATATTCGTTGCGGGCGACCGGCGCGGCGCCGCCGCTCTGATAGCGGAAGATGAGGCTGCTGGACGGACCTTCCTCGGAATAGCCGGTGATCTTGCAGCCCTGGGCCGAATAGACCGGCGCCTGGCCCTGCAGCAGCAATTCGCCCTTCTCCTTGTCGAAGCCGCCCTCGACGAAATAATCGACCGGATCGCAGCCCTTTCGGAACAGCTTGGCGTAGCCAGACAGCCGCCCGTCGGATTTTTCCTCGCCTTCGAACAGCACGGCGCCGGGCTTGATGCCGGCCGGCGTCAGGCCAGCTTTGGGCTGGTCGTAGCTGAAGGTCCGCTTCTTGCCGTTTTCCTCGAGCCGCACCAGCGACCCATTATGGTCCCACAGGCTGACCGTTGCCGCGGAGGCGGGCAAACCGAGGAAGAGATAGGCCGCGCCAGTTGCGGAAAGGGCGGCGAGCTTGCGAAAGCTGCGCATGGTCGGTCTCCTATAAACCCTGGCTTTCGCGGTTTTATACCACGAAACAATCGCCAATGGATTTACGTTTGGTCAGTTATCCTTACGTCGCACGATGAATGCGAGCCTCTCGAACAGATGCACGTCCTGTTCATTTTTCAGCAAGGCACCATGCAGAGGTGGTATGGCCTTTTTCGGATCGCGCTCGCGGAGCGTGTCCGCGTCGATGTCCTCGTTTAAAAGAAGCTTTAACCAATCAAGCAGTTCCGAGGTCGAGGGCTTTTTCTTAAGGCCCGGCGTGTCGCGCAGCTCGTAGAAGATGGTCAGCGCCTCTTTCAGCAGCCGCTGCTTCAGATCCGGAAAATGCACTTCGACGATCCGCGTCATGGTGTCCGGGTCCGGAAACTTGATGTAGTGGAAGAAGCAGCGGCGCAAAAAGGCGTCCGGCAGCTCCTTCTCATTGTTCGAGGTAATCATAACGACGGGCCGCTGCACCGCCTTGACCGTCTCGCCGGTCTCGTAAACGTAGAATTCCATACGGTCGAGTTCCTGCAGCAGATCGTTCGGGAACTCGATGTCGGCCTTGTCGATTTCGTCGATCAGCAGGACGGGACGCTGATCCGCGACGAAGGCGTCCCAGAGCTTGCCGCGCCGAATGTAATTGCGGATGTCCTTGACGCGCTCATCGCCGAGCTGGCTGTCGCGCAGGCGGCTGACGGCGTCGTAATCATAAAGGCCCTGCTGGGCCTTGGTGGTGGACTTGATGTGCCATTCGATCAGCGGCGCGCCAAGGGCGGCGGCGACTTCATGGGCGAGGACGGTCTTGCCCGTGCCGGGTTCGCCCTTGATCAGCAGCGGCCGCTCCAGCGCGATCGCCGCATTCACGGCGACGCGCAGATCCTCCGTCGCGACATAGCTCTTGGTGCCTTCGAAGCGCATCATCCATCCCGGTCCGTTGCATGGTGTTGTCTTGTGGCCGGGCGGAGGCCCGGCAAGCGTTGGGCGCACGCGCCGATCTCCTGCAGAGGAAAGCCCGAGCGGCGATATTAAGCAATTTCTTTTTCGTCGCGGCTATTCACGGGCGATTTCAGCGAATTTGCTGCCTTCGCGTTTACCTTTCATAAGCTTCGATGCCTCACCCTGAAACGAGACTTAAGGTCAGCTTAATCAAGGAGCATGGCATGGGGTTGATTCAGGCACTGGCAGGTCCGCAGGGTCTTCGGCATTTCGCAAGGTCGGGCGGCATCGATTTCGGTGATGATTTCCACGGCTATGAGCCTGATTTCGGACTGCCCTGGGCCGATGATGGCGGCGCCAGGCACGATCTCGACCACGAGCCGGAAGCCAATGACGTCTTCCTGGTTTGCGAACAGACTGGCGCGACCGTCTCTGGCGAGCCGCTGTTTGCCCGCCCCTTTGCCTCCAGCGACGACGCGCTAGCGCTGAGCGAGGACGGCTATCTTATCAATGGCGACGGGCATTTCCTACTCGGCATGGCCCTTGACGAGAACGGCAAGCCCTCTGCCAGCGAGCCGGAAGTGGTGCGCCTGGACGCCGCCGGCATCGAGACCGTCGGCACCACCCGCCTCACCTACCGCGCCAACCTGCCCGCCTTCCCGCTCACCGCCAATGCCGATTATGACGTCACCGGCAGCGAGCTGCTCGACAAGACGCTGTTCGCCCGCGACCCATCGGTGCAGGGCTCCGGCATCGTGCTCGGCGACGACCGGGTGAAATTCCTCGACCGCTCGTTGGCGGGCGGCTCGGTGCGGGTGATCGCGGGGGACGGGCGCATCGTGCCGCTCGTGCTGCGCTGGGCGAAGGCCACATCGCTGCGCAGCGCCGGGCGCGATAGCTGGAACCTGTTCTACCGCGTCCGCCGCGACGCGCGCGCCGGCGAGGTCGCCTGGAAGAATATCGGCCATGCCTTCGGCTTCAGCGCCGACGGCCGTCTGGACGAGGTCTCGCTCGTCGTCCCGGTGATGGACATGATGGTCGACGGCGTGCGGCTCGGAAATATCTCGATCGTCTTCGGGCCGGGCGGCGTTACTCAATTCGCCGACCGCAGCGGTCTCGTCAAAATCCTGGCCGCGGAAGCCGATGGCTGCCTCGGCGGCGAATTCACCGGCATTTCAATGTCCGGAGGCGGACGGCTTTTCGCCCATTACGCAAATGGCGTCATGCGTCCGCTCGCCGACATCCAGTTTTCCGGCGAAGAACGATGGTTCGGCGCAAATGAAGATGCACGGCATAGCCTTGAGCGGCGTGTGGTCTAACCGCGCTAAACCTCTCGTCTTTTAGCAAAATTGTCGGTTCTGCGGCGGCGCCGGGGCAGGCTGCCGCCGCGAATCTGTTACGGTTCATCTTGACTTGAGGGCAATTAGGGCTAAATACGTGCCGCACGAGCATGGCTTGACTGCGCCCGCATTGCCACTCTTTGAAGGCGCTTCGAAAGCCATTGGGAGCAGCGTCGCATTAATCAGCAAGAGGTTTTACATGGGCGGGTCTGATCTGCCGGACGATTATCGGCCGTCGGAAGACGAACCGTTTATGAATGAGAGTCAGCTGGCTTATTTCCGCAAGAAGCTGGTCGACTGGAAGTCCGACATCCTGCGCGCCAGCCGCGAGACGCTGGACAATCTGCAGGACACCGGCCAGCACCCCGACCTCACCGACCGGGCAAGTTCCGAGACCGAGCGCGCGCTCGAGTTGCGTGCCCGCGACCGCCAGCGCAAGCTGATCTCCAAGATCGACGAAGCCCTGATGCGCATCGACGATGGCAGCTACGGCTATTGCATCGATACGGGCGAGCCCATCAGCCTGAAGCGGCTGGAAGCCCGCCCCGTGGTCGAGCGCAGCCTGGAGGCGCAGGAGCGGCATGAACGGCGCGAGCGGATTTATCGCGACGAGTGAACACTTTCTTTACCGGATGCGCCGACGCTCCCTGAGCGCGATTTCAACGTGAGAGGGTCTGGCATGGCGGTCTTGGTCACCGGAGGCGCGGGCTATATCGGCAGCCACATGGCGCTGGAATTGTCCGACAACGGCGAGACGGTCATCGTCCTCGACAATCTGTCGACTGGCAGCCCCCGGCTGGTACCGCTCGGCGTCAGCCTGATCGAGGGCGACATCGGCGATGAGGCGCTTTTGGGGCGCATCCTGAGCGAACATCCAATCGACGCCATCTTCCATTTCGCCGGCTCGATCGTTGTGCCGGACTCGGTCGCCGATCCGCTCGGCTATTATCTCAACAATACCGTCAAGTCGCGCGGCCTGATCGCCGCTGCGCTGGCGCATGGCGTGAAGCATTTCATCTTCTCCTCGACCGCCGCCGTCTATGGCGTCCCGGAGCGGACGCCGGTTTCCGAGGACGCGCCGATGCAGCCGATCTCGCCCTATGGCTGGTCGAAGCTGATGACCGAGCGGATGCTCGCCGACACCGCCGCCGCCCTGCCCTTGCGCTATTGCGCGCTGCGCTATTTCAACGTCGCCGGGGCCGACGCCGCCGGTCGCTCCGGACAGGCGACGCCGCGCGCGACGCATCTGATCAAGGCGGCCTGCGAGGCGGTGACGGGTAAGCGCGCTTTTCTCGACGTCTATGGCACGGACTATCCCACGGCGGACGGCACCTGCGTGCGCGACTACATCCATGTCACCGACCTCGCGCGCGCCCATTGGCAGGCGCTGCTGCATTTGCGAGCCGGCGGCGACAATCTGGTTCTGAATTGCGGCTATGGCCGGGGCTATTCGGTGCTGAAGGTGATCGATACCATCAAGCACGTCTCCGGCGTCGATTTCGACGTCCGCTTTTCGCCGCGCCGCGCGGGCGACCCAGCCGAGCTCGTCGCCGGCATCCATCGGATTCACGAATGGCTCCCCGCATGGCGGCCGCAATTCGAGGACCTGGAGCTGATCGTCGAGCACGCGCTGAACTGGGAGCGCAAGCTCGAGGCGCACGCCCGCGCCCAGACCGTCGCGGCGGCGGAATAGGCCGCGCTGCGCGATCTGGTTCGGAAGTTCATCAGCCCTCTGAGTTTCCACGCTCGTCGCCCCCGCCGTCGGAGCCGGGGCCCGCTCGCTCATCCTCTTCACAGCCGTGCGCGCGGATCCGGGATCGGGTCCCGGCTCACCGCTCTGCCGCCTCCGGACGACGAAAAGAGCCGCTGCGATATCGACGCGGCGCCCTCAAAAAAAATGCGATAACTATCTGAAGTTTATGGGTTTTTCTTCGGTGCGCCGTCGGGCTCGACGGTCGCCGCGTCGGGAGGCGGCGTGCCGGTGTCGCTATTGTCGGTCGTGCCGTCGCTCGGTTCGTCGAGGAACATCAGCCCCTCCTCGATCGACACCACCTCATTGCCGTCGAACTCATATTCCTCGCCGTCCGCCATCTTCATCGTGCAGCCGGTCGGGCACAGCCCTTCGATGACTTGCGACGGTTTCACCACGATGTCCTGCGTCGCCGTCTTTTCGGTGACGGCGATCTTATGCTCGGCCGTGTCGCGGTTGGTCAGTTGCAGCGCATGAGCCTGGGGGGCCGCGATGAGGACCGCCAAACACGTAAACGCATATACGCTTCGCGCCATGAAACTTACCGGGATTGATTGGGAAGAAATGAAAAGAAGAGAAAGGGAAGAATTTCTTCTTCCCTTCAACTGATTCGTCGAGCTTACTTCTTGCCGCCCTTTTTGGCGCCGCCAGCCGGCTTTTCGGCCGACTTCGTAGAGGCGGGAGCAGCTTTCGGCTTGCTTTCTGTCTTCTTCTTCATTTGATCTACCTTTGGGCAAAGCGGAACATCTGTCCGCAGATTGCAATCTGAGCCGCGCTATGCCATTAGGCAAATGAATTTTTTCTCTGTTTAATATCGACAAACCCGATGGATAGCGGGAACGCGCTCACCCATGGACATCACGCTCGCCAAAACCTTCCTCGCCATCGCCGAAGCCGGCTCCTTCGTCGATGCCGCCGAGCGGCTGCACGTCACCCAATCGACCGTCAGTACAAGGATCAAGGCGCTCGAGGATCTGCTCGGGCGATCGCTGCTGGAGCGCTCCAAATCCGGGGCGACGCTGACGCCGGCTGGCCAGCAATTCCACAAGCACGCCCTCGCCTTGGTGCGGGTCTGGGAACATGCGCGGCTCGAGGTCGGTCTCGCCGAGACGCACCGCGATCATCTCTCCGTAGGCGGACAGCTCAGCCTGTGGGACGGCTTCCTGCTGCATTGGCTGGCCTGGATGCGCCAGAACATACCCGACATCGCCGTGACCGCGACCACCGGCTCCTCCATCGGCCTGATGGACCGGCTGATCGAGGGCACGCTCGACCTCGCCATCATGTACCGCCCGACCAACCGGCCGAGCCTCATCATCGAGCACCTGTTCGACGAGGAGCTGGTGCTGGTCTCCAGCGGCAGCGAGCGCCGTCAGCCGATGTCGGATTATGTCTTCGTGAATTGGGGGCCGGAGTTCCAGGCCGATCACGCACTGGCCTTCCCGAATTTGCGCCTGCCCGGCCTCTCGCTGGATCTGGGCGCCTTCGGCGTGCGCTATCTGCTGGAGACGCAAGGCGCGGCCTATTTCGCCATCCGCGCCGCGCAGCCCTACATCGACAGCGGCGAGCTGGTGCTGCGTAAACGCTCCCCGCGCTTCGTCTATCCGGTCTACGCCGTCTACCCCGAAGACCGCGACGAGGAAGCCTACGAACCGATCCTGGAGAGCCTGAAGCAGATCGCGGCGGGGCTTTAGAGCCTCTATCGGATTTGGGCCTTGGTGGAACTCAAGCGGCTCGCCAGACCATAAACTCGTCATTCCCGCGAAGGCGGAGTCCGCTGCGGCGGGCCGCGCCGACCGCCTAAGCCACCTTCAGCAACGGCCAGAAGGCCCAGTCTTCCAGCGGGCAGCGGGAGACGGGATTGGCCGGGTCGTAGGGGCGGATGCGGGCGGCGTCGCGGCCGGGATAGTCGACCACCACATGCGAGGCGCGCAGGCGGCGGGCGAAGCTGCCGGAGCCGGAGAGCGTCTGCAGGCGGATCGGCGCGGAGGGGCGGCCGTCGAGCTGGATGGTCGACATCGTGCGCTGCTTGGGCGCGGCGCGCTGGCTGGCCTCCTGCGGCATGTCGGTGAGGTAGAACACCGCCGTGTCGGGCGTCGTCACCTGCGCCAGTTTCGAGAACCAGTTGCCCTGCAACTGGATCTGGCCGGTCTCGGCGCCGTGCACCCGCTGCAGCACCCGCGCGACCACGGCGAGCCGAGGCTCGGGGCGCTGGCCCTGATGCAGCAGCACCAGCCGGCGATAGCCGCGCTGGCGCATGAGGTAGATCGACAGGACATATAGCACCGACCAGACGCAGCTATGATGCACGGTGTCGACCCAGAGCGGTCCACCTTCGTCGAGACCGCTCGCCTCGGTGATCTTCAGCGCGGTCTCGATCGCGCAGAAATAGGCGTTCACCTGGGCGTCGTTCATGCTGCGCAGGACCAGCGGCTCGAAATGGAAATCGATGATATTGACCGCCGCCTTTTCATTCGCGGCGTAGGAAAAATCATCGAAGCCGTCGAGGCGCTTCAACAGGAAATGATCGAGCCGCCCGTCGCGCACCTGGGCGATGAGGCGGTCGCGCACATGGCGGGCGCGGCCCTCATCGGCGAGGGCGCTCATGACATGCACATCGAAGCGGTCCTGATTGGTGTTGAAGGCATAAGCCGGACTCATGCTGGTCGCTCCTCCTGCCCGCGCGGCGGGCATCACCGATCCCCCCGGCAAATCACGGCATCATCCCGGCCGGCCCCGAAGCCGGACCGGGACGATGCCGTCACCCCCGGGCCAAAAACTCAAACCTCCAGCGCCGACTCGCCGGTGAAGATCATGTCGCGGTCGATGGTGCGTCCGCGCTGGGCGCTGATCTTCTCCAGCACCACCTGCTGGGCGCCTTGCAGCGATTCCTTCGAATGGCGCTCGCCGGACTGCTTGGCATCGACGGTCGCCTCGCTCGGCAGCCACTGGTCCGCCTTGACGACGCCGAGATCCTTGGCGCGGCTGAAGATGTATTCTGCCGTGTTCCATTTCCAGCTCGGGCAGGGCAATGCGGTCTGGTCCGGTCCGCCATAGATGAAGCGGTGGGCGCAGAAGCCGCCGCACATCGGCAGGATCTTGCAGTCGCGGCAGGTGGCGTTGTCGAACGGCGTCCACTGCGTCCACAGATTGGCGTTGACGCTGTCATGCAGCTTCTCCGGCTCGAAGATGCTGCCGGTGCGCTTGGACGGATCATGCGCCGTCTCCCAGCATTTATGCACGTCGCCATTGCCCGAGATCACATAGCCGCCTTCGGAGGCGGCGACGCACATGCCGGCAAAACCGCCCGAGGGCTTGATGGTGCTGGCAAGGCCGAGGCGGCGGGCCTTGGCTTCGAGGTCCAGCACCCGCCGGTTGAATTCGGCGCGGGCGAGCTTTTCCTCGAAGGCGCTGCCGCTTTCCGGCGTCGAGGCTTCGATCGGCGCGAAATAGACGTGGAAATTGCCGCGCTTGGCAAAATTCTTCTCCACGAACCCGTCCAGCAGCACATTGGCATTGTCGACATTGCGCTGGCCGACATTGACGCGGACGCTGATCGACATCGGCGTCTGGTCGAGCGTCTCGCCGATATTCTCGATGATCCGGTCATAAGAGCCATGGCCGGAGGTCAGGGGACGCATCTTGTCATGCGTTTCCTTGTCGCCGTCGATCGTCACCTGCACCCATTTCACCCGACGCGAATAAAGCTGCGAAGCCATCTCGCCATTGAGGAACCAGGCGTTGGAGACGATGCCGGCGCTGTAATTGATCTTCTTCTTATCACAATAGGCGATCAGCCGGTCGGACAGGCGGAAGATCGAATCCTTGCCCATCAGCGGCTCGCCGCCATACCAGACGACCGTGAGCGTTTTCAGATTGGCCTTGGCCTGGACGAAGCTGAGGATGGCGTCCTGCACGTCGGGCGTCATCTTCTTGGTCGGCTTGTTGAGGCCCTGGAAGCAGTAGCCGCAGGCGAAGTTGCAGGCCATGGTCGGGGCGATGGTCAGCGTCAGGCTGGTCTTGGCGCCGCGCGCGTTGTTGTAGTCGCGCTGCACGAGGCTCAGCTCATCCGCCGTTTCGCCGACGATGTGGCCGCCGCTCGCCAGCGCCTGCAGCAGCAGCCGGTCCTGCACCTTGCCGGCGGTGAAGGGCGCTTCGGTCAGGCCGAAATATACCTTGGCCTCGCTGGCCGAAAGCAGGATCAGCGAGCGCGAGCGCGAGTTGAACAGCAGCGCGCTGCCATCGGCGAGGCGGACCGGGATGTCGTAATGCGAGGTCTTGTAGCGGTTGGTCGCGGCGCTCTCGCCCTTGGCCCTTTGCAGCCGCGACAGGTTCTTGCGAGCCGCCGCCTCCAGCGCCTCGGCGCGCTTTGGATCGCGCAGCTCCATCGGCAGCGGCACCGGCTGGAAATCTTCGTCTTCGCCGGTTTCGTTTGGAGCTTGGCATTCGTAATCCATGATGTCCTCGCTTAAATCCGGGTGACGGCGACGAAGGTCAGTCTGGGTTCGGTCCTGGTCATCGGGCGGCGCCCGCGATGGGCCTGCCGGACCTCGCGGCGGTGAGCGTCTTCAGCGTGCGCTCCGACAGATCGGCGATCAGCTCATTGCACAGCGCCATGAACACATCGGCGCCCATCTCGGCGTCGATGACGGGCTTGCCGCTCTGCTCCTCGACGGGCAGGCCGGACAAGGTGACGACGCGCCGGTTCAGCGCGATCACGGTGTAGTCGCCGACGCCGGTGAGCCGGAGGGCGAAGCGCCCTCCGAGCTTCTCCAGATGCCGCGCGTCGTAGAGGGTCGGCAGCACCTCGAACATGGCCGAGCGGAAGAAGGAGAAGCGGCTCGACGCATTGCCCGGCAATTGCCAGCGCGGATCGAGCAGGATGTCGGGCGTCAATACCAGCCCCTCCATGAAGCTGGCGAAGGCGACCGGGTTCGAAACCAGCCGACGCCCCGACGCGAGGATTTCCTGCATCGTGATGCGGGCTGTGTTGTTGCGCATATCGACCATCAGCATGGCGCGAACCTCCTCTTCATCAGCACGACGGCAGCAGCGGAATGATGTTGATCACGCAGGCCGAGACCGGATCGCCGAACGGCACGTCGATACCGCAACCGCCGCCGGCATTGGCGGCGCAGGCCCCGGTATTCACCCCGCAGAAATCGGCGCCGGTCTTGGCCGCGCAGGCATCGGCGTCGGTGCCGCAGGTCTGGATGACCGGCGCCCTGGCCGCGCAGGCGCTCGCCGCCGCGCCGCACACGCCCGGCAATCCCGCCTTGACCGCGCAAGCGCTCGCATCGGCGCCGCAGATCCAGCCGCTGCTTTGCTTGGCGCCGCAGATCGCGACGTCCTCGCCGCAGACATTGCCGCCGCTGATCTTCGCGCCACAGCCGGAGGCGTTCGAGCCGCAGACGGTGCCACCGCTGGCATTGGCGCCGCATCCCGAAATGTTTTCGTGGCAGGCATTGCCGCCGCTGGCATTCATTCCGCAACCGCCCACCGCTTCGCCGCAGGTGTTGCCCGGGTTGGTGTTGGCGCCGCAGGTGTTGCCGTCGCAAGGCGCCGGGGGCGCGTTCGTGTTGCAGACCCAAACGTCGCTGCGGCAAACCGGCTCGGGTCCGTCCCCCATGACAATGGAGAATACGTTGTTCCAGCGGGTCCGATCCCCTACGCCAGGATCGTTTGGTTCCTCGGCCAGCCTGAAAGTTGGTGCGTCGACAATTTGTACCAAATGCTGCCTCCATCGCAATTGAGTCTCAACGCGATGGTTACTTAGCAAGCGGCGTGCCAAATTTTTTAATTTGCGACTTTTGTTGAATGTAGCATCTAAATTGCTGTCGATAATGCGATTTTCTTCTGCCTCTATTCTCGCAAAGGCGGAATGTCGACGTATCGCCGACAAAGCGCGCCGCGCACTCGTCGGCGCGCCGGCAACGGACGACCTGGCGTTGAGGGACTGTTTCCGGCATGGGGCCACCGCACGGGGGCCGGCCGGCGTGAGGCCGGCCGGGGTCTCGAATGTGGCCGCCAAAGTCAGCATGAGGGCAGACCCGGGATGATGTTAATGAGGCAGGCCGAGAACGGATCGCCGACCGCCGCGTCGATGGCGCAGAAACCGCCGGCATTGGTGCCGCAGACGCCGACATCGACGCCGCAGGCCTCCGTTCCGCCATCGACACCGCAAACCTCCGCGTCGACGCCGCAAGCCTCCACGCCGCCATCGGCGGCGCAGGCGTCCGCGCGGGCGGCGCAGGCGACGACTTCGCCATCGGCGGCGCAGGCGCCGGCATCGGCCGCGCAGGCTCTGCCGGTCCAGATCTTTGCCCCGCATGCGCTGGTGGCTGCACCGCAAACGCCGGGCGTGCCGAACTTGACGGCGCAGACGGCTGCGTCGGCGCCGCAAATCCAGCCGATGGTCGACTTGACTCCGCAGCCGTTCACATCCACGCCGCAGGCATTGACGATGGTGCCCTTCAGCCCGCACAGGCCCGCAAGCGTGCCGCAGGCCGTGCCGACGCCGACATTCTCGCCGCAGGCCCCGAGCGCCGCATCGCAGGCCTGTCCAGCGCCGGCATTGGTGCGGCAGGCAGTAAGGGCATCGCCGCAGGTGGTCCCTGCCCCGGCCCTTTCGTGACAACTCGAGTCGGCGACCAGGATATGCGTCCGCGGGACGACGGCGCCGTTGCGGACCCCGCCGATCGCGGAGTCCCACTCGCCATCGCCGCCGGCATCGTAGCGAAGCCTTGGCTGCAGGAAATTCGGCCCGTCGACGATCTGTACCACCTGCTGCCCCCACCGCGATTGTGCCTGTATGCGGTGGTCACTCAGCAAGCGCCGTGCCAAACATTTTGAGGGGTGACGAAAGTCGTAGTCGCAGCGCAAACGACTGTTTTGTCTCGGGTTTTTTGTTGCGAATATTATGGAAAAACCGCTCTGCCGACACCGCTGCGGGGGCCTGCGCCGGGATTTCGGCGGAAATCGCAAGGTGGAACGTTCCTCCGCGGCAGGGCGCGAGGCCGGGGCGAGGCCGGCCGGCGACCCGAATGCGGCGCCCCGGCTCAGCATGAGGGCAGGCCCGGAATGATGTTGACGAGGCAGGCCGAGAACGGATCGCCGACCGCCGCGTCGACGGCGCAGAAGCCGCCGGCATTCGCGCCGCAGACGCCGGTATCGACACCGCAGGCATCGACGCCGCCATCCGCGCCGCAGGCTTCCGCGTCGACGCCGCAGGCGTCGATGTCGCCATCGGCGGCGCAGGCATCCGCATCGGCGCCGCAAGCCTCGACGCCGCCGTCGGCGGCACAGACCTCGGCATCGGCGCCGCAGGCCCCGACATCGCCGTCGGCGGCGCAGACATCGGCATTGGCGCCGCAGGCATTGACGCCGCCGTCGGCGGCACAGACCTCGGCGTCGGCGCCACAGACCACGACGTCGCCATCGGCGGCGCAGACACTGGCATCGGTGCCGCAGGCATCCACACCGCCGTCGGCGACGCAGGCATCGACATTACCGCCGCAGGCCTCGACACCAGCATCGGCGACGCAGGCATCGGCATTGCCCCAGCACGCCCCGGTCTCGGCGTCCTCGGCGCAGATCGCGGCATCGACGCCGCAGGCCGACGGGCCGATATCGAGGGCGCAGGCCTGCGCGTCGGCCCAGCAGGCCCCGACATCGATATCCTGGGCGCAGACCTGTCCGTCGAGGCCGCAGGCGATGATGCCCATATCCATGGCGCAGACTTCGGCCTTGCCCCAGCAGGCATCGATCTCCGTGTCCGCGCCGCAGACATCGCCGTCGAAGCCGCAGACGACGACGCCATTGTCGATGGCGCAGCCCTCGACATTGGCGCCGCAGCCGCCAAATTGCAGATTCTCCGCGCAGCCATCCACATTGCCGCCGCAGGCCACGACATCGCCGTCGGCGACGCAGGCGTCGCCGTCGACCCCGCAGGCCCCGACGTCACCGTCGGCGACGCAGGCATCGCCGTCCGCGCCGCAGCCTCCGGCATCGCCGTCGAGCCCGCAGACCGCGCCATCGGCACCACAGCCGCCCACCTCGAGATTGCCGCCGCACGCCCCGGCATCGCCGCCGCAGACGACGCCGCCATTATCGGCGCCGCATACCGCGTTCTTGGACAGGCAGAAGCCGACACGGCCGTCCTCGCCGCAGATCACCGATTTCTGCACGCAGGCCGTTCCCGGCCCGCCCTTGACGGCGCAGGTCGAGCCCGCGTCCACGCCGCACAGATTCGGCGGCGTCCATTTGATGGCGCAGGCGCCCGCATAATCGACCCCGCAGATCCAGCCGACCGAGGCCTTGATGGCGCAGCCGGTCAAATCCTCGCCGCAGGCGCCGAAGCCGCCTGCATTGGCGGCGCAGGCGGTTTGGCGCGCGCCGCAAGCCGTCGGCGGGTTGACGTTGCCGCCGCAGACGCCCGCCCGGGCGCCGCAGCCCGTGCCGATGCCGGCATTGCCGCCGCAGGCGCCGACATTGCCGCCGCAGGCGCTGCCCTCGCCGCTATTGCCCGCGCATGGCGTTGCCGCTCCGCCGCAGGCGCTGTCGCGTCCGTTGTTGCCCTCGCACACACCCGACGCGGCCGCGCCGCAAACGCTCGTCACCCTGGGCGCGGCGTAGACCGCCGCCTGCCACTGGTCACCCTCTTCGAACTTGCGATTGTCGACGGCCGCGGCCTGGAACGTCCCCCGGTCGATGACTTTTACCACGCGCTTGCCCTTTCGCGTTCCGCCTTCGCATTGGCACGCGCCCTACCGGCGTGGCAAGGCAGGCCGCCGCAAAGACTCATAAGACGTTTCGTAGGTTTCGGCCGCGCATCCGACAAGTCGAAGATGAGGCGTCCGGTACCAGTTTAGCCGATGATCAACCGCTGTCAACCGGCCACAGCGTCAATAAAAATGGCAATAAAATCAAAATTCGTGGATATGGCACAAGCAAATTTACGCGCAATGTTTTGGATAATCATCAATAGATGACAGTGCTCCGCCACCACGCTCGATCAGGGCGTATGGCCGGCAAGCAATTTAAGCGCTTTCGCTCCTAGTCTAACTCCATCGGTTGCCGGTTTTATTGTTGGGCCGGTCAAGCCCAGCCGGGCGTCTTCGGAGCAGGGCTCCGGCCAAGAGAGAGGCCCTGTTACAACGGTAATGAGCAAATGCCATGCCAGAGCGCATTTGCCCGGACGGGCGGCCGAAAATCGGCAAACCGCTGCCAGCGCTGCGTTTTTTTGGGTGCCGTATTATGACAATGTCGGATGGCCGACACTCAGGCGGGCTTCGGTGCCGGAATTTCGACGCTCGGCAGCTTTCAACTCCGGCCGCGGGCCAGGCTGCGCCATTGGCCGGGGGTGACGCCGAAGGTCTTCTTGAACTGGCGGTTCAGATGGCTTTGGTCGGCAAAGCCGGTCGCGGCGGCGATCTCGGCCAGCGGCAGCCCGGCATCGATCAGGCCGCGCGCGTGTGCCAGACGGCGCATGACGAGGTAGCGATGCGGGCTGGTGCCGAAGGCCCGGCGGAACTGACGGGCGAGACTGAAGCGGTCCAGGCCGCTGGCCGCTTCCAGCTCCCGCGACCGGACGGCTTCGGTGAGATTGGCGTCGAGATAGGCGCGGGCGAGATCGAGCCGGGGCAGGTCGAGTTTGGCGGCGCTGTCGCCCGGTTGTCCGGCATGGCGTGAGAGGGCCGCCGCGAGTTCGGCCAGCATCTGGTCGACCAGAAGGTCCTCCAGCTCGCCCTCGAGATCGGACAGACCGGCGAGCAGCGCCCGCCAGAGCGCCGCATCGGCCACCACCGGGTCGCGCACGAAGGGCAGGCCGCCCCGGCTGTCCGCGAGCGCCCGGCGCAGCAGGGCAGGCTCCAGATAGAGCATCCGGTAGCGCAGGCCGTCCTCGGTGCCCGCGCCGCCATCGTGCAGCTCGTCCGGATGCAGCACGATCACCTTGCCCGGCGTACTGTAGCGGACCGCGCCGCGATAGCGGAAGGTTTGGACGCCGTACAGCGTCATGCCGATGGCGTAGGTGTCATGACGGTGCGGCGCGAAGGCGGTGCCGAAGAAACGCGCCTCGATGCGGTCGAGGCCGGGGAAGGCGGGCGCGGCCACGATGCCGCTCTCATCGGGCCGCTCGCACAAACGTCCAAGACCCTGCAATCCCTCGCGCGTTAGAAATCCGGCCATGGTTTCCGTCTAGCCCGTCACGCTCCGAGTCCCGATCATGTTCGATACCAAAATCGCCATCGTGCTGCGCGAGGATCTTCCCGTCTGGCAAAAGCTCAACGTCGCCGCCTTCCTGGCCAGCGGGCTCGCCGCCCAGTCGCCGGAGATCATCGGCGCGCCTTATGTGGACCGCGCCGGCAATCGCTACAATGCCTTACCGGTGCAGCCGGTCATCATCATGGCCGCCGATGCGGCGATGATGGGGCAGATCCACCGCCGCGCCCTGGAGCGCTCGCTGACCGTCTCGCTCTATGTCGAGGAGATGTTCTCGACCGGCCATGACGCCGCCAACCGCGCCGTCTTCGCGGAATTCGCGCCCGATGACGCCAAGGTCGTCGGCATCGGCTTGCGCGCGGCCAAAAAGATCGCCGACAAAATCACCAAGGGCGCCCAGATGCACGGCTGACCCGGCATCTCACGGGTGAACCTTGGCGGCGGCGTTGTACCAGTCGTAAATCTCGGCGCCGTTCCAATGCAGCACGCCCGGATGGCGGTTGATATGGGCGTAGACGCGCTCGAGATAGTCGATGCGGAAGGGCTGGCCGGAAATATAGGGATGGATGGCGATGGCCATGATGCGCGGCCGGCTGGCGCCCTCCGCATAGAGCCGGTCGAAGGCGTCGGCGCAGCGGCGGTAGAAATGCTCCGCCTCATGATGCTGCACCAGCATCATCGGAATGTCGTTCAGCTCGATCGAATAAGGCAGCGTGACCAGCGGCCCTTTCGCGGTGCTGATGACCGTCGGCTCGTCGTCATAGACCCAGTCGCCGATATATTTGACGCCGGCCTCGGCCAGCAGCTCGGGCGTCTCGAAGGTCTCGGTGAGGCCGGGCCCCAGCCAGCCGATCGGGCGCTTGCCCCAGAATGTCTCCAGCGTGTCCATGGATTTTTGGATCATGCCCTTCTGATCCTCGATCTTATGGATCGGCATCTGCTCATAGGCGTGGCCCATCGGCTCCCAGCCGGCATCGCGCGCCTGCGCCGCGACGCGCTCATAATCGAGACAGACCCTGGCATTGACGGAAAGCGTCGGCCGCACGTCCAGCCGCTCGAACAGATCGAAGAAGCGCCAGACGCCGACGCGCATGCCATATTCGTGCCAGCTCCAATTGGGCACGTCGGGCAGCATGAGCTGGCCGGTCGGGGCCGGCAGCACCTGGCGGGCCATGGCGCGCGAGATGTCCCAGACCTCCAGATTGACGATGCTCCAGACGATGATGCGGGCATCCCCCGGCAGCTCCAGCGGCGGCCGGTCGACGATCGCCGAAAAGGGCGCGCGGTCTCGGGGGATCATGGGCTGGCTCATTGCGGCTCCGGTCGTGATGGCGCTTCGGGCGGGGGGCATCTTAGCACCGCCCTCGCCATTGGCCAGCCCTTGCCGGCATCCCCCGATTGGGCCGGTTGACCCGGCAAACCGGGCCGCGCCACACTCTGACCCAGAATGCCAAAAACAATGGGGAGGAGCGATGAAAGCGATTCTATCGGTCGTCCTGGTGATGACCGGGCTCGCGGCCGGGAGCGCCAGGGCACAGGATTTGATGACGCAGAAGAAGACTTTTGGGCCGTTCGATTTCACCACCCAATCGGGCCGGGAGCTGAAGGGCGTCAAGGTCGGCTGGGAGAGCTACGGCACGCTGAACGCGGACAAGTCGAACGCCATCCTGATCTGCCATTATTTCTCCGGCAGCAGCCACGCCGCCGGCAAATACGCGGCCGCCGATCCGGCACCGGGCTATTGGGACGCCATCATCGGCCCCGGCAAGGCGATCGACACCAACCGCTATTACGTGCTGTCGTCCGACACTCTGGTCAATCTGGGCGCCAACGACCCAGCCGTAATTACGACCGGCCCGGCCTCGATCGACCCGCTCACCAACAAGCCTTACGCCATGGATTTCCCCATCGTCACCATCCGCGATTTCGTCGAGGTGCAGAAGCGACTGGTCGAAAGCCTCGGCATCAGCAGGCTGGTGATGGTCGCGGGACCGTCCATGGGCTCGCTGCAGACCTATGAATGGGCGGCGAGCTATCCCGACATGGTCGGCAAGATCATGCCGGTGATCGGCGCGCTCGACACGGACGCCAATCTGGTCGCCTGGCTCGACGTCTGGGCAACGCCCATCCGGCTCGATCCGAAATGGCAGAACGGCAATTATTACGGCGGCGAGCCGCCGCTTGCCGGGCTGGCCGAATCGCTGAAAGTCATCACGCTGCAGGCCAACCATTGGCGCTGGGCGAACAAATCCTTCGCCGGACCCGCCGGCGCCAAATGGGCCAGGGAGGGCGAGGACCCGGCGAAATCCTTCGCCAATCAATATCAGGTCGAGCAGGCGCTGGCGGATGCCGGCGCGGCGCGCGCGAAAACCTCGGATGCCAATCATTTGCTCTATCTGATCAAGGCGAACCAGCTCTTTGCCGGCGGCGACGCCAAGGCGAAGCTTTCGCGAATCAAGGCGCCCGCTCTGATCATCTACCAGCCGGAGGATCAGGTGTTTCAGGCCGCCTTCGTCGAGTCCACGGCGCGGATGCTCGCCGCCAATGGGGTCAAGGTCGAGACCGTGCAGCTCAAGGGCGACCGGGGCCATCTCGACGGCGTCCTGACCATCAAACAGGCGGAGGCGGCGGTCGCCGCGTTCCTAGCCCGCTGAGGGAGAGGCCGGGAGCGGCGGCGGGCTGCAGATCACCAAAAGTTCAATCGCACCGCATCCGCCGAACCCCGGTTTCGTGTATGCGTTAATGCGGTTCGCACGGTGCGGAAATTGGGACGCGTCATGAAACCAGGCTTGATCCTATGGGCGGCGATATTCGGCGCGTCGCTGGCGCAGGCGGCGGCCTTGGCGCAGACGCCGGCGAATAGCTGGCGCTCGCCGCAGGGCTCGCTCAGCGAATTCCCGCTGCTCGGCCCGGACGATTGCCGGAATTACGGCGCCGGTTATGGCTATGCCGAGTGCCCCGGCGCGGACGAACGGCCGAAAGCCGGGCAGCGCGATGCGGCGCGCGCTGTCAGGCCGCCGCTCCCCATGCGCCGCTCCGCCGCCCTGACCAGCCCCGCCATGATCTCCGATGCAAGCCCGTCCGGCGAGGACCAGCCCGGTCCGGTCGAGCAGCGACTGCGCGAGATCGCGGGCGATCTGCTGCTCGCCGGTTTCGAAGGCCGCTCGCCCTCCGACGCCGGCACGCTTCAGGCCGGCGCGGCGCTTAAATCGGGCGCCATCGCCGGCCTGCTGATCGACGAGGGCAATTTCGGCGACGCGGCCGGATTGCGGAGTCTGACCGGCTTTCTCAAATCGCAAAGCGAGACGCCGCCGATCCTGCTGGCGGAGCGCCCGGGCGGCGTGCCGCCGCAATGGGCGCCGGGGCGCGGCTTCAAAGCCTTCCCGACGGCGGCCGAAATCGGCGTGCGGGCCGACGCGCTCGACGCCTTCAACCGCTACCGCGATATGGCTGCGGAATTGTCCTCGCTCGGCGTCAATTTGAACCTCGGGCCGAGCGCCAATGCCTGCACCGACGCCGAGGCCGACAGCGACGATTGTTTCGGCAGCGCGCCGCCGCATGTTGCCGCCTTCGGCACGGCTTTCAATTACGGCCATCACGACGCGCATGTGCTGACCGCACTGCGCTACCAGCTCAGCGCCGATGCGGGAGCAAGCCTCGAGGCGATGCGCGACATGGTCCGCCGTCTCGCGCCCGACGCGCTGGTGATCGCCCTGCCCGATGCCGACGAGGCGCCGCCGGAATACCTCGCCGCCGCGCTGCGGCTCCTGCGCGAGGCCGGCTTCGACGGCGTCATCATCGCCCGGCTGCCCACCTCCGACGCGCCGACCGATTTCGGCGAAGCCACCGTGCAGGCCCTCGCCGTCGGCGCCGACATGGTGCTCGCGGCGGAGGCCCCCAGCGCCGAGGATTTCGGAGAACGCGCGGTCGAGGCGCTCAACGCGGCGGTGCAATCCGGCCGGCTTGCCATGCCCCGCATCGAGGATGCCCACAGCCGCGCCGGCCAGCTCCAGGATCGGCTGCGGAGCTGGACCAATGGCGTCGGCACGGAAGGCGGCCTGACCTCGTCGACGGATGGCGGCGCCGGGCGGTGAGGATGAGGGCCGGACGTCCGGTCCCGCTCAGGCGTCCGCGCAAGGGAGCGCAATGCTCAGCACCGATAGAACGCCGGCCACCACCTCATGCGGCGGCGATTCGATCGAGGCGATGATGGGATTTTCGTCCGGTTCCGGTTCCTCGAGCGCCTCGAACTGGCTGTGCAGCAAGCCGCGCGGCATGAAATGCTCGTGCCGGGTGGCGAGACGCCGGGCGATCAGCGCCTCATCGCCCTTGAGATAGACGAGGCGCACATCGGGGCGTTCGCCGATCAGAATATCGCGATAGCGCCGCTTCAGCGCGGAGCACGCGACGA
Source organism: Rhodomicrobium sp. R_RK_3 (assembly GCF_002198715.1). Lineage (GTDB taxonomy): Bacteria > Pseudomonadota > Alphaproteobacteria > Rhizobiales > Rhodomicrobiaceae > R-RK-3. The sequence goes on along the minus strand of NZ_MWLK01000037.1, from coordinate 192,232 downwards.
CCCCGCGTTCTCCCGAGCCGCGCGCCGCGTCGATCCATGCGGCGACGGCGGCCAGCCAGGGGCGGCGATCCTCGTCGGTGAGGGGAATGCCGCTCTGCATCTTATCGACATTGGCGGCGGGATGGAGCCAATCGGCATCCTCGAACGTCCATTGCAGGCGCGAGGCCAGCAGCGTGCCGATGGTCGACTTGCCGGACCCTGAAACGCCCATCACGATCACCACCGACGGAGACGGGCAGGCAGCGTTCGCCGCCGGATGGAGGGTGTCCGTGGGCATCAAGCCGCCCCTCCCGCCGATGCGGCCCGATCCGTGAACCAGTGCAGATGCCCCACCGGGCGAACCAGCGCTGCGGGCAACATTCCGTCTCCTTTCCGGGCGCGTTCTGCTACGCCGCTCTTATCTTCTCCCGTGGCCAAGAATACCACATCGTTGCTGCTGTCGAGGGCCGGATAGGTCAGCGTGATGCGCGCCTCGGCCTTCGCGCCGATGACGGCGACCGCCCATCGGTCCGTCTCCAGCAGCGCCGGCTGGCCGGGAAACAGCGAGGCGGTGTGCCCGTCCTCGCCGATGCCGAGCAAGGTCACGTCGAAAAGCGGGCGATCCGGCGCGAGACTATCGGCGCCGTAAAAGCGCTTCAGGATCGTCTCATAGGCGGCGGCGGCTTGCTCGGGCGATAAGCCCTCCGTTGGGACCGGATGGATGTTCCCGGCGGGAATCGGCACCCGCGCGAGCAGCGCCTCGCGCGCCATCCGGTAATTGCTGTCGGGATGATCATGCGGCACGAACCGCTCGTCGCCCCAGAACCAATGCGTGCGGCTCCAGGGCAGGCGCGAGGCGATCTCCGGCGCGGCGAGGCATTCATAGAGGCGCCGGGGCGTCGATCCGCCCGACAGGCATAGGGCGAAGCCGCGATCGCTCGCCAGGGCAAGCTCGCATAGCCATTCGGCGCCGGCGCTGGCGAGCGCTTCGGCGCTCTCGAAGATGCGATGTTCAACCGGCATCACTTTGATCCTTACGCGGCTTCATGAGGCTTTGCCCAGGCCGGACGCCGCGCGGGGCAGGATGAAGCGCTCCATCGCCTTGGCAAAACCGTCCTCGCCATTGCTGACCGTCACGACATCGGCCGCCTGCTGCACCTGCAAACTGGCATTGCCCATGGCGATGCTCAACCCGCTCCGCTCGAACATGGCGACATCATTGCCTCCATCCCCGATCACGGCGATCTCCGCCAAGGGGACACCGAGCAAAGCCGCGATCTCGGTCAAGGCCGCGCCTTTGTTGGCGAGGGGATGGGTGATATCGAGATAATAGGGCTGCGAAAGTGCGACGGATGCCTCGCCGGCGAGCGCGGCGCGCATGGCGGGCTCGCATTGTTCGAGACGCGCGAAATCCTCGGCAACGCCGACGATCTTGGCGGCTTGGTCCAGCGCGTCACCGAAATCGTCGACGATCACCGGCTGGAACCCCACCGTGCCCGCCTCGAACGCCACATAGGCGCCGGCCGGATCGCGCACCAGCCAGTCCTGGCCGGTGAATACCCAGACCTGCAACTCCGACGCATCGAGAATATCGACCGCGCGCCGGGCGGTCTGGGGCGAAAGCAGGTGCGCGCTGATGACGGAGAGATCGGGCCGTGCCACGATGCCGCCATTGAAGCCGGCGAGCGGCGTCGTAATCTCCAACGGCCCCAGCAGCATCGCGAGCCCGCGCGGCGGGCGGGAGCTCGTCACCGCGAACAGGATGCCGCTTGCGCGCAATGCAGCCACCGCCTCGCGCGCGCTCTCGGTCAGATACTTGTCATCGGTGACCAAGGTGCCGTCGACATCCGAGACCACGGCTGAGCAGGTGAACGGCAATGGCCGCGCGCGGATCATGACGATTTCCGGCCATTATCGACCTCGACGCTTCGCCAGCGCCGGCCGTCGCGGGCCAGCAGCGCGTCGGCCTCGGCCGGGCCGGCGCTGCCGGAGGCATAGACCGGCAAATCCGCCGAGCCCTCCTCGGCCCAATGGTCGAGCACCGGCTGCACGATGCGCCAGGTCTGCGCCACCATATCGGCGCGCATGAACAGGGTCGGGTCGCCCATCATCACGTCATAGAGCAGCGTCTCGTAGCCGACATTGGGTTCCTTGGGGAACCAGTCGTCATAGCGGAAATCCATCTTCACGGCGGCCAGATCCATCACCGGCCCGGGGCGCTTGACTTCGAACTGCAAGGAGATGCCCTCATCCGGCGCGATGCGCAGCACCAGCCAGTTCGGCAGCAGCGTGTTGACCGGCGTCTCCTGGAACGCCGCATAGGGCGCCTGCTTGAAGCAGATGGCGATTTCACTGTTGCGCCGCGTCAGATGCTTGCCGGTGCGCAGGTAGAACGGCACGCCGGCCCAGCGCCAATTGTCGATCTCGAGCTTCATGGCGACATAGGTCTCGACGTTCGAATCCGGCGCGACATTGGTCTCCTGCCGATAGGCTCGCTTAGGCTGGCCGAGCACCGTGCCGGGGCCATATTGCCCGCGCACCACGGCGTCCGGCTTGACGGCGGGAATCGCGGACAGGATTTCGGCCTTCTTTGAGCGGATCGCCGAAGCGTCGAAGCCGATCGGCGGCTCGATGGCGACCATCGAAAGCAGCGTGAACAGGTGATTGGGGATCATGTCGCGCAGCGCGCCGGTCGCCTCGTAGAACCGGCCGCGCCGCTCGACGCCAACGGTCTCGGCCACGGTGATCTGCACATGGTCGATGCGGTCGCGGTTCCAGATCGGCTCGAAAAGCCCGTTGGCGAAGCGGAACGCCATGATGCTCTGGACAGTCTCCTTGCCGAGAAAATGGTCGATGCGGAAGATCTGGTCCTCGCGCAGCGTGCGCATGATGTCGGCATTCAGCTCGCAGGCCGACCGCACGCTGTGGCCGAACGGCTTTTCGATCACCACGCGCCGCCAGAAGCGGGGGACGCCGTCCTGGTCCTCATCCTGATCGGTGAGCCCCGCCTTGCCGAGCTCGTCCACCACCGTGCCGAAGAAGCGGTCGGGAATGGCGAGGTAGAACATGACGTTGCCCTGCGTGCCGTGGGCCGTTTCGGTCTCCGCCAACAGGGTGCGTAGCCGGGCGTACAGCTCGGGCTGGGTGAAGTCGCCCCGGAGATAGGACATGCTCTGGGCGAGCTGTGTCCAGGCGTCGTCGTCGATCTGTTCCGCCTCGAACTCCGCCGCGGCTTTGCCGACATAGCCTTTCAGCATCTCGTGCAGGTCGCTCCGCCAGCTTTCGGTCGTTCCTTCGCGGTGGCCGATGCCGATCAGCGCGAAATTCTTCGGCAGCGCCTTGGTGCGGGCGAGATTGTAGAGCGCCGGCACCACCAGACGCTTGGTCAGGTCGCCGGCGGCGCCGAAGATGACGATGGCGCAGGGGTCGGCAGGCTTGGCCTGGCGCCGGGCCGGCGACGCCGCCGCCTGTTCCGCCTCGGCTATCGCGTTTGGGTCGTCGAGCATGCATTGGCTCCGCAAGATTCGATGGGGCGGGGTGGGCCTTCGATTAGTCCGCTTTCGGCTTGGGGTCGGTGGGCTCCTGCCCCTCGACATGGCCGCCAAAGCCGAAGCGCATGGCAGAGAGCATCTTTTCGCCGAACGTGTGCTCCTGGCGCGAGCGGAAGCGGGTGAACAGCGCCGAGGTGATGACATCGGCCGGGACGGCTTCCTCGATCGCGGCCTCGACTGTCCATCGGCCCTCGCCCGAATCCTGGACATAGCCTGAGAAGCTCTCGAGATAGGGGTCCTTGGCCAACGCCGACGCGCTGAGGTCGAGCAGCCAGGAGGAGATGACGCTGCCGCGCCGCCAGACCTCGGCGATGTCGGGCAGGTTCAGCGTGAAACGCTCGTCCTCGGGCAGATGTTTGCTGTCCTTGTTGCGCAGGATGTCGAAGCCCTCCGCATAGGCCTGCATCAAGCCGTATTCGATGCCGTTATGCACCATCTTGACGAAATGCCCGGCGCCGGAGGGACCGGCATGGATGTAGCCGCGCTCGGCGCGCGCATCATTGTCCTCGCGGCCCGGCGTGCGCGGAATGTCGCCGGTGCCGGGCGCGAGCGAGGAGAAGATCGGATCGAGATGATCGACGGCCTCTTTCGGCCCGCCGATCATCATGCAATAGCCGCGCTCGATGCCCCAGACCCCGCCCGACGTGCCGCAATCGACATAGTGGACGCCCTTCGCGGCCAGCATCTTGGCGCGGCGGATGTCGTCCTTGTAGTAGGAATTGCCGCCATCGATGATGATGTCGCCAGGCTTCAGCAGGTCGCCGAGCCGCTCGACGGTCGTTTCGGTAATCTCGCCCGCCGGCAGCATGATCCAGACCGCGCGCGGCGTGTCCCCGAGCGCCTCGACCAAACCCTCGAGCGATGGCGCGGCGGCGGCGCCCGCTTGCGCCAGCGCGTCGCGGGCTTTGGCATTGGCATCGAACACCACGCATTGATGGCCCGCCTTCATCAGCCGGCGGGTCATGTTGCCGCCCATCCTGCCGAGCCCGATCATGCCGATCCGCATTGTCTTCTCCTCCTGTCGCCTCAGGCCAGCGCTTGCCTGACGGCTTTGTCCAACGCCGCCAACCCCGCCGCGACATCCGAACCCAGATGCACCCGCAGAACCCGCCTGTCGCGTTCCGCCAGCACCTCGAGGTCGCCGCGCGCCTCCGCCGCTTTTACCACGCCGAACGTATATTCCTGACCTGGAACCTGGAGGTCGGCGGAGTCGTCGCAGGTGATCTGCAAGAAGACGCCGGAATTGGGGCCGCCCTTATAGGCCTGTCCGGTGGAGTGCAGGAAGCGCGGCCCGAAGCCGAGACAGGTGGCGGTGTGGCTCTTGTCGCGGATGAGAACGCGAATAGCCTGCAAGGTGTCGATATGCTGTTGGCTGCGCTCGACATAGGCGAGCAGCGCGCAATAATCGCCCGCGCGCAATTGCCCGAAATGCGTCTTGAGGACATCCGCCAGCGTTTTGGCGCCGGCGAAAATCCTGCGGCCCTTCTCATCGGCGAAAAGCGTAATCCCGCCTTCCCTAAGGAATGGGGTTTCCGGCGGCAGCGCGCCCGTCTTCTCATAGGCTTCGGTCAGTTCGCGCGTCTTGATCTTGCTGGCCTCGACATCGGGCTGGTCGAAGGGATCGATGCCGAGAATCGCGCCCGCGACCGCCGTCGCCATCTCCCAGCGGAAGAATTCCTGGCCGAGATGATAGCGGTCCGTCACGCCGATGCGAACCACCGGCTGGCCCGCCGCCTCGAGCGCGTCGACGGCGGCCTCCTGGTTTGCGTCGGCCTCGCCTGAGAGGCCGATATAGACGAACAGGCGATCCTCCCCATAGACATCGGGCGCGCCCAGCGGCTCGGCATCGACGGGGATGAGCCCTTTGCCCTGCTTGCCGGTCGACTCCGCGAGAAGCTGTTCGAGCCATGCGCCGAAATCGGCGATGGCCGGAGAGGCGATGATGGTGACTTTGTCGCGGCCCGATTTGCCGAGCACGCCGAGGATCGTTCCGAGCACGACGCCGGGATTGTCGGGCGCGGGCACATCGGCGGCGCAGGAGCGCACCATGAGGTCCGTCCTGTCGACCAGCCGGGCGACATCGACGCCCATGGTCGCGGCGGGCACCAGCCCGAAATTCGACAAGACGGAATAACGCCCGCCGATACCGGGCACCCCGAACGCGACCTGGTGGAACCCATCGCGCCCGGCGACCTTTTGCAGTGCGCTGCCGGGATCGGTAATGGCGATGAAACGTGCCCCGGCCTTGTCGGCGCCGACCGCCCGCTTCACGCTTTCGAAGAAATACTGCTTCAGAATATTGGGCTCGAGCGTGCTGCCGGATTTGCTCGAGACGATGAACAGCGTTCGCGCCGGATCGATCCGGCTTTCGATGGTGCGGATCTGGGCCGGGTCCGTTGAGTCGAGCACGAGCAGCTCGGGCCAGCCGTTCTGCCGCCCGAACGTTCGGGCGAAGACCTCCGCGCCGAGGCTCGATCCGCCCATGCCGAGCAGCACCACATGGCTGAAATCCTGCTGGCGCACATATTCCGCCAGACGCTTCAAGGCGCCGATTTCCTTGCGCTGCTCATCGACGATGGTCAGCCAGCCGAGCCATTTCGCCTCGTCCGCCCCAGTCCACAGACTTGCATCGCCCGCCCAGAGCCGCCGGATATCGCCATCATGCCGCCATTGCTCCAGCGAGGCGGCGACCACCTTTTCCAGCGCGGGCGGCAATTTGTAGGACTGGCCGTCGAGCTTGTCGCCGAGATTGGCGGCGCGCTTGCGGGCAACCGCGCCGAGAAGCTTGTCGAAGGCGTCGCCGAATTGCTGCACGCCCTCCTCGACCAGCCGAGCGCCCACCGCGTCGATCGAGATGCCGAACCTGTCGAGCGCCGCCATGACCTGCTCGGCCTGGTCGATATCCGCCTCCAGCGTCGGCGCCACCTTGCCGTGATCCCGGAACGCATCCATGGTTGCCGGCGGCAGGGTGTTGACCGTATCGGGCGCGATCAGCGTCTCGACATAGAGCACGTCGCTATAGTCCTTGTTCTTGGTGCCGGTGCTCGCCCAGAGCAGCCGCTGCACCCGCGCGCCGCCCGAGCGCAGCGCCTCCCAGCGCGGACCGGCGAACAGACGCTTGTAGCGCTGATAGGCAAGCTTGGCATTGGCGATGGCGACTTTGCCGCGCAGAGCCGTGAGTCCGTCGCGGGTCTCGGCCTCATTGGTCTGGCGCAGGCGTTCCTCGATGCGCTTGTCCACCTCGACATCGATGCGGCTGATGAAGAAGCTGGCGACGCTGGCGATTTTCGATGCATCGCCGCCATGCGTGACGAAATGCTCGAGCCCGGCCAGATAGGCTTCGACGACCTCCTCATAGACCGCCTGCGAGAACAGCAGGGTGATGTTGACATTGATGCCTTCGCCGAGAAGCTGCCGGATCGCCGGCAGGCCTTGCTTCGTCGCCGGCACCTTGACCATCAGATTTTCCCGGCCGACGGCGGTCCAGAGCCGGCGCGCTTCGGTGATGGTTGCCTCGGTGTCCAGCGCCAGATAGGGGGAGACCTCGAAGCTGACATAGCCGTCCTGGCGGTTCGTCGCGTCGTAGACCTGGCGAAGGGCATCGGCCGCGTGCTGGATGTCCTCGATGGCGAACCCTTCGTAAAGCGACATGCCATAGCCGTCGGCGAGGCGCGCGGCCGCCTTCAGCGCGTCGTCGTAATCCGTGCTGTCGCCGATCGCCTTTTCGAAGATCGAGGGATTGGAGGTGACGCCGGTCAGCCCGTCCTGCTCGATGAGCTTGGCGAGGCCGCCCTCCTCGACAAAGCACCGGGCGAGGAAATCGAGCCAAACCGCCTGCCCGTAATCGCGCAGCAGCTTGAGCGGGCTTACAGTTGGGACTTCGGGTTGCGCATTCATGATCTCGTCCTCTTGGACTTGGCAATCTGCTCCTTCGCCGCCTCCAGCACCTTGTCCGGCGTGAAGCCGAACGCCTTCAGCAGATCCTTGAGCGGCGCCGAAGCGCCGAATGTGTGCATCCCCATGCGGGTGCCGGCCGGGCCGGCATAGCGGTCCCAGCCGATCACCGAGCCCATCTCGACCGAGACCCGCGCCGTGACATCCGGCGGCAGCACGCTATTGCGATAGGACTGATCCTGCTCTTCGAACAGCTCCCAGGACGGCATGCTGACGACGCGCGCCGCAACGCCCTGCCGCGTCAGCTCCTCATAGGCCGAGATGCACAGCGCGACCTCGCTGCCGGTGCCGATCAGGATCACCTCCGGCCCGCCATCCGGAGCGTCCGCCAGGACATAGGCGCCGCGCGCCACGCCGGCCGCCGGCGCGTAGCGGCTCCGGTCGAGCGTCGGCAGCGCCTGGCGGCTCAGCGCGAGACAGGCCGGCCGGTGCAGCCCGATGATGACGCGCCAGGCTTCGGCGACTTCGTTGGCGTCGGCCGGGCGCAGCGTGACCAGTCCGGGGACGCCGCGCAGCGACAGGAGCTGTTCGACAGGCTGATGCGTCGGCCCGTCCTCGCCCACGCCGATCGAGTCATGTGTGAAGACATAGATGACCGGGAGCTTCATCAGCGCGGCGAGGCGCATGGGCGGCCGCATATAGTCGGAGAAGATCAGGAAGCCCGCGCCGAAGGGCCGCGTCTTGGACAATGCGAGCCCATTCAGAATAGCGCCCATCGCGTGTTCGCGGATGCCGAAATGAAGGTTGCGGCCGCCGGGCGTGTCCGCTTCCATGTCGCCCGCGCCCTCGAAGGTCAGCCGCGTCTTGGTGGACGGCGCGAGATCGGCCGCGCCGCCGATCAGCCAGGGATAGTGCGCGGCAATGGCGTTCAGCACCTTGCCGGAGGAGTCGCGCGTCGCCAGCCCCTTGGCATCGGCGGGGAAAACGGGAAGGTCCGCGTCCCAGCCCTCCGGCAGCTCGCCCCGCTGCATCTGCTCCAATTCGGCGGCAAGCTCGGGGTGCTTGCCCCGGTAGGCTTCGAACAGATGGGCCCATTCGGCGCGGAGCTGTCCGCCGCGCCGGCCGATGCCGTCCCGGAAATGCTCACGAACGCCGTCCGGCACCAGGAATTTGGCGTCTTCCGGCCAGCCATAGGCGCGCTTGGCGAGACGGATTTCCTCCTCGCCGAGCGGTTCACCATGGGCGGCGCTGGTATCGTGCTTATGCGGAGCCCCATAGCCGATATGGCTGTCGACGATGATGAGAGTCGGCGCGTAGCCGGTGCTGCGGAAGCTCTCGATGGCGTCCGGCAGTTTCTTCGTGTCATTGGCATCGCCGACATGCTGCACGCTCCAGCCATAGGAGAGGAAGCGCGCGCCCACATCGTCGCTGAAGGCGAGATCGGTGTGCCCTTCGATGGTGATGCGGTTGCTGTCGTAGATCCAGCACAGGTTGCCGAGCATCTGGTGCCCGGCGAACGACGCCGCTTCGCTGGATACGCCTTCCATCATGTCGCCATCGCCGCAAAAGGCGAAAACGTTGTAGTCGAACAGGGTGAATTCGGGGCGGTTGAAATGCTGGGCCAGCCAGCGCCCGGCGAGCGCCATGCCGACGCTGTTGCCGCAGCCCTGACCGAGCGGCCCGGTCGTGGTCTCGACGCCCGAGGTTTGCTCATATTCGGGATGGCCGGGGCATTTGCCGCCGAGCTGGCGGAACTGCTTGATGTCCTCGAGCGTGACCGCCGCTCCGCCCGTTGGTCTTCCCTCGTCGTCGACTGATTTCACGCCGCACAGATGCAGCAAGGCGTAAAGCAGCATCGAGGCATGGCCGTTCGAAAGCACAAAGCGGTCCCGGTTCGGCCAGACCGGATGCTCGGGGTCGTAGCGCAAAAACTGCTGCCAGAGCGTATAGGCCACCGGCGCCAGTGCCATCGGCGTGCCGGGATGGCCGGAATTGGCCTGCTGCACCGCGTCCATCGCGAGCGTGCGGATGGTGTCGATGCAGATTTCGTCAATCGTGTGCGGCGACGCCTTGGCCTTGGGACGATGTTCGGAAAGCGTGGACTCCGAGCGGCCTTGGGTCATCATTCGTCTCCGATATGCGAACTGAGGGCGGATTGTCGCGGATCGCAGGTCGACCCGACAGTCAGGGACCGGAGCGGGTCCAAATCCCTTGTCGATCGCGAGGGCGATGAAATTTGCGTCCTAGACAACAACTCGCCTCATTGAATCTGGTTGCATCGCCTGAGCCCCTCCCGCTTTCGGCGAGCGCGGCCCCTCCAGGGCCATGGCCGGCCCTGCTTCGAGGCGGTTCAGCGCAAGGGAGCGAAATCCGATCAGCTCGAAACCGGATTCGGGGTGCGGGGCAGCTCGGTCACCACCTGGGCTTCGAGCTGGTTCAGGATTTCATGCACGTAGGAGCGGCTGACGGGCACGCAGAAGGTGCCGGTCTCGTCCAAAAGCAGCACACCCCGGTCGCCTTCGCGGCGGTAGGACAAGACCCGGTCGATATTGACCAGATGGCTGCGATGCGAGCGCACGAAGGGCGCGGCCGCGAGTTGCTTTGCCAGCACCGAGATCGACCGCTCGCAAAAATGTTCGCCGATATCGCCATCGTCGGAGCGGAGCGCGATCCAGGTGTAGTGTCCGTCCGCCCGGATCGCGAGGATATTGCCCGGCGCGGCATAAAAGGTCGAATGATTGCGCCGCACGGGAATGCGCATCGGGCCAGGAGGGCTGGGCGGCTCCGGCGGCTGTTCCTCCGCCCTGGCCTCCGGCTTTGTCTCGGGCCTCGGCTGCGGCAATGGGGGAGCGGGCGCGGAGGGGGCGGCCACGAACTCCGCCGCCTCGCGCGGCTCGGGCTTCTTGTCGGGCAGCGCGATGACCAGGAATATCCCGCAGATGAAGAACGTCGCGATGGCGACGATGAACGCCACATTGTGCTGCGACAGCACCGAATCCGCGATCAGCGCGACATGCTCGCTGCGCCGGATGGTCGTCGCCAGCATCGCCGTGTAATGCATCGCCGACACCGCCAGCCCTAGCGCCACCGCCCCGGCGGCCGTCGCCAGCGGTCCGCGCTCCCGGAAGGTCATCCAGAGCGCCAGCGTCGAGGCGGCCATGCCGATCAGGATCGCGCCGATGACGCCCACGGCATCGTAGCTGACGATGCAATTCGCCCTTATGGCGCTCATGCCCATGTAGTGCATCCCGGCAATGCCGCCGCCCATCAGCACCCCGCTGATCGGCAGCGCCGCGCGGGTGACGTGGCCGGAGGACGCCGAATACAGGCCAAGGCCGGTGAACAGGATGGCGATGAAGACCGAGATCGTCGTCGTTAGCGTGTCGTAGCCGATAGGGATCGGCGTGCCCAGCGAGAGCATGCCGATGAAATGCATCGACCAGATGCTGGTGCCGATGGTCGCCGCGCCGGAGACGATTTTCAGCTTATAGGAGGCAGCGCTGAGATCGCCTATGCCGGTCATGATGAGCAGGCCGGTGAACGATCCGATGATCGCAACGGATACGGAGAGCAGTACGAGCAGCGTATCGTACGAAACGATTATCATTGCTTGAGCGGCCGACGCAGCCGCTCCCTCCCGGTATTTTTCGCGATTATACGTCGATTGGCGGGTGGGGTAAATCTTCGAGCCGCGAATAGGCAAAAGCCCGTTCAGCCATCGCCGTCTTACGCCCGGTGCGGGTCCATGCGGGCCGATTACGTGGCTTGTCGCGCACAGGCGGCGGCGCGTGCGAGCAGGATGGCGCGCTCGCGGGCGTTGGCGGTCAGGGCGGCGGCGCGTTCGAATTCCCCGCGCGCTTCGCTGTAGCGTTCGAGCTTGCTCAGCAGGTCGCCGCGCACGCTCGGGAGATGGTGATAGCGGCTGAGGCTCGGGGCGGCCATCAGCAGATCCACGGCCGCGAGACCGGCGGCGGGGCCGTCCGCCATCGAAAGGGCCACCGCGCGGTTCAGCTCCACCACCGGCGACGGCGTGACGGTGGCAAGGCGGTCATAGAGCGACAGGATCAGCCGCCAATCAGTCTCCGCCGCTGTTCGCGCCCTCGCATGGCAGGCGGCGATGGCGGCTTGCAGCACATAAGGCCCGGGCGGACCGCCGATGCTGCGCGCGCGCTGCAGGGCGGCGAGGCCGCGCCGGATCAGCAATTGATCCCAACGGCCACGATTCTGGTCGGGCAGCAGCACCGGCTCGCCCGAGGCGTCGACCCGCGCCTTCAGCCGCGAGGACTGGATTTCCATCAATGCGGCCAGCCCATGCACTTCCGGCTCTCCCGGCGCGAGGCCGGCGAGAATGCGCCCCAGCCGCACGGCCTCCTGGCAAAGCTGCGGCCGCATCCAGTCGTCCCCGGCAGTCGCGGAATAGCCCTCGTTGAAAATCAAATAGATGACTTCCAGCACCGAGGACAGCCGGGCCGCCAGTTCCGCCCCATGCGGCACCTCATAGGCGACGCGCTCCCTGGTCAGCGTGCGTTTGGCGCGAACGATGCGCTGCGAAATCGCCGCTTCCTGTGCAAGGAAGGCGCGGGCGATCTCCCCGGTGGTCAGCCCTCCGACGACGCGCAGCGTCAGCGCGATGCGCGCCTCCGCCGGGAGCAGCGGATGGCAGGCGGTGAATATCAGCCGCAGCAGATCATCGCCGACATCGTCGTCGAGCATCGCCTCGAGATCCGGCGTGCTGGCCTCCTGATCGGTTTCCAGATCGTAGGCGATTGCTTCGTGCTTGCGGTCGAGCAGCTTCTGCCGGCGGAAATGGTCGATGGCGCGGTTGCGCGCGGTCGCCATCAGCCAGGCGCCGGGATTCTCGGGGACGCCTGTCTCCGGCCATCGCTGCAGGGCGGCCAGCAGCGCGTCCTGCGCCAACTCCTCCGCCAGGCCGACATCGCGCACGAGGCGCGCGATGCCGCCGATCAGCCGCGCGGATTCGATCCGCCAGATCGCGTCGATGCTGCGCTTGACATCGGTCGTCGCCATGGCGACCGATATGAGCAATTCCGGCCGGCGCGCGCAAGAGGCCGGCCGGCCCGCGGGTTCACTCCTCCCCTGGCGCCGGGTTGATCGAGGCCAGATTCATGGCGCGCCAGCGCTCGATCGCCTCGCCCTGCACGAAATCATCCAGCTCGAAAAGCTGGCGCACCTCGATCTCGGCGGCGCAGCCCTCACCGGCCGGATTAGGAAAGCGCTTGGTCCACTCCAGCGCTTCCTCGCGGGAGCGCACCTGAATCAGCGTGTAGCCGGCGATCAGCTCCTTGGTTTCGGTGAACGGGCCGTCCGTCACCACCTGCTTGCCGCCGTCATAGCTGATGCGCCAACCCTCGGACGAAGGTTTCAGCCCCGTGCCGTCGAGCAGCACCCCGGCCCTCGCCAGTTCCTCATGATAGGTCGCCATCTCGGCAAGCATCTTTTCCTCCGGCATGACGCCGGCTTCGCTGTCTTTGGTCGCTTTCACGATAATCATGAAACGCATTGCGGCTCCTCCTTTTAAGCGTCCTTTAAAATCCCGTTCCGCTAGCACGACGAACGGCGACGCGCCCTATCGACAGGCCTAAGCAAAAATCCGGATAGCCTCAAACCAGCGCTGAAAATCACAAGGCCATCCGTCCGCAATAAACAAAATTTGTGCATGAAACGAAATATCGGACATATAATCCTGCCTTCCCGGAACGCGGATTGAGGCCAGCATCCTGATACAAAGGCAAGGAGACGCCCGTGGTTCAGCTTATCGTTAATGGAAAGAAATTGGAGGTCGAGGCCGACCGCGACATGCCGCTGCTCTGGCTGCTGCGCGACGAACTCGGGCTGACCGGCACGAAATTCGGCTGCGGCCAGGCGCTCTGCGGCGCTTGCACGGTCCATGTTAACGGCAGCGCCGTCCGCTCCTGCCAGACCTCGCTCGGCGATGCCGATGGCGCGACGGTCACCACCATCGAGGGCCTGTCGCCGGATGGCAACCATCCGCTCCAGGTTGCCTGGCGCGCGCTGAACGTGCCGCAATGCGGCTATTGTCAGGCCGGCCAGATCATGCAGGCGGCGGCGCTGCTGACCGAGACGCCCGATCCGAGCGACGACCAGATCAACCAGGTGATGAGCGGCAATATCTGCCGCTGCGGCACCTATCCGCGCATCCGCGCCGCCATCAAGGACGCCGCCAAGAACATCAAATCGCCGGGCAAGGGAGCAGCGCTATGAAACCGACCCGCACCCTTTTCGCCGAGATCGAGAATATCAGCCGCCGCAACTTCGTCATGGGAGCCGCCGCCGGCGCTTTGGTGCTCGCCGCCGGTTTCCCGGTGAAGGCGGAAAAGCCGCCGAAATTCGCCGGCGACGGCATGCCCAACGGCCTGCGTGACGATCCCAAGCTCGTCCTCTCCATCGATGGGGACGGCATCGTCACCTTTACCTGCATCCGCTCCGACATGGGTCAGGGCGTCCGCACGGGCCTCGCGCTCATCATCGCTGACGAACTCGAGGCCGACTGGGCCAAGATCAAGGTGATCCAAGCCGAGGGCGACGAAGTCCGTTACGGCAACCAGGACACCGACGGCTCGCGCAGCACCCGGCATCATTTCATGGTCATGCGCCGGATGGGCGGTGCCGCGCGCGACATGCTGGCGGCGGCCGCCGCGGCGGAATGGGGCGTGCCCGCCTCCGAGGTGAAGGCGGTCAACCACGAGATCGTACATGAGAAATCCGGCCGCAAGCTCGGCTACGGCGCGCTCGCCAAGGCGGCGGCGGCCCTGCCGGCACCCGCGCCCGAAAGCGTCAAGCTGAAATCGCCCGCCGATTTCCGCTATATCGGCAAGGGCAAGACCAACCTCGTCGACGGCTTCGACATCACCACCGGCAAGGCGCAATACGGCATCGATACCCGGCTCGACGGCATGGTCTACGCCGTCGTCGCGCGCACGCCGGTCTATGGCGGGACGGTGAAATCCTACGACGCCGCCGCCACGCTGAAAGTGCCGGGCGTCCTCAAGGTCGTCCCGATCGAAGGCACGCCGCCGCCGTCCGAATTCATGCCCGTCGCGGGGATCGCGGTGGTCGCCAAGAACACCTGGGCGGCGATCAAGGGCCGCGAGGCGCTGAAGATTGAGTGGGATGCCGGCCCGAATGCCAGCTATTCCTCCGATTCCTACCGCACGACGCTGGAGACCGCCGCCCGCAAGCCGGGCAAGGTCGTCCGCACCCAGGGCGATGCCGAGGGCGCGCTGAAGAAGGCCGCCAAGCGCCTCGATGCGGAATATTACGTGCCGCATCTGGCCCAGGCGCCGATGGAGCCGCCGGCCGCCGTGGTCCGCATCAAGGACGGCAAATGCGAAGCCTGGACCTGCGTCCAGTCCCCCCAGGCGGCGCGCGACCGGCTGTCCAAACGGCTCGGCATCACGCCGGAGAACGTCAAGGTCAATGTGACGCTGCTCGGCGGCGGTTTCGGGCGCAAGTCGAAGCCTGATTACGTCGTCGAGGCCGGCCTCGTCAGCCAGGCGATGGACGGCCTGCCGGTGAAGCTCACCTGGACCCGCGAAGACGATCTTCAGCAGGGCTATCTGCACACCGTCTCGGTGGAGCGGCTCGAGGCCGGTCTCGATAAATCCGGCAAGACGGTGGGCTGGCTGCATCGTAGCGCGGCGCCGACCATCGGCTCGATTTTCGTCGCCGGCGCGAAGAACGAGCTGCCCTTCGAGCTCGGCATGGGCCTCGTCAACACGCCGTTCGACATTGCCGACGCCCAGTTCGAGAACCCGGAGGCGGACGCCCATGCCCGAATCGGCTGGTTCCGCTCGGTCTCGAACATCCCGCACGCCTTCGCCGCGCAATCCTTCGTCGCCGAACTGGCGGCGGCGGCCGGGCGCGATCCGAAGGACTATCTGCTGGAGCTGATCGGGCCGGCGCGCAAGATCGACCCCTATTCCATCGGCGACAGTTGGAACCACGGCGAGGATCCCTCGCTCTATCCGCTCGACACCGGCCGCCTGCGCGGCGTCATCGAGCGGGCGGCGTCGGAAATCGGCTGGGGCCGCAGCGTCGCCAAGGGGCGCGGGCTCGGCATTGCCGGGCATTACAGCTTCGTCACCTATGTCGCCGTAGCGGCGGAGGTCGAGGTCGGTGCGAATGGGGCGCTCTCGATCCCGCGCGTCGACATCGCCGTCGATTGCGGGCCGCAGGTCAACCCGGACCGCATCCGGGCGCAGATGGAAGGCGCCTTCATCATGGGGCAGGGCCTGACGACGCTCAGCGCCATCACCTTCAAGAACGGCGCCGTCGAGCAGTCGAATTTCGACGGCTATGAAGTCACCCGCATCGACGCGGCGCCGACCGACATCCGCGTCCATCTTGTCGGCGGCCAGGACTGGAACGCCCCGCTCGGCGGTGTCGGCGAGCCGGGCGTGCCCCCTGTCGCCCCGGCGATCTGCAACGCCATCTTCGCCGCCACCGGCAAGCGCATTCGCTCACTGCCGATCGGCAATCAGTTGAAGGCGTAGCCGGACCCAATATGGCCGTCCGCCCGCCCCTTCGGGGTTGGGCGGACGGTCCCTTGCGCCGGGCGAGAGCAGCCCGCCAGCGCTGGCCAATGGCCACTGACTATCCAACCCAGGGCAAGACGTTGCTACACGGAGAGGCATTACCCCCTCACCCGGCGTGCTAGCGCACGCCGCCCTCTCCCTATGGGAGAGGGCTGGGCTGAGGCGCTTTGACAGGCTGAGAATCGTCGCGGCGACTAAGACAAGCCGCCCAAATCCGATCCCGCTCTAAGGATAAAGCCGCGTCTTCTCCCAAGCCTCGGCCGGTCCGCCGCGCCGAAATACAATCCGGTCGTGCAGCCTGAACGGGCGGTCGTGCCAGAATTCGATTTCGGTCGGCACCAGCCGGAAGCCGGACCAGTATTCCGGGCGCGGCACCTCGCCGATCGCGTATTGCGCCGTATAGCGCGCAACCGCCTTCTCCAGCGCGAAACGGCCCTCCAGCGGACGCGATTGCGCCGAGGCCCAGGCGCCGATGCGGCTGCCGCGCGGGCGCGTCGCAAAATAGGCATCCGCCTCCGCATCGCCGACCCGCTCGACCGAGCCGCGCACCCGCACCTGCCGCCGCAAGCTCTTCCAGTGGAACACCAGCGCCGCCTTGCCATTACCGAGAAGTTCCCGCCCCTTGGCGCTCTCCAGATTGGTGTAGAAAGTGAACCCCGCCGGACCCGCAACCTTCAGGAGAACCATCCGCACATTGGGCAAACCTGTGGCATCAACTGTGGCAAGCGCCATCGCGTTGGGATCGTTCGGCTCCTTGGCTTCGGCGTCCTTCAACCAGGCCGCGAACAGCGCAAACGGGCTCTCTGAATCGGAGAAATCAGGGGCCTGCGGGACTTTGTCGTAGGAGCTGCCGGTCGGCTCGGTCATCTTGGGTGCCGTAATTTTTAAGGGCTCTCACGCATAGATAATGGCAAGCCATCTTATTGTCTCCCCAATCCTGAGATTATTGTCAGCCCGACCACTCAAGTCGGCTGGATACACGTTTGCCGGAGTCCTCAGGGCGAATTCTCCGTGAGGCCTGTCCGTCCTGGCGCGATGCGCCTGGACGCAGCAGGTCTTTTGTGTAGGATGCCCGCGGTCCTAAATGTTGGAGGAAACGGGTGATCGAACGTGGAACGCTGATGAACGGCAAGCGCGGCCTGATCATGGGCGTCGCGAATAACCGCTCCATCGCCTGGGGCATCGCGCAAGGCGTTGCCGCGCAGGGCGCCTCGCTCGCCTTCACCTATCAGGGCGACGCCTTGAAGAAGCGCGTCGAGCCGCTGGCCGCCGAGATCGGCTCCAACATCGTGCTGCCCTGCGACGTGACCGACACCGCCTCCGTCGATGCCGTGTTCGCGACGCTCGCCGAGAAATGGGGCTCGCTGGATTTCGTCGTCCACGCCATCGCCTATTCCGACAAGGACGAGCTGGACGGCCGCTATGTCGATACCACCGCCGAGAACTTCAGCAAGTCGCTGCTGATCTCGTGCTATTCTTTTACGGCCATCGCCCAGCGCGCGGAAAAGCTGATGACGAATGGCGGCTCGCTGCTGACGCTGACCTATTACGGCGCCGAAAAAGTGATGCCCCATTATAATGTGATGGGCGTCGCCAAGGCCGCGCTGGAGGCGAGCGTGCGCTACCTCGCGGCGGACCTCGGCAAGCAGGCCATTCGCGTCAACGCCATTTCCGCCGGCCCGATCAAGACCCTGGCCGCGTCCGGGATCAGCGACTTTCGCTATATATTGAAGTGGAACGAATATAATTCGCCCTTGCGTCGTGTCGTGACCATCGAAGATGTCGGCGGCGCCGGGCTTTATTTGCTGTCGGATTTGAGCCGGGGCGTGACCGGCGAAGTGCATCACGTGGATGCGGGTTATCATGTCGTCGGCATGAAGGCCGAGGACGCGCCCGACATATCCGTCGCTATAAAAAACGGAGAGTAAGCTATGCATCCCATGAGGCTGATCACCTATGCCGTTCTGACCAGTGTGGCCAGTCTCGTGGCCATGGGTGGTGTCGGCTTCTATGTGGGCTATTCGGCCGGACGTGGCGATCTGAGCGAGCTGAAGGCGCTGGTGGCGACCGGCGGCTCTCCGGAAAATGCGGCGGCCCTCGCCGAACTCTTGAAGCAGAACAGCAATCAGGCGGTCGCCCAGGCGCCGGCTCCGGAAGTCAATCTCGGCCCGGTGCTCGACGAGATCCGCTCGATGAGCGCCCAGCTCGGCAAGCTGGAAAAGAATGCCGCCGCCACGCCCGCGCCCGCGACGCCGCAGGTCGTCGACCGCGTGGTGGAGAAGGTGAAGGAAGACCCCAAGACCAAGCAGGAGCTGACCTCGGTCAAGCAGCTCCTGGCTGAAGCGAACGAGCAATATCAGACCTGCAAGGCCAGTCTGACCACGCTCGAAGCCAAGCTGGATGACGCGAAGGCGTCGCCGACCCAGGTTTCGCTGAACCAGTCCGACACCCGCGACAATGTCCCGGCGGCTCGCGAAAACGCCTCGGTGGTGCTGTTCGACAACGTGCTTCTGAAGCGCGACCAGAACAAGCTGTACAACGACGTCGACGTGGCGCTCAGCCTGCAGTCGATCGCCTCGCGCTCGGCGCGGGTGGTGGTGAATCAGCAGAGCCTCGGCATCTCCTTCGGCGAGCGCAAGATCTTCCAGCACCGCGACGTCACTTGCGAGCTGGTGCTGATGGAGACCGATCTCGAAGGCGGCAAGGCGCGCTTCAGCATCGCCTGCAAGCGATAGCGCGCCAGACATGGCGCTGATCTATTTTCTCCGGCACGGCCAGACCGATTGGAACGCCGCCCGCCGGATCCAGGGCCATCTCGACACGCCGCTGAACGATACCGGCCGGAGCCAGGCGGCGCGGAACGGGCGCGCTCTGGCGGCGGCGATCGGCGACCCGTCCGCGTTCGATTTCGTCTCCAGCCCCTTGGTGCGCGCCAGCGAGACCATGGAAATCGTCCGCCGTGAAATGGGGCTCGACCCAAAGGCCTACCGCACGGATTTGCGCCTGCGCGAATTCAATCTCGGCGACTGGCAGGGCGAACTTTACGACGAGCTCAATCTGAAATTCCCCGACCTCGTCGCCGAGCGTGAACGCGACCCCTGGAATTTCCGCTATCCGGGCGCGGCGAGCGAGAGCTACGCGATGCTGTCGGTGCGTGTGCTTGAATGGCTCTCGGAGCTGGAGCGCGACACGGTGGTGACCGCCCATGGCGGCGTCGGCCGCTGCATCCGCCGCCATTTCCTGAAGCTGGAGGGGACCGCCGGCTACCGTCTCGACGCGCCGCAGGACAAGGTGTTGCGCATCGAGGACGGCGCGTTGAGCTGGATTTAGCGCGTCGCCGCCCGGGCGGTTGCATCCGCCACCATACCCTCAGACGTAATCCCCGCGCACGCGGGATTTACCACGCCGCAGCGTAAGTGGTTGGGCAGAAATTCAATTTCGAGTTTGTGAATACTGAGATCCCCGCCTTCGCGGGGATTTCGAAAAAGGGGTGCCTGCCTGCCGCGTCACGCCGCCCTCGCCGCGTCAAGCCGCGAGCCATCCCTTCAATTGAACTTCGGCGGTTGACCGAGGTCGAAATTCGGCGCCGCGCCGCCGCCCGGGGGCGGGGCGAGATTGCGGAATTGCTGCTCCACCGCAGCCGGGTCCATCACCGCCGTCTTGCTGATCCAGTAGGTCACCATCTCCGGCCAGGCGATCATGATCGCGACCAGGATGAGCTGCAGCCCGATCCACGGGATCGAGCCAAGATAGATGTCGCGGCTCTTGATTTCCGGCGGGGCGATGCCGCGCAGATAGAACAGGGCAAAGCCGAAGGGCGGGTGCATGAAGGACGTCTGGATGTTGGCGCAGATCAGCAGGCCGAACCAGATCGGGTCGATGCCGAGCTTCTGTACCGCCGGCATCAGCAGCGGGATGATGATGAAAGCGATCTCGAAAAAATCGAGGAAGAAGGCGATGAAAAAGATGAAGATCATGGTGAAGATCAGGAAGCCGGTCTGACCGCCGGGCAATCCCGTCAGCATGTGCTCGATCCACAAGCCGCCGCCGACGCCCTGGAAGATCAGGCTGAAGACGCGCGAGCCGATCAGGATGAACACCACCATCGCCGTGATGCGCATGGTCGTGGTCATGGCTTCGTAGGTCAGCTTCCAGGTCAGCGTGCCGTAGAGCGCAGCGAGGCCAAGCGCGCCGACCGCGCCCATGGCGCCGGCCTCGGTCGGAGTGGCGAGGCCGAGGAAGATCGTGCCCAGCACCAGGAAGATCAGCGCCGCCGACGGCACGATGCCGCGCAGGCCCTTCCACAGGAGCGGCCAGCCGCGCAGCGTGCGCGCCTCGACCGGCAGCGCCGGTACGTGATGCGGCCAGACGAAGCTGACGATCGCAACCCAGATCACGAACAGCGCAAGCTGGGCGATGCTCGGGCCGATTGCGCCGGCATACATGTCGCCGACGGATTTGCCCATGACGTCGGCGAGCACAACCAGCACCAGCGATGGCGGGATGAGCTGCGTGATGGTGCCTGAGGCCGCGATGACGCCGGTCGCGTGGCGCATGTTGTAGCCGTAGCGCATCATCACCGGCAGCGAGATCACCCCCATGGCGATCACCGAGGCGGCGACGGTGCCGGTGATGGCGCCGAGGATGGCGCCGACAAAGATCACCGCGTAGGAGAGGCCGCCGCGCACCGGGCCGAAAAGCTGGCCGATAGAATCGAGCAGGTCTTCGGCGAGGCCGCAGCGCTCCAGAATCGCGCCCATGAAGGTGAAGAAGGGGATCGCCAGCAAGAGGTCATTGGAGACGATGCCGAAAAGCTGAAACGGCAGCGCGCCGAGGAAGCTGGGGTCGATGACGCCGAGCTCGATGGCGATGAAGCCGAAGAACAGGCCGACGGCGGCGAGCGAAAAGGCTGCCGGATAGCCGATCAGCAGGAAGATGACGAGGCCGCCGAACATGGCGGGGCCGAGATTGTCTTTGAGGATTTCGATCATTGCAGCGGCGTCTGATAGGCGATTTCGTCGACCCTGAGGCCGCGAAGCGCCGCGCCGCGCTTGATGATCTCCGCGAGACCCTGCAGCGCCAGCAGCGCGAAGCCGACCGGAAGCATCAGCTTGACCGGCCAGCGGATCAGCCCGCCGGCGTTCGAGGACATCTCGCTCTGGTTCCAGCTATCGAGAAAGACCGGCCAGGTGAAATAGATCATGATCAGGCACATCGGCATCAGGAAGACGACGCCGCCGAGCAGGTCGATCCATTCGCGGGCGCGGTGGGAGACGGAGCCGTAGACGAGGTCGACGCGGACATGCTCGTTGCGGCGCAGGGTCTCGGCGGCGCCGAGCAGCACCATGCCGGCGAACATGTACCACTGCACTTCGAGCCAGGCGTTGGAATTGGCGTGGATGGCGTAGCGGGAGAAGGCGTTGCCCGCGCTGATAAGGCAGGCGATCAGCACAAGCGAGGAGGCGATGACGCCGCCGAATTTCGACACCCGGTCGATGGCGGTGGCGAGCGGCAGGAGCTGAGCGCCGAAGCGCAGCGCCGCCCTGACGACGATCGCCATGGCAACAAGGATTGCGACCGCGACGGCGATCTTGACCACGAATTTCCCCCCTGCGAGCCCGTCTCGGGACGCATCATCGGCAACCGCTTGACACCGCCACGCGGAGGCAGCGGGCGCGATTTTGCGGGATGATAAAGTTTAGCCGGAAGGGCGCAAAGCAAAATCCGAGACGCGTGGCCGGATCGACGAAAGGACTATGACGCGAAACTCGCTCAGCCTCGCCGCCATCGACGCTAGGAAACGGTTGACTGACGCATCGTCGTGCGGCGCATTTGCGGGAGCGCGAGTAATGTCAGCTTGCGCGCAGAACGCGTTGCTTCCGAGCAAATGATCTCGTTCTGATAACTCCCAGTCCAGCCCAAGTGACGATCAATTTTCTCTACCGGCACATCGTTACCGGTAGGGCATTGTACTTATCACAAGACTGGCGTTCCTAATTTATAATGCAGCCTCGTCGATCACTGCCCTGAGCCGGGACCGCAAGGATGATCTCCGCGACGACGGGGATGGCCACCCTTCTTGCGGCGGAGTTCTTGCTCGAACTGAGGCTGGTGCCCCTCGCGATTCCACGGGAGCGGATCGGGCGCCACTGCCAGCGGAGTAGTATGACACCGGCGCAAATTCAAATCGTCCAGCGGACTTTTGCCAAGATCGAACTCAACGCGCCCGCCTTCAGCGCCTTGTTCTATGATAGGATGTTCACGATAGCCCCGCATACGCGCGGCCTGTTCCGCGGCGACCTCCAAGCCCAGCACGCCAAATTCATGAAGGTCGTCGCCGAGGTCGTGCGGCTGCATCTGCGTGCGCTGATCTCGCTGCCGGTTACCTCGAAGGCGGGCACGGAATCCGCCATTCCCGGCGCCGACCGGGCCGGGCAGATGCACCATGAATACGGCGTGAAGTCAGAGGACTATACGACGATGAAGGACGCGCTGCTGTGGGCGCTCCGCCAAAGTCTGGGCTTCGAGTTCGACAAGGAGGCGCAGGAAGCCTGGAGCCGGGCCTACGATATTCTGGCCGACGCCATGCGGAGCGGCGCCGATCCCACCCTGGCGCGGCCGGGCGAGACCCGCGCGTCCCGTTTCGGTGATCTGAACGGCCGCAGTACGGCCTCGGAATTCCTGAAAGGGCTTGGCGACCGTTCGTCGTCGCAGGAGGACGAGTAATGGGCGGCTGGCCGAACCTATTCTCCAGGTCAGGAGCGTTCTCAATAATGGAATGAGGCGGTGAGGCGCGCGCCATAGCCGGTGATGGCGATCATGATCGGCGCGAAGCTTGTCGTGGCCCAGGCCAGCATCTGCTCCTCGTTCATTTGCGGCCTGAGCGCCAGATAGCTTCCATAGAGCTGGCGATAGACGGTCCCCGCCTCGGACTCGGTCTTGCTCAGCGCTTCCATCCACAGCAGGTCTTCCAGCGCGCGCGCATCGTCGAGATTGCCGGCGCGGGCAAAAGCGGAGGTCTCCAGCGCCACGCGCGCATGGGCCTCGATCGAGGCGAGCAGCAACAGCATGGCCGCGCCGTCCTCGGTCTGGCGTCCGGCGGCGATCTCGGTGTCCAGCCTGTCCTTCAGCGTGGCGCGGGTGACGAGACCCGCCCTCCCTCCGGTCAGGCTCAGCCGGTTCAGTGCAAAAAGCGCGTCGCCGAAACCGGCGCGCACCGCGAATTCATTGGCAAAAACCTGCTGCGGCGCGTGCAGGCAAAGCTCATGCGCCAAGTGTTCGAGCGCCTGCTGCACCGGCCCGCCGCCCGAGGGAATGGCGGCGCCGTTTCCCGCCGCCGGATCGATGATGACGGCGCCGAGGGCGCGGGCGACGCGCGTGGTGGCATTCTCGGAGAGCGGCTGGGCATGTTCGCGGGCCAGCAGCGCTTCGACGATGGCATCGTCCTTCCACATGCCGAGCCGCATCATCTGGGCGCGATTGACGAAAATGCTGCATTCGCTGAGGTCGGCGAGGTTGTAGACCTGCACCATCGGCTTGCTTTCGAGCACGGCCGCTGCCGCCAGCGCGATGGCCTCGCTTTCGCCGAGCGCTTTCGAAGCGCGCTTGAGCTGGTCGATCAGCGGCTGCAGCGTCTCGAAAATGAAGAGGTTGACGCGCTTATGCGGCCATTGTCCGTGAGCGGCATAGACGCGGGCGACACGCTGCTCGGCGGTGACGAGACGCGCCGCGCCGGTATCGTCGTCCACCACCACGATCAACTCGCCGTCATTCGCGAGCGGGTGCTTGGACGTGAGAACTTGCGCCGCCACCATCGGCCTATGCCCCGCATCCGGGCGTGATGCCGCGACGGAGTACAGCGGCATGGGCGGCTTCGCGATTTCCGGCGGTCATCGTCTGATCCTTTGATCGGCGCGCGGGGTCGAGCAGCGGCAGCTTTTGGGCGGGCGGCATGCGAGGGCCAACTCAGGGCAACGACCCCGCGAGCCAAGCTGAAGGAATTGGCGACCGAGCGGAGAAGCGCGCCTCTGCCTATAGATATAGAACGCGAACGCCTTGACCAGATGGTTGACGCAAACTGGATAACCTCGAGTGAAACCCCGCTCCGTGGTGGCGATAGTTTTGCTTAAAGGATTTCCGGCCCGCAGGCGATGCACGCCCGGTGATTGCGAATAAATGTCCCCCGCCGGGATCGGATTGCGTGTTCCCGCATTAACCTTCGTGCAGGGGCCATTCCAGACACCCGTCAGCCGCCAGCGGCCGGCGGTTGGTGCCTTGATTGCGCGTGCCAATGGTGTTGGGGGTATAAATGAATACATTTCGATGATTGCATGTCTATCCGATAAAGCTTATGTCGATCGCTCGCCTTATCGGTCGATCCGTCCTTCCAGCAATTCAAGATGAAGTCTATGAGCAGATCTATACTGGCTTTACTCATTTTGCTTGCCCTCGGCGCAGGCGGTTACTACGCGATCTACGGCGCGCGAGCACCATCCGGCGCACCTTCCGGCACCAACGGACAGGCCGCCGCGCAGAGCGGCACTCCGCAAGGTGGACGCCGCGCCGCGCCGGTCGAAGTCGGCTTGGCGCGCAAAGCGATCGCGACCGACGATCTCTGGTCGGTCGGCAGCCTGCGCTCGGACGAGTCGGTGCAGATTTCTTCTGAGGTCGCCGGCCGCATCGCCGCGATCCAGTTCACCGAAGGCGAGGATGTGAAGGCCGGCGACGTGCTGGTGAAGCTCGACGACGCGCTCGCCGCCGCCGATGTGGTGGACATGAAGGCGCGCGCCGAACTCGCGCAATCCAATTTCGAGCGCGCCAGCGCCCTGTCGCGCAGCGGCAGCGGCACCGAGCGCGTGCTCGACGAGGCAACCTCGGCCCTGGCGACGGCGCGCGCGGCGCTGCAACTCGCCGAAACGCGGTTGTCCAAGCTTTCGATCACCGCGCCCTTCCCCGGCCGTGTCGGGCTGCGCACGCTGTCGCTCGGCGCCTACGCGACACCGGGCCTGCCGCTGGTCAATCTGGAGAAGATCGATCAGCTCAAGCTCGATTTCCGCGTGCCCGAGACGGTGCTGACCCAGGTCAGCAAAGACCAGGAGGTGGAATTGACCGTCGATGCCTTTCCCGGCCAGCGCTATCCCGGCACCATCTATGCCATCGACCCGCAGGTCGATGTGAACGGACGCTCGCTGCGCATCCGCGCCCGCATCCAGAACCCCAATCTCGCCCTGCGCCCTGGCCTGTTCGCCCGCGTCTACATCAAGGGCCTCGAGGAGCGGCCGGCGGTGCGCGTGCCGGAAATCGCCGTGGTGCCGCGCGGCACCGACCGCGTCGTCTTCACCATCGTCGGCGGCAAGGCCAAGGAGAACAAAGTCTCGGTCGGACGGCGCCAGGCCGGCGAGGTCGAGATCCTGCAAGGCATCGAGGCCGGCACGCAGGTCGTGACTTCAGGCCAGATGAATCTGCGCGACGGCGTGGCGGTCGAGATCGTCGCCGGTCCCGCCCGCACCGTCGTTCAGGATTGAGGGCAGCCGCACATGGGACTTCCTGAACTTTGTATCCGGCGGCCGGTTTTCGCCACCGTCCTCAGCCTCATGCTGCTGCTCATCGGCATCGTCTCCTACGACCGGCTGAGCGTGCGCGAATATCCCAATATCGACGAGCCCGTCGTCTCCGTGACGACCACCTATCCCGGCGCGTCGGCCGCGATCATCGAGAGCCAAATCACCCAGATCCTCGAAGGCTCCATCGCCGGCATCGAAAATATCGACATTCTGGAATCGACCAGCCGGGCCGAATCCAGCCGTATCACCGTGCGCTTCACTCTTGCGGCCAATCCCGACGTCGCCGCCAGCGACGTGCGCGACCGCGTCAGCCGCGTGCGCAACCGCCTACCGGACGAGATCGACGAGCCGGTCATCCGCAAGGTGGAAGCCGATGCGCGGCCGATCATCAACCTCGTCTTCCGCAACGAGGCGATGAGCGCGCTGCAGATCACCGACTATGTCGACCGCTATGTCATCGACCGGCTGAAGAACCTGACCGGTGTCGCCGACGTGCAGATCTTCGGCGAGCGCCGCTATGCCATGCGCATCTGGATCGATCGCGAGCGGCTCGCCGCCTATAATCTCACCGTGCAGGATGTCGAGAACGCGCTGCGCAGCCAGAATGTCGAGCTGCCAGCGGGCCGCATCGAGGGTGTGGACCGCGAATTCACGGTGCTCTCCCGCACCGGCCTGACTTCGCCGACCGAATTCGGCCGCATCCGGGTGAAGCTCGCCGACGGTTATCAGGTGCGGCTGCGCGAAGTCGCCCGCGTCGAACTCGGCGCGGCGGATGAGCGGCGCGACAGCACCTTCAACGGCGGCAAAGCCATCACCGTCGGCATCATCAAGCAGGCCGTCGCTAATCCGCTCGACGTCTCGGAGGCGCTGCAGGCGGTCCTGCCGGAGATCAACCAGTCGCTGCCGCAGGGCATGACGGCCGAGATCGCCAATGATTCCGCCGTCTTCATCGACCGCTCGATCAAGGCCGTCTACCACACCATCCTGGAAGCGGTGGCGCTGGTGGTCGTCGTCATCATCTTCTTCCTGCGCTCGGTGCGCGCGGCGATCATCCCCATCGTCACCATTCCGATCTCGCTGATCGCCAGCTTTGCGCTGATGTATGCGATGGGCTTCACCATCAACACGCTGACGCTGCTGGCCATGGTGCTCGCCATCGGCCTCGTCGTCGATGACGCCATCGTCGTGCTGGAAAATGTCTACCGGCATATTGAGAACGGCATGAAGCCGTTCGAGGCCGCCATCAGGGGCTCGCGCGAAATCGCCTTCGCCGTCGTCGCCATGACCTTGACGCTGGCCGCCGTCTACGCGCCGATCGCTTTCGCGCCGGGCCGCATCGGACGGCTGTTTCTGGAATTCGCGCTGACGCTGGCGGGCGCGGTCATCATCTCCGGCTTCATCGCGCTAACGCTGACGCCGATGATGTGCTCGCGCATCCTCAAGCATAATGAGAATCCGGGCCGCCTCTTCCGCTTCGTCGAGGGCCTGTTCCTGGGCCTGGAGCGGGGCTACCGGCGCTTGCTGCGAACGGCCATCAGCGCCGGGTTCGTGGTGCTGCTGATCGCGGTCTGCGTCGCTGGGGCCAGCGCCTTCTATTACGCCAACCTGAAATCGGAGCTGGCGCCGGTCGAGGATCGCGGCCTGATCAACGTCCGGGGCACCGCGCCGGAAGGATCAACGGTCGCCTATACCATGCGCTATGCCCGCGAGGTCGAGCGCATCCTGAAGGACGTGCCGGAGATGAATTCGGTGCTGTCCATCGTCGGCAATCCATCGATCACCGATCTGCAGACGACCGGCGCGCTGAAGGACTGGGACGACCGCGATAAGAAGCAGCAGGCCATCGTCAACGACGTCGCCGGCAAGCTCAGGCGCATTCCCGGCATCCGCGTCAACGCCACCAATCCGCCCTCCTTCGGCGAGCGCGGTGGCGGGCGGCCGGTTGAGTTCGTGCTGCAGACCTCGGGCACCTACGCGGAGCTGCAGGGCTATGTCGACAAGATCCTGGACAAGATCGACGACAGCCCGGTGCTGACCAGCATCACCACCGATCTGGAGCTGAACAAGCCCGAATTCACCATCCGCCTGAACCGGCCGAAAGTCGCCGATCTCGGTCTGGATGTTTCGGTCGTGGGGCGCACGCTGGAAACGCTGCTCGGCGGCCGGCAGGTGACGCGCTTCGAGGTCGATGGCGAGCAATATGATGTCTATATCCAGCTCGCCGCCGAGGACCGCGCCTCGCCGCAGGCCCTCTCGACCATCTATCTGCGCGGTCCGTCCGGCGAAATGGTGCAGCTTTCGAACGTCGTCAACGTCATCGACAGCGTCGCGCCGAAGGAGCTGAAGCGCTTCAACCAGCTCCGTTCGGTGACCATCTCGGCCAATCTCTCGCCCGGCTATGCGCTCGGCGACGGCATCGCGGTGCTGGAACAGGCGGCGGCCGAGACCCTGCCTGGCACGGTGCGCACGGATCTGGCAGGGCAAAGCCGCGAATTCCGCTCGGCGGGGTCGAGCCTCGCAGTGGTGTTCCTGCTCGCGCTGGCCTTTATCTACCTCGTGCTGTCGGCCCAGTTCGAGAGCTTCCGCGACCCGATCATCATCATGCTGACCGTGCCGCTCTCGATGACCGGCGCGCTGGCCGCGTTGCATTATTCCGGCGGCACGCTGAACGTCTATTCGCAGATCGGCCTGATCACGCTGGTCGGCCTCATCACCAAGCACGGCATTCTGATCGTCGAATTCGCCAATCAGCAGCAGGAAGCCGGGCTGGGACGCGTCGAGGCGGTGATCGAGGCGGCGGTGCTCCGCCTGCGCCCGATCCTAATGACGACCGGCGCCATGGTGTTCGGCGCCATCCCGCTGGCCCTGGCGACCGGCGCGGGCGCGGAGAGCCGGCAGCAGATCGGCTGGGTGATCGTCGGCGGCATGTCGCTCGGCACGCTTCTGACGCTTTTCGTGGTGCCGACCGTGTATAGCTTCATCGGCCGCAAGCACGTTGCGCACGCTGCCCCGGAAGCTCCGGCAGCGGCGATGCCCCAGCCCGCCGAATGAGCACGGGGCGGATCAAGGCCGCGAGGTGGCGAAGTTGAGATGGCGGTGGGCGGCTCACGCCCCCGCCGGACAAAGGCCTCGCGCCACGATTTAGCGTGTACTTTCCTCCACATTGCGCCCGCTGGCTGAATACCGGCGGGCGTTTGGCCTCTCACCGCTCGCGGCGCGGCTTTTGGTAATCCGCCCTCGTCAGACTGTGGCCGAGTTCCGTTGTAACCTTACAGCGTGTTTCTGGGCGCTGTAATATGATAGCAATTTAGCGAATAGAAATTCGTATTATTATTTAAGTAGTCGTCGAATGATGGCGGTTTGAGTAATTAGATTACGGTCAACAGCCATTGCTTTGCCCCTCATGCGTAATTTCAGCGGCCAAAATACGGATTCACCAGACATGGCGGGTCAAAAATTCAGCAAGATCTTCGGTTAGGGTCGGCAATCCGTTCAGCCGTTGCATGAGGCGGCTGGCAGATACATGGGCGCGCGCTGGTCGCGAGCCGTGTCAGACGTCGGCTCAGCAGAGTTGACGTTGGGGGCTGACGGCGATCGCACGGCAGGCGATCGCCGTCAGAGCCAGCGGGCGCTTGCGCGGGATCAACGCCATCAGTTGCGTTGCATTCCCGCGAAGGCGGGAATCCAGCCGCGTCCACGGCGGGCTCCTCAGGGATGCTGGATTCGGGAATGACAAAAAGGTAGATGCGTCGTGCTTGACGTAAAATCATCGCTCTATAAAGGCACCCAAGACCCGTCGCCTGACCGCCGTCAGGCCGAACGGGACCCATTGGCCGATCCGCGAACGCTTCGGCGAGAGGAGATGCGAGGTGGCCCCGGCTCTGACGGCCGGGGCGACGGAATTGTCGAAAGCTCTAGCCGCGAAGCGAGGCTAAGCTGCGGCACCTCGTTTGAACGCCAAGCGACCTCACCGGCCCCGGCTTTTCTCGTAGCGCTTGCGGTTTTCCTCGTTGGCCGGATACAGGCCCGGTAGCGCGGCACCGGCGCGGACTTCCTCGACGATCCAGGCCTCGAAGGCTTCCTGCTCGATGGAGGCGGCCAGCACCGGCTCGACGATGGCCTGCGGGATGACCACCGCGCCGTCCTTGTCCGCGACGATCAGGTCGCCGGGGAAGATCGCGACGCCGCCGCAGCCGACCGGTTCCTGCCAGCCCACGAAGGTCAGCCCGGCGACAGACGGCGGCGCGGCCGCGCCGGCGGCCCATACGTCCAATTCCGTCGCCAGCACGCCCTCGAGGTCGCGCACGACGCCGTCGGTCACCAGCGCGGCGACCTTGCGATAGCGCATCCGCGCGCAGAGAATGTCGCCGAAGACGCCCGCGTCCGTCGTGCCATTGGCGCCGATGACGGCGATGCAGCCTTCCGGCATTGCTTCAATGGCGGCGCGGGTCGAGATCGGCGAGGCCCAGCTTTCCGGCGTCGCGAGGTCTTCGCGCGCGGGCACGAAGCGCAGGGTGAAGGCCGGCCCGACGACGCGGCCGCTCGCCGCCTGGAGCGGAAATGCGCCGCGAATCCAGACGTTGCGCAGGCCCTTTTTGAGCAGCACCGTGGTGAGCGTCGCCGTGGTGATGCTTTTGAAACCGTCGATAATGTCCTGGGAATACGTCATTCTATGCCGACCTTTGCCTCGTTTGCAGGCAAACATAGCGCGCGGCGGCCCCCTTGTCTTCCGCGACGCTGACGCAGTTTTGATCCCGCGCCGCCCGCGAAATCGAAATACGGTGTTATGCTTAGCGCAGCTTGTCTAGCTGGAGCCGCGCATGACCGTATGCCGCAACGCCTTCGCCCGCCTTCGTATTCTCGCGCTGACGGCGCTCGCCTCCTGCCTCGGCGCGTTGCCCGCGCTGGCCGCATCGGGCAGCCGCTGCGTCGCCTTGGCGGAGGCGATGCCGGGCGTGCACTATGTCTCGCTCGACGCCGCCGCGCCCGCTAGGGATCAGGTGCGCATCACCTTTATCGGCCATGCCAGCTTCCGCATCGAGACCGGCGCCGGCATCACCATCGTCACCGACTATACCGGCTACGCCGGGCGCGGCCCGCTGCCCGATGTCGTCACAATGAACCACGCCCACAGCACGCATTACACCGACTATCCCGATCCGAACATCAAGCATGTGCTGCGCGGCTGGCGGACGGGCAGCGGCCCGGCGGCGCATAATCTGACTGTCGGCGACGTGCTGATCCGCAACGTCACCACCGACATCCGGAGCTGGGAGACGGGGCAGTTCGAAAAGGACGGCAATTCGATCTTCATCTTCGAGGTCGCCGACATGTGCATCGGGCATCTGGGCCATCTACACCACACGCTCGGGCCGGAATATCTCGGCCTGATCGGCCAGCTCGACGTGGTGATGGTGCCGGTCGATGGGTCCTACACGATGGGCCAGGGGCAGATGATGGAGGTGCTGAAGCTGCTGAAGGCGCGGTTGGTGCTGCCGATGCACTATTTCAATTCCGGCACGCTTTCCCGTTTCCTCTCCCGGCTTGACGACGGTTTCGACCTCGACATGAGCCCAACGCAGACCATCACGGTTTCCGCCGCGACATTGCCCTCCAAGCCGCGCGTCGTGGTGCTGCCAGCGTTCGAAGGTGCATTGCAGGAATAGGGCGCGCCGCGCTCCCTTTTTCGAAATCCCCGCGAAGGCGGGGATCCAGTATTCACAAACCCAGAATTGGCTTTCTGCCCAACCGCTTACGCTGCGGCGTACTGGATCCCCGCCTTCGCGGGGATTTCGTCTGAGGGTGGGGAGGCGGCGCTTTCCGCCTTCTGGAGTCGCTGGCCGCGTCAGCCGCGATGCTTCTCGAGAAACGCCTCGGGCGACAGCGCGCGGAAATCCTCGAGCGCCGCGTGCAGCCGCTCGTGCTCCCAATCCCACCAGCCCAATGCCTCGATTCTCTCTCCGATCTCCGGCGCGAAGCGCGGCCGGATCGGCTTCGCGGGCAATCCCGCGACGATCGTGTAGGCCGGCACATCCTTCGTCACCACCGAGCCCGCGCCGATCACCGCGCCATGGCCGATGCTCCGCCCCGCCAGCACCACGGCGCCATGCCCGATCCAGACATCGTGCCCGATGCGCACCCCGCGCGAGCGGCGCCACTCAAAAAACGCCGCGTCGTCGGCCGCGCCGGGGAAATAGGCGCTGGCGCGGTAGCTGAAATGATGCTGCGAGACGCGGCCCATCGGATGGTCGCCGGGATTGATCCGCACCTGCGAGGCGATCGAGCAGAACTTGCCGATGCGCGTATAGATCGCGTCGCTGTCATTGGCGAGGTAGCTGTAGTCGCCGAGTTCCACCTCGGTCAGCAGCGTGCGCGCGCCAACTTCGGTGTATCGGCCGAGCGTGCAGTCCGTGACGGAGGCGGTCGGATGGATGGCGGGTTCGAGGCCGAGACCGGCGATCATGCGGAAGTCCTTAGACAAGCATCTTGCGGATCAGCGCGCTGACCATGTCGACGATGACGATGGTGGCGATGATGATGAGGAGGATGGCCGCCGTGTCGGAATAGTTGAAGCTGCGGATGTTCTCGTAGAGCGACTGCCCGATGCCGCCCGCGCCGACAATACCGAGCACCGTCGCCGAGCGCACATTGGTGTCGAGCCGGTAGAGCGTGTAGGAGCTCCACAGCGGCAGCACCTGCGGCACCACGCCGAAAACCACTTCCTGCAGCCGCGTCGCGCCGGTCGCGCGGATGCCCTCGACGGGGCGCGGGTCGATGGCTTCGACGGCCTCGGAGAAGAGTTTTGCCACGATGCCGATATTGTGGATGGCCAGCGCCAGCACGCCCGCGATCGGCCCGAGCCCGACCGCTACGACGAAGAGCAGCGCGAACACCATTTCGTGGATGGCGCGGAAGGCGTCCATCAGGCGGCGGGTCGGCTGCACGATCCACCAGGGGCTGACATTCGAGGAGGCCAGGATCGCCAGTGGGATGCCGAAGAACACCGCCAGCGCCGTCGCCCAGATGGCGATCTGCACCGTCTCGATCATTTCGCGGACATAGGTCCAGCCATGCTGGAAATTCGGCCGGGTGAAGCCGGCGGCGAATTCGGCCATGTTGCGCCAGTCGGTGAACAGGCCGACGATCTTGTACATCTCCGTCGGCGTCCAGCTCCAGACGAGCAGCGCCGCGACGCTGAGCCAGATCAGCCAGCCGCGCGCCCGCGCGCCGAGCGCCTTGCGCGGGATGGCGACGTCCAAATCCATCGCTTGCTGGCCGAAGCCGGTCCTGGCGGTCATCGCATGGTCCTTAAAAACGTGGCCGGCGTGGGACTTGACGCCCGCACCAGCCAGCATTGCGTCCCGAGGCGATGCGCGGCCCGGAATTCATTCCGTAAGCCGCAACGACCCCTTTTGTCATTCCCGCGAAGGCAGGAATCCCGAAAGCCGCAGCGATCGCGGTAGAGGCAATGCTGCGCTACGGGTAAGTTTGCCCTTTACTGGATCCCCGCCTACTCGGGGATGACGCCTGAGTGGGGGCGGGGTTGAAGAACCCCAACCCCATCCGGCTTAGGACTTCGTCGCGCCGAGCTGCTTCTCGATATTGGCGATCTTAGTCTTCAGCTCCTCGATCTTGGCCTTCTTCTCGTCCGCGCCGAGTTTGTCGTCGGCCTGCACCTTGGCCAGTTCCTTGGTCAGCTCCATCTGGCGGATCGGCAGGAGCTGGTTGTTGTCGGACGGCTTGAACCCGGTCCAGGTCATGCCCTTGAGGATGGCATTCGCCTTGGCGTCTTCCTCGGCATTGCCGGATTTGCCATAGCCGAAGATGAAGGCGGAGAGCTTCTGCTTGGTCGCATCGTCCAGATCCTTGCGCCACACGAGCGGGTCGGACGGGATCAGCGGCGAGGTCCAGATCACGCGGATCTTGGCATAATCGTCCGGCTTGGTGATCTTCAGCCGGTCGAGATTTTCGCTGTTATTGGCGGCGGCGCTCACCAGCTTATTGGCGACGGCCAGCGAATTGGCCTCGTGATTGGCATTGCGGACGGTCTTGAAGCAGGCCTTCGGGTCGATGTCGCGCGCGGCGAAGATGAATGTCGTCGGCACCAGGAAGCCGGAGGTGGAATTCGGATCGCCGATGCCGAAATCCAGGGTCTTGTCGCATTTCAGGATATCGTCCAGCTTCTGGAACGGGCTGTCCTTGTGGACGATGATATGGGCGTAATAGCCCGGCAGGCCGCTATCCGGAATTGTCTGGGCGAAGATTTCGCCGCCGGCGCGGTCGACCGCTTCCATCGCCGACTTGTTGCCGTACCAGGCAACCTGCACCTTGCCGAAGCGCATGCCTTCGATGATGCCGGCATAGTCGGTGGCGAAGAAGGCGTTGACCTTGAGGCCGGTCGCCTTGCTCATCTCAGCCAGCCACGGCTCGAACATCACCTTGAGGTTCGAGGAGGACTCGGTCGAGATGAAGCCGAAATTGAGTTCGTCGGCGGCCTTGGCCGGGGCGGATGCCAGGCCCAGCGCGATCACCGCACCGGTCATGATTTTGCGCAGCATGAAGAGCTCCTTGTTTGTCTTTGGTTTTCGTCCGTGATCGCACCGGCGATGCCTGGCCGGTCCAATTCCCGAATTACTGCGTTTGAGCGAAAGTGGCCGCGCCCATCGCGGCCTGGCTGGCATGTACCGCGTCCCGGCCGTTGGTAAGCTCGGGCGTACTATCGTCGAGGCCGGGCAGGAACAACTCTTCGCTCTCCGCCCCGTAAAGCTCGCTGAGAAAACTCGTCGTCAGCGCGGAGGAAGGGCCGTCATAGACGATGTGCCCGTCGCGCAGCGCGATGGTGCGCGGGCAATAGGCCAGCGCATATTCGACCTGATGCAGCGAGACGAGCACGGTGATGCCGTCTTCGCGGTTGAGCTGGGCGAGGATGTCCATGACGCGCCGGGCCGAGGACGGATCGAGCGAGGCGATCGGCTCGTCGGCGATCAGGATGTCGGCGCCCTGGACCAGGGTCCGCGCGATCGCCGCGCGCTGCTGCTGTCCGCCGGAGAGCTGCGAGCCTCGCTTCAGCGCGTGTTCCGCGATACCGACGCGCGCCAGCGCCCGCATGGCCTTGAGCTTTTCCGCCCGGCTGAAGGCCGACAGCGTGCCGCGCCAGCGCGGGATCTGCCCGAGCAGGCCGAGGCAGGCATTCGTGAGCACCGACAGGCGCGGCACCAGATTGAATTGCTGGAAGACGACGCCGACCCGGGCGCGCAGCTTCGAGGCGGAGGGGCTGATGCGGCCCTTCTCCTGCATCGGGATGCCGAACAGCCTGATGCAGCCCGGCGTCTCGCCGCCATGGCCGCCATCGATGGACAACAGCCCGGCGATGCAGCGGATCAGCGTCGATTTACCGGAGCCCGATGCGCCGATCAGAGCAACCATCTCACCATGCTGGAGCGAGAAATCGACCCGCTTCAGCACGGCGGCGCCACGAGCAAAGCTCTTGCGGACCGAATTGATCTCAATCGCGGGCGCTACCAAGGTGATCTCCACAATTTCGCCAATGGGGTAGCACGCGGGCATAACGGCGGGATTACGGTTTCATGACAGTCCTGCGACAAAATCAGGGCAGCGGGGAAGCAAGGCTGAGCCTCGCGGCGGGACGCCAAAATGCATTTTCCTTGCGCTTTCGCCGCGTTCGGCTGTCATAAAAGCGTTAACGCTCACAGCTAAACCGGTCTTATGACATCACCGGTAGGGGATCACGCGGACGCCCGGCTCCGCCAGCGGCAGGTGCTGATGCGCATTTGCGCGGAGGCGACCGAGGCCGAATTGGAACGAGCCTTCGCCGATTGCGGCGGTGTGCCGGACGCGGAGGACGTGCGCGCGCCGGAAGCGGGGCTCGTCATGCTGCGCGGCCGGATCGGCGGCGATGGCGGTCCGTTCAATGTCGGCGAGGCGACCGTTACGCGCGCGGTGGTGCGCCTGCCGGATGGCGCGCTCGGCTATTCCTATCTGCTCGGACGCTCGGCAAGGCGCGCCCGGCTTGCGGCCATCGTCGATGCGCTCGGCCAGGACGCGGGCTGGCGCGAGAGGCTGGACGCGGTGCTCGTCGCACCCGTCACCGCACGGCGCGAAGCCGAGCTTGCCGAACGCCGCGAGCAGGCCGCCGCGACGCGCGTCAACTTCTTCACCCTTGTGCGCGGCGAGGACTAGCCGATGAGCCAATCCGCCATCCAGCCCGCTTTCGCCGACGCCTCGCGCGGGGCGCAGGCCGTCTTCCGCAGCGTCATGGACGCGATGTCCCGGCCAGGGCGCATCACCCCGCTCGACGCCGGGTTTGCACCGCCCGCCCCGCTCAATGCCGCAGCCGCCGCGATCCTGATCGCGCTTGCCGATTTCGAGACGCCGTTATGGCTGGATGGGCCGCTGGCTCGGCATGGGGAAGTCGCTGAGTTTCTGCGGTTCCATACCGGCGCCAAGCTCGCGCCGACGCCGGACGCGGCGGCCTTCGCTGTCATCGCCGATCCGGCTAGCGCGCCGACGCTCGGCGCCTTCGCGCAAGGCACGCCGGACTATCCGGATCGTTCCACGACGGTCATTCTTCAGGTCGAACGACTGACGCCCGATGGCTGGCAGATCGCCGGACCCGGCATTAACGGCCACGCCCATTTCGGCGCAACGCCGCTACCGGGCGACCTCACCCACCAGTTCAAGAACAATCGCGCCCGGTTCCCGCTCGGCGTCGATCTCATCTTTGCGGGGCCAAGCGAAATCGCCGCCCTGCCCCGCAGCACCCGCATCCTGGAGGCGCGCTGATGTATGTGGCGGTCAAAGGCGGCGAAGCGGCCATCGAGGCGGCGCATAATCTGCTCGCCCATGAGCGCCGCGGCGACCCCGCCCTCCCCGAAATCACCGCCGCGCAGATCCGAGAGCAGCTCAGCCTCGCCGTCAACCGCGTCATGTGCGAGGGCTCGCTCTACGACCCGGACCTTGCCGCCCTCGCCATCAAGCAGGCGCGCGGCGACCTGATCGAGGCAATCTTCCTCGCCCGCGCCTACCGCACGACGCTGCCGCGCTTCGGCTATGCCGAGCCTGCCGACACCGGCGCCATGCACATTCGCCGCCGCATCTCCGCGACCTACAAGGATCTGCCCGGTGGCCAGGTGCTCGGCCCGACCTTCGACTACACTCATCGCCTGCTTGACCCCGCCCTCGCCGAGGCGGGCAGCGCCCCGACGCCGGAGCGCGCCGCCGCCGCCGAATCCGAAGCCTCCCCCCATGTCACCGCGCTGCTGAACCATGAGGGTCTGATCGAGTCCAACCGCCCCCACGATCCCGCCGCTCCCGTCTGCGACGTCACGCGCGGCGCGCTCGCCTTCCCCGCCGGCCGCGATCTGCGGCTGCAAGCCCTCGCCCGCGGCGATGAAGGCTTCCTCCTGGCGCTCGGCTATTCGACCCAGCGCGGCTATGGCCGCACGCATCCTTTCGCCGGCGAAATCCGCATGGGCGAGGTCGAAATCTCGTTCGTGCCGGAAGAACTCGGCTTCGAAGTGCCGCTCGGCGAGGTGAGGCTGACCGAATGCGAGATGGTCAACCAGTTCGCCGGCTCGGCCGACGCGCCGCCGCAATTCACGCGCGGCTACGGCCTCGTCTTCGGCCATAGCGAGAGGAAGGCCATGTCGATGGCGCTGGTCGACCGGGCGCTGCGCACGGCGGAATTCGGCGAGGAGGTCGTCGCCCCCGCACAGGATGCCGAATTCGTACTAAGCCATGCCGACAACGTCCAGGCGACCGGCTTCGTCGAGCATCTGAAGCTGCCGCACTACGTCGATTTCCAGGCCGAGCTTGCGCTCCTGCGCCAGCTTCGGGCCGAATGGGAAGCCGACCGCGCCGCACCGCCCGCACGCCACGCGGAGGCCGCCGAATGACCGCCACCCCGATCTACAATTTCGCCTATCTCGACGAGCAGACCAAGCGCATGATCCGCCGCGCCATCCTGAAGGCGATCGCCATTCCCGGCTATCAGGTGCCCTTCGCCAGCCGCGAAATGCCGATGCCCTATGGCTGGGGCACCGGCGGCGTGCAGGTCACCGCGTCGGTGCTCGGCCCGGACGATGTGCTGAAGGTCATCGACCAGGGCGCGGACGACACTACCAACGCCGTCTCCATCCGCAAATTCTTCGAGAAGACGG
Source organism: Rhodomicrobium sp. R_RK_3 (assembly GCF_002198715.1). Classification (GTDB taxonomy): domain Bacteria; phylum Pseudomonadota; class Alphaproteobacteria; order Rhizobiales; family Rhodomicrobiaceae; genus R-RK-3. The sequence continues at coordinate 154,490 of NZ_MWLK01000037.1, read as the reverse complement.
CCGGCGTCGCGACCACCACCCGCACCCGCGAGGCGACCGTCATCCAGACCCGCCACCGCATCCCGGAAGAGCCGCTCGGCGAGAGCCAGATCCTCGTCTATCAGGTGCCGATCCCGGAGCCCTTGCGCTTCCTAGAGCCGCGCGAGACCGAAACCCGCCAAATGCACGCGCTGGAAGATTACGGCCTCATGCATGTGAAGCTGTACGAGGACATCGCCCGGCACGGCCATATCGCGACGACCTACGCCTATCCGATCAAGGTCGAGGGACGCTATGTGATGGACCCTTCGCCGATCCCGAAATTCGACAATCCGAAAATGGACATGAGCCCGGCCCTCCAGCTCTTCGGCGCGGGGCGCGAGCAGCGCATCTACGCCCTGCCGCCCTACACCCAGGTCATCAGCCTCGATTTCGAGGACCATCCTTTCGAGCGCACGAAGTTCGACAAGCCCTGCGGCCTCTGCGGCGCGACCGGCGTCTATCTGGACGAGGTGGTGACGGACGATCGCGGCGGCCGGCTGTTCGTCTGCTCGGACACCGATTATTGCGAGGAACGGCGCGGAGGCCAGGCATGAGTGAGACCGCGATCAGCATCCGGCCCGCGCAGGAAGCGGATTTGCCCGCCGTGTTGGCGCTTTACGCCCAGCCGGACATGGACGACGGCAAGGTGCTGCCCCTGCCCGTCGCCGCGCGCATTCTCGACGAATTCGCCCGCTACCCCAATTACACGCTCTATGTCGCCGAAAGCGGCGCGGCCATCGTTGGCGCCTATACGCTGCTCATCATGCACAATCTCGGCCATCTCGGCGCCCCCTCCGCCATCGTCGAGGGCGTCGTGGTCGACCCGGCCGCGCAGGGGCAGGGCGTCGGCGGCGCGATGATGCGGCACGCCATGGACGAGGCGCGCGGCGGCGGCTGCTACAAGCTGGTCTTGTCCTCCAACATCAAGCGCGTGCGGGCGCACGAATTCTACGACAAGCTCGGCTTCGAGCGGCACGGCATCAGCTTCACGGTGCGCCTCGACGGCGAGGGCGGCGCATGAGCGAGACCGAAATGCCGCTCCTGACCGCTGAGGGCCTGACCCGGCTTTACGGCCCGCGCATCGGCTGCATCGACGTGGCACTGGAAATCTTCCCCGGCGAAGTGCTGGCTGTGGTCGGCGAATCCGGTTCCGGCAAATCGACGCTTCTGTCGATGCTCTCGACCCAGCTCGCCCCGACGCGCGGCACCGTCACCTATCGCAGCCGCGACGGCGGCATGCGCGACCTGTTCTCCCTGAGCGAGGCCGAGCGCCGCTTCCTCTTCCGCACCGATTGGGGTTTTGTGCATCAGGATGCGCGCATGGGCCTGCGCATGGGCGTCTCGGCCGGCGGCAATGTCGGCGAGCGGCTGATGGCCGTCGGCTGGCGGCATTTTGGCAATATCCGCGCCGAGGCGGTGGACTGGCTCGGCCGCGTCGAGATCGGCGCCGACCGCATCGACGACCGCCCGGCCGCCTTCTCCGGCGGGATGCGCCAGCGGCTCCAGATCGCCAAGAACATGGTGACGCGGCCCCGCCTCGTCTTCATGGACGAGCCGACCGGCGGGCTCGACGTCTCGGTGCAGGCGCGCCTGCTCGACCTCATTCGCGGCCTCGTCGCCGATTACGGCCTCGCCGCCATCATCGTCACGCACGACCTCGCCGTGGCGCGGCTCCTGTCGCATCGCATCATGGTGATGCGCGAGGGCCGCGTCATCGAGACCGGGCTGACCGATCAGGTGCTCGACGATCCGCGCGAGCCCTATACGCAGCTTCTCGTATCCTCGGTTTTGCAGGGGTGAGCATGGACCAGATGATGCGGCTCGACGGCGTCGCCAAGAGCTTCACCATGCATCTGCGCGGCGGGGCGGAACTGCCGGTGGTGCGCGATGTCAGCTTCGAGGTGGCGGCGGGCGAATGCGTCGCGCTGGGCGGGCCGTCCGGCGCGGGGAAGTCGTCGATCCTGAAGATGATCTATGGCAATTACCGCGCCGACCGCGGCGAGATCTGGCTGCGCGACGGCGGCGAGTGGATCGACGTCGCCCGCGCCGCGCCGCGGCGGATGCTGCGGCTGCGAAAAAGCGCCATCGGCTATGTCAGCCAGTTCCTGCGGGCGATCCCGCGCGTCTCCTCGCTCGATCTGGTCGTGGCGGCCGCACGCGAAGGCGGCGCCGGGGAGGACGAGGCGAAGCACCGCGCCGCCGACCTGCTGGCGCGGCTGAACCTGCCCGAGCGGCTGTGGAGCCTGCCGCCCGCAACGTTTTCCGGCGGCGAGCAGCAGCGCGTCAACGTCGCGCGCGGTTTTGCGGCGGGCCAGCCGATGCTGCTGCTGGACGAGCCGACCGCCTCGCTCGATGCCGCCAGCCGCGCGCGCGTCGTCGCGCTGATCGCCGAGCGCCGCAAGGCCGGCACCGCCATCCTCGGCATCTTCCACGACGAAGCCGTCCGCAATGAGATCGCCGACCGCACCGTCGACGTCACCCGCTTCGCGGCTTAGCGGCTAGCGGTCCCTCTCGGCGTGAGGCACCAACCCCTCACCCGGCACGCTCCGCGCGCCACCCTCTTCCCTTGGAGTAGAACGCGGCGTTGCAGCGCGCTGCGCCCGGCCGGAATGCTCCCGCTGCGGCGGCCTATATTAGGGGCCGCCACCGCGCACGGCGCCGCGCCTTATCGCGCGAGGAGGCTGCGGAATTCCTCGATGACGGCTTCGTAGATGTTGCGCTTGAAGGGCACGATCAGCCCGGGCAATTCATCCGCGGCGATCCAGCGCCAGGCCTCGAATTCCGGAATGTGGCCGCCGGGCGGAGCATGGATGTTGAAATCCTCGTCGGCGCCGGTGAAGCGCATCGCGTACCATTTCTGGCGCTGGCCGCGATATTTGCCCTTCAATGCGATGCCAACCACTTCGGCGGGCAGATCGTAATGCAGCCAGAGCGCGGTCTCGGCGATGATCTCGGCCTTGTCCGTGCCGGTCTCCTCGGCCAACTCGCGCAGGGCGGCGGCGGCAGGGGCCTCGCCCTCATCGATGCCGCCCTGCGGCATCTGCCAGTTCTCGCCGGCCTCCATGACATCTTGCCGGCGTCGGCCGACCCAGACGAGTCCGTCCGCATTGATGAGCATGATGCCGACCCCGGCGCGGTACGGCAGATTGGACGCAGCGTACACAGTCTCGTCGCTCATGAGGCTCCAGGCGTTTGAGCCAGGACCCCGACCGGGACCAGCGTGATGCCCTGGGTCGCCAGCGTCTGCGACCAGGCTTCCAGCTCGTCGATGGTGACGCGGTTGGCATAGGCGAGACCGATGGCGCTGCCGTCCTTGCGGGCGACGGCGATCAGACGGTCGAGGGCCTTCTTGACCGCTTCGGGGGCGGGATTGGAGTCGATCATGACATCGGCGCCGCCATAGCGCAGGCCGATCTCTCCGGCGATGCCGCGCACCACGGCGTGGCTCTTGCCCTCGCCGACATAGATCAGCTCGCGCGATTTCAGGTTTTCCAGGATGGGCCGCAGCGCCGCCTTCGACTGCAGGATCTTGCCGCCGAGGAAATTGGTGACGCCGCTATAGCCCTCGAACCTGCCCAGGACATTGCCGAGCCGGGTGACGTTTTCATCGGGCGAGGAGCCGGACAGCAGCGTCTCGGGACCGGGATTGTTGACCGGATAGTCGGCAGGCTCCAGCGGCAATTGCACGATCACCTCATGGCCGCGCTCGCGCGCCTTGCCCGCCAATTGCTGCGCGGAATTGCCAAAAGGCAGGAAGCCGAGCGAAATCGCCGTCGGCAGCTTGCTCACGGCGTCGTCGCCGATGCGCTCGTCACGCCCGAGGCCGCGCACCAAAATAGCGATGCGCGCCGCTTTCGGCGCCGCGACTTCGGTCGTCGAGAATGCCGTGCCGCTCCAGCCGTTCAGGGCCACCGTCTTAGCCGGCGGCGGTCCGCCGGCAGGACGCTTCAAAGGCACGGGCGGAGCCGGGGGCACCACTGGCGCCGCGATTTCCGGCGGCTGATCCTTGACATTCAGCGAGGCCATCACCCCATCGACCTGACTGCCATTATCGGCTTGCGGACCGGGGCCTGCGTCCGGCTCGAGCGGCGCGACGCTTCCGCGCGGCAAACCGGCCAGACGCGGATCGTCCGGCGCGGACGCGCCGAGCTGGGTTCCCGGCACGGGCTGGTCGCCCGAGGCCGTGCCGCGATTGGCGCGGCTGCCACCATCAACCACCGGCTGCTGGTCGAGCGATTTGAAGATCGGCTTGTCCACGTCGAGACCAGCGAGAGCCGTGCCCGGTGGAAGGCCCGGCAGGGTCTCGCCCTGGCCCCGGTCTTCCGGCAAGGACGCCTCCGCCGACCCGCGCAATCCGCGCGGGCCAACGCCCTGCGGTTCCGGATCGCCTGAAAGCCGCTCATCCGTTTTAAGGTCTCCGCCGCTGGCCTCCTCGGCCGGCGCTTCCGCGCCGCTCTCCGGCTTTGCCGCGCTTGCCTCCAAATGCCTCAGCCGCTCGGCCGCTTCCGCGTAAAGATCGCGCTCGGCCGCCGGTTCGGCCGGGCCCTCGGAGACAGGCATTTCACTGGAATCGATGCTGAGCACCACTTTGGTGCCGCCAGCATGGTCCGGGGTCTGGAGCGCAAAGAATGCGAACACTCCGGCCAGGATCAAAAAAGCAGCTGTCGCTGTGTAAAATAATATTCTCATGGCTCGTTTGCCCGTCACGCGCGGACGTTGAATGCTTGGCGCTTACTATAACCAACGATTCGACGCGTGACTCCCCAAAAAAACCGCTTGTTCCCAAGAATAAGGGCCCGCCGGGCGGGATGATCGCCCGGCGCGCCCTTCTGCAACGACGTGTGGATCTGAGCCCTATTGCGCGGTTTTTTCTTCCGGCGCGACTGCAGGAGCTTCGACCTTTTTCTGCTCGACATTAAGGCCACGCAGCAGATTCAGAGCATATTGAAGCTGCGTGTCTTTCTCTTTTTCCTTCGGCACGAAGGCGAGGCTGCCTGAGCTTTCGCCATCATCGTTCTTCAGATGGCCGCGCAGGCTGGCTTCGCCGCGGGGCTTGGTGCTCTTCGAGGCCTTCAGCAGATCTTCCGGCAGATCCTGCTCGACCACGACATCGGGATCGATGCCCTTGGCCTGGATCGACCGGCCCGAGGGCGTGTAGTAGCGCGCGGTCGTCAGGCGGATGGCGCCGTTCGAGCCGAGCGGGATGATGGTCTGCACCGAGCCCTTGCCAAAGGAGCGCGTGCCGATCACGGTCGCCCGCTTGTGGTCCTGCAGAGCGCCGGCGACGATTTCGGAGGCCGAAGCCGAGCCGCCATTGATCAGCACGACCACCTTCTGCTGGTCGGTCAGATCGCCGGGGCGGGCGTTCGAGCGCTGCGTCTCGTTGAGGTTACGGCCGCGGGTCAGCACGATCGCGCCCTTGTCGAGGAACGCATCCGAAACGGAGATGGCCTGATCGAGCAGACCGCCCGGATTGTTGCGCAGATCGACGATGTAGCCCTTCATGTTCGCGCCGGCCTCTTTCTTGAGGTTGGCGATGGCAAGCTTGAGCTCGTCATAGGTCTGTTCGCTGAAGGCCTTGACGCGGATATAGCCGACATCGTTGCCTTCCATATTCGCCCGGACCGGATTGATGCGGATCACATCGCGCACGATCTTGACGTCGAACGGATCGGTGTTCTGCCGGATGACCGTGATCACGATCGGGGTGTCGACCGGCCCGCGCATCTTCTCGACCGCCTGCTCCAGCGTCAGACCCTGGATCGAGACGCCATCGAGATGGGTGATCAGATCGCCCGAGAGCACACCAGCTTTTTCAGCGGGCGTATTCTCGATCGGCGACACGACCTTCACAACGCCCTCTTCCATCGTCACTTCGATGCCGAGGCCGCCGAATTCACCGCGGGTCTGCACCTGCATGTCGCGGAAATGCTTCGGGTTGAGATAGGTCGAGTGCGGATCGAGGCCGCTCAGCATCCCGTTGATCGCCGACTCGATGAGTTGGCTGTCATCAGGGGTTTCGACATAATCCGAGCGGACGCGCTCGAGCACGTCGCCGAACAGGTCGAGATGCCGATAGATTTCAGAATTCGCCGCCGTAGCCGATTGTGACCGCGTGGCATTGATCATCGTCGTACCCGCCGCCACGAAGGCAAGAAGCACGAGCATCCAAGTCGCAAAGTCCGATTTGCGCATATTTTCAACCTTCCTTCACGCCCTCCGACCACCACGGGTCGGGGTCTACGGGGCGGGCGTCCTTGCGAAACTCGATATAGAGCACAGGATTTCCTGATTGCACCGAACCGGTGCCTTGCGGCGGTTTCTTGCCCATGGCGGCAACGGGTTCTCCCGCAAGCACGAATTGACCAACGTTTGTGTAAATCTGGTCCAAACCTGCTAATAATATATGATAGCCCCCACCGGCATTGATTATCAAGAGTTGCCCGTAGCTGCGAAACTGTCCGGCATAAATAACCCAGCCGTCCGATGGAGATGTGATTTGGGCCTCGCTACGGGTCTCGATGTAGACACCCTCGGATTTTCCGCCTGCGTCGTCCTTCGATCCGTAAGACTTTAACCGCTTTCCCTGCGAGGGGAGCGGCAGCAAGCCTTTGGCCTTCTCAAATGGAATGGCCGGTTTCATCCGGCCGGGCTGCACGAATGCTGCCTGCTTGACGGCCGGCTTCAATTCAATAGCCGGGCCAAGCTGTTTCAGCTCCGCCTCATAGGCCGCTAGATTGGAGCGGTTTGCAACCTCCGCGTCCAATCTTTTGAACAAATCTCCCAAATCGGTAACCGCGCGACTGTGACGAGTTGCCGCAACCTTAAGGTTTTCCAGTTTCGCGACATTTTCCTTCATCCGCTCGCGCTTTTGCGTCAGTAGCCGGTCGATATCGGCCTTGAGACGGTTGAAGTCCGCCTGCGCCTCGGCCATGCGGACGTGCTCTTCGCGCGACTGCGTTATGATGGTGTTCAGATCGGCGAGGGTTTCGGAGAGCTTGTCGGCCTCGGCTTTGAAGCCGGGGAAGAAGGACGAGAGGATCATGGCGCTGCGGACCATACGAAGCGCATCATTGCGCTCGGTGATCATGACCGGCGGCGGCTCGCGGCCCATGCGCTGCATGACGCCGAGCATCTGTGCGATCTTGGCGCGGCTCTCGTCGAGCGAGACGCGGATCTGCGCTTCCTGCCGGGTCAATTCCTCGATCTCGCCTTCGGAGCGGGTGAGCTGTCTTTCGCTCTTTTGAACTTTCTGGGCCGCCTCGATCAGCTTGGTCTGCAGGGCGGCGCTCTCCTCGCTGAGCGCCACGGTCTCGCTCTCCAGGCCCTTCTGCTCCTGCTTGACCCGGTCGAGCTCCTTCTGGTGCTCCTCGAACAGGCGGCGGGCTTCCTCGATGTCGATCGGCTTGCCATCCAGCGATTTGATGCCCTTGTCGGCGGGGGGGCTGTTCTGCGCCAGCTGCATCGTGGCCTGGGCAAGGATCATCCGCGCCGCCTCGCCGGCATGGGCCGGATAGGGGGACAGCAGACAGCCGGTTGCCGCGCACAGCGCCGCGCTGGCGGACACGCCGAAATAGAGCGGCGATGCTCCCCCCCAGATCAGCTTCGAGCGCTTCGCGGCCCCAGGCAAATTCCGGTCCATTTCCGAAGACTAAGCGTTGTTCCGTTAAAGGCCAATCACATTGACGCGCCCTTCCGGGAACACGGTAAATGCGCATTACCAATAGCACTGGCTGCGCTCCACTTTACGTTAAATCGCGGCAAGGCAGTGGCAATGGGCTCTATCGCCGCGCGGCGCCGATCACAATGCTGTGGACGGAAGGTTTTTCGGTCACGCCGATTCAGAGGCGCGACACGGGCGGAGATCGCGCGGAACGGGGGGCTGGCGCCTTAGCGCTTGCCGAGAAAAATGAGCGGGTCCGTGACGCTCCGCCGCGGCCGGACTCAGCGCGCCAGCGGCGCCGTCGCGTCCCGCAGCCAGGCCAGGGTTTCCGCATCGAGGCCGGGAGCGAGCTTGGCCAGCACCTCGGCGTGATAGGCGTCGATCCAGGCGATCTCGGCGGAAGAGAGCAGCGCCGTATCGATCAGGCGCCGGTCGAAGGGGGCGAGGGTGAGCGTTTCAAAACCCATCATCGGACGGTCGCCGCCGGGGATTTCGGCGGGCTCAGTAACGAGGATCAGGTTCTCGATGCGGATGCCATATTCGCCGGTGCGGTAGAAGCCAGGCTCATTCGACAGGATCATGCCCGGCTCCAGCTCGACCGACTCGCGCCGGGCAATGTTTTGCGGGCCCTCATGCACCGACAGAAAGCTGCCGACGCCGTGTCCGGTGCCGTGATCATAATCGAGGCCGGCGCTCCAGAGCGCGCGGCGGGCCAGGGCGTCGAGATGATTGCCGCGCGTGCCCTTGGGAAAACGCGCCGTGGCGATGGCGATATGGCCCTGCAGCACCAGCGTGAAATGGCGGCGCATGTCGGGCGTTGGCTCGCCGATGGCGAGCGTGCGGGTGATGTCGGTGGTGCCGTCGGCATATTGGCCGCCGGAATCGATCAGCAGCAGACTGCCGGGCTCGATGCGGCGGCTGGTCGAGCGGGTCGGCCGGTAATGCACGATGGCGCCGTTCGGCCCGCTCCCGGCGATGGTGTCGAAGCTGATCTCGCGCAGCTCCGGGCTCTCGCGGCGGAATTTCTCTAGCCTTGTCGCGACGGCGATCTCGTCGAGATTGCCCGCCGGGGCGCTCGAATCCAGCCAGGAGATGAACCGGCTCACGGCGACGCCGTCGCGCAGATGGGCGGCGCGCGAGCCCGCGATCTCGGCACGGTTCTTACGCGCTTTCGGCAGCACGCAAGGATCAGGCTCGCGCACGATCACCGCGCCGCTGTCCACCAAGTGATTGAGGTACCATTGCGAAACGGCGGCCGGATCGATCTGAACTTTGGCCTTGCGGCTGCCAAAGGCGCGCACGCTATCAAGGAGTGCGGTCGGCTCGGCGATCTCGGCGACGGCGGACAGAGCCTCGCGGACATCGGGCGTCAGCTTGCGGCCATCGACGAAGAGCAGCGCCTTGCCCTCGACGGGGACGATGGCATAGCTCAGCACGAAAGGCGTGTGCGGCAGGTCCTGGCCACGGATATTGAACAGCCAGGCGATGGAATCCAGCGCCGAGATCACCACGGCGCCGATCTTCTCGCGAGCCAGCCGGTCCTGGATTTCGGCGATCTTGTCGGCGGCCTCGATGCCGGCGAAAGCAATGGGCTGCAAGGCGATCGGGTGCTGGGCCGGAGCGGGCGGGTCCGTCCAGATCGCCGCCAGCGGATTGGCCTCGACGGCGACGAGCTGCGCGCCGGCCTTCTCGACGCATTTGGCCAGCGCCTCGACCTGGGCGACGGTATGCAGACGCGGATCGTAGCCGAGCCGGTCGCCGACGCGAAGATTGACCTCAAGCCAGCCCGAAACCGACTTGTCGGCGACATTGACGACCTCGAAGGCCGCCGGATCGACCTGCGCCGCCGCCTGCAGCGTGTAGCGCCCGTCGATGACCAGCGCCGCCTTGTCCATCAGCACGGCGGCCGTCCCCCAGGAGCCGGAAAAGCCGGTCAGCCAGAGCAGCCGCTCGGCATCGGCGGGGACATATTCGTTCTGGAATTCATCGGCGCGCGGAACGAGGAAACCGGTCAGCCCCGCCCGGTCCAATTCCATGCGCAGGAGCCGCAGGCGCTCAGCGCCATGGGCAGGTCCACCGACATCATCGAAATTCTGAAACATGGATTCGTTCTAGGGGGGAAAGCCCCCGATATCAAGGTTGCGATACCGCTTACGCCATCCTAATGGCGGTCTATGTTGCCATGCAACATGCGCATCGCTGCGATGCAGCAAAATCGGCTACTCATCCTCGGAGGCGAGGGCAATTATGCGAGGAGAGCAAATGTCGTGGCACTGCCGAGGGCGGCGGAAAGCTGCGGCCAGGAGATGAGCATGGCGACGACCTATCATGGCGCTCTAACGAGTGGCTCAATTGCGAGATCCAAGCCGGGCTTCGCAGCGCGTGTCCTTCAACGTTACATTGAAGGGCGGAAGAGGGAAGCCAGCCGCCAGATCGCGGATTATTTGCGTAACTTCGATGATGCTTCGCTCGAAAGCATGGGTTACAGCAAGATGCAGATTACCAAGCTGCGCCGGTCGGACAGCTGTTCGCCGTTCATTCTTTGATCGCAGTCGATTTCGATCTGAGCATCAAGCCGCCCGGGACAAAACCCGAGGCGGCTTTTTTCATACTCCTCGGCCGTTCCGCCTCAGATGCAGCGCGGTCCAACCTTCGAGCGACAGGCTGGCGGCGAGCACGAAGCCCTGCGCCAGATAGCGGGCGCGCACCTCGCGTGCCTGCGAATCGAGCAGACCGGACAGGATCAGGTGGCCGCCCGGCCCCATGACCTTGGCAAGCGCCGGGGCAAGCGCCAGCAGCGGCCCGGCCAGGATGTTGGCGGTGACGAGATCGTAGGGCGCCTTCTCCGCGATGGCGCGGTCATCCAGCCCCGCCGCGACCACCGGCGTGATCTCCGCCGAGACGCCGTTGCGGGCAAAATTCTCCTTCGCGACGGCAATTGCCACCGGGTCGATATCGCTGGCGACGATGTCGCCGCAGAGCGATTTCGCCGCCGCGATGGAGAGCACGCCAGAGCCGGTGCCCAGGTCGAGCATCCGCCAGATGCCCTGCTTTTTGGCCAGCCGGTCGATGAGCAGCAGGCAGCCGCGCGTGGTGCCGTGATGGGCGGTGCCGAAGGCCTGCCCGGCATCGATCTCGATGGCATAAGCCCGGCCCTCGGCGCGGCCGCGGTCGTGGCTGCCATGCACGAAGAAGCGGCCGGCCTCGATGGGGTGAAGGCCGCGCTGGGTGCGCTCGACCCAATCCTCATCGGGGATGGTTTCCAGCTCGATGTCGCGGATGGCGGCGAAATGCGGGACGCTGTCGGCGACGGCGCCAAGCTCGGCCGGGCTCGGCGGCTCGACGAAATAGACCTCGAGCAGCCAGCCCTCCGGCGTTTCGGCCGCGCTGATGGCCGGCGGCGGGTCCAGCATTTCGGTGAACAGGCCCGTCAAAACCTCGACATCGGCCGCGGAGCCGAGGATACTCGCCTTATAGGTGGGCATGCTCAGTGGGGGTCCAGCAGGCTGCACCAGCGCTCGCGCAGATGCCGGGCGGCTTCATCCAGCGGCAGCGCGCGCAATTCACCCGCCGGTGATTGCGTCACCAGCCCGTTCTCCGTCAGGCGCCCCAGCGCATCGCTGACGTCGAAGCGGACATGCACATCGAATTTCTCCTTGAGAAACGCGTCGATACGGCCGCGCAGCGTGTCGAGCTGGCTGGTGTGGACGGGCGTGCGCAGCAATTGCATATAGAGCAGCGCTTCCTCTTTCACATCCTCCTCCTCGGCATCGTCGACGATCAGCGCCAGCGCGCCCTGATTGTTGGCGAGGTTCTGGAAATAGAGGCTCTGGGCAAGTTGCATGCGGTAGCGGTCCCGGGTGATGAAGACATTGCGGACCTGCGTATACATGATGCCGCCGACGCCGGTCACAATGGTGCCCGCCAGCACCAGCGGCGAGAGCGCGACCGCGACGAACAGCTTGGTCGCCGTGCCGAGCGCCCAGGTTACCGTCCCGAAGACCGCGCTGCCGCCGAGCTGCAGCTTGTCGCTGTATTTCATTTTGACGCGGATATTCGGGAACAGCATTTCCACGTCATAGCGCGGAATGTCCTTAAAGATCTTGATGTAGATGTGGTCGGTCGACAGAAAAGGCGGCAGCATCCGGCGCATCTTGCGCAGCTTCTTACGAGCCTTCTTCTCGTCGATACCGTCGTCCTTCATGATCTCGGGGATGCGGATGTCTTCGGACTTGAATTTGATGGCGAGGAACAGCCGCTCATAGGTCGGCACGTCGTAAACCATGTTTTTCAGGAACAGCCGCTTCAGGTCGCGCTTGGTCTTCTTGACCTGCGATTCGCCCCTGCAGAAGATCAGCTTGACGTCATATTCCTTGAAATCCACCTCCACGGCCACGCCGTCCGGCGTCGCCTTGCTCAGGATCTCCTCCAGCTCGTGCGGGCTGAGCTCCTTGTAATTGGCGCTGGTGACGAGGTCCGTCAGCTTGGCATGGAACATCCGGCGCTTTTCCAGCCGCTCCGCTTCCGATGCTTCGGTGACGTTGACGGTCTCATCGTCCGGATTGAACGGATCGTAGATGTCGCTGAGCTGATTGAGGATCACGCCGGACTTGTGCTGGCGCAGATAGCCGATCCTGGTCAGCACCTCGGACGCCTTGGCGCGCTCGCCGGCCCCTTGCGTTGTGTCCAGCAGCGCCTCGAAAATATCGGAGCGCGAAACGGGAATGAAGGTCGCCTCGACCGCCGCCGGCCCGACCAGTTCGATAGGGCTCGCATCCTCGGCGCGCGTGGCGGCAAATTCGTTCTGGACCGGTTTGGCTGCGGTTACATTCATCTTCGCCCCATTTGCCATAATCTGCCGACGCGATGCCCGGATCATATTATGAATGGCGGCGCGCGGGAAGCCGGGTTTGTCTCAGATCGGGAAAAGGACGCGGCGGTGTTCCCGAAATATCCGGGCTTGACGGGCAAGGCTGAACGCATTGCCCGCCGCAGTCGACCAGCGCGAACGCACGACGGTTTATGAGCAGTTACGGCCGTGTGACGAAAGACGCGACCACACGCTTGCGGCCGGCTTTCTCGAAATCCACGGTCAGTTTGTTGCCGTCGATCTCCGAGATTAGGCCGTAGCCGAACTTATCGTGGAAAATCCGCTCGCCGAGTTCGTAGCCGGCGTCGCCACTCGACGAGGCGACGAGTTCACCCTCGATGGTGGTCGCGGCGCGGCGGCGGGGAGCGGCGTTCTGCTGGGTCTGGTAGAAGCTCTGCGCGCGCTGCCAGCCGGGGCTGGAATAGCCGGCATTGGTGCGGCCCGCGCCCATCTCGGAAAAGCCCGGCCCATTGCCGTAGCCGCCCATCGAGGAGGCGTCCTGGATGGGATCGACATGCGCCTCGGGCAGTTCGTCGACGAAGCGCGAGGGCACGGCGGTTTGCCAGAGCCCGTGCACACGCCGGTTCTGGGCGAAGGAAATATGCGCCCGCTTCTTGGCCCGCGTGATGCCGACATAGGCGAGCCGGCGCTCCTCTTCGAGCCCGGCGACGCCGCTCTCGTCCATCGAGCGCTGATGCGGGAACAGGCCCTCTTCCCAGCCCGGCAGGAATACCATGTCGAATTCCAGGCCCTTGGCGGCGTGCAGGGTCATCACACTGACGCGCTCGCCGTCGCTGTTCTGCTCGGCGTCCATCACCAGCGAGACGTGCTCCAGGAAGGCGCCGAGCGTGTCGAACTCGCCCATAAAGCGGATGAGTTCTTTCAGGTTCTCCAGCCGCGCGGGCGCTTGCGGGGTCTTGTCGTTCTGCCACATCTCGGTATAGCCGGACTCGTCCAGGATGATCTGGGCGACTTCGGTGTGGTGCATGCTGTTCAGCATGCCGCGCCAGCGATCAAAGCTCTGCACCAAAGTCAGCAGCGGCTTGCGCGCCTGCGGCTTCAGCTCTTCGGTCTGGGCGAGGGTGCGCGCGGCATCGAACAGCGGACGGCCCTCGGCGCGGGCGAAATGGTGGATGGTGCGCAGCGCGGTTTCGCCGAGGCCGCGCTTGGGCACGTTGACGATGCGCTCGAATTTCAGATCGTTCGCCGGATTGTTGGCGACATCGAGATAGGCGATGGCGTCCTTGATTTCCTGCCGCTCATAGAAACGCGGGCCGCCGATAACGCGATAAGGCAGGTTGATGGCGACGAAACGGTCCTCGAAGGCGCGCATCTGGAAGGAGGCGCGCACCAGGATGGCCATGTCATTATAGGACATGCCCTGCCGGTGCAGGTCGGCGATCTCGTCGGAGACGGCGCGCGCCTCGGCCTCGTCGTCCCAAACGCCGCGCAGGATCAGCTTCTCGCCGGCCGCATCGTCGGTGTGCAGCGTCTTGCCGAGCCGGCCCTGGTTGTGGGCGATCAGATGCGAGGCGGCGCCGAGAATATTGCCGGTCGAGCGGTAGTTGCGCTCCAGCCGGATGACTTTCGCGCCAGGGAAATCCGCCTCGAAGCGGAGGATGTTGTCCACTTCCGCGCCGCGCCACCCATAGATCGACTGGTCATCGTCACCGACGCAGCAGACATTGTGATTGCCCTGGGCGAGCAGCCGCAGCCAGAGATACTGCGCGACATTGGTGTCCTGATATTCGTCCACCAGCATGAAGCGGAAGCGCTCATGGAAGCTCTTCAGGATCTCCGGGTGCTCCATGAACAGGCGCAGGTTCTCAAGGAGCAGATCGCCGAAATCGGCGGCGTTGAGCTCCTTGAGGCGCTTCTGGTAGGCGGCGTAGAGCTCGGCGCCCTTGCCGTTGGCGAAGGCGAAAGCCTCGCCGGCGGGCACCTTGTCGGGGGTCATGCCGCGATTCTTCCAGCTATCGATCAGCCCGGCGAGATGGCGCGGCGTCCAGCGCTTTTCGTCGATGCGGTCGGCCTGGATGAGCTGCTTCAGCAGGCGGAGCTGGTCATCGGTATCGAGCACCGTGAAGGCAGGCGTCAGACCGACCAGCTCGGCGTGGTAACGCAGGATGCGCGCGCCGATGGAGTGGAAGGTGCCAAGCCACGGCATCCCCTCGACCGCGCCGCCGACCAGAGCGCCGATGCGCTGCTTCATTTCGCGCGCGGCCTTGTTGGTGAAGGTCACGGCGAGGATCTGCGACGGGAAGGCCCGCTGCGTGGCAAGGATGTGGGCGATGCGCGTCGTCAGCACGCGCGTCTTGCCGGTGCCCGCGCCGGCCAGCACGAGGACAGGCCCGTCCAGCGTGACGACGGCCTCGCGCTGCTCCGGATTGAGGCCGTTCAGATAGGGCGGCGCGGCCATCGCCCGGCGGGACAGCGGGATCAATGCGCCATCCTCGCCCTGATGCGGCGGCGTCGGCTCGGCGTCGGGCGCGTCTTTGCGATTCGCTTTCATGATGGGCATTATATCATCATTGGCAGGGCGTTAATCCAGGGTTTGGCCTCGGTCCACATGGTTGGCCTCGCTCAGGGCGCAACACTCTGACGGCGGAGCCGGAGCCCCAGCCGCAGCGAACCATGGTGAGGAAGGGAAATTAAATGCGGGACCGAATGGCTTTGGACTCGCCCGAAGGCGGGGACGAGTACGCCGCAGCGTAAGGGGCCGGGCGAAAGAAAAAATCGACCTGAGGTGCCGGATCCCCGTTCTCGAGGGGATCTCGCTTCAGAATCGGCGGCGCAGCCTTTCTCGACTCAACGTCGCCGCCGGCGGACATGCGGCGCGAGGCGGCGCCACGATGCCCGCCTGCGCCACCCGCAGCCGCTAGTTCGATTTGCGCTGCCGTGCCTTCAGCGCCGCCTCGACGCGGTTGCGGACATGCAGCTTGTGCATGATCGTCGTCATGTAGTGCTTTACCGTCTTCTCGCTGATCTTTAGCTGGATGGCGATTTCCTTGTTGGTCTGCCCCACGGCGACGCAGTCGAGAATGTCCTCCTCGCGCGGCGTCAGGGCGAACATCGTCGCCTCGGGCTGGGCGGAGGACGGTCGGCGGTGGATGCTCTTCAGCATCCGCGCGGCGAGCGCCGGCGTCACATAGATGTCGCCGTTCTGGACCGCGCGCACCGTGCGAACCAGATCCCGCCCGCTAATGCCCTTCAGCACATAGCCGCAGGCGCCCGCTTCGAGCGCGGCCGAGACGTCGTCCTCGTTCTCGGAGGCGGTCAGCATGATGATCTTGGTGCGGCTGGCGAGGGCCGTGATCAATTGCGCCGCCTCGATGCCGCCGCCGGGGAGCTGGATGTCGAGCAACAGAATATCCGGCCCGGACTCCTTGACGATTTGCACTGCGTCGTCGCGGCTCGCGCCCATGGCGACGAGGTCAAGTTCTTCGCTATTATAAAATGTCTGGGTGACGCCTTCGCGAAAAAGCGGATGATCGTCAACCACTGCCACACGAATTCTTTGATGCATATTACACCCTAAATATCGCTCAGGCTGAATGAGGCTCGAAGCCGGGTTCCTTCGCCGCTTACAGCGTTGATGAGCATTGTTCCTCCCAGAGACTCAATGCGGTCGCGCAAGCCCGTGAGACCGATGCCGCTCTTGCATGACGGCTGTGCGGTCCCGGAGATGCCCGGCCCTTCGTCACCGACTTCTATGGTCAGTTTGCGCCCGTCCCAGCACACTTTGACGCGCTGGCCCGCCCCGCCCGCGTGCCGGAAGGCGTTGTTCAGGCCCTCCTGCACGAAGCGATAGGCGCAGGTCTTGATCGATGCGGGAACCGGCGGCAGCTTTCCCGGGAAGTTGACGCTGACCGACGTGCCCGATCGCCGTTCATGGTTCGTGATGGCCAGATCCAATGCGTCCTCTAGCGCCAGACTCTCCAACTCGGGCAAGGCAAGGCCATTGGAGAGGCCGCGAATTTCGTTGAGCGCGTCCTTCAGCGCGCCGCGGATGACTTCCAGCGTTTCGGCGGCACGCGCCGCATCCTCGCTGTTGCGCGCATTGACGCCGTCGAGCCGGAGCAGCACGAGGCCGATCAATTGCACCGGCCCGTCATGCAGCTCGGCGCTGACGCGGCGCAGGAAACGCTCATTGCCCTCGGTCGCCCGGCGGTTGGCCTCGGCGACGCGCTGGCGCAACTCTTCGTTCAACGCAAGCGATTGCGACAGGTCGGCGACGCGTTCGCTGAGCGCCTGCTGCTGGCTGGCGATGGTGCGGCCGCCGCTGCGCACGATGGTGATGAGCGCGCCGAGCATCAAAAGCGACAGGCCGCCGACCATCAGCACGCCTTCGAGCCGCGCCCAGGCGAGCTCGCTCGCCAGCCCGCCCGCGAGCTGGTAGAACTCGGCGACGGCGATGATGCGTTCGGTATTGGTCTCGCGGATCGGCGAATAGATCTCCAGCAGCGGCAGTTGCAGGCCGCGCTCGATGACATTTTCCTCATCGTCCAGATGATCGAATTCCGGCACCACCTCGCCCTTCAGCGCGCGCGCCAGGCTGTCGCTGAGCGGCATCCGCTTGCCGATCATGTTTTCGAGCGTGCTGTAAGCGATGGTGCCGTCCGTCCGCCATAGCTTCACCTCGACCACGTGCTGGCCGAAGCTCTTGTTGCGCACGAGCTGCGCCAGCGCGTTCTGTGAGGCCGGACTGAGCATCTGGCCGGTCGCCAGATCCTGGGCATAGGGCTCGACGAAGCGGTCCATATAGAGCGCAGCGGCGGTGGCGGTGTTGGTGATGACGCCGCTCTCGATGCGGTCGGCGACCCAGCGCCCGAGCGTCGCCATCGAGATGCCGACGACGATGGTGGCGACGAGGGTGAATTGCGTGGTTAGGTTCCATTGGCGCCAGCGTGCGGGCACAGCCGCGCCGGACACGCGGAGACGTTCTCCCGCGTGATCCAGCATCGATTGCAAACCGCCAATCTCACGCATTACGCGAACCCTCCCCAACCGGTCCATAGCGCGGCGCAGCAACTGCTTTTGATTGAGAGCTGAAACCCAGCGTCTTCAGATCATGGAATGTGTAGGTATTTTCCCCTGCCTATTATGGAAATATGGCACGTAGGCTAATATTTGACCACATTGTCGCTCATAGATCGACATGCGCCAGCTTCAACATTTAGCGAGGCGTTGCTTGCGGGAGACAAATTTCCTCGCTTTTTGCGTAAATGTGATTTTTCGCACTACCTGTGGCCTCAACACAGCGACCGCCCGGCGCTCAAGGGGATGCCGATCGCCGGCCCCGGGTCACCCGGACCGCGCGTCCAGCGCAAAAACACGTGTTTCGGCGTCTGCCGGGTGCCGACATCGACGATGGCCTCGCGCACGAAAACCGCGCCCGCAGCGCTCAGCGCCTCGACGCGCAGCGTGAACACGCGCTGCTGCGAGGCGGTGACGAACATGGCCGGCAGCGCCACCGATTCATGGAAGTCGGGAAAGCTGCCGAAGGCGCCGGCAGTGCCCGCCAAACCGTTGCGCAGCAGCGTGATCAGCCGCTCGCTGGCCAGGGTGGCGTCGATGCCGGCGAGGCCCGAATAGACGGTCAGGTACGGCCGCATCCGCGCGAGCAGCTCGGGCGTCATGCCGTAAACCTGGGCCAGTTCGTCCACCGATTGCAGCGGCCCGTTCTTCGGCAGCCAGCCGAGGCCGGCGGCACGATAGTCGGCGGCCTCGGCGCCGTTGGGCTTGCGCTCGTCATCGGCGTCGCGATAGTCGAAGATCGCCTCCGCGATCTGCGCGGCCTTCTCCGGCGGCTCGCCGAGCCCGGCGACCAATGCCTGAATTAAAGGCACGCCCGCCGTGTTGACGTCGATCCGCGATGCCTCGTCGATCACCGAGATGTTGAGGGCGCCCTCGCCGGGAACGAGGCAGAGCGTGCCTTGGCCGTCGACGGAGAAGCGCCGCTGATGGCCGCGCCCGCGCCGCGTCGACATCAGGTCCATCACCGCCAGGGTGATGCCGCTGTCGGCCAGCGCCTCGGCCCGCGCGCTCTCGGCGACATTGGCGGCGACCCGCACATGGGTGCGCACAGAACTGGACAGGCTCGCCGTCATCACGGCCAACAGGCCCGCGACCCACAGCACGAGCACGAGCGCGAAGCCTCGATCGTCGGGCGGGGGCGGGCCGGGCTCGCTGTTCTCGGACATGGCTGCAATCCCCTTCAGAGGACGCTAAGTACAGACCAAAAAAATACAGTCAGCGGACGATCACGCGATCAACATTTTCCCGCCGGTCAGGGGGGCCACCCCGTTGCGGCCGGGTGCTAAAATTCATGCGGTCACGGAATTCCTGGGCAATGCCGCGAACCTGGCGCGCGTCCTTGACGACATGCGGCGTGATCGCGATCAGAAGCTCCGTGCGGGTAATCTCATCTGTCTTATTCTTGAACAAATTGCCGACGACGGGAATATCCCCCATCAGCGGTACCTTGTCGTGCGACACCGAAGTGTTGTCGCGCATCAGGCCTGCGAGCACGATGCACTCGCCGTCGCCGACCGCGACCGAGGTTTTCACGCGGCGCTGCGAGATGGTCGGCGAGTCGAGGTCGGACGTCTCGGTCCGCTTGGCGTCGCTGACCTCCTGCTCGATGTCGAGCTGGATGCGGCCGTTCTCGCCGACGCGCGGGGTGATGCTGAGAATGACGCCGGTGCTGCGGAAGGAGATCGAGTTGATGACCGGCGCGCCCGGCACCTGAGTGCCCTGCGCCTGCTGTGTCGCGAACGGCACCTCGTCGCCGATCTGCAGCACCGCCTTCTTGTTGTCGAGCACCATCAGGCTCGGCGAGGACACCAGATTGACAGTCGTCACCTGATTGAGGGCGTTGAGCGCGACCTGCACATTCGGCGTGTTCAGGAAATAGGAGAAGCCGCCAAAACCCGAAAGCACGTCGGCCGGCGTGCCGGCGGTGGTCGGGGTGGTGAAGGTCGCCTCGTTATTGCCCTTCTGGAAGAACCATTTCAGCCCGAATTTCAACTGGTCCGACAGCGTCACTTCGGCGATGGTCGCCTCGAGCAGCACCTGTTTGCCGGCGATGTCGATGCGCGAGAGAATCTGGCGGATGCGCTTATATTCGCTGACTGTCGCGGTAATGATGACGGAGTTGTTCGGGTCGTCGGCGACGATGCCGATGCCGCCATTGCGGTCGCCGGTCTGGTCGCCGCCGCGGCCCTGCGGCTGGTCGCCGGTTGCGGGTTGGGCGACATCGCCGATGCCGCCACCCTGCTGCTGCTGAGCGGAGCGGCGCTGCTGCTGCGTGCCCGCCTGGCCGAATCCGCTCGACAGGCCCTGCGTTCCCAAGCCGCCGCCGCCGGCATTGTCGTCGCCCGAGGAGAGGACGGACACGTCCTGCCCCGGCTGGGTCGAGGGCTCGTTCCGGTCGTTATTGTTCGACTGCGAATTGTAGACCTTGCGCAGCAGCACCGCCAATTCGCCGGCCGGGCGGTTCTGTACGTGGTAGACATGCACCTGCTTCTCGGTCGCCTGCCCGGCGAGGTCGATGCGCCGCAGCCAGCCTTCGGCCTTGCGCAGATATTCCGGCCGCGAGGAGATCACCAGCACCGATTTCAGCCGCGTGTTCGGCACGAAGCGGACGATGCCCTTGGTCGGGCTGTCCGAATCATTGGCGAAGATGGTGTCGAGTTCCTTGGCGATGGCTTCCGGATCGGCGCTCTCGACCGGCAGCAGCGCGAAAGACATGCCACGCATCCAGTCCAGATCAAACGCCTCGACGGTGTCGTTGACCGAGGCCAGTTCCGTTGCCGAGCCGGAGACGATGAGCAGGTTGCGGGCATTGTCGACGCGCAGGATCGAGGTCTGCGGCGCGACGGATTTCAGCACCCGCTCCATCTCGGTCGCGGAGACGTAGCGCAACGGCACGATGGTAGTGCCGTCGCCCGCCTCCTGGCGTCCGCGCGGCGCCCAGCGCGGCGTGCCGCGCGCCACCGCATCCCCGGGCAGCACCCGGTAGACGCCGTTCTCGACGCTGAGCGCAAGGCCCTCGGAGCGCAGGATCGACTCGAAGATCTTGAGCAGATCCTCCTTCGGCACCGGCTGCGCCGTGCTCAGCGTGATCGAGGCCTTCGCCTTGTCGCTGACAGTGTAATTGAGCTTGAGAATATCGCCGAGCACGGTCTTGGCGACCTCGGGCACGCTGGCGCCGACGAGATTCAGCGTCACGCCATTGCCGTCGACCTTACTGCGCGCCCGCTCGGACCCGCCATCACCGCCCGCCGGGTTTTGCGCGAACTGGCCGGTGCCGGGGTAGACGCGGGGCCCCCTGGTGGCCTCGTCGCCGGCATCGGCGAGCGGCACGCCGGGGCGGCCATTGCTGCTCGCCTGCTGGCTGTCGCCGGTCGCGCCGGTGATCGATGCGGGTAAGGACAATTGCTCAGGCGAGAGCGAGCAGGCGCTGAGCAATAGCGCTATCAGGCCGACGCCCCATTTGCCGTGCCGGCGCGGCCGCAAGTGCGCGTGACGTCCCAAGCCCGTCTCCCCAACCCCATCCTCCGCCGCAGGCCGAGTCGCCACGATCGCTGCCGCAACTCCTCGTGAATGCTCGGAAATTCGAGCATTCAAACCCCCATCAGAAGCGCCCCGGCGAAACCATCGATTGTTTCTACAATCGAAAGCGACCGCCGGCATTTTTTGATTCAAAATACCTTGTGACTTAAGCAAATTTTCTGTCAAGGGGCACCAGACCAAAGTCTGATGAGCTGAACACCTTTGGTCGGGCTCGGATAGGGACTACGGGTCAGTGCCCTAGGGGTGCTGACGGTAAGCGCTTTGCCGATTTATGCTTTTTACGTGGCGTTATTCCGCAGCGCATGTCCGAACGGCGTCCGGATCAAGGCAAAATCCGGAACGTATTCACGGGCGCGCATCGATGCGGGGCCCGCCCGTCATCATTGCAACAGGCAGCGAAAAAGCGCTCTCGCGGTCGATTTCCCAAAGCAGCGCGCGGCTTCCCTCGCGGAGAAATGTTCGAATGTATTTGCCAAAATCAGCTCCTAAAAATCGACTCCGCGAAGCTCAGAAGGCGCGCGAAAACCGCGCCGAAATCATCCGCGCCCTGGGTAGCGGACAGGTCACCCGGCGCGACCTGTTCAAGATGGGCATTTTCACCGCCGGCGGCATGCTGGCGCTGAAGAACGGTCTCAGCCCCTTCGCGCCGAGCGCCTATGGCGCCATCCCGGTCGGCACGCCGCCGAGCCCGCGTTTCGGCGCGCAGCCCTTCACCCAGGAAATGCAGCGCCTCAACCTGCACCATCCGCACCCGCTGACGCATTTGAATGTCGGCGGCGAGATCGAGGCGGCATTCCCCTCGGCGCTCGGCGAGCGCAATTCCAAGCGCCTGTCCTGGCACACCGACTTCACCGCCACGGGCGGCGCCGACTACCTCAATCCGCGCACCCTGCGCGGCCCTTGCGAAGGCCGTCCGCCCGGCATGTGGTTCGGCCATCAGCGCTGGAACGATTACCTGCCCAAGGTCGGCTATCAATTGTCGCTCGGCCAGATCCAGGACGGGCTGAAATTCCATCCCAATTTCCAGCCGCAGGACCCCAACAGCGTCTGGAGCTACGGCGCCGGGGGGCTCGGTACGCGCGGCACGCTGCCGCCGCCCCTCATCAAGATCCGCTATGGCGAGCCGGTTCTGGCGCGCGTCTACAACTCGCTGCCGCTCGACCGCGCTCATAATAACGGCTTCGGGCGCAACGAGATCGCGCTGCACAACCACAATGCGCATAATGGCGCGGGCAGCGACGGCGCCAACAATGCCCATTTCTTCCCCGGCCAGTTCTACGATTATCATTGGGGCACCTGCCTCGCCCGCTCCGACACCTATAATCTCGACGGCTCGGATCTGCGCGCCTCGGGCATCGACGACAATGGCGTGCCTTTCGCCATTCCCGGCGATTTCCGCGAATTGCAGGGCACGCTGTGGGCGCACGATCACCGCTTCTTCTTCACCGCCGAGAATGTCTACAAGGGCAATCTGGCGATGCTGAATTATTATAGCGGCCCCGATCGCGGCCATGAGGGCATGGATGACGGCATCAATCTGCGCCTGCCGAGTGGCGAGCGGCTGCCCTGGGGCAATATTGATTTCGACGTCAACCTCATCATTACCGACGCGGCCTTCGCGCCGAGCGGCCAGCTCTTCTTCGACATTTTCGACACGGACGGCTTCCTCGGCGACATCATGTGCGTGAACGGCGCCTATGCCCCGTTCTTCAAGGTGATGCGGCGCAAATACCGCTTCCGCATCGTCAACGGTTGCATGTCGCGCTTCATCAAGCTGGTGCTGGTCAACGAGGCCGGGACGGCGGTTCCCGTCACGGTCATCGCCAATGACGGCAACCTCCTGGTCAATCCGGTCACGGTGAATGCGCTCGACCCGCAAGGCACCGGCGAGCGCTTCGACATCATCGTCGACTTCTCACCCTTCGCCGCCGGCGACAAGCTCCGGCTCGTCAACCATATCGAGCATGAGGATGGGCGCGGGCCGAAGGAAATCCTCAGCGTCAAGGAAGGCGTCAGGCGGGACTCGGACGATCCGGGCGTCGGGCCGCTGTTGCAGTTCCGCGTCGTCAAATCGGTCGAGAGCGTCGATCAGCCGGGCTATGTCTACCCGAACAACGCGCCGGATCGCAGCCAGGTGCCGCCCGTCCTTACCGAGCAGATCCCGATCGTCGAGCCGGTCCGCACCCGCCATCTCGAATTCAAGCGGACCAGCAACAATTTTGAAGGCTGCTTCCCCGATTGCGGCGACCGCGAGATCTTCCCCTGGGTGATCCGCATCGACGGCGAGGACCAGCATTACATGAACGCCAACCGCGCTTCGCTGATCGTGCCCCGCGCCGGCGAGGTCGAGCATTGGACGCTGGAGAATGGCGGCGGCGGCTGGGATCACCCGGTGCATCTGCATTTCGAGGAAGGCGTCACCATCAGCCGGACCGTGGGCGCCTTCGGGGCGACAGAGCGCCTGGCGCGCAAGGATGTCTGGCGGCTCGGCGAGGGCGGTAAGGTCAAGATCCAGATCCGCTTCAGTGAGTTCGCCGGCGCCTATGTCACCCACTGCCACAACACCGTGCATGAGGATTTCGCCATGCTCATGCGCTACCAGATCCTGAAGGACGACAATGGCACCGGCGACCCGTTCATCGCCATCAGCCCGACGCCCAATCCGAGGGAGGACGGCGTGGAATATCTGACGCCGGAAATCCTGCCGGAAGGCGATCCGCGGCGGCGCGGGGGCAGCGCCTGACATGGGACTTTCGTTCTTCATCCGCGCCTTGGCGGCGCGCGCGGCGGTAGCGGGGATAGGCCCCCGCTTCCAGCTTCCGGCTCTCGCGCTGGCGCTCGCCCTGGCGGGCGCCGGCCCGGTTTCGGCCGCGCCGGAAGGCTCGCGCTTCGACGCCGATTATTTCACCAACCTGCCCGTCGTCACGCACGAGGGCAAGGAGGTGCCGTTCTATGACGGCCTTATCAAGGGCAAAATGGTCGTCGTCAATTTCGTCTATCTGAACTGCAACGACATCTGCCCGCTGACCACCTCGCGCGTCGCCCAGATCAAGCAGCGGCTCGGCGATGCGGTCGGGCGCGACGTGTTCATCTATTCCATCACCATGGACCCGGGCCGCGACACGCCCGAGCTGCTGAAGGAATATGCCGACGCCTTCGGGGCGGGCAATGGTTGGTATTTCGTCACCGGCAAGCCGGAGCACATCAACCAGATCCGCTGGAAGATCGGCGAGCGCAGCCGCAGCCTGTCCGAGCACCGCAACGACATGATGCTGGGCAATGACGCGACCGGCGAGTGGTCGCGCTATTCGGTCTACGCCGATCTGGATCTCGCCGTCGCCACCATCAGGGATCTCGATCCGGCGGTGCGCGCGACGAGGCGCGCCCTCTCAACCCGCCACGCCGCCGCCGAAATCGACGCCTACCGGCTCGACAAACATCCCGGCCAGGCGCTGTACATCAAGGCCTGCTCGACCTGCCATTCGATCGGCGGCGGCGATTTCATCGGTCCCGATCTCGCCCATATCGGCCATCGCCGCGAGCGCGGCTGGCTGACCCGCTTCCTCATGTCGCCCGAGAAGATGCGGGCGGAGAAGGACCCGCTGACCGTTGAGATTTCCCAGAAATATAAGGGCGTGATGATGCCCAATCTGGGGCTGAAGGAGAACGATGTGGCGGATGTGCTGCTCTATATCGAGGCCCGCTCGCATCAGGGCGAGGCGGCCGGCTCCGGCGCGACCGCGCCGGGGCCTAAGCCGCCGGGAGGCTGAGATTGGCGGGCCGCGCGCCGTTCTTGCGTGCGGTCTGCCCGGCGTCGGCGGGAGTTAATGCAGATGGTGATCGGTGTGATGGGACGGCGGATGGATCGCGGCATTGCCGCCGCGCGTGGGATGATTTGGGGTGCGGCCAGTTGCCTGAGGAGGATGGCGGCGGCGGCGCTGATCGGCGGCGCGCTGATGGCGGCGCCGGCCTCGGCGGCGGGGACGCCGGCTGATGGCGCCGGGCTCGTCGACCAGCTCGGCCATCCGGTGACGACGCAAAGCTTTGCCGGCAAGCCGAGCCTGGTGTTTTTCGGCTTCGCCAACTGCCCCTCGATCTGCCCGACCGCCCTTGCCGAAATCGCCGACCGCATGGCCGATCTCGGCCCGCTCGCCGACCGGCTGAACGTCATCTTCATCAGCGCCGATCCCGAGCGCGACACGCCGGAGGTACTGAAGGACTATCTCGCCTCGTTCGATGCCCGCATCGTCGGCGTGACCGGCAGCCTCGCCGAGATCGGCGCCATCGCCAAGGCTGTGGGCGCCGAGTTCCACAAGGTGCCGCTGGCCGGCGGCGGCTACACGATCGACCATTCCGGCAACGCCTTCCTGCTCGACCGCAACTGGAAGCGCACCGGCCTGCTCATCATCGGCCAAGGCGCCGACCCGGCCCGGGCCACCGCGAAGCTGAAGACGCTGATCGGCGAGTAATCCGGGGCGCGGCGGCAGCGCCGTCGACGCGCGCCGTCCAGAGTTTTCGCGGGAGGCCGCAAGACAGCCTCTCCCCATGAAGACCTTTGCGTATCGCATGGCCTCTCCTTCCGTCGTCCCGGGCGGCCGTCAGGCCGGACCGCGATCCATTGGCAGAACAGCGAGCACAGTGCCGGTGGAGAAGCTAGTGGGCCCCGGCTCTAACGGCCGGGGCGACGGAAATGAGATTACCGCCTTGGCAAAGTCTCCATGGGAGAGGGCAGGTCAGCGGCGAGGGGGGCGGTAGGGGCAGTCCCCTTTGATCGGCCGCCGCGCTAAACCTCCTGGAGCACCGACCGCACCTTTCGCGCCAATTCCTCGAATTGGAAGGGTTTTGGGATGAGCGCGAATTCGTTGCGCTGCCGCTCCAGCGCGTCGCCGGCATAACCTGAGGTCAACAGGACTTTGATGCCTCCGTTCAGCCGCTTGGCCTCGCGGCCAAGTTCGATGCCGGTCATCCCCTGCGGCATGCCGATATCGCTGAATAACAGGTCGAATTGCTGGCTCCCCTTCAGGATTTGCAGTGCGTCGGGGCCGTTGCGCGCGCATGTCACACGGTATCCAAGGCCGGTCAGGATCTCCGAGGTGATTGCCAGGATCGCTTCGTCATCCTCGACCAGAAGAATGCGCTCGGTGCCCCCCTTGCCGGCGGCGGATAGGACGGCCGTTGCGGCGGCGGGCGGCTCTTGCGTGGCTTTAGGCAAATAGAGATTGACGGTCGTGCCCTCGCCGACCTTGCTCTCGATGGTGACGTCGCCGCCGGACTGGCGGACAAAGCCGTAGACCATGCTGAGACCCAGCCCCGTCCCCTTGCCGACTTCCTTCGTGGTGAAGAACGGCTCGAAGGCGCGGGCCAGCGCCTCAGCCGGGATGCCGACGCCGGTATCCTTGACGGAGACGCACACATAGGGGCCGGGCTCGCAGCCGGCGCCCCCGCCCGCCTCCAGCGCGACATTGCGCGTCTCGATCTGGACGGGGCCACCCGCCGCCATGGCATCGCGTGCATTCAGCGTCAGGTTCAAAAGGGCGGTCTGGAACTGTGACCGATCGATATGGCATGGCCACAAACCCTCATCCGTCAGCAGCCTGACCTCGCATCCCGGTCCAACGGCCTGCGAGATGATGCCTAGGAATTCGGTGATGACGTCATTGACGCGGACGAATTCCGGCTCGAGCCGCTGCTGGCGTGAGAAGGCAAGCAACTGCGCCGTTAGCTTCGCCCCCCGGCCGGCGGCCATTTGCGCTTCATTGGCCATTTGGCGGGTCGCCTCATCGGGGGCGCGCGCCGCGATGGCCTCCAGCTTCAGCGTCACCACCGTGAGCAGGTTGTTGAAGTCATGCGCGATGCCGCCGGTGAGCTGGCCGACGGCCTCCATCTTCTGGCTCTGGTGAAGCTGCTCCTCCATGACCCGGCGAGCCTCGAGCGCCCTTTTGTGCTCGCTGATGTCGTGGAAATAGAGCGCGAGGCCCCGGTCGGACGGATAGGCGTTGAACTGAAACCAGCTATCGGCGATGGGGCAGTAAGCTTCGAACACGACCGGCTGCCGGGTCCACATGGCCTCCCGGAGCCGGCCATGCGTGCCATCGGTGCTGAAATGCGAGAAAAGCGTCAGCAATTGCTTGCCGATGACGTCGCCACCCTCGGCAATCTGGCAGCTCGCGCGCTCGTTCAGATAGGTGACGCGCCAGTCCCGGTCGACGACGAGGACGCTATCGGTGGTGCTGTTGAAAATCGTCGTGATCTGGGCCGCCGCCTCCTCGGCCTTCGCCTTCGCGCCCTGCAGCTCCCGCTCGCGATGCTCCAGCGCCTCGGCCATGATGTTGAAGGCGTCCGCGACCCGGCCGATCTCACGCGCTCCCTCGATGCTGACCCGCCTGGCATAATCGCCCCGCCGCCACGCATCGGCGGCCTCGACCAGTTGCCCGAGCGGGTCGTGAATGAACCGCCGCGCGCCGATCGTGGTCAGCACCAGGACCAGCGATGTCCCCAGAATGATGAGGAAGATATCATGCACGGTGCGGTCCTGGATCGCGGCGAAGGCCTGCGCCTTATCGAGACCGAAGCTGACGACCAGGCCGCCGGCATCCTCGCCGAGCTCCAGGAAACCGACAATCCGCTCGACGCCGTCGAGGTCGATGATGTCGGCCGTGCCGTCACCGTTCCCAATCGGCCGCTCGCCGGCGGGCATCTTGCGCCCCAAGGCGCGTTCATTTTCGGGATAGCGGGCGAGATAGGTGCCGTTGCGGTCCGCAACGGCGAGCGCGGCGTTGGGCGGGGCGCCCTTCTGCGCGATGTGATCGGCAAGCCAGTCGAGCCTCAGCCCGCCGATGATGAGGCCGCC
Organism: Rhodomicrobium sp. R_RK_3; assembly: GCF_002198715.1. Taxonomy (GTDB): domain Bacteria; phylum Pseudomonadota; class Alphaproteobacteria; order Rhizobiales; family Rhodomicrobiaceae; genus R-RK-3. The sequence goes on along the minus strand of NZ_MWLK01000037.1, from coordinate 126,509 downwards.
GATGCGGCCGTCGGCGTCCTTATAGGGCAGCGCGAACTGGATGATCGGCTTGGGATCGACGAGACCGGCGGAGAATTCTCCGACTGTGAAGGCGCCGCTCTTCATGGCGGGGGCAAAATAGGGGCGCTTGGAGACGTTGACGGATGTGTTGGGGCTGACCGTGTTGCAGAAGGTCTGGCCGTTGATGTCGGTCGCCAGGAGGGCGAGAAATGCCGGAAAGCGCTGCTTGACTGCGGCGAGGTAATCATTGCAGGCGCGGCTATCCTTCGACTTTATCGCGGGCAGTTCCGACAGGGTCACCAGGATCTGATGGATGCCCTGGATCATCTGCGACTGCTCCGCCGCGGCGAGCCTGGTGAAGCTGAGCACCTGGCTGCGTATTTCGATGCTGTGCGCCTGGCGCAGGACTATCTCGTTATAGGCCTGGATGGCGATCGCCGGCAGAAGAGCCACAGCCACCAGCACGAATAGTCGCGATAAGAGGGACACGGCATGTCGCCGCCACTGAAGCGGCGCCTTTCGGCATCGGTTACGGTGTTACGGCGCAAGAAACGCGAGCGGCCATTTCCGGCGCCCGGTCGGTGCGTCGTCCCAGTCCCAGGCAGGCATTGTCGAGCGGGTCCATCATCGGCATGCCGCGGCATGGCCAGGGACCGGGCAACGTCGTCGCCGGAACGCCCGAGCACCCGGCGAAACCGTCGGCTGGTGGCTTTCCGGCAGTCAGTCAGAGTGAGCTCTGATTGCTACAAGCTACGAACGGATGTCAGACGCCGGGGCCGGCGTTACGTTCGTAACGTAGCATTGGGATCGCAGAACGCAGATCCTGAGGCGCGCGAGAAGTAGCGGAAATGCAGAAAGCCCTCTCAGCTGGAGAGGGCTTGGGTGAGGGGGGTGTCCCCATCGATTTTATTATCCCCCCACCCGCGCCCAACTGGCGAAGGCTGCCGCGATCCATCGCGCATGGGGACGCGATGCGGACAGCTCCGACCGTCGACGGATCGGGGCGGGGCCTCAGTCCCCGCAATTTTCTTCCAGCTTGCGGCAGGCCCATTCCGAGCCGTCATCGCACTTATGCTGCAGGCGGCGGCACTGGCGGTCCTGCTCCTTGGCTTCCTGCTTGGCCTGCTCGGCTTCGATGGCGGTGCCGACCACCGCGCCGATGATGCCGATCGCCGCGTCGCGGCCATCATGGTCGTCATCATAAGCCTGCGCATTGCCGGCGAGGCCGACCGAAGACAGGGCCAGAAGCAACGCGACGGCTTTGATGGACATGGATAATTTCATAATCAAACCTCCCAGAGACCCAGATGTCGGATGTCGCTACACAGCCTGTGACGCAAGAGCCGGACCGAGGGTTCACGGCCGGAGCGATCGGACCCGTCCGTTTTATGGTTAAGCCTGTGAATGCCGTGTGAATGCAGATCGCGCCATTGCGGAACGCGATTGCGCGTCTATTGCCGCTTTGTTCTTCAGCGATCCGCTCCAGCCGAGACAAAAACACGCCAGGGCTGGATTTTCTCGCGTCGCGTCGCGGAAAACCGGATCCCCCTTTCTTGGAAAATGCTCTAAGTTGTCCAAACTCTTGAGAGGGGCCAGCCGGAGCGCGGCAAGCGACATGCGAAATATTCTGCTTCTTATGGCAATGTTTTGGGCGGGACCGGTTTATGCCGAAAGTGCCGAGCCCTTGCCGCCGATGCCGGAGAAGCAATTCTCAGCCGCCGAGACCAAGGCCATCGCGGATTACCGTGCCGCCTTCGGCGAATATAAGCGCGCCCGCGAGGCGCATGAGCGGAAGGGCGATGCCTATTGGGAGCGCATCGAGGACAAGCGCGCCGCGCGCCGGGCAAAGCGCGCCAAGGGCGGCGTGCTGGAGCTATCCGATTACGTGCTCGATCAGCCGCCGGCTTATTCCGGCCCGTCCGAGCCGAAGCGCCCGGCCTTCCTGCCGCTGCCGCCGGCGCCGAAGGTGAAGAAAAAGCCGCCGCTGCGGGATCTGCCCGTCGTCGCCGACTTCCTGACGCAGGCGCGGCTGAAATTCAAATTCGTTCCGGACAAGCCCAAGGCCGAGATCGACTATAAGCGTGCCTATGCGCGGGCGGCGGTCGCCGCTGGCATCACCAAGGACCAGGCGGTGCGCATTTACGGCTTCGAGGCCGGCGGCAATGGCGAATATGACGTCCAGGCGGGGCTGGAAGCCAAGAAGAAGGGCTCCAAGCCGATCAGCACCGCCCTCGGCTACAATCAGCTTCTGGTCGCCAATTCGCTCGGCCTGCTTGCGGAGCACGGCGCGGCGATCGGCGCCAATCTCGACAAGCGCGCCGAAGGGGCCAGTCCCGCGCGGCGCAAGGCCCTGAAGGTGAAGGGCGCCGCCTTGCTCCGCATGGTGAAATATGCCCGCAGCATTCCCTACCGCTGGGCGGTGCATGAGCGCGTGGCGCGGACGCCGAAGGGCTGGGCCGTGCATGCGCTGATCCTCGACACCGATATCGGTCCGCTGCTGCAGACCCAGAAGCTTGTGAACTCGCTGGAATATGCGAGGCGCGGCGGCCACACGCGGCCGATGAGCGCCGCCGAGCTGGAGCTGATGAACCTGACCGGCGACGGCAATGGCTTCGATATGCTGACCATGCCCGTCGCCATGCGCGACAAAGTGCCGACGTCGAATTTCTTCCAGCGCGGGGGCTATCAGCGCAACCCGGTGGCAAGCCGCAACAACACCGTCGCCAGCCTGATCGCCGCCATGGACCGCCGCATGGATCACAATGCCGGGCTCGACGGCGCCAAGCAGCTCGCCGCCGCCTTCCAGGAAGTCATCGCCAGCGCCGATCCGCCGCCCGCCGCCCCGCCCGCGCCCGCCGAAGGGGCGCGCGGCAACGCGCTGACCCGGTGAAGCGGCAGGCGGGGGCGCCTCATCGCGGCCGCCGTGCATCATGCCGTTCGCTCATGGCAGCCGCGCGTCCGCCATCCGGCGGCCCCCGAGGCTTGTCGCCCCCAGCGCCTGGGCGTAAGATGCGCAAATTCCAGCCAGACGGTGTTCCGACGAGCCAATGCCCGGTGAAACGAGATGCCGAACAAACGCTCGTCCGCCGTTCAAACGAAGCGATCGGATTTGACGTCCGGAGTGCCGCATGGCGCGGCGCCAGTCCTGTCGCGCTGCCATGAAACCTTGAGGGGAACCGCCAATGTCGTATGAAAAGCTCGAATTGTTGATCGGTGGCGAATTCCGCCAGGGCAGCGAAGGCAAGACGGAAGCCGTCATCAATCCGGCCACCGAGGAAGTCATCGGCGAGGTGCCGCACGCCTCCGCCGCCGATCTCGACCTCGCCTTGCAGGCCTCCGTCGCCGGCTTCAAGGAATGGAAACAGCGCACGCCGCTGCAGCGCCAGGCCGTGATGGAGAAGGCCGCGCGCCTGATGGAAGACCGCATCGACTCCATCGCCCGCACGCTGACCTTGGAAATCGGCAAGCCGCTGGCGGAGTCGAAGGTCGAAATGCAATTCGTCATCGACGTGACGCGCTGGTATGGCGAAGAAGGCAAGCGCACCTATGGCCGCCTCGTGCCTTCGCGCACGCCCGGCACCCGTCAGATGGTGACCAAGGAGCCGGTCGGGCCGACGGTCGCCTTCGTCGCCTGGAATTTCCCCGGCACGAATGTCATCCGCAAGGTCGCCGGCGCGCTCGCCGCGGGCTGCTCGATCGTCATCAAGCCGAGCGAGGAGACGCCGGGCACCGCCGTCGCCATCGCGCGCTGCTTCCAGGATGCGGGCCTGCCGGCCGGTGTGCTGAATGTCGTTTTCGGTTCGCCGGATGCCGTCTCGCGGCATCTGCTCGGCTCCTGGATTCCGCGCAAAGTGTCGTTCACCGGCAGCGTGCCGGTCGGCAAGCATCTGCTGAAGCTCTCGGCGGATACGGTGAAGCGGGCGACCATGGAACTGGGCGGCCACGCCCCGGTCATCGTCTTCGACGATGCCGACGTCAATCGCGCCATCACCATGATGTCGGCCTTCAAATACCGCAATGCCGGGCAGGTCTGCATCTCGCCAACGCGCTTCTTCGTCCAAGACGGCGTCTATAAGGATTTCGTCGAGGGCTTCACCGAGCGGGCCAAGGCGTTGAAGGTCGGCAACGGCCTCGAGGACGGCGTGCAGATGGGGCCGGTGATCGCCGCGCGGCGGCTGGAAGTGATGGAGAGCTTCGTCGCCGACGCGCGCAAACACGGCGCGACCGTAACGGCGGGCGGCGAGCGCATCGGCAATCGCGGCTTCTTCTACGCCCCGACCGTCATCAAGGACGTGCCGAATGAGGCCAAGATCATGAGCGAGGAGCCGTTCGGCCCGCTGGCGCCGATCACCCATTTCAACACGTTCGACGAAGTGGTCGAGCGCGCAAACAGCCTGCCCTTCGGCCTGTCCTCCTACGTCTTCACCAGCGATGGCGGCAAGGCCTCGCGGATTTCCGATGCGCTGGAGACCGGCCTTGTCGGCGTTAACACGCCCTTCGTGTCGACGCCGGAGACGCCGTTCGGCGGTGTCAACGAGTCCGGCTATGGCTCGGAAGGCGGCATCGAAGGGCTGGAGGCGTTCCTGCGCACGAAATTCGTGGTCGAAAGCGGCGTCTGAGCGGCGGCCGGGCTTTATCGCCCGGCGGCGAAGCGTTATGTCAAAGGGGCGGGCGCGGAACGGCGTCCGCCCTTTTCCATGCCGAGGAGATCGGATGTGCGCCTGAAAGCCGGAATCTGGGTGAGCGCCTATATCAGGCAGCTCGGCGGCATGCCTGTTCCGGCAGCGGTGGTCAGGCGCGGCGATCCGGATGCGGGCGCGATCTTCATCAAGGTCAACATGCTCGACGGATACGTTAAAGTTTTACGCCCCGCCGCCGCCGGCCTGGACGGCGAGGCGTCCGGCCGCTTCTGGACCCCGGCGCTGAAGGAGCCGCGCATCGAGGAGGCCGCCGCCGACGCTTATCTGGCGCGTCAGGCCGATTTCGACAGCGATATGTGGGTCATCGAGATCGAGGACCGCCTGGGACGGCATTTTCTCGACGAATTCGTCGTCGCCGAATAAATCTTCGATTTCGCTCAGAACTACTTGCGCCGTTTAACGGTTCTTTAGCTGTGACCGGCGATATTGTTTGCATCACCCCGACGCTCCCCGGTTCCGAAAACGCCGCGGGGCCGGCCGACCTTCCCCCATCACCGGACTGCCCGAGCATGAGCACCATCATCGATTTGCGCCAGCGGCGCATCGAGGCCTGCTGCGCGCACGCCATCGAATGCTCCGTCGAAGCCCCGCTCGCGACACCCCGCGCGGCGGCCGGCCCGGACGGCGCCGAGATCATCCTGTTCCCCAAAGCCAAGATCAAACCGAAGCGCCAGAGGAAGGAGCTGAAGCGCCGGTTCTCGGTGCAGCAGCGCTGAGCGCCGGCTCTGGAGCGGGATGCCCCTTCTGGTATCCCGCGAAAACGGGCATCCAGTAAATGTACAGCGCCGTTAGGCCCCAAACGCGGTTCCTGCGGCGTACTTGTTTCCCGCTCTCGCGGGAATGACGACTTTATCCCATCGGAAAAACCAGGCCGATCTCGTCCGTCCCGATGTCGAGGTCAGGCGCAACCTGGCGGTGCGGATTAAACACGCCCGGTTTCCCGGGTGGGTCGCCCGATTGCTGGAGCCTCGACAGCCATTAACCTTGTTGGCTCCGCCCCGCCGCCGTGAACCTTTGCCGAGCCTTGTGCTCGCCGCACCACAGCCCCAAATCAAACACGCAAAACGCCGCGCGTTTCCGCGGCGCTGTTCGCAATGAGGATTCCAGGCGCAATGCCGAGCCACAGTTCCAGCGTCGACATTCACCGCCGTCCCGCGTGATCGCGACCGTCTTGGCTTGAGACGCTCACCGGTCGCCGCGGCGGCGACAATCGAGGTGAGCCATGACCTATTCCACCCAGACCGGCTTCCTTCCGGCGAACACGCTTGCAGGAGACCCGAAACAGCTTGCCGAGGCCATGGCGGTCCTGCGGCCGGCCGATGCCGCCGAAGCCCTAAACGGCCTCGAGGCGGGTCTGGCCGCGCGGGTGCTGGAAGCGATGCCCTCCCCCACCGCCGCGCAAATTCTCGACGAGCCCGATCTCGACGAGCCGGCCGAACTGATCGAGCTATTGCCGGTCCAGGCCGCCGCCGCCATTCTCACCGGGCTGCAGCCGGACCGGCGCGCCGACATCTTTCGCGAGCTGTCCGAGCCGACCCGCCGCGCGCTGCTGCCCCGGCTCGACGCGGAGATCCGGCAGGGCCTCGCCGAGTTGCTCAGCTATCCTCCGCGCTCGGCGGGGGGCCTGATGACGACCGATTTCGTCAGCGTGCCAGCCGATTGGACGGTCGCGCAGACGCTTGAGCACATTCACAGCGTCGGCCGCGGCAAGGAAAATGTCTATACGATCTGCCTGCTCGACCCCAAAACGAAGCGCCTGGTAAAGGTCGTCGGCCTCTGGCGCCTGGTGACCGGCGATCCCAAGGCAACCGTCTCGACGGCGGCGTGGCCCTATGACCCGATCTCGGTGCCGCCGTTGACGGACCAGGAAGAGGTCGCGCGGCTGCTGTCCAAATACAAACTGCTCGCGGTTCCGGTGGTGACCGAACACGGCCATTTGCTCGGCATCGTCACCGTCGACGACGTCATCCACGCCATCATCGAGGAAGGCACGGAGGACGTGCAGAAGCTCGGCGGCTCGGAAGCGCTCGACGAGCCCTATCTGAAAATCGATTTTCTGACGCTCATCCGCAAGCGGGCGGGCTGGCTCTGCATCCTGTTCCTGTCGGAGATGCTGACCGCCAGTGCCATGCAGTTCTATCAAGCCGAGCTGGAGAAGGCGATCGTGCTGACCCTGTTCATCCCGCTGATCATGAGCTCGGGCGGCAATTCGGGATCGCAAGCGACGTCCCTCGTCATCCGCTCCCTGGCATTGCGGGAAATCGGCCTCAAGGACTGGTGGCGCATCGCCGCGCGCGAATTGCCTGCCGGACTGGTGCTCGGCGCCCTGCTCGGCGTCATCGGCGTCGTCCGCATCGGCGTGTGGCAGCAACTGGGGCTGTTTGATTACGGCGCCTATTGGCCGCTGGTCGCATTGACGGTCGGCCTCGCGCTCACGGCCATCGTCACCTTCGGCTCGGTGGCGGGATCGATGCTGCCCTTCATCCTCAAGAGGCTGGGTTTCGACCCGGCGACGGCGTCCGCGCCGTTCGTGGCGACGCTCGTCGACGTTACGGGCCTGGTGATCTACTTCTCGGTCGCCTATGCCGTGCTGCGCGGCACCTTGCTCTGAGCCTGCCGGTGTGGCGCCAGGTTAACGCCGTAACCGCGAAGTTACGGACGAAGCCATTGTCTGTTGGAAAGTCCCCTCCCTGCTGCGCTAAAAAAGCTAGGGTGGCAGCAGAGGGCGATCATGCGACTGGTGGAGACAGCGGGCAACCCGGCGCCCGAGGGCGCTGTGGTCGGGCAGATGGCGGCGCTCGGCGGGGTGAATGTGCGCATTTGCCTTTGGCCGCAAACGGGACTGATCGCGCGCGGCACCGTGTGCCTGTTCAGCGGCGCGGGCGAATTCATCGAAAAATATTTCGAAACCGTCCGCGACCTCAGGAAGCGAGGCTTCGCGGTCGCCACCATGGATTGGCGCGGCCAGGGCGGCTCGGACCGGCTTCTGCCTGACCCCAACAAGGGCCATGTCGAGGATTTCGCCGATTATGAAAGCGATCTGCGCAAGTTCATGGCAGAGATCGTGCTGCCGAAATGTCCCGGCCCTTATTACGCCATGGCCCATTCCATGGGCGGACACATTCTTTTGCGCTCGGCGCTGACGGAGGCCGGCGCGTTCAAGCGGCTGATCGTCTCCGCGCCGATGGTCGACATCAGCCGGAATCTGACCCAGGCGCCGTTCCTGCGGCTGCTGATCGAACTGCTGGTTCTGGTGGGCTTCGAAGACGCCTATGTTCCCGGCGGCGGAGGACATCCCAGGGGCCTCGATCCTTTCGGCCCCACCTCCCTGAGCTCCGACCCGGTGCGTTATCAGCGCATTCGCGAAGTGCTGAAGACCTTGCCCGGGCTCGGCCTCGGCGCCCAAACCATGGGGTGGCTGCGCGCGGCGTCCCACTCCATCGTTCAGATCAACACGCCCAGCCTGTTCACCTCGCTCAAGGTGCCGACCTTCATCGTCGCCGCCGGCAGCGACATCATCGCCTCCACGCCGGTCGCCGAACGCTTCGCCGCGCGGTTCGGAAACTGCCAAATCCGGGTCGTCGCCGGCGCCCGCCACGAATTGCTGTTGGAGCGCGATGAGCTGCGCGATCAGTTTTGGGCGGCGTTCGACGCGCATATCGGCGCCTGAAGGAGATCGGCCTTCGCCCGGCATTCATGATTTGGAGAGGAACGCGCCGCTAGGCTGTGACGGACGGAACGCGGCCCTCGAGCGGGCCGCGCCGCATTCGGAGGCGCGCCATGCAGAGCCGACGAAGCTTTCTGAAAGCAGCGGGCGGGGCGGCACTGGGATGGGGGGCCGGCCTCACCGCACGTTCGCCCTTGGCCATCGCCGCCGAGACCGTCGCCCTGCCCTTCGCCAATGGCGAGCGGCCGCTGGTGAGCTATCCGGGCAAGCGGCCGATGATCGGCCTGACCGCGAGGCCGCCGCAGCTCGAAACACCGTTCAGCGTTTTCGACGACGGCATCACCACGCCGAATGACGCGTTCTTCGTGCGCTACCACCTCGCCGACATCCCTCAAAGCATCGACCTCGACAGCTACGCCATCGACATCGGCGGCAAGGTCGACAAGCCGTTCTCGCTCACGCTGGCAGCGCTGAAATCCGAGTTCGAGGCCGTCGAGATCGTCGCCGTGAACCAGTGCTCCGGCAACAGCCGCGGCTTCTTCGACCCTCGCGTCGGCGGCGGCCAGCTCGGCAATGGCGCCATGGGCAATGGCCGCTGGCGAGGCGTGCCGCTGAAGGCGGTGCTGGACAGGGCCGGCGTGCAGAAGGGGGCCGTGCAGGTGACGTTCGACGGGCTGGACGGCCCGGTCATCCCGGAGACGCCGGATTTCGCCAAGGCGCTCGACATCGATCACGCGCGGGACGGCGAGGTGATGCTCGCCTATGCGCTGAACGGCGCGGACCTGCCCTGGCTGAACGGCTTTCCCGTGCGCCTCGTCGTCCCCGGCTATTACGGCACCTATTGGGTCAAGCACCTTCAACATGTCACGGTGATCGACAGCGTCTTCGACGGCTTCTGGATGAAATCCGCCTACCGCATCCCGGCCGATGTTTGCGCCTGCACCGAACCCGGCAAGCCCGCAACGGCGACCGTTCCCATCAACCGCTATAATGTGCGCTCCTTCATCACCAATCTTGCCGATGGCGCGCAGATCCGCTCCGGCGAAGACACGGCTTTGCGCGGCATCGCCTTCGACGGCGGCTACGGCATCACCGAAGTGCTGGTGTCGCCGGACGGCGGCGCAAGCTGGGTCGCGGCGAAGTTCGGCGAAGACCTCGGCAAATATTCGTTCCGCCCCTGGACGGCCTCGGTGAAGCTGGCCAAGGGCGAGCACACGCTGCTGGTCAAGGCGACCAACCGCATCGGCCAGTCGCAGCCGCTGCAGCCGCTCTGGAATCCGCCGGGCTATATGCGCAACGTCGTCGAGGCGACGCGGGTGGTGGCGGCATGAGGGAGTGGCGGACGAGGCATGGTGTCGCCGGCCCGGCCGGTTTCGTCATGGCGCTGGCCGGCGCGGCCTGCGCCTGGGCGGCCTCGCAGAGCTACGACATGCCGGAGGAGACGGCGGTCTTTAAGCCCGGCCCAGGTGTCGAGCACGCTCAGAACAACTGTGTCACCTGCCACTCGGCCGACTACATCAATTTCCAGCCGCCGAAGATGGGTTCGGCCTTCTGGGACGCCGAAGTGCAGAAGATGATCAAGGTCTATCACGCCCCGATCGACGAGGCCGAAGCCAAGGGCATCGCCGAATATCTGGCGAAGACCTACTGAGCCCGCGCTCAGCCGCTCGGGAATGGAGCCGGTATCAGCGCTCGCCCTTGATGTAGGGCTTCATCAGGGCGCGCGGATAGTCGGCGCGGCGGGCGGCGAGGACGAGGGCGAGAATCGACAGCAGATAGGGCAGCATCAGGAAGATCTGCGTCGGCACGACGCTGCCGGCGAGGGTTTGCAGCCGCACCTGATAGGCGTCGAAAGCGCCGAACAGCAGCGCGCCGAGGAGCGCCTTGCCCGGCTGCCAGGAGGCGAACACCGTCAGCGCGATGCAGACCCAGCCGCGCCCGTTGATCATGCCGAAGAAAAAGGAATTGAAGGCGGAGAGGGTCAGGAAGGCGCCGCCGAGGGCCATCAGCGCGGAGCCCGCCGCCAGCGCGCCCATGCGCAGGCCGGTGACGGACAGCCCTTGCGCCTCGACCGCCGCCGGATTGTCGCCGACGGCGCGCAGGGCGAGGCCGAGCGGCGTCCGGCTCAGAACGAAGGCGGTGACGGCGACGCAGAGGAAGGCCAGCCAGACCAGCGCCGTCTGCTGCCCCAGCGCAGGGCCGAGGATCGGGATCGCCGAGAGCCATGCCGGATTGAGCGGCGCGAACGGCTCGATCACCGGCGGGGTCGTTACGGATGGAAAGGCGACCCGATAGCCGAAATAGGCGGTGCTGGTCGCAAGCAGCGTAATGCTGAGCCCGGTCACATGCTGCGACAGACCCAAGATCACCGTGAAGACGCCATGCAGCAGCCCGAGCGCCGCCCCGACCAGCGCCGCGACGGCGACGCCCAGCCAAAGATCGCCGCCCATGCTGACCGTCAGCCAGCCGGTCATCGCGCCGGCGACGAAGATGCCCTCGATGCCGAGATTGAGCACGCCCGCGCGCTCGCAGATCAACGCGCCGAGCACGCCGAAAATCAACGGCGCGGCGATGCGGATGGCGGCGGCCCAAAAACTCGCCTGTCCGATGATTTCGAGCGCTTCCATCATGCGGGCGTCCGCATCAGGCGCAGCCGGTAGCGCAGGAACAGCGAACCGGCCAGGGTGCACATCAGCGCCAGCGCGACGACGAGATCGGCGAAATAATTCGAGATGGCGAGAGTGCGGCTCATGCTGTCCGCGCCGACGAAGACGGCGGCGATGAAGATCGCGGCGGGCACCACGGCCAGCGCGTTGAGCTGCGCCAGCATGGCGACCACGATGCCCGCATAGCCGAAGCCGGGCGATAGGTCGGTGGTGAGATAGCCCTTCAGCCCAGCGACCTCGCTCGCCCCGGCAAGCCCCGCCAGCGCGCCGGAAAAGAGGCCGGTGATGATCAGCGTGCCGGGTACCGAGATGCCCGCGAACCGCGCCGCCGCGGCATTGCCGCCAACCGCGCGCATCTCCAGCCCGAGCGCCGTCCGCCGGATGAGGACATGGACGAGAGCTGCCGCGGCGAGCGCCAGGATCAGCCCGGCATGAAGGCGCATCTGCGCGACCAGCTTGGGCAGCGCGGCTTCATCGACCATCGGCGCGGATTGCGGCCAGCCCATGCCCATCGGGTCTTGCATCGGGCCTTCCAGCATCATCTGCACGAACAGCAGCATGACGAAATTCAGCAGCAGCGTGGTGACCACCTCATCGACGGCGAGCCGGGTCTTGAGCAGGACCGGGCCGAGCAGCAGCAATGCCCCCGCCGCCGCGCCCGCCAGCATCACCAGCGGCACCAGTAGGTAAGGCGGCGCGGAGATGGCCCCGCCGCCGACCGCGACGGCGGCCAGGGCGCCCGCGTAGAGCTGGCCTTCCCCGCCGATATTCCAGAGCCGGGCGCGGAAGGCGACAGCGGCGGCGAGGCCGGTAAAGATCAAAGGCGTGGCGCGCGTCAGCGTCTCGGTGACGGCGAACAGCGATCCGGCGGCCCCCGAGACCAGCAGCGGCACGGCTTGTCCGAGCGGCGCTCCGGTGACGGTGAGGATGACGAGCGCGAGCAGCAGCGCCGCGAGCGCCGACAGCACCGGCACGCCGAGCATCAGCAGCGCCGATGGCGACGGGCGGGGCTCCATGCGCAGGCGCAGCGTGGTCATGATGCCGCCGCCTCTATGGGAGCGAAGGCGCCCGCCGCATGTCCGGCCATGGCGAGGCCGATGGTCTGCACATCGAGCCGCGCCGTCTCGATGGCCGGCGTCAGGTGTCCGGCGTGCAGCACGGCGATGCGGTGCGCGAGGGCCAGCAATTCGTCGAGGTCTTCCGAGATCAGCAGCACGCCCGCGCCGCCTGCCGCCGCCTCCTGGAGCCTGCGATGCACCTCGCCGGTCGCGCCGATGTCGAGGCCGCGCGTCGGCTGGTTGGCGAGGATCAGACGCGGATGCCCATGCAGCGCGCGGGCGAGTAGCAGCTTTTGGATATTGCCGCCGGAGAGCAGCCGGATCGGAGCGTCCGGACCGGGACAGCGCACATCGAAGGCGCGGATCGCCGCCTCGGCCTCGGCGCGGATGGCGCGGCGGCGCAGCAGGCCATGGCGCTGCACCTGCGGCGACCGCGTGCGCTCCAGGATCAAATTCTCGGCCACGGTCAGGTCGCCGGCGATGCCGTCATGATGGCGGTCCTCGGTGAGGCGGCCGACGCCGCGCGCCACCATCTGCCGGGCGGTGGCGCCCGCCGGTTCGCCGCAAATCAGCACGCGGCCCGACTCGCGCCGCTCGAGCCCGGACAGGATGCCCGCCAATCCGCGCTGGCCATTGCCTGAAACCCCCGCGATACCGACGATCTCGCCGCCGCGCAGCGTGAGGGTCGCATCGCGTAGCCTGTCTCGTCCTGTCCCGCAGGTCACGCCTTGCAATTCGAGCACCGGAGGCCCGGCGCGCGGCGCGGTCGGCTCGGGACGCTCCAGCGCGTGGCCGATCATATGCCGGGCGAGCGTTTCGCGGTCCGCGCCCTCGGCGGGCAGATCGGCGACCTTGCGGCCATGGCGCAGCACGACGATACGGTGCGCGAGCGCCAGAACCTCGCTGAGCTTGTGGCTGATGAAGATGACGGCCAGCCCGCGCGCGGCGAGCGTCCGGATCGCGCCGAACAGATGCTCGGCGTCGAGCGGCGCGAGCACGGCGGTCGGCTCGTCCAGCACCAGCACGCGGGCGCGCCGCGACAGCGCCTTCAGGATTTCGATGCGCTGGCGCTCGCCGACGGACAGCGCCCGCACCGGCGTATCGAGATCGACGGCGAGGCCGGTTTCCGCGATGAGCTGTTTCAGCCGCGCCCTGACCTCGCGCCGGGGCAGGCGCAGGCCGAACAGCGGCACCGTGCCCAGCATGATGTTCTCCAGGCCGCTGAGATTATGCGCCAGCGCGAAATGCTGATGCACCATGCCGATGCCCGCCGCGAGCGCCGCCTGCGGCGAGCCCTGGGTGAGCGGCGCGAGGCGTCCGGCCTCGTCGGCAATGGCGATCTCCCCCGCATCGGCGACGTAATGGCCGAACAGGATGTTCATCAGCGTGGTCTTGCCCGCGCCGTTCTCGCCGAGCAGCGCGACGATCTCTCCCGCGGCCACGTCGAGATCGATGCCGTCATTGGCAATGAGGTCGCCGAAGCGCATGCCGATGCCACGGAGGCGCAGGAGTGGTGGTGCGAGCGCCATCCGTGCGCTCGGCTAAGCGGTGGATTTCGGCGGCGCGTCGTTGATGTTTACGCGGAAGGCGCCGTCCAAAATCTCTTTCTCCTTGGCCTTGACCAGATCGAGCACCTCTTTCGGCACCAGCTTTTCATCGACGGCGAGGCCCGCCCCGCCATGCGCCATGTAGCTGTAGGGGCCGTAATCGGCGGGCTCGAAGCTGCCGCCGCTCACCGCCTTCAGCACCCGGTCGATGGTCGGCTCCATGTGCCAGAGGGCCGAGGCGAGGATGACGCCGGGATATTGCGCCGAGGTGTCGATGACGTTGCCGATGGCCTTGACGCCGCGTTCCTTGGCCGCGTCCGAGACGCCGAAGCGCTCGGCATAGAGAATATCGGCCTTCTTATCGACCATGGCGAAAGCGGACTCCTTCGCCTTCGGCGGGTCGTACCAGGAGTTGATGAAGGTGACGAGGAATTTGACGTCGGGATTGACCGAGGTCGCGCCCTCGATGAAGGCGTTCATCAGCCGGCTGACCTCCGGGATGGCGTAGCCGCCGACCATGCCGATGACGTTCGACTTGGTGGTCTTGCCCGCGATCATGCCGGTGAGATAGGACGGCTCGTGGATGTAATTGTCGAACACCGAATAGTTCGGCTTGGTCGGCCCGAAGGACGAGCCCATCAGGAATGCGATTTTGGGAAAATCCGCCGCGACATTGCGGGCGGCGCGTTCCACGGCGAAGGACTCCCCGACGATCAGATCGCTGCCTTCGGTCGCGAACTGGCGCATGACGCGCTCATAGTCGGTATTGGCGGTGTTTTCCGACCATTTATAGGTGATCTCGCCGCGATCCTTGGCGGCATTCAGCGCCTTGTGGATGCGCGACACCCATTGCTGCTCGACCGGCACGGTGTAGACGGCCGCGACCTTGATCGGCTTTGCGCCCTGCGCCGATGCCGGGCGTCCGGCGGCGAGAGCGAGGGCCATGCCGCCGCCAAGCTGAAGGACGCGGCGGCGGCCGATCAGACCGATGCCGCTGGCTCTGCTCTGCTTATCCATGGCTCTCCCCTGCCCTGATGCCGATGGCGGAGTGTAGCTTGACGGATTTCCCCATTCAAGCGCGCGCGCTGCCGCTTTTTCAGACTAAGTGCCTGATATTTAAGCTAAACAAAATACGGCAACTCGGCAGGCTGTGCCGGTGTCATCCCCGCGAATGCGGGGATCCCGTAAAGGCAGAACTCGCCGCTCGGCATGGCCTGAACGCGGTTGCTGCGGAATACCGGATTTCCGCTTTCGCGGGAATGGCAACGGTCGTCCGGCGAGCCCGCGCCTAGTTCGTCAGGTTGATCATCCGCTCTACCGCCCGGCGCGCCCTCTCAGCGATCACGGGGTCGACGATAACTTCCTCTTCCATGGTCAGGAGCGAGTCCAGGATCTTGGGCAGGGTAATCCGCTTCATATGCGGGCAAAAATTGCAGGGGCGGATGAACTGCACGCCGGGCGTTTCGGCCTCGACATTGTGGCTCATCGAGCATTCCGTCACCAAGAGCACCTTGGGCGGGTGATGGTCCTTGACCCAGCCGATCATGCCTTGGGTCGAGCCGGTGAAATCGGCCTCGCCGATCACGTCGGGCGCGCATTCGGGATGGGCGATGATCTTCAGGCCGGGGTGCGCCTCACGGAAACCACGCAGCTCGGCCCCGGTGAAGCGCTCATGCACTTCGCAGTGCCCGTGCCAGGCGATGATCTTCACCTTGGTCTGGGTCGCTACGTATTTCGCCAGATATTCGTCCGGGATCATGATAACCGCCGGCACGCCCAGGCTCTCGACCACCTTCACCGCGTTGGACGAGGTGCAGCAAATGTCGCTCTCGGCCTTCACCTCGGCGGAGGTGTTGACATAGGTGACGATCGGCACGCCGGGATAGGCTTCGCGCAGCATCCGCACATCGGCGCCGGTGATCGAGGCGGCGAGCGAACATCCCGCGCGGCTGTCCGGGATCAGCACCGTCTTGTTCGGGTTGAGGATCTTTGAGGTCTCGGCCATGAAATGCACGCCGCATTGCACGATGACGTCGGCATCGGTCTTGGCGGCTTCCTTGGCGAGTTGCAGCGAGTCGCCGACGACGTCGGAAATGCAGTGGAAGATTTCCGGCGTCATGTAGTTATGCGCCAGAATCGAGGCGTTGCGCACGACCTTAAGATCGTTGATCGCCTTGACGTAGGGCGCGAAGGCCGGCCACTCGACCGGCGGGATGACCGACGATACGCGCTCGTAAAGATGCGCCGTCTCGCGGGCGACCTCCTTCGTATATTCCAGGCCGGGCCTCGGCAGGGGCTGCCGCGCATCTTCGGGGATGCGCCGGGCTAGGTTCAGGCTGAAGGTCCCCATGTCGTCCTCCGCTGCTCGCCCTCGGCGAGCGATTTATTATGCTCCAACTGAGCATATCTTGGGACTAAGCGGGCCCCATGCATATACTCAGTCTGACCATAAGATAAGGTAAGTGAGGGGGGATTGCTAGACCCCCACCAGTAAAATGAGTTGCGACCTAAGCGTCGCCCGGCTCGCCCTCGCCGGAGAGCGTCTGCACCATCTGCGCCAGCACGCCGAGGACCAGCGCCCGGTGCTCGCTCGGGATGGCCGCGACGATGCGCCGGTCCACCTCTTCCGCAAAGGGGCGGATTTTCTTCAGCATGTTGCTGCCCTTACGGGTGAGGCGCACAGCATAGGCGCGGGCATCCTCGGCGGTGCGCTCGCGTTCGACGAGGTCCTTCTCCAGCATCCGGCGGACGATGTCGGCCAGCGTCGAGCGGTCAATGCCGGTCTTTTGCACCAGCCCGGTCTGGCTGATGCCCTCATCGGCCTCGATCGCCGCGAGAATGGCAAATTGACGCGGAGTCAACAGGCCGGGCGGCGCGATGCGGGTGAAAATGTCCCCGGCGCATTGCTCGGCCCGGTGCAGAAGATGCGTCGCGGAGCCTTCGAAACGGGGAATCGGGGTGGCGGTTTTCGAGGCCGTGGTGGATTTGGCGCTCTTGCCCTTGGCCGGGGCCTTACTCGGCGGCTTGGTGCTGCGTGTGCTCATGAACAATGGACAAAGGGTCTTACGGTTACGGGAAGGCGGAGCCCCGTCGAAAAGCTCCGCGCGGCGGCAGGCAGCGTCGCGCAAGAGATGCGCGGGCGCAGCCATGCAACCCCCGCAAAACTCACGGTCAAAGCTAATGCTATGAATAATCTGAAAATATACCAGGATTATCGCAAATTAACGTGAAGGCGCGTCGGCTGTATCTTCTGGTATCTGATATTTTTGCAACAGTCCGATCTGGCACATCATAAACAGGAAGGTGATCGGCATGATGCCAAAGGTCTTGAAGGCCGCCCAGGTCGAAGTGTCGAAGCTGCGCCAAACGAATTCATTCAAAATCGCCAGGAAAACGAAGAAAATGGCCCAGCGAAATGTGAGTTTTTTCCAGCCTTCATCCTGAAGCTTGATGGCGTCCTCGAGCACGATCTTTATCAGTGAGCGGCCGAAAAGCAGTCCGCCACCGAGCGCGGCCGCGAACAGCAGATTGACGATGGTCGGCTTGACCTTGATGAACATGTCATTCTGCAGCCAGATGGTCAGCGCGCCGAACACCAGCACGAACCCGCCCGTGACGAGCGGCATGATCGGCACTTTCTTAAGGATCAGCTTGCTCGCGATCAGCGAAAGGATCGTCGCCGCCATGAACACGGCCGTCGCCGTGAAAATGTCGAAGCGGTTGTTGGTCAGGAAAAAGACCAGCAGCGGGCCGAATTCGAGTACCAGCTTGAATAGGGGCATCAGGGTCTCCCGCGCTCAGGCGGTCAGGGTGTGGTGCTCTCCAGCGGACGGGCCTTCAGGGGCGGCTGCTTCGCCTCCGGCTTGGCTGCCGTCTCGGGCGCCGGCTCGTCGGCATCCTCCGTGCGGTAGCGCTTGAGCAGGTACATTTGCGGTACCGCGAACAGCACCGTCAGCGGCATCAGTCCGAAGGCCTTGAACGCGGCCCAGAATTCCCAGCTATGCGTCCGCCAGATATATTCGTTCAGGCCGGAAATAAACAGAAAATAGCCGAACCAGAGCCAGGTCAGCACGCGCCAGCCGTCCTCGTTCAGATGCAGCGCCTGACCGAGCAGCAGCTTGAACAGCGGCTTCTCGAAGATCAGCCCGGCGAGCAGGATGGCGGCGAAGATCAAGCTGACGACGGTCGGCTTCATCTGGATATATTTCGGGTCGTGCAGGCCGAGCGTAACGGCGCCGGCCAGGATGCCGGTGGCGGCCGTGATGATGGCCATCAAGGCAAGCTGGCGGAACAGGTTCCAGGTGACGATCAGCGAAACGACGGTCGCCACCATCAGAACGGCGGTGCTGGTGGCGAAGCCATATTTGGTGCTCGCCAGAAAGAACAGAGCCAGCGGCATGAACTCAAGCGACAGCTTGATAATGAGCTTGGTCGAGGAAGAGTAGCCTTTTAACACATTACGCCCTTTGAATTGCCTTTAGCGCCCTATCCGGGTTCCGTAGCAGACGGAACCTGCCTCCACCTTGTCCGAACCGAATCTGTTCCAGGGCCGGTTCCCTATCCGTGTTCTGCGGGCTTCCCCGCATTTACGGATCATGCTTTTAAAGTCCGGCAATCGCCCGGGCGAAGTCGCGCGCATCGAACGGCTGTAGATCTTCCGCGCCCTCCCCCACGCCGATGGCATGAACGGGCAGCTTATATTTATCGGCAATTGCGACGAGAATGCCGCCGCGCGCCGTACCGTCCAACTTAGTCATAATAAGGCCGGTCACGCCCGCGACCTTACCGAAAATTTCGACCTGGTTCAGCGCGTTCTGGCCGGTCGTCGCGTCCAGCGTCAACAATACAGTGTGGGGGCCGCTCGGATCGAACTTCTTGATGACGCGGACAATTTTTTCCAATTCCGCCATCAGATTGGCCTTGTTCTGCAAACGGCCGGCCGTGTCGATGATCAAAATGTCGCGGTCGTCCTCGCGGGCGCGGCGCAGCGCGTCGAAAGCGAGCCCGGCGGCGTCGGCTCCGGTTTCTCCTGCGATGACCGGCGAGCCGGTGCGCTCGCCCCAGATCTTGAGCTGCTCGATGGCTGCGGCGCGAAACGTGTCGCCGGCGGCCAGCATGACGCGCTTGCCCTCGCCGGCGAAGATGCGGGCGAGCTTGCCGATGGTGGTGGTCTTGCCGGTGCCGTTGACGCCGACGACGAGGATGATGTGCGGCTTGTGCCCGCCCGCGATCACCAGCGGCTTGGCGACCGGGCGCAGCGCCGCCTCGACCTCGTCGGCCAGCACGGCGCGGACTGCCTCGGGCGTGATGTTCTTGTCGAAGCGGCCTTCTGAAAGCCGGTGGCTGATGCGGGTGGCGGCGCGCACGCCGAGATCGGCCTGGATCAGCAGATCCTCCAGCTCCTCCAGCGTCGAAATATCGAGTTCGCGCTTGGTGAAGACGCCGGTGATGCCCTGGGTGAGCTGAGTGGAACTTTTCGACAGGCCCTGGCGCAGGCGCTGGAACCAGCTTGATTTCGGCGGCTCGCTGACGGGCTCCTCGACGACAGGCTCAGGCGGCGCGGCTTCGATGGGGCCTTCGAGAACGGGCGCGGCGGGCGGCGGGGCGGGAGCGTCGTCCAGACCGAACAGGCGGCCGAACAAGCCTCTGCTTTTGGGCTCGTTCCCGCTCACGGCAGCACCGTCCCCGTAAGACGCCCGGATTCGTACCCCGTGACCGAGGCGGCGATCAGGCGCCCGGAGGCGGCCGGTTCATCGAGCGTCATCTCAGTGAATTGCGGCGTGCGCCCGACATTGCCCTTTTCCATCAGCACCTCGATGCTCCGTCCACGACAGGACTGTAAATAGGCATCCAGAGCCGATTTCCCAACACGACGCAACCTCTGCGCGCGCTCTTTCACTTCGCGGCGGTCGAGCTGTGGCATACGCGCGGCAGGCGTGCCGGGGCGCGGTGAGAAGGGAAAGACATGCAGGAAGGTCAGTCCGCATTCCTCGACCATCCTCAGCGAATTGGCGAACATATCCTCGCTCTCGGTCGGGAAGCCGGCGATGATGTCCGCGCCGAAGACGATGTCCGGACGCAGGCGGCGCGCCTCCGCGCAGAAAGCGACCGCATGGGCGCGCGAATGGCGGCGCTTCATGCGCTTCAAAATCATGTCGTCGCCGGCTTGCAGCGAGAGATGCAGATGCGGCATCAGCCGCTCTTCCTCAGCAAGGGCGCGCATCAGCGGCGCATCGGCCTCGATGGTGTCGATGGAAGAGAGGCGCAGGCGCGGCAGCTCCGGCACCAGCTTCAGGATCTTGGCGACGAGGCGGCCGAGTGTCAGCTCGCCCGGCAGGTCGGCACCATAAGCGGTGATGTCGACGCCGGTCAGCACGACTTCGCGGAAACCCTGCTCCGCGAGCTTGCGGATCTGATCGACGACGACGCCCGCCGGGACGGAGCGCGAATTCCCCCGGCCGTAAGGGATGATGCAGAAGGTGCAGCGGTGATCGCAGCCATTCTGGATCTGCACATAAGCGCGGGCGCGGCTGCCGAAGCCGGTGACCAGATGCGGCGCGGTCTCGCGCACGGACATGATGTCGTTGACCAGGATGCGCTCGCTCGGCTCGGCGGCGGCAAGACCTGCGAAGGTCGCGGGCCGCAGCTTCTCCTCATTGCCGATGACATGGTCGACCTCGGCCATGGCGGAAAAGCCCTGCGGGTCGGTCTGGGCGGCGCAGCCGGTGACGATGATGCGGGCGCCGGGGTTCTCGCGGCGCGCCTTGCGCACAGCCTGCCTTGCCTGACGGACGGCCTCGGCGGTGACGGCGCAGCTATTGATGATGATGGTGTCGCCGAGCCCAGCGGTCCGGGCATGCTCCGCCATCGCCTCGCTCTCATAGGCATTCAGGCGGCAGCCGAAGCTGATGATCCGGGGCTCGTTCATGACTTTCGACAGATTCGTTCAATTCGCCGGCGCCGGCTCGCCGAACTCGAAGACGCCTTCATAGTCCAGATGCCACGGTCCCGTCATCAAAATGTGACCATCGGCCACGCGCCAGTCGATCATAAGGTTACCACCCGGCAAGCCGACGGTGACGCGGCGCCCGGTCAGCCCTTTGCGCGCCGTCGCGACGGCAGCGGCGCAGGCGGCGGTGCCGCAAGCCCGGGTCAGCCCCGCGCCGCGCTCCCAGACATGCAGGCGGATCTCCTCGGGCGATATGAACTCCGCCAGCGAGACATTGACGCGCTCCGGGAACAGCCGGTCATATTCGATGCGCGGTCCGATCTCGGCCAGATCATAGGCGGCGGCGTTATCCACCACAAAAATGCAATGCGGGTTGCCGACATTGACCACGCCGGGCGAGCGCAGGCTCGGCGCGCCGCGCGCATCGAAGCTGACGTCGAGATTGGCGGTGTCGCCGAAGGGGCGCGCCAACGGGATCTCATTCCAGCCAAATCGCGGCTCGCCCATATCGACCGTGACCAGCCCGTCCTCGCGGACGGCGGCATTCAGAATTCCCGCGCCGGTCTGGATGCTGACCTCCGGGCGTCCTGTTTCCCCTGCCAGCAGCGCGGCGACGCAGCGCGTTGCATTTCCACAGGCATTCACTTCCGAGCCGTCGGCATTGAGGATGCGCATGAACGCGTCGGCGCCGTTCGACCGCTCGATTACTATGACCTGATCGCAGCCGACGCCGCGCTCCCGGTCGGCGATCCGCCGCGCGGCCTTGGCATCGAGCCGCAACCCCGAAACGCGTGCGTCGAGCACGGCGAAATCGTTTCCAAGGCCGTTCATCTTGCGGAAGCTATGCTCGGTTTTTGTCATGCCGGTTTATATGGCGATGCCCCCGGACGACACAAATGAATTTCGTAATCTGGAATGAGACCAGCTAGGGTAGTTGTATCGGTCTCGCTCGCCCCTAAATCATTCATTCAGGAAAGGGCAAGGGTAGAACCATGAACCCAGGGCTCCTGATCACCTTGATATTGTCCGCCTCGCTGACGGCCAGCGTCATTGCGGGCGTTGCTGCGCCGGCGAAGCGCCGTCACCCGGGCTATTGGACCATTGCCGCGTTCCTGTTCCCGCCGAGCGTGATCCTGCTGCTGCTGCTGCCGGTCGGGCGCGGCGTCTACCACCAGAACGACCCCTATATCGACCGCGACGATCATGACGAGCTTTAGCGGCGGGTTGCCGGTGCGTCCCCGACCCGCTCGGCTTTCCGGCTTTCGTGACAAGTCATGCGTGGCGCGCTGAAGCTGCGCGCACATTCGAGTTTACCGGGCGGGAACTTCACCGGGCGCGCCGTGTTTTGCGTCGTTGGCATCCAGGTGGGCGGGGCCAATGCGGGGGCGGACCAGGTGCGACGGGCAGAATCGAGGGTAGGGGCTTGACCGCGGTTGAAATTACGCGGAGTTTCGCCGCGGAGGGTAACGCGGCGATACAGGTAGACGGCCTTCCCTTCGTTGTGTCACCAAACGCGGCGCCGTTTGTTTCCGCTCGACCTTGCCGGACCGATGTCAAGGATGAGCTTGGACGCTATTGATATTGCGGCATTATTTTCGGCCCCTGTCGATCCCCACAATTGCGGGGCAGGCGGATCGGAATGATGCCGACACCTGAAAGTTGAAGCCGGTGGAAGAATTCATCACCGCGCAACGGCCGCCATTCGTCATCGGGCTCTGCGCCACGGCGGGCAGTCTTGACGCGATCAAACGGTTCCTGAGCGCGCTCGGCCGGAACAATGAGCTCTGCGTCATCGTGATCCAGCCCGCTCGCCCGGATCACGATGAACTGCTATCCGCCAGCCTCGGCGACAGCGCCACGATGCCGGTCATCGAGATCGAGGACGGCCAGTTGCTGAAGCCCGGCCACATCCACACGGCCCTTCCCGGCGCCGTTTTCACGCTGCAGAATGGCGCGGTGCGCTACGCGGCGAACGGCGCGCGCAACCCGCGGCAATCCGTCGATCTGTCATTGCGGGCCATCGCCAAATCGGCCGGCCGGCGCGCCGCCGGCATCGTCTTCTCGGGCGATGGCTCGGACGGCCTGCTGGGATTGGAAGACCTCGCCCGGGTCGGCGCGCTGACGCTGGCGCAGGATCCAAGCCTTGCCGATGAGCGCACGATGCCCGAGGCCGCGATCGCCATGAGCGTCGTCGATGTCGTGGCGTCGCCCGAGCGGCTGGCCGAAGAGGTGCTGGTCTATTCCGCCCGCGTCGAGGACGAAAAGCGCAACGCCCCGGCGCCGGAAATCGACATCCACAATATCCGCGAAATCTGCACCGTGCTCAACGAGCTGACCGGCCACGATTTTCGCCACTATAAGACCAGCACGCTCGCACGGCGGGTGCTGCGCCGGATCAATGTCCTGCACTTGCCCTCGGCCGACGATTATCTCGTGCATCTGAAGGACAATCCGGACGAGGCGCGCGCGCTGATCCGCGACCTGCTGATCGGCGTCACGGCGTTTTTCCGCGATCCGTCCGCCTTCGAGGCGCTCACTGAGAACGCGCTGCGGCCGCTCATCGAGGCCGGTCCCGGCCCGATCCGGATCTGGACGCCCGGCTGCGGCACCGGCCAGGAAGCCTATTCGATCGCCATGATCGCCGCCGAGCTCGCCGCGCAGCAGAGCAAGCCGCCGGAAGTGCAGATCTTCGCCACCGATCTCGACGAGCGCGCCCTGAACATCGCCCGGCGCGGCGTCTATCCCGCGGACATTGTCCGCGATGTCAGCCCGGCGCGGCTTGAACGGTTTTTCGAGCGCAGCGGCCGGCGCTTTCAGGTCACCAACGAGCTGCGGCGGCTGATCACCTTTTCGCCGCACAACCTCATCTCCGACCCGCCCTTCTCCCGCCTCAACCTGATCTCCTGCCGCAACCTGATGATCTATCTGGGGCCGCATCTGCAGAAAAAGCTGATGTCGCTGTTCCATTACGCGTTGAAGGAGGACGGCTATCTCTTCCTTGGCTCGTCTGAATCGGTTGCCGGGCATGGCGAGCTGTTCCGCGTGGTCGATTCCAAGCACCGCATCGCCCAGCGCAAGGCGACCGGCGCCAAGGCCGTGGGCACGGCGCGCAATTCCGGGCACTCGCCCTTCGCGCTCGCCTCGCAGCCCCGCGAGAGCGGCGAGTTCGATCTCGGCGCCATGGGCCAGCGCATCATCCTGGACGAGTTCGCCCCGCCCTACGCCATCGTCGATGAGGACGCCCAGGTCGTCTATCTTTCGCAAAAGGCCGATGTTTTTCTGCAGGCGCCGGAGGGGCGCTTCATCAACAATATCCTGCGCATGGTCCGCAGCGGCCTGCGCGTCGGGCTGCGCGCGGCCTGGGGCGAAGCGCGCGAGACGCGGCGCAAATCAGTCTATGAGGGGCTGTCGGTGGAGGTCGACGGACGGCCCCACCGAATGCGCCTTACCGTGCAGCCGATGCCGGAGGCGGGGTATGAGAACGGCCTCTATATGGTGGTCTTCGACGCCAGCGACGTCGGCGCCGACGGCGTGCCGAGCGCCGTCGCCCATGGCGACACGGAACGCCTCGTCGAACAGCTCGAAGCCGAGCTTTTGCGCACCCGCGACGAGCTGGAGCGCGCCGTCCAGGATTTGGAAGCGGCCAATGAAGAGCTGAAATCCTCGAATGAGGAACTGCTCTCCATGAACGAAGAGCTGCAATCCTCCAATGAGGAGCTGGAAAGCTCCAAGGAGGAGGTCGAGGCCGGCAATCAGGCGCTTGCCGCCGCCAATGCGGACCTGCAGAACCTTCTGCGCTCCACGGAGATCGCCGCAATTTTCATGGACGGCGAGGGCCGGATTCGCGGCTTCACCCCTGCCGCCTGCACGCTCTACAATCTGGTCCCGGGCGATGCCGGGCGCCCGCTCAGCCATTTCACCCATCATTTCGAGCGGCTGGAGCTGCCAAGCCTGACCGATGGCGGCGCACGGGTCGAGAGCGAGGCCGTCACCACCGAGGGCCGCACCTTCCTCGTGCGCGTGACACCCTACCGCAATGCCGACGGCGTGCCCGACGGCACGGTGCTGACCTTTATCGACATCACCGAGCAGAAGGCCGCGCAAAAACGCCTCGCGCGCGCCGAAGCCGAGGCCGCAGCGCGCCTTGCCGAGCTGGAGAGCATCTACGCCGCCGCGCCCGTGGGCCTTGCCCTCTTCGACACCGAATTCCGCTATACCCGCGTCAACGAGGCGCTGGCCGAGATCAATGGCCGCCCCGCCGCCGAGCATATCGGCCGCACCATCTACGACATGGTGCCCGAAATCGCCGCCCAGATGGAACCTATCCTTGCCCGCGTGCTGGACACCGGCGAGCCGGCCGGCCCCCTGGAGATCGCCGGCGAAACCGCCAGATTACCGAGCAAGGAGCGGGTGTGGCTCGCCAATGTCTCGCCGATTCTCGATGCGCCCGATCGGGCGAGCGGCATCAGCTTCTCCTGTCTCGAAGTGACCGACAAGCGCGAGACCGAGGCCGTTCTGAAACGCACCCGCGACCAGCTCCGCGTTGCCCAGGAGATCGCCAATGTCGGCACCTTCGAATGGAACATCCGCGATAATGTGAATAGCTGGAGCCCCGAGCTCGAACGGCTTTACGGCGTTGCCCAGGGCCGTTTCGGCGGCACCTATGAAGCCTGGACCGCCGCCGTCCATCCGGACGATCTCGCCTCGACCGAAGCGCTGCTGCAAGCGTCTCTGCGCTCGGGCCATTTCGAGGCGGAATGGCGGGTCAAACGGCCGGGCGGCGAGACAATCTGGGTCGCGGCGCGCGCGCTGGTTGAGATGGACGAGTCGGGTCTGCCCTTCCGCATGATCGGCGCGCAGTTCGACATCACCGAGCGCAAGAAGGCCGAGCAGGCGGTCGTCGGCAGCGAGGCACGGCTGCGGCGCCTGCTCGACAATCTCTTCGCCTTTGTCGGCGTCTTGTCGCTGGACGGCGTGCTGCTCGAGGCCAATGCCGCGCCGGTCGACATCGCGGGCATCAAGCGCGAGGACGTGATCGGCAAGCCCTATTGGGATACCTATTGGTGGAATTTCTCCGAGGAGTCGCGCGAGCGGCTGAAGGGATCGTTCCAGCGCGCCCTGGCCGGGGAGACCGTGCGCTACGACGTCGAGATCCGCATTGCCGACGAGCGCATCATCATCATCGATTTCCAGCTCGCGCCGTTGCGCAACGAAACGGGCGAGATCGTCGAAATCATCCCCTCCGGCATCGACATCACCGAGCGCATCCAGGTCGAGCGCCAGCGCGAATTGCTGCTGAAGGAGCTGAACCACCGCGTAAACAACACGCTGACCACCATCCAGGCCATCGCCGTGCTGTCGGCGCGCGACGAGCAATCGCCAAGAGCTTTCCGCGATGCGTTTCTCGGCCGGTTGCAGGCGATGGCGCGCGCGCATGACACAGTGATCGGCGAGACGGTGTCGGGATCGCTGACCGACCTCATCATGCGCCAGGTCCGTCCTTACGCTTCACATGACGAAACGGCGCTCTGCCTTGGCGGCCCGGAAGTCCCTCTCAGCCCAACCGAAGCGCACGGCCTCGGCCTCGTGCTGCACGAGTTGGCGACCAATGCCACCAAATATGGCGCGCTCTCGACCACGGGCGGCACGGTGTCGCTGTCCTGGACCGTCACCCTGCCGGAGCGGCTGCTGACGCTCGAATGGGTGGAAAAGAACGGACCGGCGGTGAAGGCGCCCTCGCGCAAGGGTTTCGGTTCGCGGCTGATCGAGCAGACGATGAAGGGCCTCTCGGGCCGCTACACGCCGCGATTCGACAATGGCGGCTTCCACGCCGAGCTGGAATTCCCGCTCTCGGAATAGGCCGGCCGAGCGCCCGATCTCTAAAGCGCGACCTTGGCATGCTGCCCGGCATCCGTCTCGGCCTTCTCGCCTTGCAAAATCGCTTTCACGCCCTCGAAGGCGTAGCGGAGGCCGTGCAGGCCGGAATTGTCCCAGAACTCGCCCTCGAGCGCTTCCAGCTTGATGATGCAGAGCGAGGGATCGTCCTTGCCCTTCGGAAACCAGGCCTGCCAGGCATTCGACCACAGCCGGTCGATCAGCGCGCGGTCGCGCAGCACGCGGGCATTGCCGGTGATGTAGGCGAATTGCGTGGCGCTCTGGAAGGAGATCATCGCCTGCGGATTGGCCTCGATCTCGGCGATCTTGGGGGAATCCAGGCTGGTGGCGAAATAGGCGTCGGCATCGGGCTTCAGCTCAGCCACCGCCATCGGGCGCGCATGAAAGCCGCCGCCGGGCTTGGCGGTGACGAACATCACATTGTGAAAATCCTTCACCAGCTCATAGAGATGCTTATGCGGGTCGGTCTCGGCCATCGGTCCCTCCGAAATCACGCGATCGTTCACTGCGGCAACGTTGCTTGGCCATCGCGAGTTCCGTTTGGGCGAGCCGGGGGATTGCATTTGCTTGCGGAAGCGGCAGTATGAACGGCGATCAGGCCACCGGAGGATTGCCATGGCACATGACGAGCCGCATGGCGCGCATCACCATCATGACCACGAGCACGACGCGCACGGACTGCCGTCCGAGCCGGATCTGAAGGTCCGCGCCATCGAGACGCTGCTGGTCGAGAAGGGATTGATCGACCCGGCCGCGCTCGATGCCATCGTCGACAGCTACGAAAACCGCATCGGCCCGCGCAATGGTGCGCAGGTGGTGGCGCGCGCCTGGACCGACCCGGACTACCGCGAAAGGCTGCGCGCCGATTCCACCGCCGCCATCGCCGAGCTTGGCTATAGCGGGCGAGGCGGCGAGCACATCGTCGCGGTCGAGAACGCGCCAGGCGTCCACAATCTCATCGTCTGCACCCTGTGCAGTTGCTATCCCTGGCCGGTGCTCGGCCTGCCGCCGACCTGGTATAAATCCGCCGCCTACCGCTCGCGGGCGGTGATCGATCCGCGCGGCGTTCTGGCCGATTTCGGCGTCACCCTGCCCGCCGACACCGAAATCCGGGTCTGGGATTCGACCTCCGAAATCCGCTATATCGTCATCCCCGAGCGTCCCGCCGGCACCGAGCATCTGGGCGTCGAGGAACTTGCCGCGCTGGTGACGCGCGACTCGATGGTCGGCATGGGATTGCCGAAGGCGGTGGCGGCATGAACGGGCTGCACGATCTCGGCGGCATGCACGGCTTCGGGCCGGTCATCCCGGAGCCGGAGCGACCGGTTTTCCACGCCGAATGGTACAAGCGGGCGCTCGCGATGACCGTGGCGATGGGCAATTGGGGCCGCTGGTCGATCGATGAATCGCGGCACGCGCGGGAAACGCTGCCGCCGGCGGATATGGTCAATCTCAGTTATTATGAGCGCTGGACGGCCGGCCTGGTGACGCTGCTGCTGCGGCATGGCTTCGTGACGCGGGACGAGCTGCGCGAGGGGCGGGCTGATGCAAATGCCGCCCGCGAGACCCCCGCGCTCACCGGGCCTGAGGTCGCGGCGGTGCTGGCGCGCGGATCGCCGAGTGCGAGGGATCTGGACCGCCCGCCGCGCTTCCAGCCGGGCGACCGCGTGCGAACGATAAACGCGCATCCGCCGACGCATACGCGGCTGCCCCGCTACGCGCGCGGCCATGTCGGCGAGATCGTGCTCTATCACGGCCCGCATGTCTTCGCCGACGCCCGCGCGCACCGCAAGGACGCGCCTGCCGAGCCGCTTTACGCCGTGCGCTTCGCCGCCCGCGAGCTTTGGGGGCCCGGCGCCGAGGCCGGGCATAGCGTGACGATCAATCTGTGGGAGCCGCATCTTGAGCCGGTCTGAGCCAGAACCCGAGCGCCCGTTCGAGGAGCCATGGCAGGCGAAGGCTTTTGCGCTCGCCGTGCATCTTTCGGAGCGCGGCATGTTCGGCTGGAAGGAATGGACGCAGTGTTTCGCCGAAATCGCCCGCGCCAATGAGCGGGCGCCGGGCATCTCCGAGGCCACGGCCTATTGGCGCAATTGGGTGCTGACCCTGGAGCGGATGCTGGTCGCGCATGGAGTCGCCTCGGACGATGTGCTGCACATGCTGACCGACGCCTGGGACGAGGCCTTCCACACGACGCCGCACGCCCAGCCCGTCCTGCTGCCGGAGGAGGTCACGCGCGGCCTCGCGGCGCCGACTGTCGTCCCGGGCACCGCGAAGCGGTGATTGGGACCCAATGGCCGATCCGCGAACGCTGCGGCAAGGGAATTGGCGAGCAGGCCTCGCCTCTTGCGGCCAAATTTCGGGTTTATGACTACTGGATCTCCGCCTTCCCGGGGATCTCGAAAACTGGGTCGACCTAATCTCACCGGGCTCTAGCGGTGAGTCCGCAACCCCTGATCGGCAAACTTCGCGTGCTCACCCTCTCGCCTTGGCGAGGGTTGGGCTGCGGCAACCGGCTGCGTGTTGCTCCATCAGAATGATCCCGCTCTAAAACCTTTCCACCCAGGGCCGCAGTTCGATCTCCCAGCTCCAGGCGCTCCGGTCTTGCTGCAGGACATGCAGATAGCTCTCCGCGATCGCATCGGGGTCGAGCAGCGAATCCGGGGCGTCGGCTGGCTCCGTCCGACCCGGATTGCGGATGCCGCCGTCGATGACGAAATGGGCGACGTGGATGCCTTGCGGCTGCAATTCGCGGGCAAGGCTCTGCGCGAGGCCCCGCAGCGCGAATTTGCCCATCGCGAAGGGCGCTGAGTTCGGATAGCCCTTCACGCTCGCCGAGGCGCCGGTGAACAGGATCGCGCCGTGTCGGTTGGGCAGCGCGCGCTTGGCGAAAGCCTGCGCCACCAGGAAGCCGCCATAGGCCGAGACCGCGATCGTGTTGGCGACGGCGGCGGGCTCCAGCTCGATCAGCGGTCCGCGCGTGCGGCCGGAGGCGTTGTACACCACCACATCCGGCGATCCGCCGAGCGCGCCGTCCATCGCCGCGAACAGTGCCTCGACCTGATCCGACCGGGTCGCGTCGCAGGCGTGCACGGCGGCGCCGGTCTCGGCGGCAAGCGCTTTCAGCTTGTCCGTATTGCGGGCGGCGACGCCGATTTTGAGCCCTGACTTGGCAAAGAGCCGCGCCACGGAGGCGCTGAGCCCATCGCCCGCGCCGACGATCAGCGCGCGTCGATATACCGGTTTCATATGCGGCCTCGTTCAGTTGGCGTCCGGGGTCGGCGTGAAGGTCAGGCTGCGGAAGCCCTGCATGTCGAGCCAGACGCCGCGCGGCGTACGGGCGGCGCGGAGCAAAACATTATCGCAATGAGGGCAGCGCAGGACGGAGCCCATCGCGCTGGCGAACAGCCGGGCCTCGGCGAACGGGCCTTCGCTGCCACAGCCGGCGCAGATGCCGGTGGCGGTGGTCATGTCGCGCCAGAACATTTCGCCGAGCAGACCGGCGGCGGCATTGCCGTCGAGCGGCTGAAGATCACTCTCGCTCATCCTATCCTCCTGACGGGCCGAAACGCTCGGTCTTGATGCGTGCGGCGTCGATGCCGAGCTCGACCGACGCCTGCGCGGCCGTCTCGACCATCGGCGTGGGACCGCAGATGAAGAGGTTCGGCGAGGCCAGCGCCGGCACGCCCAATTCCTCCAGCATCGCCTTGTCGACGCGCCGCCGGAAGCCTTGCCAGCCCTGGGGCTGCGCACGCGTCAGCGTGTGGACGATGCGCAAACTCGGATCGGCTGCCGCCAGCCGCTCAAGTTCGTCGCGATAGATGATCTCGTCCCAATTGCGCGAGGAATAGACGAGCAGCGCCGGCTGCGTGGGACCGGCGATGGCGCGGTGGCGCA
Organism: Rhodomicrobium sp. R_RK_3; assembly: GCF_002198715.1. Taxonomy (GTDB): domain Bacteria; phylum Pseudomonadota; class Alphaproteobacteria; order Rhizobiales; family Rhodomicrobiaceae; genus R-RK-3. Next base: position 96,130 of record NZ_MWLK01000037.1, on the reverse strand, counting down.
GCATCGCCATCAGCGGCACGACGCCCGAGCCGCCGCCGATCAGCACCAGCGGGCCGGGCTGCCGCTCCGACCAGACGAAATAGCCGCCGATGGGGCCGCGCAGCTCAAAAATGTCGCCGGGGCGGAGTTCGCCGGTGAGATAGGGCGACACCTCGCCGTCGCTGATGGTCTCGACGGTCAGCTCCAGCAGGGGCGCTTCGGGCGGCGAGGCGATGGAATAGCTGCGCTGCGCCTGGTAGCCGTCCTCGGCGGTCAAACGGACATCGACATGCTGGCCCGCGAGATGGCCGGGCCAATCAGCGACCGCCAGCGTCAGGCTGCGGACGCGCGGCGTGTCGTCCCTGAGGCTGACGACCTCCGCGCGGCTCCAGAGCAAGCGGCGCGGCACGCCCGCGACGGGCTGCGCCTCAGTCACCGGTATAGCGCTGCTCGCGCCACGGATCGCCGTAAATGTGATAGCCGAGCGATTCCCAAAAGCCGGCCTCGTCCTTCTCGATGAAGCGGAGGCGGCGCACCCATTTGGCGCTTTTCCAGAAATAGAGATGCGGAACCAGCATCCGCGCCGGTCCGCCATGCGAGGGCGCCAGCGGCAGGCCGTCATATTGCGTGGCGACCATGCCCATCCCGTCTTTCAGATCGGCGACCGGGACATTGGTGGTATAGCCGCCGTCGCAATGCAGCATGGTGTATTCGGTCGGCGCTTCGCTGAGCCCGGCGGCTTCGAGCAGGGTGTCGAAGCTGACGCCGCGCCACTGCGTGTCGAGCTTGGACCATTTGGTGACGCAGTGGATGTCGGTCTTGAGGTCGGTCTGCGGCAGCGCCTGGAACTCGGTCCAGTTCCATTTCGCCAGCAGCGAACCGCCGAGCTGGAGCGCAAAGCTCCAATTGTCGACGCTGATCGACGGCGTCGGCCCGGCCGACAGCACCGGGAAATCGGTGGTGAGGTACTGGCCGGGCGGAACGCGGTCGCGCTGCTCGGTCTGCGGCTTGCGGGAGCGGAACCCCCGGGAAATTGGCGGCTCGGTCATCGGGACTCCAGAGAGCGAAAGGCGTTGCAGCGCGAAGGCTAACATAAGCCTAGGCTCTCCCGCCAATGCCAAGCTTTTGATGCGGCCACCGCCGTTAACGAAGCGGAAACGACACGGCGATGGCGGAGGTTACCAGATACGTCTCGCGATCCGCGCGTCCGCAGCCTAAATTTACGATCCCGTCTAAGCCGAATCCGCCGCGGGCGCGGCTCCCACCATCGACTGGATGAGCGCCAGCGCGATCTCACGTTCGCCCATGATGACGCTGTCGGCGCCCAGCTTGGTCAGGTGGTCGACCTCGGCGTCGGAATGGGCGCGGGCGACGATCATGATGCCAGGATTGGTCTCTCTCGCGCTCTCGGTAATCCGCCCCGCCTCGAAGGCGTCCGGAATGGCGATGATGAGGCTTTTCGCGCCGCGCAGATTGGCCAGCTCCAAAACCGATGTCTCGGCCGCGTTGCCGGCGATCGCCTCGATGCCCAGCGCCCGCGTCGAGGCGACCCGCATATCGGCATCCTCGATCACCAGGAACGGCGCACCCGCGGCCTTCAGCTTCCGCGCCACGATTCCGCCGACGCGGCCGAAGCCCACCAGCACGGCATGGCCGCTGAGCCGGGTCGGTTTGGCCTCCTGCTCGCCGGTATCGTCGGCGCTCGACGTTACCACATCCGGCGCGGGCTCGATGGGCGCGGGGCGGACCGGCTCGGCGGCGGGCGCGGGCGACCGGCCCAACGCCGCCTCGAGCGCGGGCCGCATCCGGTCACAGAGATAGAACACCAGCGGGTTCAGGATGATCGACAGGATCGCCCCGCCCAGGATCAGGTCGCGCCCCTCCGGCGGCAGCAATTTCAGCCCGACGCCGAGTTCGGCCAGGATGAAGGAGAATTCGCCGATCTGCGCGAGGCTCGCGGAAATGGTCAGCGCCGTCGACACCGACTTGCCGAAGGCCAGCACGATCAGGAAGGCCACCACCGACTTGCCGGCCAGGATGATGAACAGCACGCCCAGCATCGGCAGCGGCTCAGTCCACAGGATCGCCGGGTCGAACAGCATGCCGACCGAGACGAAGAACAGCACCGCGAACGCATCGCGCAGCGGCAGGCTCTCCTGCGCCGCGCGCTGGCTCAGCTCGCTTTCGGCCAGGATCATGCCGGCGAAAAACGCCCCCAGCGCCAGCGACACGCCGAACAGCTTCGCCGCCCCGAAGGCGACGCCGAGCGCGATGGCCAGCACGCCGAGCCGGAACAGCTCGCGCGAGCCCATATTGGCGATGCGGTGCAAAACCCAGGGAATGAATTTGCGCCCGACCAGCAGCATCAGCGCCACGAAGGCCGCCACTTTCAGCACGGTGAAGGCGAGGACGCCGGCGATGCCGAGATCGAAGCCGAGCACCGCATTGACCGGCGCGCCGGACGCCTGGGCGGCGCCGTTGCCATTGGCGATGCTGGCGACCGCCGGGATGATTACGAGCGCCAGCACCATGGCGAGGTCTTCGACGATCAGCCAGCCGACCGCGATCCGCCCGCGCTCGGTCTCGACGAGCCGCCGGTCCTGCAGCGCCTTCAGCAGCACCACGGTCGAGGCGACCGACAGCGCCAGCCCGAACACCACGCTGCCGCCATGCGACCAGCCCATCGCCATGCCGAGCGCCCAGCCCATCAAGGTCGCGAGGCTGATCTGCGCGATGGCGCCGGGCACGGCGATGCCGCGCACATTGAGCAGGTCCTTTAGCGAGAAATGCAGCCCGACGCCGAACATCAAAAGGATGACGCCGATCTCGGCGAGCTGCGGCGCAAGGCTCTGATCGGCGACGAAGCCGGGCGTGTAGGGACCGCACAGCACGCCGGCGACCAGATAGCCGACCAGCGGCGGCAGCTTCAGCCGGTGCGCGGCGGCTCCGAGAACGAATGCCAGAACGAACCCCACGACGATGGTGGAAATCAGCGGGGTGTCATGCGGCATGGTCCAATGCTCCGATCGATTTTGCCTCCTTGCGGGTTTTCAGATTACATCCATTAAGATGAATAAGTCCGGAACCGCCGTCCCATTCACGTCTGCGTGAGCTTTCTCACAGCTATGCATCGTCAGGAGCGGCAATCCGGGCCGCATGACTATTGAGTTGTTTTACAACATATTTCACTAAAACCTGCGTAAAATACGTATATCCAGAAACGAGAAATATTTTGGATGAACACTCTGAAAGCTCATCTGCCGATTCCCCTCCGCGCGAGCTCAGCCTATTCGGGCAACGGTGAGCAAACTAAGCTAATTTTCGCTTGCGGACCGCTGTGGCGCGTATACATACCCTGTCCGTGTATATGCTGATACTCCACGAATCCGGGTGGACAACTGATTCCAGAAGCAGCAGCATTGCCGCCGGCGCGCTCAGCAGAGCTTGTCCTCGCGTTTTCTCAAGCGCCCCGTCGGGGCTCGGAACGCCAATCCCAATCGGTTTGGAGGAGTCTGGATCATGTTTCGTCACCCGAGAACGGCAATCGCATGGGGAGGCGCACTGCTCGCCGCGGCAGCGTTGGCGGGCGCACCCGCGGTGGCGCAGGACAAATATCCCTCCCGGCCGATCGAGCTCATCGTGCCGTTCGGGCCCGGCGGCGGCGCCGATCAGCTCGCGCGGCTGACGGCCAAGCTCGTCGAGCCGGTCATCGGGCAGGGCGTGCCGGTCATCAACGTACCCGGCGCGACCGGGGCGACCGGCATGGCCAAGCTGATCGCCGCGCCCGCCGATGGCTATTCCGCCGCCATCTATATCGCCGACACCCACGCGCTGCTGGCCGGACCGGACCCGCGCTGGAAGGTGGAGGATCTGAAGCCGCTCGCGGTGATGATCCAGCAGCCCTCCGCGATCCTGGTCGCCAAGGACAGCCCCTATAAGACCTGGGCCGATTTCGAGAAGGCCGCCAAGGACAACCCCGGTAAGCTGAAGGTCGCGACGGTCGGCTTCGGCAGCGTCGACGACTTCACGCTGAAACATCTCGAGGTCAAGGGCGGGGTGAAGGTCGTGCAGGTGCCGTTCTCCAAGCCGAATGAGCGCTATGTCTCGATCCTCGGCGGCCATGCCGATGCCCTCTACGAACAGCCGGGCGATGTCGCGCAATTCCTGAAGAGCGGCGAAATGCGCCCGATCCTGATCTTCGGCGACAAGCGCCTCGACGGCTTCAAGGACGTGCCCGCTTCGGCCGAGCTCGGCTATACGGTGTCGCTGCCGCAATTCCGCTCGATCGTGGTGCGCTCCGACACGCCGGCCGCCGAGATCAAGACGCTCTCCGACGCGCTGACCAAGGTCGCCGAGAACCCGGAATACAAGAAATTCCTCGAGGACAGCTATGCCGATCCGGACAGCTTCATGCCGGCCGACAAGAGTGCCGGATTCCTCGCCCGGCAACTCGACGACATGAAGAAGGCGGCGACCGGAAGCTGAGCCCCGCGCCTTCCGGCCTGGCGTTCCCGCGTAAGGGAGGTGACCCATGTTCTCGCAGCGACTGTCGATGGCGCTCCCTTACGCGATCCTGTTCGCGATCGCGGCCTGGTTCTTCTATCTCGCCGGGCAATTCCGCTTCACGCCGCGCGGCGACAATATCGGTCCCGATTTCTGGCCGCGCCTCGCGCTCGGCGCGATGATGGCGATCTGCCTCGTCCAGGGGGTGCGCCTCGTCCTAACCGGGCGCGATGACGAGCCGGGGCTGACCGAAGGTTTTGCCGCCGAGGACGGCGCGGCGCCGCGCTCGTCCCTCCTGCTCGCCGCCGGCGTGACGCTGACCCTCGCCTATGGCGCGCTGGTCACCGTGCTCGGATTCCTCATCGCGACCTTCGCCTTCATGGTGCTGTTCAGCTATGCCGGGCATTTGCGCGCGCATCGCACCATCTGGCTGTCGAGCGCGCTCGGCGCCGGGCTGATCGTCATCCTGTTCCAGAAGGTGGTCTATGTCTCGCTGCCGCGCGGCATTCCCCCCTTCAGCCATCTGACCGACCTGTTTCTCGGACTGTTCTGATCCGGCAAGGCCCGCCCCGGCGCGCCATCCTTGGGAGGTTTTGTGGATACGCTGCTTCAGCTCGGTCACGGCCTTTTGGTCTGCCTGCAGCCCTTCAACCTGTCGATGCTGATGATCGGCATCGCGCTCGGGATGCTGGTCGGCGTGCTGCCGGGGCTGACGCTGGTGATGGGCGTGATCCTGGTGCTGCCCTTCACCTACCAGATGGACGTCGCCTCCGGCATCATCCTGCTGACGGCGATGTATGTCGCAGGCACCTATGGCGGCGCGTTCACCGCGATCCTGTTCGGCATCCCCGGCGAGCCCATCGACGTGCCGCTCCTTTGGGACGGCTACAAGATGGCGCGCGCGGGACAGCCGGCGGAAGCGCTGGGCTGGACGCTGATCGCGGCGGGCGGCGGCGGCATCATTTCGGCCATCATCATGGTCGCCCTGACCGAGCCGCTTGCGGAAGTGGCGCTCAAATTCTCCTCGCCCGAATATTTCGCGGTGATCCTGTTCGGCCTCGCCTCGGTCGTCGCGCTCGCCCAATCCTCGCTGGCGAACGCGCTGATCAGCCTTTGCCTCGGCCTCGTCATCGCGACCGTCGGCACCGATACGACCTATGGCACCAGCCGCTTCACCTTCGGCCTGCCGATCCTGGAAGACGGCATCGAATTCCTGGTGGTGATGGTCGGCGCCTATGGCGTCGGCGAGGTGCTGGCGCGGCTGGAGCGCGGCTATGCGGGCGCGCCGGTGACGCAGACCGCGACCGCGCGCACCGAGCTGCCGTCCTGGCGCCAGTTCGCCGCGATCAAATGGACCTTCATCCGCAGCACGCTGCTCGGCAATATCATCGGCATCATCCCGGGCGCGGGCGCGACGGTCGCTTCCTTCGTCAGCTACGGCGTCGAGGGGCAGGTCGGGCGGCGCAAGGCGCAGCTCGGCACCGGCATCCCGGAAGGCATCGTCGCACCGCAAAGCGCGGCGACGGCCTCGGTCGGCGGGGCGATGATCCCGCTTTTCGCCATCGGCATTCCCGGCAGCGGCGCGACAGCGGTCATTCTCGGCGCCTTCATGCTGAAGGGCATCCAGCCGGGCCCGCAGGTGCTCCTGCATTCGGGCGAGCTGATCTACGCGATTTTCGCCTCGGTCTTCCTCGGCATTTTCATTATGTGCGTACTCGGCTATTTCGCCATCCGCCCGCTGGTGCGCATCCTGGATTTTCCCGAAGCGGTGGTCTCGTCCTTCGTCATGGTGTTCTGCTTCATCGGCGCCTTTTCGATCCGCTCCAGCGTCGTCGATCTCTGGCTGATGATCGCCTTCGGCCTCGTCGGCTATCTCTTCGACCGGCTAAGATTCCCCATCGCGCCTTTGGTGCTCGGCGTCATCCTCGGGCCGCTGGCGGAGGAATCCTTCCTCAACACCATGATCAGCTTCGGCAATGACTGGACCGTGTTCTTCACCCGGCCGATCTCCGGCACGCTGATGGCGCTGACATGCCTCGCGCTGGTGCTGCCGCTGCTCGGCGCGCTGCGGCACTGGCTATGGCCGCACGATTTCGAGGAAACACCGCATTCGCAAGGCTCGCCATGAGTTCAGTCGCCGGGATCATCGCCGAATTGATGCAGCGGGCGCGGGCGGCGCAGGGGCCGTTCGGCACGGCGAGCCAGGAGCGGGCGGACGACGCAGTGCGGGCGCTGGCATGGTCGCTCTACGATCCGGCCCATGCGCGCGAGCTGGCGGAACTCGCCGTCGCAGATACAGGGCTCGGCAATGTCGCGGACAAGATCGTCAAGAAGCAGCGCAAGACCTTCGGCACGCTGCGTGATCTGCTTAGGCAGAAATCGGTCGGGATCATCGAGGCGGACCCGGCGAAGGGCATCGTCAAATATGCCAAGCCGATGGGCGTGATCGCCGCCGTGACGCCATCGACCAATCCCGGCGCGACGCCCGTCAACAAGGCGATGATGGCGCTGAAGGCCCGCAATGCGGTGATCGTCGCGCCCTCGCCGCTCGGCTATAAGACGACGGCGCGGGCCGTCGAATTCATGCGAGATGAGCTTCGGGCTGTGGGATTGCCTGCCGATCTGGTGCAGGTGATCCCGCAGCCCGTCACGAAGGAGCTCACCGAGGCGCTGATGCAGGCCGCCGATCTGGTCGTCGTCACCGGCAGCCAGGACAATGTCCGCCGCGCCATGGCGAGCGGGACGCCGGCCATCGGCGTGGGCGTCGGCAATGTGCCCGTCATGATCGACGCGAGCGCCGATCTGGCCGACGCGGCGCGGAAGATCTGCGCCTCGAAGATCTTCGACAATGCGACGTCGTGCTCGTCGGAAAATGCGGTCGTCATCGTCGACAGCGTTTATGAGGCGGCCATCGCGGCGCTGAAGGACGCGGGCGGCTATCTCTGCTCGCCGGCCGGGAAGCAGGCGGTGCAGCGGACGCTCTGGCAGAACGGCAAGCTCAACCGCCACCTGATCGCCAAGCCCGCATCGCTGCTGGCTGAAGCCTTCGGCCTGCCGCCCGAGGCGAGTGAGGCGAAATTCTTCATGGTCGAGGAGAGCGGCGTCGGCCGCGATTTCCCGTTGTCGGGTGAAAAACTGTCGCTGTTGCTGACGGTTTACCGCGTGCCCGACTTCCAGGCCGCCAAGGCCAAGCTGCGCGCCATCCTCGAGTTTCAGGGCAAGGGCCATTCCGTCGGCATCCACACCCGCAAAGAGGACCACGCGCGGGAGCTGGCGGAGGATCTTGATGTGGTCCGCGTGCTGGTGAATTTCGCGCACACCTTCGGCAATGGCGGCGGCTTCGACGGCGGGCTGCCGTTCACGCTCAGCATGGGCTGCGGCTCCTGGCAGAAGAACACAATTTCGGAGAATCTGAGCCTGAAGCATTTCCTCAACATCACCCATCTGGTTACCCGCATCCCGGAGGACAGGCCGTCCGAGGCGGAGCTGTTCGGACCGCATTGGCGGCTCATCGGCCAAAAGGAGGATGAGCGCTGAATTTCCTCGAACACATCGCCAAGGCGCATGTGCTGGCGCCTGCGGGCATCGCGGTTCCGCGCTCGGTGCTGTGCGCTTCGGCGGAGGAGGCGCGCACCGCATTTGCCGAAATCGGCCCCTGCATGGTCAAGGCGCAAGTGCCGGCCGGCAAGCGCGGCAAGGCCGGCGGCATTCGCAAGGCCGACAGCCCGGAGCAGGCCGCCGACGCCGCAGCCGCGAGCCTCGGCATGGAGATCGACGGCCACCGCGTGGACAGCGTCCTGCTCGAAGCGCGGGCGGAGGTGGCACGCGAATTCTACGCCGCCATCATGACCGATTTCCCCGCCGCCCGGCCGCTGGTCCTGTTCTCCGCCGAAGGCGGCATGGACATCGAGGAGGTCGCCGCCGCCCACCCCGGCGCGCTGCGCCGGCTGCATGTCCCGCTGTCGCAAGGGCTGACGCAAGCGGCGGCGGACGCCATGCTCGGCGGCCTCGATCTCGGCCCGGCCCGCGCCGCCATCGCCGATGCGCTGACCAAGCTCTACCGCGCCTATCGCGACACCGACGCCGAACTCATCGAGATCAACCCGCTCGCTTTGCTGGCGGACGGCTCCATCGCCGCACTCGACTGCAAGCTCATCATCGACGACGCCTCCGCCGAGCGCCAGCCGCAGCTCGCCGCCCTCGCCGCGCCGGAAAATCTCACCGCCCTCGAACGGCGCGGACAGGCCGCCGGGCTGAAATTCATCGAGCTCGACGGCGATATCGGCCTGCTCGCCAACGGCGCCGGGCTGACCATGACCACCATGGACGTGATCGCCCATCTCGGCGGACGCCCGGCCAATTTCCTCGAAATCGGCGGCGAGGCTTACACCAAGGCGGAGATCGCCCTCGGCCTCGTGCTGGCGCATCCGCGGATCAAAAGCCTCGTCGTCAATTTCTGCGGCGCCTTCGCCCGCACCGACGTGATGGCCGACGGCGTCACCGCCGCCTGGCAAAAGCTCAAGCCGGACATCCCGGTCTTCTTCTCGATCCACGGCACCGGCGAGGACGAGGCTGTGCGCATCGTCCGCGACCGGCTCGGCCTCGAACCTTACGACCTGATGGAGGACGCCATCCAAGCCGCCATCGAGGCCGCGCGATGATCTACCGCAAGGGCCAGCGCGTGCTCGTGCAGGGCATCACCGGCAAGCAGGGCAGCTTCTGGACCGGCAAGATGGCCGAGTGCGGCACGGTCATCGTCGGCGGGGTCAATCCGAAGCGCGCGGGCGAGACGCATCTCGGCCTGCCCGTCTTCGCCTCGGCGCAGGAGGCGATGGCGCGGGCGCCGTTCGACATCGCCGTCATGTTCGTACCGCCTGCCGGGGCGCGCGATGCCGCGCTCGACGCCATCGCGGCGCGGGCCGCCGGCCTCGTCATCCTGACCGAGCACATCCCGGCGCAGGACGTGCTCGCCATCCGCGAAGCGGCGGCGGCTTCGGCCACGCGCATCGTCGGCCCGAACACCGCCGGCATCGTGACGCCCGGTGCGGGCTTCGTCGGCATCATGCCGGGGCATAACCCCAACATCTTCCAGCCGGGCCGCATCGGCGTCCTGTCCCGCAGCGGGAGCCTGGGCACGCTGATCTGCCTCAACCTCACCCGAGCGGGGCTCGGCCAATCCGCTTTCATCGGCATCGGCGGCGACCCGATGATCGGCACCACCACGCGCGAAGCGCTCGCCGAACTCGACGCCGACTCGGCCACCGAGGCCGTGGTGCTGGTCGGTGAGATCGGCGGCGGCATGGAGGAAGCGGCGGCGGACTATGCCGCGCGCATGAGTAAGCCGGTCGTCGCCTTCATCGCCGGACGGGTCTCGCCGCCGGGCAAGAAGATGGGGCACGCCGGCGCCATCGTCACCGGCCATGCGGGCAGCTACGCCGGAAAGCGCGCCACGCTGGAGGCGTCCGGCGTCTCCGTCGCGGACACGCCATCGCAGATCCCGGCACTGCTGCGGTCGCGCCTCTCGACATCTTGCCGTTAAGCATTGTCTATCCAGAATATCCCGTATTCGTAGTTTTACGAATGGTACTCCCGCCAATTTCGCGCCCTTTTCCGCGAATATATTGAATTCATACAGAAATACTTCGAAAAATCCGCGCCGGAGCAATCTGTTAGCCTGCGCGCGTGCGGCGCATTGCTAGAAATAACGCAATTTAACCTGCTTTCACCGCACGAATTCTGCCTCATTTCGAACAAATTAAACTAATCCTTTAAGGTTTCGAGCGAGGAACTCCCCATGAATTGGCTGAATAGAGTATTGCGTGGCGCCGTCTTTGCGCTCACGGCGACTACCTCCTTGTCCTTGCAGCAGCAGGCCTTCGCCCAGCAGCAGCCAGCGCCCTCGGCCTATGAGGACCGCAAGCGCGAGGTGAATGAGAACGTCGTCACGATCATGGCCTCCGGCACCGCGAGCCCCTACACCATCTTCGCCGAGGACATGCAGAATGTGCTCGACCAGCAGGGCACGCCCGGCGGCCTGCGCGTGCTGCCGATCCTGGGCCGGGGCGGCGGCGCCAACGCGCTCGACACGCTGCTGCTGAAGGGTGTCGACATGGGCATCCTCGAGCAGAGCGACCTCGACATCGCCAAGAAGAAGGACCCGGCGGTTTTCGCCAATGTCGAGAACCGGCTGCACTACATCGCCAAGCTCGCCAATTCGGAATTGCAGCTCCTCGCGCGCAACGAATTTAACAGCCTGCGCGATCTGGAAGGCAAGAAGGTCAATTGTTTCAAGAAGGGCAGCTCGACTCAGATCGTCTGCGAGAAAATCTTCGGCCTGCTGAAGATCAATATCGAGCCCGTCTATCTCGACCAGTCGGAGGCCAATGCCAAGCTGAAGACCGGCGAGATCGCCGCCGCCATTCGTTTCGCCGGCGCGCCGCACAACGCCTTCACCGGCTTCAAGGCCGCCGACGGCCTGCATTTCCTGCCGCTCGACGCCGAGACGCTGTCGCCGGACGATTTCGCCAAGCTGATCCAGCTCTATTCGCCGGCTCTGCTCAAGAACGAGCACTATCCCGAGCTGATTCCCGCCGACAAGCCGGTGCCGACCATCGCAGGCGCCATGCTGCTCGTCGTCTATAACTGGCCGCCCGAGACCGAACGCTACCGGCGCGTCGCCACCTTCGTCAACGAGCTGTTCACCAATATCGATAAGTTCAACGGCCCCGGCCGCCATCCCAAGTGGAAAGAGATCAATCTGGCCGCCAACGTCCCCGGCTGGAAACGCTTCCGCCCGGCGCAGGAATGGCTCGACAAATGGGCGCTGGCCGAGAAGAGCGCGACAAGCGAGATGCGCGTCGCCTTCGACCGCTTCCTGAAGACCAAGGGGCCGATCGAGAACAGTTCCCCGGAGCGGCGCGAGGCCCTGTTCTCGCAATTCGTCCAATGGTGGAATTCGCAGAAGACATCGCAGCGCTGAAGCATTGACGGCAAGGCGAGTCGGCTTGTCCCGCCCTCGCTCAAAATCGAAAAATGTCCATTCGTTTTCATAGCGCAAGGCAGCGGCCCCTGATCCTTCCTCTTCCCGGAGAGCATCGGTCAGGGGCGGCCGCCTTCCGCCCGCAAGCCATTGATTTTCGCCCCCTCTCGCAGAGAAAGAGCCCTTGTGCATAGCCCTCGACGGGAGAAGGCCGCATTTTGGCCCCGCGCCCTGATTGTCTCGATATTTCTGGCGAATGCCGGCCTGGCTTTCGCCGCGCCCGTGGACCGGATGCCGCCGGTCATGCCGCCCGGCATCCTGCACAAGGTGCAGGCCACGCCGGCCGGCTTCAGCGTCAGCGACGTCTCGGGGCTTCCGGGGCGTCCGATCCCGCTAAAGATCCATGTCGAGGGCGTCAGCGAAAAGAGCCCCGGACAATTGTTCATCTTCACCGGCATCCCCGATGGGGTGATGCTCAATCTCGGCGGTTTCCTCGGCGATTTCTGGGCCGTGAACTCCAAGATCGTCGACCAGCTCACGTTGACGGCGCCGGAGAACTTCGCCGGCACCTTCACCATCCGCATCAAGCAATCGGGCGGCAAGGCCGGCAGCGCCCCCCGCGTCGCCAGCTTCACCGTCACCGTCGGCGAATTCCGGGCGCAGCAGACCTCTGCCACCACCGCCGACCCGCTGCCCAGCGCCGCCGCCAAGCGCAGCCCAAACGAGCAGATGCTGCTCAGCCGGGCGCGCGACAAGTTTCAGAATGGCGACGTCTCCGGCGCGCGGCTGATCTTCGAATATCTGGCCTCGCAGGGCAGCCCGGTCGCCGCCATGGCGACGGGCGAGACCTATGATCCCGAGGTGCTGAGCCAGATGGCGGTGATGGGCCTCGAAGCAGACGCCGGACGGGCGCAGCTCTGGTACCAGAAGGCCGAACAGCTCGGCAGCGCCGAGGCGCGCTCCCGCCTCAAATCGCTGGCGACGCGCTGAGGCTGGACGATTTTCCGCGCGGAAATCGCCCCGCCTTGCCGGCAATCGGCTAGCATGGGCGCAACGGGCAGAAGCGAAAACGCCCCCGTCCAACGCCCAACCCAAGGAGCCAGACATGACCGTGACCGACCGCGCCGCACCCCGGCCGCTCTTGGAGACGCAATCCCGGCAGATGGCCATGTCGGCCTCGGAAGCCTTCGTCGAAACGCTGGTGGCGCAGGGCGTCACCCATGTTTTCGGCATCGTCGGCTCGGCCTTCATGGATGCGCTCGACCTGTTCCCCGCAGCCGGCATCCGCTTCGTCCCGGTGGCGCATGAGCAGGGCGCCGGGCATATGGCGGACGGGTTTTCGCGCGCCTCGGGAACGCACGGCGTCTGCATCGCGCAGAACGGGCCGGGCGTCACCAATTTCGTCACCGCCATCGCGGCGGCCTATTGGGCGCATTCGCCGGTCGTCTGCATCACCCCGGAGACCGGCTCGAACACCCAAGGGCTCGGCGGCTTCCAGGAGGCGGAGCAATTGCCGTTCTTCGAGAAAATCACGAAATATCAGGTCCATTGCGGCAACCAGCCCCGCATTCCCGAACTGCTTAGCCGTTGCTTCGACTACGCGATGATCGAGCGCGGGCCCACGCAGTTCAACATCCCGCGCGACCTGTTCTACGGCAATATCGACACCATCATCCCCCGGCCCATCGAGGCCGATCGTGGCCCCGGCTCCGCCGCCAGCCTCGCCGCCGCCGCCGACCTGATCGCCGAGGCCGAATTCCCGGTGATCCTTTCCGGCGGCGGCATCGTCATGGCCGATGGCGTGGAGGAGGTCCGCCGCCTCGCCGAGCACCTGCAGGCGCCCGTGGTGAACACCTATCTGCACAATGACAGCTTTCCCAAAAGCCACCCGCTCTGGACCGGGCCGATCGGCTACCAGGGCTCGAAAGCGGCGATGAAGCTGCTCGCCCAGGCCGATGTGGTGATCGCGCTCGGCACCCGTCTCGGGCCGTTCGGCACGCTGCCGCAGCACGGCATCGACTATTGGCCGAAAGCCGCCCGGCTGATCCAGGTCGACATCAACCCGCGCAAGATCGGGCTGGTGAAAAAGACCGATGTCGGCATTTGCGGCGATGCGCGGCTGGCGGCGGTGTCGCTGCTCGAATTGCTGCAGGCGAGCAACCGCACCGTCCGCGCCCATGCGACGCGGGACCGGCGCCTTGCCGAGATCAAGGCGCAGAAGGACGCCTGGGAAGCCGAGCTCAACGAATGGGGCCAGTCATCCGGCTCGCCGATCGGACCGCGCAGGGCATTGCGCGAGCTCGAGAAAGCGATGCCGGATGGCGCCATGGTGACGACCGACATCGGCAATATCTGCTCGGTCTCCAACAGCTATCTGCGCTTCGAGGCGCCGAGCAGCTTCTTCGCCGCGATGAGTTTTGGCAATTGCGGCTATGCCTTCCCGACCGCCATCGGCGCCAAGGTCGCGCGGCCGGACCGCCCGGCCATTGCCTATGTCGGCGACGGCGCCTGGGGCATGAGTTTCGGCGAAACGCTGACCTGCGTGCGCGAGAACATTCCCGTTGTCGCGGTGGTGTTCAACAACCAGCAATGGGGCGCGGAGAAGAAGAACCAGATCGATTTTTATGCCGACCGCTTCGTGGGCACCAATTTGGAGAATCCGAGCTTTGCCGGAATCGCCAGGGCGATGGGCGCGGACGGGGTGACGGTCGATCATCCGGACATGATCGGCGACGCTCTGAAGGCGGCGGTGGCGTCGAACCGGCCGACGGTGCTGGAGCTGATGGTGACGCAAGAACTCGGCGATCCGTTCCGCCGCGACGCGCTGAAGAAGCCGGTGAGGCTGCTGGACAAGTACAAGGCGCTGAGCGTGGAGTAGCGGCTCCGTCGACGCGACCGTCAGAGCCGGAGCCTTGCTGCCGCGTTGCCGCGCAAAAGAAACCGGACATGCGGTGCATGTCCGGTTCACCGGGGGCCGGGACGACAAAGGGGGAGCCTTGGGTCGACCGGCGACGGCATTCAGAGCGGCGCTTCGAGGTCAAACCGCGCCGTAGCCGCCACCCCCGGGGGTCTCGAGGATGAAGATGTCGCCGGGCTGCATCTGGCGCTGATCGTTGCCTTTCAGCTCTTCGGTGGCCCCGTTGGCGCGACGCACCGCATTGCGGCCGGATAAACCCGCCCCGCCTCCCGCGACACCCTGCGGCCGCGTCCGCCGGTTGAGCGCGAGCACAGTCGCCGTCATCGGCGCCAGGAACCGTACCCGCCGCACCACGCCGTCGCCGCCGCGATGCCGGCCCGCGCCGCCCGAGCCTTTGCGGATCGAGAACTCTTCCACGATCACCGGAAAACGCTGCTCCAGCACCTCCGGGTCGGTCATTCGGGTATTGGTCATGTGGCAATGCACGGCGGAAGCGCCATCGAAATCCGGCCCGGCGCCGGTGCCGCCGCAGATGGTCTCGTAATTCTGGTAAGTCTCGTTGCCCCAGACGAAATTGTTCATCGTTCCTTGCGAGGCCGCCACCACGCCGAGCGCCTTGTACAGCGCCTCGCCGATGCTCTGCGACACCTCCGTATTGCCCGCGATGACGGCCGCCGGATAGACCGGGTTAATCATGCTGCCGCGCGGCGCGATCACTTTGAGCGGCTTCATGCAGCCCTCGTTGAGCGGGATGTCCGCGCCGACCAGCGTGCGGAAGACATAGAGGATCGCCGCGTGGCAGACGGCGAGCGGGGCGTTGTAATTGCCCGAATGCTGCGCCGAGGTGCCGGTGAAATCGATGGTCGCCGAGCGCTCGGCCCGGTCGACACGGATCGCCACCCGGATCGTCGCGCCGTGATCCAGCTCGTATTCCGCCTCGCCGTCCGACAGCCTGTCGATGACCTGCCGCACGGACTCCTCGGCATTGTCCTGCACGTGCCGCATATAGGCATTGACCGTCTCGACGCCGAACTGGGCGATGATCTTGCCGATCTCTCGCGAGCCGGTTTCGTTCGCCGCGATTTGGGCGACGAGGTCGGCGATGTTGTGGTCCGGGTTGCGGCAGGGATAGCGGCCCGAACCGAGCAGCGCCCGCGTTTCGGCCTCGCGGAAGCGGCCCTTCTCGACGATCAGGAAATTGTCGATGACGACGCCTTCCTCCTCGATATGGGTGCTGTCGGGCGGCGAGGAGCCGGGCGTCTTGCCGCCGATATCGGCGTGGTGGCCGCGCGAGCCGGTGTAGAACAGGATGGTCTCGCCAGCCGCGTCGAAGACGGGGGTGATGACGGTCACGTCGGGCAGATGCGTGCCGCCGTTGAAGGGCGCGTTCAGCATGAAGACGTCGCCGGGATGCACGTTGCCCGCATTCTCGCGGATGACGGTGCGCACGCTTTCGCCCATGGAGCCCAGATGCACCGGCACATGCGGCGCGTTGGCGACCAGATTGCCGTCGCCGTCGAAGATGGCGCAGGAGAAATCCAGCCGCTCCTTGATGTTGACGGAGTAGGAGGTGTTCTGCAGCGTCACGCCCATCTGCTCGGCGACCGACATGAAGAGGTTATTGAACACCTCCAGCATGACCGGATCGGCCGAGGTGCCGATGGCTTCGGTCTTCGGGCGCGGCACGTAGCGGGTGAGCACCAGCGCGCCGCCTTCGCGGGTCGCGGCCTCCCAGCCATCCTCGACGATATTGGTCCCGGTCCGCTCGACGATGATCGCCGGGCCGCGAATAACCGAGCCGGCGGTCAGCCCGTCGCGGTCATGCACCGGGACGCTGCGCCATTCACCGCCGACCCGCATGGTGGCGCGGCCGAGCATCGGCTGGGCATGGGCGGCGGCGGCGAAATCCTCCGGCGCGGTCGGCTCGTCCGGCCGCCCGACGGCCTCGACCGAGACCGCCTCGATCAGCAACTCGCGATCCTCCGGCACGAAGCCGAAGCGCGTCTTGTGCTGCGCTTCGAAGGCGGCTTTCATCGAGGGCACGTCGCTGAGCTTGACCAGGAGCGCCTGCTGGCTGCCGTCATAGCGGATATGCGCCATGGCCCGGCGCGCGATGCGGTTGGCGTCGATGCCCTGCCCAGCAATTTCCGCCTTGGCCGCCTCGTACAGCGCATCGACGATGCCGGCCACCGCCGCGACGCCCTCATCCGAAAGCGGCCGGTCGATCTGCTGCTCGCGCATGGCGGCGAAATCGGCAAGGCCCATGCCATAGGCCGACAGCACGCCGGCGAAAGGATGCAGGAAAATCGTCTCCATGCCGAGCGCGTCGGCGACGAGGCAGGCGTGCTGGCCGCCCGCGCCGCCAAAGCAGTTGAGGGCGTAGCCGGAGACGTCATAGCCGCGCTGCACGGAGATTTTTTTGATGGCATTGGCCATGTTGAGGATGGCGATGCGCAGAAAACCATCGGCGACGCTTTCGGGACTCATCAGCGGCTGGCCGGTCGCCTCGGCGACATCCTGCGCCAGCGCCTCGAATTTCTCCCGGACGGCGGCAACGTCCAGCGGCTCGTCGCCATCGGGACCGAAGACGCGCGGGAAATAAGCCGGGTTCAGCTTGCCGAGCAGCACGTTGCAATCGGTCACGGTGAGCGGACCGCCGCGCCGGTAGCAGGCCGGCCCCGGATTGGCGCCCGCCGACTCCGGCCCGACGCGGAACCGCCCGCTCTCAAAAGCCAGGATCGAGCCGCCGCCCGCCGCCACCGTATGGATGTTCATCATCGGCGCGCGCAGCCGGACGCCCGCCACCTCGGTCTCGAAGGAGCGTTCATATTCGCCCTGGAAATGCGTTACGTCGGTCGAAGTACCGCCCATGTCGAAGCCGATGACCTTATGGAAGCCGGCTTGCTGGGCTGTCCGCGCCATGCCGACGACGCCGCCCGCCGGGCCGGACAAAATCGCGTCCTTGCCCTGAAACAGCGAGGCGTCGGTCAGGCCGCCATTCGACTGCATGAACATCAGCTTGGCGCCGGTGCCGCGCTTCGCCCCGAGTTCGGACGTCACCTGCCCGACATAATGTTTCAGGATCGGCGAGAGATAGGCGTCGACGACGGCGGTGTCGGTGCGCGAGACCAGTTTGATCAGCGGGCTGACCTCATGGCTGACCGAAATCTGCGTATAGCCGATCACCCGCGCGGCCTCGGCGACACGCTGCTCGTGCTCGGGATAGCGGTAGCCATGCGCGAAGGCGATGGCGACGGAGCGGATGCCAGCCTCGTAATGGCGCTCCAGCGCCGATGCGGCGGCGTCGATATCGAGCGGGATCAGCAGCTTGCCCTGCGCATCGACCCGCTCGGCGCATTCCTCGACCTCGGAGAACAGCATTTCCGGCAGCCGGATATCGAGGTCGAACAGGCGCGGCCGGTTCTGGTAGCCGATGCGGGGCAGATCCTTGAAGCCTTGCGTGATGAGCAGCAGCGTGCGCTCGCCCTTGCGCTCGAGCAGCGCGTTGGTGGCGACGGTGGTGCCCATCTTGATGGCGCCGATGGCGTCGGGCGGGATCGGCTGGCCCGCCGCGAGGCCGAGCAGCTCGCGGATGCCCTGCACGGCGGCGTCCTGGTAGCGCTCGGGGTTTTCGGAGAGCAGTTTGCGCGTCACCAGCGTGCCGTCGGGACGCTTGGCCACGATGTCGGTAAAGGTGCCGCCGCGATCGATCCAGAACTGCCACATGGAAACATCCCCTTGCCGCTGCGATGGCTTCGGGCTGCGTTGGAAGCGGCGTCACAAGCCCTTCACGACCATATAATACATTCACAATTTGTCAACGTTTTACCGACGTGACGCCGAGCGGCTGTCGAGCACGGAGTACCGCGCGACTAGGTTTGCCGTTGCGCTGCCTTCACCCATGGGAGGGGGGGCGGGTTGCCGCGAGGTGCGGCGTTTTGCTTCCGACCTAAACGGCCCGTCTAAGCGCCGCCCGCCAACGAAGCCGGGCTGGCATTCCAGAGTGCGATCACGCGCAGCTCGGGGCGTGAACGATGATGGCCCAAAATATTGAGGGACGCGGTGCCCAGCGAGAGATGCTGCCCCTCGGCCACCGGCAGTCCGATCCATCGGGCGGCCAGGGCCGGTCCGAATTGCCCGTGGGAGAATAGCGCGATGTTTCCGGTCATGCTGCCGAGTCGCGCGATCAGCCGGTCGGCGCGGGCGGAAATCTGCTCGGGCGTTTCGCCATGCGGGCAGCCGTCGCGGAAGACGTCCCAATCCGGGTGCTGCTGGCGGATGTCCACGGTGCGCTTGCCCTCGTAATCGCCGTAATCCCATTCCGCCAGATCGGGCTCGACTTCCGCCCGCGCCCCCAATCCGGCCAGTTCGCAGGTGCGCTTCGCACGCTGCATCGGGCTGGTGAAGACGCGCTCGAAGGCGACGAAGCCGAGCCACGGCGCGAGCGCGCGCGATTCCTCCTCGCCTTTGGCGGTCAGGGGCAGGTCCGTGCGGCTGGTATGCTGGCCGGTCAGCGACCATTCGGTCTCGCCATGCCGGACGAGATATAGGCGCGGTTGCGTCTCGGAAGAGGTGCTCATCTCCGCTCCATCCCGGCATCGTATACGCCCTGGCGCGCGGCCCGATTGCAGCGTGCGCGATGGGCGAGGGCGTCCTGCGCCGCCTCCACATTGGCCTCCTCGCCCCGCCAGATCTCCAGCGCCGGCTGCTGAATGGCGCGCGAGAAGGAAAAGGTCAGCGGCCAGGGCACGCGCGGCGCTCGCGACCTGGCCAGGAGGGTCATGGCGTTGAGCCGGGCGGAGGCGAGTTCGGCGGATTGCCCGCCCGACAGGAACGCTATCCCCTGAACGGCCGCCGGAACCGCTTCGAGAAAGCTGTCCACGGTGGCGGCGGCCACTTGCTCCACAGTCTCCTGCACCGGGGCGTCCAATCCCGGCAGCACCATGTTGGGCTTCAGGATCATCCCCTCCAGCATGACGCGCTGCGAACGCAGATGAGCGAAGACGCTCAGCAATGTCTCGCGGGTGACTTTCCGGCATCGCTCCAGGCTGTGATCGCCATCCATCAGCACCTCCGGCTCGACCATGGGCACCAGTCCCGTTTCCTGGCACAGCGCGGCGTAGCGCGCCAGCGCATCGGCGTTGGCCTCGATGCAGCCCTCGGTCGGGAGGCCATCGGCGGGTGAAATCACCGCGCGCCATTTGGCAAAGCGGGCGCCCATCACAGCATAGTCCCGCAGGCGTTGCCGCAACCCGTCGAGCCCTTCGGTGATCTTCTCGCCCGGATGGAGCGCCAGATCCACGGCGCCGGCATCGACCTTGATGCCGGGAACGACGCCGGCCGCAGTCAGAATCTCGATGAAGGGCGTGCCGTCTCTTGCCTGCTGGCGAATGGTCTCGTCATAGAGGATGGCGCCGCTGATGCTGTCGCCGAGACCGGGCGTGGTAACGATCAGCTCCCGGTAGGCGCGCCTCGCCGCCTCGGTCTGGGGAATGCCCAAGGCCGCGAATCGCTTGTTGCAGGTCGGATTGCTCTCATCCATCGCGAGCAGGCCCTTTCCCTCGCCGAGCAGCCTCCTCGCGGTTTCGATAAGCTGGCGCTCGATTGTCCGGCGGTCCTGATCCTCGTGTTTCGGGTTGGGTGTGTCGATCATCCCGGCTCCTTCTGCTCGGTCGCGAGCGTGCTTGGCGGGCGGTGGCGCAACGCGAAATGCCCGTCACCATAGCCGCCGGGCGATCGCCGCAAGCAGGCCCGGAAATTGCTCATGCCGCGTCGCCGGGCCCAATCGGACATCCCGATAACCGCCTTTGGCCCTCAAGGCCTCCCGCAGCCGGCGCAAAACCGCCCGGGATGGTTAACGCAGTCTGCCTTGCGGGGCGGTGCAGGCGCAACCCCGGCCGACGGGGATCGTTTCCGATCAAATCAACGCGATGGCCGGCCCAAGGTGCGAACCCCTTCCGCGCTGGGCGGGTTGATGATCCGGAAGGCGGCGGCCAGATACGTCTTTTACACATCGCGGAGCGATGATTACCGGTCCGTGGCGAGCATCATCGAGCAGGCGAACCCCAGGAGCCAGAACCCATGCTGACCGCCGCAATTTTCGACGTCGACGGCGTGCTGCTCGAATCGCCTCACCAGCAGGCCTGGAGGGAATCGCTGCAAGGCTTCGCCGACCCGGAGCGCTTCACCACGGCGATGTACCAGGCAACCGTGGCGGGGAAACCGCGCCTCGCCGGGGCGGTGGCCGCGCTCGAGGCATTGGGCGTACCAGATGCCGAGGGGCGTGCGCCCGCCTATGCGGAGAAAAAACAGAGGCGGCTGCTGGAACTCGTCCAAGCTGGAGGCGTCACCGCATTTCCCGATGCGCTGCGCTTCGTCCGGGCGGTTCGGGCGCTCGGTTGGCCCATGGCGGTGGCGTCCTCGTCCAAGAATGCGAGTGCGATGATGCGCGCCATTCCGATGGGCGACGGTCTGAGCCTTCTCGATATGTTCACCGCCGATGCCTGCGGCCGCGATGTCGCCCATGGCAAGCCGGACCCCGAGATTTTTCTGGTGGCCGCAACCGAGCTGGGCATCGAGCCGGCGCGCTGCGTCGTGATCGAGGACGCCCCCGCCGGCATCGAGGCGGCCCGCGCGGGCGGCATGGCTGGATTGGGCGTCGCCCGGCTGGACGACGCCGCCGGCCTCTGGGCAGCGGGGGCGAACCTCGTGGTGACGAGCCTGGACGATGTCGCCCTGGATGCGTGGGCAGAAGGGCGGCTTAGCCCGCGAACCGCATGAAAAAGCAAGACACCATGGCGCAAGTGCTGATTCCCACCGCAGATCCCGCCTGGGTTCTGTGCACCCATGGCTATGACCCGCTGCGGCAGACCAGCGTCGAGTCGCGGTTTGCCATCAGCAACGGCTTCCTGGGCATCCGGGGCGCGCGGTCGGTGACGAGGGGCGCCTGCTGGGCGGTCCCGCCGAGCACCTATGTCGCCGGCCTGTTCGATACGGCGTCAGCGGAATCGGCGGTGCCGACGCTGGTGCCGGCGGCCGATTGGCTCCGGCTCAAAATCCTGCTGCCGGGCGGCCCCATGGTGCATCACCCCGGCCATGTGTCATCGCATTGCACGACGCTCGACATGAAACGCGGCGCGCTGCTGAGCGAGTGGCACCGGCTGAAAGCGGCGGGCCAGGATGATGCCGACGCCGCCTTTCACATGCGCACGATGCGCCTCGTATCGCTCGACGAGCGCGCGATCGGGCTGCAGCTCATCCAGTTCGAGGTCAAGGACGGCGGCATGGAAACGACGCTCGAAGCCTCGTTCGAAGGGGTCGATCGCGGGCTGGTCGTCGAACGGCTCGAACATGAGCTCGGCCTGTGGCGCACGCATAATTCCGGCAAGCGGCTTGCCATCGCCACGGCATCGCGCCTGCTGATCGACGGGCGCGAGCTGGAACCGATCGCGCGCGGCGAACTCAAGAGCACATGGAAGTGGAGCTGCAGCTCCGGGCAGGTGGGATGTTTCGAACGCCTCGTCGCCGTGGTCCGGGCCGACACGCTAACCGGGGATCCGGGCAAGGAGGCCACGGCCAAGCTCGCCGGGGCGCGGCGGCTCGGGGCGCTCGGCCTGGTCGCCCGGCATGAAGCCGCCTGGGCGAGCCGCTGGCGGCTCAGCGATGTCGAGGTCGAGGGCGATCCCGCCGCGCAGCAGGCCCTGCGCTTCGCGCTTTATCACCTGAACAGCGCCGCCAATCCAGCCGACGAGCGCGTCTCCATCGGTGCCCGCGCGCTGACCGGCGAGGACTATCGCGGCCATGCCTTCTGGGACACCGAAATCTATCTGCTGCCCTTCTACAGTCTGACATGGCCGGAGGCGGCCCGATCGCTGCTGATCTACCGCTACCGGACGCTGGACGGCGCGCGCGCCAAGGCCGCCCGCATGGGCTGGCGCGGCGCGCTCTATGCCTGGGAATCGGCCGACACGGGCGAGGAGACGACGCCGGATCACGCGGTCGGGTCCGATGGACAGATCATTCCCATCCTGAGCGGCAGGGAGGAGCAGCATATCAGCGCCGATGTGGCCTACGCCGTCTGGCAATATTGGCAGGCCAGCGGGGATGACGGGTTCCTGCTCGAAGCCGGCGCCGAAATCCTGTTCGAGACGGCCCGGTTCTGGTTGAGCCGCGCCACCTTGGAGGCCGACGGCCGAAGCCATATACGCGGCGTCATCGGGCCGGACGAATATCACGAACATATCGACGACAACGCGTTCACCAATGTGCTGGCCCGCTGGAATATCTTGCGCGCGCTCGACGTCGCGGCGCTGCTCCGCGAGCGCTGGCCGGCGCGGTGGGCGGCCCTCTCGGCCGATCTCGGGCTCGGCGATGACGAACTCGCCGAATGGGCGCGCGCGGCCGAGACGATGGCGACGGGATTCGACCCCGAAACCGGCCTTTACGAGCAGTTCGCTGGCTATAACCAACTCGAAGAGATCGATCTTGCAAGCTATGCCGGCCGCACAGTGCCCATGGACGTGGTGCTCGGGCGGGAGCGGACGAGCGCGTCCCAGGTCATCAAGCAGGCCGACGTGGTGGCGCTGCTGGGGCTGCTGCCGGACGCTTTCCCCGGCGACACGGGGCTAAAGAACTTCCAGTATTACGAGCCACGCTGCAGTCACGGCAGCTCGCTCAGCCGGGCCATGCACGGCTATGTCGCGGCGCGGCTGGGCTTGTCGGACCTCGCCCTGCGCTATTTCCGACAATCGGCGGCCATCGACCTCGGCGACATGCATGTCGAAGCGGATGGCGGGGTGCATATCGCGGCCCTGGGCGGCATCTGGATGACGGCCGTGCTCGGCTTCGCGGGCTTGGCGCTGACGGAAGACGGCCCCGGCCTCGATCCTCGACTGCCGCCCGGTTGGACCAGCCTCGGCTTCGGTTTTCAGTGGCGCGGACGGAGCCTCAGGATCCGCATCGGGCAGGCGGCCCAAGAGATCGAAGCGTCGCTCGAAGCGGGCAAGCCGATGGTGCTGCAGGTCGGCGGCCGGCCGCATAAGTTGCGGGCCGGCAAAACGGTGAACATCCCAATGGGACGTCCCGCCGCCGCCCGGCGCGGCGTTTCTCCCCGGCCGGAAGCAGCCGGGGAGGTTTGACGGCGCGAGCGGCTTCGGCTGCGCGGACCTACATGTGGATGGCGCGCTTGCCGACCGCCAGAGCGGCTTCCTTGATGGCCTCGGTCAGCGTCGGGTGGGCGTGGCAGGTGCGGGCCAGATCCTCGGCCGAGCCGCCGAATTCCATCAGCACCGCCGCTTCCGCGATCATGTTGCCCGCATCCGGGCCGACGATGTGGACGCCGAGCACGCGGTCGGTCTTGGCGTCGGCGAGGATTTTTACGAAGCCTTCGGTCTGCCGGTTCACCTTGGCGCGCGCATTCGCCGTGAACGGGAATTTGCCGCTATTGTAGGTAACGCCCGCTTCCTTCAGCTCCTCCTCGGTCTTGCCGACGGAGGCGACCTCCGGATAGGTGTAGATGACGTTCGGGATGACGTCGTAATTCACATGGCCAGCCTGTCCGGCCAGGATTTCGGCCACCGCGACGCCCTCATCCTCGGCCTTATGCGCCAGCATCGGTCCGGCGATCACGTCGCCGATGGCGTAGATGCCGGGAACATTGGTCTGGTAGTGCGGATCGACGACGATGCGGCGGCGGTTGTCGAGCTTGACGCCGAGGTCTTCGAGGCCGAGGCCGTCCGTGTAAGGCACGCGGCCGACGGCGACCAGCACCACGTCGGCTTCGAAGGTCTCCTTCTCGCCGCCCTGCGCGGGCTCGATAGTCGCCTTCACCCCGGCGCCGTTCGGCGTGACCGACGTCACCTTATGGCCGAGCTTGAATTCGATGCCCTGCTTGCCGAGCAGGCGCTGGAATTGCTTCGCCACCTCGCCGTCCATGCCGGGGATGATGCGGTCCAAGAATTCAACGACCAGCACCTCAGCGCCGAGACGCCGCCAGACCGAGCCGAGTTCCAGCCCGATGATGCCGCCGCCGATCACCAAAAGCTTCTTCGGCACGGCGTTCAGGTCGAGCGCGCCGGTCGAGGAGACGACGCGCTTCTCGTCGATCTCGATGCCCGGCAGGCGCGCCACGTCCGAGCCGGTGGCGACCACGATGGCCTTGGCCTCGAGCAGCTTGGCGCCGGCGCCATTGTCGCCGGTCACTTCGACCTTGTTCGGCGCGGTGATGCGGGCGGTACCGCGATGGCTGTCGATCTTGTTCTTCTTGAACAGGAAATCGATGCCCTTGACGTTGCCGTCGACGCCCTCGGCCTTGTAGGCGAGCATTCCCGGCAGATCGAGGTCGGGCTTCACCTTGATGCCCATATGGCCGAGGCCGCCATTCGCCGCTTCCTCGTAAAACTCGGAAGCGTGCAGCATGGCCTTGGACGGAATGCAGCCGACATTCAGGCAGGTGCCGCCATGCGTCGCCCGTTTCTCCACCACCGCCACCTTCATGCCGAGCTGCGCCGCGCGGATGGCGCAGACATAGCCCCCCGGCCCCGTGCCGATGACGATCAGGTCGTATGCGTCTGCCATAGCTGCCTCTTTTAAGGTCGTTTGCAGCGGGCGGGCCGCTCAAGGCCACGCCGCCGTCTGTTATCGAAGATGATGTGGGGTGGAATGCGCAGAATTCACCGGCGGCCGCGGCCGCCGGGTTATCAGAGGTCCAGCACCAGGCGCTGCGGGTCTTCCAGGCTCTCCTTGACGCGGACGAGGAAGGTCACGGCCTCGCGGCCGTCGACGATGCGGTGGTCGTAGGTCAGCGCCAGATACATCATCGGCCGCACCTCGACCTTGCCGTCGATCACCACCGGGCGGTCCTGGATCTTGTGCATCCCAAGAATGCCGGACTGCGGCGAGTTGAGGATCGGCGTCGACATCAGCGAGCCGTAGATGCCGCCATTGGTGATGGTGAAGGTGCCGCCCTGCATGTCCTCGATGGCAAGCTTGCCGTCGCGGGCGCGGCGGCCGAAATCGGCGATCGATTTCTCGACCTGGGCGATGTTCTGCTGGTCCGCGTCGCGCAGCACCGGCACCACGAGGCCGCGATCCGTGCCGACCGCAATGCCGATATTGTAGAAATTCTTATAGACGATGTCCTCGCCGTCGATCTCGGCATTGACCGCCGGGACTTCATGCAGGGCGTGGATGCAGGCTTTGACGAAGAAGCCCATGAAGCCGAGCTTGACGCCGTGCTTCTTCTCGAACAGGTCCTTGTACTGCGCGCGCGCCTTCATGATGCCGCTCATGTCCACCTCGTTGAAGGTGGTGAGCATGGCGGCATTGTTCTGCGATTCCTTCAGCCGGCGCGCGATGGTCTGGCGCAGCTTGGTCATGCGCACGCGCTCCTCCCGCGCCTGATCGGCGGGGCGGACGGATCGGGCCATTGCGGGGGCGGGGACCGGCGCCGGGGCGGGGGCCTGCGCGCCGCGATCCAGCACGGCGAGCACGTCGCCCTTCAGGATGCGGCCGTCCTTGCCGGTGCCGGGGATGGAAGCCGGATCGAGGCTGTTTTCGGAGACCGCCTTCAGCACGGCCGGCGACAGCGTCTCGGCGGCGACGGCGGCCGTGGGCGCGGACTTCACCGCCGGGGCGGGCGAGCCCTGCTCGGCGGCGGGCTGCTGGCGGCCGTTCGGCGCGGCTTGCGAGACTTTTTCCGGAGCCGGAGCCGCAGCGGGCTTCGCTGCCGCCGCGCCGGACCCTTCGCCGATCGAGCCGAGCACGGCGCCGACCGCGACGGTTTCGCCTTCCTTGACGACGATCTCGGAGATCACGCCCGCAGCCGGCGCGTTGACCTCCAGCGTGACCTTGTCGGTCTCAAGTTCGACCAGCGGCTCGTCCGCCTTCACGGCATCGCCCGGCTTCTTGTACCATTTGCCGACGATCGCCTCGGTGACGGATTCGCCCAATGTGGGCACGCGTATTTCGGTCGTCATAGCCTGTAAAACCCCTTCTTTGGCAAGGCGGCGCGGCGCGTAGGGTCGCGGCCTGCTCCCTCTTTTCTAGACTGTCAGTGCCTCGTCGACGAAGGACCGGAGTTCGGCCAGATGCTTGCGCATCAGCCCGGTCGCCGTGGCGGCGGAGGCGGCCCGGCCGACATAGCGCGGCCGGCGGTGTTGGGCGCCCAAATGGTCGAGCACCCATTCGATGTTGGCTTCGATGAAGTTCCAGGAACCCATGTTCTTCGGCTCTTCCTGGCACCAGATCATCTCGGCCTGCGGGAAGCGCCCGAGTTCCTGGATCAGCGCGCGGGCCGGGAACGGATAGAGCTGCTCGATCCGCATCAGATAGACATTGTCGATCTTGCGGGCCTCGCGCTCCTCGAACAGGTCGTAATAGACCTTGCCCGAGCACATCACGACGCGCTTGATCTCATTGTCCGGCACCAGCTTGACGTTCTCGCTGAGGCCGACTTCGGCGCCGTCCCAGAGCACACGGTGGAAGCTGGTCTCCGGCCCGAAATCGGCGATCTCCGAGGTGACGCGCTTGTGGCGCAAAAGCGATTTCGGCGTCATCAGGATCAAGGGCTTGCGGAACTTGCGGTGCATCTGCCGGCGCAGGATGTGGAAGTAATTGGCCGGGGTAGTGACGTTGGCCACCTGCCAATTGTCCTCCGCCGAAAGCTGCAGGAAGCGCTCCAGCCGGGCCGACGAATGCTCCGGCCCCTGGCCTTCGTAGCCATGCGGCAGCAGCATCACGAGGCCCGACATGCGCAGCCACTTGCGCTCGCCCGAGGACAGGAACTGGTCGATGACGACCTGGGCGCCGTTGGCGAAGTCGCCGAACTGGGCTTCCCAGAGCACCAAGGCCATCGGCTCGGCAAGGCTGAAGCCATATTCGAAGCCGAGCACCGCCTCTTCGGACAGCATCGAGTTGATGATCTCGATCTTGGCCTGTCCCTTGGCGATGTGGTTGATCGGGGTGTATTTCTTCTCGGTCACCTGGTCGACCAGCACGGCGTGGCGCTGTGAGAAGGTGCCGCGCTCGACATCCTGGCCGGAAAGGCGGACGGGAAAGCCCTCGTTCACCAAGGTTCCAAGCGCCAGCGATTCCGCCATCGCCCAGTCGATGCCCACGCCGTCCTCGATCATCTTGCGGCGGTTGACGAACAGCCGCTCGATGGTGCGGTGGGCGTTGAACTCCTTCGGGATGGTCGTGAGCTTTTCGCCGACCTTACGCAAAGTTTCCAGCGGCATGCCGGTTTCGCCCTTGCGCGGGCCTTCCTCGGCGCGGGCAAGACCCGACCAGCGGCCGTCCAGCCAGTCCGCCTTGTTCGGGCGGTAATTGTCGCCGAGCTCGAACTCGCTTTCGAGATGCTTGCTGACGCTCTCGCGCAGCTCGTCGACCTCGCCCTTGGCGATCAGGTTCTCGTCGGTGAGGCGCTGGCCGTAGAGATCCGTCACCGAGCCGTGCTCGCGGATGCGCTTATACATCAGCGGCTGGGTGAAGGCCGGCTCGTCGCCCTCATTATGGCCGAAGCGGCGGTAGCAGAACATGTCGATGACGACGGGCTTGTGGAACTGCTGCCGGAACTCGGTGGCGATCTTGGCGACATGCACCACGGCTTCCGGGTCGTCGCCATTGACGTGGAAAATCGGCGCCTCGATCATGCGGGCGACGTCCGACGGGTAGGGCGAGGAGCGGGCAAAGCGCGGCGCGGTG
Source organism: Rhodomicrobium sp. R_RK_3 (assembly GCF_002198715.1). Taxonomy (GTDB): domain Bacteria; phylum Pseudomonadota; class Alphaproteobacteria; order Rhizobiales; family Rhodomicrobiaceae; genus R-RK-3. The sequence goes on along the minus strand of NZ_MWLK01000037.1, from coordinate 68,051 downwards.
GTGAAGCCGATCTGGTTGTTGACGATGAAATGGATCGAGCCGCCGGTGCGGTGGCCTTTCAGTCCAGAGAGGCCGAAACATTCGGCGACCACGCCCTGGCCGGCGAAGGCCGCATCGCCATGGATCAGCAGCGGCAGCACCGTGGTGCGGTCCTTGTCGCCGGCCTGGTCCTGCTTGGCGCGCACCTTGCCGAGCACCACCGGATCGACGATCTCCAGATGCGACGGGTTGGCGGTCAGCGACAGATGCACGTTGTTGCCGTCGAAATCGCGGTCGGAGGAGGCGCCCAGATGGTACTTCACGTCGCCCGAGCCCTCGACATCGTCCGGATTGGCCGAGCCGCCCTTGAACTCATGGAAGATGGCGCGGTAGGGCTTGCTCAGCACGTTGGCGAGCACGTTGAGGCGGCCGCGATGGGCCATGCCGAGCACGATCTCACGCACGCCGAGCTGGCCCCCGCGCTTGATGATCTGCTCCAGCGCGGGGACCATGGCTTCGGCGCCGTCGAGGCCGAAACGCTTGGTGCCGGTGTATTTCTTGTCGAGGAACTTTTCGAACGTCTCGGCTTCGATCAGCTTGGCGAGGATGGCCTTCTTGCCGAGGTCGGTGAAGACGACGTCCTTGTCGTGGCCTTCGATCCGCTCCTGAATCCAGGCTTTCTGCTGCGGCACCGAAATGTGCATGAACTCGACGCCGATCTTGCCGCAATAGGTGCGGCGCAGGATTTCGACGATCTGGCGGATGGTCGCCATTTCGAGGCCGAGCACCTTGTCGATATAGACCAGCCGGTCCATGTCCTCGGGGCCGAAGCCGTAAGTTTCGGGCTGCAACTCGGGATGCGGCTTGCGCTCGGTGAGGCGGAGAGGATCGAGATCGGCGGCGAGGTGCCCGCGCACGCGGTAGGAGCGGATCAGCATGAGGGCGCGGATCGAATCGCGTACCGCCTTCATGGTCTCGGCCGGCGTCAGCTCGACGCCCTTGACCTGCGCCTGCTCGGCGATCTTCTGCTCGATGCGGCGCTCGGCGGCGTCGGCCCAGTCGCCCGCCAATGCGGTGACCAGTTCGCCATTGGCGGCCGGCGGCCAGTCGGGGCGCTTCCAGGAGGGGCCTTGCGCATCCGCGATCACCGTCTCCTTGCGCTCCTTCAGCCCGCCGAAAAAGGCGCGCCAGTCGGAGGTCACCGAGCCGGGATTGTCCTGAAACCTGGAATAGAGATCCTCGATATAGGCGGCGTTGACGCCTTGAAGGAAGGAGGTCTGCTCGAAAAAGTCGTTCTGGCCTTGCTTGCTCATGATTTAACCACCCCAAGGATCGAGGCGCTGATCTCCGTTACGAAAGAATATGGCCCGCCTACAGCGGACCATATGGGAAGACTCGCATCGAATTGCGACTAAGCAATTAGCATCAGCCGCGCAAAACCTCCACCAGCGTCGTGCCGAGGCTGGCGGGAGAATCGGCGACTCTGATGCCGGCAGAGCGCATCGCCTCGATTTTGCTGCCGGCGTCGCCTTTGCCCCCTGCAATAATCGCACCAGCATGACCCATGCGGCGGCCGGGAGGCGCCGTGACGCCGGCGATGAAGCCGACCATCGGCTTCTTTACCTTCGACTTCGCTAAAAATTCGGCTGTCTCCTCCTCAGCCGAGCCGCCGATTTCGCCGATCATGATGATCGACTGCGTCTCGGGGTCGGCCAGGAACAGCTCCATCACGTCGATGAATTCGGTGCCCTTGACCGGATCGCCGCCGATGCCGACGCAGCTCGACTGGCCAAGGCCTGCCGCCGTGGTCTGGTGGACGGCTTCATAGGTCAGCGTGCCGGAGCGGGAGACGATGCCGACCGAGCCGCGCTTATGGATGTGGCCCGGCATGATGCCGATCTTGCATTCGTTCGGGGTGATGACGCCGGGGCAGTTCGGCCCGACCAGCCGCGTGCGCGAACCTTCCAGCGCCCGCTTGACGCGGACCATGTCGAACACCGGGATGCCCTCGGTGATGCAGACCGCGAGCGGGATCTCGGCGTCGATGGCTTCCAGGATGGCGTCGGCGGCGAAGGCCGGCGGCACGTAGATGACGGTGGCGTTGGCGCCGGTCTTGGCGATGGCCTCCTCGACGGTGTCGAAGATCGGCAGGCCGAGATGGGTCGAGCCGCCTTTGCCGGGGGTGACGCCGCCGACCATCTTGGTGCCGTAGGCGATGGCCTGCTCGGTGTGGAAGGTGCCTTGGGAGCCGGTGATGCCCTGGCAGATCACCTTGGTGTCTTTATCGACGAGAACCGCCATTCAAGAAAGCCTTTCAAAAACTCGTGTTTCGCTGATCGGACCCGGCCCCCGGCGCGGCGGCGGCGTCCTCGTGAAAGCCGGATTTCGGCACATCCTTGAAGGGATTGCAGACCTTGACGTCGCCATAGGTCTGGCCGTGATTGAGATCCTCGCTATAGACCACCGGCGCGCCCAGCGCGCTCGCCGCTGCCAGGATCGCGCCGTCCCAATAGGACAGGCCGTAGCGCGAGGCCATGACGGCGGCATTCTTGACGAGGCCCATATCGATCGGATGACAGGGGAACTCCTGAAAATTCTCCAGCCATTCCATCGCCTTTTCGCCGGGCATCTTGAAGTCCGCCTTGCGCGTGGCGACGGTGTAGAATTCCTGCACGACCTGAGCCGAGAGTCCGAAGAAGGTCTCCTGGATCAGCTCACTTGCTATCGTCTTCTTTCTTGCGTCCATCGGGTTCCGCGAAGCCGCGTACAGAAGGATGTTCGTGTCGAGGAAGCATTCCACGATCATAGAGCTCCTCCCGGTTCCACTTCCATTCTCCAAGGTCCAGCGTGGCCTCCTCGGCCAGTTCCTTCAGACGGCTGCGGGCCTTGGCCGCCCGGTCCTCCTGGTCGGAGAGCCGGGTCAGATAGTCCCGCACGAGGCCGTTCACCGTCGTATTCCGCTCGGAGGCGTAGCGCCGCACAGACGCCAGCACACGCTCGTCCACGCTCAAAGTGATGTTTTTCATGCCACACAGTTTATGTGTGGCTGTGTAGCCGGTCAAGCCGCGATTCTACGTACCTCTTTGACGATCTTGTCCGCCGCGTCAGCCAGATTGTCGGCCGGAATGACCGCCAGACCGGAGTCGCGCAGGATCTGCTTGCCGAGTTCGACATTGGTGCCCTCGAGCCGGACGACCAGCGGCACGGCCAGATTCATCTCGCGGGCCGCCGCGATCACGCCTTCCGCGATGATGTCGCAGCGCATGATGCCGCCGAAAATGTTGACCAGGATGCCCTTCACGTTCGGATCGGACAGGATGATCTTGAACGCCTCGGTCACCTTCTCCTTCGAGGCGCCGCCGCCGACGTCGAGGAAGTTGGCCGGCTCCTCGCCATAGAGCTTGATGATGTCCATGGTCGCCATGGCGAGGCCGGCGCCGTTCACCAGGCAGCCGATGGTGCCGTCGAGCTTGACGTAGGAGAGGTCGAATTTGGAGGCTTCGACTTCGGCCGGGTCTTCCTCGTCCAGATCGCGCAGGGCGACGATGTCGGGATGGCGGAAGAGGGCGTTGCTGTCGAAGTTCACCTTAGCGTCGAGGCAGAGCAGGTCGCCGCTTTCGGTGACGATCAGCGGGTTGATCTCCAGCAGCGCGACGTCCTTCTCGGTGCACATGCGGACGAGATTGCCGATCAGCGCCACGCATTGCTTGACCTGGTCGCCGCTGAGGCCGAGGCCGAAGGCGATCTTGCGGCCATGGAAAGACGAATAGCCGGAGGCCGGGTCGATGGTCAGCGTGTGGATGCGCTCGGGCGTGTCATGCGCGACGTCCTCGATGTTCATGCCGCCTTCGGTCGAGGAGATGATGGCGAGGCGGGAGGAGGAGCGGTCGATCAGCGCCGACAGATAAAGTTCGCGCTTGATGGCCGAGCCGTCTTCGATATAGAGCCGCTTGACCTTCTTGCCTTCGGGGCCGGTCTGCAAGGTCACCAGCGTGTTGCCGAGCATTTCGGCGGCGAATTTGCCGACCTCCTCGATCGACTTGGCCAGACGCACGCCGCCCTTCTCGCCGGCGGCGGCTTCCTTGAACTTGCCCTTGCCGCGTCCGCCGGCATGGATCTGCGCCTTCACCACCCAGACCGGGCCGGGCAGCGATTCCGCGACGCGCATCGCCTCATCCGGCGTGAAGGCGACGCCGCCGCGCGATACCGGCACGCGATAATCGCGCAAAATCGCCTTGGCCTGATATTCATGGATGTTCATCTGCGCGCTCTCCAGCCTTGCTGTTCGATATGGCGTCGTCTCTATGGTCAAGAGGCGCGGGAGTTTGGCTCCCGCGCCTCCTAAGTCATTGTTAGGATCCCAGCGTGGACAGGCCCGGCGCGATCCGCATGCAGGCCTCGACCAGCGACTGCACCGCGCCGACCGAGCGGGTGAATTCGGAGCGTTCCGACGAGTTCAGCTCGATCTCGACGACGCGCTCGACGCCCTTGGCGCCGATGACGACAGGCACGCCGATATAGAGCCCCTTCACACCGTATTCGCCGTTCAGATAGGCGGCGGCGGGCAGCACCCGCTTCTTATCCTTGAGGTAGGATTCCGCCATGGCGATGGCCGAGGCAGCCGGCGCGTAGAAGGCCGAGCCGCTCTTCAAGAGGCCGACGATCTCGGCGCCGCCGTCGCGGGTGCGCTGCAGGATTTCGTTCAGCCGCTCCTGGGTGATCCAGCGCATCTTGACGAGGTCGGTCAGCGGGATGCCGGCGACGGTCGAATAGCGCGGCAGCGGCACCATGGTGTCGCCATGGCCGCCCAGCACGAAGGCCGTGACGTCCTCGACCGAAACGTCGAATTCCTGCGCCAGGAAATAGCGGAAGCGGGAGCTGTCGAGCACGCCCGCCATGCCGACCACCATGTTGCGCGGCAGGCCGGAAATCCGGTGCAGCGCCCAAACCATGGCGTCGAGCGGGTTGGTGATGCAGATCACGAAAGCGTCGGGGGCGTATTTCTTGATGCCTGCGCCGACCTGCTCCATGACCTTGAGGTTAATTTCCAGAAGGTCGTCGCGGCTCATGCCGGGCTTGCGCGGCACGCCAGCGGTGACGATGACGACGTCGGCGCCCTGGATGTCCATATAGTCGTTGGTGCCGCGCAGATTGGCGTCGAAGCCGTCGACGGGCGAGGATTGGGCGATGTCCAGCGACTTTCCCTGCGGCATGCCCTCGAGGATGTCGAACATCACGACATCGCCGAGCTCCTTGAGGCCGATCAGATGCGCCAATGTGCCGCCGATCATGCCCGCGCCGATGAGCGCAATTTTTTTGCGCGCCATGAATCGCTCCTTCGAGTTGGTTGCGCTGGATTGTCGCTCGTGACTAACGCGAAAGGTCCAGGGCCGCAAGACAGCAGATAGGCGAAGCCCATCATTTGTGCCATGGCAGCCTTGCGCTGCCCAGCGAGGAGGCAAAAACCGCGCCGATTGGACGCGGCGGCCATTTGCCGCCCAGCAAAGCAAGGGATGCACGGCTGCGGTGAGCCGCCTGTCGTGAGCGGCGGGCGGGCTGGCACCCGAGTTGCATGGTCACTCACGCATAATGTGCTATCGTCGCGGAAGCAACGACATGATCAACCGGATTTTGGGGGATGCTCTTGCGCGTTCTGCTGTCGCTCTGCCTGTCCGCCATGGCCGCCGCCGCGACGCCCGCAGGGGCCGAGGATGTGGATATCGAGCTGGTCTTCCTCGCCGACAGTTCCGGCTCCATCGATAGCGCCGAAACCGCCTTCCAACGCCAGGGCCATGCCGAAGCGCTCAACCACCCCGACGTGCTCCGGGCCATCCGGCAGGGTCCGCTGCAGCGCATCGCAGTGACCTATGTGGAATGGGGCGATGCGCGCCATCAGGACGTCGTCGTGCCCTGGATGCTGATCGACGGTCCGGAGAGCGCCAAGGCGTTCGCTGCCGCCCTCGCCGCCGCGCCGAAACGGGCCTTCGGCTACAACGCCATCGGCAGCGCACTGGCCAGGGGCCGCGAACTCATTCAGGGTAACAGCTTTCGCGGCGCCCGGCTGGTGATGGACCTGTCCGGCGACAGCGCCAATAGCTGGGACGGCATCTCGATCCGCGAGGCGCGCGATACGGCGGTTGCCGCCGGCATCGTCATCAACGGCCTGCCGATCCTGTGCCGCGAGCCCGATTGCGGCGGCCGCCCGGTCGGCTATGACCTCGAGCGCGCCTTCGAGGAGCAGATCATTGGCGGCCCCGGCGCCTTCGTCGTCACCGCCAAGGACCGCGAGAGTTTCGAGCTCGCCGTCCGCCGCAAGCTGATCCTGGAAATCGCCGGCCTCACGCCTTCAGGGAAGACGCGGCTGGGATTTGCCCCTGGCCCGGCGGAGCCGGTTTCGCTGCGTTGATTGGCGACCAGCCAGACGCCTGGCAACGCCAGGGGTCTTTTTTACCTATCGGCTAAACGGATTGAACGGCCTCAGGTCCAGCGCCGGGCGGCGGGGGGCTTGCGCCTGCGTCGGTGTCGGCGGCGTGACTTGCGGCGGCGGCGTGGGGTCCGGCTGAGCCGGAGACACAACGCCGGTGCCGTTGCTGTAGGTGTGGGCCGACTTGATACGGTCCTCGCCGAAGCGGTGAAGCAGCGCCACCGTCGGCAGGCCCGTCGGCATCTGGCCGACCGAGCTTTCGAAGGCGATGATCGCCGAACGCGTCGCGCGTCCAAGCTGGCCGTCGAGCGTGCCGGTATAGAGCCCGCGGATGGTCAGCTCGCTTTGCAGGCGCACCATGTCCTCATGGCTGACGATCATGTCCGCGCCGGCGAGTTCAGGGATGACATGCGCGAAGGCGGTGCCGTTGACCGCCGTGTTGGCGATGATGTCCGGCGCCAGCCGCTTCACGACTTCGCCCTTCTTCAGCAGAATTCGGGTTCGCGTATAGGTCCCGACATTGATCGCCACGGCGACCGGCGCATTGGGCGGACCCGCCTCCATCAGGATCGGCGAGCCGGAGGATGCGCCGCCCGTATCGCAATTATGCAGCAGCAATTGCTCGTGGTCGATGAAGTGCTGCTTGATGAATTTCCAGCGAATTTGCTCGTAATCACGTTGAATGCGGCAGGGCATGGAATAAGCAAGCTGCCAATGCTTGTAATCCCAGTGATAGGCGATCTGGAAAATCTTGCCTTCTTCGGATCTTTTCATCAGCTCCGGGACGGGCCTGGTCTCGACTCGCAAGGCCCCGAAGCGGCAGATCGGGCGCTCCAGCTTCACCACGGCCCAGTCGCGCGGCGCCGAAAGCGGCGGTTCGTTGTTGAACGCGGTCGTGCCGACGGCGATGTAATGCTTGGTGAAGGCCGTGCGCCGCGCATAGATGCCGGCATTGAGCTGCATATTGCCGTAGCTCAGCCGGAAGGTGACCTCGCTGAGATCGGGCAGCCGGCCGTTCTTGGGCTGAAACAGGCAATGCGCCGCCGTGGCGATGACGTCCCGATCGACGCAAAAGGCCGTGCACAGCGTTTGCGTCGACTGCTCATAGAGCATGCCGATCTTGCCCTCGAGCGGGCTCATCGAATCGGGCAGGTCGCGCCGGTCATCGGTGCCGAAGATCGCCACCGGCACCAGCGCCGCTTCATCCCGCGAGGCCTCGCGGGAGGGCACTAGCGGCCCGGCGAGGGCGGCGTTCATCGTGGCTGCGCAGGCAACGATCTGACATAGGAGGACGATTACGCGCATGCCCCACCCCTGAAACGCTTGCATTCGCGCTCAGGTCCCCCCGGCCATGAAATCTGTCTAGTTCTCAAGTGCCAAAACCGACATTAACAAGTTGTAACCTGCCGGAAAGTTCCAGGTAACGCCACGGCGTCTATATTCTCCGTCACCACGTCTCTAGATGCAACAATTGAAAGGTGACGGGATGTCCATCCCCCAGAAAAATGATCAGGTGAGACCGGACAGCCGGCTCGCCAAGACCACCCGCGCCCGTGCGCTGGTCGCGGTCGGTTGCGCAGGCGCGCTGAGCCTCGCCTTTCTCGGTACGACAGGAACGGGCATTTTGCAAACGCAGCCCGCTTTCGCCCAGGACGCGGCGAACCGCGCTCCGGTCAGCTTCGCCGATGTGGCGCAGAAAGTGCGCCCGGCGGTGGTCAGCATCTTCACCAAGGGCACGGTCGCCGAAGGACCGAGCGGCGGCCCCGGTGGCGGCGGCGGCGGTGGGCGCGGCTTCAACTTCCCGGATCTTCCGCCCGAGCACCCGTTCCATGATTTCTTCGACCAGTTCAAGCGGAACATGCCGAACGATCAGCAGCAGCAGCGCCGTCCCGAGCGGGCGCAGGGCTCCGGCTTCCTGATCTCGGCCGATGGCTACGTCGTCACCAACCATCATGTGGTAGACAAGGCCTCTGAAATCTCGCTGACCTTCGAGAGCGACGAGAAATACACCGCCACCGTGGTCGGCACCGACCAGCGTACCGATATCGCTCTACTCAAGATTCAAGGCGATAAGAAGTTCACCAACTACCTCGAGTTCGCGACGGTCGAGCCGCGCGTCGGCGACTGGGTGCTGGCGGTCGGCAATCCGTTCGGCCTCGGCGGCACGGTCACGGCCGGCATCGTCTCGGCGGGTGGGCGCAGCATCGGCGCTGGACCTTATGACTTCCTGCAGATCGACGCGGCCGTGAACCGCGGCAATTCCGGCGGCCCCTCGGTCGACCTGAGCGGCAAGGTCATCGGCGTCAACACCGCGATCTACAGCCCGTCCGGCGGCAATGTCGGCATCGCCTTCGCCATTCCGGCGAAGCTCGCGCAGTCGGTGGTCGATCAGCTCAAGAGCTCCGGCAAGGTCAGCCGCGGCTGGCTGGGCGTCACCATCCAGGACGTCAGCGACGACATCGCCGAAAGCCTCGGCATGAAGGAAGCCAAGGGCGCGCTGATCACCAAGATCATGGATGACGGCCCCTCCGCCAAGACCGAGTTGAAGGTTCGCGACGTCGTCACCCGCGTCAATGGCGAAGCGGTCAACAATTCGCGCGATCTCGCCCGCAAGGTCGCCGAGCTGCAGCCGAACTCGCAGGCCAATCTGATCGTCGTCCGCGACGGCAAGGACACCCCGCTGACGATCAAGCTGGGCACCTTCCCGAGCTCGGACAAGCTCGCTTCGCTCGGCGAAGAGCGCAGCGGCCCCAATCAGGACCGCGGCGCGCCGATGAAGGAACTCGGGCTGACCATTTCGCCCGCCGCTGAAGTCGAAGGCGCCGGCGAAGACGGCGTCGCCGTTACCGAAGTCGATCCGACCTCGGAAGCGGCCGACAAGGGCCTCAAGGCCGGCGACGTGATCCTAGAGGTTGGCGGCAAGGCGGTGACCAAGCCGGCCGACGTCACCGAAGGCATCCGCGATGCGCGGACCAAGGGGCGCAAGGCCGTGCTGATGCAGGTCCGCTCGGACAACCAGTCGCGCTTCATTGCTCTGTCGCTGAACGCGCCTAAGAATTAGTTCGACGACGTGGTGGCGGCGGCGTGGCTCCTGACAATCCGGGTCACGCCGCCGCTTATGCATGCCCAGAAACGCAAGCTCTTATTGGTTATCCAACCAAAGCCTGATTAGACTGCGACGCGATCGCGCGGAATTTTTCCCCGCACCGGATAATTCGTGGAGACGCGCAATGCGCGTTCTTGTGGTTGAAGACGACGTCAAGGCCGCCTCCTATCTCGCGAACGCGCTCCGCGAGAGCGGTCATACGTCCGAACTCGCGACCGACGGCGAAACCGGGCTCGAACGCGCCCAGACCGACCAGTTCGACGTGCTGGTGCTCGACCGCATGCTGCCGCGCCGCGACGGCCTCTCCATCGTCGAAACCCTGCGCCGCGACGGCAACCGCACACCCGTCCTTATCCTCAGCGCGCTTGGCGCCGTTGATGACCGGGTCGCAGGTCTGCGCGCCGGCGGTGATGATTATCTGACCAAACCCTACGCTTTCTCCGAGCTGCTCGCCCGCATCGAGGCACTCGCCCGGCGCTCGTCGCCGGAGGAGGCCAGCCCCAAATATGTCGTCGGCGACCTCGTGCTCGACCGGCTCGCCCATAAGGTGATGCGCGGCGGCGAAGCCATTTTGCTGCAGCCGCGCGAATACCGGCTGCTCGAATATCTGATGAAGAATGCCGGACAGGTCGTCACCCGGACGATGCTGCTGGAGCATGTCTGGGACTATCATTTCGATCCGCAGACCAATGTCATCGACGTGCATATCTCCCGCCTGCGCGCCAAGATCGACAAGAACTATGAAAGGCCCTTGCTGCACACCGTGAGGGGGGCCGGATATATGATCCGTGACGGGGCTGATTAAATTATTGCGGACCACGGCGTTCCGCTACTCGCTGATCTATTTCGGCTTGTTCGCCGCGGCCGCCGCCGGCGCTGTCTTCTATATTTACTGGCAGACCAACGCCCTTCTCGGCGCCCAGATCGAGAGCGCTATCCAGGCTGAGATCGGCAGCCTCGACCAGCAATATAGGCAAGGCGGCATCGAGACGCTGAAGCGCGCGGTGGTCGACCGCAGCGAAACCCCCGGCAACAGCCTCTATCTGCTCGCCGACGCCGAGGGCCGGCATCTCGGCGGCAATCTGAAGGCCGTGAGCGAGGAGCTGTGGAATTCGACCGGCCGCGTCGCCTTCATCTACCGCCGCGCCTTGGATAACCGCGTCGAGGAACGCTATGCTTTCGCGGTGATCTTTCGCCTCGCCAATGGCTACCGGCTGGTGGTCGGACGCGACATCGAGGACCGCAGGCAATTTGGCGAACTGGTCCGCTCGGTGTTTCTCTGGACGCTCGCCGGCATGGCCATCGTCGGCCTGGGCGGCGGGCTCTTGGTCGGGCGCAGCCTGCTGCGGCGGGTGGAGAGCATGACCGAGACCACCCGCAACATCATGGCCGGGGACCTCTCCCGCCGCGTCCCCGTCAGCGGCAGCGACGACGAGTTCGACCGGCTGGCCGTCAGCCTCAACGAGATGCTGAAGCGCATCGAGGAATTGATCGCCGGCTTCAAGGAAGTCTCCGACAATATCGCGCACGATCTGAAGACGCCGCTCAGCCGGTTGCGCAACCGGGTCGAGACCGCCTTGCGCGAGCCCGCCGATCCGCAGACCTATCGCGACGCGCTGCAGGCGACCATCGAGGACGCCGACGAGCTGATCAAGACCTTCGACGCCCTGCTGAGCATCGCGCGGCTGGAATCGGGGGCGGCGCATCCCAATCTCGAGCGCTTCGACCTCGCCGCCGTCGTCACCGATGTCTGCGAGTTGTACGAGCCGCTGGCCGAGGAGCGCGGCATGGTGCTGGATTTGACGCCTGCGGCAGAGACCATCGTCGAGGGCAAGCGCGAGTTGATCGCGCAGGCGGTGGCCAACATTCTGGACAATGCGATTAAGTACGGCACGCCGGGCGATGGCAGCCCGGGCGCCAATGCGAAAACGATTTCGGTCAGCCTGGACCGGCAGCCGGAGCGTGCTGATATTGTGATCGGCGATCGTGGCCCCGGGGTCCCGCCGGAAGACCGGGAGCGGGTGTTCCGCCGCTTCGTCCGGCTGGAGGCGAGCCGGTCGCTGCCGGGGAGCGGCCTGGGCCTGAGCTTGGCGGCGGCGGTCGCGCGCCTGCATGGCGGTACGCTGACCCTGTCCGACAACGAGCCCGGCCTGAAGGCGACCCTGTCGCTGCGCCGCCTGGCCAGCGCCGCCGAGGGCGGGCGCTAGGGCCGAAAGCAATGGGCACCCCACCACACCCCCATTCGAAATCCCCGCGCAGGCGGGGATCCAGTAATCACAAACCCGGATCAGACTTCTGCCTAACCATTTGCGCTGCGGCCTACTGGATCCCCGCCTGCGCGGGGATTTCGAAGAAATTGGGCGGAGGCTGATGCTCGCGCTCTACATCCACCGCGGGTCGCCCATCCACCGGCTCGGCGCGGGCAGCAAGATCCTTGTCTCTATCGCCGGCAGCTTCGCCATCGTGCTGGTCAAGCCCCTGTGGCTCCTCGCCGGCATCCTCCTCGCCGTCGCCTCGCTCTACCCCGTCGCCCGCCTTCCCCTCCGCGCTATCGCCCGTGCCCTCAAGCCCGTCCTCCTCGTCACCGCCGCACTCTCCGCCCTGCAACTCGCCCTCGCCGGCCCCGCCGAAGCGGCCTCGACCGCTCTCCGCATCCTCTCCCTCGTCCTCCTCACCTCCCTCGTCACCCTGACCACCCGCCTCTCCGACATGCTCGACGTGCTGACCCGCGCCGCCCGTCCCCTCGCGGCGCTCGGCCTCAGCCCGCCGAAGCTCGCCCTGGCCGTCGGCCTCGCCATCCGCTTCATCCCGACGCTGCTCCAGGACCTGCAGGAAATCCAGCAGGCGCGGCTGGCCCGCCGCGCGCGCGGTCCCAGCCTCTTCGGCATCGGGCCGCTGATGGTCAAAATTCTCCGCATGACAGACGCGCTGGGAGACGCTATCGCTGCCAGAGGCTTCGACAACCGGAAATAGGCAGAGCCGGTCTCCATGCGTATCCAAGACGTTGCGTTCATTGCGCTTTTCGCGGCCGTCACGGCGCTGCTCGGCCTCGTCCCGCGCATCGACCTCGCCTTCATCCCGGTCCCGATCACCGCACAGAGCCTCGGCCCCATGCTGGCCGGATCGATCATAGGCGCGCGGCGCGGGGCGCTGTCGCAAGTTCTGTTTCTGCTGCTGGTCGCCGCCGGATTGCCGCTGCTGGCGGGCGGGCGCGGCGGCCTCGGCGTCTTCGTCGGGCCGAGCGCCGGGTTCCTGATCGGCTTTCCCTTCACCGCGCTGGCCATCGGGCTTTTGACCGAGCGTTTTTGGGCCGGCCTGAATTTTTGGAAATCGCTCGCCATCCACCTGTTTGGCGGCATCGTCGTTATTCATGCCTTCGGCATTCCGGTCTTCGCTTATGTCGGCGGCCTGTCGCTGATCGACGCGACGATCGCCACGGCGGTGTTCGCGCCGGGCGGCGTGGTGAAATCGCTGATCGCGGCCTGGGTGACGATGTTCGTCAAGCGCGGCTACCCGGTCATCGCGCCGGGCGCCAGCCCCGCGGAGCAGCCATGAGCGGCACAACGCTCTTCACGCTGTTGGAGAGTGCCGCCGCCTCGGCGGGCGACGCACCTGCGGTAATCGCGCGAGGGCGGGCGACGTCCTTTGCCGAGTTCCGGGCCAATGTCGCCGCGCGCGCCTCCCGGCTTCTCGGCCATCTCGAACGGCCCGGCGCGGTGGCGATCCTAGCGCGGGACGGGGAGCATTTGCTCGAAGCCTTCTTCGCCTGCGCCGCCATCGGGCGACCGGCCATGCCGCTCGATCCCGATCTGCCGCCCGGCGGGCTGGATCGGCTGCGCGCGCGCTATCCGATTGCCGCCGTTCTCAACGACGCCGACGCGCCGGAGATCGGCACGCCGCGCCCCTTGCCGCCCGTCGAGGACAGCGTTGAATTCTACTGGGGGCTCACTTCCGGCACGACGGGCGAGCCCAAACTCTTCGCCCGCTCGCACGCCTCCTGGATCGCCAGTTTCGAGGCGGCCGAAAGCGTCTTTCCCTTCCCGCCGCGATCCCGCGTCCTGATCCCCGGCCCGCTGCACCAATCGCTGTTTCTGTACGGCGCTGTTCACGCGTTGTGCCGTGGGCACGCCGTCCTCGTCCCGGGGCCGCAATTCCGTACCAGCCGCCTCGCCGACGCGATCGCCAGCGCCACGCACCTCTACGCCGTCCCTTTCATGCTCGCCGAGATGGCGGACGCCGAACTGCCCGCCCCCAATCTGCGAACCATCTTCTGCGGCGGCGCGAAACTGCCCGGCGCGCTTCGGCAGCGTTGCGAGCGCATCTGGCCCGCTGACCTCGTCGAATTCTACGGGGCGTCGGAAACCAGCTTCGTGAGCTTCCATTCCACCAGCCGCCCCGCCAATGACGGCTCCGTCGGCTGGCCCTTCCCCGGCGTGGGCGTCGAGATGCGCGGCAGGGAAGGCCAGATCTTCATCGCCAGCCCGATGCTGTTTTCGCGCTATGTCGGCGAGCCGCTTGCCGGGCCATCGGTCAGCGTCGGCGACACGGGGTTTCTCGACGAGCAAGGCGCGCTGCATCTCACCGGACGCATCAATCGGATCATCAATTCCAAGGCGCTGAAGCTGCGCCCGGAAGCCATCGAGGCGGCGCTGCTGGAACTGCCGGAAATCCACCGTGCGGCAGTCGTTGAAATGCCGGACGCGACGCGCGGCTCCGTCGCCGCCGCCGCCATCGAATTCATTGCAGGCGTGCATCTCCCGCGGAAAAGCCTGTCGGCGCATTGCCGGATGAAACTCGGCGCGAAATACGCCCCGAGCCTCTATTACGCCGCCGACCGCCTGCCGCTCACCCGCAGCGGCAAGCTCGCCGTCGCCGACATCCGCGCCGCGCTGCTGTCGGGCGATCCGGCCTTCCGGCCCCTGCAATGAGCCCCCGCCGCGCCATCGTCATCGCCGCGCGGCGCACCGCCATCGGCAAGCTCGGCGGTATCCACCGCGCGCGCCCGCTCGAGGCTCTCGCCGCGCCGGTCGTGCAAGCGGTCCTCGCCGATGCCGGCCTCTCCCCTGGCGCCATCGACGAACTCATTCTCGGCAACGCGGTCGGCGGCGGCGGCAACCCGGCGCGCCTGATCGCTCTCGCCGCAGGATTGCCGGAATCCGTCCCCGCTTTGACCATAGACCGGCAATGCGCCTCCGGCCTCGACGCCATTATCCAGGGCGCCCGCCTGATCGAATCCGGCGCGGCCGATGCCGTCATCGCGGGCGGCGCCGAATCCGCCTCCACCGCCCCCTGGCGCATCGCCAAGCCTGCCAACCTCTATTCGGCCCTGCCGCAATTCTATTCCCAGCCGTCCTTCGCGCCCGCCTCAACCGGCGATCCCGGCATGATCGAAGCCGCCGAAAACGTCGCCCGCGAATTCGGCATCGGCCGCCAGCGCCAGGACGCCTTCGCCCTGGAGAGCCACCGCCGCGCCGCCCGGGCCGAAGCCTCCGGCATCCTCGCCGCCGAAATCGTCCCCCTCGGCGCGGACGCCCGCGATGAAGGTCCGCGGCCCTCACTGACCGAAACTCTGCTCGCCCGAATGCCGCCGCTCACCGGCCCCGAGGGCACCGTCACCGCCGGAAATTCCTGCCAGATCAACGATGCCGCCGCGCTGACCGTCATCGTCTCGGACGATCTTCACCGCCGGCTCGGCTCGCCGCCCGGCCTCGTCTTCGACCGCGCCGCCTCGGCGGGCGTCGCCCCCCGCATCCTCGGCTTCGCCGCCATGCCCGCCTTCCGCAAGCTCGGCATCGCGGCCGGCGGCGTCGGAGCCGTCGAGCTGAACGAAGCCTTCGCCGCCCAGGCGCTGGCTACCATCGACGTGCTAAAACTGTCTGCCGAAATCGTGAACACGCTCGGCGGCGCCCTCGCCTATGGCCATCCCTATGGCGCGAGCGGCGCGATCCTCGTCATACGTCTCTTCACGCGTCTGTGCCGAAACGCACAGGATGCAACGCCAGAAAGTGCTATCGCCATGGTTGCAGCAGCAGGCGGCTTGGGCGTTGCCGCAATTTTTCACGCAATATCTAGCTAAAACCTTGTTACATCGCAAAATCGTCACATCTTCAGATTACGTTCATAAAGGGCATTCATCGAGAGCCCGTTCGGATAGGCAGCTTTCCAGACTGGCACTCGGGCGCGCTTCGCAGTCTTATCCACCGCGATCCAAGGATGGCAGTGGACAGCGTTAAAATCTTTCTTTTGTAGCCGGCGGCGTTGAACTTAACGTCCAACCAGCGCGTTCTGAGTCGCGTGAAAAGCACCGACGGACGCGGCATTGGTCGTTCCCGAATCGGTCGCAACGCCCAGGCTGTGGATATTGGTGAATGGATCGTCCGATGGATAAATTGGTTCTGGGTTGGCGCGAATGGGTTTCCATGCCGCAACTCGGGCTGCCGGCGATCAGGGCCAAGATCGATACGGGCGCGCGCACATCCGCGCTGCACGCCTTCGCCATCGAGACCTTCGGCCCCGAGCATCAGCCCAAGGTGCGGTTCGGCGTGCATCCGGTCGAGGATCGCGACGATATCGAGGTCTGGTGCACCGCTAAGGTCGTCGACCGCCGCCAGGTCATCAGCTCGAACGGCCAGTCGGAGATGCGCTACATCATCCGCACGCCGGTGAAGGTCGGCGATCGCGAATGGCCGATCGAAATCTCGCTCTCCAATCGCGAGACCATGGCGCACCGGATGCTGCTCGGCCGCACCGCGCTGGAGCCGCAGGAAGCGGTGGTCGAGCCCTGGTCCGAGTATAAGCAGGGCCGGCTCAATTTCGACGTCTACAAGGGCAAGGTCGGCCAGCCGCCGGTGCATCGGCCGCTGCGCATCGCGCTGCTCACCATGGAGCCGGACAATTATTCCAACCGGCGCTTCATCGAGGCCGCCGAGTCGCGCGACCATGTCATCGAGCAGGTGCGCACCGCGCGCTGCTACATGAACATCAACACGCTGGCCAGCACCGTCCATTACGACGGCACCGTGCTGCCCTATTTCGACGCCGTGATCCCGCGCATCGGCTCCTCGATCACCGCCTACGGCACCGCCGTGGTGCGCCAGTTCGAGATGACCGGCGCCTATTGCCTGAACTCGGCAACCGCCATTAACAATTCGCGCGACAAGCTGCTCGGCCATCAGCTCATGGCGATGAGCAGCCTGCCGATGCCGGTCACCGCCTTCGCCAGTTCGCCCGACGACACCGACGACCTGATCGCCATGGTCGGCGGCCCGCCGCTGGTGGTGAAGCTGCTATGCAGCTCGCAGGGCAAGGGCGTGGTGCTGGCCGAGAACAAGAAGTCGGCGCAGTCGGTGATCGACGCCTTCCGCAACGCTGAGGCTAATTTCCTCGTGCAGCAGTTCATCGCCGACGCCGCCGGCCAGGACATCCGCTGTATCGTGCTCGACGGCAAGGTCATCGCCACCATGCGGCGCCAGGCGCCGTCCGACGATTTCCGGGCCAACCTGCATAAGGGCGGCTCGGCGCATGAGGTGAAGATCACCTCGGAGGAGCGCAAGCTGGTGGTGAAGGCGGCCCGCGTGATGGGCCTGAAATTCGCAGGCGTCGATCTTCTGCGCTCGTCGAAAGGGCCGCTGCTGCTGGAGGTGAACTCCTCCCCCGGCCTCGAAGGCATCGAGAAGACCACCCGCATCGACATTGCCGGTCATGTGATGGACTTCATCGAGACGCAGACCTTTCAATCGCGCGCCAGAATCCGGCGGCCGACAGTGGCGGCGGCCTGAGGCGCAAACGCGACCCGTCCGGCCCGAACTACGACCGTCAGGCGGCCTGATGTGCGGCGTAACTCCCCCTCGGCCCTCCCAGGGGGAGCGAAAAATCCGGTTACAACGGCAACAGCTCCGACTCGGCGGGAGAGCGGTCCAATCCGGCGCGAAACGCCATTTCGGCCGGTGGCTGCGGCTGAGCAAATCAGCGAATCCGTCGGCTGCGGTCGCGCCGTAACTCACGAAAATCAAAGCCATTTTCAACCGTTCGCTACAGGGCGAGTGAGTCTGACCGATCAAGACGGATCGGCCTGCATGCTTAAGCCGAGCAGAACCCCCTCGCGCGGCGCTGGCGAAATGCGGCCTTTATGGGGCCATCGCAGCCGTTTACGCCTGCCCGGCCAGATCCCTTGCGAGCCGGCGTCACATGCACGCCAAAATCCTGCGCTGGATGGAAGGCATTCTAGGAGCGTGGACAAGGACGGGGTGGTCCGATGGCCTACTCGCGCAATCGGGATGTCGCGATCGAGCGAATGGAACCCGCCCCGGCGGATGCTCGGCGGCGGACTCCTGAAGCCCAGCCCCCGATCCCGCCCTGCCTTGCGCGCCAGAGGCCCTCATGAGATTCCGGAAGAGCGCGCCCCGCGCGCTGATCGTGGTGGCGGCCCTCGTCATCGCGGGGCTGACTTGCGGCGCCAACACGCTGTTCGGCAGCATGACGTCGGCCGTCGAGCGGAGCCAGATCGACCTCATGCGGGCGATCATCGCCTTCAACCTGGAAGGCACCGCCACCAACGCGCTGGCGCGGGCGGAAATGACGGCGGCCGATCCCCTGGTGCGTAAGCTCCTCGCCGCGCAGGACAGGCCGGGGCTGCTCGCCCATACCCAGGCGATGTTCAACGAACAGCGCGACAAATATGGCGTCGACCAGGTGCAGTTCCACCTCGCGCCTGCCACCTCCTTCCTGCGCCTGCAGAACCCTGTCCTGTTCAGCGACGATCTGAGCCGCTACCGGCCGGTGGTGGTCGCGGTCAACCGCGAGCACGTGGCGCGCAAGGGCATCGAAATCGCGCGCACCGGGCCCGCCATTTTCGGCGTCGCGCCGATCCGCGACCTGGATAGCAATCACGTCGGCAGCGTCGAATTCGGCATGGATTTCGGCGCCCTGCTCGACCGGCTGAAGGCGGCCTATGGGCTGGAGCTGACCCTGTTCATCGACGAGGTGCCCCTGCGCAGTTTCGCGAACGGCATCCGCCCCGGCGTCATCACCGAACAAAATCGCGTCGGCCAGACCATGCGGCTCCAGTCCACCAACTGGACGCTGATGAGCCAACTGGTCAACGGTGAGGATCTGCGCATCCATGACGAGCCGCGCGACTGGGTCCGCAAGGCGGGCGGCATCCCCTATGGCGTGGTGCTACAGCCGCTGCGCAACAGCCCGGGCGAGACGCTCGGCGCCATCGTCATCGCCCGCAGCTTCGAGGCGACACGCGGCGCGGCGGGGCGCACGACCGTGCTGCAATGGCTCTTCGCGCTGTTCGGCTTTCTGCTGGTCGCCGGGACGATCTTGATCGTGATCCGGGGCTGGCTGGTGCGGCCGCTCGAGGCGATCTCTGCGCGTTTTGCCAGCGTCGGGAGAGGCGAGAGGCCAAAGGAGGATGAGGACGACCGGTTCCTATCCGCCGAGATGGCCGCGCTGGCGGCGGAGCATCGGCGCATCGCCGATCTGATCGATGGGACGACGCGATGAGGCGGTTCCTTCCCCTGCTGCTGGCCGCGCTGGCGGCGGCAGCGCCCGCCTTTGCCCAGGCGCCGCGCTCCCTGACCGAGCCGAGCTTCGACAGCCGTCCGGCCTTTCCCCCGGTTCCGCCCCGCGCGCCCGCCGAAATCCGCCCGCAACAGGCCCCGGCCGAGACCGCCACGGCGCAAGCGCCCGCGCCCGTCCAGGCCCCCCTCGAAGCGGGAACGCTGTGGCCGCTGCCCGAACGCCCGGTCGAGGACGCCCCGGCCGCCCCGGTCGAAGCGCCGGCGCCGCTGCCGGCCGAAAATGGCCCCCCACAGAGCCCCGCGCCGCCGCAAGCCCATCCAGACGCGCAGGCGCCGCGCGCGCTGACCGCGTTGCCGGTCGATAGCGGCCTGCCGCTGGTCGTCCGCGCCGCGCTGGCTTTCGTCGATGTCGAGGCGATCGACGAGAACAAGGAGATTTTCGCCGGGACGGTCGACCTGCGGCTCTCCTGGCTCGATGCACGCCTGCGTTATCCCGCCGAGGAGGCGCCGATCGGCTATCATGAGTGGCGCGGCGAGGCGGCGACGGCGCGGCTGGCCAAGATCTGGAGCCCGAAGGTCGGCCTGGCAAATCTGCGCGGCGAACCGACCCGGGAAAGCCGCAGCCTCCGGCTCTATCCGGATGGACGGCTGGAATTGCTGCGCCGGGTCGCGGGCACCTTCGGCTCACCGCTCAATGTCGAGCAATTTCCCTTCGACCGTCAGCAATTGCGGGCCGAACTGGTCTCGCTGGAGGAGACCGCCGACAAGGTCATGCTCGACTACCGGCAGGACGACCTGCTGTTCAGCCGAGCCGATCCCGACATCCAGATCGGCGGCTGGACCGTCGGCGCGGTCAACCTGACCCGCGACCCGCTCGCCGGCTGGTACGGCGAGAGCTATTCCCGGCTGCGCGTGGCGCTGGAGGTCGACCGGCGGGCGATCGAGACGGTTCCGGCCCTGTTCGTGCCACTGCTCGCCTCGCTGCTGATCCCGCTGCTGGCGATCTGGCTCAACCGCTCGAATAACGGCCAGTTCGAGATCAAGTCCTTCGAACTCACCAACATCGTCATCGGCGGCCTGTTCGCGGTGATCGCCCTGAACTTCACCATCAATTCGGAGCGCACGATTTTGGCGTCGAGCGCCAACACCGTGTCCCTGCTGTTCGGACTCAACTATGTCGCGCTGGCCGCGGCGCTGGTCATCAATGTCTGCCTGTTCCGCTTCAACGTAGTGCGGGTGCTGGCCGGCCGGCACGTCCAGCACGAGACCTTCAGCTACATCACCTGGGCGCTGCCGATCGCCATCGCGGCCACCGCTCTGGCGCTGATCCTGATCGCCGCCGCCTGAGACGCAGGCGCTTAGGCCAGCGCCCGGATCCGGAACGGCAATTGCCCCTTCTCCGGCGTCAGCGTGACGGTCGCGCTGATGCCGGCGGGCGTCTCGCCGACATATTCCGGGCGGAAGCGGCGCAGCAATTGCGTCAGCGCCAGCGTGTTTTCGACCAGCGATAGCGCCCCACCGATACAGGACCGCTTGCCCGCGCCGAAGGGCAGGTAGGAATATTTCGCCCGCTTGGTGGCGTTCTCCGGCGAGAAGCGGTCCGGGTCGAAATGGTCGGGGTTCTCCCAATATTTCGGGTGGTGGTGCACGATATAGGCGCACATCACCATCTTGTCGCCGGGCCGCACCTTATGGCCGCCGATCTCATCCTCGGCAACGGCCTGGCGGATGAAGCTCCAGATCGGTGGGTAGAGCCGCATCGTCTCCTGGATCACGGCGCGCGTGTAGCTGAGGCCGTGAACGTCCTCCCAGGTCGGCACGCGGTCGCCATAGGTCTCCTCGCCCTCGCGGCGGATGCGGTCGGCGACTTCGGGGTGCAGATGCAGCAGGTAGAACGCCCAGGCGAGCGTCAGCGCCGTCGTTTCGGTGCCGGCCCAGAGATATTGCTTCATCTCGTCGATGATCTGCGCCTCGGTGAATTCGGGCCGGGCCGGATCGGCCGCCGCTTCCTGCATCATCGACAGCAGCGTCGTGCCGCGCTCCGCATTGCGCGCCGGCGCCGCCAGCACGCCGCTCGGCACCGACAGCCATTTCAGGATCGCGTCGGCGGCGGCTTCCTCGGGCGAGACTTCGGCCGCGCCATTGACCTTCTTCATCCGGATAGAGCTGTGATGGCCCACGTCGGTATAAGTCTTCACCGCGCGAAAAATCACCTGCGGGTTGAACGGCACCTCGCGGTTGAACAGCGCCTTGCAGATCATGCTGGCGGCGAGGCCCCAGGTCTCCTCCAGCAAGTTCAGCGTCTCGCCGGTCTGGGCGAAGCGCTCCCATTCCTGGGTCTTGTCCTTCACCGAGGACAGCAGATACGGCAGATACTCCGTGAACATTTTTGGCGTGAAGGCCGGCTGCTGCGGCATCCGGATCTTTTGCCAGAGCGCGCCGTCGATGGTGATCATCGAATTGCCGAAGATCGGGCGCAGGCCGTCGAAATATTTGGCGTATTTGTCGGCGCCCTTGACCATCACCTGCTCGAAATACTGCACATCGCTCAGAAAGAAGATGCGCTCGTCCTTCAGGTTGATCGGCACGCAGCCGCCATAGCGGTCGTTCAGCCGCATCAGCACCTGCATCGGATGCGTTTCCTTGGTGAGCAGGCCGAGCTTGAACCAGACGCTTTCGGCTTCGCCGAGCGATTGCACATGCGTGTGCGCGATATCCATCGATGCCCCTTTCGAGCGACCGCTCTTGCCGGTGGCGGTGCTCGCTGATCGCCGGGAAATTATGTGATGTGGCGGCTTTCGCGCCGCGCTTCATGCCGTTACTTAGCACCGCGCCGCGCGAAGTGTCCAGCCGCAGGGGGGTCTATGGCCGCCGCATCCAGGCTGTTCGCATAATGCAATCATCGCCTGTGCTTACGAAGCATCACTCGGGAATTGATTGGCCGTCTCCGCACCCGTTCGGCGGAACAAAACTTTACCCTAAGTGACTAATCAGGCTATGAAACACATAAGGCACTACCGCGCAGCAATTCGGGGGAATCATGCGCTCGGCTAAAATCTCACTGAAAGCGCTGGCGATTTGCGCCCCGATTTTCGGGGCGGCGAATATCGCGGCGGCGGCGGATCTCGGCGGTTCTTATAAGGATGGCGGCGATCCGGCGGGCGATTATTCGATCGAATCGCTGAAGGTCGGCGGCATCTTGATCGTGAAGCCCAAATATGAGGGCTCCAAGGAATACGACGTTATCGGCTTTCCCTACATCCTGCCGAGCTTTTCCGGCACGCCTGGGTTCTTCAGCCGCATCGATGCGCGCGGGCTGGACGATGTCCGCTTCAAGGTGATCGATCGCGACGGCTTCGTCGCCGGACCGCTGGCCGGCTACAATCTCGGCCGCGACGAGGATGACGGCGACCGGCTCGAAGGGCTCGGCGATATCGATGGCGGCGTGGTGGTCGGCGGCTTCGTGGGCTATCGCTGGAACGCGCTGCTGTTTGACGTCTCCTATCACCAGATCCTCGGCGACAGCGACGGCTACGAGATCCGCTTCGGCGTCGAAAGCGAGCGCAAGATCACCGACCGCGTGACGCTGACCGGCCGCGTCGGCGCCACCTATGCCGATGACAGCTACATGCAGGATTTCTTCGGCGTCAGCGAGGCGCAGTCGGCGAACTCCGAGGCCGGTCTGCAGGCGTTCGATGCCGAGGCAGGGTTCAAGGACGTCTATGCCCAGGTCGGCATCAAGGCCGATCTCGACGAGCGCTGGTCGGCGCAGGCGAGCCTGCGCTACAGCCGCCTGCTCGGCGACGCGGCGGACAGCCCGGTGACGGAGTCCGAGGACCAGTTCATGGGCCTGTTCGGGCTGGCCTACAAGTTCAACGTCGACAAGTAAGCGCGGGGGCGCTGATAAGGGCGATGGGAAGAACGGCCCGCTTCGGCGGGCCGTTTTGCGTTTGAGGCGTGGGTTATCTTGACGCCGGCCTCTCCTCCGTCGTCCCGGACGACGCGCGGCGGCGAGCCGGGACCCGTCCTGGATCCGCGATCGCTGCGGCAAGAGGCGATGCGAATGGACCCCGGCTCTGACAGCCGGGGCGACGGAATGATCAATTCGCGAAGCGGAAATGCATGATGTCGCCGTCGTGCACGGTGTATTCCTTACCTTCGAGGCGCATGCGCCCGGCATCCTTGGCACCGGATTCGCCGGAATGGCGGATGAAATCGTCGTAGGCGATGGTTTCCGCGCGGATGAAGCCTTTTTCGAAATCCGTATGGATGACGCCTGCCGCCTGCGGCGCGAGCGTGCCCTTGCGCACCGTCCAGGCGCGGGATTCCTTCGGGCCGGCGGTGAAATAGGTGATCAGGTCGAGCAGTTGATAACCCGCGCGGATCAGCCGGTTCAGCCCCGGCTCGGTCAGGTTCAAGCTCTCCAGATACATCTGGCGCTCATCCGGCGGAAGCTGCGCCAGCTCCGCCTCGATCTTGGCCGAGATCACCACCGACACCGCACCCTCGGCCTTCGCCTTCTCCTCGACACGCTGCGAATAGGCATTGCCGGTCGCGGCGGCGCTCTCATCGACATTGCAGACATAGAGCACCGGCTTCGAGGTCAGCAATTGCAGCATGCGGAAGCGGCCGCGGTCCTCCGGCTCGATCTTGGCAAGGCGGGCGGCTTTGCCGTCGCTGAGCACAGCCAGCGCGGCGTCGATGACGACCAGCGTCGCCTTGGCGTCCTTGTCCTGGCCCTTGGCCTTTTTCTCAACGGCAACGCGGCGCTTCTCCAGGCTGTCGAGATCGGCGAGCATCAGCTCGGTCTCGACCGTCTCGGCATCGGAGAGCGGATCGACGCGGCCTTCGACATGGGTGACGTCCTCGTCGTCGAAGCAGCGCAGCACATAGGCAATGGCGTCGACCTCGCGGATATTGGCGAGGAACTGGTTGCCGAGACCTTCGCCCTTGGACGCGCCTTTGACGAGCCCGGCGATGTCGACGAAGGTTAGGCGCGTCGGCAGGATCTGCGCGGATTTGGCGATGGCGGCGATCTTGTCGAGACGCTCATCCGGGACGGGCACGTCGCCGACATTGGGCTCGATGGTGCAGAACGGATAGTTCGCGGCTTCGGCGGCAGCCGTCTGCGTCAGCGCGTTGAACAAGGTGGATTTGCCGACATTGGGCAATCCGACGATCCCGCATTTAAAACCCATCGAAATTCATCTTTCTTCAAAGCCATCGGAAACCCGCGCGCCGCCGAGGGGAGGCGCTGAGTTTCCGCTGAGTGCTTGTCCAATGTTTCCTGCCGGTCCGCAAGCCGGATAAGGCGCTTGCCGGGCGTTGGACTAATTGCGCCGCAGCCAGGCCACCAGCTTCGCGCCGAGCGAGGTCTCCGGTTGCGGCGCCCGGCCGGCGCCTGCAAAGGCCGGCTCACGCTTCGGCTCGGCCTTCTTGGGTGCCGGTTGGGCGGGCTTCGGTGCCGGTGCGGCCGCGACAGGCTCCGCCTGAGCGGGCGTCGGCACGGAGGCGGCGGTAACGGGCTCGACGGATGGCGGAGCGGCCTCGGGCGGTTCCGGCTTCGCCGCTGGCGCCGCTGCAACGACGGGCGCGGGCTTCGCTGCGGGCGCCGCCTTCGGCTTCTCGGTCACGGGGCGGCCCGCACGGGCAACTTCGTTCATGAACTTGGCGTCATTGCCGCCGACCAGATGCGCCGCGCCTTGCCCGATGGCGGTCAGCAGCGGCTCCAGCCATTCGCGATCCGCTTTGGCGAAATCATGCAGCACATAGCCCGCGACCGCCTCGCGATTGCCGGGATGGCCGACGCCAATACGCACACGCTGATAATCGTTGCCGATATGGGCCGAGATCGATTTCAGCCCATTATGCCCGGCATGGCCGCCGCCGAACTTCACCCGGATCTTGCCGGGCTCAAGGTCGATCTCGTCATGCAGCACGATCACATCGGCGGGCGACATCTTGTAGAAGCGCACCGCCTCGCTGACCGAGCGGCCGGACTCGTTCATATAAGTGCCGGGCTTGAGCAGCAGGTAGCGGGTGCGGCCGATATCGATCTCGGCCGCAAGCCCCTGGAAACGCTTGCGCCATTGCGCACCGCCATGCCGCTCGGCGATGGCGTCGACCGCCATGAAGCCGACATTATGCCGGTTACGCTCGTATTTCTCGCCTGGATTCCCCAGACCGACCAAGACCTTCATGGCGCGCCCGCTCAATTCCCAACTCCCCCATTGGCAAAGACCGGACTTATTCTGACGCCTCAGCCTCGTCGCTGGCAACCCCTTCTTCGGCCTCGGGTTTCATCGCCGAGGAGGTGGCAATGGTGGCGATGGTGAAGTCGCGGTCGGCGATCGTCGGGGTGACATTCGCGGGGAGCGTAACAGCCGAAATATGCACGCTGTCGCCGATATCAAGCCCGGCGAGGCTGATCTCGATGGACTCCGGGATGGCGTCAGCCGGGCAGCTCAGCTCGACCGTGTGGCGGACGATGTTCAAAACGCCGCCGCGCTTCAGGCCGGGAGACTTTTCCTCGTCCGTGAACTGCACCATGACTTCGACGTCCAGGCGCGAGGACTTGCTGACGCGCAGGAAATCGACATGCAGCGGGAAGTCGCGCACCGGGTCGAGCTGGATGGCGCGCGGAATGACGCGGATCTTCTCGCCCTCGATGTCGAGCATGTAGACGGTGGACAGGAAATGGCCGGTCTCGAGCTGGCGCCAAACCATCTTGCGCTCAATGGCGATCGACTGCGGCTGCTTGTTGCCGCCATAGACGATACCGGGGATGATCTCATCCTTGCGCATTTTCCGGGCGGCCGTGGAGCCCGTCGTGTCCCTGTTCTTGGCCCGTAATTCGAGCATTTCTGCCATCGGTTGTCTCCGGAATGAAAATGGGCCCGGTCAGGCCCAATCAGGCGCGGCGGCGGGCGCGCTCAAATGCCGCCATAATCTCGCGTCGCTTTATAGACGGAAAGGTCGGCGAACTCAATCGCCTCGCAACCACGTTGTCAATCAAAAAGGCTGGAAACCGATTCTTCCTTGGCCGTACGTGCTATCGCCTCACCGATCAGCGGCGCGACGGTGAGGAATTCGATGTTCGGCGTGGCGCGCGTCGTGTCCTTGGCGAGGATGGAGTCGGTGATGACAAGCGCCTTCAGCGCGGAATTGCGCACCCGCGTTTCGGCGCCTGGCGAGAGCACGCCGTGGGTGATGTAGGCGTAGACTTCCTTGGCGCCGCGCTCCATCAGCGCGTCGGCGGCGTTGACCAGCGTGCCGCCTGAATCGACGATGTCGTCGATGAAGATGCAGGTGCGGCCCGAGACATTGCCGATGACGCTGACGACTTCGGACTCGCCCGGCCGCTCGCGGCGCTTGTCGACGATGGCGAGCGGCGCGCCGATACGCTGGGCGACATTGCGCGCCCGCACCACGCCGCCGACGTCAGGCGAGACGACCGTGACGCCATTGGCGTCGAAGCGCTCCTTGATGGCGCGGACGATGACCGGCGCGGCGAAGAGATTGTCAGTCGGGATGTCGAAGAAGCCCTGGATCTGGCCGGCGTGCAGGTCGAGGGTGAGCACGCGGTCGGCGCCGGAGCGGGCGATCAGATTGGCGACCAGCTTGGCCGAGATCGGCGTGCGCGGTCCGACTTTGCGGTCCTGGCGGGCATAGCCGAAATAGGGGATCACCGCCGTGACGCGGCGCGCCGAGGCGCGCTTCAGAGCGTCGATGATGATCAGCAGCTCCATGAGATTGTCATTGGCGGGATAGGAGGTCGACTGCAGGACGAAGACGTCCTCGCCGCGCACATTCTCCTGGATCTCGACGAAGATCTCCATGTCGGCGAAGCGCCGGCAGACGCTTTGGGTCTGGGCGATGCCGAGATAGTCGGCGATGGCAGCGGATAGCGGCAGGTTGCTATTGCCGGAGACGAGTTTCATGCGAGAAAGCCTTCGCTTGGAGCATGATAATGCAAAAAACCGGCGCGCTAGGGTCCGATTATCTGGGCAGATGCTGAGTGATGTTCCACACAAGAACGGCCCGCTTTTAGCAGCGAGCCGTTCTTATGTAAACTGTATTGCCGAACAATAGGTTCGAATAAGCTGCCTAAGTCGCGGGCTTGATCAGCTTGGCGACGCTTCTTGCCGCTTCACCGGCTGCAAGCTCGGCCACCTGGCCCCAAGTGCCGTCGAGCGAGCCCTCAGGTACCTTGTTGCGCTGCACGACCGCCTTTTCCATGGTCTTGCCGGACGGATCGACCACGAGCCAGCGGATGGTGATCGGCTGCTGCCCGCTCTCCGCCGTGCCGAGCTGGACCGAACCGCGCACCGTATAGGCCGTCGGATCGTCGCTCTCGACCAGCTTGACGCCGGCCTGCTGCAGATGGCGCCGCATGGCCGAGGTCAGCGATGCCTGACCGTCACCCGGAGCGCCCGTCACCGGAGGCACCACCGCGATCGGAACGCCCGCATTCGCGCTCGGTGCCGCGGCCGGTTCCGCCGTCTGCGCCGACAGCACATTGGCGACGGGCTGAGCGGCGGCCTGGCGCGGCTGGCCGCCCTGAGCCGGAGCGGTGTTTTCGGTTGCATTGCCGGTCGACGCGGTGGTCCCGGCCGACGGCATCCAGGCCACGATCTGCTCGGTGGTCTTGGCGGCGATGCGCTGCATCGCGGCGTCGTCGACCAGCGTCCAGGGATCGCCGCCCTTCTTGCCTTCGATCAGTTCGTCGCCCTGCAGCCGCTTGGCGCGCTTGCCGGACTTATCCGTGACGTCCCAGATATAGGAGAGCTTGGTGCCCTTGGGGTCGGCGGCGGCGACGAGATAGCCGCGGATCGTATATTCGGCATCCTTGGACGCAACCACCGGGATGCCTTGCTGGCCGGCGGATGCGACCAGCAGCTCATTCATCTTCGACGAGACCTTCGCCGGAGCGCCGATAACCGGCGCAAAAGCGATCGGCTTTGCTTGCGCTTGCTGGGGCTGCTGCGGCGAGGTCAAGGCGCTGGCGACGGGGTCGCCGGAGCCGCTCGAACTGGTTTCGCAGCCAGCCAAAAATAAAGCGATTAAGCCCCCCAAAAGAGGCAACGCGACACGTCTCGCTCCGCAACGTGCCGTCTTGACGGTAACGCGCGTCACTGGTGAAGCTCCTCTAAGATTCATTGCCTCGCGCTCCAAAGGTCGATTTTGAGAATCGCGCGATGCTGCGCCGTTTCCACAGGGCAATGCGTAACCCCAAATCAAAGGATGCGTCCAGACACGTTCGAGCGCGCAAGACAAGCATCAACAGCATAACGGCGGGAAAAAGCCCCTGAAAGCCCCTTATCCACATCACATAATAACAATGGCGGAAATTTGGCGGCCATAATCGGGCTCCTTGCGGTGGACGGACCGGCGATAACTGTAGAAGAGCGAATCATCAGCGTAGGTGCATAGGCCGAGATTTTCGACCGAGGCGACGCCCGCCGCGAGGGCGCGGTCGTAGCAGAAGCCGGTGAGGTCGAAATGCCGGCGGCCGCTCTCGCCGCGCGGCGCAAAATAGCGGCTGTTATCCGCGTTGTCATCGGTGAAGGCCGCCTGGAATTCCGGGCCAACCTCGTAGGCGGCTTGCGAGATGGCCGGGCCGATGGCGACGCAGATACGCTCGCGCTTGGCGCCGAGCCCTTCCATCGCCCCGATAGCTGAATCGATCACCCCGGCTTTCGCGCCCCGCCAGCCGGCATGGGCCGCGCCGACCACACGCGCCTCGGCGTCGGCGAACAGCAGTGGCGTGCAATCCGCCGAGAGCACGCCGATGGCAAGGCCCGGCGTCGCCGTGACGATGGCGTCGGCCTTCGGCGCATTGGCCGGCGACCAGGGCGCGTCGGCGACAATGGCGTCCCTGCCGTGCACCTGATAGACGGTGATGAGCCGGTCCGGCACGGTGCCGAGCTTGGCCGCGACGAGCGCCCTGTTGCCGATGACCTTGCACGGGTCGTCGCTCGAGCCCAGGCCGCAATTGAGCGATGCATAAATCCCCTCGGAGACGCCTCCCTGCCGCGTGAAAAATCCGTGGCGGATGCCGGTTTGCTCCTTGAGAAGATCGCTGACGATCATCGGACTGCCCATCTCCTTTGCCGATCCGAGCGGGACGCTGTTCAAGCGTCGCCGCCGCGCCGCCGCATGCTGAGAGGATTAAACACGATTTTCTTGCCAAAATGCAGGCGGAACGCTGTCGAAATGGCAGCTATCCGCGCAGCGCAGGTCTGGCCTCGAACGGCGCGGGCGGCGGCAGGTCGCGGCTGGTCATCGCCATCACCTTGAACAGATTGCCCATCTGGAAGGGGTCGACCAGACGCCGGGCGCCGAGGAACAGCGCCGAGCGCTGCTCCCCTCTAGCGGCGGACATCAGCACCCGCAGCCGCGCCTCCAGCCCCAGCGACAGCAGGAATTCGCTCTGCGGCATCGGCCCCCAGACATTCAGACCGGCCGATTCGGCGGCGTGGGTCAGCTCGGCGAAATTGACATGGGCGCTCAGATCGGTCTCGCCCGGCGCTTCGAGCGGATTGGCATAGCCGTGCGTGCGGACCGCCTGCAGCGTGTCGCCATAATCGCGGCGCTCATAGCCGTAATCGGCGACCAGCACGGCGACCGGCGCGGATTGCGCGCGGCGTCCGAATTCGGCGATCAGCGCGGATGCGGAGGGCCGGTGCTCGAGGATGTCGCCCTCGCGCGGCGGCTCCGGAGGCATGAGTTCCACCGGCGGAACGGCGAGGCGCCCCGTCGAGAACGCCGGACGCCCGGCGGCGTTCAGCGAGACGACGCGCCGATGCCAGCTTCCCTTCTCGAACACATGCTGCTCGACCGGTAGCGCGTCGAAAAACTCATTGGCGATGACGATCAGCGGCTCATGCGGCACGGCCTGCACGGTCTGATGCCAGTTCGGCGCGCAAAAGGCGGACAAGACCTGCTGCTGCTTGGCGCGCAGGGCCTCGGAGGTCTCAACCAGATGGATTTGCGCCGCATCGATGAAGCCGGGCATGGCGCGGGCGGCGCGCAGCGCGTCCTGCATCAGCGTGCCGCGCCCCGGTCCCAGTTCGGCGAGGTTGAACGGCCGGGGCATCCCCATCGACTGCCAGACCGTATAGGCCCAGATGGCGATCAGCTCGCCGAAGATCTGGCTGACTTCCGGCGCGGTGACGAAATCGCCGCTCGCGCCGATCGGGTTGCCGCTGCGGTAATAGGCGGCCTCGCTGCCGGTCAGGCACCAGGCCATGTAATCGCCGACACTCATCGGCCCACGCTCGGCGAGGTGGTTTTTGAGGCTATCGATGGGAGAGCGGCCAATCTCGTCCATCAGAGCTCCGTCGTGACATAGTCTCCAGAGTATCGGCAGATGTTGAATTTCACAATCGTGTTAAGCCGCTACGGGATGACGCCGCGTCGCCCGCGCGATCAGGTAGACGCCATAGGCCAGCATCGGCAGCGAATAGACCATGCCTTCCGAGAAATAGGGCGTGGTGAAGTACTGGTTGAAATCCCATTCCTTGAAGAATTCGACGCCGATGCGCGCCAGCGCGTAGCCGCATAGGAACACGCCTGCCGTCAGGCCGGGAAATTTCAGCGAGCCGCGCGAATGGGTGAGATAGCGCAGGATCAGGAACAGCACGATGCCTTCGAAGAAGGCTTCGTAAAGCTGCGTCGGATGGCGCGGGCCGGGCAGGTGGCCGGACTCCAACACGCTGGCGGGGAAATCGACCGCCCAGGGCACGTCGGTCAGGCGGCCGTAGATCTCGCCATTGATGAAATTGGCGATGCGGCCGAAGAACAGCCCGAACGGCACCACGGCGGCGCAGAGATCGGCCAGCTTGAGCCAGGGGATGCGGTTGGCGCGGGCGAACAGCACGATGGCGGTAATGACGCCGGCGAGGCCGCCGTGAAAGGCCATGCCACCCTGCCAGACGGAGAAGACGCGCAGCGGATCGTGCAGGAAGAGATTGGGCTCATAGAGCAGGATGAAACCCAGCCGCCCGCCGATCACCGTGCCGAGCGTCGCCCAGAGCAGGAAGTCGTCCGCCTGCTCCGGCCGCATCGGCGCGGCGCCGCCCCACAGCGCCGGTTCGCGGAGCAGCCGGCGCATATAGAGCCAGCCCAGCGTCAGCCCGCTCAGATAGGCTAGCCCGTACCAGCGCACCTGCACGGGACCGAGCCCGATGGCGACCGGATCGATTCCTGGGAAAGGAATGGCCATCAAATCCATTGCGCGTGTCCTCCGTCGCGGCTTCCCGCGCATGTTCGAACGCGTTAGTTAGCAGAGCGCGCCGCCGCGAGCCAAGCCTTGATCCGGCGAGCTCGCGCCGCCAATATCCTGCATATGATCCGTGCCTGGACAATTTGACCATCGGAGACCACAGTTTCATGACACAGACCACCAGCCGCTTCTTCGACGAACTGGCCAAGCTGATGACCGACGCCGCCGGCGCCGCGCAGGGTTTTCGCCAGGACGCCGAAGGCTTTTTCCGTTCGCAGGCCGAGAAGGTGCTGCGCGATCTGGATGTGGTGCAGCGCGAGGACTTCGAAGCCGTCAAGGCGATGGCGTCGAAGGCGCTCGAGGAGAATGAACGGCTCGCCAAACGGGTCGAGGCGCTCGAGGCGGCGTCAGGTGTGACAACGCCCGCACAGCATCCGTAGTAAAAAGCGTTTTCCCCGTGGAGAAGATGGCGTCCGCCTTGCGGCTGCCGAGCGAACACTGCTACGCGCTTCGATGGGTACAGAGGGACTAAGGCGCTTCGGCGCTTCTCACCTTCTTTTTGCGCAGAGTACGCCCGCCAACGCAACGGAACGCGAAGGTTTTCGAATGGCATCTGCTCTACCGGATTTCACGCGCCTCACCAATCCGATCGATCTGACGGAACAGATCGCCTCGATCAACGACTGGCCGTTCGAGAGATCCGCCGATGACGAACTGACGGTGGCCATTGCGGGCACCTGGAGCGACTATCATCTGTCGCTCAACTGGCGCGACGATCTGGAGTCGCTGCATATTGCCTGCGCCTTCGACCTGAAGGTACCGATGTCGCGCACCGCCGAGGTCTACCGGCTCCTGGCGCAGATCAACGAGCAGCTCTGGATCGGCCATTTCGATCTGTGGGCGCATGACGGCGTGCTGCTCTACCGGCACAGCCTGATGCTGCATGGGGCCGAACCGACGCCGGGGCAATGCGAGGCGCTGTTGCAGGCGGCGCTGGAATCCTGCGAGCGCTATTATCAGGCGTTCCAATTCGTGGTCTGGGCGGGCAAGCGGGCGGAAGACGCCATCGCCACCGCCATGTTCGACACCGAAGGACAGGCATGAGCGAAACAGCCAATGCGCCGATATTGCTGGTCGGGGCGGGCCGCATGGGCGGCGCGCTGCTGAAGGGCTGGTTGGCGCAGGGCATCGAGCCGGGGCGGATTTTCGTCGAGGACCCGTCGCCTGGGGCCGGGATCGCCAGGATCATCGCCGAGGCGGGCCTCGGCACGGGCGTGCCGCCGGTGCCGCCGGGGGTGATCGTGCTGGCGGTGAAGCCGCAGCTCATGGATCAGGTGCTGCCGGGAGTCGCGCCCATGGCGGGGCCGGATACGGTGGTGCTGTCGATCGCGGCGGGGCGGACGATCGCCGCGATGGCGGCGCATTTCACGCAAGGTATCGCGATCGTGCGGGCGATGCCGAACACGCCCGCCGCGATCGGCCGGGGCATTTCGGCGCTCTATGCCAATGACACGGTGCGGCCCGAACAGGCGCAGCTTTGCGAGCGCTTGCTCGCGGCGGCGGGCGAGACGGTCTGGCTCGACGACGAGGCGCAGATGGACGCGGTGACGGCCGTGTCCGGCTCCGGTCCGGCTTATGTCTTCCTGCTGGCGGAATGTCTCGCGGAGGCGGGCGTCGCGGCCGGGCTGGCGCCGGAGCTGGCGGCCAGGCTGGCGCGGGCGACGGTGTCGGGCGCGGGCGAGCTGTTGCATCAATCAGAGCTCGATCCCGCCGAATTGCGCAAGAACGTGACCTCGCCGGGCGGCACCACCGCCGCGGCGCTCGCCGTGCTGATGGGCGAGCCCGGCGCCGCCGATGCGCCGCTGCGCGAGCTGCTGCGCAAGGCCGTCGATGCCGCGGCCCGGCGCTCGCGGGATTTGGCGAGCTAGGCCCGGGGAGCGGGCGAAACGGCGCGCGTGGTGGGGCTATGCTTACCCTCTAGTTCCGCTTAGCCCTCTCCCCTTGAGGGAGAGGGTGGGCGCGCAGCGACCGGGTGAGGGGACTTTGCAGCCCGCGTCTCGTCCACATCGCTCAGCAAATCTTCCCGGCTCGGCGCAAAACCCGAGGCAACCCACTTGGCTTCAAGCGCGCGCAGCAGCGCTCCGACGCGCGGGCCGGCCGGGATGCCGTGCGCCAAGAGATCCTGGCCTTTCAGCGGGAAGACCGGCGCCTTCCAGCGGCCGGGCAACGCGGCCAGTCCGCGCCAATCCTCATCCGATGTACCCGCCGAAGACCGTGCCCAGGTGATCAGCACGCGGTCGCGGAAAACGGAGGAGCCGAGCCGGTACAGCGCCTCGCGCGCGGCCGCTTCGCCCAGGCTTGGGTCGAGCACCGGCTCCAGCGCGGCCATCGCATCGAGCCGCGCCGCCTCGGCATTGGACAGCCGCAGCCGGAGCGCCAGACGCGCCGCGTCCTCCTCGACCATCACCGCCAGCGCGGCAAGCCTGCGGATCGGCGCGGGATTCTCGCCGAGTGCCGTCTCCAGCGCCGCCAGCCGTTCGAAATGCGCCAGCCGCGTCACGCCGCCGAGGATCAGTGTCAGCAGGCCGCTCTCGGCCATCGGCTCCAGCGCCGCCAAGGGCCGCCGCGTCACCAGAATGCGGAACAGCTCCGCATGCACCCGCTCCGGCGACAGTTTCGCCAACCCGGCCCTTTCGGCGACGCAGGCCGCCAGCCCCTCCGCGTCGGGCGCGCCGCCCGCATAATCGGCGGTGAAGCGGAAAAAGCGCAGGATGCGCAGATAATCCTCGCGGATGCGCTCGCGCGGCGCATGGATGAAACGCACCCTGCTCTCGCGCAGATCCGGCAAGCCGCCGAGCGGATCGATCACCCGCCCATCCGCCGCCGCGTAGAGCGCGTTGATGGTGAAATCCCGCCGCGCCGCATCCGCCGCCCAGTCGCGCGTAAAGGCCACCGTCGCGCGCCGCCCATGCGTCTCGACATCGCGCCGCAAGGTCGTCACCTCGAACGGCGTTCCCGCGACCACCACGGTGACGGTGCCGTGCTCGATGCCCGTCGGCACCGGCTTCAGCCCGGCTTCCTGCGTGAAGCGGATGATCTCGTCGGGACGCGCCGTGGCGGCGAAATCGATGTCGCCGACCGGCAGGCCCATCAGCGTGTTGCGCAGGGCGCCGCCGACGATGCGCGCCTCGTGGCCGTCGCGGTTCAGGGCGGCGAAGACGGCTTCGACGCCCCGGCGCTGAAACCAGGCCGCCCCGGCGACGCTCAGGCCGGTTTCGTCCGGCGGTGCTGCCATGGCATTGATCCGCTAGGGAGAAGAGATCTATTCAATATGGCCCGGAACCACCACGCCATCCTTGATATGCGGCGGTACGTAATGACCGCTGATGCTGCCGGTCTCCCACTGGCCGAGAATGACGATCGCGATCAGCATCAAACCCGCCCCGGCGGCCAGCAGCCAGAAGATCGGCGCGTTGGCCAGCATTTCCGCGCCCGGCTGGTTTTGCTGGCGCAGCGCGACATAGGTGAAATAGACGATCAGCGGAAGCAGCAGGAGCAGCAGGAGCAGCAGATTGATGAGGACGATCCTGATCATTCCGCGTAAAGCCTTTCATACATCATGCGCAGAATTCCAGCAGTAGCGCCCCAAATATATCGTTCGCCATAAGGCATTGCATAAAAATGACGGAGCTGTCCCTGCCATTCGCGCGAATGGCGCTGATGATTTGCGACGCTCATCAGAAAGGCAAGCGGGACTTCGAAGACTTCGGCCACTTCGCGCTCGTCGGCGGCGACCGAGAAAGCCGGCGCGATCACCGCCAGCACCGGCACGATGTTGAAGCCGGTCCGCGTGCGGTAGCCGTCCAACAGGCCGAGCGGGGTGACGAACCGGCGGTCGAGGCCGATCTCCTCGTGGGCCTCGCGCAGCGCAGTGTCGATGACGGTCGCGTCGCCCGGATCGACACGGCCGCCGGGGAAGGCGATCTGGCCCGCATGGGTGGGCAAATGCTCGGCGCGCAAAGTCAGCACGACCGTTGCGCCCGGCTCGCGGTCGACGATGCCGATCAGCACGCTAGCCGCGCGATAGCCGCCCGGCGGCGGCGGCGCGCCCAGCAGATCCGGGTTGAGGTCGTAATCGCCCCGGCCCAGCGCCTCGCTCCGGGCGACCGAATCCGCCTCCTCCACCGGCCGTGCATAAGCCTTTGCGCGCCGCTGAAAATCGTCCGCCGTAAACGCGCCGCTTTCTATTCTCATGCTCATTAACGTCCTCGCCGCTTTTCCATAGGCAATATAGGACCGCCATGCCACTGAAACAGCCGCCCGGCGCCGATGCCGGATGGCGGCAGGCATATCACGTGTGGCCCCTGTGCGGAGATGGCGCTTGCGCTCGGGGGGTGTTTCGCCAAATAGTTGATAAGTAGGTCATGCGCCGCCGCGACTGCCGGAACTGGCGCTTCTCAGTTCGAGTGAATGAGAGATGATGAATCTTACACAACCCGAAGCCGATATCGTCGAGCGCCTCGAGGCCACCAGCGCGAAGATGGCGCGTGTCAGGGACGCAGCCTCTTCCGTGATTTTCGGCCAGGAACATGTAATCGACCTGACATTGGTGACGCTGCTGTCCGGCGGTCACGCACTTTTGATCGGCGTGCCGGGCCTCGCCAAAACCAGCCTCGTCGATACGCTCGGCCGGGTGCTCGGGCTCGATAACAAGCGCATCCAGTTCACCCCGGACCTGATGCCGTCCGACATCGTCGGCTCGGAAGTTCTGGAGGAGACCGGTAACGGCTCGCGTTCCTTCCGCTTCATCAAGGGCCCGGTCTTCACGCAACTGCTGATGGCCGACGAAATCAACCGCGCCAGCCCGAAAACCCAGTCCGCGCTGCTGCAGGCGATGCAGGAACATCACGTCACCGTCGCCGGCCACCGTTACGACGTGCCGACGCCCTTCCACGTCCTGGCGACGCAGAATCCCCTCGAGCAGGAAGGCACTTACCCGCTTCCCGAGGCCCAGCTCGACCGCTTCCTGGTGCAGATCGACGTCACCTATCCCGACATGGTCGCCGAGCGGCGGATGCTGTTCGCCACCACCGGCACCGAGGACCGCCGCCCGCAGCCGATCCTGTCGGCGCAGGAATTGCTCGCCGCGCAGCGCCTCGTGCGCCAGATTCCGGTCGGCGAGCAGGTGGTCGAGGCCATTCTGAAGCTGGTCCGCTCCGCCCGTCCGGGCACGCCGGATGCCAGCGACCGAGTCAATAATTATGTCGCCTGGGGCCCCGGCCCGCGCGCCAGCCAGGCGCTGATGCTGGCCGTGCGCGCCCGCGCGCTGATCGACGGCCGCCTCGCGCCCTCCATCGACGACGTGGTGGCGCTCGCCGAGCCGATCCTGAAACACCGCATGGCGCTGTCCTTCGCGGCCCGTGCCGACGATGTCGCCATCACCGACGTCGTTGCGAGCTTGACCAAGCCGCTGGGCTAACCGACACTTAGAGGATGCGAGGATTGCAAGGGCAGAGAGAAGGCAAGTCGACTCACGAATTGGAATTGTCGGCCCACGCGCTGGCAAAACGATTGCCCTCTCTATTGGTCGAGGCCAGCCGGGTTGCGCAGACGGTGGCGCATGGCATTCACGGCCGGCGGCGTGCAGGGCCCGGCGAGACATTTTGGCAGTTCCGCCACTACGCCACCGGTGACAGCGCGCCTGCCATCGACTGGCGCCGATCAGCCTCCTCCGACCATCTCTACATCCGCGAGCGGGAATGGGAAGCGGCGCACACGCTGCGCATCTGGCCCGACCTGTCGCCCTCCATGGTGTTCCAGTCGCATATTGCGCCCGAGCCCAAGCGCGACCGGGCGCTGATCCTCGCCTTCGCCATCGGCGAATTGGCGCTGGCGGGCGGCGAGCGCGTCGGCCTGCTCGGCGGCAGCCCGCCGGCTTCGGGCCGCAAGGTGATCCAGAACATCGCCCTCTCCATCGCGCAGCAGGAAAAGAGCGGCGCCGCTTTCGGCAGCCTGCCGCCGCGCCCGCCGCTGAACCGCTTCTCCGAATGCATCCTGGTCAGCGATTTCCTCGATCCGCCGGAAGAATTGGCGGCGGCCTGCGAATATATCGCCGGACAGGGCGTGCGCGGACATCTGATCCATATCATCGATCCGGCGGAGGAAACGCTGCCCTATAATGGCCGCGTGGAATTTTCCGGCATCGAGAGCGGCGAACGTGTCCTCGCCGGCCGCGCCGAGGATCTGCGCAAGGCTTACGGGGAGCGGCTGAGGCTGCACAAGGAAGCCATCGTCAGCCTCGCGCGCCGCCTGGAATGGTCCTATCTCATGCATCACACCGATCGCCCGGCGGGCGAGGCGCTTCTGACGCTGCACACCCGCCTTTCCGGCCAGTCTTCGAGCTACCGCGCCAGAACGGCGTCGAAATCCGGCCTCGTCAACGATGAGCGCGTCGCCGGAGGAGCCTCATGACCATCGGCATGATCGGATTTCTGACGCCCTGGATGCTGGCGGGCCTCGTCGCCCTGCCGGTGATCTGGTGGCTGCTGCGCTTCACCCCGCCGCGCCCGGTCGAGATCGCCTTCCCGCCGATCCGCCTGCTGCTCGGCCTGCGCTCGCAGGAGGAAACCCCTTCGCGCAGCCCTTGGTGGCTGACGGCGCTCCGGATCCTGATCGCGGCGCTGATCATCGGCGCGCTCGCCGGTCCCGTCTACAATCCGCAGAAGGAGACCGCCGGCGCCAGCCGCAACCTGCTGATCGTCGTCGACAATGGCTGGGCCTCGGCGAGCCGCTGGCCGGAGCGCCAGAATATGCTGTCCTCGCTTTTGCAGCGGGCCGAGAGCAACAGCCAGGCGGTCGGGATTGTCGCCACGGCGGATGTGGGCTCGGCCGTGTCGCTCGAACCGATGACGCCGGTCAAGGCGCGCGAGCGGGCGAGCAGCCTCGTCCCCATGCCCTATGCCGGCAACCGCGCCGAGATCGCCGCTGCGCTCGACAAGACGCTCGGCGACACCAAGGGCTATGACGTGGTCTGGCTGAGCGACGGCATCGACGACGGCGGCGCCGATGCGCTGGCGGCAACGCTGAAGCGGGTGGCGGCGGGTGGTGAATTCGCTGTCGTCGCCGATGCGCCGGGCGGCGAACCGCTCGGCCTCGCCGGACATTCCAGCGCCCAGAAAGGGCTCGTTGCGCGCGTCACGACGCCGGGCGGCGCCCCGCGCGTCGGCAGCATCGCGGCGCTGAGCGGACGCGGCGCGCGCCTCGCCGAAACCGATTTTGCGCTAAAGGACGGCGAGCGCTCGACCGAAGTCGTCATCAACCTGCCGCTGGAATTGCGCAATCAGGTCACGCGCCTGGAGATCGACCGCGAAGCCTCCTCGGGCGCGGCCTATCTGCTCGACTCGCGCTCGCTCTGGCAGCGCTTCGGCATCATCTCCGGCGAAGCGCGCGAAGCCTCGCAGCCGCTCCTGTCGCCGACGCATTATATCGAGCGCGCCCTCGCGCCGCATGGCGAGGTGATGGTCGCCTCGACCGGCAATATCGAACGGGCCAGCGAAGCGCTGCTCGAGCGCAAGCCGTCCGTGGTCATCCTCGCCAATATCGGCCAGCTCATCGGCCAGACCGAGACGCGGCTGACGCAATGGGTCGAGAAGGGCGGCATGCTGCTGCGCTTCGCCGGCCCGCGCCTCGAAAAAGGCGGCGACGCGCTGCTGCCGGTGCCTTTGCGCGAAGGCGGCCGCACGCTCGGCGGCGCTTTGTCCTGGCGCACGCCGCAAAAGCTCGCCCCGTTCGAAGAGGAAAGCCCCTATTTCGGCCTGACCGCCCCGGCCGATGTGCTGGTCAACCGGCAGGTGCTGGCCGATCCGACCGCCGAACAGCGGCCCTCCGCCCAAATTTGGGCCCGGCTCGATGACGGCACGCCACTGGTCACCGCCTCCAAGCTCGGCGAAGGCTGGCTGGTGCTGTTCCACATCACCGCCAATTCCGACTGGTCGAACCTGCCGATGTCCGGCCTGTTCGTCGATATGCTCCGCCGCACCGCCGAGCTGTCCAACGCCGCTGACGCGCCCGAAGCCGGCGCCGGCGATGGCGGCACCGGCGCCTCGAAGGACAACGCCATCAACGCCTCGACGCGCACCGCATTCCTCACTCCGTGGCGGACGCTGGACGGCTTTGGCCGCATGGGCCAGCCGCCGGTGACGGCCAACGCGCTGCCCGCCGCCAACCCGGACAGCGTCTCCCCCAGCCCGCGCAACCCGCCCGGCTTCTACGGGCAGCCGGGCCGCACCCGCGCCCTCAACGTCATGCGGCCGGAGAGCGAACTCAAACCGCTCGATCCGGCCCGGCTTGGCGCCAATCTGCTCAGCTATGAGGCCCGTAAACCCGTGCTGCTGATGCCCTGGCT
Source organism: Rhodomicrobium sp. R_RK_3 (assembly GCF_002198715.1). GTDB lineage: Bacteria > Pseudomonadota > Alphaproteobacteria > Rhizobiales > Rhodomicrobiaceae > R-RK-3. The sequence continues at coordinate 28,385 of NZ_MWLK01000037.1, read as the reverse complement.
TCTCCTTGCAGCTTTTGGATTTTTCGCTGTGGATGCACTCGTGACCCTTGCCATGATGTCCGGAGGATTGCTTCAGGGCCGCCGCGCCGCCCGCGCCGCAGCCGCCATCGCGATCATCGCCCTGGCGGCCGCCGCCCTGGTCGCGGCACCGCGCCCGGCCTTCGCGCAGGCCACCGATCCCGCCGCAGACGATTTTGCGCTGAAGGCGGCGCTGACGACACGGCTCGCTTACGTCATCACCGGCGACGCCGCCTTGGATGAAGTCAGCCAGCGCGGCCTGCAGGGCCTGTCGCGGGTGATCGCCGCGCGCACCGCCATCGAGCCGGGCGAGCCGATGGGCGTCAATGTCGATAGCGACGAGCTGGTGTTCTTCCCGCTGCTCTACTGGCCCGTGCGAACCGATGCCGAGCCGCTGCCGGACGCGACGCTGGCCAAGGTCGATGCCTATATGAAGCAAGGCGGCATGATCGTCTTCGACACCAAGGACTACCAGATGCCGACCGGCTTCGGCGGCGGCATTCCCGGCCAGTCGCCGGCGCTCGCCAATCTGATCGGCAAGCTCGACACGCCGCGCCTGGAGCCTGTGCCCGAGGGGCATGTGCTGACCAAGGCCTTCTATCTGCTGAACGGCTTTCCGGGCCGCTGGGATGGCGGCACGCTCTGGGTCGAGGCGCGCGCGCCCGAGGAAAGCGGCGACGGCCGCCGCGCCCTCAAGGCGGACGGCGTCAGCTCGATCCTGATCACCTCGAATGATTTCGCTGGCGCCTGGGCGCGCGGTTCCGACAACCGGCCGCTTTACGCAACCGTGCCGGGCGGCGACCTGCAGCGCGAAATGGCCTATCGCGCCGGCATCAACATCGTGATGTACGCGCTGACGGGCAATTACAAAGCCGATCAGGTGCATGTCCCGGCGCTCCTGGAGCGGCTGGGCCAGTAACGGCATTTGCCGTCCCCGCTCAGGCGGGGACCCGCGAGCAACGGACGCCTGAAAATGCTGGATCTCCGCCTGCCGCGGGGATGACCAGAGTGAAGGTTATTGAATGAACTGGACCATCGAGTTTCTGCCCTTCTTGCCGATCCCCTATCTGGTCGGCGCCGGCATCGTCGGCCTGCTGATCACGCTGGTGCTGATCTGGCGGGGACGGCGCGGCACGCTTTTGCGCGTCGGCAGCCTCGCTTTGCTGATCCTGGCGCTCGCCAATCCGAATCTCAAGGAAGAGGAACGCGAGAAGCTCGCCAATATCGCCGTGGTGATGGTGGACCAGAGCGCCAGCCAGCGCATCGCCGGCCGCGAGCAGCGCACGGCTGAAATCCGCAGCCAGCTTGCAACGCGCTTCGGCTCGCTCGATCAGCTTGAAGTGCGCTGGGTGGAAAGCTCAGGCGGCACCTCCTCGAGCGCCGAGGAAACCACGCTCTTCGCCGATCTCAACCGCGCTTTGTCCGACATCCCCGCCGAACGCCTCGCCGGCGTCGTCATGCTGACCGACGGTCAGATCCACGACGTGCCCACCGAAGTGAAGAAGCTCGGCTTCGACGCGCCGGTGCATGCGCTGATCGTCGGCACGCCCAATGAATTCGACAACCGGCTGGAGGTGATCTCAGCGCCCCGCTTCGGCCTCGTCGGCAGCGAGCAGACGGTCGAGCTGCGCGCCGTGACCAGCCGCAAGGACGGCGCCTCGCATCCCGCCATCCTGCGCGTCCGCCGCGCCGACCAGACCGAGGAGACGCTGAGCGTCCCCTATGGCGATGTCGTCAAGCTGCCCTTCCCCTTCCCCCATGCCGGCACCACCCTGATGGAGGTCGAACTGGCGGGCGAGGACGGCGAGCTGACTCTGGCCAATAACCGCGTCGCGCTGCAGGCCGAGGGCGTGCGCGAAAATCTGCGGGTGCTGCTGGTCTCGGGCGAGCCCCACGCGGGCGAGCGCACCTGGCGCAACCTCCTGCGCTCCGACGCTTCCGTGGATCTGGTGCATTTCACCATTTTGCGCCCGCCGGAAAAGCAGGACGGCACGCCGATCAACCAGCTCTCGCTGATCGCCTTCCCGACCCGCGAGTTGTTTTCCGAAAAGCTGTCCGAATTCGACCTGATCATCTTCGACCGCTATCAGCGCCGCGGCGTCCTTCCGCTGATCTATCTCGACAATGTCGCCCGCTATGTCGAGGACGGCGGCGCCGTGCTGGTCGCGGCGGGTTCCGACTATGCCGGCGATGTCAGCCTGTTCCGCACGCCGCTCGGCGACGTGCTGCCCGCCCAGCCGACCGGGCGCACCATCGAGCAGCCTTTCCGCCCGAAGGTCACCGAGATCGGCGAGCGCCACCCGGTAACGGCTGGCCTGCCGGGCGCCAACGTCACGCCCGAGGAGGAGCCGCATTGGGGCCGCTGGTTCCGCGCCGTCGAATCCACCGCGCTGGAAGGCAATGTCGTCATGGACGGGCCGGACAAGGCGCCGCTCCTGATCCTGTCGCGGCGCGGCAAGGGCAGGGTGGCGACCTTCCTGTCAGACCACGTCTGGCTCTGGGCGCGCGGCTATGAAGGCGGCGGCCCGCATTCCGACCTGCTGCGCCGCCTGTCGCACTGGCTGATGAAGGAGCCCGATCTCGAAGAGGAATATCTGAAGGCCACCGCCGACCGGCAGGGCATCGTGCTCGAGCGCCGCAGCATGAAGGACGAGGTCGGCGAGGCCACCGTCACGACCCCGACCGACAAGAGCGTCACCGTGCCGATGGAAAAGGTCGGGCCGGGTCTGTGGCGCGGCCGCCTGACCGCGACCGAGCCGGGCCTGCACAAGATCGCCATGGACGAATTGACGGCGGTCGCGCTGGTCGGCGCGGCCAACAGCCGGGAATTCTCCAAGGTCGCCGCGACCGACGAGCCGATCCGCCCGATCGCCGACGCGACCGGCGGCGGCCAGTTCTGGATGGGCGGCACCAACGGCGCCGCCGCCCGCGACCTGCCGCGTCTCGCCATGCTGCAATCCGCCACGCGCTACCACGGCCAGAACTGGCTCGGCCTGAAGGACCGCGAGGCCTATGTGGTGCGCGGCGTGCAATATACGCCGCTGCTGTCGGGCTATCTGGCGCTCGCCTTGTTCCTCGGCATGATCATGCTGACCTGGTTCCGGGAGAGCCGGTAGCCTGGACCAAGACCGTGCCTGGAGACGCTATCCCTTGCCGAGGATGCCGCGCAGTTTTTCGCGTTCTGCGTCGCTGAGGGGCGCGGGAGCGGCCATCACCTCCGCGCGGGGGCGGCGGAAGAGGCGGTAGGCCAGAAAGCCGCCGCCGATGAGCAGCAGCAGCGGCGCGAGCCACAGCAGCACCGTCTTTGCCGTCAGCCTGGGCCGCAGCAGGATGAACTCGCCATAGCGCGCGACGACAAAGTCGATGACCGCCGCGCGGTCGTCGCCGGCCTTCAGGCGTTCGCGCACGATCAGCCGCAGGTCGCGGGCGAGCGGGGCGTCGGAATCGTCGATGGACTGGTTCTGGCAGACGAGGCAGCGCAATTCGGCGGAGATCTCGCGGGCCTTATGCTCCATCGCCGGGTCCGAGAGCATTTCGTCCGGCTGCACGGCGCGCGCCGGTCCGCAAGCGAGAGCCAGCACAAGCACCAGCACGGACAGTGGTAAACCGCGCCGCATCACGCTTGACCGGCGACAGGTTCAGCCGGCGCCCGCCGCCGCGCAGGCGCGCCGATGCGCAGGCGCCGGTCGCTCAGCGAGACGCCGCCGCCGATGAACATGATGACCGCGCCGATCCAGATCAGCCGGACCAGCGGGTTGAAGTACATCCGCACGGCCACGGACGAGCCGTCCTTGGCCGCGTCGCCCATGACCAGATAGAAATCGCCTGCCCAGCTCGCATGGATGGCGGCCTCGCTGGTGCCGGTCGGTGGGGCGGTGTACTGGCGCTTGGACGGCGCGAGTTCGACGATCGGCTTGCCGCCACGGCTCAGCTCGAAATCGCCGAAGGTTTCCTGGTAGTTCGGCCCTTGCTGGGCGGCGACCTTTTCGAACAGCACCTCATAGCCGGCGAAGGCGATGCGGTCGCCCGGCTTCATCGCCTGGATGTGCTCGACGCGCCAGGCGCTGGTCGCGGTGATCCCGAGCACGGCGACCCCGACGCCCAGATGCGCGATCATGCCGCCGATGCTGGAGCGCGGCAGGCCCGACAGCCGGCGCAGCACTTCCGGCCAAGGCGCGGCGAAAGCTTTTACGCGGAAGGCAGTCTCCGACAGCGCGCCCATGATCAGCCACACGCCGACGCCGATGCCGAGCGCCGCGAGCATCGAGCTGCCCGGCTTGAGGATCAGCGCCACGATGCCCGCCGTCACCGCGAAGGCGCCCGCAACGCTCAGCCGCCGGGCGGCTTCACGCAGATTGCCGCGCTTCCACGGCAGCAGCGGGCCAAAGGGCAGCGTGATGAGCAGGATCAGCGTCAGCGGCACGAAGACCGAATTGAAATAGGGCGGCCCGACCGAGATCTTGTCGCCGGTGATCGATTCCAGGGCCAACGGGTAGAGCGTGCCGATCAGCACGGCGGCGCAGATCGTCATCAGCAGCAGATTGTTGAAGACCAGGCTGCCTTCGCGCGAGACCGGCGCGAACAGCGCGCCTTGCCGCAGTTGCGGCGCGCGCCATGCGAAAAGCGCAAGGCCCCCGCCGGTGAAGATGCCGAGGATGGCGAGGATGAAGACGCCGCGCGCCGGATCGACGGCGAAGGCATGGACGGAGGTCAGCACGCCGGAGCGGACCAGGAACGTCCCCATCAGGCTGAGCGCGAAGGTGACGATGGCCAGCAGGATGGTCCACACTTTCAGCGCGTCGCGCTTCTCCATCACCACGGCGGAATGCAGCAAAGCCGTGCCCGCGAGCCAGGGCATGAAGGAGGCGTTCTCCACCGGGTCCCAGAACCACCAGCCGCCCCAGCCGAGCTCGTAATAGGCCCACCAGGAGCCCATGGCGATGCCGACGGTGAGGAACATCCAGGCGGCGAGCGTCCAGGGCCGCACCCAGCGCGCCCAAGCAGCGCCGATATGGCCTTCCATCAAGGCGGCGATGGCGAAGGAGAAGGCCATCGAGAAACCGACATAGCCCGTATAGAGCAGCGGCGGATGGATCGCCAAGGCGGGGTCTTGCAGGATCGGGTTCAGCCCCTGGCCCTCGAAGGGCGCCGGCCAGATGCGGGTAAACGGGTTCGAAGTGACGATGATGAAGGCGAGGAAGGCGATGCCGATCGAGCCTTGCACCGCCAGCACGTTGGATTTCAGCCGCGCCGGCAGATTGTTGCCGAAGGCCGCGACCGCCGCGCCGAAAATGGCCAGGATCAGCACCCAGAGCAGCATCGAGCCTTCATGATTGCCCCAGGCGCCGGAGATTTTGTAGATCAGCGGTTTATCGGCGTGGGAATTGGCGAAGACGTTCTGCACCGAGAAATCGGAGACGACATAGCACCAGATCAGCGCCCAGAAGGACAATGCCAGCAGCGCGCATTGCGCCAGCGCGGCGGGGGCGGCGATGCCGCGCGGCTCGTCATCGCCCGACCACATGCTCCAGGCCACCGAGCCCGTCTGCAGACAGGCGACGGCAAAGGCGAGAATGAGAGCGAAATGGCCGATTTCAACGATCATGCGAGACCGCCTGTCCTTATCATTATTGGGTCGCGGGCTCCGCGTGGGCTTCGCCGCCGCGCCATGTGCCCTGCTTCTTCAGGCTGTCGGCCACTTCGCGCGGCATATAGGTTTCGTCATGCTTGGCCAGCACATTGTCGGCGATGAAGCGGCCGCCGGGATCGAGCTTGCCTTCGGCGATGACGCCCTGCCCCTCGCGGAAGAGGTCCGGCAGCAGGCCGCGATAATTCACCGTGATGGCGCGCGAGCCGTCGCCGATCTCGAATTCAACATCGGTGCCGCCGTGTTTCTTCAGGCTGCCCGCCGAGACCATGCCGCCGAGCCGGAAGCGCGTGCCGGGCTGCACCGACTGCGCGGCGACTTCGCTCGGGCTGTAGAAGAAGACGATGGATTCGCGCAGCGCGGACAGCACCAGGAAGGCCGCCAGGCCGAGCACGGCGAGGCCGGAAAGGATGAGGACGGATCGGCGCTGCTTTCGGGTCATCTCTTGCAAGAACCTCGCTGTTGCATCATCAGGACGTGAGGCCGAGCGTCTTCGCCATCTGGTCGATCTGGGCGAGCGCTTCCTGATTGCCGGCGAATTGCCCTTGCGCCCGTTTCAGCGCGTCCAGGGCCTCGTCCCGCCGTCCGAGCACCGTATAGGCTCGCATCAGTTTAAGCCAGCCTTCCAGATCGGAGCCATCGGCCTTCAGCCGCTCGGCCAGTCCGGCGACCATCTTGTCGATCATCGCCGCCTGTTCGGGAGCCGATGGCGCGCCGGCCAGCCGCGCGTCGACATCGGTCAGCCGCTGCTGCACGATATTGCGCACATTGTCGGGCAAAGTTTGGGCGAGCAGCTTGCGGTAGCGGCCGGCGGCTTCGCTGAGCTTGCCGCCCTGCTCGTCGGCCATGCCGAGCCAGAATTGCGCCCGCTCATTCTGCGGCTCGAGGCTTAAAACCTTCTGGAACGCCGCGGCGGCCTCTCCGCTCACCTTATTGCCGCCCGCCAGCGTCAGCGCCTCGCCGAGATCGCCGAGGCGGTCGGGGGTCTCGCCAACCAGCCGGATGGCGTTCTTCAGCGCCTTGGCCGCGTCGTCATAGCGCCCGAGCCGCAGGTAGACCGGCGCGATCACCGCCCAGCCCGCGCCATCCTCGGGATTGGTGGCCAGCCGCGCCTCGACACGGGCGACGAGGCTTTCGATGGAGGGCTGGCTGTCCTCGGGCGCCGCGCGGGCGTGCAGCGGCTGGTCCGGCAGGTTCGGCGAGCCGAACACGAGATAGGCGGCCATCGAGATCGTCGCCAGCAGGCCGATGATGACATAGGGCGCCGACGCCGAGCCGCGCGGCGGTCCGGCCGCGTGAAAGTCGTCCGAGGCGGCGAGGATGCGGCGGGAGACTTCGATGCGCGCCGCCTGGGCTTCGGCCTCGCCGAGCAGGCCGCGCGCCGTCTCCTCCTCGATCTCCTCGAGTTGCTGTTTGTAGACCGCGACATCGTGGCTCTGCGCGGCGGCGCGTTCACCTTGCCGCCAGTAGGGCCGCACGATCAGCAGCGCGGCGAAGGCGGTCAGCGCGGCAAAGACGGTCCAGAGAAGCATTGGCGGTTCGCCCGATCTTGATTGAACCCTGCATATCAAGGCTTGCGGGGAGGTAATCAAGTAGAAACGCGCGGCGCGGCCCTCCGCCACAGCCCAAATACGAAAAAGCCCGCCACGAGGGCGGGCATTTCCAAACATTCCTGATGAAATCTTCGTCGGCTTAGCTGACGGCCTTCCAGGTGCCGTCATCCTGGCGGCAGGCTTTGCCGACCATGGTCTGCGGCCGGTCGTCGATATAGACGGTGTGCTCATATTCGCGGCAGGTCCGCCCGGCCGAACGGTAGGAACGGCGCGGCTTGATATGCCCGCGATGGCCGGACCGCTCGTTGCGCCATTCCTCGTCGTCATCGTCTTCGAGCGCGCGATATTCGGCTTCGAGCGCATAGCGCCGGTCGGCCTCGTCCATGTCGCGGCCGATGCTGCTGCCGATCAGGCCGCCGACGACCACGCCCGTAGCCGTCGCCAGCACGCGGCCGGCGCCATGTCCAAACTGATTGCCGATGATGCCGCCGGCCACGGCGCCGACGACAGTTCCGCCTTCCTGATGGCTGCCGGCCGGACCGCAAGCCCAAAGCGGAAGCAGCAGAGCGCCCACGCCAAGAAATCTGATGAGTTTCATGACTTCCCCGTTTGTGAGAGTCCGCCTGGGCGGCCGACTCAATCCCAACCTGCAATAAGCCCCTATTGTGTCCTGGTAGAAACCCCTAATCTGGCTTTTTTGCGACTATTATGCCGCCGGCAGGGTCAGCTTGGCGCGCACGCCGCCGGTCGGCGCCTGCTGCAGCACGAAACTGCCGTAATACATTTCCGAGAGATCGGCGACGATGGATAGCCCCAGCCCGGAGCCCGGCTTGGTCTCGTCGAGCCGCTTGCCGCGCCGCACGACGCTCTCCAATTCGGAAAGCGGCAGGCCCGGCCCGTCATCGTCGACGAGCACGGTCAGGTTGCGGGTGTTGCTGGCCGTCTTGGCCGAGCCATCCGTCGCCACGGAGATTTTCACCTTGGCGTCCGCCCATTTGCAGGCATTGTCGAGCAGATTGCCGACCATCTCCTGCAAATCCTGCTTCTCGCCCCGGAATTTGGCGTCGGACGGGCATTCGACCACGAAGCTGATATTGCGGTCGGAATAGATGCGCGACAGGGCGTGGGTCAACGAGTTCACGGTCTCGCTGACATCGGTGACGCCGCCGACGATGCTGACGCGCGCGGCGATCTGGGCGCGGGTCAGATGGTGGGTGATATATTCGCGCATCAGTTCGGCCTGATCGGCGACCTTCTGGCCGAACTCGTCTTCGCGCTCGCGGGCCTCGTTGGTGATGACGCTGAGCGGCGTCTTCAGCGCATGGGCGAGATTGCCGACATGGGTGCGGGCGCGCTCGATGATGGCCTGGTTCGACTGGATCAGCGCGTTGAGTTCTTCCTGCAGCGGCTGGATTTCCTCCGGCAGGCTGCCTTCGAGGCGCGAGGCCTTGCCCGAGCGGATCGCCACCAGCTTTTCGCCGATCTCATCCAGCGGGCGCAGGCCGAAACGGACCTGGAAGAAGGTCGCGATCAGCAGCCCCGCGCCGAGCATACAGAAGGCGATCACCAGCATGGTGCTGAAGGCGGCGACCTCGTCGCCGATCTCGCCCGCATCGCCCGCGACCGCATAGGCATAGCGCCGCTGCTGGTCCTTCTGGGTGATGGTGATCTCGCGCTCCAGCACCCGCAGCGCCTGCTGTTCCGGCCCGGCGAGATACGCCTTGCGGATCTCGGTCTCGTCGGGGACGACGCCCATCTGGCTCGGTAGCTTCAGCGCCTCCGAAGCGAGCGATACGGATTTGAAATCGACGGGCGGCCCGCCCAGCGATTTGATCTCCCAATACCAGCCCGACGAGGGCAGGCTGAACAGCGGCTCGCCGAGATTGGCAGGCTCCATCACGTCAATGCCCTGGTCGGGTGAGGTGATGGCGATCAAATATTCGAGATATTGATTGAGCCGCGCATCGAAGCTGCGCTCGACGGCGTCGCGGTAAAGTGAGACCAGGACGGCCGCAGCGAAGGGGAGGACGAGAAGCGTCCAGATGGCGGAAGAAAAGAACAGACGCCGCGATAGCGAGTTACGCTTCATTTTCAGGTGCATTGAGCCTGTAGCCGAGGCCTCGAACCGTGAGGATCAAATCCGGTGAAATCTTCTTGCGCAGCCGCCCGACGAACACTTCGATGGTGTTGGAATCGCGGTCGAAATCCTGCTCGTAGAGATGTTCGACCAGTTCAAGGCGCGGCACGACCCGGCCCTGATGGTGCATGAGATAGGCCAGCAGCCGGTATTCGAGCGAGGTCAGCTTGACCGGCACGCCGTCCATGGTGACCCGCGCCATCTTGGTGTCGAGCCGCAAGGGTCCGCATTCGATCTCGCTCTTGGCGTGGCCGGCGCTGCGGCGCAAAAGCGCGCGCACCCGAGCCAGCACCTCCTCGACATGGAACGGCTTGGCAACGTAATCGTCCGCGCCCGCATCGATGCCGGCGACCTTGTCGCTCCAGCGGTCGCGGGCGGTCAGGATCAGCACGGGCATGCGGCGGTCGTCGCGGCGCCAGCTTTCGAGCACGCTGAGACCATCGAGCTTGGGCAGGCCGAGATCGAGGATGACAGCGTCATAAGGCTCGGTATCGCCGAGAAAATGGCCTTCCTCGCCGTCGAACGCGGTGTCGACGGCGTAGCCCGCCTGGCTCAGAACGGAGACGAGCTGCCGGCTGAGGTCCCGATCATCCTCGACTACGAGAAGCCGCATATTCGTTGCCCGTGATTTGTTGCGAATGCTCCGTTGAAGGTTTTGCAACAAAACCACCGGGCGGGCAATCGGCATTTGGGCACAACTTCATCCCGGCGCCTCGCTGGTGGCGGCGATTTGCACACGTCGGACTTCGCCCTGACCTGAAATGATCACGATTTGGAAGTAAGCATCGCCGCCTTCGCCGCACAGGGCGACCCGCAATATTCTCACTTCGCCGAACTGCTTTTTGATCTCGTTCTGCAGCACGCCGAACGACTTATATTGATTGGCGGTCCAATTGGGCGCGCAACTGCTCTGGGCCGCGACGCCGGTCGCCCCCAAGGAAAAGGCGGCCGTGGCCGCGAGCAGCAATGGATGCGCGAGTCTCATTGGGCTTGCATTCTCTTTCAGCCGTGAAGAATGCAGAGACACAGTGAATGCGTCATGAACATAGCATAGCCTGCCATTGGGGTGGCAGGATGGCCTAGCGGAAAAATATATAGGGGCCGAGCAGCGCCGTGGGCGTGCGGCCGCGCGCCCAGCTCCTGGTGGTGTCGTGGCGGTGGCACGAGGTCGCCCCGGCGGTGGTGTCGTCCAAATCTCCGGCCCAGACCAAGCAGTTGACGGCGTAAATCCGGCACCAGTCGGCGGCCGTCAGCTGAGCTTTGGCGGGCAGCAGCGGCGCCCTTCCATCGGCTTCCCGCAAAATGTCCTGACAGGTTCGCGCAAGGTCCGGCTCGGCGCCGCGCCGGCCGGAGGTGGTTTGCAGGCGGTTGCGAATCACCCAGGCGAGCGGGGCGTGGAGCTCTTCCGGCTGGCCGCCGCCGAGCCGGGCGACGGTGCGGGCACAGATATCGAGTTCGACCTGTCCGAAATATCTGATCATGGTATCGGCTTGAACATGGATGCGAGTGGCCGTCGCATCCGGGTTTCAGCTATATCATCTCAAGAATATTGATAATTTGCTATAAAACATCCTAATTCACCCTCCGGGTTAATAACTACGTAAGCTTACCCATGTCACTCCCCGCAAATGGCCCGGAAGGCGGCGTTGTGCTGGCGGATTTGCACTGCGGTTTGCGGACTATCCTTACGCGAATAAGTAATGGGCTCCATGGCGAGGCAGGTGGTGTCAGTCACGGCGGTCGGGGTCGTGCTCTGGCAGGCTGCGAGAATCAACGCGGCGGCGAGCGGCGCGAGCGGTCTGGACATGGCGGGCTTGCTCCTTCAGCGAGCGCGCCGCCGCCCGGTCCTCGCCGGCCTGGATCTGGCGGCGTTCGGATAGGAACGCCGCGAGGCCGGTGAGGAAGCGGAAGGCCGCGCTTAAAGCATTGAGGATGGAGAGCATGAGCCTATTGCGCGCCGTCCCTGGGCGCTTCGCCGAGGAAGATGGCGGCGACACCGGCGAGGGCGGCCAGGGCGCCAAAAATCTGGTTCCAGTCCTGTTCGGTCAGGCCGAGCAGGCCGAAACCGGCGAGGAACGCGGCAATGCCGGCATAGGTGGACGGCTCGCGCAGGCGCTTGATGATGAAATCCATGGGAAACCTCAGATATTGGCGGGTTGGTCGGCTTTGGCGGGGGCGGCGCGCAGCAGTGACAGCGCGGCGGCGTGAGTGGCGATCAGCCTGCGCGACCAGCCGAGGCCGAAGGTCGGGAACAGCCGCTGCAGCAGGCCGTAGCTCTGCATCCGCCGCGCCATGAATTCGGCGAGCAGCTTTTCCGGCTGCGCGGCGGCGATGGCGGCCAGGGTGACGGGGCCGATCTGGCCGTCGGCCTTGACGTTGGCGGCCTGTTGCAGGAAGCGCCGGGCGCGGCCGACGCCCTGATTGACCGCGCAATCGAACACCGCGAGGTCGAGCCCGGAAGGCAGCGCGCCGCAGCAGGCGGTCTCCCAATAGCGCTCGCGGTAGATGGCGGCGGCTTCCTTCCTGGTCAGAGCGCGGACGTCGGCCTTGGTCACGGCACTGCGGCGGTAGTCGCGCAGCACGGCGAGGGTGATGCCGAGATTGGTCGCGCCGCCGGGATCGAGCGGGTGATCCGAATAGCCGCCCTCGAAGGTGAGGACATGGGCGAGCGCGGCGTTGAATGTCTTCTGCAAGCGGGTATCTCCATGGGGTGGCGGCGGGTCAGTGCTTGGCGGCGTTGCGGCGCTCGCGCCAGAACGCCCAGAGCCGGATCAGGCCGAAGGCGAGGCCGACGACGAGCGTCGCGGTGGTGAGCACCTGGTTGAGTTCGGTCAGCCAGGGCGACCAGGCCGGTGCCGAGACGAGACCGCCCGCGAGCGCCGCGTCGGAGAGGTTTTGCTGGTTGGTGGTGTGGGTCATGTCGCCTCGCTGGTGTGGGGCGGCGGGTGGTTCAGCTCACCACGGCGCTGGTGTCGCTGCGCCGCCAGTCGGTGCCGTCGGAGAAGGCCGGGACCGCCCCACCGGTCGCATCGCTGACGAAGACGAAGGCGCCCGTTCCGGCAGTCGCGGCGCTGGGCAGGGTCGCGACGGTGAAGCTGGGGAGACGGGGCGCGCCGTTGGCGGCGGCGACGAGGGTCAGGCCGATGTCGAAGGTGCTGCCGTCGGCCGAGGTCTTGAAGCTGAAATCGTCATTGCCGAGACAGCCGATTTCGGCGCGGCCGGAAAAGGCGGTCTGGAACAGGAAGCTGGCCGTATCGCCGGCGGCGTTCTTGTTGAGCTTCACCTGCACGCCGCTGCCGATGTGGTTGAACAGCACGGCGCCCGACGCGACGGAGAGCTTGTTGGTGGCATCCGCCGTGGTGTTGACGCCGAGGCGGGCGGCGTTCTGGGTCGCCGCGCCGGTCCAGGCTGCGCCGTCGAAGGCGAGGACGATGTCCTCGTCGGCGATCCAGAGCAGCCAGCCCTCGCGCGGGGCATGGAACGACCACGCCCCGTCCTGGCGGGCGGCGATTTTGCCGTCTTTGCCCGACCAAGCGCCGGTGGCTGAGGCCGCGATGAGATAGCGGTCGCCGTCCGCAGGAGAGCCGGGCGGCGCGGCGAGATCGCGGTCGAGCACCGAGAGCATGACGATGGCGTCGAGCGCCAGCAGCGCGGCGTTATGGGTGACGTGCTTCTGGGCTTGGGCGGCTTCGATGAAGGGCAATGCGAGGTGGGTGCTGGGTGGCATGGTCGATCCTTTTGCCGTGCCGCAGATGGGCGCACCGCGAACGCTGTGCTCGCGGGAAGAGTCTTATGTGCATCGGCGCATCCGCGCCGATGGTGTGCCCACTTGGCCGTGGGCCCCGGGGGGTAAACGGGAAGGCCGGACTCGCGGCCGGGCGCATTGCATCGGATCAAGTGGTCTTGTAAGAAGACTGTGCCCCAGGCCGCAGGCGGAGCGTCCGCGTAGGCCCCCCGGGGCCCACGGCCAAGTGGGCAAACGGCCAGCGCGGAGGCGCTGGCCAACGCTAAGAGTCTTGCCGCAATCACTGCGCCCGAGGCTGTCACCCGCCGGGAGCGCAGCGTCCGCGTCAGGGCACCAATGCCTCACGCACGGCGCCCCGCCCATAGGACGCGCCGAGCTGATAGACCCTGACCGTGTACTCCGCTTGCGGCGCGCCGAAATCGGCCGTCTGTTCGGCGTCGGTGTAGACCGCCAACGGCGTCGTCGCCGCGAGCGTGCGGACCACCGCCGCGCCGTCCATGACATCGACCTCATAGGCCTCGGCATCCTCGCCGAGCGGCACCTCGAGCTGGTCCCAGCCATCGCCGCCGATGCGGGTGCGTCGGACCCATGCAATCTCCAGCCCCCCCGCCACTCGCCGCCCGCCGACATGCACCGGCGACAGCGGCCGCAAGCCGACGCCGTCGAATGCGCGCACCACGCTCCGGTATGACGCATCGCCGATGTCGTAGCGGCTCGGGCCGTATTTCCAGTTGAAGGCGAGGCCGATATCCGCCTGCGCCATGTCCACCTGCACCAGCGCGCCGTTCAGCAGCACGAACCGCGCACCCGCAGCGACCGGCGCGCGCATCGCGCCCTCCGTGCCCGCTTGCCCGCGCAGCAGGCCGGTCAGCTCGTAGGTCCGCGCGCCGATGAGCGCGGCATCGCGGAACTGCACGACCTCCCATGCGCCATCGGCATTCTCGACGGCACAGACATTTGCGCCTCCGAGCACCAGCAATTCGCCCGCCGACGACAATTCGCCCGCGGACAGCACCACCCGTAAGCTGTTGCCCTCGTCCCAGCGCGACGTCGGCCCGTCGTAAAACGCGGCGTCCGTCACCCCGACTACCGCAGGCGTCGTGGCAAGCGCCTTTAGCGCGAAGCCTGATGTCGTCGGCGAGCGGTAGAACGCCACACTGCCCGGCCATGGATCACCAAAAGCCGCAACGGTCCCGGCGTGAGCGACCTCGTCGCCGCGAATGAGCGGCAGATCGAGGAACACCCCCAATTGCTGCCCATAGATCGCGGGCGCCGCCGCGACAGGGGCGCGCACCGGACTGGCGAAAGCATCGTAAAGCTGCGGCTCGATCGACATCGCTTCGGCCTCGACCCCCTCGCCGACGGTCAACCCGGTCAGGCGCAACGGCACGCTCCGCCCATTCGCATCGAGGCTCACCACGTCCGACGCATCAAGCGCGATCCGCGACGGCGGCAGCACGAAGGCCCCGCGCTCGCGGCTCGCCCAGGTTTCCTGCACCATGGTCTCGGCGATGCCGCGCGCGGCCTGATAGGTCGTCACCATGGGCAACCGCGCCGAGGCGATCCGCGCCGCATTGCCGGAGATGCGCCGCCCCTCCGCCGAGCCCTGCTGATAATCGCGGTCGCCATCGATGAAGATGACTTTCGCCGAGCGCGGCAGGTCGCTTTCCTGCGCGCGGGTCAGCTCGTAGCGCGGCCGGCTGGGCGAGGTCTCGACCAGCTCATCGGCAGTCAGGCTGGCCGCGATGCCCGCCCGCCCACGATGGGCGAAGCGGATGCGGCCTTGCGCCTCAAAGCTGTCGAAGAAGAAGGCGGCTTCCAGCGGCTGCAAGGCATCGCGCGCCGACATCACCCGGTCGATGACATAGCCTGCCATCGCACCGGCGAGCTGCCCGGCGTCGAAATCTGAGAAGCCGTGATCGCCCAGCAGCTTGGCGACGGTCTCGGCGAGCGGGGCGTCGGAGACGCGGCCGGTCAGCCAATGGCCGAGCTGCCAGTTGTCGCCATCCGACCAGACCGTGCGCAGCGCCGGGAAGGCGGGGTAGGGCCGCGCATCCCAGGTGTAGAGCATGATGCGCGCGGCATCGACCATGCGGCCGTCATAGACGCCGCTGGCCGGGTTCTGCGCCTCGGCGAAATCGGCGTGCGCCGCGTCGTACCATTCCAGGAAGGCGCGCAGATACCGCCGCTGGATCAGGTCGTCGCGGATGCCGCGCGAGAAATGGGGGAAAAAGCTCTCCGAACTTTTCGGATCGTAAAAGACGTTCGGCTGGTTCGAGCCCTTGTCGACGGCCGGACAGCCCAGCTCGGTGAACCAGATCGGCTTGCCCTCCGGCACCCACCCGGTCGGCGTGCCGCTCTCGACGCCGCCGGGGCGGTCGAAATGCGGCTGCGACCACCAGGAGCGCAGATCCTTGAAGCGGAACACCCACGGCTTGGCATAAGCGGCATCGGTGATCGGCGTGCGGATTTGCGCGGCGCGGTCGGCCTCGGAGGCATAGAAGAAGTCAAACCCCTCGCCGCCCTCGATATTGGCCTTCAGATAGTCGAGGTCGTGGATGAAGCGGGTGCCGCCGGCATAGTCGAGATGATCGGTGCCGTCGCGCCAGTCGGAGAGCGGCCAGTAATTGTCGATGGCGACCGCGTCGATATTGGCGTCCGACCAGAGCGGGTCGAGATGGAAGTGGACATCGCCCGAGCCGTCGGCGGGCTGGTGGCCGAAATATTCCGACCAGTCCGCCGCATAGGTGACCTTCGCGCCCGGCAGGATGGTCTTCACATCCGCCGCCAGCGCGATCAGCGCAAGGACGAACGGGTAGCTGCTGGCGCTGTCGCGAACCCAGGTCAGGCCGCGCATTTCCGAGCCGATGACGAAGGCATCGACGCCGCCCGCCGCCGCGCAGAGTTCTGCGCAATGCAGGATGAAGCGGCGGTAGCTCCATTCATCCGGGCCGCTGTAGATGACCGCGCCGCCCGCGATGGAGAAATCCGCAGGCGCGGCGGTGCCGACGAAGGCGTCGATCTGCGCCTGCGCGGCGCTCGTCTGATCCGGACTGCCGATCTCGCCCGGCGCCGGATCGCAGGTGATGCGCCCGCGCCAGGGAAAAGCCGGCTGATCGGCCCCGCCGGTGTAGGGATCGGCAAGGCCGTTCGCTTCGGGAATGTCCATCAGCAGGAACGGCGTAAAAATCACGTCGAAGCCGCGCGCGGACAAATCCGCGATGGCGGCGATGATCGTCTTGTCCGACGGCGTGCCGCCATAGGCCGGGCGCACGCCATGGGTCGAGACCGCCTCCGCCGCGGCGCGCGTCAGGCCGGCGACGCCCCAGGAGATCGGCGTGGTGCCTTCGCCCTTGTCATGGCTGTCGACCTTCGGCTTGATCTCACACGCGCCGCAGCGCAGATCCGAGCCGAACCAGGCCGAGAACAGCGAGATCGCGCCGCAATTGGGCAGCGTCGCCTGCAACTGGTCCATGGAGACGGCGAAATCGCTCGGCCCCAGCGTCGTATGCCGGTTCTCCGAATAGCTGCCGCCGCCGCCGGCATCGACGCGCACCTCGCCCGGGTGATAGGCGAATTCGCCCGCTGCCGGGATCAGCGTCATGCCGCGCACCTGTCCCTCGAAGGCATCGACGGCGCGAAACACCTCGAAATTGAGCTGCGGGATGCGGTTGCCGAAATCCTCCAGCGGCAGACGCTCGAAGACGACATAGGCCGTGCCGCGATAGGCGGGCGCGTTGCCCGCGCCTTCCTTGGCCTCGATCAGGCTGTCGGGCGCTTGCGTTTCGGAGCCGGTATAGACGCGGTAGATGTAATCCGAGAGCGTGATCTCGTCGCCATCGGCCCAGACCCGGCCGAGCCGCGTGATTTCCCCCTCGCAGAGGGCGACAGCGAAATTGGCGAAGTAGCGGTAGGTGCTGCGGCTCGCGCCGCCGCCGCTGTTGAGGCCCTTGCCCGAGCCGCCCGCGCTGGCGCTGGTCACTTCCTCCTCGAAATTCGTCGCCCAGATGATCTGGCCGCCGAGCCGGGCGCGTCCGTAGAGGCGCGGCATGTCCGCGCCTTCGGTCGAGGCGGTGACGTTGAGGTCGGCGAGGCGCGGGCCGTCGCGGGCGATTTCCTGTCCGGTCGCGCCGAACAGCGACTGATCGATATAGGCCCCTGCCAGCGCGCCGACCGCCCGGCCGAGCGCCGCCCCGGTCAGGGTGGCGCCGAGGAAGGAGAAGCCGCCGGGCAGCAGCGCCGAACCCGCCGCCGAGCCGATCGCCGAAAGTGCCAGTGTCGCCATGTAGTTGAGTCCCTGAAGATGATGGGTCGCGGCGGTTCAGACTCAGACCGGCTCGGGGAAGCGGAAGGCGGCGGCGATGCGGCGGCGCCACCATGGCGAGAGGCAGATCTCGCAGACCGGGGCGCCTTCGACGGCGTGAATCATCCGGTCCGGGGCGGTGAGGATGGCCGAGTGCTTGGCCGCCGCGCCCGGACGCAGGCGGAACACCAGCACGTCGCCCGGCCGGGCGTCGGCAGTGTTGACGCGGGTCAGATGGCGCGCGGCAGCCTCGAGCATGGTTTCGACGCCGGAGGCTTCGGCCCAGTCGCGGCTATAGGGCGGCGGCGCCTCGGCGGGACGGCCAAACGCTTCCGCATAGACGCCGCGCACCAGGCCGAGGCAGTCGCAGCCGACGCCCTTCAGCGAAGCTTGATGATGGTACGGCGTGCCCAGCCACGAGCGGGCCAGCGCAACGATGTCCGCTCGCATTGGAGAGATCCTTGGCGGAGGTCAGGCATTCATGCTGGCGCCGTCATTGCCTGGATCGCCGGAGACGGGATAGGCGAGCACGAAGCGGTTGCCGGGGATGTGCGGGAAGCCGCGGAAATTGACGGCGTTGGCGAATTTGGCCTGGCAGGTCGGGAAGGTCTTGTCGCAGCCCGCCGTGATGGTGAAGGCGTCGCCGGGCGCGATGGGGCTTGGCATGGAGCGCCAGAGTTCGATTTCGGCGGATGGGTTGGAGAGGCTGAAGCGTTTCACCTCCATCTGGCGGCCGGCATTGGCGCCCTCCGTCCAGGAGAGCAGGCCGCCCGCGAACCAGTTCTCGGCGAAGGCGTCGAGGCCGGTGGCGGTGAAGAGGTAGCGGGTGGCGGCGGCGGCGACCGCGCCGCTGCCGGTGAAGGCCGGGTCGTCCAGATCGATGCCGCAGCGGGCATCGCCGAGCGTCGCGTCGCAGGCATATTGGTAGGTGCGGCCCTGCTGCTGGTCGAGCGCATGGGCGAGGCCGCGCAGCTCGGCGGTGAAGGCCGTCTCGCCGCGCTTCACCTCGCCGATGGAGCCGCTCATCATCAGGAGGCGCTGGGAGGGCTCGGCCCAATTCACGCGCCAGATCTCGATCCGCGCGGCGTCGAAGAGGCCGCCGGCGAGGTCGGATTCGTTGAGACGGTCGGACTGCAATGCGCCGCTGACGTCGAGATTGTCGATGGACAGGCCGACGGATTGGCGGATGTCGGAGCTGGTGAAGCCGCTGGCGGCCCCGAAGGTGGTGCCGTCGAAGGCGATGTCGCGGTCGTGGTCGGTGAAGCCGTAGACGGTGGCGTCGGCGCGGATGAGACGCCAGCACCACGCCAGGGTGGTCGCGCCCGAGTCGAGGTGCGTCTGAAGGCCGGGGGGGAGGGTTTTCATGGAGACTCACAGTTTGGCGGCCGCTCCGGGGCGCAGGGCCGCGAGTCGGGACTATCCGTTGACCCGCCGGGGCCCACGGCCAAGTGGGCAAACCCATCGGCGCGGATGCGCCGATGCACGTAAGAGTCTTGCCGCGGGCAAAGCGTCTCCGCTGACCCGAAAGAACCCAGGTTCAGGCCCGGATCTCGACCACCGGGATTGCCGGGATCGAGCC
The DNA here is from genome assembly GCF_002198715.1 of Rhodomicrobium sp. R_RK_3. GTDB lineage: Bacteria > Pseudomonadota > Alphaproteobacteria > Rhizobiales > Rhodomicrobiaceae > R-RK-3. The sequence continues at coordinate 9,403 of NZ_MWLK01000037.1, read as the reverse complement.
GTGGCGGAAACCGTCGAGATTCACCGAGAGCTGGTCGGTGTCGAAGCGGACGGGCACGTCGAATTCGAAGCCTGCGGTGATGGCGCTGCCCGTCTCTGGGATGGCGCCCGCCTCGAAGCTGACCAGCCCCGTGGCGTAGTCGCAGAGGAAATCCACGCCCTCGGTCTGCGGCACCCCATCCACGGCGACGAGCAGCGCGCCCGCGACCGGCTTGGTGATCGCGCGCGACCAGGGCGCGAAGCTGGAGCCATAGGTTTTGACGAGCTGGAACTCCGCAGTCGCCCCATCGCCGTTGCCGATGGCTTGGTCACTCGCCGCCACCACGCCGCTCGCCGCGCAGCTTTTGCAATCGGCATGATCCTTCCAGCGGAAGCCGTGCAGACGCCCGCGCCGCTCCTCGAAGAACGCGATCACCGCCTGCAGGTCATCGAGCGATTTGACGCCGAAGCCCGCATCGTAGCGGCGGCGGCTGTCGGCCCAGCGCTGGTTGCGCTCCTCATGCCCCGAGCCGAGCACGACGATGTCGGTGCGCCGCTCCGGCCCGCCGCTGGCGCCGAAGGAGATCGCGGTCGGGAAGCGGATGTCGTGAAAGGCCATGGGGGTCCTGGGGGATGAGAAGCACTGTCATCCCCGCGAAAGCGGGGATCCAGTAAAGGGCAAACTGTCTCAAAGGCACGGTCTTCGCCGCGACCGCCGCGGAGTACTGGATTCCCGCCTTCGCGGGAATGACAACTATAAGGACGACGGATGCAGCCGATGCCGCGCCAAGATCTCGGAGATCAACGCAAACACCGTGCTCGCGGCAAGACTCTTACGTGTGCATCGGCGCATCCGCGCCGATGGTGTGCCCACTTGGCCGTGGGCCCCGGGGGGTCAACGGAGACACCCGGACGCGCGGCCTTGCTTACAGCCAGCCCCTATAAATTCCGCTGCCCCCTGCCGACCGCGCGAGACAGCATCGCCCCGATCTGAGTCTCGGAGCGCCGGAAACTCTCGGCATCGGGCGTCGAAATATGCATCGTCACGGACACCGCGCCGCCGCCTTGCGTGCGCACGCCCAGCCTGCCATCGGTACCGCGCGCCAGCGGCATGATCGCCTCCGGACCGGCCTCGCCCGCGAGCCCCGTTCTCCCGCCGCCGAGCGGAAAGCTGACCGGCGCGGCGATCACCCCACCTTGCGCGAACGGCTTCGGCATCGGCGATCCGACCACCCCGCCCTTCGCGAACGGCGTCACGCCCTTGAGCAACCCGGCCAGCCCGTCGCCGATGGCGCTGCTGAAGGGCTGCACCGCCGAGCGCAGCGCCACGCGCGAGAGGTCGAGCGCCAGGGATCGCAGCGTATTGCCAAAACTCTCACCGGAGAAGACGGCGTCCTCGAACGCGCCTGTGATCTTGCGCCCGAAGGCGCTGCCGAGCCGTTCGAGCTCCATCAGCTTTTGCCGCGCCTCGGTGGTGTCGGCGCCGACGCGGACGGACAGGCTGGCGACGGTCTCGGTCATCGGAAATCCTCAGCTATCGGGGAAGCGGCGCATGAGATCGGCAAAATCCGCCCGCGCGAAGGGCGAGGCCGCGCCGGGCAGACCGGCCGCCCCGCGCAAGGCGAGCCTCAATTCGCGCGGCGTCATCGACCAGAAGGCGGCGGGCGCGAGCCTCAGCACGCCGAGACCGGCGGCAATGGCATCGTCCCAGGGGAAGGGCGTCAGTCCGCCGCTTCCCCCGCCGACTTTCCCGGCGTCCGGTCCTCCGCGATCGGCTTTGCCGCGCCGAAGGTCGCGGTCAGCAACGCGACGACGATCTCCACGAACCCGGCCGCACCGCCATCGGCCTGCATCCGCGCGACCTGTGCTTCGTCCAGCTCATTGCCGCCGCCGCGCAGACCGGCCGCGATGATGCGGATGGCATCGCGCGCGCCGAGCCGGCCGGCCTCGAACCGCTCCGCCAGCGCCAGCATATCCGACGCGCCGAACGCGTCCTCGAGCTCCGCCAGCGCGCCGAGCGTCAGGCAGAGCCGGTAGGGCCGTCCGTCGAGCACGGCCTCGACCTCTCCGCGATGGCGGTTGACCATGGCTTGGCCCTCAAGCGGCGGCAAAAGTCAGCGCGCCGGCGGATTCCAGCGCGATTTCGAAAGTCAGCTCGTTGTCGTGGCTGCCGGAATATTCGAGCGCGGTGATCTGGAACGCGCCCTCGACCGTGCCGAAATCGGGGATCGCCACCTGCCAGTCGCGGATGGTCCCGGCGAAGAAATAGCCGCGCACGGTCTCATCCGATGCGGCGTCCTTGAAGATGCCGCTGCCGGAAAGCCGCGCGGTCTTCACCCCCGCCCCGGCCAGCAATTCGCGCCATTCATCGGCGGATTCGGTGTGGGTGATGTCGACGGTCGCCGCATTGAAGGCGAGGCTGCGGGCGCGCAGGCCAGCGACGGTCGCAAAACTGCCGGAGCCGGTCGCATCGACTTTCAGCAGGAGGTTCTTGCCGCGTTGGGCCGCCATGGGGATCTCCAAAAATGGGGGGCTAGATCAGCGGCGCGGTCATCGCGCGGAAGCGCAGCACGCCGTGATATGTCTCGCCATCGGGGTCGCGTTTCAGGTCGGAAAACTGGTGCGCGAGATTGACCAGCCGGTTGTCGTCGAGTGTCAGCTCGGCGCCGTCGAGCACCTCGCGCACGGCGTCGGCGATGGCATAGGCTTCGCGCTTGCCCTCCTGGCGCGACCAGACATGCAGCATCAGCACATGCTCGGAGCCGCGCTCGGTGCCGGTGCTCCAGTCGCGCAATTGCATCTGGTCGATGACGACGAAGGGGAAGGCGGCGTTTTGCGGCACGTGGTCGTAGAGGCCGGTGTCGATCAGGGCGGTGAGTTGCGCGTCGGCGGCGAGGGCGGTGTAGACGGTTTTTTGCAGGTCCCAGCCAGGATTGGTCATGAAGAGGTCCTTTGCGGGAGGGTGATTATGGAGGCGTCATTCCCGCGAAGGGGGGAAAGTAATGGGGCTGGCATCGGCCGGAGGGCTGAACGCAACTTCCGCGGCCACTGGATTTCCGCCTTCGCGGGAAGGACAGGAATGGCTAGGGTTTGCCCGGCGCTGCGAGCCAGCGCTTGACCGCGTCCACGATGCCGGGGCGCGCATCATCCAGCGACGGCTCAAGCCATGGCGTCGCGGCTCGGCCGAGGCTGCCGAATTCGAGATGCCAGCCATAATCGAGCGGCGTGCCGACCTTGTACCCGGCGCCATCGCTCGCGGCTTCCACCGTCAGCGAGGCGGCGAGCGCGCCGGAGCGGCTATCGGGCGGCTGGCCGTCCGCAAGCTTTACACGCGCAGCGCCGCAAATGCTTTCCGCCGCCGTCTCCAAAACCTCCGCAAGGCCACTCGGGTCGGCGATCCGTTCCAGGGCGTCGCCAAAAGCTCCAAGCCCTTCAATACGCGCGTCCAGCTTCATTGATCGCGCCTTTCGCAAAGGCAGCTCAGGAAGCGCCCGCGACCATCCTTGTCCAGCACGGCGAGGATGTGAAACACCTCAGACCCCCGCCGGAACCGCATCGCCGGCACCACATCCGCGCGGTGGCGGATCATGATCAGCACCGCCGCCGTCCCCGTCACCCGGTCCGCGCCCACCACCTCCTTGCCGCCCGTCGCCTCGACCAGACCCCAGACCTCAGCGACCTCCTCCCAGGAGACGGCAGCGCCGCCGCCGCCATCCCCGGTGCGCTCCGCCCGCTCGATGGTCAAACGGTGGCGCAGCCGTCCGATGCGCGGCCTCACAGTTTCGCCCCGCGATAGGGCGCGATCAAGCTGGCGACGCTGCCCGGCACCGGGTCGGCGCTCTCGCCGAACAGCACCGGCTCGCGCGCTTCGTACCAATGCGCGACCAGGAGCTTGATCGCCAGGCGCACCGGCATCGGCACGTCCTCGGCGGCCTCGCCATAGCCGGCGGTGAAGGCGATCTCGATGCCGTTGACGGCGCGGCCGGGCAGCGGCCAGCTTTGCCCATCATGCCGGGCGAGGCGCGGCCGCCTCGACGCCGCGTCGACGGCAAACAGCGCGGGATCGAGCGTCACCGAGCTGCCGGTCGGGCCGTAGAGCCGCACCGCGTCGACGCCGATCAGCGGCGCCAGCGGCAATTCGACAGGCGCGGCCTCGGGCCATCGGTCGAGATAGAGCGACCAGCTCTGGCTGATCAGCGCGAGATCGAGGCAGCGCTCGATATGGAGCCGCGCCGCCAGGATCAGGCTGGCAACCAGCACGTCCTCGGCATCGCCATCGACGCGGCAATGGGCCTTGGCCTCGGCCAGCGTGATCGGCTCGACGGAAGGGCCGGCGGTCAAAATCAGGGGCATTTTGCGGACCTCGGGAGGGGAAGGCGCGGGCGCAAAGGACCGCCGCCCGAAGGCAGCGATCCGATTTGCGGGACAGAAGAGAGATAAGAGTTGAGGCCGCGATGGGGGAGGGCATCGCGGCCTCGGGCCCGGACGGGCCATCGCGCTGGGGGGCAGCGCTTAGTGGTTACCTATGTAGGTTTGCCCGCGTCCGACAGGAATAGGAAAAGCAAAATTTTTTACCTCGGCATAGAGCCGGGAATCTGCGTACCGGGACGAAACGGGCCTTGCTGCACCAAACGGCATATAAGGAGTATAACCGATTGGTTATGGCTATCATTTCAAGGAGATACAGACGCAACCCCGTTGCTCTGATAGTTTAGAGACGGAGATTTCGAATCGCCCCTCATCGATTCGATTTCCCCAGATTTCAGCGAAACTGTGGCAGGCGTGGCCGATTTGCATAAGGAGCATTACAACATCCTAGATCACGATGATTTTGGCTTGGGTCGGACCAAAATCATGAACGGTGATCTGGTTCTTACATTTAGAGCGGGATGACGATCGGGAGACCGGCGCCGCTTTCCCCATCCCGCTCTATGGCCAAAGCGGCCAACCGGGATCAGGCGTCGGCGAATTTCAGCAGCTTGATGGCGTTGAAATCCTGGACACCGCCGCCGACGCGCTTGGTGGTGTAGAACAGCACATAGGGCTTGGACGAGAACGGGTCGCGCAGGATGCGGATGCCGATGCGGTCGACCACCAGATAGCCGCGCCCGAAATCGCCGAAAGCGATCGAATAGCTGTCGGCGGCGATGGCCGGCATATCCTCGGTTTCGGCGATCGGGAAGGTCATCAGCGTCGCGCCCTGCCCGGCCTGCTCGCCCGGACGCCAGATGTAATTGCCGTCATCGTCCTTGATCTTGCGGATCTCGGCCTGGGTGGAGCGGTTCATCACCCAATGCGCATTGGCGCGGTAGGCCGATTTCAGGGTGTAGACGAGGTCGATCAGCGTGTCGGCCGCGCTGCCGGCGGCGAAACCGCCATCCGCGCCGGTCAGGATGTAGCCGATCTTGTCCCAGGCCCAGCTCGACTCGGCGATCTTGGTGTAGCTGAGGAAGCCTTTCGGCTTGTTGGTGCCGTCGCCCGAGACGAAGGCGAGATTTTCCTGCTCGGCGAAGGCGATGCGGACTTCCTCGGCCACCCATTCGTCGATATTGACGGCGGCGTCCTCCAGCAGCGTCTGGGTCGCCGCCGGCATGGCGTAGAGCTCCATGGTCGGAAAGGCGAGTTCGGCCAGGGTCGGCGCGTTGGTCTGTGCGCGTGTGCCGGTCTCGGCAACCCAGCCGGTCGCCGCGCCGGTGATGGCGAAGGGTTTCTTGTAGACATTGCGGGAGACCTGCCGGATGCCGGAAATCGCCCGGATCGGCGAGGCGTCGCGCAGCGCGCGCATGACGCCGGCCTCGATCTCCTCCGGCACCAGATAGCCGCCATCGGCATCGACGCTGGCGGAGAGCGACTTCTCCTCCAGCCGGCGCAGATTTTGCGCCTCGCCGCGCCGCATATAGGTCTCGAAGGCGGCCTTGTGCTCGGCCGTGACGCCGCTCCAGGCCGCGCCGCCGCCCCGCTGCGGGCGCGACGCCTTCAGCACGAGCTGGTCGACCGTGGACTTGTAGTCGTCGAGGGCGCGGTTGATGCGGTCGAGCTTTTCCGTGGTCACCACGTCGGCCGACATGCGCCGCTCGATCTCGCCGAGGCGGCGGTCATTGGTGTCCTTGAACGCCTCGAAGGCGCTGAGGAAATCGTCATAGCTCTCGCCGATGCCGGAAGCGCCCGGCCGCGCGGCCTTGTTCTCCCACTCGGCAGGAGCGGTATAGTCGGTCATGTCATCCTCATGGGTTGCTGGAAGCGGTGCGGGCGACGCCCGGCGCAGGGCGGCGCGCGTGAATGGTTCAAGGGGGCTGGCTGGAAAGCGACCGGCGAGCCTGCGATCCGCACAACTCGGCAATCTTAACCCCGTCGCCCGGCGGGCGAGAGCCGGGGCATACTCGCCTCTCCGCGACCAGGGTGCCCGCTGGTCCGCGCGTGGGTCCCGCCGCTGACGGCCCCCGGGACGACAGAGGCGGAGGCGCGAATAAAAAGGACCGAGGGCAAGGCGTGCCGGGCGGGGAGGCGAGGCTCCATTGACGCCGCGTCCGGTCTGATCTCCGAGAGCAATTCCGGCGCCGTTACCAGCTCGCGCACGCCCTCGGTGCGCTCCTCGCCGAAGGCTTCGACTGGCACCATTCGGCGAGCGTGGCGATGTCCAGGCGGGCGCAATTGGGCCTGACGCCCGAGCAGGCCTCCCGGTCCCGAGCCTGGGCAAGAGATGAGGATCGCGGGAAAGGCTTCCGGCGCAATTCTCACGGTCGCGCAAGACGGAGGCCCCCGCCCGGCCGGGTCTCGCGCCGCGCCGGGGAGAGCGCGGCGGGGCGAGATCCGGGGCGGCCCGAAGGGCCGGCGCTCAGAGCCGGGGAAAAGGCGGCGAGCGTCCGGCACGGCCGGGCGGGGGACCCTGCTGAGGGCGCGCCGCGCTTTACGGCGCTCACGCGCGCACCGGGCAGCATGGGGAAGGTGACGATGGAGACCTCCCAAAGGTCGATTTCGACCAGGCGGCGCTGGCCGGTGCGGGCGTCGCGCAGCGCTTTCTGGGCGCGGAAGCCGATGGAGAGGCCGTCGATGGCCCCTTCGCGCAGCAGCGCCAGGATCTCGCGGGCACGGGCGACGCCCTCGATCAGCCGGCCGCGCACATAGAGCCCGCGCGCATCCTCGCGGATCTCGTCCCAGGCGCCGATGGGCTCGGCCGGGTCGTGCTGGAACAGCATGCGGATGTTCTGCGCACCGCGCCGGGCGAGCGAGGCGCGGAAGGCGCCCGGCATGACCAGGTCGCGGCTCTGGTCCTCGGCGCCGAACAGGCTGGCATAGCCTTCGAAGGCGCCATGGGCGGCAAGCCGCGGGCGGGCGAGACTGACGGGTGATGGCACGGGGCGGTCGCCTCTCGCGGATGGGCGCGGGCGCCGCGCTGCCGGCGGCAGGGCGGGCTGGCGCCGGGGCGGAAATGGGAAAGCCGCCCGGAGGCGGCGCTTGACGCGGCGAAGGGGAGGCACGGTGCGCCTGGCGAAGCGCTAGCCGCGCCCGACCGGCTCGACCAGCGTGCCGACGACGCGCCGCACCCCGGCAGCACGGCCGGCTGGCGCCGGGGGCGGAAATGGCAAAGCCGCCCGCAGGCGGTTCTCGTCGCAGCGAAGGGGAGGCACCGTCCGTCCGGCGAAGCGCTAACCGCGCGCGGCCGGCTCGACCAGCTTGCCGACGACCCGCCGCACCGCCGGCAGCAGCACCAGCAGCGCCGGGAAGGCGATGAGCCAGGACAGCTCCCACGCGCCGATCCAGGCGCCGATCAGCCCCCGCTCCAGCCCGACATTCTTCAGCGTCGAGACGAAGGAAATCAGCCCCGACATCAGGATGGAGACGAAGAGCGGCACCAGCAGGGCCGCGTAGCGCGCAGGCAGGCGCTTGAGTTTCGGTATCGACATAATGCCTCGAATGATGCGCCCCACGCGCCTGCCACGAGCGGAGCCCGTGGCAAATCCCGATTGCGGCAGCGTAGCCGGGCGGCAGCCGCGCCGGCTGACGTCGATGCTTTGCAGCTGCGCTTTCGATGCGGCGTGGCGTTTATAGCGAGGCGCGGATGGCGAGGCAAGGCGCGGAAGCGGAGCGGGAGGCAGCCAACCGGATTCCGGGGGCGCGAGGCCGGCCATAGGTGCCGCGCTCGCGGCCAGGAGGCCGGGCGCACGCGCACAATCCCGCAGCCGCGCCAACGGCAAACGGCGGATGGCAAGTCGAGCGTATCGAGCCCCCGCGCGAAGCGTAGGTCATCCGGTGCCCGCGCGCCCAGCCGGTTACCCGGCGCCCACACTCGCGTCACCCACGCCGAGCGGCCCGAGCCCGACCGCCGCGCGCTTCTCGTCGACGGTGAGGAAATCCGCGCGCTGGACGCGGTCCCACAGGCTGGCGCGATCGGCGGACAGCGCGTCGACCGCATCGAGCGCCGGGCGCAGTTGCAGCCACTCGCCATAGGCCGGCCCGAGCCAGACCGACAGCGCCTTCAGCGTCCGCCCGACGAGGCCTAGCACCGTCTGCCGCCAGAAGACGCGGTTCGCCTCCTGGTAGTTCGAATAGGTATTGTCGCCAGGGATGCCGAGCAGCATCGGCGGCACGCCGAGCGCCAGCGCGATCTCCCGCGCCGCCACATGTTTCGCCTCGATGAAATCCATGTCCTTCGGCGACAGCGACATGGTCTTCCAGTCCAGCCCGCCCTCCAGCAGCAGCGGACGCCCGGCATTCATCGCACCCTGGTAATTCTCGGCGAGCTCCGCCTTCAGCCGCGCGAACTGCTCCTCGCTCAGATGCCCGTCGGCACCCGTATAGACCAGCGCGCCGGACGGGCGCGCCGCGTTGTCGAGCAGCGCCTTGTTCCAGGCCGACGCCGCATTATGCAGATCGACCGCCGCCGACGCCGCCTCGACCGGGCTCATCCCGTAATAATCGTTCGACGGGTTGAACAGCGCCATATGCAGGATCGGCCGCAGCCCGCGCTCCGGCGACTGGCGGAAGCGCACCGACACGCCATTGGCGCTATAGTCATAAGCCTCCGGCCAGCCATCGCCGCCCGCGACGATCTTCATCCGGTCGGGCCTGAGCACGTGTAATTCGCGCAAGCTACCACCGACGCTGACCGCCTCGATATACGCATTGCCGGCGATGAGCAGATATCCGTACCAGTCCTCGAGCAGGTCGGTGCCGCAGCAGCCGGCATTCGGCGCGGCGATGAGGTCGAGCAGCGGGTGCTCGGCGATCTCGGCGGCGCCGTTGAACAGGCGGATCGGCACCGAGGCAGCGGATTCGGCGATCAGCCGGATGGCGCGGTAGACCACCGGATTGCGCGCATAGCCCTCGCGCGCGAAACCGGCATAGTCGCGCGGCGTCCAGACCGGCTGGCCGGTGTGGTGCAGGGCGATCAGGGGCGCGGTGGCGGAGGATTTTGTGGCGGGGGC
>NZ_MWLK01000036.1:0-400226 GCF_002198715.1 Rhodomicrobium sp. R_RK_3 | reverse complement strand
GCCAAATATCTCTCGTCCGCTCACCGAGCAGACAGCCAGAACTCCGCCGCCTACGTTTCTCTTTCTTCGATTCACTTGTCAAAGAGCGTTCGCGCTGCGAGCGCAGCACTTCGAGGAAATAAGGCTTTCCCCGGCCATCAGATCGTGGAGTGGTCGAGACCGTTAAGATCACCAACCGCAAAACCCGTTTCATGTTGGCAGTGATTTGAGACAGCGGAGCCGTTGTCGGCCGACGCTGTCGTCGATGAACCTTATTTAGGTCAACCGACCCGCACTGTCAACACATGATTTGAAGTTTTTTTAACCTCTCATCCCCCGTCTCAGCCGCGCCATATAAAGGCCCGATTAGCGGTCGATGACTTGTTGAAAGCCAATTTGATCCATTCCCCTTAAAAATGGGTTAACGCTTTGAAAAAAATGCGAATTTGACGATTTTTTTTGTCAATCTTTGGAACGCAGTGTAACGTCCGGTTGTGTTTGGCCGTCCGCATCGCGGTTTTGACGCCTCTGTGGACGGTTTGTGGACGAAATGCGCGGGGGGTCGGACGCCGGCCCGCGACTCGGTCGAGGGGTCGGAATGAGACGCCAGCCGGGCCGCCGCGCCTCGCAGTCGGTAAATGGGAGTTGGAGCGGAAGTTTCAAATACACAGCCGCTCCTTATGGTGCTAATGAAAGAGTTTGGTTTGCAGGGCCTTGAACAGGCAAGTCAGGGTGATTTCAGGGGGTTCCGACTAGAAGCGTCGATCATGGCCGCTCGCGGGGCGGCCGCTGAAGGGGTTTGCCGCCATTTCGATGGAATGGCTGCCGACGGGGGTATTCGGTTTGCTGGATCGTAACAGCCACTTATCTGGCCTGCACAAACATCGTGCCCTGGTTCGCCGCGGCAACGTGCGAAATCTGCCGCAGGTCTACATCCCCGCCGGCAAGGGCACCTTGCCCGAGCTCTATATGCGCGACGCCAGCGCCAGGCGGCTGATCTCCCGCCTGAAATGGTTCATCTCCACCTGCATCGTCGGCGCGGCCGGGCTCTGCATCATCGGCGTCGCCATGTACGCCTCCACCGATATGGAGGACGGCACCGGCATGATGGGATCGCTGCGCCGGGCGGGCCTTGAGGCGATGAAGCCCAAGACCGCCGGCAATCTGATCGAGGACAAGGTGGCGCTGACCGGCGAGAAGACCGACAAGATCGCCGTCACCACCAAGGGCCTGACCACCAAATACATCATCCAGGACAGCGTGGTGGAGCGGCGCAATGCGCGCGAATTCATCACCGTGAAGCCCTATGTCCGCATCGCGGCGACGCTTTCGACCGTCAAGCCGGATAATAATGACGCCATTCCGCCCTTCAATCCGTTCGACCTCTATGCGGAGAAGAAGACCGCCGAAGGCCGGCCGGTGCTGGCGGCGCAGTCGGACCGGGCGGCGCATAATCAGTTCCTGACCGCCCGCATCCTCGACCTTGCCGGCGGCTTCCTGCCGGAAGAGGATCGCCAGGAGCTGGCGGATGACGAGATCGAGCGCCATGTCGCCGAGGCGGACGCGGTCTATGCCGAAAGCGCGGCGCAGCTCCGGCCGGCGGTCCTGCCCGAGGATGGCGACGGGCCATCGTCGGGCGGCTCTGGCGCGGGCGACGCGGCGCCGGACGAAAAGCCCGCCGCGCCCCTGCTGCACACCACGGTGCTGGAAAAGATCCCCGACGATGACGATGCGGCGGACGACAATCAGATCCAGTCGATCATCGTCAAGCAGAACGACACCATTGTCAGCATCCTGAAGACCGCCGGCGCCGAGGCCTGGGAGGCCCAGGCGATCGGCGACGTGTTCGCGGCGGCGCCGGGCGGCCTGAAATTGCGCGCCGGCCAGGAAGTCCGCCTCGAATTGGCGCCGGCGGCGACCGATCCGTCGCTGAAGGAGCCGGTCAAGGTCTCCGTGTTCACCGGCGTGAAGGCCGAGGCGACGGCGATGCGGACCGGCGACGGCGAATACAGCCTGTCGGACGATCACATCCAGATCACCAGCAATGGCGATGACGAGGATGACGGCGAGGAGCGCGCCTCGCTCTATAACAGCATCTACAGCGCGGCGCTGGCCCAGGATCTGGAGCCCAATGTCATCACCACGCTGCTGCGCGTGCTCAGCTACGATGTCGACTACAAGCAGAAGGTCCGGCCGGGCGACAGTTTTGAGCTGTTCTTCGACGTCAAGCAGGGCGAGGACGGCACCGAGACGCCGGGCGAGCTGCTTTACGCGGCGATGACCGTCGGCAACGAGACGCTGAAATATTACCGCTTCCGCACGCCGGACGGCTCGGTCGATTTCTACAACGCCAAGGGCTCGAACTCGCGCAAGTTCCTGATGCGTTCGCCGATCAAGGCCGGGCGCTTCACCTCCGGCTTCGGCTATCGCCGCCATCCGCTGCTCGGCATCAGCAAGATGCATACCGGCGTCGACTGGGCGGCTCCGGTCGGCACGCCGATCATGGCGGCGGGCAACGGCACCATCGAAGTGGCGGCGCGCCATGGCGGCAACGGCAATTACGTCCGCATCCGCCACGGCAACGGCTACAAGACCGCCTACAGCCACATGAGCCGCTTCGCGCCGGGCATCAAGCAGGGCATGAAGGTGACGCAGGGCACGCTGATCGGCTATGTCGGCACGACCGGCTTCTCGACCGGCCCGCATCTGCATTATGAAGTGCTGATCAACAGCCGCTTCACCAACCCGCTTAAGCTGCACGTGCCGCGCAGCCGTCAGCTCAACGGCCGCATGTACGCGGAGTTCAAGAAAGAACTCACCCGCATCGACGACCTGATGCACCGCGCCCCGGTCAAGACGCGAATCGCGGCGGCGGAGAAATAGGGCTCGGGGCCGGGCGCGGATTGGCGTGCGGCGAGATTTAGGACGCGGATCGGAATCCGCGTCTCAACATTTATTGCCCTCTCCTCCCGTCGTCCCGGGCGGGCGTGGGCCGAACCGGCACCCAATCGCACAAAAATGGCACGGTGCTCGCGGAGAGGCGAGTGGGCCCCGGCTCTTACGGCCGGGGCGACGAGATTGAGACTCCCCCTTAATCCCCTCGTCGGCAACTTTGATCGATGAGCCGGTGGATCGGGCGCTGGACTCCAGGCCCATACATTTTGGTGCGTAGCTTACTTTTTCGTGCGTTCTTGCGCTTTTAGAAAGTCAGGCCGATTTTGGAAACCGGGACACGCTCAACCCGGAGACCGATCATGCCCATCCCGCTGCCAATGCCCATTGCCGATGACGTCGCCGCAATTTCGGTGGCCCTCCGCCATGCTTTCCCGCACTCCGGTGATGCGTTCGCCCGGCTGGAGATCCTCCCATGAGCTTCGATCTCGGCCTTGAAGGAAAGCGCGCCCTGGTCACGGGCGGCACCAAGGGGGCGGGTGCGGCGGTGGTTCAGGCATTGACGGCCGCGGGCGCGCGCGTCGCGGCAACAGCCAGGACCGTGCCCGAGAACGAAACCGGGACCATCCATTACATCGCCGCCGACCTTCTGACGGCGCAGGGTTGCGCCGAAGCCGCCGAAGAGGTGCTTCAAACCTTCGGCGGCATCGACATCCTCGTCAATGTGCTTGGAGGCTCGAGCGCGCCGGCGGGCGGTTTCGCGGTGCTGACCGACGGGGAATGGCAAAAGGAGATCGATCACAATCTGATGCCTGCGGTCCGGCTCGACCGCGCCCTGCTTCCCTCGATGCTCGCGCAAGGGTCGGGCGTCATTATCCATGTGACGTCGATCCAGCGCGAACTGCCCCTGCCGGAATCGACGACGGCCTACGCGGCGGCGAAGGCCGCGCTGTCGACCTACAGCAAGAGCCTTTCGAAGGAAGTCGCCCCCAAGGGCATCAGGGTGGTCCGGGTGTCGCCGGGCTGGATCGAGACCGACGCCGCCGTGGCCCTCGCGGAACGGCTCGCCAGGGAGGCCGGCACCGATTATGAGGGCGGCAAGAAGATCATCATGAATTCGCTAGGCGGAATTCCGCTCGGTCGACCGGCAAAGCCCGGCGAGGTCGCCGATCTGATAGCCTTCCTGGCATCCCCGCGCGCCGCAGCCATAACCGGCACCGAATATGTCATTGATGGAGGGACCGTTCCCACCGCTTGAGCGTCGAAATGCAGAGCTGCGGCGCGTCGTGGCTGAGAACGGAGATCGCCCACCCCAGACGCGGCACGGCCGCTCCCCCTACCCCTGCGATGCGGTCTTGCTGATCGCGCTGAGATAGTGGTCGGAGAAATCGACCTTCAGGCCGACCCAGAGCAGCACGTGGTCGGACATCTGCCAGCTTCGCCAATGGTCGGAATAATAGCCGCGCGGCCCGCCGTTCCAGAGGTCGTCGGCCTTTTCCTCGGGCATCTGGTCGCGATAGGCGGCGAAATCCTCCTCAATGTCGCGGAACACCGTGTCGAAGGGGCGGAAGGCGCCGCTGCCGGCCAGCTCGAGGCGGTCCTCGGTCGAGCGGAAGGCGATCTGGTCGTAATAATGCCGGGCATCGAGATGGGCGCGCTTCTTGGTCAGCGCCTCGGGGACGGCGAAACCGGCGCGCTCCAGCACCCGCGCCATCAGGTCCGACGGCGCGCCGACGCCGAAATCGCCGAGCAGGAAATAATCCTCGCGGTCGCGGTCCTGGCGGTCGCGGAAGAAGCGGGCGAGCGCCTCGCATTGCGCGCCGTGGCGCTCGACCTCCTGCGCCTTCAGCCCGTCATAGCGAAGATGCAGCGTGGCCAGATTGAAGTTGAAGCCGCCGGCCTGGAAAGCGGCGAGGAACGGCGCGCGGTTGAAGGCCAGCTCGCCGGTGCGCCGCAGTTCCGCGTTGCTGCGGCCCGCAACCGTCTGCCCGCCCGGCAGCACCACTTCGCCGGCGATCTTGCGGAACATCACCTTGGACTGGCGGTAGAGGAAGGCCATCCGCTCTTCCGCGCCGCTGCCATTGTCGACGCTATCGGTCGCCAGATAATCCCATTCGGGGCCGAGGATCGACAGCAGCGCCTCGAGCGCGTCGAGATTGCGGCTGACCTCCTGCAGGACGACGAGGTCGAAGGCCGAGACGATCTCGGCGATATAATAATAGGACTCGCGCAGCCGGTGGCCATGGCCGAGCCGGTTATTGTCGAAATCGCGCAGATTCCAGCTCGCGATCAAAAGCGAGTTGCGCCCCGCCCTCTCGCTGACCTCGGATCGAAGCTTGTGCCGGAGGGCGAGCAGCCGCTCGGCGGTGCGCACCTTTTCAGCGGCGTCCATCCACCGCCTGATGGGAGAATATGAGGGCATGTGCCGCCTCGCCGAGCCGCCGATTCGTGTGAGATCTCCATGGCAATGCTTCGCCCGGCCAATGTCAAGGCAGCGGCCGGAGGACTGCCCGTATTTGCCACAAGCCATTCGTCGCGGCCGGCAGGCCACGCTCCCGGAGCGCCAGGAACTTTCATCCTGGGCATCTGTTAAGCACGAAAGTCTCGCGCGGACATGGCCGCGAAACCGGAGACTGTCGAGAAAGGATACGGACGATGCGAGGGTTTGTGATTGGGGCGTTGCTGGTTGTGGTGGCCGTGCTCGGCTATCTTTATTACCAGGAGACCCGTAATGATGTGACGATCCAGCTCGAAGCTCCGAAAGTGACGCTTCCGAACTGATCCCCCACAAAAACGGCGGCCCTTGAGCCGCCGTCTTCATTTTCGCCTCGCTGTCTCCGCCGGATCAGGCGGCCGCGCGGCTCACCTCTTCGCCATTGATGACCAGGCCGTTCTCGTTCGCCGAGATGCGCACGACGTCGCCGTCGCGGATCTTGCCTTCCAGGATCAGCTCCGACATCGGGTCTTGCACGTGCTTCTGGATCGCCCGCTTCAGCGGCCGGGCGCCATAGGCGGGATCGTAGCCCTCCATCGCCAGCCAGTTGCGCGCGGCATCGTCCAGCTCCAGCCGGATGTTGCGCTCGTCGAGCAGCTTCTGCAGCCGGCCGATCTGGATGTCGACGATGGTCGCCATCTGCTCGCGCTTCAGCCGGTGGAAGATCAGGATCTCGTCGACGCGGTTGAGGAATTCCGGCCGGAAATGCTCCCGGACGCTCTGCATCACCCGCGCCCGCACGATCACCGGGTCCTCGTTCTCCGCCTGCATCACCAGATATTCGGCGCCGAGATTGGAGGTCATGATGATGAGCGTGTTGCGGAAATCGACCGTGCGGCCCTGGCCGTCGGTCAGCCGCCCGTCGTCGAGCACCTGCAGCAGCACGTTGAAGACATCGGCATGGGCCTTCTCGATCTCGTCGAACAGCACGACCTGATAGGGCCGGCGGCGGACGGCTTCGGTGAGGGCGCCGCCCTCCTCATAGCCGACATAGCCGGGCGGCGCGCCGATCAGCCGGGAGACGGAGTGCTTCTCCATATATTCCGACATGTCGATGCGCACCATCGCCTGCTCGTCATTGAACAGGAAGGCCGCGAGCGCACGGCTCAGCTCGGTCTTGCCGACGCCGGTCGGGCCGAGGAACATGAACGAGCCGATCGGCCGGTTCGGGTCCTGCAAGCCGGCCCGGGCCCGGCGCACGGCGGTCGCGACGGCATGAACCGCCTCTTCCTGGCCGACGACGCGCTTGGCCAGCACGTCCTCCATGCGCAGCAGCTTGTCGCGCTCGCCTTCGAGCATTTTCTCGACGGGCACGCCGGTCCAGCGCGAGACGACGCCGGCGATGTGGTCGGGCGTCACCGCCTCCTCCATCATCTGGCCGGTCGCCGAACCGTCGACGGCCTCGGTCTCCTTCAGCTTCCGCTCCAGGTCGGGAATGATGCCATAGGCCAGCTCGCCGGCGCGGGTGAGGTCGCCCTTGCGCTGCGCCTGCTCCAGCTCGATGCGCCTGGCATCCAGTTCCTCCTTGATCTTCTGCGCCGAGGACAGCTTCTCCTTCTCGTCACGCCAGCGGCGGGCGAGCGCGCCGGATTTCTCCTCCAGCTCGGCGATCTCCTTCTGAATCCGGTTCAGCCGGTCCTTGGACGCGGCGTCGCTTTCCTTCTTCAGCGCCTCGCGCTCGATCTTGAGCTGGATCAGCCGGCGGTCGAGTTCGTCCAGCTCCTCCGGCTTGGAATCGACCTGCATCCTGAGGCGGCTGGCGGCCTCGTCGACGAGGTCGATGGCCTTGTCGGGCAGGAAGCGGTCGGTGATGTAACGGTTGGAGAGCGTGGCGGCGGCGACCAGCGCGCTGTCGGTGATGCGGACGCCGTGATGCAGCTCATATTTCTCCTTCAGCCCGCGCAGAATGGAGATGGTATCCTCGACCGTCGGCTCGGAGACGAACACCGGCTGGAAGCGCCGGGCGAGCGCCGCATCCTTCTCGACATTCTTGCGGTATTCATCGAGCGTGGTCGCGCCGACGCAGTGCAACTCGCCGCGCGCCAATGCAGGCTTCAGCAAATTCGAGGCATCCATCGAGCCTTCGGCTTTACCCGCGCCGACCAGCGTATGCATTTCGTCGATGAACAGGATGATGCCGCCCTCGGCCGCGGTGATTTCCTGCAGCACGGCCTTCAGCCGCTCCTCGAACTCGCCGCGATATTTCGCGCCCGCGATCAGCGCGCCCATGTCGAGCGCCAGCAGCCGCTTGCCCTTCAGCCCCTCCGGCACGTCGCCATTGATGATGCGCTGGGCGAGCCCTTCCGCGATCGCGGTCTTGCCGACGCCCGGCTCGCCGATCAGCACCGGATTGTTCTTCGTGCGGCGCGACAGCACCTGGATGGTGCGGCGGATCTCTTCGTCGCGCCCGATGACGGGATCGAGCTTTCCGCGCGATGCCTCCTCGGTGAGGTCGCGGGCGTAGCGCTTCAGCGCGTCATAGGCCTGCTCGGCGGAGGCGCTGTCGGCGGTGCGGCCCTTGCGGATGTCGTTGATGGCGGCGTTCAGTCCGACCGGCGTCACGCCGGCATCGGCGAGGATGCGGCTGGTCTCGGCTTCCTTCTCCATCGCGAGCGCCAGCAACAGCCGCTCGACGGTGACGAAGCTGTCGCCGGATTTCTCCGCCAGCTTCTCGGCCTGGTCGAACACCTTGGCGAGCGCCGGGGCCATGTAGACCTGACCGGCACCGCTGCCCGAGACCTTCGTCATGGCGGCAAGCGCCGCCTCGGTCCGCGCCAGCGCGTCGCCCGGCCGCCCGCCCGCGCGCGTGATCAGCCCGGCGGCCAGGCCCTCGGAATCATCGAGCAGCACTTTCAGCAAATGCTCGGGGGTCAGCCGCTGATGTCCCTCGCGAAGGGCGAGCCCTTGCGCGGATTGCAGAAATCCTCGCGACCGGTCGGTGAATTTTTCAAAGTTCATGATTGTCCTCCTTGGCACGCGAATGGCGCCTCGATAGCGCGGCCATATGCGCCCTGACAATGTCCTCGATCAAAGACCCGCAAGCGGCGTCTCATGCGCCTAATATAAGATTGCGGCCGCAACTCAAAAGAGGGCATCATCCGGCATCCGCGACTGACAGGCACATTCATGACCCTATCCGGAAACTTAGAAATTGTTTCAATCTACCGCTACCCGATCAAGGGGCTTAGTCCCGAAAAGCTGGATCTGGCGGCGCTGGTTCCCGGCGAGACCATTCGCTCCGATCGTGCTTTTGCGATCGAGAACGGTCCCGGCCGATTCGACCCGGAAAACCCAAAATATCTGCCGAAAGTAAATTTCCTCATGCTGATGAGGAACGAGCGTCTCGCCGCGCTACAGACCGCATTCGACGACGAGACGCAGGTGCTGACGGTCAGCCGCGACGGCAAGCAGGTGGCGCGCGGGGCGCTCAACACCAAGCTCGGGCGGCAATTGGTGGAGCAGTTTTTCGCCGGCTATATGCAAGGGGAATTGAAGGGGGCGCCGCGGATCGTCTCGGCGCCGGGGCACAGTTTTTCCGATGTCGCCGCCAAGTGCCTGCATCTGGTCAATATGGCGAGCGTCCGCGACCTTGAGGGCGTCACGGGCATGGCGCTCGATCCGCTGCGCTTTCGCGCCAACCTCTATTTCGAGGGGGCGGATGCGTGGGAAGAGAAAAAGTGGATCGGGCGCAAAATCCGCACGGGCAGCGCAAGGCTGAAAATCTATGCCGAGACCGCGCGCTGCGAGGCCACCAACGTCAACCCGCAAACCGCCGAACGCGACGCCGCCATACCGCCGACCTTGCTGCGGACCTATGGCGATACGGCTCTGGGGATTTACGCGACGGTGATCGGGCCCGGCGAGATTCGCCCCGGCGATAGGATGGAATTGGAAGACTGATCCGCCGTCGTTCCAGCAGCTTGCGGAACGGGCGTCTCATGCGGCGGAAGCGGAATTGACGGGCGCCGGACTAAGCCAGCGCCTCGTCGGATGAGCGGTCGTCGCCGGTGACCTCGATGGCCTTGTTGCCATTGGCTTCCTCGGGAGCGGCCGCCGGATTGGCGGTGCCGTTGGCGGCGGCATAGCGGCGGCGGCGGCGCGGACGACCCGTCTCGGGATCGATCCCGGCAGCGTCCTTGTCCTTATTGTCCCGGCCCTTGGCGGCGGCTTCGGGCTTCGGCTCGCGCACCGGCTGCTGGATGAAATCGGGAAGTTCGTTCAGGGCCGGCTGCTCATCCGATTGCGGCTCGACGCGCTGGACCGGCTGGATCTGCGGCTGCGGCGCGGATTGCGGATGGATATGCGGCTGCGGCTGGTCGCGCATCGAAGGGCCGGCCTCGCCATTGGCATTGCGGTGCGAAGCGCCGTTCATGCCGCCGTGGCCGTTCTCGACACCCTGGTGCCCCATCGATGCGGCGGCGGCCTGCGCCTGCGCGGCCATGATGATGCGGTTATAATGCTCAGCGTGCTGAAGGTAATTTTCCGCCATGACGATGTCGCCGGACGATGACGCGTCGCGCGCCAGGGTCATATATTTCTCGGCGATCTGGGCGGCGGTGCCACGGATTTTGACATCCGGGCCGCTGGACTCGAAGTTACGGGCCAGCGGGTTCTGCGGCTTGCGGTTATTGTTGTTCGAGCTGTTATTATTGGCGTTGTTATTATTGTTGTTATTGCTGCTCCGGCCTCTGCCGCGCCTATTTTGCTGTCCTTGCCTCATGGGCTCCCGTCTATCATCTTTATTGGAGGCGCAAGCGGCGCTCGTTCGTCAAAAGCCGTTACGCTTCCAGTTTGCAAAAGTAAAGGGAATGACCAGTGATTTGATCAGCTTCCCCGCCGGACTTCCGAGAAATTCCTATCTCGCCACCGAACCGCCGCCCTCGATCCCCACTCGGGGTCAACGGGCTATTTTTATGGAAAAATGTTCATATCGCGATCGATCATCGCCGATTATGAAGCGGTTCAGCCAATCCTCTATTTCAGAAAATCAAACCGATCTGCAGCGTACGATGCCAACGAAGCCTAGCGCCTGCGTCCCTCATTTGTCGTGAAGTGCGCGCTGATGTCTTTCCTTCGTGGGCTGCCGAATCCGTGTCTAAAAGCTAGCCTGATCGCGGCGAATTTCCAACTGTTTTTTTGTCGAAACGCTTATCGGCCCACGTTCTGTCGCTTTATGGCCACCACGCGTTCGATTCCGGCCAGATCGGGAAGAATTTGCCAGTCGCCGGGATACGAAGCTTCGCCGGCTTCTTGAAAGAGACTAAGGATTTCAGCCGCTTGCCCCTGGCCGGCTTCAACCAGGATCCACGATCCCGGCGCGGCCGCCGTAAGGCAGTTTCCGGCGATGCTCCGATAGGCTCCCAGACCGTCGGCGCCGCCATCGAGCGCGCCGAAAGGGTCGTAGCGGTGGACGCCTGGGTCCAATGCCGCAATATCCGTACTCCGTATATAGGGTGGGTTCGTCACAAGTAAAGCGAAGGGGCCGCGAAAAGTTCCGCACCAGTCGGCGCGCACGAAGGCGCAGCGGTCGGCGAGTCCGAGCGCACGGGCGTTCTCCGCGGCGATGGCCAGCGCGCCGGCGCTCAGGTCGGCGCCGACGCCCCAGGCCTGCGGCAATTCGGCAAGCAATGTCAGCAGGATGCAGCCGGAGCCTGTGCCGAGATCGAGGATGCGCAAGGGCTCGCCGAGGCGGCCTTCGGCGCGCAGCAGATCGAGCGCGGCTTCGACCAGCGTTTCGGTTTCGGGGCGGGGATCGAGCACATCCGGGCCGATCTTGAAGCGGCGGCCCCAGAATTCGCGGTAGCCGACGATGCGCGAGACCGGCTCATGCGCGAGGCGGCGGTCGCGATAGGCGGCGATGGTTTCGGCCTCGGCGGGGGTGAGCGGATGGTCGGGGCGAAGGATATAGGCTTCGGGCGTCAGGCCGGCGGCGTCGAAGACCAGGAGGCGGGCGTCGAGTTCCGGGGTCGGCAGGCCCGCATCGCGGAAGGCGGCGGCCAGCGCGGCGATTGCCGCGCGCGCGGTGTCGAGGCCGGCGCGCCGGGCGATCACGGCGGCCAGCGCGGGATCAGGCATCCGCCAGCCCCTCCATGGTCGCGACCTGATTGGCCTGGAAATCCGTCGTCAGCGCGTCGACCAGCTCGTCGAGCCCTTCGCCCTGCAGCACCTGCGGCAGATTGTAGAGCGTCAGGTTGATGCGGTGGTCGGTGACGCGGCCTTGCGGAAAATTATAGGTGCGGATGCGCTGCGAGCGGTCGCCGCTGCCGACCTGGACCTTGCGCTCCGCCGCCCGCGCCTCGTCGATCTTCGAGCGCTCCATGTCGTAGAGCCGGGCGCGCAGCACCAGCATGGCGCGGGCGCGGTTCTGATGCTGCGACTTCTCGCTCGAGGTCACCACGAGGCCGGTCGGCAGATGGGTGATGCGAACGGCGCTGTCGGTGGTGTTGACGTGCTGGCCGCCGGCGCCGGAGGAGCGCATGGTGTCGATGCGCAGATCCTGCTCGCGGATCTCGATGTCGACATCCTCGGCCTCGGGCAGCACGGCGACCGTCGCGGCCGAGGTGTGGATGCGGCCGCTGGTCTCGGTCTCCGGCACGCGCTGCACACGGTGGACGCCGGATTCGAATTTCAGCCGCGCGAACACGCCCTTGCCGGTGAAATTGGCGATGACTTCGCGATAGCCGCCCTTGCCGGTCTCGCTCTCGGAAATGATCTGCACCTTCCAGCCCTTGATGGCGGCGTAGCGCTGATACATGCGGAAAAGATCGCCCGCGAACAGCGCCGCTTCTTCGCCGCCGGTCCCGGCGCGCAATTCGACCACGGCGCTCTTTTCGTCGGCGGCGTCCTTCGGCAGGAGCTGGACGCGGATTTCCTGCACCAGCGCCTCGACGCGCGCTTCCAGATCGGGCAGCTCGGCCGAAGCCAGCTCGGCCATGTCGCTGTCGGCCTTGGGGTCGTCGAGGATGGAGCGCAGGCCGGAAAGCTCGTCCTCGGCCTCGCGCAGCCGCCGGACGATGGCGACGAGCGGATCGAGATCGGAGAATTCGCGCGACAGGCGGACGAAGGTTTCCTGGTCCGGGTTCTCGGACAGCGTCTTCTGGATCGACTCCCAGCGCGCGACCAGCTTGTCGAGCTTCTCTTTCGGAATGGTGGTCATGTTCGGGGCTCGGGCGAATGGATGCAAATACGGCTCGGGCCGCAGCCTGCCGGCGGCGCGTCGATAGCGGCGGCAGGATCTCGCGGCTCCGTTCGGAAAGCGACGGGGGCTAGCGCCCCGCTAAAGCGGGATGTCGTGGGCGCGAGCGAAATCTTTCAGGCGATCCCGGATGTCTTCCCGCCCGTGATCGACCAAGTCAAGCAGATAGCGCTGAATTTCGGCGGCGCTGACGGCAAGGATCATCGCCTTGACCGGGCCGACCGAGGCCGGCGCCATGGAAATCGACTGGAAACCGAGGCCGATCAGGGCGAGCGCTTCGAGCGGGCGGCCGGCCATCTCGCCGCACAGCGTGACGGGCACCTTATGCTTCTCCGCCTGCACGACGATGTGGCGCAGCACGCGCAAAGCCGGGGGCGAGAGCACGTCGAAACGGCCGCTGACGCGGTTGTTGCTGCGGTCGGCGGCGAAAATGAATTGCAGCAGGTCGTTGCTGCCGACCGAGATGAAATCGACGCGGCATAGAATCTCATCGAGCTGCCACAGGATGGCGGGCACCTCGATCATGGCGCCGAGCGCGATTTTCGACGGGCCGGGCCGGCCATGGCGGCGCAGATGGGCCAGATCCTTGTCGATCAGCTTGCGCGCCTCGACGAATTCGGAGACCTGCGTCACGAAGGGCAGCATCAGCCGCAATTCGCGTCCGGCCGAGGCGGACAGCAGCGCGCGGATCTGAGTGCGGAACAGGCCGGGGCGGTCGAGCGCGATGCGGATCGCGCGCCAGCCGAGCGCCGGGTTCTCCTCCGGGATCGACTGCAGATAGGGCAGGATCTTGTCGCCTCCGACATCGAGCGAGCGGAAGGTCACCGGCTTGGCGCCCGCGCCGCGGATGATCTTTTTGTACATATCCGTCTGCTGCGCGATGCGCGGAAATGTCGAGGAGACCATGAATTCGAGTTCGGTCCGGTAGAGGCCGATGCCATCGGCGCCCGACTGGGTCAGGTGCGGAAGATCGACCAGCAGACCGGCATTGACATGGAGCGCCACGCGCAGGCCGTCCTTAGTGACGGCGGGCGTGTCGCGCAGCTTCTCGTACTGGGCCTGGCGCCGGGCGCGGAAGCGGGCCTTGTCGGCATAGGCGCGGATGACTTCGAGCGACGGGCGCACATGGAAGACGCCGGATTCGGCATCGAGCACGGCCGGATCGCCGGGGTCGACTTCCTCCAGCACGTCGCGCGCATAGCCGATGGCCGGGATGCCGAGCGCCTTGGCGACGATCGCCACATGGCTCGAGGCGCCGCCATCGGCGAGCACCAGGCCGCGCACCCGCTTGCGGTCGTAATCGAGCAACTCGGCCGGCCCCATGGTGCGGGCGACGAGGATGGTGTCGCGCGGCAGGTCGGTGCCGGCGGCGGTGGCGGAGCGCCCGGTCAGCAGGCGCAGCAGCCGGTTGGCGAGGTCGTCCAGATCGTGCAGCCGCTCGCGCCAGAACGGATCGGACTGGCGCATGGTGCGGGCGCGCTGATTGCTCTGCACGCGCTCGACAGCGGCCTCCGCCGTCAGGCCGGCGGCGACCGCCTCGTGCAGCCGCTTCATCCAGCCCTGATCGTGCGCGAACATGCGATAGGCTTCGAGCACGTCGCGATGCTCGCCGGCGCGGGCGATCTCGCCGTCCGAGAACATGGCGTCGACGGTTTCCCGCAACTGCCCGAGCGCGGCATCGAGCCGGACCTGCTCGGCGTTCACATCCTCGGCGAACAGCTTGGCGATGCTGACGCGCGGCTCGTGCAGGACGATATGGCCCAGCGCGATGCCGTCGGACATGGTGATGCCCTTGATGGTCTGGCTCTGGCCGCGCCGCGCCTCGGCGGTCGCGACGTTCAGGCTTTCCAGCAAATTGGACATCATCTCCGCAGTGACCATGGCGATGGTTTGCAGAACTTCGACCTCCTCCTCCGAATAGGCGCGCGCGATGGCATTCTGCACGGTCAGCACGCCGATGGTGCGCCCGCCGCGAATGATCGGCATGCCCAGGAAGGACTGATAGATTTCTTCGCCCGTCTCCGGCCGGTAGGAGAAGGCCGGATGCGATTGCGCGTCGGGCAGGTTGACATGCTCGCCGCTGCGGGCGACGAGGCCGACCAGGCCCTCGCCCTGCTTCATATGGGTGGTGTGGACGGCTTCCTTGCGCAGGCCCTCGGTGGCGTAAAGCTCAAAGGAGCCGTCGGCGAGCCGGACATAGATCGAGCAGACTTCGGCAACCATATTCGCCGCGATAAGCCGAACGATCCGGTCCAGCCGCGCCTGAATCTCTTCCTGCTTGGCCTGACCGACACCCGGACGGGCCATGACTTCGCGCAGTTGTCTCAGTAGCACCCGCGGTGCGCTCGATGTCCAGGGCATCCGCCCAGTCCCTCCCGCGTCTGCGTCGCTGACGTCTTGATGCGAAGTTATTTTGTAAGCCATGTCGGAAAATGCGGGTCTACCCCGCGTCCAAACCATAGAGTGAATGAAGCGTACGAACCGCAAGCTCCGCATAGGCAGCGTCAATAAGGACGCTGATTTTGATTTCCGATGTTGAGATCGCCTCGATATTTATACCTTTTTCGGCAAGTGCATTGAACATCTGGGCCGCGACGCCCGCATGACTTCTCATTCCGACGCCGATGACGGAGACTTTTACTATATCCGTGGCGCCGCGTAAATCGGAGTAACCAATTTGAGTCTTGGCGCCTTCGAGCACGCCCATGGTGCGGTCGAGGTCGCCGGCGGGGACGGTGAAGGTCATGTCGGTGAAGCGGCCGTCGTCGGAAACCGTCTGGACGATCATATCCACGTTGATATTGGCGTCGGCCAGGGGCCCGAACACGCCGGCAGCGACGCCAGGCTTGTCCGCGACGCGCAGGAGTGTGACTTTCGCCTCGTCCTTGGCATAGGCAATTCCGCTTACGACACGCTGTTCCAAAATCTCTTCCTCGTCGCACACCAAAGTGCCCGGCGCCCGTCCGTTGCTCCCATATGGGGGACAGGACTCTGGCGCTTCGAAACTGG
Organism: Rhodomicrobium sp. R_RK_3; assembly: GCF_002198715.1. Taxonomy (GTDB): domain Bacteria; phylum Pseudomonadota; class Alphaproteobacteria; order Rhizobiales; family Rhodomicrobiaceae; genus R-RK-3. Next base: position 384,657 of record NZ_MWLK01000036.1, on the reverse strand, counting down.
AGCGGACCTGAACCCGCACTCTATGAACCATGGCCAGCTCGACCGACCGGGTCTGCAAGACTTTTGCGCCGAGCGAGGCCATTTCAAGCATCTCCTCGTAGGAGATCTTATCAAGCCGGCGCGCTTTTGGCACGATGCGCGGATCGGTCGTGTACACGCCATCCACATCTGTATAGATGTCGCAGCGATCCGCGCCGATGCCTGCCGCGACCGCCACGGCGCTCGTATCCGAGCCGCCGCGGCCCAATGTCGTGATGCGTCCATTCGGGCTGATGCCCTGAAAGCCCGCGATCACCGCAACCTCACCCCGGCCCAGCCGTTCCCTCAGCTCGGCCGCCTGGATATCGGCAATGCGCGCGACGCTGTGGGCGTTATCGGTCCTGATCGGAATTTGCCAGCCGAGCCACGACCGGGCCTGAACGCCGATCGACTGCAGCACGATTGCGAGCAACCCGGACGTCACCTGCTCGCCCGAGGCCACGACCGTATCATATTCCCGGGCGTCATGCATCGGCGAAGCCTGCCGCGTCCACTCGACGAGCTGGTTGGTATGCCCGGCCATGGCGGACACCACCACGGCGCATTGATGGCCGGCATCGACCTCACGCTTCACATGCTTTGCGACATTGCGAATCCGGTCGATGTCGGCAACCGACGTCCCACCGAATTTCATTACCAAAACGGCCATGCTGAACTCTGTCCTGAAAGGCGACTGGCGGGGCTTCGGCCATGCGCGGAGCTCCGGTGTTTCTCACATCTCGTTTGAGAAACCCTGAGCGCGCCTGCGCAAATTGGCAAAGACCCCGTGCGATGCTTATAAAGCCTGGACGGCATTTCCGCAAATAGGGGCGCTACCGACAGGTGCAAGCCCCCGTTCAGGCCCCGGAAAAGCTAAAGATAAATGGCGGGAGACCGAAAATGAATATTGTGGATAATGACGAGGTCGAACGCTTCGCCGCCATGGCGGGCGACTGGTGGAACCCGACCGGCAAGTTCCGCCCGCTGCATCAGCTCGGCCCGGCGCGGCTCGCCTTCATCCGCGACGAGGTCGTCGCGCATCTGCGCCGCGAGCCGCGTCCGGCGAAGATTTTGGCGGATCTGCGCGTGCTGGATGTCGGCTGCGGCGGCGGGCTGGTTGCCGAACCGCTGGCGCGGCTCGGGGCGGCCGTGACCGGGATCGACCCGGCGGCGGAGAACATCGCCGTGGCGCGGGCGCACGCCGAGGCGCAAGGGCTGGCGATCGACTACCGCGCGGCGACGACGCAGGACCTCGCGGCGGGCGGCGAGCGCTTCGACTGCGTGGTGGCGATGGAGGTGGTCGAGCATGTGCCCGACGTGCCGGAATTCTTGCGAAGCTGCGCCGCGCTGATGCGGCCGGGCGGCCTGCTCCTGGTCTCGACCCTCAACCGGACGGCGAAATCCTACGCGCTCGGCATCGTCGCGGCGGAATATCTGCTCGGCTGGCTGCCGCGGGGCACGCATCAATGGCAGCGCTTCGTCACGCCCGAGGAGTTGCGCGGCATGTTCCGCGACGCCGGCCTCGAGCCGATCCGCGAGCGCGGCATGAGCTACGATCCGCTCCGGGCGCGCTGGGACCTCACCGACGATTGCGACGTGAATTATTTGTCCTCGGCGGGGAGGCCGGTGGCGTAGTCGGACAGGCCCAACCTACACTCAGACGAAATCCCCGCGAAGGCGGGGATCCAGTATTCACAAATCCGGATTCCAGCATTGCGCCACCTCATTTGCTGCGGCGTACTAGATCCCCGCCTTCGGGGATTTCGGAACTGTGTTATCCTTTCAGTGATCTAGGCCCAGCGAGGCGCTGTCGCGGAGAAAGCCCACGGTCATGACGCTCGAACCTTTGCTCTCCGCCAAGCCCGTCATTATCTTCCACGTCATCGCCGCGACGACAGCCCTCACTCTCGGCATCGCCCAACTCTCCGGCGCCAAGGGCACACGCCTTCATCGCGCGCTCGGCTGGAGCTGGGTGCTGACGATGGCGGCGGTGGCGATCAGCTCGTTCTGGATTCACGGCATGAAGCAGTTCGGCAATTTCAGTTGGATTCACGGGCTGTCGATCTTCGTGCTGGTCATGCTGACGGTCGCCGTGACGGCCGCGCGGCGTCACCGCGTGAGCGCGCACCGGAAGACCATGATCGGCCTCTTTATCGGCGCGCTGGTCATCACCGGGCTGTTTACCCTGGTGCCGGGACGGCTGATGCATGAAGTGGTGTTTTCGAGCGCGGCGGCGCGCTAAGGCACCGCGGTGCTCACCCGTTTTTGTCATCCCCGCGAAAGCGAAGATCCAGTAAAGGGCGAAATCAGCCGTCGCCCAGTGCCCAACCGCGAACGCTGCGGAGGACGGGATTCCCGCTTTCGCGGGAATGACAAAAGGGGGGTTTGGCGATCGCCGCGATCGCGGTCGATCCGCTAATTGTGGTCCTCGGGGAGCACGGGCATCGGATAGAACTCGACGCCCTCTTCGCGCAGCAGCTTGACCTCCCGCTCGGAGGCCTCGCCGTAGATGCCGCGCTGCTCGGCTTCCTCATTGTGGATCTTCATCGCCTCGTCGGCGAAGCGCGGGCCGACATATTCGGCGTTCCGCGTCACGTGCTCGCGCAGCTTGCGCATCAGCTCGATGGCCTCGCCGGCCGGACCCTCCGCCGCCGGGCCGGGCCTGGCGACCGCCTCGCGGCTGCGGCTGGAGCGGACAGCCGGCGCCATCAGCGCCTTGCGCACATCGGTCGTGCCGCAGGCCGGGCAGACGATCTGGCCGGCTTTCGCCTGCGCGTCATAGGCGGCGGAGTTCGAGAACCAGGCTTCGAACTGGTGCCCCTCGGCGCATTGCAGCGAATATTTGATCATGCGGGCGATTCTGCCGGGGCCTTGGCGGCGTCCGGCTCGAAGGTGGCCAGTTCGAACGGGCGCACATGGTCCAGGGCCGGAATGCGCTGGCGCGCCGCAAGGACCTCGGCCGGATCGATCTCGGCGGCGATGATGCCGGGCTCCTCGCCCGCTTCGGCGAGGATGTCGCCCCAGGGCGAGAGGATCAGGCTGTGGCCATAGGTGGAGCGGCCGTTCTCATGCGCTCCGCCCTGCGCCGCCGCCAGCATGTAGCAGCCGGTCTCGATCGCCCGGGCACGCAGCAGCACATGCCAATGCGCCTCGCCGGTGACTTTGGTGAAGGCCGAAGGGGCGGTGAGGAAATCGGCGCCCGCCTGGGCCAGCGCCTTGTAATGCTCGGGAAAGCGCAGGTCGTAGCAGGTGGTGACCCCCAGCACGCCCCAGGGCAGGCGGACATTCACCGCCGTCGCGCCGGGCTGGTAGTTCTTCGACTCGCGGTAGCTCTCGCCGCTCGGCAGGTCGACGTCGAACATGTGGATCTTGTCGTAGCGCGCGGCGATCGCCCCGCTCGGCGCGAAGACGAAGGCGCGGTTGGCCGCCTTGCGCTCGCCGACCCGGATGGCGACCGAGCCGACATGCAGCCAGATGCCGAGTTCGCGGGCAAGCTCGGCGAATTCGCCGAGGACAGCGGTTTCCGCCTCCGGCCGGATGCGCTCGAACAGCCGCTCGGTGACCGTCTCCATCAGCGGGGTGTTTTCCGGCGTCTGCACATAGCGCGCGCCATCGGCGGCGGCGGCCCGGATCAGGTCGGTGGCGATGGCCATGTTCGGGCCGATCTCACGGCCGGAGCGGAGCTGAACGAGGGCGGCACGGAATTTGGGCGCGGCTGGCATCGGCAAATCTTCCTTCAAACCCCGTATAATCTCATCCCGCGAGAAGGGCGTCCAGTTCGCCCTTCGCCTCGAGCGCGTAAAGTTCGTCGCTGCCGCCAATATGCCGCTCGCCGATAAAAATCTGCGGAACGGTGCGCCGGCCGCCCGCCAGCTCGACCATCGCCTCGCGCTTGGCATAGTCCATGGTCACGTCGATCTCCGTGAAGGCGGCGCCCTTCTTGGTCAGGAGCCGCTTGGCGGAGGTGCAATAGCCGCAGAACAGGGTGGTGTAGATGGTGATCGGAGGCATCGGCCGCTCTCGCTTAAGGCAGACGGAATGTGAAATGGCGCGCCAACGTAATTTTGCAATGCCGGCCTGGAACGCCCTGTCCCGATATGGGTTTCGGATTTGACGGGTTTTTAAGCATTTTGCACGATTGTCAATGGCGTGGCGATAGCGATGCCAGCGCCTCGGATGACGGGCGGATCGGGACCCGGTCGACGCATATCGGATCGGCTATGCCGGTGGGAAGGCCGCCGGGAGGCCGCCGCACACGGGGGCAACTAGGGGAATGTTCATGCGTATCAGTGACAAGCTTTTGACTCTCGCCGCGGGCGCGCTCGCCCTCGCCGCCTCGGCGGCCACGCCGCAGGCCGGCGATTATGGCTGCCGGGAGAATTGCTATGACGCGCCGTCCTACAACCGGACGTTCAAGCGCCGCGTCGAGCTTGAGCCCGGCGTTTACGAGGTGGCGCGGCAGCCCTCGCTCTACGGCACCGCGACCCGCCGCATCCCGCTCGACAGCGGCATCGAATGGGTGGTGCGGCCGGCGGTCTACCGCTCGGTCCGGGTGCGCCAGCATATCAGGGGGCGCGTCGCCTATGAGCAGCGGCTGATCAACGGGCGCTATGTGATGTGCAAGATCCGAATCCCCGGCGAGACGGTCTGGACAGAGAAGCTGGTGCAGATTTCGCCGGCGCGGCGGACGCGGATCCGCGTGCCGCACCGCTACGCCTATGAGGAGAGACGCATCCTGCTGCGCCCCTATAAGAATATCGCGGTCTATAATCGCGCACGGCACAAATATGTGCGCGATCCGGTCAGCATCCAGCCGGAAGGCTGGGGGCCCTATAGCGCCGGTGGCGGCGGCGGCCCGGCCTACAATGACGGCCTGCTGCGCTGAGTTTAGAAGGGCCGGCCCGAGCGACTGCTTCGGCCGGCCTGTCAATGTGTGTTCCCGCGTGGTCCACAGATCTATGTTGCACTGCAGCATAGATCTGATATATTCATTATTGAACAACTGACCGCTGGAGCGACGCGATGCTGAACTGGACCCCCGCCACGACTTACGGTGTCCAGCCCTTCGCTGCCGGCCCCTTCCATCTGCTGATGCCCTATGGCGGAGCGGCTCCGCGCAAGAGCCGGCCCGCCGCTAAGGAACCCTTGCCGGGCGATTTCCCGGACTATCTCACCTTTGTCACGCGCCAGTCGCTGCTGGCCTTCACCACCTCGCTGACCAAGATTTCGAGCGACGTGCATCTCTTCTTCGTCCGGCTGAACAATATTTTGATGTTCGACCGCATGATGCGCAGCATGATGAGCTGGGGAATGCCCGGCGCCGCCCAGGCCGGTTTCGGACTGGCCCAGCCCTGGCTGACGCCGGCGCCGCAGCCTCAGCCGCAAGCGCAGCACATGCTGTCCTTCTGGGGCGCCGTGCCCGCCGAGGTCAAGGCGCTGCCCGCGCCGCAGCCCGATTACGCCGCCCAGGCGACGCAGCAATTGGCGCTGGCCCAGGCGAGCTTCCCGGTCTTTGCCGCGATGATGGCAGTCCCCGCAGCCTTCATGAGCTGCGCACCCGCCATGATGGACGCCTGGCGCGTCGCGCTCTGATCCCGGATCGCGCGGGCCGGAACGGCCCAGTGCGCCGCGATTTTGCAAGCCTCTCGAAACAGCCGCAGCTCAGCCCTCTCCCATGGGAGACCTTTGCGTATCGAAGGCCCTCTCCCCGTCGTCCCGGACGGCTGTCAGGCCGAGCCGGGACCCAATCATATTTCCGCTATTGCTGCGGCAAGTGGAGAGGCGAGTGGGCCCCGGCCCTAGCGGCCGGGGCGAAGGAATCGAAGTTTTGCAAAGGTCTTCATGGGAAGAGGGTGGCACGCGTCAGCGTGCCGGGTGAGGGGGTAATGCCTCTCCGTGTGGCGAAGCCCGTCCCACCTCTCGATGTGGCGACGCCCTATTCTATCGAGAGGCATTACCCCCTCACCCCAACCCTCTCCCCATGGGAGAGGGAGTCCGGCTGCGGCAAGGCTCCATATTCAATCCGCATCACCGCGCCGAAGCGTCAGCCACGCCGGCGGGCGGCGTCTTGGCCTTGGCTTCCGACGGCTTGCGCTCGGGCTTCTTGCGGCAGAAGGCCGAAACGTCCCGGCCTTTCGTCGTCTTATAAGCCTTCACCCAGGAGCAAGCGCCCTTGCTTTCGCAGCCCTGTTGCGCCAGCCCCTTGCAGGGCGACGCCGCGGCGTGGGCATTCGGGGCCGAAAGCGCCATCGCGGCAAGCGCCAGCACGGCGGAAATTCTCACAATCAGATGCATGGTCGCGTCCCTCATCGCCATTGCATCGACTGCTAGCACGCGGAGGCGCGGGGGAAAAATCGCGGTCATCGCTTATGCGTAGTCACCCGGTGGGGCCGGCGCCGCGCGCCGCCCAGTCCAGCGCCTGATCGAGCCGGTCATCGCCCCAGAACAGTTCGCGGTCCTGTGTGAGGAAACTCGGCGCGCCGAAAATGCCGAGCGCCTGCGCCGCCGCCGTCCGCGCCCGCAGAGCGTCCTTCACCGCCTGGTCCTGCGCCCGCGCCATCACCGCCTCGGCATCCTGACCGGCGGCCGCCAGCGCCGAGCCCAGCACGCCGCGATCCGTGATATCGGCCGCCTCGCCGAACTCCCGCAGAAACAGCGCGCGCGAAAAGGCCGGTCCCCAGCCTTCCGCCACGCCAATGGTCGCCAGCCGCGCCGCCTGCAACCCGTTCTGCGGAAAGGCCGGGCTCTGCTTGAACGGCAGGCCGCGCGCCCCGCACAGACGCTCCAGATCGCGGATCATGTAGTCGCCCTTTTTCGGATACAGCCGGAAAGGCGAATCCGGCCAGCCTTGCGCCTGGAAGATCGGCCCGAGCAGAAACGGCTTCCACGCCACATCGACGCCGCGCCGGGCGGCGGCCTTTTCGATGCGCATCGCGGCGAGATAGGAATAGGGCGATGCGAATTCGTACCAGAATTCGAGCTGCGGCATGGCGGCCTCCCAGGCTGTTTTTCCCAATCCTAGCCGGGCTTGCCCCGCGCGGGAACGGGCGACCGCGATCGGGCGAGGCAGCTCCATCCGCCCGCGTCCGCAAATCCCTTGCGGGCGGCTCGCCCCGCCTCCTATAAACGCGGGCGGCGCATAACAGAAGAAAGCTTCCCCATGTCCGACATCAAGAAGGTCGTGCTCGCCTATTCCGGCGGCCTGGATACATCGATCATCCTGAAATGGCTGCAGGTGACCTATGGCTGCGAGGTCGTCACATTCACCGCCGATCTGGGGCAGGGCGAAGAGCTGGAACCGGCCCGCCGCAAGGCCGAGATGATGGGCATCAAGCAGATCTTCGTCGAAGACCTGCGCGAGACTTTCGTGCGCGACTACGTCTTCCCGATGTTCCGGGCGAACGCGCTCTATGAGGGCATCTACCTGCTCGGCACCTCGATCGCCCGGCCGCTGATCGCCAAGCGCCAGATCGAGATCGCCCGCGAGACCGGGGCCGACGCCGTCTGCCATGGCGCGACCGGCAAGGGCAACGATCAGGTGCGCTTCGAGCTGAGCTATTACGCGCTCGAGCCGAACATCCACGTCATCGCGCCCTGGCGCGAATGGGACTTCAAGAGCCGCAACGCGCTGCTCGAATTCGCCGAGCAGAACCAGATCCCGGTGCCGAAGGACAAGCGCGGCGAAGCGCCGTTCTCGGTCGACGCCAACCTGCTGCACACCTCTTCCGAGGGCAAACTGCTGGAAGACCCGTCGCAGGAATGCCCCGAATTCGTCTTCCAGCGCACGGTCAGCCCGGAAGCGGCGCCGGACAAGCCGCAATTCGTCGAGATCGAATTCGAGCGCGGCGATGCGGTCGGCGTCGATGGTGTGAAGCTGTCGCCGGCGGCGCTGCTGACCAAGCTCAACGAACTGGGCGGCGCGCATGGCATCGGCCGGCTCGACCTCGTCGAGAACCGCTATGTCGGCATGAAGTCGCGCGGCGTCTACGAGACGCCCGGCGGCACCATCCTGATCGCCGCCCATCGCGGCATCGAGAGCCTGACGCTGGATCGCGGCGCGGCGCATTTGAAGGACGAGATCATGCCGCGCTATGCCGAGCTGATCTATAATGGCTTCTGGTTCTCGCCCGAGCGCGAGATGCTGCAGGCGCTGATCGACACGTCGCAGGAATTCGTCACCGGCACCGTCCGGCTGAAGCTCTATAAGGGCTCGGCGACGGTCGTCGCGCGCTCCAGCCCCTATTCGCTCTACAGCCAGGACCTCGTCACCTTCGAGGAAGGCGCCGTCGCCTACGACCAGCGCGACGCGGCCGGCTTCATCAAACTCAACGCCCTGCGCTTGCGTCTCATCGGCGCGCGGTCCCGAAAATACCGGCTGGAATAGCCGGGAGGCGAGGAACCGCGCTGGCGAGCTTGCGTTACTCGCCTGCCAGCGAGCGTGGTTCATCGCACCTCCGAGGGGATTTCATGCGCGTCTTTTCATGCGGCAAATGCGGCCAGCCGGTTTATTTCGACAATGTCGTCTGCCAGAACTGCGGCACGGCGCTGGGCTTCGATCCCATCAGTTTGACGATGCTCACGCTGTTCCCCGACGAGGATGGCGGCTTCGCCACCCATCCCTCGCGCAAGAACCGCATGGTCTATTGCGCCAATTTCGGGCAGCAGGTCTGCAACTGGCTGGTGCCCGCCGAGCGGCGCGGCGATTACTGCCTGAGCTGCGGCCTCAACCGCACCATTCCCGATCTCACCGTCCCCGGCAATCTGGAGCGATGGTTCGAATTCGAGAAGGCCAAGCGGCGGCTGATCTACGAGCTTCTCAAGCTCCGCCTGCCGGTGAAATCGGCGGGCGAGGTCAACGGCGTGCCGCCGCTGGTCTTCGACATTCTCGCCGACGCCAAGACCGGCCATGAGAACGGCGTCATCACGCTGAACGTCGCCGAAGCCGACCCCGCCGTCCGCGAGAGCACCCGCGCGCAATTCGGCGAGCCCTACCGCACGCTGCTCGGCCATTTCCGCCATGAGAGCGGCCATTATTACTGGATGGCGCTCGTTGACAACAGCCGCTGGCTGGAGCGCTTCCGCGCCCTGTTCGGCGATGAGCGCGCCGATTACGGCGAGGCGCTCGCCGCCTATCACCAGAACGGGCCGAAAGCCGATTGGGGCGAGAATTACATCTCGGCCTACGCCACCGCGCATCCCTGGGAGGATTGGGCGGAAAGCTGGGCGCATTACCTGCACATGGTCGAGGCGCTCGACACCGCCGACGACTACCGCCTCGTGCCCCGCCTGCCGAACCAGAAAACCGGCTCCTGGTGGACGCCGGCCTCCGGCTCCGCCGATCCCTATCAGGCGGCGAGCGCCCGCAAGCTGATCGACCGCTGGGTGCCGCTGGCGCTTGCCGTCAACAGCCTGAACCGCAGCATGGGGCTGACCGATTTCTATCCCTTCGTCGTCTCGCCGGCGGCGGCGGAAAAGCTCGACCTCGTGCACCAAATCGTGAAGTCGGCGCGGCGGAATTAAGGTCTTCGCGAGATTTCGCCAAAGGGGCAACTTGCCGCTCGCAATGGCGGCTGGTCCAGCTTATATTTTTGGGATGGCTAGGGAGCTTGTACAAATCCGGGAGGCAACCCGCAACGACGCGGCGGAAATAGCGCGCGTCCACGAGGAAGCCTGGCGGTCGACCTATCAGGGCATCATTCCCCATCTCCATCTGGAGAAGATCATCGTCCATCGCGGACCGGCATGGTGGGCGCGCGCCTTGCGCCGCCCCGGCTCCGGCCTGATGGTGCTGACCTTCGACGGCAAGCCGCAAGGCTATGTCTCGTTCGGCGCCGCGCGGATCGCCTCGAGCGGCAAGACCGGCGAGATTTTCGAGCTGTATCTGGCCCCGACCTTCCAGGGCATGGGTTTCGGCAAGAAGCTGTTCCTCGCCGCGAAAGCCGCGATGGAGGCGAAGGGGCGCAAGAGCCTGGTGGTCTGGGCGCTGGCGGAGAACGAGGCGGCCTGCGCGTTCTACGGCCGGCTCGGCGGCACCCGCAGCGCCACGGCGCCGGAGCATTACGGCCACGTGACGCTGAACCGGGTGGCCTTCGTCTGGGAACGCGTCGGGCGCACGGCGCGGTAGCGCCGGCTGGCGCGGCAAATACGCGGAGGCTATCGCCCGGCGAGACCCCTCGGGAGACGCGAGCGAGCCAGAGCCGGCGCCCGTAAGTTGAACGACATATGCAATAATTCCCGGCGCTGATTTCCCGCAGCCATCCCCCCGCCACGAGAGCCTTTGCGTTTCCCAAAACCCTCCTCCCGTCGTCCCGGACGCCCGTCAGGGCGAGCCGGGACCCAATCCCCTATCCGCGAGCACTGCGGCAAGAGGAGAGGCGAGTGGGCCCCGGCTCTGAAGGCCGGGGCGACGGAATTGAANAGCCATGCCCCGCCACGAGAGACCTTGCGTCTCCCAAGGCCCCTCCTCCCGTCGTCCCGGACGCCCGGCAGGGCGAGCCGGGACCCAATCCCGTATCCGCGAGCACTGCGGCAAGAGGAGAGGCGAGTGGGCCCCGGCTCTGACGGCCGGGGCGACGGAATTGAATTCCCAGCGCCGAGTTCCCCGCAGCCATGCCTCGACACGAGAGACTTTGCGTTTCCCAAGGCCCCTCCTCGCATCGTCCCGGACGCCCGGCAGGGCGAGCCGGGACCCAATCCCGTATCCGCGAGCACTGCGGCAAGATGTGAGGCGAGTGGGCCCCGGCTCTGAAGGCCGGGGCGACGGAAGTGAATTCCCAGCGCCGAGTTCCCCCCGCAGCCTTTCCCGAGAGACTTTGAGTTTCCCAAAGGCCCCTCCTCCCGTCGTCCCGGACGCCCGTAAGGGCGAGCCGGGACCCAATCCCGTATCCGCGAGCACGGCGGCAAGATGTGAGGCGATTACGCCCCGGCTCTGACGGCCGGGGCGACGGAATTGAGACTGCGATTTAACCCCCTTTTTGTCATCCCCGCGAAGGCGGGGATCCAGTACTCGCAGGGCGGAGATTATGTGCGCAATCCCGTCATGAATACCCGCGTTGCTGGAAGCCCGCCTTCGCGGGGATGACAAGAAACTGGAAGGGCGGGTCAGGTTTTTTGCGGTCGCCAATCCCACTCTGCGGACGCTCAGAAGCGCCGGACGGCCCGTACCCAGGCCGCCATCAAGCCCCGGCGGACAACCCGTGCCGGACGCCCCCCACCTAAACCGCCCGCTGCGGCGCGTACCTGCCGAACACCGACCGGTAGCCGAGCGCCTGCTCGTCGAAAATGATGTCGGACTGCCGGATCGGCCGCGCCAGGGCGAGGCCCTCAAGCGAGCGCGCCCGGCTCAGCGCCACATAGGCTTGCCCATGGGCGAAGGTGCCGCGGCCGAAATCGACATAGACCTTGTCGAGCGTCATGCCCTGGCTCTTGTGGATGGTCAGCGCCCAGGCGAGGCGGACCGGGAGCTGCCGGAACGAGCCCGCCACCGTCTCGACCATCTGGTCGGTGTCGGGGTCGTGGTCGTAGCGGATGCTCTCCCAGGTCACCGGCTCCAGCTCGTGCTCCTCGCCGGCGACCTCGATGAAGACCGTGCGGCCCTCCATGCGGGAGATCTTGGCCTGAGTGCCGTTCACCCAGCGCTTGTCCGGGTCGTTGCGCAGCAGCACGACCTTCGAGCCTTCCTTCAGCACCAGACTGGCGTCGGTCGGGCAGGCGGAGGCGTCGAACTTGCCGGTGATGACGGCGTCGAACTGCACCGCCTTGCCGCCCAGCCGGTCGAGGAAGACGCGGTTGGTGTTCTCCGCCGCCTGATTGACCGGCGTCAGCACGATATAATCGTCGCAATTGGGCAGGGCGCGAAACTCCGAGACGCGGTCGTTGAGGATGTCGAGCTGGTCGCGCGACGGCTCGCCCTCGCGCACGCCGTTCAGCGCGTCGACGAAGGCTTCGTCCTTCTGGCGGAAGACGGTGGTCAGCTCGGTGAGGCCGAGCGGGGCGTCGCGGAAGACGGGGGCGTTGAAGAAATAGACGCCGCCGAAATTCTCGTGGAAATGGTTCATGGTCTCGCGGTCGCGCACGACAGGCGGGAGCTGGTGCAGGTCGCCCATGGCGATGATCTGCACGCCGCCGAAGGGCTTGTGCGGCTGCTTGCGGGTCAGCCGCAGCGCCATGTCGATGCCCTGCATCAGATCGGCGCGCACCATCGACACCTCGTCGATGATGATGGTCTCGATCGAGCGGAACAGAGCGGCGCGGCGGGCGCGTTTGACGATGTCGGCGGTGATGAGCTGGGGCGGGAAGCCGAAAAAGGAATGGATGGTCTGCCCTTGCACATTCACCGCGGCAAGCCCGGTCGGCGCCAGCACGGCGGTCTTCTGCGGCAGGTTGCTCTTCAGGCAGCGCAACAGCGTCGACTTGCCCGTGCCCGCGCGCCCGGTGACGAACAGGCTTTCCTCGCCGCCCCGGGTCTGCTCGATGACGGAGGCGAATTCATCGGACGGGTTGACGCCGGCCGGCCAGCGGAGATCGGGCCGCGGCGAGGCTGCGATGGGAGCCGAAAGCATGTTGGGGGCCGGTTCCTTTCAGGTGACGTTGAGGCAAGGTAAAGCGCGGCGCGCAAGGCCGCCATGCCGATAAAGGGTTTTTAACAAATTCGGCGGCTCGGCGAAACATAAGATGAACATTATTCGCACAAAACGGAAATTCCGTGGCAGGAGAGGTGTTTTCCGTAATCAGTTAAGTCGGTGGCGCCGCGCGTCCGGCGGGACGTGAGATTGCGGGTCACACCGGGCGCCTGATTGGGGCAGCAATAAGACGGTCAGCGAAGCACTGAGGAAGTGCAACTTTATTGATTTAAATTCGTTTGCCTCCTACGAACCACAAGGAGCGAGAATTATGAAATATTTCCTCATTATCGGTGGCCTTGCCGCGCTGGCGTCCCCGGCATCGGCGGATGAATATTATGTCGTGCGCGGACCGGACCGGGAGTGCCGGGTCGTGGAGACACGTCCGACCGATACGACGATTGTCCAGGTCGGGCCGCTTGCTTTCAAGACCCGCGACGAAGCCGAGCGTGAGCGCGTCGTGCTGTGCCGCGACGGCGACCGCGACCGTGAAGAGACGGTCATCATCAAGCGCGATTAAGGGCGGTCTGGAGGTCCGCGCGTGTGAGCCGATTTACCCATACGCGCACCCAACGTGTCATCCCGCGCAGGCGGGGATCCAGTAAAGGGCGAAGTCTGCCGCCGGGCAGTGCCTGAAACCGCGCCGCTGCGGCGTACTGGATTCCCGCTTTCGCGGGAAACGGTTTGATTGGGGTGCTTACGCTAAAGCGTAATCGCCTTTAATGGACGCGGGATATTGCGCGGCGCTCCGCGATCCTCTGCCGGACTCCCTCTCCCTTGGGAGAGGGCTGGGGTGAGGGGTTCGTGAGCAAGCCGTGAGGCACCAACCCCTCACCCGGCACGCTTCGCGCGCCACCCTCTCCCCTGGGAGAGGGTTGGGCTGCGGCAAGGGGTTGCGCAGTGCGTCTAATTAAAACGGTCCGGCTGCAGACGGCTGCTCCGGCGGCATGAGGGGCACAATCCCGCTCGCGCGGGCAATCCCGATCTGTCAGCGCCGGGTGTGGGCGGCCTTCGTCCATTCCCTGCCCGCACCGCCCCTACACCGCCAGCTTCTTCCTGACCGTCTCGAACTGCTCCAGCGTGCGGTAGCGGATGATGATCTCGCCGGCCTCGCCCTTGCCGGGCGCGATCTCGACCGCGAGGCCCAGCGCGTCAGCCATCTCGCGCTCGGCGGCGCGGGTGTCGGCGTCCTTCTGCAGGCCCGGGGTCGCCGCGCGCGCCTTGACGCCGCCGCTATCCTTCTTGGTCTGCACCAGTGCTTCGACGTCGCGGACGTTGAGGCCCTTGTCGACGATCTCGCGCGCCATCTCCTCGGCATCCTCGCGGCCGACCAGCGCGCGGGCGTGACCGGCGCTCAGCTCGCCGCCGCGCACCAACGCCTGCACGCTGTCGGGCAGCTTCAGCAGGCGCAGCGTGTTGGCCAGATGGCTGCGGCTCTTGCCGATGATCTGGCCCAGCTCGTCCTGGGTATAGCCGAAACGGTCGATCAGCTCGCGATAGCCGCCGGCCTCTTCGATGGCGTTCAGGTCGGTGCGCTGGACATTCTCGATGATGGCCAGCTCGAGCGCTTCCTGGTCGGTGAGCGCGCGCACGATGGCGGGGACCACATGCAGCGAGGCGCGCTGCGCGGCGCGCCAGCGGCGCTCGCCGGCGACGATCTCGTAATGATGCCCGCTGGAGCCGATCGGCCGCAGCACGATGGGCTGCACCAGACCCTTTTCGCGGATCGAGTTGGACAGCTCGTCCAGCTCGGCGCTGTCGAAGGTCTTGCGCGGATTGAAAGGGCTGGGGCTGATGCGGTCGATGGGGATCATCCGCTGCTCGCCATGGCTCGGCAGCGTCTTGGCGGGTCCCGGCTGACCCGGCGCGCCGGGCGTCTGCACATTCTCGCCGATCAAGGACGCCAGGCCCCGGCCGAGCCGGTTCTTGTTCGCGGGTAGCGGTGTGTTCATGGTCTCGTCCTCAATCCATACAAACGGTACGGCAATCTGGCCCCTCGAAGGCGAGGGTGGCGCGCGGGGCGCCGGGTGAGGGGTCATGCCTCACCGGTGTTGGGACCCCTCCCAATGGGAGAGGGAGCCGGCTCAGGCGGCGGAGGCGCGGCGTTCGCGGTCGATGATTTCGGCGGCGAGGTCGATATAGGCGCGGCTGCCGGGGCTCTTGCTGTCATAGAGCAGGATCGGCTTGCCGTGCGACGGCGCTTCCGCGACGCGGACATTGCGGGGAATGACCGTCGCATAGACCTTTTCGCCGAAGAAGCCGCGCACTTCGTTGGAGACTTCGTCGGCGAGCTTGGTGCGGCTGTCATGCATGGTCAGCACGACGCCGTGGATCTCCAGCGTCGGATTGAGGCTCGCCCGCACGAATTCGATGGTCTCCTTGAGCTGGGTGATGCCTTCCAGCGCGAAGAACTCGCATTGCACCGGCACCAGCACCGAATCCGACGCCGCCATGGCGTTCAGGGTGAGGATGTTCAGCGAGGGCGGGCAGTCGATCAGCACATAGCGGATGCGCTCCTTCTCCGGGCGGTCCTGCTCGGAGGCGCGCAGCGAGACGATGGCGTCGCGCAGGAAATAGGCGCGGTTGGGCGCGGCGGAGATTTCCGGCTCGAGGCCGGCGAGATCACGGGTCGCGGGCGCGACGTAAAGGCCCGGCACCATGGCGGTTTCCACCATCGCCTGTTCGAGCGCGGCGGCGCCCGCCAGCACGTCATAGGTCGAGACGTGGCGCTGGTCCTCGGGGATGCCGAGGCCGGTGCTGGCATTGCCCTGCGGGTCGAGATCGACGACCAGGGTGCGCTGGCCGGCGGCGGCCAGGGCCGTGCCCAGATTGATCGCCGTCGTGGTCTTGCCCACGCCGCCCTTTTGATTGGCCACGGCGAGGACACGCAAATCCGGCCGTCCGTACGAGAAAGATTTCACCGCGAATAATCCCCCTGAGAGATCAAGTTTTTGATCTCGACGATCTTGCCCTCGCCGCTGGTGCAGCTTGGAATACACTCATGCTCGAAACGCCACAGCCCCCCGGCTTCCGCGATTTCCTGCCCGGCATCGCGCCCCTTCAGGAACAAACCCACGGTTCGGTCCGCAAAGAAGCCCTGCGCCAGTCCAAGCAAGAGTTTTAGCGGCGCGAGCGCCCTGCTGCTCACCACGTCGGCGGCGCCTATGCTGCCGCTGAGGCCATTATCCTCTATGCGCCCTTCGTGAACCTTGACGGGCGCACCCGTGCGCCGGGCGACTTCAGACAGAAAGGCGCATTTGCGGCCATTCGACTCGATGAGATGCACGATATGATTCTCATGATTCGCGAGCAGAATGGCAATCACAAGTCCGGGGAAACCCCCACCGCTGCCCAAATCGACCCATTTTTTTGCCGCAGATGCGCGCGCCAGGAGCTGGGCGCTGTCGGCGAAATGGCGCTGCCACACATCGTTCAGCGTCGATGGCGCCACCAGATTGACCGCGCGCTGCCACTGAATAAGGAGCGCTGCGTAGGTCTCCAGCCTTTCCACCGTTTCACGTGGAACATCGAAGGCGGCGGCGAAATCGGCGGGGCCGGCGATGCGTAGAAGCTTTTCGGGGGCGGTGGCTTGCATCATCTCATGCGCTGCGCCGCTGCGGCGCCTTCTTCACATGGGCGAGCACGAGCATTAGCGCCGCCGGGGTCATGCCGTCGATGCGCGCCGCCTGGGCGATCGAGGCCGGGCGGCCCTGGACGAGCTTCTGGCGCAGTTCCGTCGACAGGCCCGAGATCGCGCCATAATCGAGCGCAGCGGGCAGCGCGATGGCCTCGTCCTTGCGATAGGCGGCGATGTCGGCGTCCTGGCGGCGGAGATAGATGTCGTAACGCGCGTCGATCTCGAGCTGGGCCGCGATGGCGGGCGCGATGCCGCCAAGTTCGGGCCAGAGCGGGGTGAGGCGCGCGACGCTCATATCCGGGAAGGCCAGCATTTCGAACGCGGTGCGGCGGCGGCCATCGCGGTTGATGCTCATGCCCTTGGCGTTGGCCTCGTCCGGCGTGACGGTGAGGCTGGCGAGCAGCGCCCGGCCGGCATCCATGACGGCGGTTTTGGCGGCGAACACCGCCGAGCGCGCCGGGCCGACGCAGCCCAGGGCCTCGCCGAGGGGGGTCAGCCGGGCGTCGGCATTGTCGGCACGCAGGCGCAGCCGGTATTCGGCGCGCGAGGTGAACATGCGATAGGGCTCGGCGACGCCGCGCGTCACCAGATCGTCGATCATGACGCCGATATAAGCGTCGGTGCGTGACAATATGAAGTCTCGCCCGCCGCCGCCCGCCTTCAGCGCGGCGTTGAGGCCCGCGACGAGGCCCTGCCCCGCCGCTTCCTCATAGCCGGTCGTGCCGTTGATCTGACCGGCAAGGAACAGGCCCGGCAGGCGCTTGACCTCCAGCGTCGGCAGCAACTCGCGCGGATCGACATAGTCATATTCGATGGCATAGCCGGGCCGGATGATGCGGACGGCCTCCAGCCCCGGAATGGTGCGGATGAAGGCTTCCTGGACATCCTCGGGCAGCGAGGTGGAGATGCCGTTCGGATAGACGGTGTCGTCGTCCAGCCCCTCCGGCTCGAGGAAGATCTGATGGTTCTGGCGCTCGCGGAAGCGGACGACCTTGTCCTCGATGGAGGGGCAATAGCGCGGGCCGACGCCCTCGATCTGGCCGGAATACATCGGCGCGCGGGAGAGGTTCTCCGCGATGATGCGGTGCGTCTCCGGGCCGGTATGGGTGATGTGGCAGACGGTCTGCGGCGTCTCGATCCGGTCGTTGAGGAAGGAGAACGGCACCGGCGGCTGGTCGCCGGGCTGGGCTGCGAGGGCGGAATAGTCGATGGTCTTGCCGTCGAGGCGGGCGGGCGTGCCGGTCTTCAGGCGGCCCATGGCGAGGCCGAGGCCGTAAAGGCGGTCCGAGAGGCCGATGGAAGGCGCTTCGCCGACGCGGCCGGAGGGAATGCGGCGCTCGCCAATATGGATGAGGCCCTTGAGGAAGGTGCCGGTGGTGACGACCACGGCGGCGGCGCTGTATTCCGTGCCGTTGGCCGTGACGACGCCAGCCACGCGCCCGTCGGTGACGATCAAATCCTCGACCGGCTCGGCGATGACATCGAGATTGGCGGTCGCCTCGATGGCGGCGCGCATGGCCTGGCGGTACAGCTTGCGGTCGGCCTGGGCGCGCGGGCCCTGCACGGCGGGGCCCTTGGAGCGGTTCAGCATCCGGAACTGGATGCCGGCGCGGTCGGCGATGCGGCCCATGAGGCCGTCCAAAGCGTCGATCTCGCGCACCAGGTGGCCCTTGCCGAGCCCGCCGATGGCCGGATTGCACGACATCTCGCCGATGGTCTCGATCTTATGCGTCACCAGCGCCGTGCGGGCGCCCATGCGCGCGGAAGCGGCGGCCGCCTCGCAGCCGGCATGTCCGCCGCCGATAATGATGACGTCATAGGCCGTGTGTCGCATCGGTCTGCTCGTTCGGGGGCGCGGCGCGGAATCCGTTCGGCTTCCGCCCGGAGGCGGTGGCGCGTGCCCGTCAAATCCGGAAATTGGGAGGGACATTAGCCGTTTCCAACCGGCGCGTCAAAGTGGGCGCAAGATTGCGTTCCGACACGTTCCATCATGTCCCGGCGACATCCCACAATTCCAGCCTCAGAACCCGGGCTCGGGCTGGAAATTGGCCCCTAGCAAGGGTTTTGGCCCGCTGTTTCACGTGAAACGGCGAGCTTGGCGCAAACATTATTTTCCGATGCAAAATTCCGCGAAAATCTGGTCCAGAATGTCCTCCACATCGACGCGGCCGCCCAGCCGCCCGAGCGCCGTCGCCGAGTCGCGCAGATCCTCGGCCCGGAGTTCCAGCTCGGCGAAGTCGCCCGCCAGGAAGCGGCTCAGACCGGCGGCGCAACGCTCCAACTCGCGGCGATGGCGGGCGCGGCTGATGGCCGGGTTCTCGCCGATATCCGCCGCATCGCGGACTTCCGCCGCGAGCCGTTCGATCAGCCGGTCCATCCCCTGCCCGGTCTTGACCGACAAAGCGAGCGCGCCGCCATTCCCCGCCGGAGCCAGATCGACCTTATTCACCGCCTCGATGATGCGGGCGCCGTTCGCCCCGAACTTTTCACGTGAAACATTCTCCGGCGCCGTCGCATCATCCAGCCACAGGACCAGATCGGCCTCCTGCGCCCGCTCCAGCGTCCGCCGCACCCCTTCGCGCTCGATTTCGCCCGCCGCCTCGCGAATGCCGGCCGTGTCCATCAGGATCACCGGAAAGCCGCCGAGATCGAGCCGCACCTCGATCACATCGCGCGTCGTGCCCGCCTCCGCCGAGACGATGGCCACGTCGCGCCGGGCCAGCGCATTCATCAGGCTGGACTTGCCCGCATTGGGCGGCCCGGCGATCACCACCCGCAGCCCGTCGCGCAGAATCTCGCCGCCGCGCTTGTCGGCCAGATGCGCCGCGATCTCCTCCCGCAAAGCCCCCGCCAGCGACCGCGCGCCGGCCGCGACTTCCTCCGGCACATCGCCCTCGTCGGAGAAATCCAGCTCCGCCTCGATGCTCGCCAGCGCGCCGATCAGCCTAAGTCGCCAGCCATCATAGAGCAGGCGCAAGGAGCCGCCCGCCTGCCGCAAGGCCTGCCGCCGCTGCGCCTCGGTCTCGGCGTCGATCAGATCGGCTAGACCTTCGGCTTCGGTGAGGTCCATCTTGCCGTTTTCGAACGCCCGGCGGGTGAATTCCCCCGGCTCGGCGGGTCGCAGCCCGACCATCCCGGCCAACGCCCCGAACAGCGCCTCGACCACCGCCCGGCCGCCATGCACGTGCATTTCCGCCAGATCGTCGCCGGTGAAACTGGCGGGCGCAGGGAACCAAAGCGTCAGGCTGTGGTCTATGATGGTACCGTCCGCCGGATCGCGCAGCGTCCGGAGCGTCGCGACGCGCGGCTGCGGCAGCGAGCCGCCCAGTTTGGCGAGCGTATCGCCCGCCGCCGGCCCGGAAATGCGGATGACCGCGACGCCCGACTTTCCATGACCGCTAGAGAGAGCGTAGATGGTGGTCACGATGAACCTCCGCAGGCAAAAGAGGAGCGAGCTTTGTCCTACAATCGGCTCAGTCAGGAAACCAGTCCATATCTCCTGCAGCATAAGGATAACCCCGTGGATTGGTGGCCCTGGGGCGAGGAGGCCTTCGCCGAGGCGCAAAGGCTGGGCAAGCCTGTCCTGCTGTCGGTCGGCTACGCGGCCTGCCACTGGTGCCATGTGATGGCGCATGAGAGCTTTGAGGATGCCGGAACGGCGCGGGTGATGAACGAGCTGTTCGTCAACATCAAGGTCGACCGCGAGGAGCGGCCGGATGTCGATGCGCTCTATATGAACGCGCTGCATCAGCTCGGCGAACAGGGCGGCTGGCCGCTCACGATGTTCCTGACGCCGACCGGCGAGCCATTTTGGGGCGGCACCTATTTCCCCAAGCAGCAGATCTATGGCCGCCCGCCCTTTACCCATGTCCTGCGCGAGATCAGCCGCATCCACCGCGAGGAGCCGGACAAGATCCGCCAGAATGCCGAAGCGCTGAAGGCGGCGATCCAGCCCAAGATCGAGACGGCGGCCGAGGACAATCTGAATGAGAACACCCTGGCCGATCTGGCAAGCCGGCTCGCCCAGGCGCTCGATCCGGTGAATGGCGGCCTCTCGGGCGCGCCGAAATTCCCCAATGCCGTCATTCTGGGCTTCCTGTGGAAGCTCGGCTTGCGCCAGGGCATCGCCGCCTGCACCGACGGCGTCGAGAACGCGCTGGTCCACATCGCGCAAGGCGGCATCTACGACCATCTCGGCGGCGGCTTCGCGCGCTATTCGGTCGATGAGCGCTGGCTGGTCCCGCATTTCGAGAAGATGCTCTACGACAATGCGCTGCTCATCGACCTGATGACCGAGGTCTGGAAGGAGCGGCGGCACCCGCTGCTGGAAGGCCGCGTCGCCGAGACTGTGGAATGGCTGCTCAGCGAGATGGTCGCGCCCGACGGCGGCTTCGCCTCGTCCTATGACGCGGATTCCGAGGGCGTCGAAGGCAAGTTCTACGTCTGGAGCCGGGACGAGATCGTCAGCCTGCTCGGCGAGAAGGACGCGGCGCTGTTCGCCGAAATCTACGATGTCAGCGAGCACGGCAATTGGGAGGAGACCAACATCCTCAACCGGCTCCGCAGCATGGAGCTGTTGTCGCCTGCCGAGGAAGAGAAGCTGCAGGAGCTGCGGGCCAAGCTGTTCGAGGCGCGCAAGAGCCGGGTGGCGCCCGGCTGGGACGACAAGGTGCTGGCCGATTGGAACGGGCTGGCGATCGCGGCGCTGGTGAATGCCGGGCAGACGTTTGGCGAGCGGCGCTGGGTCGAGGCGGCGATCGCGGCCTATGATTTCATCGGCAAGCACATGAGCAAGGACGGCCGCCTGCTGCACAGCTACCGCGCCGGCCAGGCCAAGACGCCCGCCGTCGCCAGCGACTACGCCAATATGATCGCCGCCGCCATCGCCCTCTATCTGGCGACGGGCGACGCCGCCAAGCTGAAGGACGCCGAGCGCTGGACGCAGGTCATGCAGGCGCAATACTGGGCCGAGCCGGATGGCGGCTACTACCTCTCGGCCGCCGATACGTCCGACATCATCATCCGCACCCTCTCCGCCCGCGACGACGCCGTGCCGAACGCCAATGCGGTGATGCTCGGCAATCTGGTCGCGCTGCACACCATTACCGGCGAGACTCGCTATCGCGACCTCGCCGAGGCGCTGCGCCGGGGACTGGTCGGCGAAGCGCTGCGGCTGGCGAGCCTGCATACCGGCTTCTTCAGCGCGCTGTCCGACCATTTCAGCCCGCAGCATGTCGTGCTGATGCGCGGCGCGGGCGAGGAGGCGATGCTCGGCGCGCTCAATCACCTTTCGCTCACCGGCACTGTGGTAGAGTGGCTGGACGAAGACCAAGGCGCCCCGCAAAACTCGCCCGCCTACGGGAAGCGCGCCGTCGACGGCAAGGCCACCGCCTATATCTGCATCGGGCCGCAATGCTCGCCGCCGGTGACCGCGCCGGACGCGCTGCTGTCGGCTTTGCGGAGCAGCCGGAAGGTCCTGACCGATTAGGGAGGAACCCATGCCCGCTTGCGAACTGGACCATATCGTCATCGCCGCCGCGTCGCTGGAGGACGGGGCGGATTTCATTCGCGAGCGGCTCGGCATCGAGATCCCGGCCGGCGGCCGGCACGAGAGCATGGGCACGCATAACCGGCTCATGCGGCTCGGGGCGAACCGCTATCTCGAGGTGATCGCGGTCAACCCGGCCGCGACGCCGCCGACCCGTCCGCGCTGGTACGCGCTCGACGAGCCGCAAATGCGGGCGCGGCTGGAAAACGGCCCGGCGCTAATCGCCTGGGTGCTGCGGACGGCGGACATCATCGCGGCGGTGCAGGCGGCGGCGGTGCCGCTCGGCGCGGTGACATCGGTCAGTCGCGGCATGCTGAGCTGGCGGCTGACGGTGCCGGATGATGGGCACCTGCCCGGCGACGGCGTCATTCCGCATCTGATCGAATGGGATGGCGGCGCGCGTCCATGGGAGGCGCTGCCGGACGAGGGCTTCTGGCTGCAGGAGCTGACCCTGACCCACCCCGACGCCGCCTGGCTGACCGGAGCGCTGCGGACGCTTTGCGCGCGCGGCTTTTCGTCGGTGAAGGTGGCCGAAGGGGAGAAGCCGGGCCTGTCGGCCAAGATCGTGACGCCGGCCGGCGAGACGGTCACGATATAGGCAAGCGGGGCAAGGACGCGCAGGCTCGGCGCACCTTGCCCCCCGATGTCAGCTCAGGAACGGCACCGCCACGGCCAGCGTGAAGGCGTTCACCATCGCAAACGTGCCGACCACGGCGAGCAGGCCGCTGACCCAGACCAAAAACGCGCCGTCGATGATCAGCGAGATCGAGGCGAGCACGATGGCGATCTGCAGCAGACCCTGGCCGAGATCGAAATAGGGATCGCGCTTGAGAGCAATGTCGCGCTCGGTTTCGAGAGCCTTGGCCTTGGCGAGCAGTTCGGCCTTGCCCTCGCCGGTCGCCGGTTCGCTCTCATAGCGCGCGGCCTTGGAGCGGTAAGCGTCCATCTTGTCATGCAGGAATTTGCGCCCTTCTTCCGTGAGGGCGGGATCCTTGAGCTGCGCCTCGATGGCGTCGGCGGCGAGCTCGTAATTGGTCTGGCGGATATTCTTGGCCTGGAAGAAGGCGTAGGTGTCGGCCGCTTCGACGCTGGAGCGGATCATGGTCTTGGCCGCGTCGTCATCGCCGATCGAGCAGATCGCCAGCAGCACGGCGAGGACGGCGATATAGATCGGTGTGAATTTGCTCTCCGGCGCGTGTGCATGCTCCAAGAGATCCGGTACGCTCATGATTGCCCCCTGCCGCGATGTGACCCGGTTTTGGCTTACCGTGTACGGCTGACATGTGCAAGGGAAGGGCGCGGCAAGCCGGGCAGGACAGCGCGCCTAGCCCGCCAAATCGCGCTTCTCGGCGACCGTGCCGTCGGGGTTGAGGCGATAGATGATGGGCGCGCCGGTGGCGAGGTTCAGCGCCAGCACCTGCTCCTGGCTGAGGCCGTCGAGCTTCATCACCAAAGCGCGCAGCGAATTGCCGTGCGCCGCCACGATGACGTTCTTGCCCGCTTTCAGCTCGGGCCAGATCCGGGTCTCGTAATAGGGCAGCACGCGCGCGGCAGTGTCCTTCAGGCTTTCGCCGCCGGGCGGGGGGACGTCGAAGGAGCGGCGCCAGATATGCACCTGCTCCTCGCCCCAGCGGGCGCGGGCGTCGTCCTTGTTGAGGCCGGAGAGGTCGCCATAGTCGCGCTCGTTCAGCGCCTGGTCGCGGATGATCTCGATACCGGTCTCACCGAGTTCTGCGAGGATGATGTCGAGCGTGCGCTGGGCGCGTTTCAGAGCGCTGGTGAAGGCGAGGTCGAAATGCGCGCCGGCGGCCTTGAGCAACTCGCCCGCGCGCTTGGCCTCGGCGACGCCGGTCTCGGTCAAATCGACATCGCGCCAGCCGGTGAACAGATTGAGCTTGTTCCATTCGCTCTCGCCATGGCGGACCAGCACCAGCATATTGTCCATCTGCGTCCTCGAAGGTCTGAAGGCTTCAAGCGGAAGCCGCGTGTTTGTGTATGAATGCGCCCGCGCCGATATCGTTGCGGCCGGTCAGAGATCCAGCACGTCGTGCATCGAATAGAGGCCGGGCGGCTTGCCCTTGCCCCATTGTGCGGCCCGCAGCGCGCCGCGCGCGAAAAGCTGGCGGTCGCCGGAGCGGTGGGCGATCTCGACCCGCTCGCCGGGCCCTGCAAAGATCACCGAATGATCGCCGATGACGTCGCCGCCGCGCAAAGCGGCAAAGCCGATATCGCCGCGCTTGCGCACGCCGGTCTGACCGTCGCGGACGCGCACGGAGTGGTCGTCCAGCCCGATGCCGCGCCCCTCGGCGGCGGCCCGGCCGAGCATCAGGGCGGTGCCCGACGGCGCGTCGACCTTCAGCCGGTGATGCATCTCGAGGACCTCGATATCGTAATCCGGGCCGAGCACCTTGGCCGCCTTCTTCACCAGCGCTTCGAGCAGATTGACGCCCAGGCTGAAATTGCCGGATTCGATGATGACAGCATGGCGCGAGGCGGCGAGAATGGCGTCCTGATGCTGCGGCGAGAGGCCGGTAGTGCCGATCACATGCACGATGCGCGCCTGGGCGGCGAGGCCGGCATGTTCGGCGGTCGCCTCAGGCGTGGTGAAGTCGAGCACGCCTTCGGAGCGGATGTAGAGTTCCAGCGGATCGTCGGTGATCGGGATGCCCAGCTTGCCGACGCCCGCGATCTCGCCGATATCGGCGCCCAGATGCGGCGAGCCCGCCGGTTCGGTGCCGCCGGAGATCGCGCAATCCGGCATCTCGTGAATGATACGGACGAGGGCTTGTCCCATCCGCCCGGCCGCGCCCATAATTGCCAGTTTCATATCGCCATCGGATGGTTGTGTTCAGTCAAGCTGCCCTATAGCAGTGATGGGGCGAGACATAAAGCATCGCTGGGGGGCGCCGGGTTTTTTTCACCGCAAAGCCGTTCGACCGATGACCGTTTCCAGACTGATTTGCTGCTTCGCCCTGATACTCGCCGCGCCGACCGACGCCGTGGCGGAAGGGGCCAGCAGCATCTACATCAAATTCGACATCGCCCGCTGCGCGATCATCGACGAGGATCGGGAGACCGCCTCCGTAGTGCGCCATTGCCGCGATTTCGGCGATTACGAATTCTATGTCGCCGAAGGGGATCTGCGCAGTTTCGTCGGCTATGGACCGAACGGGCTGAAGCAGAAGGCGTTCAGCCAGACGCTGGCGCCCTTAAACCATATCCACGACACGCTGGAATTGCGCATCCGGCCCGGAGCCGAGGGACCGCATGCGGCGATCCTGCGCTATTTCACCGGCGGCCTCGACGGTGGGCCTGCCGGTCAGGTGCTGGTGGTGACGAAAATTTCCGGCTCGGAGGCCTGCCATATGGCCTATATCGACGCGCTCGCCACCCCAAACCCGAACGGGCTGGCGCAGAAGATCGCCGATGAGGGCGCGGCCGATTTCCGCTGCGAGGCCGACGCGCCGCAGATCGTCGGGGCGCGCGGCAAGAGCCGGATGTAGCCAGCTCAGATCCGCGAGCCGCGCACGTCATAGAGCGCCGCGCCGAGCGCATGGGCAAAGCCGCGCTTCTCGTCATCGCTGAGGAAAGTGCCGATGCGCAGTTCGCGGCCATGCGACCTGAGGCTCAGCCGGTTGGCCGCATTGTCGATCTCCTCGAGCTCGAGCCGCACCCAATAGGGGTTGAAGCTCCAGCTTTCCGCCCGGCCGGAGGGGTGGATGCGCGTCACTGTCAGTTGCTCGTCGGTCAGCTCGACGGTTTCGTAGAGGCGCGCGGCGCGGTAATTCAGTTTGAAGGCGCCGTAGACCAGCAGCACGTCGAGGCCGAAAAAGCCAAAGACCGGCCAGGCGCCCTTCAAGTAGAAAGCGATGCCGGTCAGGAAGCTGACCCCGCTGATGACGCTCATAAGCGTGATAAAGCCCTTGCGCCCGAGCGAGCGATGGGGCAGCAAGACAGCGCTGAAATGCGCTTCGGGCGCTTTGGCGGTGCTATCGGTCATGACGGCCGAAGATAATCGAGAAGCCCGGCGTCGGGAACCCTTTAGTGGCGGCCAGATCCAAACCGAAAACGCCTGCGACGGTCCGGCCGAAGCATCTGAAGCCGGCGGCGATCGAGGAGATGTTTCGCCGGTTCCAGAAGGCCCAGCCCGACCCGAAAAGTGAGCTGGAATACGTCAATCCCTACACGCTGCTGGTCGCGGTCGTGCTGTCGGCGCAGGCGACGGATGCCGGCGTGAACAAGGCGACGCGGGCGCTGTTCGAAGCCGCCGACACGCCGGAGAAGATGCTGGCGCTCGGCGAGGCGCGGGTGCAGGACGCCATCAAGACCATCGGCCTGTTCCGCAACAAGGCCAAGAACGTCATTGCCCTGTCGCAGATGCTGGTCGATGAGCATGGCGGCGACGTGCCGGCGGATCGCGAGGCGCTGGAGGCGCTGCCCGGCGTCGGCCGCAAGACGGCGAACGTGGTGCTGAACGTCGCCTTCGGCCAGCCGACCATGGCGGTCGACACCCATATTTTCCGCGTCGCCAACCGCACCGGCCTCGCGCCGGGCAAGGACCCGCTCGCGGTCGAGCTGGAGCTGGAACGCGTCGTGCCGGCGAAATATATGCTGCACGCGCATCATTGGCTGATCTTGCACGGGCGCTATGTCTGCAAGGCGCGCAAGCCGGAATGTCCGCGCTGCCTGATTTCGGATATCTGCCTGTTCGAGCCGAAGACCACCCCTGAAGAGATGAAGATTGCGAGGATTGAGGATGGTGCAGCCCGTTCATGACGTCGTCGGCCTGGGGAGCGCCATCGTCGACATCATCGCCCGCTGCGATGATGGTTTCATCGAGGCTCAGGGTCTGACCAAAGGCACGATGCGGCTGATCGATGCCGAGGAGGCGACGCGGCTTTACGCCGAAATGGGACCAGCGATCGAAGTCAGCGGCGGCACGGTGCCGAATAGCTGCGTCGGCGTCGCCTCGTTCGGCGGCAAGGCGGGCTTCATGGGCAAGACGGCGAAGGATCCGTTCGGCGAGATTTTTGCGCATGATCTGCGCGCCGCCGGAGTTACCTTCAATACGCCGCCGACCCAAGGGAGCGCGCCGACCGCCCGCTGCCTGATCCTGGTCACGCCCGACGGCGAGCGGACGATGAACACCTTTCTTGGCGCCGCCGCCGAGCTGAGCAGCAACGAGCTCGACCCGGCGCTGATCGGCGATGCCAGCCATCTTTATCTCGAGGGCTATTCCTTCGATGGGCCGCAGGCGAAGGCCGCTTTTTACGAGGCGGCGACGATCGCGCGGGAGGCGGGCACCATCGTCTCGCTGACGCTGTCCGATCCGTTCTGCGTCGAGCGCCACCGCGAGGCGTTTCTCGATTTCATTCGCGGCAGCGTCGATCTGCTGTTCGCAAATCAGAGCGAGGTGCTGTCGCTGTACCAGACCGATGATCTGACGGCGGCCTGCGCGCGGTTGCGGACGGACTGTGCGCTGGCGGCGGTGACTTGCAGCGAAAAAGGCTCGGTGATCGTTACGCCCGGCGACTTGATCGAGATCCCCGCCGAGCCGGTCGCGCGCGTTCTCGACACGACGGGGGCGGGCGATCTTTATGCGGCAGGCTTCCTGTTCGGCCGCGCGCGCGGTCTTGACCTCCGCGTCTGCGGACGTCTGGCCAGCATCGCCGCGGCGGAGGTGATCTCGCATATCGGTCCGCGGCCGGAAACATCGCTGGCGGCCTTGGCTCGGGCACAAGGGTTGATCTGACGCTCACGCGGATGGGGTTGGGGGCGCCGCCGGGCTCGGACCCAGTGGCCTCTCTTGTTCTTCGCGGCGGACACCGGCACCCGCGTTGGACGGGAGGGGCGGCGCCCGACGATTACGCCTGGCCCGCTGTGGCCGGTATCGGTCCGGATCCCACATGCGCCGCCCCGGCGTGGCCGATGAGGCGGACCACTTCGGCAATGGTCAGAACGGGCAGATTTCTCCCGATCGTGTAGAGGATCAGGTCGCGGAAGCGTGACTTCGACAAGCCATAACGGGACGGCGACGTGGCGACGTCGTGGGTGTAGAGGATCAGCCAGCCACCTTCGAGGGCGACGTCGTCAATGCGCTGGCGCATGGCCGAGGCGGCGTGGTGCTCATAGATCCGCACGGCCCGGAGCCCATGCGCGTCGGTAAGGCCGCGATTGACGCCCTGAAGCGTGCCGCGCGCGGTGGCGTAGCGCGTGCTGAGCAATTGTTTGGTGGAGGCCCTGATGCCGCCCTGTGGATAGGCCAAATTCTCCATGGTAATGCCGCGCTCGGCCGCGACCCTGCGATTGAGGTCGCAAGATTGCGCCGCGTCGTCCGCTTCGACGAACGAGCAATTCATGTGGTCGTAGGTATGACAGCCGATCTCGTGGCCGTTGCGATGAAGCGCCGCAACGTCCTGCATGCCCGCCAGACGGCCGCTCGGGCTGTCGTGGCTTAAGGTGCCGAAGCAGGTGTAGAAGGTCCCTCTGAGGCCGAAGCTTTCCAGCGTCCGGGCGCCATCCTCGGCGGCGCTGAGCGGAAAGTCGTCGAAGCAGAAGCTGACCGCGCGGAAGTCCGCTGGGATGCTGATATGGGCAAAAGTACAGCGTTCGGCATAGGCCCGCCGGGCCTTGCCGAGAGCGCGGTCGAAGAGGCCGACGCCGGTGCGGCCGATCATTGCGGAATCCCCGCCCAATTGCAAAGC
This sequence comes from Rhodomicrobium sp. R_RK_3, assembly GCF_002198715.1. Classification (GTDB taxonomy): domain Bacteria; phylum Pseudomonadota; class Alphaproteobacteria; order Rhizobiales; family Rhodomicrobiaceae; genus R-RK-3. Next base: position 356,130 of record NZ_MWLK01000036.1, on the reverse strand, counting down.
GCCTTGCGCGGCCAGGTCATCGAGTAGCATTGCGGAACATACCGGCCCTCCTCGACCAGCTTGCGGCGCGTTTGCGACTTTTCAATCGCCCAGGCGGTATGCTGCGCCGTGGGCCCGTGGCGATAAAGGAAGGCACCGTGCTTGACGGGCGTGAGTTGCCAATAGGCCAGATGCGGGGCGATCGTCAGGATCTGCGGATCGAGGAACCAGGTGGTCGAGACCAAACCGAGAATCTTGGGATTGTCTTGGAGCAGCGCGGCGACGTTGCGATAAAACCGCTCGCTTCCGAGTTCGTTGAAATCCTCCATCATCCGGTTGTCGGTATGGGCTCTGAACCAGCCCCGACCGCCTCGCGCGACCGCTCGGATCCATCCGCCGGCCCCAGAATACGCGCCAAGGGCTGGCCTCGAAACCAGCGAGCTCAGCGACGCATTCGCGTTCAACGAGATGGCCCGAGCTCCGAGGTGAACGAAGGCTCCGCTGACGTAGTTGACGTCTTTGACAAAATGGTCATAGACCGCGTAGTCGTCGTCGGCCCCGAGCAGGTTGCTCGCAATCCGGTCCAGGTTCCTGACCATGCACGCGGCAATCATAGGGTGGGAATAGCGCTTCAGAAGTCGAGAGGCGTTGCCGATCAGCAGATTGGCAACGACATAGCGCTTTGCGCGCATGACGCCATCGACATCGGCGGGCGGCAGGGTCTCGGCAATGATGCGGCAGATGGCGAGTGGAAAGCGGTTATAGTGGATGGAAGGCGGCAGCGTATCCCTTGCCCGCTGAACTCGCCGCAAGACGCCACTCAGCGCCTGATCCTGCGCGGAACATCGATGGGCCAATTCATTCAAACTCGCCTTTAACCGGGTGTCAGCCTCTACCCCGACCTCGTCCAGTTTGAGTTTGTGACGGGCCCTATCCATGCTGAGGTCGTCCACAAAGCGCGATGAGCGAGATCACGCCGCCCAGCGAGAATACGGCCAATCCGGCGAGCATGCTGGTGGTTGCAACGCCGAAGGCGCCGAAGGGTGTGGCGATGAAGACGGTCACGATAGCGGTTAAGACACCGACCGCGGAACGAACGACATTGAAAGTCGTCAACATCTTCTTCAGAACAATCGCGCTTTCGATGGGCTGGGTCATGTTGAAGAAGACGGTGATGGTAGCCCAGATGTAGAGCACGCCGATATAATCATAATATTTCCCGTGATAAAGAATATCGACGATATCTTTTGAGAAGAAGCAGATCGCCAGGCTCATCGCCGTCGACATGCCGCCGTAGAAGAGCACCTGATAAAGCAAAACCTGGCGCGGCTTGTCGCTGGCCCTGATGGCTTCGCGAAATTGGTTCTTATCCACAACATCCATGCTGCGCATGATGATTTGCGAGGGCTGCAGCGCGCTCCGAAACGCGACATAAGCGGCGACCTGCCCCGGTGTCGAGAAGGCGCCAAGGGCGAAGACTGGGACGTGGGTGTAGCCGGAATAGCCGATCATACCCAGCAGCGACCCCAGCGAATTCCGCCGCAGATCGATTCTAAGGAGCGCCGCGCCGCGGCGAAGATCGGGGCGACCAGCGAACATCAGCACGGCGTATCGCACCATGCCGAAGGCGAACAATACGAGCATGGCCTGGTTAAAGCTCACGCTGGCATGGCTCTTCAGCATGTAGAGGTTGACGAGAAAGTACACGGCGGAGCTGAGGAACGGGGCGATGTAATTGTCTTCCTTGGTGAAGAACACCCGCTCGAAACCGACATGGCAGTAAATGGCGAAGCAAGCCATGGTCGCGACGGCGACCCTTGTCAGCATGCTCGGCCCCACAAGGCTGACGCAAATGATGCTCAGGGCTGCGGCGCCGATGATGAATGGCATGGTCGCGATAAGATGCTCGCCCAATATCCTTCGGCGGCGGAACCTGAAGACCCTGCGATCCAGCATGTTCAAATGAATGATATAATTGTTGAGCTGGATACCCTGCAGGATAAGAGCGATCGACAATGCAATGCCGAACGCCGCCAGCTCGCTCTCGCCGTGATACCTGGCGATCGTCACTGTCAGCGTAAAATTCGCGACGGCAAATATTGTTTGATCCGCGAGAGCGAAAAATCGGCTCACGTAGATCGGCGAATAAATCTTCATTTGAAAATAAACGAATTGCTCAATGAGATGAGGATCAACTGACCGGAACATAGTCCGGATGTACAAAAAGTCAAAAGCAACCTTGAGCTGTCTCGGCGCTATCCACAGGAGGGGTCAATAGCTCCGCCCCTCGCGCGGCTTATAGCGCGGCAGCGACCAGTTCCATTGGATGGCGCCCGCGCGCAGCGCGAATCCAGCCGCGACTCCGATCACCGCAGCCATCCAGGTCGAGGCGCCGAGGCCGACCGCACCGAGATAGGTCGCGGCGGCAGCGAGGGCAGCGGTGGCGTATAATTCTTGCTTTAGAATAAGGGGTGTCTCTTGGCTGAGCACGTCCCGCATCATGCCGCCGAAGGTCGCCGTGATGACGCCGAGCGCGGCCGCCACGATCAGCCCGGCGCCGGACTGGACGGCGACGTGGGCGCCGAGCACCCCGTAGGCGCCAAGACCGACGGCGTCGAGCCAGAGCAGCACCGGATAGCGCCTTTGTATGAGGTGCGCGGCGAAGAAGGATATTGTGGCCACCACCATGCAGATCACTAGATAGGACTGATCCATAAGCCAGAACACCGGCCGATCCAGGACGATGTCGCGGACGGTCCCACCGCCAATGCCGGTGAGCGTCGCCAGCAAGGCGAAGCCGATCAGGTCCATCTGCTTGCGGCTGGCGACCAGTGCGCCGGTGGTCGCGAAGACGGCAACGCCGATGATATCAAGCGCATGGAAAAGAGGTGGGAGCACGAGGCGGGCATCCGGTTGGCTAAGGACGATTATCTCCGCTTGTAGCAGCCCGGAGGCGGCCGCGTCACCGGCTCGAGTGCTGGAAGGGCGGGCGTGCCTACGCCCGTCGACGTCGGACGCGGGCTTAATGCTTGAGCCTCGGTAATTTTGCATACAATCCAAAGGCGAGAGAATCATTCAGCCGAAGCTTTCCCCAAGCTTGTCGTAATTACGTCTTTATACATATTTGACCGTGCAGCCGGTTTGCCTCGTCCCACCGCAGCTATCGGGGTTCACAACTTTCATGCAACTGTTGCCGTGGAGCGATAGCGCTGGAGAACTTCGTCTCTTCTAACGCGGATGGCTTAGACAATCCTGTATTTCCGGCGTACACGGTCAAACGGACCTAGGATGACGGTCCGATACCCCTGAAGGAGATCTCGCATGATTACGAAGGTCGTGAATGCCGCATTTGTCGCTGGCTTTCTGCTTGCGGTCAGCGCTCCCGTCTATGCCGCCGACGCCCCCAAAACCAAGGCCGAATGCACCAAGGCCAAGATGAAATGGGACGACACCGCGAAGAAATGCTCGAAGAAATAAGCTTTTAGCGTCCGACCGCAGCGGCCGGCCGACTCTGCGCCGCCGCTGCCTTTACTCCCTCGTGGAGCGCGGTTCGCGGTAGCGGCTAAGCTTCCGGTTCGTATCGGCTAAAGCTTGCGAAGCCAGACCGTCTCGATCAAGTGATCGGTGCCCTTGTCGAGAATGAGATCGGCGCGCTGGCGCGTCGGCAGGATGTTCTCTTCCAGATTGCGCAGATTGATGCGCTGCCAGATGTCGAGCGCGACGCGGCGCGATTCCTCGTCGGACAAATTGGCGTAGCGGTGGAAATAAGCGTCCGGATGCCGGAAGGCGGTCTCGCGCAGAGCGCGGAACCGCGTCACATACCAGTTCTCGATCGTCGCCGGCTCGGCATGGATATAGATCGAGAAGTCGAAAAAGTCCGAGACGAAGGGGATGGCCTCGCCGTCCTTCGGCAAGGTCGCCGGCTGCAAAACGTTCAGCCCCTCGACGATCAGCACATCCGGGCGGTCGATGACGATATGATCGCCGGGGCGGATATCGTAGTCGAAATGGGAATAGACCGGCGCCTTGACATTCGGCCGACCGGCCTTGACGTCCGCCATGAATTGCAGCAGCGCCTTCTGGTCGAAGCTCTCCGGAAAGCCCTTGCGGTTCATGATATTGCGTTTCTCGAGCACGGCGTTCGGCAGCAGGAAACCATCGGTCGGGACTAGGTCGACGCGCGGATGATTTGGCCAACGGGCGAGAAGCGCGCGCAGAACGCGGGCCGTGGTGCTCTTGCCAACGGCGACGCTGCCGGCGATGCCGATGATGAACGGCGTCTTGCCGTCTTGTTTGCCGAGAAAGCCGTTCGATTCGGAATGCAGATTCTGCGTCGCGCCGACATAAAGGTTCAGCAGTCGCGAGAGCGGCAGGTAGATGTCCACCACCTCCTCGGCTGAGATCCGCTCGATGACGCCCGAAAGTTGCGCCACCTCTTCGTCGGACAGCGTCATGGGCGTGCCGCCTCGCAGCTTGGCCCATTCCTCGCGGGTAAATATACGATAGGGGGAGAATTCGAACCGAGCGCGCTGCGTTGCTGGTCTGGTGAGCATAGGCTACCCTTGCGGCTGGGACCGTGAAGCCTTTTCGGCGAGCCCCGATCGGCTCATCCTGGCTTCGAGAACGCTGAAAACCTCATCCAGCCGAATGCCGCGCACTTCGAGCAGCACCAGCAGGTGGTAGAGCACATCGGCCGCTTCCGCCTTGAGCGCCTCGTCGTCTTCGTCGAGCGCGGCGACGATGGCCTCGACCGCCTCCTCGCCGAATTTGCGCGCGCATTTGGCGGGGCCGGCATCGAGAAGCTGGCGCGTATAGGACGCATCGCCACTGGCAAGCCGCCTTGCGCTGATGGTCGCGGCGAGGGTGGACAATGTATCGCTGGCCATGCTTTGAGCTTTGCCGTCCTGCGGCGTCTGGAGTTCTACGAGCGAAGACGCCGCAAGCCACCATGGCCGCGCATCCCGCCTTGTTTACCCGAAGTTGCGATTGAAATCACCAATAGTTAGGTAGGTTCCGTTCCCGGCGTCCGCCAGGGCCCGTGCCGGAATGGTACGGGATAAGGCCAGCGCAGGAAGGACGATGCGGGAAGTGGTGAATCTATCGGGAACGAAGCGACTTCTTCGCCGAGCGCTGAATCGTTTTTAGCACCGCGCATCAACGAATTTGTAGGGCGTCGGCCTCGTCGGAGGCTCCGCGCAAAGGGTCATGGGCATGCTCTTTGCGTGATCGACCGTCGCAGCGCCTCGAAGATGCGGTCATCCTGCGACTGCGAAACGTTGAAGCGCAGATAGCCCGTCGCCGACTGCGACAGGCTGAAAGCGTTGCCAGGAGCAAGGACAATGTTCTCGGCGAGCGCATCCCGGGCGACGTCGGCGGCATCGATGCCTTCGGGCAGCCGGCACCATAGGAACATGCCGGCCTGGGGTTCCAGCCAGGGCTCGATACCAAGCGATTTCAGCCGAGCGCCGACCTCGATCATGGCGCGAGAGAGCCGGAGGCGCAGCGCTTCGAGATGTTTCCGGTAGCTCCCGTCACGCAAAACATTGAAGACGAGCTCGGCGCTCAGCCGTCCCCCTCCGAAGGAGGTCGCGATCTTCAGGTCGATCAAGCCTTCGATCCAGTCGGGGCGGGCGGCGATGAAACCACAGCGGGCCGAGGCGGACAGGGTTTTGGAGAAGCTGCCGATGTGGATCACGCGGTCGAGCCCGTCGAAGGCGCCAAGGCGCGGTGCGGAACTGTGCTCTAAATCGGCGAAAATATCGTCCTCGATGATGGTGAGGCCGGATTGTTCGGCAAGCTTCAGCACCCGGTGCGCCGTCACCGGCGACAGCGTGGCTCCGGTTGGGTTGTGAATCCCCGAATTGGTGATGTAGAGTCGGGGCCGGTGCTCCCGGAGCGCCTCCGCGAACAGCGCGATGTCCGGCCCTGCCGGCGTGTAGGGAACGCTGACGATGCGGGCGCGATGGGCCCGCAGCAAGGCGTGGAAATTGAAGTAGCAGGGATCGTCGACCAGCACGCAATCGCCCGGCTCGAGCAGGAACCGGCATAGCAGGTCGAGCGCCTGCGTCCCTGATTCTGTAAGCATGATCTGGTCGGGCGATGCATCGATGCCGCGCTCGCCGATGCGCCGCGCCATGAGCTGGCGCAGAGGCGGAAGCCCGAGCGGCGAGCCGTAGTCCGCCAACGCCGGCCCGTCGGCCCGCGACAACGTCCGAAGCGCCCGCCGCACCCCCTCTTCCGGCAGCCAGGACGGGGGCAGCCAGCCGCAGCCCGGCTTCAGGTCGGCGCCCCCGGCGTCGAGCGATTGTCGGGACACCCAGAACGGATCGATGGCGCGGTCAAGTTTTGGCTCGATCGCGGATAGCGCGAGCGGAGCTGCCGGGCTGGCCACATAGAAGCCGGAGCCAGGACGGGACTGAATCACCCCTTCGGCGACGAGCCGGTCATAAGCTTCGACCACCGTGGAGGTTGAGACTTGCACGGTGCCGGCAAAAGCGCGGACCGACGGCAGCTTGTCGCCTCGTGTCAGGCTGCGGGCGGCAATGCGCTGCTTTATCGCGGCCATGACCATCGCCACCCGTGTTCCGCCTTTGGCGTCCATCATCCGTGCTGCATCCGATCCCATAACAGTTTCCTGAAACCGTACCGGACTGTCCCTGGAATTGCCAGCCGCCCCCTCCCATAAGCGACCGGAGCATAGGAGCGTCACATGGACCGGGCGGCGAGCGGCTGGATCAACGGATTTGTCGGGGTGGTGATCTTCAGTGGTTCGCTTCCGGCCACGCGCCTCGCGGTCATGCAGTTTGACCCGGTCTTTCTAACCGTCGCCCGTGCGGCCATTGCAGGCGCTCTGGCGCTTTGCCTCCTGCTGGCTTTCGAGCAGAAACGCCCCGCGCGTGGCGATATCCTATCGCTCCTGATCGTCGCGCTTGGCGTCGTCGTCGGCTTTCCGGTACTGACGGCGCTGGCGCTGCAGCACATCACCTCCGCCCATTCGATCGTCTTTATCGGGCTGCTGCCGCTGTCGACGGCGATCTTCGGCGTATTGCGCGGCGGCGAGCGGCCGAAGCCGGCATTTTGGCTGTTCTCAGCGCTCGGCAGCGCCCTGGTGGCCGGGTTCGCCTTAGCACAAGGGCTGACCGCCTCGCCCATCGGCGACGCGTTGATGCTCGCGGCCATCATCGTCTGCGGGCTCGGCTATGCGGAGGGCGCGACGCTATCCCGCACGCTCGGCGGCTGGCAGGTGATTTCCTGGGCGCTTGTGCTGTCGCTGCCGGTGATGCTGGCGCTGTCGATCGCCACCAGGCCGGCGAGCTTCTCCGGCATCGAGGCAGCGGCGTGGCTCAGCCTTGGCTATGTCTCGCTGTTCAGCATGTTGATCGGCTTCGTCTTCTGGTATCGCGGCCTCGCCCAAGGCGGCATTGCGGCGGTCGGCCAATTGCAATTGCTGCAGCCGTTCTTCGGCCTCGCCCTCGCCGCGACGCTGCTGCATGAGCCGGTGAGCTGGATGATGCTGGCGGTGACTTTCGCCGTGATCGCGTGCGTGGCGGGCGCGCGGAGGTTTCGCTGAGCCCGCCCTCACTAACCCTGCTTCACCCGCGCCCCAAAAATCGCCGACCCCACGCGGACATGCGTCGCACCGAGGCGGATGGCGGTTTCAAAATCGGCGCTCATGCCCATGCTGAGGCCCGGCAGACCGAGGTCGCCGGCGAGCCGCGCCAGCAGACGGAAATGCTCGTCGGGCGGCGCGTCAAACGGCGGGATGCACATCAGCCCCTCGATGCGAAGGCCCAGCCCCTCGCGGCATTCGCGCAAAAAACCCTCCGTCTCGGCGGGCGCGATGCCCGATTTCTGCGGCTCCAGACCCGTATTGACCTGGATGAACAGCTTCGGCGTCCGCCCCTGCGCGGCCATCTCGGCGGCCAGCGCCCGGGCGATCTTCAGCCGGTCGAGCGTGTGGATGACGTCGAACAGCGCCACCGCGTCGCGCGCCTTGTTCGATTGCAGCGGCCCGATCAGGTGCAGCTCGAGGCCCGGATGCGCCGCCTGAAGGCCCGGCCACTTCTCCTTCGCCTCCTGCACCCGGTTTTCGCCGAAAATCCGCTGCCCCGCCGCGATCGCCGGCTCGATGTTCTCGGCGGCGAACGTCTTGCTCACCGCCACCAGCGTGACCATATCCGGCTGGCGTCCCGCCTCGTGCGCGGCCGACGCCACCCGCTGGCGGATCGCCTCCAGCCTTCCCGCAGCTTCACCGTCTGACGTCATATTCTGCCACCTGAGCCGAGAATGTTGTGGCGCGGGTCCAAGCGCTGCTTGACCGTGCACCTGTTTTTCGGCTGGATACCACACCGAATGACGCCCCGTCATGAGGCGAGCGCAAACGAAGCACAAGACAACACCCATGGCCGCTGAACGCTATAATGCACCGGATCGCGAAAAACATTGGCGCAAAGTCTGGGAGGATGCCCAGATCGACCGCAGCCAGATGGATGAAGCGCTGCCGAAATACTACGTCCTCGAGATGTTCCCCTACCCGTCCGGGCGCATCCATGTCGGCCATGTCCGCAATTATGTGATGGGCGACGTGATCGCGCGCTATATGCGGGCGCGCGGCTATAATGTGCTGCATCCGATGGGCTGGGACGCTTTCGGCCTGCCGGCCGAGAACGCCGCTATCGAGCGCAAGGTCCACCCCAAGACCTGGACCTATGAGAACATCGCGGCGATGCGCTCGCAGCTCAAGGGCATCGGCCTGTCGCTGGACTGGAGCCGGGAGCTGGCCACCTGCGACCCGGAATATTACGCGCAGCAGCAGCGGCTTTTCGTCGACATGTTCAAGCGCGGCCTCGTCTACCGCAAGAAGAGCAAGGTCAATTGGGACCCGGTCGACCATACCGTGCTGGCCAATGAGCAGGTCATCGACGGGCGCGGCTGGCGCTCGGGCGCCGTCGTCGAGCAACGCGAGCTGAGCCAGTGGTTCTTGAAGATCACCGAATATGCCGACGATTTGCTGGCCGCGCTCGACACGCTCGACCGCTGGCCGGACAAGGTACGGCTGATGCAGCGCAACTGGATCGGCCGTTCGGAAGGGCTGCTGATGCAGTTCCCGCTCGAGGGCGACGCGCTGCCCGAGGGCCAGGAGACGCTGGAGGTCTTCACCACGCGGCCGGACACGATTTTCGGCATGTCCTTCTGCGCCATCTCGCCCGACCATCCGCTGGCGACCGCCCTGGCAAAGAAGGACACGAAGCTGAAAGCCTTCATCGACGAGTGCCATCGCATGGGCACCTCGACGGAGGAGATCGAGCGCGCCGAGAAGCAGGGCTACGACACCGGGCTGAAGGTCGCGCATCCCTTCCGCAAGGCGAAATTTCCCGTCTATGTCGCCAATTTCATCCTGATGGATTACGGCACCGGCGCGATTTTCGGCTGCCCGGCGCATGACCAGCGCGACCTGGATTTCGCCCGCAAATACAAGCTGAAAGTGAAGCCGGTCGTCATCCCCGAGGGCGAGGACCCGAAGAGCTTCGATGTCGGCAGCGAGGCCTATACCGGGCCGGGGCGGATCGCCAATTCCAGCTTCCTCGACGGCTTGAGCGTCGAAGAGGCGAAGGACGAGGTCGCCAAGCGGCTGGAGAAGCGCGGCGAAGGCAAGCGCAAGGTGAATTACCGCCTGCGCGACTGGGGCATTTCGCGCCAGCGCTATTGGGGCTGCCCGATCCCGATCATCCATTGCGAAAAATGCGGCGCGGTCCCGGCGGCAACGCTGCCCGTGCTGCTGCCCGAGGATGTCAGCTTCGACAAGCCGGGCAATCCGCTCGACCGCCATCCCGATTTCACCCATGTCGCCTGCCCAAGCTGCGGCGGCGACGCCCGGCGTGAAACCGACACAATGGATACGTTCGTCGACTCGTCCTGGTATTTCGCCCGCTTCTGTTCGCCGCACGCGACGGTGCCGGTCGAGCGCGACATGGTGGATTACTGGCTGCCGGTCGACCAATATATCGGCGGCGTCGAGCACGCGATCCTGCATCTGCTCTATTCGCGCTTCTTCATGCGCGCCATGAGCACGACCGGCCATGTCGATCTCGCCGAGCCCTTCGCCGGGCTGTTCACGCAGGGCATGGTAATCCACGAGACCTATCGGGACGAGGACGGCAAGTGGCTAAGCCCGGACGAGGTCCGCTTCACCGGCAATGACGCGAGCGACCGCCGCGCCGTCACTGTCGATGGCGGCCGCCCGGTGACGATCGGCGCGGCGGAGAAGATGTCCAAGTCGAAGCGCAACACCGTCGACCCGGACCATTTCACCGCCCATTTCGGCGCGGACACCGCGCGCTGGTTCATGCTCTCCGATAGTCCGCCCGAGCGCGACGTGCTATGGACCGAGGAAGGCGTGCAGGGCGCATGGCGGTTCATCCAGCGCTTGTGGCGTCTGGTCGACGAGGCCGCGAGCCAGGGCGCGCCGCTCGGCGCCAAGCGGCCTGAGAAATTCGGCCCCGCCGCGGACGAGTTGCGCCGCGCCGCCCATCGCGCGCTCGACGCGGTGAGCCGCAACATTCAGAACCTGCGCTTCAACACGGCGGTTGCGGCGATTTACGACCTCGCCAACAAATTCGGCGCGGCGCTACAGGGACAAAAATCCGCCGCAGATGAGGGCCTAGATTGGGCGCTCCGGGAATCGGGTGAATTGCTGGTTCAGATGTTCGCGCCGATGATGCCGCACCTTGCCGAAGAGTGCTGGGCGCGGCTCGGCTACCACAGTCTGGTCGCAAAACAGCCCTGGCCCGAGGTCGAAAAGGCTCTGCTCGTTGACGATAAGGTGACCATTGCCGTACAGGTGAATGGTAAGCGGCGGGACGAGCTTCTGATTTCGCGCGACGCATCGACGGCCGACCTGGAGGCTGCCGCCCTGAAGCTGGACGGCGTCCAGAGAGCCATCGAGGGCCGGGCGATCAAGAAAATCATCGTGGTGCCGCAAAGGATCGTCAATGTCGTTGCTTGAGGTCGCAAGGGTGGGGGCACTCGCAAAATCTATCAGGCTTGCCGCAGCGGGCGGGCTTATTCTGGGCGTCGCGATGCTCGGCGGCTGCGGCTGGCAGCCGCTCTACGGCCCGACGGCCAGCGGCGCGCAGCTCGAAGACGTAATGCGCACGGTCGATATCACGACCATTCCGGGCCGCGTCGGCCAGCGCGTGCGCAACGAGCTGATCTTCAAGACCACCAATGGCGGCGAGGCGGCCGACAAATCCAAATACCGGCTCGACATCTCGGTGAAGGAGTCGCTGATCAATACTCTGGTCAGCGACACCGGCGATCCGAAGTCGCAGGTGTTCCAGCTTTACAGCCAGTTCAGGCTGATCCGCCTGTCGGACAATGAAGTCGTGCTTGAAGGCCATAGCAATTCCCGCGCCGCCTATGACAAGGTCGACTCGGTGTTTGCCGACATCCGCGCCAGACGCGACGCCGAAGACCGCACCGCCAGGACCATCGCGGAAGCCATTCGGACAAGGCTGGCGGCGTATTTCTCGACGAATGCTTAAGGCCGCCTAGTCGAGGCTGACGAATTTCAAGTGGCCCCGTCCTGAGGACGGGGCCATTTCGTTTGAGCCCCCGCCTATTGTTAGATCCTGCAACCAGATCGCGCTGGCGCTTTTTCGATTCCCGCATGCGCCGGAATGCGATAACCACCAGGAAAGCTGCGGAGCACGACGCCAATGGGAAGCGCTGAATGAAACGAGCTTGCGTCGCGGGCTGGCCGGTTGCGCATTCGCGCTCGCCGCTCATCCATGGCTATTGGCTGAAATCCTACGGTATCGACGGCGATTACGTGCGCCGGCCCGTCACCCCCGATGAGGCGCCCGAGTTCTTCCGTGACCTCGCCGGCCATGGCTTTGCCGGCTGCAACGTCACCGTACCGCACAAGGAAACAGCCTTCCGCGCCGCCGCCCGCCCCGACGCCGCCGCGCGCAGTGTTGAAGCCGCCAACACGCTCTGGCTCGAAGACGGCGTGCTTTGCGCCTCCAACACCGACATCTACGGCTTCCTCGCCAATCTCGACGACCGCACGCCAGGCTGGGATGAAACCCGCCAGCCAGTCGCCGTCCTGGGGGCGGGCGGCGCGGCGCGCGGGATCATTCGCGGACTGCTCGATCGCGGCTTTCAGCAGATCCGTCTGGCAAACCGCACCCGCGATCGCGCCGAAGCGCTCGCCGCCATTTTCGGCCCCGCCATTGCCGTGTACGACTGGGAGCAGGGCACCAGCATGTTGAAAAGCTGTGCATTGGTCGTGAACACCACCACTCTCGGCATGACCAGCGCGCCCCCTCTTGTGCTCGACCTTTCCCCCCTCGCGCCGTACGCCGTCGTTAACGACATCGTCTACGCCCCGCTCGAAACCGACCTGCTGCGCCGCGCCCGCGCCTCCGGCTTCCGCGTGGCTGACGGCCTCGGCATGCTGCTGCATCAGGCCGTGCCCGGCTTCGAGAAATGGTTCGGCATTCGCCCGGAGGTGACGCCGGAGCTGCGCGCGCTTATCATCGCCGATCTGAACGCACATTAGGTTTTCGGGGCAATGCTGATTATCGGTCTGACGGGCTCCATCGGGATGGGCAAGACCACCGTCGCCAACCACATCGCGGCGCGCGGCGTGCCCGTCATCGACAGCGATGGCATCGTCCACCGCCTCTATGAGGGCGAGGCCGTGCCGCATATCGAATCGGCCTTCCCCGGTACCACGGTGGGCGGCAAGGTCGACCGCGCCAGACTGGCGGCGGCCGCGATGCAAATGCCGGACGCTTTCGCCAGGCTCGAAGCGCTGGTGCACCCGCTGGTGCGGCTGGCCCAATGGCGCTTCATCCAGGACTGCGCCGCCGCCGGCGAGCCGATCTGTGTGCTCGACATTCCGCTGCTGTTCGAGACCGGCGGCGACCGTATCGTGGATGCCTCGATGGTCGTCAGCGCGCCCGAACAGGTGCAGACCGAGCGCGTCATGGCCCGCCCCGGCATGACGCCGGAAAAACTCGCCGCCATCCGCGCCCAGCAGATGTCCGACGCGGAAAAGCGCGCCCGTGCCGACTATCTCGTCGACACAGGCTTGCCTCTGGACGAAACCATCGCGCAGGTCGATAAAATCCTCGAATCATTGAAACATCGCGCCGGGGACAAGATCGATCTCTGGCGCCGGCTCCACACCGAGTCCGCCGGGGACGGCGATTTGGGGGGCTGAGCGATGCGCGAAATCGTCATGGACACCGAGACCACCGGCTTCGACCCGCATAAGGGCGACCGGCTGGTCGAAATCGCCTGCGTCGAGCTGGCCAATTTCATCCCGACGGGCCGCGTCTGGCATCAATATATCAACCCCGAGCGCGAGGTGCCGCAGGACGCTTTCCGCGTGCACGGCCTGTCGACGCAGTTCCTCGCCGACAAGCCGCTGTTCGGCGATCTGGTGGAGTCGTTTCTGGATTTTGTCGACGGCGGGCGGATGATCTTCCACAACGCCGCCTTCGACATGAATTTCATCAATTTCGAGCTGAACCGCATCGGCCGATCGACGATCCCGCCGGAGCGCGTGCTCGACACGCTGGCGCTCGCCCGCCGCAAACATCCCGCCGGTCCGAACAGCCTCGACGCGCTCTGCAAGCGCTACAATATCGACAATTCCGCTCGGACCAAGCACGGCGCTCTGCTCGACGCCGAGCTGCTGGCGGATGTGTATTTGCAGCTCATCGGCGGCCAGCAGCCTGGTTTGGACCTGTCCGCCCGGCGCTCGGCGACCGGTCGCGGCACGGCGGGCTCGGCGGTCATTCAGCTCCGTCCGACTCCGCTGCCGGCCAATCTGGCCGAGGCCGAGGCGGCTGCCCATGCGGCGTTCATCGAGGAACTCGGGGGCGCCGCAGTCTGGCGGCAGTACCAGTAGGCGCGCGCGGGGACGGACAGTACGGATTCAGAGGGCTGGACCGTGATCGCCACCTGTAAAGCGATCACGGTCCGCCGCTCATCTGTCGCGGCCCCTGAGTAAGCGAGGTGCCGCAACGCTTTCTTATGATGCAGGAGATGCAAAGAGCCCCCCGCTCCATTCCTGTCAGGGCTTATTGCAGCCCGGAGACGCAGACCCTGGCCTTGCCATGGAAATTGGGCTTGGCCCGATAGACCAGCTCGACGCGGTCGATGGCGCGTTCGCGGCCCCGCAGATCCAGCGGACGCGTCTCACCGCCTTCACGGATTTCCGAACGCACCTGGATGTCGTCGGGCGCGCCGTTGGCGTAGACGACCTTGAGGTCCATGATATGGACGGCGTTGCCGGACACATTCAGCTTAATGGCTTTGAAGCGGCCTTCGCGGCGTCCGATCTTGATGACATCACGGTCGCCCAAAAAGCCGACCGACTGGCAGCCCAGTTCGTCCCAATGGTCGCGGGCCATGGCGGGCGAGCTCATGGCGGCCGAGAGAAGCAGCGCGCCGGTGAGGAATTTGGCTCCTGAATTCATCGTCACTCCCTGTCTTGCTGGCTCTTAGTCAGGCTTTGCTTCGGGTAGCAGGTTCGGCCGGAAGCGGCCACGAATAGGCTGCACCAAAATGTGTCAGTCGGGCTTCGGGCAGCGCGCATAAATGCGGCAGAGCAAGCGCTCGGCACCAAGATGTTTGGGCCATGCTCGGCGCACGCCCGCCCGAAGGTCGATCGGGGCACAATCCGCGGCAGCCTGCGCCGCCGGAAGCAATCTCAGATTGCGTTTCGGATGTAGTCTTAAAGTACAGCAATGCGGGTGGCGGACGTTTACCGCCGACGTTTTTCGACCCGCCAATGTCGGAGGCGACGTCCTCGGCGCGTCCTATGCAGGATCACAGCCGAAGGAGCGCACGAATGACCATCCGCACACGCATCTCGCCGAACCTCTGGTTCGATTTCAAAGCGAAGGAAGCGGTCGACTTCTACATTTCGATTTTTCCAAACTCCAAGCTGCTGCGCACCTCGCATTACCTGAAGGACAGTCCCGGCCCCGAAGGCGAGATCATGGCCATCGAGTTCCAGCTCGACGGTCTGGTGTTCACCGCCATCAATGGCGGCCCGCAATTCAAGTTCAACGAATCGGTATCGTTCCTGATCGAGTGCAAGGACCAGGGCGAGGTCGACCGTTACTGGAATGCACTTTTGGCGGATGGCGGCAAACCGAGCGTCTGCGGCTGGCTCAAGGATCGTTTCGGCCTGTCATGGCAGGTCAATTGGGCGCCACTCATCGATATGCTGCTCGACGCCGACAAGGAAAAGGCCGGCCGGGCGATGCAGGCCATGCTCAAGATGAGCAAGCCGAATGTTGCGGCTCTGCAAAGGGCTTATGACGGCGCTTAGGCAAGGTTCCGGGCGCGCAATAGGAGTTATCCTCCGGCTCCCTGCTTGCGCAGACGGATATACAGCGCTCCATCGCCGCCGTGGCGGACCCCGGCGGCGGTGTAGCTGACCACGATGCCGCGCAGATCCGCATCCGCCAGCCATTGCGGCACCAGCCGGCGCAGTACGCCGCGTTCCTCGATGAAATGATCGCGCACGCGCTCCACATCGGCGCGGACGCCTTTGCCGGTGATGACCAGCACATGCCGATGGCCGCGCGTCACGCACGCGAACAGAAACGCCCGCAGCGCCCCATGCGCCTCGCGCTGGCGCATGCCGTGCAGATCGAGGCGGGCGTCGATCAGGTCGCGATCTCGCGAGAGTTTGCGGCGGTCGCGGTCGTCGAAGGGAGCGAGCGGAGGCGGTGATTTCGGCGGCGGAGGACGGCGCTCTGGCCGTTTATCCGCGCTCGGTTTAGCGGCCGGCTGCACCTTCGTGGCAGGAGACGGTTCCGGGGCAAAACGCTCAGCCTTGGCCTCATCGGCCAGCCGTTCCGCCTCGCGCTTCTCCTCACGGCCGCGGCGGCGCAGAGCATTCGCCTCGCGCATGGCATAGGTCCACAGCTCCGCCTCCTCGGCGGTCAGCGGCCTTTTGCGCGATGGCGGCTCCGAATTCATAAATCCTCTGTGTTCGGCGAGGGGCGTTGCGCACGATCGCCGCCTCGCCCTCCCCCCAAAAGCATCAAGGCTCCGGCTGTCCGGCAATTCCTGCGTAAGCATCTGACTCTAAAGCATCATCCGCAAAAGCCGGACCGAATTTGACGGCAAATGCAGCTCGCCACGAGCTTGGACGGCCCCACCGGCAAACGGAAGGATAAGGCTCTGGCGCGATCGGCTCGGCGCGGGGAGCAGTCAGAGACCCCGCGCTTCGCCGTTAATTTGGGATGAGAACCGTGAAATCACAGATGTGCTTGGTGACGCCGGCGCTGCGTCCGGCAGCGTCGCCACTTCCAAAGAAGAAATCACCGCGCACCGGCCCACGAATGGCCGAGCCGGTATCCTGCGCCACCATCAGCCGGGCGATGGGCTTTCCCTTGGCGTCCTTCATATCGGGCGCCGAGACCCAGATCGGCGTGCCGAGCGCGTGATAGCGCGGATCGACGGCGAGGCTGCGCCCCGGCATCAGCGGCAGGCCGAGCGCGCCATGCGGCCCCTCCCCGGCCTCGGACGGGTCGAGCACGCGGAAGAACGGATAGGACTTGTTCTCCCACATCATTTGCCGGCCGCGTTCAGGGTCGGCGCGCAGCCAGGTCAGCAACTGGTCGAGCGAGGCCGACGTCGCCTGCAATTGTCCGGCCTGTACGAGGATCTTGCCGATCGAGGAATAGGGATGACCGTTCTTGCCCGCGAAGCCGACACGCAAGGTTTTGCCGTCGGGCAGCCGGATCATGCCGGAGCCCTGCACCTGCATGACGAAGGCATCGTAGGGGTCGGCGAGATAGGCGATCTCCAATCCGCGGCCGGCGAGCGCACCCTGCTCGATCTCCTGGCGGGTGTAATAGGGCACGAGCCCGCCGGCGGTGGCGCGTGCCGCAGTGAGGTCCGCCGCCAGCGTGCCACGATCGGAGGGCTGCCGGATCAGGGTCAGGTCGCTCGGCAGGGCGTAAATTGGGATCTTGTATTCGGGCGTCGGCGTCAGCGAGCCCTTGATCTCGGGCTCGAAATAGCCGGTCAGCATGGCGCCTGTCGAGGGCCGCTTGACCAGATGCGGCTTGAAATTGTTCTCGAAGAACTGGCGCGCATCCTCGCGGCGCAGCTTCTCCGGCAGCATCGTCGCCAGCTCGCAGGCCGGCTTGATGCGGTCGCCTTCCTTGGCATCGGTGAGAAGTTTGCCGCAGGATTTGCGGAAGGCGGCGAAGGCGGCGGCATGATCGTCATCCGCCCAGCCGGGGACCGCCGCGAATTCGAGCGGCGTCTTATCGAAGGATTTGAGGCCCTTGGCCTCGGCATCGGAAAATTGCCACTGCCACAGATTTGCACCGGCCATGACGAATAGCGCCGCCCCTAACTGAAATACCGCCCGCATGGCCCCGTCGTCCGTGCGGCCTCAGGCCGCCGATCCTGTCGCCACAAGCCGCCAATTCGGATCGCGCGCCGTGACGTCGCGCGAAAAAGTCCAGACGTCGGTGACGTCGCGGATGGTCACCGGATCGCCGTCGATGACCTCGCCCGCGCGGTTGCGCGTGGCGGTAATCAGGTCGCTGACGAATTTGATGGTGATGTTGATGGTCTTGCCGCTTACCTCGGCGTCGATGATTTCCGTGCTGGAAATGCCGACGAATTTGAACTCGACCGTGTCGCCGGCCTTTTCACGCTCACCGATGGCTGTTGAAAAGCTGTCGAAAACTTCGCGGCTGAGTAGGGATTTCAGCGTTTTGCGGTCGCCCTCGGCAAAGGCCGAGACGATCATTTCATAGGCCGCCTTGGCGCCGTTGAGGAAATGCTTCGGGTCGAAGCTGCGATCGGCCTGCGCCACCGACTGCAGCTTTTGCGCAGCGTCGCTGCCGACCGGCGCCACATCCTTCAGCCGTTTCGCGAAAGTGGCTTCGTCCAGTTCATCAGTCATCCGCGGCGGCTCCCCACGAGGAAGGGTGACGATATTATCGCGCACCGGCTTACCATTGGCGTCGGAAGGCGTGTAAGGATCATAGCGCGGACGTTCGTTTCCGGTCCGGCGACCCAGCACGCTGCGAAGCCGGAGAAATATCACAACTGCTATGATCAAGAAAAGCAAAGTCAGAATGTCGAATGTGCCGTTCATATTGCCGCAGCTTCTTTGGATACATATGTGCGCTTAGGGGCTGTCATCTATCATATAGGTCGCGGCCATCAGGACCGCCAGCCGTGTGAAGGGCGGTAGAAAGCATGCCACGCATCCTATAGCAAATTACGCGATCGAAACGGTTAAGCCAACCTGCAAGAATTCGCCCTATGGCCGATACCGCCGATTTCGCCACCCATTGTTGCACATGTTGGGGGCTTAACAGCATGCCCATTCTTTTGTTCCTGCTCTTTATCGGCCTGCCGATCGCCGAAATCGCGCTTTTTATAGAGGCCGGACGGCTGATCGGCGTGCTGCCGACGATCCTTTTGACCATCGGCACCGCGATCGCCGGCAGCGTGTTGATGCGCGTACAGGGCTTCTCCGCGCTGAACCGCTTTGCACAAAGCCTGGAGCGGGGCGAGATGCCCCTGACGCCTGTCATCGACGGCATCGGCATTCTGGCGGCGGGGATATTACTGATTACGCCCGGGCTGCTGACCGACGTCATCGGCCTGGCGCTGTTCGTGCCGCCGATCCGCCGCGCCGCCGGGCGCTGGGTGGTGAAACGGGCGCTGGCAAGCGGGCGGGTGCATGTCAGCGGTTTCGGACGTCCCGCCGGCGGCGGCGGGGCTGGACCGCGCCCGGGTGCCGGACCGAAACCGGGCGGCGCGTCGCCGCGCGGCGGCGGCGGGCTGAAGCGGTCGAGCAACGCCGTCGATGCCGAATTCGAGACGCTCGAGCCCGACCCGCCCAAGGGAGAACCGCCCACCGGCGGCAAGGCTGAAACGGCCAAGCCGGGCCGCAAGGACACCGATTCGCCCTGGCATAAGGAATAGGCTTTAGCGCCGCCCTGCGGCGGCCTTGGTTCAGCTTCGCCGGCCGAGCCTCCGCAAAATTGCGGGATGGACGTTGCCTGCCACCGCCTGTCATGCTAGCGACGTGACCCAGCGACGATTGTCTTCGCGCGATGTTTTGGGAAACGTCTGCACCCCCGCCTCCCGGCGGGGCCGAAATTTCCCCACCGCGCTCCAAAACTGAGGATGAGGCCATGGCGAACGGCAATAACGGCACCGCGCCTGAAGCGGCGAAGGATGAGGATCAGCAGCCTCAGATCAATGTTTTGGGGCAGTATATCAAGGATCTCTCCTTCGAGAATCCGGGCGCGCCGCGCAGTCTGCGCGGACCGGGCAAGAACCCGAACATCCAGATCAATTTCAACGTCCAGGCCCACCCCATCGGCGACGACGTGTTCGAGGTCGTGCTGACCATGGAGGCCGCCGCGAAAAACGAGGACGGCGCGCTGTATAATCTGGAATTGGTCTATGCCGGCGGCTTCCGGCTGAAGAACCTGCCACAACAGGCGCTGCGTCCGGTGCTGTTCATCGAATGCCCGGCGCTGCTTTTCCCCTTCGTGCGCCGCCTGGTCGCCGACCTGACGCGCGAAGGCGGCTTCCCGCCTCTGCTGCTCGACCCGATCGATTTCGCCTCCCTGTTCCGCCAGCGCCTGATGCAGGACGAAGCAGCCGGCGGCGAACCCGCGGTTCAATAAGTAGCTTCTGCCATCGTGCAAAATCTCCGCCGTCGCGGGGATTTTTGTTTTAAGGGCCGCCCCCAGGCGATCTACGCCGCGCGCGACTTCGTGAGACGCGGATTGATCTCCGGCATCCGCAGGATCAGCGCCGCCGCGAGCTCATGCTCGAGCGCGGGCTTCAGGCGCGTTTGGCGGATGGTCTCGTGCACCGCCTCGATGGCGGCGGCGACCTCCGGCAGGCGCCAGCGCGCGGTTTGCGCCTTCATCTCGTCCTTCTGACGGAAATGCGGTGAAGGGCGGAGCCGTCCGGCGGCGGCGTCGAAACTGTCGCCGCGGTCGACGGCGGCGAGCACGGCGTGCAGCTTTTGCAGATGGCCGGAGAGCAGATTGAGCAGCACCTGGGCCGGCGTACCGCTCCCGGCCAGCGCGTCGAGCTGGGCCAGCGCGGCGGCGGCGTTCCCAGCAAGCGTTTCGGAAATCGCTGCGTCGAAAGCATGGGCCGATGCGTCGCCGACCACGGCCTCGACATGAGCGAGAGTGATCTGTGTTTCACCGAGCGCATAGAGCGTCAGCTTGGCGATCTCGGCACGGGAGACGGCCCAATCCGCGCCGATGAGCTGGGTCAGGCGCTGCGCGGCGTCGGCCGCGATGGTCAGCCCTGCCTTTTCGACTTCATCCCGTATGAGCTGCTGCAGGCTGCGATTATCGGCGCCATAGCAGACAATAGCGGCGGCGCTCTTGGCCTTCTCGAAGATCTGGCGAAGCTTGGCGTCCTTCTTCAGATTGCCCGCCTCGACGATGATAAAGGCGGCGAGCGGCGGCCCTCCGAGCAGGTCCTCGAACAGCGCCGGAGTGAGCTGCGGGCCAGGTTTGACCAGCAGCACCGGACGCCCGCCGAACATGGCGAGGCTGCGCGCTTCGCTGGCGAGGCGACCGGGCGCCTGCGCCAAATCCTGCTCGCTGAGGCGGATGATTTCCCCGGGCGGCTTGGACAGCGCCGCGAGCTGTTTGGCCAGCGAGCCCGCAATCTCGGCGACCTGGCCGACATCGGTGCCGTGGATCAGATAGGCGTCGGTCTTCGTGCCGCTAGATTTGAGGAGGCCGGGCAATTCGGCGGCTTTGATGGCGACCATTTGGCGGCCTTTGCGAGTGAGCGCGGCGGCGGCGCGGGAACGTCAAGGGTTCAACTATCGATCCTGCCGCTGGAATGCAACCCGGTGCGCGCACTCAGGTGGTCACTCGGCGACCGCCCCACATTCGCGCAAGTATGCGAGCAGGGTCATGATTGGTAGCCCGATGATCGTAAAATGGTCGCCGCTAATATGCCGGAAAAGCTGGACGCCGGGGCCTTCGATGCGATAGCCGCCGACGGATTGCAGCACCGCCTCGCCCTCCATGTCCAGGTAAGCGTCGAGAAATTGCTCGGAGAACGCCCGCATCTCCAGCTTCGCCTCATCGAGATGGTCCCAAAGGCACCGGCCTCCCAAAGCAACCGCGAGCCCGCAGCAGAGACGATGCGTGCGACCGCGCAGCGCCAGCAATTGCACCCGCGCGGCGGCGATGTCGGCCGGCTTGTGGAAGATCACCCCGCCGCATTCCATCACCTGATCGGCACCGATCACCAGCGTCTCGGGATGGCGGGCGCTGACGGACTTGGCTTTCGCGACGGCCAATCGCACGGCGAGCTCCGGCGCGGGCAATGGGTCCAGTCCCGACGCCATGCCCGCTTCGATCGCCCGCTCGTCGATGTCGGCGGGCACCTGTCGAAATGTCAGCCCCGCCCCGCGCATGATCGCCGCCCGCCCCGCGCTCGCCGACGCCAGGATCAGTTCGCGGCCGGCGAAATTCTCAGCCATTCCCCTTGCGATCCTCCACCAGCTTGATCACGGCAGCCGCCGTCTCCTCGATCGAGCGGCGCGTCACGTCGATGACGGGCCAATGATGCCGGCCGCACAGCCTACGGGTATAGGCGATCTCCTTCACGATCATTTCGGTGTCGGTATAGTCGCGGTTCTTGGTGTCGTTCATGCCGAGCAGGCGCTGCCGCCGGATCTCGGCCAGACGCTGCGGGCTCGCCACCAGCCCGGCGACGACCGCGCTGCGTATGGTCTCCAGCTCGGGCGGCGGGGGGATGTCGGGGATCAGCGAGACATTGGCGGTCTTGAAGCCGCGGTTCGCCAGATAAAGGCTCGTCGGCGTCTTCGAGGTGCGGCTCGCCCCGATCAGCACGATGTCGGCGTCGTCGAGATCGGCCGTGCGCTGACCATCGTCATGCGCAAGGGTGAAATTCATCGCCTCGATGCGCCGGAAATAATCCGTGTTGAGCACATGCTGGCCGCCCACGATCGGCGTCGACGGCGTGCCGAGATAGGCCTCGAACACTTTCAACAGCGGGCTAAGCACTGGAACGCACGGGATATTCAGCTCCTCGCAGCGCTGCTCCAGATGCGCCCCGATCGAGCGCTCCACGATGGTGTAGAGCACGATGCCGGGCGAGGCCTCGATCTGTTGCAGCACGCGGTCGAGATGCCGGCGGTTGCGCACGAAAGGATGCGAGTGCTTGAGCGCTCGGATGCTGGAGTACTGAACAGCCGCCGCCTTGGCGATCGCCGCCAGCGTTTCACCCGAAGCGTCCGACACCATGTGCAGGTGAAAAAACTTCGGCAGCTCCTTGGTGGTCTGTTGATAAGCTGTCATGTTTTGAACAGCGCCTCACTTTATGGAAAGCCTTCGGGCTGAGTCCCGCACGCTAATTCAATTTCCGTCCACAGCCTCGCTTTTGGGGACGGCAAAATCTCGCCGAGTTGAATGAATTTGCAAAGCGCCATCTTTGCGCACCGCTCGGCCAGCGGCTAAACAAGGGTTATTGTCACGATATAAAATGAACCTCACCGCGCAACCGATTGCCTTCCTGAGCTGTTTTTCGTCTGCCGCAATGGCCGTTTGCAAACCGCCGGCGATCTTGAGGCCCGGCCTTCGCGATCCTGCCGCAAAGCTGTAGATAATGCGTGGACAATGCCGCAATATCCGCAATTCACCCCCTATAAATAAGAGTCACTTAAGAAAGTAAGACTCTGTATCAAAGAGCGAAGCGATGCCCGCTGATATCCAGCAAACACCCTCGACGCCGAAGCTGATCGAAGTCCTGAAAGGCAAGGCGCTCGGCAGACCGCCCATGTGGCTGATGCGGCAAGCCGGCCGCTACCTGCCGGAGTACCGGGAGCTTCGCGCGAAGGCGAACGGCTTCCTGGATCTGTGCTACCGGCCGGAATGGGCCGCGGAAATTACGCTGCAGCCGATCCGGCGCTTCGGCTTCGACGCGGCCATCCTGTTCGCCGATATCCTGATCGTGCCGGACGCGCTCGGCCAGAAAGTGGCTTTCGAGGAAGGCACCGGACCAAAGCTCGATGGCATGCAGCCAGCCGAGCTGCTCAAGCTTTTGCGCCCCGAGGCGACCGGGGAGAAGTTCGGCCGGATCTGCGAAACTGTTGCGCTGGTTCGGGCGGCACTCCCGGCGGACAAGGCGCTGATCGGCTTTTGCGGCGCGCCATGGACCGTCGCGACCTACATGGTCGCCGGCCACGGCACCCCCGATCAGGCGCCGACGCGGCTCGCCGCCTATCGCGACCCGGAAAATTTCGCCCGCCTGCTCGACCTTGTCGCCGACAGCTCGGTTGCCTATCTCTCGGCCCAGATCGCCGCCGGCGCACAGGTCGTGCAGATTTTCGACAGTTGGGCCGGCGTGCTGCCTGACGCCGAATTCGAGCGATGGGTGATCGCGCCGACGGTGCGCATGGTCAAGGCGCTCAGGGCGCTGCACCCGGATGTCCCGATCATCGGTTTCCCGCGCGGCTCCGCCGTGCTGTCGGAGCAGTTCGTCCGCGAAACTGGCGTTGACGGGCTCGGCTGCGACACGGCGATGCCGCTGGCGCAGATGCGCAAGCTCGCCGCCACGACCGCTGTGCAGGGCAATCTCGATCCGTTGCTGCTTGTGGCCGGAGGGCACTTGCTCGAATCGCGCATCCGGTCCATCTTGGCCGGGCTTCAGGGCGTTCCGCATATTTTCAACCTAGGCCACGGTATCTTGCAGACGACGCCGATCGCGCATGTCGAGCGATTGGTGGCGCTGGTGCGTGGCGATTGAGGGACGCGAGTTTCGAGTTTGTGCGTACGGGATCGCCGCTTTCGCGGGGATGACGAGAAGAGCCGCAGACGCAAAGCCAGACGAGGCGCCAAGTGGAATTATATCTCTACGTCAAAGCCTTCCACGTCATCGCGATGGTCGCCTGGATGGCGGGGATGTTCTATCTGCCGCGCCTCTACGTCTACCATGTCGGCGCACCGGCCGGCTCGCAGCTTTCCGAGACGCTGAAGGTCATGGAAAACAAGCTGCTGCGCGTCATCATCAATCCGGCGATGATTGCGACCTGGCTGCTCGGCCTCGCCCTGATCTTCGGCTTCGACGTCATCGACCTGCGCACCTCCGGCTGGCTGCACGCCAAGCTTTTCTTGGTCGTGCTGCTGACGGTGTTTCACATCATGCTGGCCAGATGGCGCAAGGATTTCGCCGCCGACCGCAACACCCATAGCGAGCGCTTCTACCGGATCGCCAACGAGATCCCGACCGTGCTGCTGATCCTGATCGTGATCCTGGTGGTGGTGAAGCCGTTCTAGGCGCGGTCACCTTCTCGGACCCGCCGCTCTCTCCTATATAAGAGAGGCATAAGAAGGACCGGGCCTCTTTATACTTAGTGCCTCATCGCCGACGGCCAGCCAGCACCCGCGACGCCCAGTCACGTAACGCTGAAAATCTGCTGCTTTCGCACGCGCCAATTCTTTGCTATAGTGTGAGTCGTAATTCTTCACTTGGCCGAGAATCTGAATTCCCTTCAGCCCGCATGAGACTTGAGCGGCCTGCGCAATTCTAACCCGCGCGGCTCGCCGGTCATCGCGGGAACGGCGCCTCGAAATGCCCTCCAAACCTAAGGTCGCGCTCCTTTCGGCCGCGCGCCTCCCCATTACCAATATCGCACGAAAGTTCGGAGTCATCCCGAATGCAAGAAATGAAACTCCAAGACCTTAAAGTTAAATCGCCCACCGAATTGCTCAGCTTTGCCGAAGGCGTCGAAGTCGAGAATGCCAGCACGATGCGCAAGCAGGAGCTGATGTTCGCGATATTGAAACAATTGGCCGCCAAGGATGTCGATATTACCGGCATCGGCGTCGTTGAAGTGCTGCAGGACGGTTTCGGTTTTCTGCGCTCGCCCGACGCCAATTATTTGCCCGGCCCTGACGATATTTATGTCAGCCCCAGCCAGATCCGCCGCTTCGGCCTGCGCACCGGCGACACCGTCGAAGGCCAGATCCGCTCCCCCAAGGATGGCGAGCGCTACTTCGCCCTCCTGAAGGTGAACAAGATCAATTTCGACGAGCCCGAGGCCATGCGCCACAAGGTTCACTTCGACAACCTCACGCCTTTATATCCGGACACCTGGATGCGGATGGAAGTCGAGGCGCCGGACCAGAAGGACATCTCCGGCCGCGTCATCGACATCGTCGCCCCGCTCGGCAAGGGCCAGCGCGGCTTGATCGTCGCCCCGCCGCGCACCGGCAAGACCGTGCTCTTGCAGAACATCGCCCACTCCATCACCTGCAATCATCCGGAATGCTACCTGATCGTGCTGCTCATCGACGAGCGGCCGGAAGAAGTGACCGACATGCAGCGCTCGGTGAAGGGCGAGGTGATCTCCTCCACCTTCGACGAGCCGGCATCGCGTCACGTCCAGGTCGCCGAGATGGTGATCGAGAAGGCCAAGCGCCTCGTCGAGCATAAGAAGGACGTGGTGATCCTCCTGGACTCGATCACCCGCCTCGGCCGCGCCTATAATACGGTGGTGCCGTCCTCGGGCAAGGTGCTGACCGGCGGCGTCGACGCCAACGCATTGCAGCGGCCAAAGCGCTTCTTCGGCGCGGCGCGCAATATCGAAGAGGGCGGCTCGCTCACCATCATCGCCACGGCGCTGATCGAGACCGGCAGCCGCATGGACGAAGTTATCTTCGAAGAGTTCAAGGGCACCGGCAATTCCGAGCTGATCCTCGACCGCAAGGTCGCCGACAAGCGCACCTTCCCCTCCATCGACATCGCCCGCTCCGGCACCCGCAAGGAAGAGCTGCTGGTCCCGGCGCCGCAATTGAAGAAGATGTTCGTGCTACGCCGCATCCTCAATCCGATGGGCACCATGGACGCCATCGAGTTCCTGATGGACAAGCTGCGCCAGACCAAGAACAACGGCGACTTCTTCGACTCCATGAACACTTAATAACCGTTCAGCCCAACACGCGGCCGGGCGTCAGCTCGGCCGCCGATCGCCGGGGAACGCTGATGCCGAAGATCGACCTTGCCGCCGTGCCTCAGCGCAAAGGCGCTCCCTATCCGCCGCCCTTCGACGCGCCTTGTGCCGAACGTATCCGGCAGCGTCTGGGCGATGCCGGCGGCCTCACCGATTTCGGCGTCAATCTCATGCAGCTGCCGCCGGGAAACTGGTCGAGCCAGCGCCATTGGCATTCGCACGAGGACGAATTCGTCTATGTGCTCGAAGGCGAAGTGACGTTGGTCGAGGATGGCGGCGATATCGTGCTGCGCGCCGGCGACTGCGCTGCCTTCGCCAAGGGCTCCGGCAACGGTCATCATTTGATCAACAGGTCGGACAAGGTGGCGGTCTATCTCGAGGTCGGTTCGCGCCAGCCCGACGACCTGACCACCTGTTCCGACATCGACATGATGAGCTCCAACGCCGACGGCCGCTTCGTGCATAAGGACGGCACGCCCTATCCCGAGTGACGGAGGGGGATCGCAGCCTCTTCGTCATCCCCGCGCGAGCGGGGATCCTGTAAAGGGCAAACGGCGCGATCGCGTCCCCGTTAATCGCGTCGCTTCGGCCTACTGGATTCCCGCTTTCGCGGGAATGACAATGTGTTTTGGGCTCCTCCTCCCGACTCTCAGCATTCAAGGAATCACCCCCCATGACCTGGGCCTATCTGATCCTGGCCATAGCGGCGGAAGTCGTCGCGACCTCCGCGCTTAAGGCCTCGGAGAGTTTTACCCGGCTCGGGCCGTCGCTGATCGTCGTGTTCGGCTACGGCGCGGCCTTCTATCTGCTCTCCCTGACGCTGAAGACGATGCCGCTCGGCGTGGTCTACGCGCTTTGGTCGGGTCTGGGCATCGTGCTGGTGGCGCTGGTCGGCTGGCTGGTGTTCCGCCAGCATCTGGATGCCCCCGCCGTGATTGGCATTGCCCTGATCCTCGCCGGCGTCGCGATCATCAACATCCTGTCGGAATCGGCTCCGCATTGACCGGCCGGGACTCAGGCCCCGTCGCGGTCCGCCAAGGCGAGTGCATCCTTCAGGATCTTGCGGTGGTCGAAGGCGAGCTTGGCCCGGCGCCAATCCTCGACCCAGAGCGCGTCCGCCGCATCGTCGCCGGCTGTCGGCCTGGCGGTTTTCACGTGGGCGAGGAAGGCGACCGAACAGCTATGCCCGCGCGGGTCGCGGCGCGGGTCGGAATAGACGCCGACGAGCGTCAGCTTGCCGGCCTTGATGCCGGTCTCCTCCATCAGCTCGCGCTTGCAGGCCGTTTCGACCGTCTCGCCGATTTCAACGAAGCCGCCGGGCAGCGCCAGTTGCCCTTCGAAGGGCGGGTTCTTGCGCCGGATGAGAAGCACGCGCTTCTGCGCATCGAGCACCACGCAATCGACCGTCAGCCAGGGGGTCACAGGCTTTCTCAAAGGGCCGCTCCTTGCAATGCGTCCTGCGCCAGCCTGCCGCGCCGGCGGCGAAGGAGCAAGCGGCTCCGCTTGTCGGAGCGGGCGATGGCCCGAAGGCCGCCACGCGCGGGCAACTCTGCCTAGTCGTAAACCAGCCGGTAGCCGAGATAGCGCTGGCTGTCGATCGGGTCGTGGCCGAGGCGGTGGCGCAGGCGCTTACGCAGCTTGCTGATATGGCTCTCGACGACATTCTCGTCGATGTCCTCGCCGAACAGGCCGTAGACGAAATTGAAGATCTGGCTCTTGGTGACGCGGCGGCCGCGATTGGAGACCAGATATTCGAGGATGCGGCGCTCGCGCCGGGGAAGCGGGAGCACTTCGCTCTTCACTTCCGGGTCGCGGCCATCGGAGAAAACGCGGATGTCGCCGACCAGCCTGCCCTCGTCCTCGCCCTTGGCGCGGCGCTGGATGGCTTTGATGCGCGCCAGGATTTCGCGGACATGCACCGGCTTGCGCACGACGTCGTCGACGCCGGCATCGAACAGCTCCAAGGTCTCGTCGAGACATTTGTGATCGTTCATGGCGATCACCGCCGCGCTGGTCCGATGCCGGATCAATTTCGGCAGAAGCCGCCGGTCCTCGCAATCGCCGATCAAGAACGCCTCGACCGCATCGATGTCGGGGTCGGAGACCGTTTTTACCCAATTACCGAAATCCGCCGCGCGAAATCCGGTCGCCGAAACGCCTTCGCGGTCAAACCAAGAGGTATACCCCTCGGTGACGGTCTCGCGTTCGTCAACAATCACGATCATAAGACGACCCCCGGTTCACTCATTATGAGCGTAGCCATGCGGTCCGGGTTAGCCGCTGGCTCCGATTCGATCAACCTTTGGTTGTTCTTTTGTTAAAGAACACTTATTGAGCGTTGCCGAAACGTCGCGCTTAAAAGGTGGTGGGCAGCCTTTCGACATTGATGTTGACTGTGATGGCGCCGATCGGCAGGCCGCTTTCGGGATCGACGACCGGCAGGCTGACCGGGATTTGCAGCCTTTGCCCGGTCGCATCCTTCTCGACATTATCGACGAACACCGGCTCGGTCCGTTTCTTGAAGCTTTTCTGCCATTTGACTTCGTCGCCCTGCCAGTAATCGTCGGTCAGCCCGCTCTGGCCGACATTCATACCTTTTTCGTCCATGACGACGAGCCGGCCGATATAGCCGTCGGAGGCTGCCTGCTTCTCCTTCAGAAAGAGGGAGAGCGGGTTGTTCAAGACGCTGTCGATCAGCGGCTTCGACGGTGAATCCAACTCCCGCCGCCATTGCTGGTCGAGACGTTCGACATCCGTATCGGTGAGCTCGGCATGGGCGAAATTCTGAGCCTGCACCGCATCGACGACGACATGGTCGCGCAGCCAGGGCACGACGTGCAGGGCGATGTATCGTTTCACCTCGACAATATGGGCTTCCTCGCCCAGCGCCGGGACTTGGCCGCCAACAAAGCAGGCCAGCACCGCCGCAGTCGCGTAAACAAGCCGAAACATCGTCATCTCGCTCCGCCCGGCCCAGCGCGACCCCGCCCGGAGTTTTTACGCCGCGCGCCGTTAAGATTTTGAAAACGATGGTGGCTGGCAGGGCCATCCCGCCTTTTGGGCGCTATTGATCGTCCTCGGCGAAGGGATGCGATAGCCCTGAGCAAAGGTCAATCGAGCCGATGTCTTCAATTAAGGCCGGAGGTGAAAAACGCAGCGGACAGGGCGGTTCTGAGTCGATGAATCGTCAACATTGAACCGAGCCACGGCCGATGCGGAAAAGCGAAAATGTTGAGCAAGTAACGGGTGTGGCGCCGAACTCTTGTGGTTTGGCCGGCGCCGGTGCTCTATGGGATACACCGCGTTAGAAATGCGTGCCGCCGCTGCGCCCATTCGGGAACGCTTGCGCGCCAGCCGCATTTGTTTTCGACGAAAGCCGGCGGCCGCCGGCAACACGCTCCCGCACGCCCTTCGCCCAGGTAATAGATATGACAGCAATGACCGGTGCGGACCGGCCGGATGCCCTTCCATCCGGCGCGGCCGATGATCTGACTTCGGAGAAGCTGCGGCGGCGCAATCTGCTCAGGCGCTTCTGGCGAACGGCCGGAAAATTCTGGGCGGGCGAGGCCCGCGCAATGGCCTGGACGCTGTCGGCCGGACTGCTCCTCATCATCGTGCTGCTGCTCGGCTCGGCCTATGCCATGAACGTCTGGAACCGGGCGATCTTCGACGGCCTGCAGAACCGCGACACCGCTGCGGTGGCGTGGCTGTCGGTGATCTATTTCGTGATCCTCGGCGTCAGCGTCGCCTTGAGCGTGGTGCAGGTTTATATCCGGATGCGGCTGCAGCGGAGCTGGCGGGCGTGGCTGAACAACCAGCTCATCGACCGCTGGCTGACCAATGGCCGCTACTACCAGCTCAATCTGGTGCGCGGCGATCACGGCAACCCCGAGTATCGCATCGCCGACGACGTGCGCATCGCAACCGAATCGCCGGTGGATTTCGCCAGCGGCGTCACCCAGGCCTTTCTGTCGGCGGCGACTTTCATCGTGGTGCTGTGGACCATCGGCGGTTCGCTGCCCGTCAATCTGGGCGGATGGCAGTTCGAGATCCCCGGCTTCCTGGTGCTTGCCGCGCTGCTCTATGCGCTGATCGCCAGCGGATCGATGGTGCTGATCGGCAGCCGGTTCGTCGCCGCCTCCGAGAACAAGAACCAGAGCGAGGCGGAATACCGCTATGTCATTACGCGGTTGCGCGAGAACGGCGAGAGCATCGCCCTCATTCGCGGCGAGGAGGAGGAGCGCGCCGGCGTCGACCGCTCGCTGAAGAAGGTGCTCGCCGCCTGGCGCGACATCGCCTTCCAGAACATGAAGACGACGGTCGTCTCGCAAACTTCCAGCTTCATCGCGCCGGTGCTGCCGATCATCCTGTGCGCGCCCAAATTCCTCGACGGCTCGATGACGCTCGGCGAGATCATGCAGGCCGCGTCGGCCTTCACCATCGTGCAGGGCGCCTTCAACTGGCTGGTCGACAACTATCCCCGCATGGCCGATTGGACCGCGTCGGCCCGGCGCGTCGCATCCCTGATGGTCGCGCTGGACTCGCTCCAGGAGGCCGAAGAGGGCGACGGCGTCGGACGGATCAGCATCGAGACCGAAGGAACCGGAGCGGCGCTGCGCCTGCGCGACCTGTCCGTGCGGCTGAATGACGGCACCGCCGTGGTCGACGATACCGATGTCGTCATCATGCCGGGCGAGCGGGTGCTGATCGCCGGCGCGTCCGGCTCGGGCAAGAGCACGCTGGTGCGCGCCATCGCGGGTCTGTGGCCCTGGGGCGGGGGCACCATCGAGGTCAAGAAGGACGCCAAGATGTTTTTGCTGCCGCAGCGGCCCTATGTGCCGATCGGCACGCTCCGCCGCGCGGCGACTTACCCCGACGCGCCCGAAAGCCGGAGCGTCGAGGAGGTTGCCGATGCCTTCAAGCGGGTCGGCATGGAGCAGCATATCGAAAAGCTCGACGAGGAGGCCCCTTGGGACCAGACGCTGTCGGGCGGCGAGAAACAGCGCCTCGCCTTCGCCCGCATCCTGCTGCACCGGCCGGATATCGTGGTGCTCGACGAGGCGACCGCCGCGCTCGATGCCAAGAGCCAGGTCAAGCTGATGGAATTGCTGGTCGACCTGGAAGGGACCACCTTGCTGAGCGTCGGCCACCGGCCGGAACTTGAGGATTTCCACACCCGCAAGATCGAACTCGAAAAGCGGCAGGACGGGGCCAAGCTGGTGCGCGATGTCGAGCTGGTCGAATCCTCGCGACGGGCCTTATGGCGGCAGCTCCGGCGCTACGTCACGCGCTCCAACAAGAGGCCCGCCGGCGAAGGGCGCGGCCCGGATGGCGAGGCCGCGGGCAATGAAACGCCAACGCCGGAAATGAGGCCTTGAGCCTGGGGAACCGGCGCCCGCCGCTCCGCAGCTATGCCGTCGGCTCGTCCTCGCCGATATCCTCGAACCAGTCGCCCGGGCGCTCGCGGATGACGCGCTCCATCAGCGCGATGCATTTGGGATCGTTGAGGATGACGACCTCGACGCCGCGCTCGCGCAGAAACGCCTCATTGCCGCCGAACGTGGTGTTCTCGCCGATGACAACGCGCGGAATGCCGAACTGGACGATGGTGCCCGCGCACATCATGCAGGGCGACAGCGACGTATAGATCACCGTGTCCTTATAGGTGCGCTGCCGGCCGGCATTGCGGATGGCGTCCATCTCGCCATGCGCGATGGCATCGCCCTGCTGGATGCGCTGGTTATGCCCCGCGCCGATAATCTCGCCTCGGCGGACAAGCACCGAGCCAATCGGCAAGCCGCCCTCGTCGAAGCTCTTCTTCGCGAGGCGGTAGGCTTCTGCCATGAACGCGGCGCCGTCGTGATCCATCAAGGGCTCCGGTGGTGTGCCGGTAGGCCGCGCCGGCGCGGCTATGCGTGCCTCGCATCATGCAAGGTTCCGGCGGCGAAGAAAAGCGGGATCGTTCGGCAGCGGACTTCGCGGCGAGCGGCGGTTTGCGCCTCGGCGCCGGTCGGCGCGGCACGCTTGCGCGATGTTCGTCATCTGCCTGCAAGCTGCTTGACGAATAATACGGACGACCGTATTGTTTTCCGATGGCAAGACATTCACTCCGTGACCAAATCCTGGAAGCCGGGCTCAAGGTGATGTTCCGCAAAGGCTATGTCGGGGCGGGCGTGCGCGCGATCGTCGCCGAGGTCCCGGCGCCGCAGGGCTCGTTCACCAATCATTTCCGGTCCAAGGAAGAGTTTGCGCGCGCGGTGCTCGACCACTATTTCGAGGATCTGAAGCTGCTGGTTGCCGAAGCGCTAGGCGACGAAAGCCGGACGCCGCGCGAGCGTCTGCGCAATTATCTCGACATCATCACTGACCGTCTTGCAAAAGCCGAGTTCAGCCGGGGCTGCCTGATCGGCGACTTCAGCCTCGAAGCGGCGCCGGTGAGCGAGATGCTGCGCACGCGGCTGGAGGAGATCTTTCTCGAATGGTGCTCCTCCTTCGCCGCATGCATCGCGGAGGGCCAGGCGGCCGGAGATATCGAAGCCGCGATCCCGGCTGAAGACCTTGCGGAGTTTTTGCTTTCCTCCTGGCAGGGCGCGATCTTGCGCATGAAGGTCACACGCACCGCCGAACCGCTGGAGCGCTTCAAGCGCATTGCTTTCTCGACGATTTTCAAGGAGCCATCGGCATGAGTGCGGATATCAGCCTACCAAGTCTTCGCGTGCTGGATTCGGCGATGGCCTATCGCGAGTTAGGGGCACCGGGCGCGCCAGTGGCGCTCTTCCTGCACGGCAACCCTACCTCCTCCTTCATCTGGCGCAACATCATGCCGTTCGTCGCCGGGACCGCGCATTGCATCGCGGTGGATCTCATCGGCTTCGGCCAGTCGGGCAAGCCCGACATCGCCTACCGCTTCGAGGACCATGTCCGCTATCTCGATGCGTTCATCGCAAAGGCCGGGATCGCCTCGGCTTATGTGGTGGCGCAGGATTGGGGGACGGCGCTTGCCTTTCATCTGGCGGCGCGCCAACCGTCGTTCATGCGCGGCCTTGCCTTCATGGAGTTCATCAGGCCCATTCCGACCTGGGCGGAATTCCTGCGAGGATCACCGCGGCGTGAAATCTTCCGGCGGTTTCGAACGCCCTGCGAAGGCGAAACGCTGATCCTTCAAGACAACGCCTTTGTCGAGCGCGTGCTTCCAGGCTCAGTGCAAAGAAAGCTCAGCGATGAGGAAATGGCCGTCTATCGCGCCCCGTTCCCCACGCCGGAATCCCGTCGACCCACCTGGCGCTTCCCGAACGAGCTGCCGATCGCGCATGAGCCGGCGGATGTGTACGCCACAATCGAGGCGGCCCACGCGGCGCTCGCCACCTCGACCTATCCGAAGCTGCTCTTCGCCGCCGATCCCGGTGCTCTCGTTTCCCCTGAATTAGCAGAGGACTTCGCGCATCGCCTCCCCGATTGCCGGCTGGTCAGGCTCGGCTCCGGGCTGCATTTCCTGCAGGAGGATCATCCCGAGATGATCGGCAGGGCGGTCGCGGCGTTCATTGCCGAGATCGAGGCCGGGCGCGCAAGACCGGCTGCGAAGCTTTAACCAGGCCGCCGCCCATCGGAACGGCGGTCGGAACCGCGAGGCGCAACCGCAGCTCTTTGAAATTTCCGCTCGCCGGCGTGACACCTCGCCCTCAAACCCCGCTCGGAGGGATGCCGGAGCGTTCCACCTTGCGCGGGGCGGTCAGCTCCTTCCACTGCGACAGCGCGCGGGCGACCGCCGGGAACGGCTCGCGCGGCACATAGCGGCCGTGGCCTTGCTCGCTCTTCAGCACCCCGTCATCGACCGCCAGCTTGCCGCGCGTCAGCACGTAGCGCGGCAGGCCCTTCACCTGCTTGCCCTCGAAGACGTTGTAATCGATGGCCGATTGCTGGCTGGCCGCCGTGATGGTCTTGCCCTTGGCCGGGTCGAGCACGACGATATCGGCGTCGGCGCCTTCGACGATGGCGCCCTTCTGCGGATAGACGTTCAGGATCTTGGCGATGTTGGTTGACGTCACCGCGACGAACTCGTTCATGGTCAGGCGGCCGGTCTCGACGCCATAGGTCCACAG
Organism: Rhodomicrobium sp. R_RK_3; assembly: GCF_002198715.1. Classification (GTDB taxonomy): domain Bacteria; phylum Pseudomonadota; class Alphaproteobacteria; order Rhizobiales; family Rhodomicrobiaceae; genus R-RK-3. The sequence goes on along the minus strand of NZ_MWLK01000036.1, from coordinate 322,017 downwards.
CATCGGCAGACGGTCTTCGAGCCCGCCCGTGCCGTTCGGAATCTTGGTGAAATCGCCGATTCCGAAGCGCTTCTGCTTGGTGGTGAAGGCGCAGTGATCGGTCGCCACCACTTGCAGCGAACCGGCCTGCAAGCCCGCCCACAAACTGTCCTGATGGCTCTTGTCGCGGAAAGGCGGGCTCATCACGCGCTGCGCGGCGTGGTCCCAGTCCTTGTTCTGATATTCGCTCTCGTCGAGCGTCAGGTGCTGGATCAGCGGCTCGCCGTAGACGCGCATGCCCTTCTGCCGGGCGCGGCGGATGGCTTCATGCGCCTGCTCGCAGGAAGTGTGGACGATGTAGACCGGGCAGCCGGCCATGTCGGCGATCATGATGGCGCGGTTGGTGGCCTCGCCCTCGACCTCGGGCGGGCGCGAATAGGCGTGCGATTCCGGCCCATCCTTGCCTTCGGCCATCAGCCGCGCCTGAAGCTCGGCGACGACGTCGCCGTTCTCGGCATGGACAAGCGGCAGCGCGCCGAGCTCGGCGCAGCGCTTGAACGAGGCGTACATCTCGTCGTCATGCACCATCAGCGCGCCCTTATAGGCCATGAAGTGCTTGAACGAATTGATGCCCTTGTCGCGGACGACGGTCTCCATCTCGCGCCAGACCTGCTCGCCCCACCAGGTGATCGCCATGTGGAAGCCGTAATCGCAGGCGGCGCGGCCGGTCTTGTTGTGCCACATCTGCATGGCCTCGAGCAGCGACTGGCCCGGGCTCGGCAGGATGAAGTCGACGACCATGGTGGTACCGCCGGACAGCGCCGCGCGGGTGCCGCTCTCGAAGTCGTCGGAGGAATAGGTGCCCATGAAGGGCATTTCGAGATGCGTATGCGGGTCGATGCCGCCGGGCATGACGAAGCAGCCGGTCGCATCGAGCACCGTGTTGCCTGTGAGGCCGCCGCCGATGCGGGCGATCTTGCCGTCCTCGATCAGCACATCCGCCTGCCAGGTGCGGTCGGCAATGACGATGGTGCCGTTCTTGATGACGGTGGACATAAATCTCCGCTCCCCTGTCTGGCCGGATGGCCCGGCGCGATCACGCCGGATCGCAATCTACGTTCTACTCCACGATCCCCGCCGTCTCGATCACCGCGTGGAACAGCACATCGGCCCCGGCGGCGGCCCATTCTTGCGAAATCTCCTCGGCCTCGTTGTGCGACAGGCCGCCGACGCAGGGGCACATCACCATCGCGGTCGGGGCGACGCGGTTGATCCAGCAGGCATCGTGTCCCGCGCCCGAAATGATGTCGCGGTGCGAATAGCCAAGCCGCTCCGCCGCGTCGCGTATTGCCTTGACGCAGCCGGCGTCGAAAGTGACGGGATCGAAGCGGTTGACGTTCTCCAGCTCCAAACCGAGGCCCATCTCGTCGGCGATTTTCTGCGCGCCCTCGTAGAGCCGCTTCTCCATGTCCTGGAGCACAGCGAGGTCGGGCGAGCGGAAATCGACGGTGAACACCACCTTGCCGGGGATGACGTTGCGCGAATTGGGGAACACGTCGATATGGCCCGCCGCGCCGACCGCGTCCGGCGCGTGCGACCAGGCGATCTCATCGACCAATTGCAGGATGCGCGCCATGCCGAGCCCGGCATTCTTGCGCATCGGCATCGGCGTCGAGCCGGTATGGGCGGCAACGCCCGTCAGCGTGAGCTGTGTCCAATAGGTGCCCTGCCCGTGGGTGACGACGCCGATATCCTTGCCCTCGGCCTCCAGGATCGGCCCCTGCTCGATATGCAGCTCGAAATAGGCGTGGATTTTCCGCGCGCCGACCGCCTCCGGCCCCTTCCAGCCGATGCGCTCCAGCTCGTCGCCGAAGCGCAGGCCCTTGGCGTCGGTGCGGCCATAGGCCCAGTCCTGGTCGATGGCGCCTGCGAACACGCCCGAGGCCACCATGGCGGGGGCAAAGCGCGTGCCCTCCTCATTGGTCCAGTTGGCGACAATGATGGGATGTTTGGTCTTGATGCCGAGATCATTGAGGGTGCGGACGACTTCCAGCCCGCCGAGCACGCCCAAGACGCCGTCATAGCGGCCGCCGGTCGGCTGGGTGTCGAGATGGCTGCCTATAAAGACCGGCAGCGCTTCCGGATCGGTGCCGGCGCGGGTGGCGAACATGGTGCCCATGGCGTCGACGCCCATTTCAAGCCCGGCCGCCTCGCACCAGGATTGGAAGAGCGCGCGCCCCTCGGCATCCTCGTCGGTCAGCGTCTGGCGGTTGCTGCCGCCCGCGACGCCGGGGCCGATCTTGGCGATCTCGTGGATGGACTCCCAAAGCCGGGCGCCGTTGATGCGAAGGTTCTCTCCGGGCGCCGCCATGCCTGCTCATCCTCGCTGCGACCGCGAAACCGCCGGGACGCGCTGTGTCCCTCGTCATTGGCTTCGGCGTGTGGCTGCTGTAGAATTTTGACCGATTGGACAAATCCTAGCATTGCCGGGTTACCGGTCAAGGGCATAGTTGGCGTAAACCGCGAGGGATTTCGAGCGTCTAGCTTATGCGAAACCCTTGCGAAAAGGTCCGTAAAAGATGACGGCTGAAGCGCCCGCCACGGGACCGAACACCCGCATCCAACGCGAGAAGCGCGAGCTCATTCTGGGCGCGGCGCTCGAGGTGTTTTCCACGCACGGCTTTCGCGGCGCGACCATCGACCAGATCGCCGAAGCCGCCGGCATGTCGAAGCCGAACCTGCTCTACTACTACCGCAGCAAGGAGGAAATTCACTCGACCCTGCTGCACCGGCTGCTCGACACCTGGCTCGCTCCCTTGCGCGAACTGAGCGCCGAGGGCGATCCGCTGAAGGAGCTGCGCGGCTATATCAGGCGCAAGATCGAGATGGCCCGCGATTTCCCGCGCGAGAGCCGGCTGTTTGCCAATGAAATGCTGCAAGGCGCGCCGCGGGTCGGCGAAATGCTGACCCGCGAGCTGAAGCCGCTGGTGGACGAAAAGGCCAAGGTCCTGCGGCAATGGATGCGCGCAGGAAAGCTCGGCAAGACCGACCCGCATCACCTGATCTTCGCGATCTGGGCGACCACGCAGCACTACGCCGATTTCGACGTGCAGGTGCGCGCCGTGCTGGGGCTGGACCGCGCTGGAGAGGGCCGGTTCGAGGACGCCGCGCGAAGTATCGAGGCGCTCTTTCTGGAGGGGCTGCGGCCGCGCTGAGTGGCCGGTCAATGGTCGCGCTTATACGAGAAGGCGTGCTCGACCCGCTGCTGCGTACTAAGCCACAACGGGTGATTCCATACCAAACTTCCCGCTCTAGGCGTGGCCGGCCGCCGGGCCAAGCGCGGCGCCGAGGCGGTTGAAATCGGCGTCGCTGGCGGGCAGGCCAAAGCGGAGCTGGTCGGGTGCGCTGTCATAGCGGCGCACCCAGATGCCTTGCGCGGCCAGCCGGGCGTGTATCGCGGTCGCGGCGGGGTGCGAGGCCAGACGGTAAAGCGATGTGCCGCCCAGCACGGTGAGACCGGATTCGACGAGCAGGGCGTCGAGGCGCCGGGCGAGGCCGTGCAACGTCCGCCGGGCCGTGTCCTGCCACGCGCGGTCGTCGAGCGCCTGTATGCCGATCTCAAGGGCGGGGCCGGAGACGGCCCAGGGGCCGATCAAAGCGCCGAGCGCATCGATGACGGTGCGCGGGCCGAGCGCGAAGCCGAGGCGGACTCCCGCGAGGCCGAAGAATTTGCCGAAGGAGCGCAGGATGACGAGGCCGTCGGCACCACCCTGCGGGGCCACGCTGATCTCGGGTAGCACATCGGCGAAAGCTTCATCCACGATGAGGACTCCGCCGCGCGCCGCCTGCGACCCGGCGCAGGCGAGTACGTGCTCGCGCTCCCAGGCGCGGCCATCCGGATTGTTCGGGTTGACCAGCACGATGGCATCGGCCCCCGAAGCGCGATCCAGGTCGTGGACGATCTCGACCTCCGCGCCGGAGCGCCGCCAGCAGGCCGCATGTTCGTTATAGGTCGGACCGACGACGGCAACCCGCGCTGTCGGGCGTGCGAGGGGCAGAAGCTGGATGAGGCATTGCGTGCCGGATGCCGCGATCATGGGCGCGTCGGAGCGCGCGCCGTAAGCGGCCCGCGCGGCCTTAAGCAACGTTTCGAGCCGGTCCGACTGGGGCAGCTTCTGCCAGGCATCGGCACTGGGCGGCTGGAATGGGTGGGCCAGCGGGCTGATCCCGGTCGACAGGTCGAGCCAAGCGTATTCGGGCACGCCGTAACGCGCCGCCGCTTCCGCCAAATCGCCGCCATGTCGCATGAGGTCTGTCTCTCGGGTCCGTTGAGCCGGCATGATAGCAGGACGGGCCGCCATAGGTTCGCCCCGCAACACCAAGTCGCGGGCGTCGCGCCCGTCAGGCTCCGGACGCCAGCAGCGCAACGCTCTTGATCTGCGCGAACACCTGCGAACCCTGCGCGAGCGCCAACGCCTCCAGCGATTTGCGGGTGATGCGCGCGACGATGCGCGCCCCCGCGCCATCCGCGCCCAACCCCGCCACGACGGTGACCTGCGGCTCGCCATCCGTCTGCCCGGTGATCGAGAGGATGCGCGCGGGCAGGCAATTGAGGATCGTCGTATCGCCCGGCGGCGACAGGCTGAAGCTCACATCGGCTGCGGTAATCCGCAGCCGGCGCGCATCGCCAAGGCGGCCCTGAATGCCCGGCACGACCAACATGCCGCCCGCGACCGAAACCGCCGTCAGCGCATAAGCCTCGTCGATGCTGGCGATCCGGCCCTCTAGCGTTACAGCAGCCTCCGGCGCGCGCAGCAGTGGCAATCCCGGGTCGGCCTCCAGCTCGAATAGCGGACCGGCGGCGAGCACGCGCCCGCGCTCCAGCAGCACCAGCGTGTCGGCCAGCCGCTCGACCTCTGCGATGTCGTGACTGACATAGACGATCGGGATCGACAGATGCCGGTGCAGGGCCTCGAAATAAGGGAGGATCTCGTCCTTGGCCATGCGATCGAGTGCCGAGAGCGGTTCGTCCATCAGCAAAAGCCGAGGCTGGGACAGCAGCGCACGCCCCACCGCCACGCGCTGGCGTTCGCCGCCGGACAGGGCCAGCGGCGCCCGCCCTAGCAGGTGGCCAATGCCGAGCAGACTGACGATCTCATCCTCGCGGATCAACTCCTCCGCGCCCTGTTTCGCCGCGCGCCGCGCGCCGTAAAGCAGGTTTTTCCGCACCGACAGATGCGGGAACAGGCTCGCCTCTTGGAAGACATAGCCGATCGGCCGCTGATGCGCCTTGCGGAAGATGCCGGCCGCGTCGTCCTGCCAGATTTCGCCGCCGACGCTCAGCCGCCCGGCGAGCTTATGCAGGCCCGCCATGCAGCGCAAGATCGTGGTCTTGCCGGAGCCGGATGGACCGAACAGCGCCGTGACGCCACGCATCGGCGCCTCAAAGGCGACGTCCAGGCTGAAGGTCCCAAGGCTGCCTGAGAAGGCTGCGGCGATGGCTCCGGCCTCGCCGTTCATGCGCCGGGCCGCCCGATGCGCTTCTCCAGCAGCATCATCGCCAGGATGACGCAGAAGGAGAAGACCAGCATCCCGCCCGCCAGAATATGCGCCTTGCTCCATTGCAGCGTCTCGACATAGTCGAAAATGGCGATCGACAACACCTTGGTTTCGCCCGGAATATTGCCGCCGATCATCAGCACGACGCCGAACTCGCCGACCGTATGGGCAAAACCGAGCACCGCGCCGGTTATGAAGCCGGGCCGGGCGAGCGGCACGGCGACGGTCCAGAAGCGGTCCCAGGGCGAGGCGCGCAAGGTGGCGGCGACTTCCAGGGGGCGCTCGCCGATGGCTTCGAAAGCATTGCGGATCGGCTGCACGACGAAGGGCATGGAGAACAGCACCGAGCCGATCACCAGCCCCTCGAAGGTGAAAGCCAGCGTGCGCGCGCCGTAAAGGCCCGCGACCCAGCCGCCGGGACCGTTCGGCCCGAGCGCGATCAGCAGATAGAAGCCCAGCACGGTCGGCGGAAGGACGAGAGGCATCGCGATCACAGCCGCGACCGCCTCCTTCCATGTCGCCGGTGAGCGGGCCAGCCACCAGGCGATCGGCGTGCCGATGGCGAGCAGCAGCACTGTGGCGATTGTCGCCAGCTCGAGCGTCAACCGGATCGGAGACCAGAGCTCGGCGATATCCGGCATCAATGGACCTGACTGCTAATCGCCCGCGCCATAACCGAATTTATCTTTCACCGCCTTGGCTTCCGGATCCTTAAGATAGGCGAGAAAGGCGCGGGCCGCTTCATTCTCCGCGCCCTTTTTCAACAGCACGGCGTCCTGCGCGATGATGGTGTAAAGCCCTGCCGGCACGATCCAGCGCGAGCCCTCATCCTTGCCGATCACCTGCGACAGCGCGACGAAGCCAAGCTCGGCATTGCCCGTGTCGACGAATTGATAGGCCTGGGCGATGCTGTTGCCCTGCACGATTTTCGGCGTCAGCGCCTCGTAGACGCCGAGCGCCTTCATCGCCTCGACGGCTGCGGCGCCGTAAGGGGCGGTGGCCGGATTGGCGATGGCAATCTTGGTGAACTTGCCGTCCTTCAAGGTTGCTTCGCCGGTGACGAGGTCCTTGTACTTGCTGAACAGCACGATCCCGCCGGTAGCATAGGTGAAGCGGCTGTCGGGCACCGCAAAGCCGTCATCGGCCGCCTTCTTGGCGGTCGTCTGGTCGGCGGAAAGGAAGACTTCGAAGGGCGCTTCCTGGCTGATCTGCGTATAGAGCTGGCCGGTGGCGCCGAAGCTGAACACGGCTTTGTGGCCGGTCGATTTTTCGAACGCCGCGCCGATGTCCTTGGCCGCCTCGGTGAAATTTGCCGCGACCGCGACCTTGACTTCGCCCGCTTCGGCCGGGGCGGCAGCGAGCAGGAGCAGGGCAAACGGCAGCGCCGCCAAGGACGCCAGCCGCTTCAAGGGACGGAACAAGAGGGCAAACTCGGCCATGAGCATACACTCCCTCGCTATATACGAACAAACACAACGTGTCATAACCCGCCCTGGCTGAAACCGGCAAGCGCTGATCTGCGAAAGGGGCATGGGAAACCTAATCGCTATATTCAGTTGGATACAGCGCATGATGGCATATTGCGGCTGACAGTCAAGCGAAGGGCTTGCATGAATGCTGTTTAGCCGCGCGGCTGGTCGTAATCGGGCACGCAGACGGTCTGGCCGCGCGATAGCTGCTCCACGGCGACCTCGACGCCGTAGACCGCCCGCAGCCGCTCCGGCGTCAGCACCGACGCAGGGTCACCCTCGGCTATCAAACGCCCGTTCTGCAGCAGCAGCACCCGGTCGGCGACGCTGAAGGCGTGGTCGGGGTCGTGGGTGGAGAGGATGATCGCCAGATCGCGGCTGGCGAGGCGCTTCACCTCCGACAGCACCGTGACCTGATTGCCGAAATCCAGGCTGGCGGTCGGCTCGTCCATGACGATGATGGCCGCATCCTGGGCGATGGCGCGGGCGATCAGCGCCAGTTGCCGCTGGCCGCCGCTGAGCCTTGTATATTCGGCGGCGGCGAGATCGGCGATGCCGAGCAGGTCGAGAGCGGCGCGGGCGCGCTCGCGGTCCCTGGCCGAGGGCGCGGCGAAGAGGCCCAGATGCGCGGCGCGGCCCATCACCACCATGTCGAGCAGCTTGAACGGGAAATGCGCGGCGTGCGCCTGCGGCACATAGGCGACGCGGCGCGCGATCTCGCGGCGCGGCATCCGGCCGAGCAGATCGCCGCCGAGCCGCACCTCGCCGCCATGCGTGGGCAGCAGGCCGAGCAGAGTCTTGAATAAGGTGGTCTTGCCCGAGCCGTTCGGGCCGAGCAGGCAGATGATCTCGCCCGGCCGCAGCGACAGGGCGACATCGCGGCCGACGGTGCGGCCGGGATAGCCGAAGGCGAGGCCGCGCGCTTCGAGCAGGGGCGCGCTCACCAGCCGTCCCTCCTGGCGACCAGCAGCCAGAGGAAGAACGGCGCGCCGACCAGCGCGGTCAGGATGCCGAGCGGGATTTCGATGCTGGCCATGGTGCGCGCCAGCGTGTCGACCAGCAGCAGATAGCACGCGCCCATCAGCATGGCGGTCGGCAACAGGCGCTCGAAATTGGGGCCGACCAGCATCCGCGCCAGATGCGGCAGGATCAGCCCGACCCAGCCGACGACGCCGGCAATGGCGACGGCGCTCGCCGTCATCAGCGTGGCGGCGGCGATGATGAGATAGCGCAGCCGGTGCGTTTCGAGGCCGAGGGCGCTCGCCTCCTCGTCGCCGAGCGAGAGCAGGTTGATGCGCCAGCGCAAAAGGATCATCGGCACGAGGCCGAGCAGGATCATCGGCAAAGCGGAGAGCACGTCGCCATTGCGGATGCTGGACAGGCTGCCGAGCAGCCAGAAGGTGATGGCGGGAAGCTGCTCATAGGGATCGGCGAGGATTTTGAGCAGCGAGATCGCCGCGCCCGCCAGCGAGCCGACCACGACGCCCGCCAGCACCAGCACGAGGATCGGCTCGCGGTCGCGCACCAAAAGGCCGATCGCGGAGACCAGCGCGACGGTCGCCAACCCGGCGAGGAAGGCGAAAAGCTGGATGCCGAGCACCGGCAGCGACAGGAAGATGCCGATCACCGCGCCGAGCCCGGCGCCGGTCGAGACTCCGAGGATGTCCGGCGAGACCAGCGGATTGCGGAACAGCCCCTGATAGGCCGCGCCCGCCGCCGAGAGCGCCGCGCCGACCAGCACGGCGGCGAGGATGCGCGGCAGCCGGATCTGCCAAAGCACGGTGTCGATCTGGCCGGCCGCCGCGCCGCCGGTGAACAGGCGCAGCATGGCCCCGCCAATATCGGCAAGCGCGATTGGATAGCGGCCGAGCTGCATCGCGCCGATCATCATCGCGGCGAGCAGCAGCGTCAGCGCGGCGATCAGCGTCAGCGGTGCGCCGCGCCGGCCCATCCGCGCCGTGGCGAGGCCGGTTTCGTCCGCGTCGTCGCTGTCCATGCTGCCTGTCGTCATGCCCGACCTTGCGGCAATTCGGCGGGCGGCGCAATTGCGGTGGCGCAGTCGTGAGTTGCGGCCATTCTGGTAACCATGCGATATATCTGGATAAACATATCGCAGAACCGGAATGGAAGACAATATGGACCGACGCGCCATCTTGCGCCTGTGCCTTTCGATCATCGCCGCCGCCGCCCTCGGCGCGCCGCCGCTCTCGGCCCAGACGCAAACCCGCAGCGTGACCGATGCCGGCGGACGCCGCGTGGAGATCCCCGCCAGCGTGGGCCGGGTGCTCGCCGCCGGGCCGCCCGCCTCGATCCTGCTTTATACGCTGGCGCCCGAGACGATGGTCGGCTGGGTGCGCGCGCCGCGCCCGCCGGAGAAGGCGTTTTTGTCGCCCGCCGTCCGCGACCTGCCCGAATATGGCCGGCTGACCGGGCGCGGCAACACCGCCAATCTGGAGACCGTGCTCAGCTTCAAGCCGGATCTCATCATCGATGCCGGCAGCACCGCGCCGACCTTCGTCTCGCTCGCCGACGAGGTGCAGAGCCAGACGAAGATTCCCTATCTGCTGTTCGACGGCGCCTTGGCCGCCACGCCCGCGACCTACCGCGCGCTCGGCGATGCGCTGGGGCTGAAGGACCGCGCCGAGGAGCTCGCCCACTATGCCGAGGACGTGCTTGACGGCATCAAGGCGAAGCTCGCGCAAGTCCCAGCCGGCGAACGCCCGCGCATCTATTACGGGCGCGGCGCGGACGGGCTCGAAACCGGGCTGGACGGGTCGATCAACATGGAGGCGCTGGAATATGTCGGCGCGGTCAATGTCGCGGCGGAGGCCGGCAAGGGCGGTCTGACCAAGGTCTCTATCGAACAGGTGCTGGGCTGGAACCCGGATGTGATTTTGACCCTCGATCCCAATTTCCACGCCAAGGTCTCAACGGATCCGCTCTGGCAATCCGTGCGGGCGGTTCGCGCGGGCCGCATCTATCTCGCGCCCAATCTGCCCTATGGCTGGTTCGACGCGCCGCCCGGCGTCAACCGCCTGATCGGCATCCGCTGGCTTGCGGCGCTGCTGCACCCAAAACTCTTCCCCGAAGACCTGAAAGACATCACACGCGATTTCTACCGGCGCTTCTACCACGTCGATCTAGACGAGGCGCAGCTTGCGACGCTGCTGCGAGGCCGTTAGTCGATCGGTCGCTTACAAAAACAGCAGCACGATCGAAAGCGCGACCAGCCCGGCAAGGCTGAGATTGACGATGCGCGCCGTCCCAGGCGTGCGGATGAGCTGGCGGATGGCGACGCCGAACAGGCACCAGAGCGTGCAGGTCGGCACGGTTATCACCGCGAAGACGAGGCAGATCACCAGGAGCTCGGCGTAATAATTGCCGCCGACCGTCGTGAAGGCCGGGATCGAGCTGACCGCCATCATCCAGGCTTTCGGGTTGACCCATTGAAAGGCGGCGGCCTCGAGAAAGCTCAGCGGCCGGGCATTGGCGTCGCCGCCATCGGGCTGTCCGGCTTGCGCGACGCGCCAGGCCAGATAGAGCAGATAGGCCGCGCCGACCAGTTTCAGCGCCAGATGCACCTGCGTGTAGCGGATGAAAATCGTGCCGAGCCCCAGCCCGACGGCGAAGATCATGACGGGAAAGCCGATGGTGATGCCGAGCATATGCGGCAGCGAACGGCGAAAGCCGAAAGCCGCTCCGGATGCGGTCAGCATGACGTTATTGGGCCCGGGCGTCACCGAAGAGGCCAGCGCAAAGAGGGTAAGGGGCAGGAGAGTATCGAACATTGGGCAGAAAAGCCATTATTGCGCCGGCGCGGCAAGTCCTGCCGCCATCGGCATGACAGCTATTCCCGAGCTGCGCAGCTCGGCAGGGCATCGGCGCTGCGGTTCCCGGTGGGATGGCCCCGATGCGGAGCGCCGCGCTTACAACCCAGGCTGCATTTCTTAGCAGATTTAATTGGTGGCGGCGGGGCGGGCTTTGCGGGATTCTGGCCGTGCTGGACGCCTGATGTGTCCGCCGCGGTGATTTGTCGACCCACTTTGCGCCGCGAAACCAAACGCTAAGGTGCCACGATCCGCTCGTGTCTCCGTAGATGAGGAGAACCCGAATGAAAGCCGGTTTTCACGCCAAATCCTCTGCCTTCGCGATGATGTGCTGTCCGGGCTGCCGTCGCAGCACGCAGCTTTTCCGGCCGCAGGCCGGCGATGACCATCAGCACTGAAGATGCCAGTCACCTGGCGAGGATTGAGCGCATGTCGGAAGGTTATTCAATTGAAATCGCTGACGAATTGGTCGGCATTATCGTTCGCGGCGACGATGAGCGCGTGTTCCGCTTCCACTCCGCGGTCAAGGCGTTCAAGGCGCTCGACGGCCACAGATTTGCCAAACCGGAAGCCGCCGAGCGCGCGGTCCGCGAACACGCCGCGCTGAGGCGGCGGCACGCCTCCTAGGACGGGGCTCCCGCAGCCGCATCCGGCTGCGGATCACCAGAGTTCGAGCGGGGATGACGTCGGAACGGTCCCGCTCGTTGCTTCCTTGACCAAGCGATTTTGCATTGACGTCCCGCGTGCCTGGGCCGGCCTGACTTGCAGCGGCCGGCCTCTTTTCGTGCCGCTCAGCGATTTCGCAACGCCGTCATTCGGCGGGCGGCTCCTCCTGGGGAACCTCCTCAGGCTTTGGGGCGAGCCGCGCGGCGATGCGCTCGACCACCTTGGCCGGATCGTCGCGCCAATCCTTGCCGAGTACGGTCATCACCTCCCAGCCGAAGGCGGCGAGGATGCTCGGGCGCACCACATAGCGCGCGGCGAGATCGGCGGTGCCGTAATGGGCGCGGTCGTCGATCTGAACCGCGAGGTGGTAATCCTCCGCGTCGGCCCGCTTCACCGCGATGTGGCATTTGAGGTCGGAGCGGCCGTGATTGCGCGACGCCGTAAAGCCGCGCGCCGTCAACTCCGCCGCGATCTGATCGGCGACGAACTGGCCGTGATCCTGAAGCGCCGCCTCGCCGCCGCGAACGCCATATTCCATCAGCGCCGCCGCCATCGCCTCCGGCTGGCCGGTGGAAGCGGCCTGCGCATAGGTGAGGTATTTCCGCAGGGCGTTGGCGCCGAAATTGTAGCTGTTGGTGATCTGCGCGCCGTCGATGGAGGACACCACCATCATGTGGCGCTTGGCGCGCGAAAAAATCACGTTCAGCCGCTTCTCGCCGCCATTCTGGTTGATCGGGCCGAAATTCATGATCATGCGGCCCTTGGCGTCCGGCCCGTAGCAGACGCTGAGGATGATGATGTCGCGCTCGTCGCCCTGCACATTCTCCAGGTTCTTCACGAACAGGCCGACATATTGCCCGTCATGCTCGCGGTCCTCCTCCAGGTCGAGCAGGGTGCGGAAAGCGCGGTCGGTACCGGCGAGCGCATTGAGCGCGCTCTCGATCTCCTGCTGCTGCGCCTGCGAGAACGCCACGACGCCGATGCTCAAGCCCTTCTGCTGGTTCAAAATTTCGCGCACGAGCTGGGCGATGTAGGCCGCCTCGCCGGGATTGCGCTGGCTGTCGTAAGGCGAATTTTCCATCCGGTGGAAGGAGAGCGGCTGGTCGAGCGCCGCGAGCGCGGTGGTCTTGGCGTCCTCGGCGGCGGCGACGCGGATCGGCTCGCGGCGCGGCAGTTCGGCGGTGCTCGGGATTGTCTGCAGCTCGCTCTTGTAGAAGGCCTTGTTGCAGAACTCGATCAGCGCTTCGTGCTGGCTGCGGTAATGCCAGGCGAGCAGCGTGCGCGGCAGCACGGCGGAGGCGCGGTTGAGAAAACTGTCGGCGTTGAGGTCATAGACGAACAGCTCGGAGGTGTCGCTTTCCTCGGGGTCGCCGCCCTGCGAGGAGAAGAAGGACGACGGCGGCAATTGCATCTCGTCGCCGACGACGATCATCTGCTTGGCGCGGTAGAGCGTCGGGATGGCGTCTTCGAGCGGGATCTGGCTGGCCTCGTCGAAGATGACGACGTCGAACAGCGTTTCCTCCAGCGGCAGGATGTCGGCGACGCTCAAAGGGCTCATCAGCCAGACCGGCTTCAGCCGGCGCATGGCGCGGCCCGCCTCGCCGGCGAACAGCTCGCGGATGGATTTGTAGGCGCGCGATTTCTGGAACTCGTTTTCCAGCGTCTTGCGCCCGCGCCGGAAATCGCGCCGCCAGTCCTTTTCGCCCGGCTCGGTGCCGGCGCCGGATTCGTTCGAGCGGGTGAGATCGCTGTGGAATTCCTGATGGCAGGCGTCCACCGCGTGCTGGCCGTTGAGGCGGCGCAGATCGGCGTGGCGCTGCTTCAAATCCTCGACGATGTCCTCGAGGCGCGCGCTGTCGAAGCGGTCGAGTGCGCGGTTGCGGCGGAAGGCGCGGTCGATGGCGGCGTCGAGCACGGCGATGCCGATTTGCTCGAGCGGCAGGTCGACGAGCCGGATGGTCTGAGAAATCTCCGCGCCGGCCTTGTCGAGATCGGCCAGCAGATCGGCGAATTCGGCGATCTGGCCGGTGTTTTCGGCGAGGTCTTCCAGATTGGCGGCGATGGCCTCGCGGGTGAGCCGGGCATGGCCGGACAGGATGACCGCAAGTTCTTCCTCCGCGCGGCGCAGGGCGGTGGATTGGCGCGCGAGCTTCTGCACGGCAGCTGCGGCGTCCTCGCGGTCGAGGCAGATGCGGATGATGTCGCGCTCGATGTCGGGCAGCGACGAGCCCGCCGTCCAGATGCGGAGGAGAGAGGCGCGGATGTCGTCCGTGAGCTCGAAGCCGCAGGTCTTCTCCATCGCCTGCCGCGCCTGGTCGCAGGCGAGTTTTGCGCGCTGCATCTCCGCCAGCAGGCCGAGCGCCTTGCCAATTCCGGGTTCGGCGCCCTTATAGCCGGTGGCTACGGCGCTTTTCGCCCGCCGCCAATCGCCGTTGAGGAAGGCGAAAAACTTGCCTTCATGCTTCTGCGCCGCCTCGATCAGGGCTTTCAGATCGGGCAGTTCCGCGTCTTCCGCCCATCCCGCGGCGGCCTCGCGGGCCGCCTGGGCCTTGGCCTCCACTTCCGCGAATTTGTCCAGCGACACCGACAGCATCGCGGCGGAGATGTCGCCGTCATCGAGGATGGCGAGCTTTTCCGCCGCCGCGATCGGCTGGACCGCGCGGCAGAACGCTCCGGCGGCCAGCGCCTCGCCCCAGCTCAGCGTCTCGCGGTCGAGAAAGGCCCGCGTCTCCTCCACCGCACCCGCCGCATCGGCGAGGGCCGTCCGCGCGCGGCGCAAGGCGCGTTCCACGCGCTCGGTGGCGTCGGGCCGGTTGGCGAGGTCGCCGCGCAGCAGCCGCAGGGGCGAGCGCGCCAGGATGCCGTCGTAGCCGCTGGCGATCAGCGCATCGCGAAGCGGGGCGAGGACCGGCCGCGCCTGATGGAAGGCGGCCCAGCCGGGCATCCCGGTCTTGGCCGCCGGAGGCAGTTCGCTGGCGGCGGCGCCGTGTTTCAGCCGTTCCTCGATCAGGTCGCGCAACGGCGGCCCGCCCTCCTCGACCGGCGCCGTCATCGCCGCCGAAAAGCGCTGCAACTCCGCCAGCCGCGCCTCGATCTCGCCGACCAGCGCCGCCCGGTGCCGCGCAACATCCTCGCGCGGCGTCCTGGCGGTCCAGTCCTCGTAGATCGACTTCAGCTCTTCGATGAACGCCTTCTTGTCGCCCTGGCTGTCATGGATCAGCGTCGAGACATCGCCGAGGCCGATCTGCTTCAGCCGGTGGAACACCACGTCGAGCGCCGCCCGCTTCTCGCAGACGAACAGCACCGCTTTGCCGCGCGCCACGTAATCGGCGATCAGATTGGTGATGGTCTGCGACTTGCCGGTGCCGGGCGGCCCCTGGATGACATAGCTCTCGCCGGTGCTGGCGCGGGCGATGGCGTCCATCTGGCTCGGGTCGGCAGGCAAGACCATGTAATTTTCACGGCGCGCGCCGCTGTCGGGCCGGAAGGCGCGGCGCGCTTCGTCGGAGAAGAGCGGGTCGAAATTCACATGCTCGCGGGCGGGCTTGCCGATGAGGTCGGCATAGTCGCGCACCAGGGTCATCTTGCGGTAGTTGAAATTGGCCAGCGTCACCGAGCAGAGGTCGATCTCCCAGTCATGCGAGCCGGCGGCATTGCCGTCATCGACGGCGTAGAAGGTGCGCTCGCGCTCGGCGGGGCCGGGTTCCGCCGGAGCCTGATCGGCGGCGGCTTCTTCGGCCGCCACCATCTGGTGCAGTTTCGGCTTGATGCCTTCCTCGGCCATTTCGCGGCGCGGCGCGCGGCTGACGCGGATGTCGCGCTCGAAGATCTGCACGCCGAGCGGTTCGTAGGTGCCGCGCGCATAGCTATAGGCGAGGCCGGCATAATCCTTGATGCCGACGCCGGTGCGCGCGCGGCGGCGGCGGAAATCGTCCATCTTGCGCCGCGCCGTGCGGTGGATGAGCATGATGCGCGGCGTTTCGACCAGCGCCAGGTCGACGCCCTTGGCCGAGCGCGCGAGCTGCCGCACGAGATCGGCGTGCAGCGCGCGCACCGCCTCCATGCTGCTCGCGTCGATGAATTCCGGCAGGCGGATGTCGTAGAGCTTGCGCAGATAATAGCGCAGGGCGGGGTTGATCTGCGCCTCGGTCGGCGCGGCTTCCAGGCGAAAGCTGTCCTTGACGCCCTTGCGCCGCGTGAGCTCGGCGGGCAGCAGGATCAGCGGGCTGTTGATGCGCTCGTTCGGCGCTTCCTTCAGATTGGTCCAGCGCAGGAAGGCGACCACCAGCCGCAATTGCGAAAAGCCGTATTCGCGGGCGTCGCGCTGGGCGTCGAGGCGGATGCGGTCGAGATTGGCGGGGAGGAATTCATAGTCCTGGAATTGCAGCCAGCTACTGAGGTCGATCGGCCGCTTCAGGTCGGCGCTGATGCGGTCGTTCAGGTGGAAGAGCTGGGCGGGCTTGATCGACTTGTGGTCGATCAGATAGGGCATCGAGCCAACCGTCAGATTGATGGTGGCGCCGGTCTCGCGGAAATAGATCAGGCGGTTGCGGCGGTTGATCTCGAACAGCCGGTCGCGCAGCTTCTGATGCAGGTGCTTGCGCACGCCGGGGCGGTCGGAAGGGTCGGGCGCCGCCTCGTGGTCGCCGTCGTCCAGCTCGATATCCTGGTCGCGGTAATGGGCGAGCGCGTTGGCGATCTGGCGCAGGTCCTGCGGACGCCGGCGGCGGTCGAGTTCGGTCATCTTCTCGATGATCTGCGACAGCACCGGATGCAGGCGCGGATTGTGCCGCATCAGGTCGCCGCGCATCCGGGCGAAGCTGCGCATGTCCTCGTCGTCGGTCAGGTCGAGGCGCATGGCGAGGCTGCCGAGGATCAGCCCGAGCACGAAAATGTCGGAGAGCTGGTCGTGATGGCCGGCGCGCTGCTCCCAGGCGATGTAGTCCGGGTAATAGGCGCGGCGTGGCTGCTCCTCGGACCGCTCCGCGACGGTGGCGTCGACGACCGACACGCCGCCGCTTTCGCTGCGCTCCTTGTAGCGCGAGGTGACTTCAAGGCGGGCGGCTTCGGCCTGCTCGACGGCGCGCAAGGCGGACGCGTTGTCCACGGCGTCGCCCGCCATGCGGTTCGGAAACCAGAGATGGCCCATCGAAACGCGCAGCGCGTCGACGCCGTTCAGCGGCGCGACCTTGCCCTCTTCATGCAGCGCCGCGACCTGTTCGATCAGCGGCAGCGCGGCGGTCAGCACATCGTCGGTGCCGGCGCTGTCCGCCTCGCGCCATGCGGCGAGCAGATCGGCGAAGCCCTGCGTTGCTTCCGGCTCGATGGCGTCAGGCTGCATGGTTGGCCTTCTCGATCTTCTCGGCCGCGCCGCGCCTCAGCTTGGTGAGATCCTCCTTCTTGCGCTTCAGCTCCTTGCGCGCGAGGGCCTCGTAGACCGTGAACAGCCCGATGCGGTCGGCGAGATCGAGCGTCCAGGCAAGGCCCGCCTCGCCGTGATCGGGATCGACGGTGGCGAAGTCGAGCAGGAGAAAGGCGAGATAGTCGTGGCAGGATTTCGCCAGTCCCGCGATCTCCACCGCCATGGCGGCATGATCGGCCGAGGGTACGGCGGCGGGCCGGTAGCCGGGGAAATAGCGCTCGGCGAGGTTGGCGGCATATTCGCCGCGCATGAAGGGGTGCACCATCAGGCAATCCACCAGCTCGCGCGACAGCGTGCTCAGCTTGTGCTGGCCGAGAATGTCGAGCCGCCCCGCTTCGATCTTGCCGCGCACCAGCGCCTCGGTCTCGCCGATGCGGGGCGGGTCGGCGGCCAGCAGGTCGAGCGCCTTGGCGCGGATATAGAGTTCCGGGTGGGTGACGCCCTCGGAGCCGGCCTTGTCGCCCTCCAGGATTTCGCTGGTCTGCTCGAGGTAGGAACGCGCCGTCACGCTCCTGAGCCCGGTCGAGACCTTGATGAGCGAGGCGATCACCGCGTCGCGGTCACTGGTGACGTGCAGCGCGCCCATATCGGCGAAAATCTCGGTGTGGAGCTGATAGAGCCGGTCGGTCTCCCGGAAGGCGGCGTCGCAGCCGGGCTGCTCGGCGCACCAGTCGAGAAGCCGCGCCGCCGTGAAATATTGGCCGCCATCCAGCGTGTAGAGCCGGTGATGCGCCAGCTCATGGCCGAGCAGCGCCAGCGTCTCCCCCTCGCTCAGCAGCTCGGCGATATTGCCCATCAGCATGATCGCCGCCTCGTCCGGCAGGAAGATCAGTGCGGCATTCGCGCCGTCGCCGCCGCCCTGTCGCTGATAGACCGTCACCGGCAGGTCGAGGCCGAGCGCGTTCAAGGCGACATCGGCCTGGGCGTAGAGGCCGGGCTGGTCGGCGCGGGTCAGGCGGTAGGTGGATTTCAGCAGCTCCAGCTTGACCATCTCGCTATAGCGCTTGGAGAACTGGTCGGACTCGAACCAGCTCCACAGCGCCGCCTCTCCGGTGCGCAAATGCCCGGCGACCGCGACATGGTAAGGCAGCGCGCCGAATCGGGCCGGCATCGCCTCGGGCGGCGGCAGGTCGGCGGCGGATTGCAATGCGGCGCTGGCCTTGTCCATTGCGGACATGGATGTGCTCCCTCACCTCAGGGCCCTTCGGCGCCCCACTATTTCGTCAGACACGCCCGCGGGCAAGTGCCCTCGTCTACGGATGCCCCGCCAGTCCCCGCCGCAGAAGACTGTATCGAAGTGAAAAATGCGTTTCCTGTGGTCGGCCGCGGATCGCCGGGGCGGCGGCACGGGCCGATCGTATCGCTCCAAGTCGACTGGCTGTGGCGCTTCGACGCATTTGCGGTATCATCGGGGAAAACAGAAAGCAAACAGGTGGGAGGAAACAATGACAAGCGGGTTGACCCGCCGCCAGGTGCTGGCCGGCGGCGCAGCGGGCGGTGCGGCTTTGGCGCTCGGCCTCAATCCGGCGCAGGCGCAGACCTGGCCGGCGCGTCCGGTGACGGTGATTTGCCCGTGGGGCGCGGGCGGCGGCACGGATGCGACCGTGCGCATCGTCTCGGCGGTGCTGGAGAAGGAGCTGAAGCAGCCCTTCAATGTCGTCAACCGGACCGGCGGTTCGGGCGTGGTCGGCCATGCCGCCATCGCCAGCGCGGCGCCGGACGGCTACACCATCGGGATACTCACGGTCGAGATCTCCATGCTGCACTGGCAGGGGCTGACCGAGTTCAGGCCTGACAGCTACACCCCGCTCGCATTGATGAATGAGGACCCGCCCGGCATCCAGGTCAATGCTTCGAGCCCGTACAAGACCGTCAAGGAACTGGCCGACGCCGTCAAGGCGGCGCCGCCCGGCAAGCTGAAAGCCTCGGGGACGGGGCAGGGAGGCATCTGGCATCTGGCGCTGGTCGGCTGGCTCACCGCGATGGGGCTGAAGCCGGATCACGTCGCCTGGGTGCCGCTGAACGGCGCCGCGCCCGCCATGCAGGATCTGGCGGCGGGCGGCCTCGACATCGTCACCTGCTCGGTGCCGGAGGCGCGCGCCATGATCGAAGCGGGCAAGGCGCGCAGCCTCGCCATCATGGCCGCCGAGCGCAATCCCGCCTTCAAGGACGTGCCGACGCTGAAGGAGGCGATGGGCATCGACTACACCACCGGCGCCTGGCGCGGCATCGCCGGGCCGAAGGGGATGCCGCCGGAAACCGTCGCCGCCATGACCGCTGCGCTCAAGAAGGTCAACGAATCCAGCGAGTTCCGCGACTTCATGGCGAGCCGGGGCTTTGGCGTGCGCTGGGCGCCGGGCGCGGAGTTCGGATCGTTCATGGAAGCGGGCGACAAGGCGATGGGCGTGGCCATGAAGGCCGCCGGTCTCGCCAAGGGCTGACGCTGAGGCCGTGGATCTTAGAGCGGGTCCACGGCTCCCCCCTTCATTCCAGGCAATCCGGCTTTCGCAATCATGCAGTTTTCCGACCGCGTAACGGGTCTGTTCCTCGTCGCCCTGGGTGGGCTTGCCGCCTATGGCGGCTCGCGCCTGCCGCCGGTGCCGGGCCAGCAGGTCGGCCCGGATGTGTTTCCGATGGTGATCGGCACCGGGCTGTGCCTCTGCGGAGCGCTGATTGCGCTCGGTGTCGGCAAAAGCTTTGAAGAGGACCCCGAGGACGAAACGCTCTCCGCCACCGAGGTGCAAAGCGGGCCTCCCGACTGGTGGCGCGGCCTGATGGCGCTGATCCCGCCGGGCCTACTCTTGTTCTACGTGCTGACCGTCGACCGCCTCGGCTTCGTGCTGACAGCCGGGCTGATGGTGCTGACCACCGCGACGGCGCTCGGGGCTCGCCTCCGCCTCGCCGTGCCGCTGGCCATCGTTGCGCCGGTCCTGGTGCATCTCCTCTTCTCCAAGCTCCTGCGGGTGCCGCTGCCGCCGGGGCTCATTCCCATGCCATGGTGAGGTCCGCGCGTGAGCACATTGTTTGAAGCCATCGGCATGGTCTGCCAGACCGACGTGCTGATCGCCATCCTGCTGTCCTCGATCTACGGGCTGGTGGTCGGCTCGCTGCCCGGCCTGTCCGCCACCATGGCGACGGCGCTGCTTGTGCCCGTCACCTTCTACCTGTCGCCGATTGCCGCCATCGCCACCATCATCTCCGCCTCGGCGATGGCGATCTTTTCCGGCGACATCCCCGGCGCGCTGCTGCGCATCCCCGGCACGCCCGCCTCGGCAGCCTATACCGACGAAGCCTATGCCATGACGCGCAAGGGCCAGCCGGAAATGGCGCTCGGCATCGGCCTGTGGTTCTCCGCGCTCGGCGGCATCGCGGGCACGATTTCGCTGATGTTGCTGGCGCCGCCCCTCGCCGAGATCGCGCTAAACTTCTCGACCTTCGAATATTTCTGGCTCGCCTTTCTCGGCCTGATGTGCGCGACGCTGGTCGCCCGCTCATCACCGGTCAAGGCCATCGCCAGCATGTTCCTCGGCCTTCTGGTCTCCTGCGTCGGCATCGACAATCCGGCGGGCGCGGCGCGCTTCACCTTCGGCAGCGTCGACCTGCTCGGCGGCATCGAGCCGATCCCGGCGCTGGTTGGCGTCTTTGCCGTGTCCGAGGTCATGCGCGCCATGCTGACTTCGGAGCCGCCGAAGCTGCCCTACCGGCGCTTCGGCAGCATCCTCGCGGGCCAGATCGCGCTGACGAAGCAATATGTGAAGCCGCAAGTGCGCGGCAATATCGTCGGCATCATCATCGGCGTGCTGCCGGGCGCGGGCGCGGACATGGCGGCCTGGGTCAGCTATGCGATGTCGAAGCGCTTCTCCAAGACGCCGGAGAAATTCGGCACCGGCCATCCGGAGGGGCTGATCGAGGCGGGCGCCAGCAACAATGCCAGCCTCGCCTCGGGCTGGGTGCCGGCGCTGCTGTTCGGCATTCCCGGCGATACCATCACCGCCATCGCCATCGGCGTGCTTTATATGAAGGGCCTCAATCCCGGCCCGACGCTGTTCACCGAGCGCGCCTCGAGCATGTACGCGCTCTACATCATCTTCATCCTCGCCAACATCATCATGATCCCGCTCGGCATCGTCATGATCCGCGCGGCGAGCCATGTCCTGCGCGCCCCGCGCGCGGCGATCATGCCGGTGATCGTGCTGCTCTGCGCGGTCGGCGCATTCGCGACCGGCAACAACCTCTATTCGGTGATGATCGTCGCCGCCTTCGGCATCATCGGCTTCGTCATGGAGCGCAATGGCTATCCGGTCGCCGCGATGGTGCTCGGCATCGTCATGGGCACCATGGTCGAGCAGAGTTTCGTCACCTCGATCATCAAGTCCGACGGGAGCATCCTGCCGTTCTTCGAGCGGCCGGTTTCCGCCGTGCTCGCCTCGTTCACCATCGCCGCGCTGCTCTGGCCGCTCGGCGCATGGCTCTGGCGGTTGCGGTCGCGGCCCCTGGCGCAGTGAATTGGCGCGGCGGGACCGGCCAGACGGCCGCCGGCCGATTCTGCCGCGTTCAACTGGCGTTGGAGAAGGCGCGGTAGGCCGGGTCGAGCGGGATGTCGGCCTCGTGGCGGCCGGGCACCAACTCATATCGCAGCTCCTCGGCGCCGCCCTCATGCGAGGTGTAGTAGCCGAGCACCGTCAGCACCCGCAGAGAGACGTAGCTGGCGTAATAGGGCTGCTCCGCTGTCTTGTCGATGGCGTCGGCGTCGAATGCCGCGAGCACGGCCTCGCGGTCCTTCGGCGCGAGCTGCTGGAACGGGGCGCCGGCCCGCTTTTCGAGATCGGCGCAGATCAGCGCGACATTGGCCTCGAACGCCGCCACCGAGTCCCCCGGCGCGCTGGCGACGAACAAGGACAGGAATTTCGGGACGTTGGCGCTCCTGGCGCCCGGCGTGTCGGTGTCGGGGATCAGGGTCTCGCAAAATATATCGATGAAGGCGCAGCAGGCGTCCGAAAGTCCCTCCGCGCGCTCGCCCGCGGCCACCCGCGACCAGGTCAGCGCGGCATCGCCGGAGGTCATCAGCGCGGCGCCGGCCGCGAGGCCGCCCGCCAGCATCGAACGGCGGCTGATGGGGGGCGGACGCCTTCGGCCGGACACGGTTTTCCGCATGCTGGGATCGTGCATATTCATCTCGTCACCTATCTTTTTTTGGCGTCGAGGCCCGTTACAGACTGTGGTTCTGCAGCATCGAGACCGCCGACGCACAGGCGCGGGCGGTAATGGCCATATAGGTCAGCGACGGGTTCTGACAGGCCGACGAACTCATCGCCGCGCCATCCGTCACGAACACATTCCTGACGTCGTGAAGCTGGCTGTATTTGTTCAGCACCGAAGTGCTGGGATCGTGGCCCATCCGGGCGCCGCCCATCTCGTGGATGGCGCTGCCGGGCGTGTTCGGGTGCGGATCGTCGGCGCTGACAGGCACCCCGAATGCCGTCATCATGCGCACGGACTCGGCGATGGCGTCGCGGAGGAGCGCCACCTCATTGTCGGACCATGTGACGTCGATCTTGAGTTGCGGCAGGCCGTGCGAGTCCAGATTGGCCTCGTCGAGCGAGACGTGGTTGGCGTCGCGCGGCAGGCATTCGGCAAAGCTCGCCATGACGAGCTGCCACTCGCCGGGCTGGCGCAGGCCGTTCTTGAACTCCGCGCCGACGCCGGGCCGCCGGAGGCCGCGCTTCCAATTCGCCCGCAAGGCGCTGCCCTGCATGGCATAGCCGCGCAGCATCCCCTCTTTCGGCTCGGTGATGTTGCGGAAGCGTGGGATGTAAAAGCCGTTCGGCCGGTTGCCGTAATAATTATGCTCGAGGAAGCCCGAGACCGTGCCGCCGACCGCCGAAGTGGCGTGATCCATGATGCCGCGCCCGAGCGCGCCGCTCGAATTGCCGAGGCCGCGCGGAAACTGCTCGCTGCGCGACAGCATCAGCAGCAACACCGAATTCAGCGCCCCGCCGCAGACGAAGATGACGCGGGCATTATAGGTGTGACCGGTGCCGGTCGCCTCGTTCACGGTCCGCACGCCCGTCGCGCGTCGTTCCAGCGGGTCATAGTCGATGCCGACAACGCGGCTGTCCGTGACCAGCGTCAGATTGCCGGTCGCGCGCGCCGCCGGCAGGGTCGAGCTTTGCGTGCTGAAATAGCCGCCATAGGAGCAGCCGCGCGAACAGATATTGCGGTATTGGCACCGCGAGCGGCCTTCCTTGTCCTCGGTCATGTTGGCGACGCGGCCGATGATCAAGGTGCGGCCGGGGAACTCGTCCTCGATCGTGGCCTTGAACGCCTTCTCGACATGGTTGAGCTGCATGGGCGGCTGGAACTTGCCGTCCGGGAGCTGAGGCAATGCTTCAAACGAGCCGGAGATTCCGGCGAATTCCTCGACCTTGTCGTACCAAGGCGCGAGGTCGGCATAGCGGATCGGCCAGTCGACGCCGTGGCCGTCGCGCTTATTGGCCTCGAAATCATAATCGCTCCAGCGGTAGGACTGTCGCCCCCAGAGCAGCGATTTGCCGCCGAGCTGATAGCCGCGGATCCAGGCGAAGGGCCGGTCCGCTGGCGTCTGATAGGGGTTTTCGTGGTCCTTGACGAAGAAGCGGTGGTTCCATTCGTCGAGGAAGCCGGAATGGCCCTGGATCGGATAGTCCCGCTCCCTCATGCCGGGATCGCCAAAGCCATGAAAGGGAAGCTCCCAGGGGGCGAGCGTCTCGGTGTTGTAGTCGACCTGGTGCTCGACCATCGGACCGCGCTCGATCATCAAGACTTTCAGACCGCTCTCTGTCAGCTCCTTTGCGGCCCAGCCACCTGTAATCCCCGACCCGACGACGATCGCGTCGAAACTATTATCAACCTGCATACTTAGCTTAGACCTTCAAACTCTGGAGATAATCGTGGCTTTCCCTGACGGTCTGCCAGACGGTATCGAAGGGCGGCTCCAGCTCGACATAGTAGTGACGGAGCGCCGTTCCTTTGGCCGCCGCGAACAGGGACGGCCAATCGATGATGCCCTTGCCGACGGCGACGGTTTGCAACCGCTCGCCGGGTTGCAGGGGACGGGCGATGTCCTTGATATGCATGAAGGAAATGCGCTGCCCGTATTTGCGCACGTAAGTGGTTGGATCGAGCCCTTGCGAGGCCACCCAGCCGCAATCCAGCTCGAACTGGACGAGGCTGGGATCGGTCGAGGCCGCCAGAATGTCGTAGCCGAGCTCCCCGCCGCTGCCCGCTGGCCGGAATTCCCAGCCGTGGTTGTGATAGGCCAGTTGCAGGCCGGCTTTCTTCGCCTGCTCTCCGGCGGCGTTGAGGAACGTGCCGGCCTCGCGCCAATCGGCGGCCGTGAATTGGGAGAACGCCTCCTCGACGGAGGCGGGCATGGCGCTGCGCATGCGCTTCGGCAGCGGGGGGATGACGCAGACGGCATCCGTGAAGCCGGCGGCAACGAAATCGTCGAAGAGCTGCGCTGAGTGGGTTTCCAGGCTCTTATCGCCCGGCGCGATCGAATTGGGGACGACGCCGCCGCCGATGCAGGACAGCCCGGCCGCTTTCAGAGAGTCTCCGAACACCGCCGGTTTGGCGCCGTAAAAGCTGGGCGCCTCAACGAAGCTGTAACCAATTGCAGCGATTTTTTTGAGGCTGCCGGCGAGATCGCGATTGAGCTCGTCGCTCAGTTGATAGAGCTGGACCCCGATGGGCATTCCCAGCGGCTCCGCTTGAGCCCCGCGTCCAGGGAAGGCGACCAGAGCCCCCAATCCCAGCGGGAGCTTAAGAGCGTCTCGCCTTGACCACTTCGTCCGCGCCACATCGCCCTCATGTTGTTTTCACTGATATATTGTCAGACAGTCGGCTGGTCGCGTCAATCGACCGGGCGCGGTTTGGCCGCCGCTTGACGATATGCCGCGCGATCAACCAAGAGCGCTGCCGGGCGTCATAATCCGCCATGACACAGGGTTTTCCGCCCGTGACGAACTCTGGATTTGCGGCGTGACGCAGTGCCGCTGCACACGCAATTGTGAAGACCGATGGCGCGGCAACAACCTCGCATCTCACGCTGGTTTA
This sequence comes from Rhodomicrobium sp. R_RK_3, assembly GCF_002198715.1. GTDB lineage: Bacteria > Pseudomonadota > Alphaproteobacteria > Rhizobiales > Rhodomicrobiaceae > R-RK-3. The sequence continues at coordinate 297,001 of NZ_MWLK01000036.1, read as the reverse complement.
GCTCTCTCCAGCTTATCGGTCGGCGGTAAAGATTTCGGATCGACGCGCTGAAACGGGGCCATGGACCTGTCAAAAACGGTGCTCCTCCCGATCACTGGATCCCCGCTTTCGCGGGGATGACAAGTGTGGGTGGGATTAGCGGCCGCCCTCGCCGCCCCCGCCGCCCATCTCCGCGATCAGCTCCGCGCTCCTGACCTGCCGGCAGTATCCGCTGAACGCCGCCAGCGCCGCCTCATGACGCGCCGGCGTCTGCGTGCCGCAGCAATCGACGGCGCAGATCATTTCATAGCCGCGGTCGGCGCCGTCGCGGATGGCGTGGTCGATGCATTGGTCGGTGAGGAAGCCGCCGACGATCACGGCGTCCTTGCCCATGTTGCGAAGCAGGTAATCGAGCATGGTCGAGTTGAAGACGCTGGAGGAGGTCTTCGGCAGCACGATTTCGTCCGGGCCGGGCGCGAGGGCGTCGACCATCTGCGCCGCCTCGCTGCCGGGCGGGAAGTGGAAGCCGGTGAGTTTGTAATCGAGGCAGAGATCGCGGCCATCCGCGGTCAGGCTCTGGATGACGGTGTAGATCACTTCCATGCCGGCGGCGCGCGCGGCGTCGCGCAAGGCCACAAGATTGGGAACGACGACGTCGTTGGTCAGCGAGTAGAAATAGGGATTGCCGTCTTCTTCGCGCGCGGCGGTGCCTTTCTGGACGTCGATGATGAGCAAGGCTGTCCGCGACGGGATGATCGGCGCGCCGCGCGGGCGGATGGTGTTGGTCATGTCAGTAAGCCCTGCCATAGCGTGTGAAAACCTCGTCGGGCGGCAGGTCCGCAAGCTCGGCGATCTCGGCGCGCTTATGCATGATATAGGGGATGCGCACGGCGTCCGGCATGAGCAAATCGCCGCTTGCCTCCAGGCAGTCGAGAGCTTCGCCCAGGCTCTTCGGCAGAGGCAGGATGCCTCTCTCCAGCTGCTCGGCGTCAGAGAGGCGGGCGATGTCGATCACAGAGAGCGGGTCGCGCGGCGGCATGGATTTGCGCAGGCCGTCCATCCCCGCCCGCAGAATCGCGCCGAGCGCCAGATACGGCGTCGCGGCGGCATCGGCGGCGCGGTATTCCAGGTTGAAGCTTTCGCCGACATCGGCTTCGGGCTTTTCCGAGACGGGACAGATCCGCAAAAAAGCCTCGCGGTCGCGCGCGCCGAGATTGGTGACGGACGCACTCCAGGCATTGGGGCGGAGCCGTTCGTAGGAGATCACGCTCGGCGCAGTGACGGCACACAGCGCGCGGCCATGGGCGAGGATGCCGGCGGCGAACTGGCCGGCAATTTCCGAGACGGCCTCGGGACGCGCGGGATCGTAGGTGGCGGGACGGCCGTCGCGGTCTTCAAGGCTGAAATGGATATGCACGCCATTGCCGACGCCGCCCTTGCGCATGATCGGCGAGAAGCTCGCCCGCCAGCCTTTGCGCTCGCAGCAGGCGCGCACGATCTGGCGCAGTTTGACCGCGCGGTCGGCCGCCTCGACACCGAGCGCCGGGCCGACGGAGACTTCGAACTGGCCCGGCGAGAATTCCGGGTGGAAGGCTTCCGGCTCCAACTCGGCCGCATCGAGCTGAGCCAGGATCACCTCCGGCAGGTCGCCCACCGAGCGCAGCGCCTCGATGCCATAGGCCGCGCCGAGCCGGGGCTCGACGCCGATGACCGTGAATTCATGTTCGAACGAGGCGCGCAGCCTGAGGCCGAAGCTTGCGCCGAGTTCGGCCAACGCCGAGCGCAGATAGTGGCGCGGGCAGACCGCCCACGGGCTGCCGTCGAGACTTTCGACATCGCCGAGCACGAAGCGCTCCACCGGCCCGTCATCGCCGAAATCCAGCTCGACCAGTTCGGCGGGGTCCGGGCGCAGCACCAGATCGCCCGAGCCGCCCCAGGGCGTGACGGGCGTGTTGCCGAAGCAATTGATCATGATGTTGGTCGGCGTCCAGCCGACGCCCCGCTCCCAGCGCGCCTCGAGCTCGCGCAAGGGAAAGCCCTTGCCGCGGACTTGCCCGGAGAAATCGCTGTAGCACACGAAGACGAACGCTTCCCGCCGCATCGCTCAGTCCTCCCGCGTGTTGATTGAGCGCGACCCCGTTGAATGACCGCACTTTTTGTCACCCCGGGAAAGCGGGGATCCGGTAAGGCAAACTCGCCGTTACTCTCTGCCAATGATCCTGCGCTGCGGTGTACTGGATTCCCGCTTTCGCGGGAATGACTGAGGGTGTGCCCCGGTCCGATCGCTAGCCCCCGGTCATCGCAATCCGCCGCGCTTGGCGCAAGCGCAGCACCGCGATCGCCGCGAGCGATGACGTGATCACCAGCACCGACACCGCCGTCGTCAGCGTGCCGAGCGCGTAAATGACCGGCGTCGTCACCGTGGTGGTCTGGCCCTGCAATTCCAGCGGCAGCGTGTTGAGATAGCCGATGGCTTGGCTGGAGCGGGCGATCTCGTCCCAGGAGAGCGTAAAGCCGAACAGGCCGATGCCGACGATGCTCGGCCCGACGATTGGCAGCACGACATGGCGGAAGGTCTGCCAGGGCGTTGCGCCGAGGTCGCGCGCGGCCTCCTCATAGCGCTTGTCGAAGCGGTTGAAGATGGCGAACATGATGAGCAGGCCGAAAGGCAGCGTCCAGGTGAGATGCGCGCCGATGCCTGAGGTGAATAGGCCCATCGCCGTCTCGAAGCCGTCGGTCAGCGCCTCCGGCGCATAGCCCTTGATGAGGTCGTCGATGATGCGGAATTCGAGGCCAATGCCGAGCGACACGACGATGGACGGCATGATCAGGCTTGCGACGACGATATAGAACAGCGTGTTCGAGCCCTTGAAGCGCTTGCGATAGGCGAGGCCAGCGAGCAGCGAGAGCACCACCGTCACCACCATCACCGCGAGCCCCAGCTTGATCGAGCGGTTGAACGCCGCCCAGATGTCGACATTGGGCAGGCCCTCGCGCCAAAGCTTGCCGAACCAATAGGTCGAGACGCCGTTCATCGGGAAGGTCAGGCCGCCCTCTGGTCCCTGAAACGACAGCAGCACGATGGTGATCATCGGCCCGTAGAGGAACAAGACGAACAGGCCGAACAGCAGGGCGAGCCAATAGAAGCTGGCGGGGCGGTGCTCGGTCATGGTTCACAGCTCCTTGCGGATGTCGAGGATGCGCGTCAGGCCCCAGATGATGACCAGGACTGTCGCCAGCAGGATCACGGCGTGGGCGGCGGCAGGCGGGAATTGCAGCGCGCCCATATGGGTGTTGATGAGCTTGCCGGCCGAGGCGATCTGCTGGCCGCCCATGACGCCGATAGTGATGAAGTCGCCCATGACGATGGTGATGACGAAGATCGAACCGATGACGATGCCGGGCTTGGTCAGCGGCACGATGATGTTCCACAGCGTCTGCCAGCCGGAGGCGCCGGCGTCATAGGCCGCCTCGATCAGCGCCCGGTCGATGCGCATCATCGAGTTGAAGATCGGCACGATCATGAACAGCGTATAGAGATGCACGAAGGCGAGGATCACCGAGAATTCCGAGAACAGCAGCCACTCGATCGGCGAGCCGATCAGCCCAGCCCCTTCCAGCGTCTGGTTGACCAGTCCGTTGCGCCCGAGCAGCGGGATCCAGGAGATCATGCGGATGACGTTCGAGGTCCAGAACGGGATGGTGCAAACGAGGAACAGCGCCATCTGCATGGTCTGCGAACGGACGTGGAAGGCGAGGAAATAGGCGACGGCGAAGCCGAGGACCAGCGTGATCGCCCAGACCGTGATCGAGATGCGCAGCGTGGTGGCATAGGTCTTGAGCGTCGTGCAGAGCGCGGGCAGTTGGCTCAGGCAGCCTTCGAACGCCTCGACATAATTGCGCGAGGTGATGTCGGGGATGATCTGGTATTCGTCGTAATTCCAGACGCTGACGATGACGGTCAGCACCAACGGCACCACGAAGAAGACCCCGAAGATCAGCGCCAGCGGCAGCGCCTGCAGCCAGGCCAGCGGCCCCTGTTCGAGTGGACTGTCCTGCGTGGCGGCCATGGCGTTTTCCCCGATATGCTCTGCGAAGTCCGACCCACATTCTCGTCGCCCCGGCCTGAGAGCCGGCGCCTAATTGCCTCACCGCGCGACCGGTGCCGGCGGCGAGGCCAATGGGTCCCGGCTCGGCCTGACGGCCGTCCGGGACGCCGCCGGGGTGGATGGCGATTGCGAGAACCGCCACCCGCGCCCGGCGTTCAGGCGCTTAAGCCGCGATGAACTGGTTCCATTTGCGGACCATGTAGTCGTTCTCGTCCATCACCGCGTTCCAGCAGGCGACGCCGCCCATGCGGGCGTCATAGGAGCCGCCGTCGCGGACCGAGCCGGCCTTTTCGAGCAGCGTGCCGTCTGGGGCCTTGATGTCCTGCGCGGCGGGCTGGCCCTCCATCCAGAACGCCCATTCATAGGGCTCCATCTTGGCTTTGGCGCTGCTGAGCACGGCCGAATAATAGCCCTGGCGGTTCAGATAGGCGCCGGCCCAGCCGTCCAGGAACCAATTGATGAATTCATAGGCAGCGTCGGCCTTCTTGCCTGCCAAAGTTTTGGGCAATCCGAACCCGGCGGCCCAGGCGCGGTAGCCTTCCTTCAGCGGCTGGTAGACGCAAGGCACGCCCTTGGAGCGCACAGCCGTCACCGCCGGCGACCACATCGACTGGATGACTGTCTCGCCCGACACCATGAGATTGACGCTCTCGTTGAAATCCTTCCAGAAGGCGCGGAACTGGCCCGCCTGCTTGGCCTCGGTGAGGACCTTCATCGTGCGGTCGATCTCCTCCTTGGTCATGTTGCCCTTGTCGGGGTAGGTGTATTCACCCATGGCCTCGATCACCATGGCGGCGTCCATGATGCCGATCGAGGGGATGTTCAGGATCGACGCCTTGCCCTTGAATTCGGGGTTCAGCAGCTCCTTCCAGCTCTCGATCGGGCGCTTGATGAGGTCCGGCCGGATGCCGAGCGTGTCGGCATTGTAGGTGGTCGGGATCAGGGTGATGTAGCCGGAGGGGCTGGAGGCGAATTTGGTGCCTGCGCTGCCTTCGAGCCAAAACACCTTCTTCGGCGCCGTGCCCTGGTCGCCGATCTTTTTGCCGTTGGGCAGCTCCCCCTTGGTGAACACCGGCGTGATGTTGTCGGCGTTCTTGATCTTCTTGGCATCGATGCCGAGCAGATTGCCCGAAGGGATCAGCTTCTTCAGCTGGAAATATTCGCTATCCACTACGTCGAAGGAGTTCGGCTGGGTGATGACGCGGCGGCTCACATCGTCGGTGGTGACGGGGATATATTCGATCTTGATGCCAGTATCTTCCAGGCATTTCTTGGCGATGTCGGCGGACTGGTTCACCGCCGTGCCGAGATAGCGCAGTGTGATCGGCTCCGCCGCGTGGATGGCGGGAAAGCCGGTGATCGCGCCGGCGCCGGCCGCGGCGCCCGCGACGGCGCCCATGCCCTTGATGACGCTGCGGCGCGTTAGGCCGGCTGTTGGCTTCTTACTCATGACTGCCTCCTCGTTGGATTTTTAGACGGTGATGGGGTCGGCGAGACGGTGGGCGTCGGCGGGACGCCAGCTCACCGAAACGCGGTCGCCGGGATTGAGCGGATCGGCGAAGAACGCCTCTTCCGGAACGGTTGCGATCAGCTCGCTCGCCGCATCGCTGGCGAGGCCGAGCTGCACATAGGTGCCCTGATATTCGACATCGCGGATGCGGGCTTCCAGCGCTCCGGCGGCAAGGCCCTGACCATTCAGGCGGCCGACCTGGGTCCGGTCCGTGCGCACGGCGATCTTGCAGCCTTCGCCGGGCAGCACATTGTGGCCGCCGATGAAGCGCGCCACGAATTCGGTCGCGGGCTTGGTGAAGATTTGCGGCGGCGTGCCGCGCTGCTCGATACGGCCGTTGTTCATGACGACGATCAGGTCGGCGAGCGCCATGGCCTCGTCCTGGCCGTGCGTGACGTGGATGAAGGAGATGCCGAGCTCCTTCTGCAGCCGCTTCAGCTCGGCGCGCATTTTGACGCGCAGGAAAGGGTCGAGCGCCGAGAGCGGCTCGTCGAGCAGCAGGATCTGGGGCTCGGTGATGAGGGCGCGGGCGAGCGCGACGCGCTGCTGCTGGCCGCCGGAGAGCTGCGCGGGCAGGCGCTGGGCGTATTTGCCCATGTCGACCAGGCCGAGAAGCTGGGCCGCCTTGGCGTGACGTTCCGCTTTCGGTGCGCCTGCCATCTTCATGCTGAAGGCGACATTGTCGAGCACGCTCAGATGCGGAAACAGTGCGTAGGACTGGAACATCATCGCGGTGCCCCGCCGCGCCGGCGGCAGCAGCGTGACATTGGCATTGCCGAGGATGATGTCGCCCGCGCTAACGGATTCATGCCCCGCGATCATGCGCAAGGTCGAGGTCTTGCCGCAGCCGGATGGGCCGATCAAGCAGCAATAATCGCCCGCCGGCACTTTCAGGTCGATCGTATCGACGGCGACGGTGTCGCCATAGCGTTTGGTGACGGCAACAAGCTCAAGCGCGGCGCCCTTCATGCAATCACCTTTGCCAATGTCTGCGGAATACGGACCGCCGCCATTCGGCGGCCATGAGAGGTGTGCGAATGCGATGCTTCGATGCTTGCCGATCCGACCATTCTACTCCTGCGCGTTCAATCGCCTAACATCATTATTGCCGCCATCCTGTTGCACGATGCTTCGGCAGCGGACGCCTCGTATCGATGCAAAAACCATGCCGGGCTGTCGCTGGCCTGATTGCCGTCCCGGCGCGTGGGGCGCTTCGGGTCGGCAGCCGGAGGCAGGGCCAAAGTTTGACCAATTGATAAAAAAAAAGAACTGCGCTAGCTTTTTTAGAACGAAACTAAGGTGGTCGAAGCCCATGGCTCAAAGCGTGCCGACAGACGGGATCGCCTCGGGGCGTCTCGCGCCGGAAGAATACCGCTCCCGCTTCGCCGACCTGCACCCGCCGCTCAGCACGCACGAGGCGGTGGTCGAAGCCGACCGCTGCTATTTCTGCTACGACGCGCCCTGCATGACGGCCTGTCCGACCGCCATCGACATCCCGCTGTTCATCCGCGAGATCGGCACCGGCAATCCGCTCGGCGCGGCGAAGACGATTTTCGATCAGAACATCCTCGGCGGCATCTGCGCCCGCGTCTGCCCGACCGAGACGCTGTGCGAGCAGGCCTGCGTGCGCGAAGCCGCCGAAGGCAAGCCGGTGCAGATCGGTCTGCTGCAGCGCTACGCCACCGACAAGGCAATGGCGGCGGGCAAGCAGTTTTACGGCCGCGCCGCGCCGACGGGCAAGACCGTGGCGGTGATCGGCGCGGGGCCTGCGGGCCTCGCCTGCGCGCACCGTCTGGCCATGAAGGGCCACGAGGTGCAGATCTTCGAGGCGCGGCCGAAAGCGGGGGGCCTGAACGAATATGGAATCGCCGCCTATAAGGCCGTGGATGGTTTCGCCCAGGCCGAGGTGGACTATGTCACCGCCATCGGCGGCATCACCATCCATCATGAGCGGGCGCTCGGGCGCGATGTCTTCCTCTCCGGGCTCGCCGAGCAATATGATGCGGTGTTCCTCAGCGTGGGCCTTGCCGGCGTCAATGCGCTGGGCGAGGCCGACGCCGAGGCGCGGGGGTCGGACGATGCCGTCGCCTGGATCGCCGAAGTCAGGCAGGCGAGCGATCTCGGTACGGTGCCGGTCGGTCGCCGCGTCGTGGTGATCGGCGGCGGCATGACCGCGATCGATGCCGGCATCCAGGCCAAGGGCCTCGGCGCGGAAGCGGTGACGATCTGCTATCGCGGGCCGCGCGAGCGCATGAAAGCCTCGCTCTACGAGCAGGACCTGGCCCAGACGCGCGGCGTCGCGATCCGCTGCGAGATGCGGCCTCTGCGCGTGATCGCCGATGCGGGCCGGGTGGTCGCCATGGCGTTCGAGCAGGGCGGAGAGACGGTCACGCTCGAATGCGATCAGGTTTTCAAGGCCATCGGCCAGACTCTGGTGTCCGGCGCGGTCGAGGACGAGACGCCGCTGGCGCTATCAGGCGGTCGCATCCAGGTCGACGCCGAGGGCCGCACCTCGAACCCGAAGGTCTGGGCCGGCGGTGATTGCGTCGCCGCGGGCGACGACCTCACCGTCACGGCGGTCGCGCAGGGGCGCGACGCGGCAGAGAGCATTCACAAGGCGCTCAGCGCCTGAGCCGAGGACCATTGCCATGGCCGACATCCGTTCGAATTTCCTCGGCATCAGATCGCCGAACCCGTTCTGGCTCGCCTCCGCACCGCCGACCGACAAGGAATACAACGTCCGCCGCGCCTTCAAGGCCGGTTGGGGCGGCGTGGTCTGGAAGACCGTCGGCCACGACCCGGCCTGCGTCAATGTCAACGGCCCGCGCTACGGCGCCGTCTGGGGACCGGACCGGCGGCTGCTCGGCTTCAGCAATATCGAGCTGATCACCGACCGTCCGCTCCAGCTCAACCTGCAGGAGATCAAGGCCGTCAAGCGCGACTTCCCCGACCGCGCCGTGGTGGTCTCGCTGATGGTGCCCTGCGACGAGGCGAGCTGGCAGTCCATCCTGCCGCTGGTCGAGGACACCGGCTGCGACGGCATCGAGCTGAATTTCGGCTGCCCGCACGGCATGCAGGAGCGCGGCATGGGCTCGGCGGTGGGTCAGGTGCCGGAATATATCGAGATGGTCACGCGCTGGTGCAAAGCGCATAGCCGCCTGCCGGTCATCGTCAAGCTGACGCCGAACATCACCGACATCCGCTGGCCAGCCCGCGCCGCCAGGCGCGGCGGCGCCGATGCCGTGTCGCTCATCAACACCATCAACTCGATCACCTCCGTCAATCTCGACACGTTTTCGCCCGAGCCCTCCATCGACGGCTATGGCTCGCATGGCGGCTATTCCGGCCCCGCGGTAAAGCCCATTGCGCTGAACATGGTCGCCGAAATCGCGCGCGATCCGGAGACCAAGGGGCTGCCGCTATCGGGCATCGGCGGCATCACCACATGGCGCGACGCGGCCGAGTTCATGGCGCTGGGCTGCGGCACGGTGCAGGTCTGCACGGCCGCGATGACCTACGGCTTCAAGATCGTGCAGGAGATGATCGCCGGGCTGGAGAACTGGATGGACGCCAAGGGCCATGCCAGCCTCGACAGCTTTGTCGGCCGCGCCGCGGGCCGCGCGACGGACTGGCAATATCTCAACCTCAATTACGTCGCCAAGGCCCGCATCGACCAGCAGCTCTGTATCAAATGCGGCCGCTGCTACATCGCCTGCGAGGACACCTCGCATCAGGCCATCACCGCGCTAGCTAACGGCAAGCGCCATTTCGAGGTGATCGAGGCGGAATGCGTGGGGTGTAATCTCTGCGTGAATGTCTGCCCGGTGGAGAACTGCATCACCATGGAGCCGCTGGCCGCCGGTGTGCTGGACCGGCGGACGGGGCAGGTGGTTGACGGAGAGTATGGGAACTGGACCACGCATCCGAACAATCCGATGCGGGTGCAGGCTGCTGAGTAGTTGCAGGTTTGGCCGGTCGCGACGCGAAGCGGCGCGACCATTCAAGTCGCGAGCCTTCGCCCCGGCCCTAAAATCTCGCCCGCAAGCCCAGATAGGCGGAACGTCCCGCAGTGGCGAAATTCTTGATTTCCTCATAATCGGCATCGAGCAGGTTTTCGGCGCGGAGATACAGCTCCGCGCCCGGCGAAAGCGCGTAGCTGCCCGCGAGATCGACGCGGACATAGGAGTCGAGCAAATCCTCCTCGCCGTCATTGTTGAAGCGCTCGCCGACATAGGTCGCGCTGGCGGACAGGCTCACGCCCTCGACGGGCAGCACCGTCAGCTTGACGTTGAAAGCGTTGTTGGGGCGGCGCTGCAGAGCGAGGCCGGTCGCCGCGTCGATCGCATCCAGATAGGTATAGGCGCCGCGCAACGACATCCAGCGCGCCGGCCGCAGCACGGCGGATAGTTCGACGCCGTCGATCTCGGCGGCGGCGATGTTCTTGAAGCTGCCGGTCTTGCCGTCGAAGGCGATCAGATCCTCGATGTCGTTGGAGAAATAGCTGCCCGACAGCGTCACCGCTCCGTCAGCCAATTCCTGGTCTACCCCCGCGTCAAAGCCCCGGCTGGTCTCGACCGTCAGGTCGGGATTGCCTTTTGCGAAGGCTGAGTCCTCGAAACGCTGCTGGAAGGTCGGCGCCTTTGCCCCGGTGCCATAGCTGCCGCGAAATTTCGTGCCCCATGCGGGGACGCGATAGGCCGCCGTCAGCCGGTAGGTCGCCTCGGTGCCGGCCGGGCCGAATTCGTCCGCGCGCACCGCGCCGGTGAGATTGAGCTCATCGGTCGGGTTGAAGCTGTATATGGCGAAAGCCGAGCGCCAGACCTCCTCGACGTCGTAGCGCAGCTTGAAGCCCTTCAGCGTGTCCTCGTCGAAGGCGAGGCCGGTCTGCTGATCGAGCTTGCCGCCGAACACCAGCCGGTCGACGCCGCGCGGCGCAAGCTCGCCCTGATATTCGACGCCCCGGCTGGTGCCCTCGAAGGTGCTGGTCTTGCCGATCAGGCTCGGCGTGGTGCGCGCGCCGTTGTCGTCGAAGAAGTCACGGTCGCTATCGGTGACGAAGGCGGTGAGGCGGTTCTGCAAGCCGCCGCCCAGCAGGCTGAGATGCGCCGAAGCCGTGGCCATGGTCAGCACCCGGTCGACATTGTCGGCGGCGTCGCGCGGCGTGCCGGTCAGGCCGATGCTGTCCGTGTCGGCCTTGACCTCATAGCGCGCCGCCGTGACCGTGACGCCGAAAACATCGGTCGGATCGTAGTCCAGCCGTGCATTGATCGACTGCTTGCGTGCGGCATCGTCCTCGCTGCCGCCGTCGAAACGGGAAAAGCCCGATGTGCGGAAATTCGTCGCCCCGACCGAGACGCTGACGCCGTCCTTCGACCCGGCCGCATAGGCGCGCTGGGCAAACGTCTTGTAGCTGCCGCCCTCGATCTCGGTGACGGCATGCGGCGCGCCCTCGCCCTTGCGGGTGATGATGTTGATGACGCCGCCGATGGCGTCGCTGCCATAGACGCCCGATTGCGGCCCGCGAATGACCTCGATGCGCTCGACATTGGCCAGCGTGAACACCGAGAAATCGAACTCGCTGCCGGTGCTGGCGGGGTCGTTGACGCGCACCCCGTCGATCATCACCAGCGTCTGGTCAGGGTCCGCGCCGCGAATGGACACCGAGGCCGTGCCGCCGAGCCCGCCCGCCTGGTTGATGGTCAGGCCGGGGACGGTCTCCAAAAGCTCGACGATATTTTCGGCCCGCGCCGCCTCGATCTCCTCGCGCCCGATAACGGTCACGGCGCTGCCGATCTTGCCGGCCTCTTCGGGAAAGCGGTTTGCCGTGACGACGATGCCCTCGAGCGCGGTCGGCTCCTGGGCCTTCAGGGGTGCCGAAGATGCGGCACAAGCTGTTGAAAATACGAAAATATACGCATACGCACGCAACGCAGACATTCAGGACCTCGCTCGGATCGGCCTTGCCGCTAGGGCGCCCGCCACGGTATGTGTCTCGGGCAAGAGGATCGGCTAACATGGCGCGTCGGACGGCGGCAATACGGGCGGGACACAGGGCAATTGTTCTGCTGGCCGCTGTTGCTTTTCTGCCGGTCGGCCCCGCGCCAAGGGCGGCCAAAGCGCTCCAACGCATCGTCTCCATCAATGCCTGCACCGACCAGTTGCTCTGGGCGCTGGCCGACCGCGGCCAGATCGCCGCCATGACCAATTACGCGGCCAATCCAGCCTATTCGCTCACGCCCGACGAGATCGCTTCGTCGGGCGTCCCGCTCATCCGCGGCGAGGCCGAGGAGGTGCTGAAGCTGAAGCCCGATCTGGTGCTGGCGGGCAGCTTCACCCGCACCGCGACGCGGCAGCGCCTGAAAGCGTTCGGGCTGCGGCTCGAGACCTATGCACCCGCCGAGAGCATTGCGGCGGCCAAGACCGACATCCGCCGCACCGCGCTGATGATCGGGCAGCCCGCGCGCGGCGAAGCGCTGATCGCCGAGATCGACGCCGCCCTGGCGGAAGCGCGCGCCGCCATCGGCAGCCGTCCGTTGCGGCTGCTGCAACTGCGCAGAAACGCTTATATTTCCGGGAAGGGCACGCTGTTCGACGACGCGCTCAATCAGCTCGGCCTCGCCAATGCCGGGGTCGAATCCGGGCTGAAGGGCACGCGGCAGGGCTCGCTCGAAGCGGTGCTGAAAATCCAGCCCGACGCGCTGGTGATGTTCGACGCCATCGACCGGCCCGGCGATCAGGGCTCGGCACTGCTGTTCCACCCGGGGCTGCGTGACAGTTTTCCGGAAGCCCGCCGCGTCATCATCGACGGCAATGAGATCGTTTGCGGCGGCCCGTCGCTGCCGCGCCTTTTGCGCTCGCTTGCGCGCGGCGTGCGGGGTCTTGCGCAATGAGCGCGCCGGGGATCGTGATCGCCGCCGCCGGCTCGGGCGCAGGCAAGACGACGCTGGCGCTCGGGCTGATGCGGGCGCTACGCAATCGCGGCCTGCGGGTGCGCGGCTTCAAGAGCGGGCCGGATTATATCGATCCGGCATTCCACGCCGTCGCGACCGGCCAGGAAAGTTTCAATCTCGACAGCTTCGCGATGGGGTCTGATCTTCTGGACGCTATCGCCGGGCATGGCGCGGCGGGGCGGGATATCGTCGTAGCCGAAGGCGCGATGGGCCTGTTCGACGGCGTGCGCGCGCCGCTCGGGCGGCGGGGCGCGGCGGCGGATCTGGCGCTGCGCTATGGCTGGCCGGTGCTGCTGGTGATCGATTGCCGGGCCGTGGCGCAGACGGCGGCCGCTATTGCGGCGGGGCTGGCGCATTTCGACAAGCGCATCCGCATCGCCGGTGTGGTGCTGAACAATGTCGCCAGCGCAAGGCATCGCGCGAGCGTCGAGGATGGGTTTTCGGGCCTGGCGATCCCGGTGCTCGGAGCGCTGGCGCGGAATGCGGATTTCGCCTTGCCCGAGCGGCATCTGGGATTGGTGCAGGCTGGTGAGATCGGCGGGCTGGAGACGCGGCTCGAGGGTTTCGCGGCGGCGGTCGAGACGGGCTGCGACGTGCCGGCGATTGCCGCGCGGGCAGGCGGAGCGAGGATAGCGGGGGGCGGCGCGATTGCCGGGATCCCGGCTCCAGGACGCTGCATCGCCATCGCGAAGGATGCGGCGTTTTCGTTTATCTATCCGCATGTCCTCGCCGGTTGGCGGATGTCGGGGGCGGAGATCGTATATTTCTCCCCGCTGGCCGACGAGCCTCCGCCGGAGGATTGCGACGCCTGTTTCCTGCCCGGCGGCTATCCGGAATTGCACGCCGGCGTTTTGGCCGGTGCGCAGCGCTTCATGCGAGAGCTGCGCGCCTTCGCCGAGACCCGGCCTATTCATGGCGAGTGCGGCGGCTACATGGTGCTCGGGCGCTCGCTAACCGATGCCGATGGCATTGCGCATGAAATGGCCGGGCTGCTGCCGGTTGCGACGAGCTTTCAGGCGCGGCGTCTGACCTTGGGCTATCGGCGGGCCGAGTTTGGCGGCCGGGCGCTGATGGGCCACGAGTTTCATTACGCGACGATGCTGACGCCGCCGCCCGCCGATACCGAAGCCTACGCGGCGGTCTATGACGGCGAGGGAGAGAGCCTCGGCCTTGCCGGGCATCGTTCGGGCAATGTCTCCGGCTCGTTCTTCCACGCCGTCGCCCCCGCTGTGATGGCCGGGCCAGATGCTGTTTGAGACGCAGGCCGCGTTCATCCTCGCCGCCGCGCTGGCGCTCGACGCGGCGGCCGGCGATCCCGATTGGCTTTGGCGGCGCGCGCCGCATCCGGTGGTGATTTTCGGACGGCTGATCGGCTGGCTGGACAGGTCGCTCAATCGTGGCTCGGCGCGGCGGCTCGGCGGCGTGGTCGCGTTAATTGTGCTGATCGCGGCGGCAGGTGCGGCCGGCTGGGCGCTGCACTCTGCTTTCGCGCTGCATCCGCTCGGCCTCGCGGGGGAGATTCTGGCCGTCGCGGTGCTGCTGGCGCAGCGCAGCCTCTACGATCACGTCGCGCGCGTCCGCCGCGCGTTCGGCGGGGGCGGATTGGCCGCCGCGCGCGTGGCCGTTTCGTTGATCGTCGGGCGCGATCCCAACGCGCTGGACGAGGCGGGCGTCTGCCGTGCGGCAATCGAGACCACGGCGGAGAATTTTTCCGATGGTGTCGTCGCGCCGGCCCTTTGGTATCTGGTCGCGGGGTTGCCCGGCATCGCGATCTATAAGGCGGTCAATACCGCCGACAGCATGATCGGGCACCGCACGCCGCGCCATGCGGCGTTCGGCTGGGCGTCTGCACGAGCGGATGATGCGATGAATCTCCTTCCGGCGCGGCTGTCGGGAGGTCTGATGGTGGTTGCGGCGGCCTTCGCGGGCGGTGATGCGCGCGGCGCCTGGCGCGCAATGTGGCGGGATGCGGGGGGGCACCGTTCGCCGAATGCGGGCTGGCCGGAGGCGGCCATGGCGGGGGCGCTGGGTCTGGCGCTCGCGGGGCCGCGCGTTTACGCGAGCGGGCGTATAGAGGATGCGTGGATGAATGAGGGCGGGCGGGTTGAGGCGCGGCCGGAGGATATCGCTCGGGCGCTCAGGGTGTTTGTGGTCGCTTGCGGGGTGCTGCTGGTGGTCGTTTTGGCCATCGCGCTGATGGTGACCTAAGCTATCGCGCGCGGGCTATGGCGAGGAGGCGGTCGAGGTCCAGATGCGCCTCCAGATGCGCGGCGAGGCTGTCCAGCGTGGCATCGAGCAACGCACCGTAATGGATGTCACCATCGGCCGCCGCGCCGAGACGGGCGAGGAAGGCACGGCGGAACTCGTCGCTCTGGAACAGGCCGTGGACATAGCTGCCGAAGACGCGGCCATCGGGGCTGATCGCGCCGTCCGGTTCGCCCTCGATGCGGAGCCAGGGGCGGCCGGTCGCTGGGCCGGTGGTGCGGCCGAGGTGAATTTCATAGCCGGTGACGGGCAGGCCGCTGCCAATTTCGCCGCCCAGGACGGGCCGCACGCGCTTGTCCGGCGTCAGCACGGTTTCGGCGTCGAGCAGGCCGAGGCCGGGATGGGTGCCGGGGGCGCCTTCGATGCCGTCCGGGTCGGCGATGGTGCGGCCGAGCATCTGATAGCCGCCGCAAATGCCGATCACCGCGCCGCGCTGGCGGACATGCGCGGCAATGTCGATGTCCCAGCCCTCGCGGCGCAGGCCCGCGAGGTCGTCAATAGTGGATTTCGAGCCGGGCAGGAAGATCAGGCCGGCGTCGCGCGGCAGCGGCGCTCCGGGCGTTGCGAAGTGAATGGCGACGCCGGGCTCGAGCTTAAGCGGGTCGAGGTCGTCGAAATTGGCAATGCGGGAGATGACGGGGACGACGATCTTGAGGCGGCCTTCGGCATCGCGTGATCCGGCCGAGAGGATGCCGACGGAGTCTTCGGCAGGGAGGCGCGCGGCGGCGGCGAAATGGGGGATGATGCCGAGGTCGGTCCAGCCGGTGCGCTCGGCGATGATGCGCGCGCCCTCGGCGAAAAGCGCGGCGTCGCCGCGGAATTTGTTGATGAGGAAGCCCTGGATGCGGCGGCGTTCGGCCTCGCTCAGCAGGGCGTGCGTGCCGACGAGGCTGGCGATGACACCGCCGCGGTCGATGTCGCCTGCGAGGATGACGGGCAGGTCGGCGGCTTCGGCAAAACCCATATTGGCGATGTCGCCGGCGCGCAGATTGACCTCGGCCGGGCTGCCCGCGCCTTCGACGACGATGAGCTCGGCCTCGCGGGAGAGGATTGCAAAGCTTTCGAGCACGCGCGGCAGCAGTTCGGATTTGCGCTGGCCGAATTCGCGGGCGCGCATGCGTCCGAAGCGGTGGCCTTGCACGATGATCTGGCTGGTGGAATCCGCTTCGGGCTTGAGCAGCACGGGGTTCATGTGGACGCTGAGCGGGACCCGGGCGGCGAGCGCTTGCAGCGCTTGAGCGCGTCCGATTTCGCCGCCGTCCGGGGTCGCGGCGGCGTTGTTGGACATGTTCTGCGGTTTGAAGGGGCGGACGGCGAGGCCGCGCAGCATGAAGGCGCGGCAAAGCCCGGCGACGATAAGGGATTTGCCGACGTTGGAGCCGGTGCCCTGGATCATGATCGCGGGGATGCGGGAGGCGGTCATTGGCGGCGCGACCGATCGGCTGGCAGCGGCCTCCGTGATTCGCGTCGTCCGGGACGGCCCTCAGGCCGAGCCGGGACCCAATCCCGCATCTGCAAGCACTGCGGCGAGTGGATAGGCGAGTAGGCCCCGGCCCTAACGGCCGGGGCGACGGAATGAGAGGGCTTGCTATGTGGCGGGCGGCTCGGGGTGCGGAAGGAAGGCCGGGCGCCAGGCGGCGCCTTGCGGATGGGTTGCACTTTAAAACTCGATCCCGGCTTGGGCCTTCACGCCGGAGCGGAAGGGGTGCTTCAGCAGCGTCATTTCCGTCGCGAGATCGGCCGCCTCGACCAGTGCATCCGGGGCGTTCCGGCCCGTGATGATGACATGCGTGTCCGTAGGCTTCTCTTCCGCCATGAAGGCAAGCACTTCATCCATAGGCACATAATCATAGCGCAACGCGATGTTCAGTTCGTCGAGCAGCACCAGCTTGATGGCCGGCTCGCGGATCAGCTCTTTGGCCTTCTCCCAGGCGGCGCGGGCGTGGGCGATGTCGCGTTCGCGGTCCTGCGTTTCCCAGGTAAAGCCCTCGCCCATCGTGTGGAACTGGCAGATGCCGGCAAAATGCTCGGCGATCAGGGCGCGCTCGCCGGTCTCCCAGCCCCCCTTGATGAACTGCACCACGGCGCAGGGCATTTTGTGTGCGATGGCGCGGAATACCATGCCGAAAGCCGCCGTCGATTTGCCCTTGCCCTTGCCGGTATGCACGATCAGCAGGCCGCGCTCCTCGGTCTTGGCGGCCATGATCTTGTCGCGCGAGGCCTTCTTCTTCGCCATTTTTTCGGCGTGGCGGGCATTGCCGTCCTCCGCGCCGGGCGAGATACTATCATCGCTCATGTGGAAACCTCCCTTTGCCGCGCCTTGGCCAACTGGCCGAGCAGCGCTCCGGCGCTGTTGCTGCGCGGCGACCACAGGCCGCGCTCGATGGCCTCGCTGAAGCGGGCGGCGATGTCGGTCAAGGCCGCGTCATTATTTTCGGCGAGGAACGACCGCACTCTATCATCGCCGATATAGGCGTCGTAAAGCGCCTCGAAATGATGGTCGCCCACAGCGTCGGTGGTCGCGGCGAAGGCGAAGAGGTAATCCACAGTCGCGGCGATCTCGAAGGCGCCCTTATAGCCGTGCCGCATCACGCCGGCGATCCATTTCGGATTCGCCGCGCGCCCGCGCACGATGCGGCCGATCTCCTCCTCCAGCGAGCGGATGACGGGCCGCTCGGGACGCGAATGGTCGCCGTGATAGACGCGCACCGCCGCGCCCTTCAGGGCTTTCACTGACGCCGCCAGACCGCCTTCGAACTGGTAGTAATCGTCGCTGTCGAGGATGTCATGTTCGTGGTTGTCCTGATTGTGGACAATCGCGTCTAGCCCGGCGAGGCGGCGTTCCAGAGCGCCGCGCTCGGGCCGGCCTTCGAGGCCCGCGCCATAGGCATATTGGCCCCATTGGATGTAGCTCTCGGCGAAATCGGCCTCCGTCCGCCAGAGGCTTTCGTCGATCAGCGTTTGCAGGCCCGCTCCGTAAGCGCCGGGTTTGGAGCCGAAGATGCGAGCGCTGGCGAGGCGGCGCGCGGCATCGGGCGCGGCGCCGATCGCGATGAGTTTGGCGGCTTCAACGGCGACATGGGCGGCGATCGGGTTTTCGTCCGCCGCCTCGTCCAGCGCGGCGACGGCGCGGACGGCGCTGTCGAGCAGGTCCATCTGCGCGGGGAAGGCGTCGCGGAAAAAGCCTGAGACGCGGAAGGTGACGTCGACGCGCGGGCGCTCGAGTTTTACGAGCGGGATGATCTCGAAGCCGGTGACGCGGCGCGAGGCCGGTTCCCAGCGCGGACGCACGCCCATCAGCGCGAGGGCCTGGGCGACATCATCGCCGCCGGTGCGCATGTTAGCCGTGCCCCAGGCGCTGATAGCGAGAGCGCGCGGCCAGTCGCCGTGGTCCTGCAGGTAGCGGGCGATGACGAGGTCGGCGGATTTGCGGCCGAGCTCCCAGGCGGCCGGCGTCGGGACGGTGCGGCCGTCGAGCGAGTAGAAATTGCGCCCGGTGGGGAGGACGTCGGGGCGGCCGCGCGTCGGCGCGCCGGAGGGGCCGGGTGGAACGAAGCGGCCGTTGAGGGCGGTAAGGATGCCGGCGATTTCGGCGGTGCCGCAGGCTTCGACGCTCGGCGCAAGAGTCGCACGGATTTCGTCGAGCACTACTTGGCTACGTGTGCCGGGAGCGGCAGGGGCTTCGCCGGAGACAAGGCGCTGGGCCAGGATTTCGAGCCGTTCAACGGTATCGCCTGCTGTGCGCCAAGGCTCGTTGCTGAGAGCGGCGAGCGTGTCCGGTCTCGCGCCGGACCACGCCCCGCCTAGCGTACAGGCCAACGGATCGAAACCGTCCAGCCCCAAATCCGCCGCCAGCGCGCCGATTAGCGAGGCATTGCCCCCTGCCCCATCGCCGCGCGGCACCCTCGCCAGCGCGACAAGCAAATCCGTCCGCATCCCACCCTCCGGAGAACGGCCGAAAATATGCAGCCCGTCGCGGATCTGCATTTCCTTCAGCTCGCAGAGGTGGTTGTCGAGCGCGGCCAGCGCCGTCTCCTGCGGCGCGGTCGGGTCTATGCCGCAATCGCGGTCGAGGCCGAGGCGGGCGCTGGTCGCCAGGATTTCGCCGGCCAGATGCACGCGGCGCGGCTCGTCGACATTCGCTGCCTCGAAATATTCATCGACCAGCGCCTCCAACTCCTTCAGCGGGCCGTAGGTCTCGGCGCGGGTGAGAGGGGGCGTGAGATGGTCAATGATGACGGCGGAGGTTCGGCGCTTGGCCTGGCTGCCTTCGCCGGGGTCGTTGACGATGAAGGGGTAGATGTTCGGCAGCGGGCCGAGCGCGGCTTCCGGGTAGCACTCGGCCGAAAGCGCCAGCGCCTTGCCGGGCAGCCATTCGAGATTGCCGTGCTTGCCGAGATGAATGACGGCATGAGCGCCGAGCGCGGCGCGCAGCCAGATGTAAAAGGCAAAATAGCTGTGCGGCGGGACGAGGGCCGGGTCGTGGTAGCTGCCCTTGGGGTCGAGGTTGTAGCCGCGCGCGGGCTGGACGCCGATGGCGACATTCCCGAGGCGCAGGGCGGGGATGGCGAAGGCGCCGTGTGTGAAATGCGGGTCGGCGTCGGGCGGTCCCCAGCGGGCGGTGATTTCGGCGCGGATGCGCTCGGGGAGGGCGGCGAAACCGGCGAGGTAGTCGGCGAGCGGCAGGCGCTCGGTGATGGCGCGGCCTTCGAGCCCGGCGTTGGTCGGCCCTTCGCGCAGGGCGGCGATCAGCGCATTGCCGTCCGCCGGGATGTCTCCGACCGCATAGCCAGCGCCTTCCAGCGCCGTCAGAATTTCGATCGCGCTTTGCGGCGTGTCGAGGCCGACGCCGTTGGCGAGGCGCGCGTCGCGGTTCGGATAATTGGCGAGGATCAGCCCCCACTTGCGCCCGGGTGGTGGCGTCCGGCGCAGGCGCACCCAGGCGGCGGTGAGGTCGGCGACGAAATCAACGCGGTCGGGTTTTGGCACGGCGCGCGTGAGGTAATGCTGGGTCGCAGCATCGAAGCCGCTGTCGGATTTGAACGAGATGGCACGCGTCAGCACGCGGCCGTCGATCTCGGGCAGGGCAACATGCATGGCGATGTAATGCGGCGACAGCCCGCGTGTGCGGCTCGCCCAGGCTTCCTCGGTCTCGCCAGAGCAGACGATTTGCAGCACCATCGCGTCGAGTCCGGCGAAGGGCGAAGCTTCGGCACCCGCGCCGATATTGGCGGCAAAGGCCGTGCTGTTGAGGATGATGTCTGGCGGCGCTTGGCGAAACAGCGCGCGCAGAGTCTGGATGCAGATCTCCTCGCGCAGGCTGGTGACGAAGACGGGGAGCGGGTTCAGGCCGCGCGCGGCGAGGCCGGCGATGAGGGCATCGACGGCGGCCAGATCGCCGGATTGCATCAGGGCGCGGTAGAAGATGATCGCGGCGGCCGGCCAGCCGGGACGCCAGTGCTGGCGGATGGTTTCAAGCCGCGCAGTTACCGCGCCGGGCCAATAGAGGCCGGCTTTCATCAGCGGTCGCGCAGGCGGCGGCTCGGCGCTGCCATTCAGCATCGCGGCGAGGCTGAGCAGGAAGCCGGAGGCATTCTCCGTACCGCCCTCGCGCAGATAGGCCCACAAAGCCTCGCGCTGGGTGTCGTCGACCGTGGACAGCCCTTCGAGCAGCAAATCCGGCTTGTCGTCGCCGGGTAGCACGACCAGTTGGAAGGCGCCGTCACGCGCCATCTCGGTCAGGCGCTCCAGGCCGTAGGGCCAATAGCTGCGCCCCCCAAGCAGGCGAAGCACGACAATACGCGCGCCGGTCAGCGTCTTCTCGGCATAGAGATCGACGGAGAAATTGTGCTTGAGCTGCATCAGGTTGACCAGCCGCATCGTGGGCTGGGGGGAGACCGCCGCGAGCGCGCCATGGGCACCGGCCAGCAGCGCCAATTCGGTGTCGGCGGAGGAGAGCACGACGATGGCGCCGGGCGTCTGGCGCAAATCGCGCGGCTCGGCGCCGTCGTCGATCGCGCCGGATTCTGTGACGAGCAGATGCACTAGAGCACGATCGGCTGAGGAGGGTGCAAGACCCCCCCGCTTGCCGCAGCGCAACCTCTCCCAGGGGAGAGGTCGGCGCGCGAAGCGTGCCGGGTGAGGGGTTGCGGACTGTCGGTGAGGCACGAACCCCTCACCCCAACCCTCTCCCCAAGGGAGAGGGAGTCTGGCAGCGGATCAAGATAGGCTGGGTCCATCTCAACTGATCCTGTTCTAGAAATGCCCGTCGAGCAGCGCGGCGGCGGGTTTGCGCGAGGCCGGGTAGAAGATGGCGCAAGGCGCGAAGATTGCGTCGAGCGCCCTGCCATCGGGCATTTCGCGGCGGGTAGCAAGGCGGGCGGCATCCGGCATCGCGGACGTAAAAGCCTCGACGCGGCCGAGCCCGGTCTCCACAACGACATGCGTTGCGGCGTTCGTCAGTGCCTCCGCCGCGCCGTCGAGCGCCTGCCGCCAGGGCATTCCCAGCCCGGCATTCATCGCCTCGACAAAGCCCGCATCCGCGCTGCGCAGACAAAGCCTTGCCGCGCTGTTCCCCGCCACGCCCAGATCATACAGCCCAGCCCGCCGATGCGACTCGCAGACCGACGCCGTGTCCGGCCCGACGCTCTGCACCACGTCCCCGCGTCGTAAATCCAGCCGTCCGCGCGGCATCACCAGCGCGATCGCCTCCGGCCCGCAGGCATCGGCGGCGTTGCCATACGCGAGGGCGATCACCTTCTCATGCCGGACCAGCCGCAGCGCGCCGCGCGCCGTGATCGCGGTCACCGCGCCGGCGCCGCTCACGATGTCCGCATCCTCCTGCGGCCCGATCTCGAAACTCGCCGACGCGCCCTCGATGCCGAGCGTCCATCGCCCCCAGCGCCGCCGCAGCGTCCGCTCGATCATCCCGGCGATCTCGTCTGGCGACCATGGCAGCCGGTACGCCGTCAGCCGCAGGCCCGCCCGGCGCGGCGGCAACATCGCCCAGACCGCGCGCTTATAATCCGCGCCGGCATTTTGCCACGCGCCGATCTCGTCCTTGCTGCGGGCGCAGCCGAGGCAAAAGCCGGACGGCTCGTCGATCTTGCAGACGTTGATGCACGGTGTCGGCACTGAGCTGACAGGCGCGTCCGCCGGAGGGGCGAGGCTCAATGAACGACGCCTCCGAGCTTGTCCGCGATGGCCTGCCGATCGAGCCCCTTCAGCCCGATGATGACCAGATGGCCCTTGCCGCGCTCGCCTTCGCGCAGCGGCCGGTCGAAATAGCTGTCGACGCGTGAGCCGACGCTCTGCACCGCCAGCCGCATCGGCTTGTTCTCGACGGATATGAAGCCTTTCGCGCGCAGAATGGCCAATTCGCCCGCCGCCTCGATCAGCTTGTCCGATAGCCCACGCGGATCGGCGATCGGCGGCATCGCCACGACGAAACTCTCGAAATCGTCGTGATCGTGCTCCGCCTCGCCTTCCTGCTCATGATGCGACAGCCGGTTCGCCGCATCGTCCTCGGCCCCGATGCCGAGCCCGATCAGCACGTCGGACGACAGCCGACCGCGCACCGAGCGCACGATCTGCGCGGCGGGGCGCTTTTCCTCGCTGACGATCTGCGTCACGCGCGCGAGTTCGTCGGCGTCCACGAGGTCGGTCTTGTTGAGAATGATGAGGTCCGCGCAGGAAAGCTGATCCTCGAACAGCTCGTGCAGCGGGCTGTCGTGATCCAGATTGGGGTCGATCTCGCGCAGCGTGGCGATGGCGGCTTCGTCCTCGGCAAAGCGCCCGTCGGCGACGGCGCGCGCATCGATCACCGTGACGACGCCGTCCACGGTCACTTTCGCGCGCACTTCCGGCCAGTTGAACGCCCGCACCAGCGGCTGCGGCAGTGCGAGCCCCGAGGTTTCGATGACGATATGGTCCGGCGCGGGATTGCGGGCGAGCAGCATGGTCATGGTCGGAATGAAATCATCGGCGACGGTGCAGCAGATGCAGCCATTCGCCAGCTCGACCACGTCCTCCGGGCGACAGGCCTCCTCGCCGCAATCGGTCAGCAGATCGCGGTCGACGCCGACATCGCCGAACTCATTGACGATCAGCGCGATGCGCCGCCCGTTGGTATTGCCGAGCAGATGGCGGATGAGGGTGGTCTTCCCGGCGCCGAGAAAGCCGGTGATGATGGTGGTGGGGATACGGCCGGTCATGAGCGCGGCGCCTCCGCCCGGATGGCTGTCCCGCCGTGGCGGCAATGCAACATAGGCATGATTGCGGAGCTCCCAAAAGGAGGCGCCCATCGGCGACGACCGCAGCCAAACCGGGCCGCGAAAGCGCGCTGCGGAACACCCCGTCCGAACACGTTCTCTCACAGACCGGCAGGTCTCCTGGCTCGCAGGTCACAGCGTTCATCCGCCTTCCCAGCCTTAGCCTTTCGGCCTCAAACCAGTGGCATTCCGGAAAAAACGCTCGCTGCACACAGTCGCGGGGGCGGCCGCGGTTTTGGACCCCCGGATGGGGTGATCCTGATCCGCGTTCCCTTTTCATGCCCAGCGCTTTGCGCTTGATGGGCAACCGGTTTGGCGTTTGTAGGAGTGACGTTTTGATCTGTCAATCGCGCAGCGACACGCTATGCTCTCGCCCGTTCGACTAACCTTGATGCGGTGATCATCGATGTACCCAAGCTTGGCCGCTTTTTCCGATGCGTTGCACGACCTTCCACCCGCCAACGAAGCCTGGCGCGAGACCGCCCGCCGCCGGCAGACCGAGCTGACGAAACCGGCCGGATCGCTCGGCCGCCTGGAGGAGATCGCCGTCTTTCTCGCCGGCTGGGGAGAGGCGCCCGAGCCGCGCGCGGCATCGGCCAGGGTGATCGTGTTCGCGGGAAATCACGGCGTGACGGAGCGCGGCGTCAGCCCCTATCCGGCCGATGTGACGGAGCAGATGATTGCCAATTTCGCGCGTGGCGGGGCGGCGATCAACGCCATCGCCAAAGCCTGCGCGGTCGAATTTTCCGTTGTACCGCTGGCACTTGAACGGCCGACCGGGGATATTTCGCGTGGCCCCGCGATGAGTGAGGCCGAGCTGCTGGAGGCGTTGAATGCGGGGGCGGACGCCGTGCGCGGGCGTGCCGACATCCTGGCCTTCGGCGAAATGGGCATCGGCAATACGACCATTGCCGCTGCGCTGGCCGCCCGCTCGCTGGGCGGCACCGGCGCCGACTGGGCGGGACCGGGCACTGGGCTTTCGAGCGAAGGTGTTTTGCATAAGGCGGCGGTGATCGACGAGGCGCTGGCTCTGCACGCCGCGACCGGCCTGGACGCGCTTGAAATCATGCGCCATTTCGGCGGACGCGAAACCGCGGCCATCGCCGGGGCGGTGGTCGCGGCCCGCCATGCGCTCATTCCGGTGGTGCTCGACGGCTACGTAATGACCGCAAGCCTCGCTCCGCTGTTCCGGCAGAATCCGGCCATCCTTGCCCATTGCCTCGCCGGCCACCGCTCCGCCGAGCCCGCCCATATCCGGCTGCTGCAAGCCCTCGGACTGCCGCCGCTCATCGATCTCGGCATGCGGCTCGGCGAAGGCACCGGCGCGACGCTCGCCATCGCGCTGATCCGCGCCGCCGCCGCCGCCCATAATGAGATGGCGACCTTCGCCGAAGCGCGCGTCGCCAATCGGGATCATGTCGCGTCATGAGCGGCCCTCTTGCTGGACCTGCCCGCCGCCGCGCCGAGGAACTCGGCCTCGCCATCGGCCTTCTCACAAGATATCCGCTGCCCCGTTTCCCGACCCGTTCGGCGGCGACCATCGGCTCCGCCTTCTGGGCCTATCCGCTCGCCGGCGCGCTGATCGGGATTCCTGCGGCCATCGTGCTCTGGCTCAGCGTCTCGGCGGGCTTCTCCGCAACAGCCGCCGCCCTCCTGGCCATGACCGCCGCGCTGATTGCCGGCGGCGGCTTTCACGAGGACGGCCTCAGCGATTTCTGGGATGGCCTCGGCGGCGGCTATGAGCGCGAGGAGAAGCTCGAGATCATGCGCGACAGCCGCATCGGCACGTTCGGCGCCCTGGCGCTGATGCTGGCGCTCGGCCTGCAAGCGTCGTTCCTGGTCAGCCTGCAGCATTATGCCGGCCTCGCCGCCGTCATGGCCGCGATGATCGCGGCCGAAACCGTGGCGCGCGGCGCCATCGCGCTGCCGGTCGCCTATCTCGATCCAGCCCGGTCCGACGGACTCGGCGCGTCGATGGGGACACTGCGGCAGGGCGCGCTGCTCGGCGGCATCGCGCTCGCCATCGTCATCCCAGTGCTGCTGCTCGGCACGCTGGCGGTGGCGCTGATCGTGGGAGCCCTGCTGGGCGCCGGGTCGGTCGTGCTGCTGGCCTGGTATTTCCTCGGCGGCTTCACCGGCGATGTGCTCGGCGCTTCCGCCGTGACCGCCCGGCTTGCCGCGCTCGCCGCCCTGACGCTCGCGATGACGCCGTGACAGTGCGGTCGACCCTGGTCCTCGGCGGCGCGCGTTCGGGCAAGACCCGCCGTGCGCTGGCGATCGGCGAGGGCTTTGCCGAGCGCTATTACATCGCGACCGCCGAGGCGCTGGACGTCGAGATGGCCGACCGCATCGCCCGGCACAAGGACGAGCGCGGCGGCGCCTGGACGACCATCGAGGCGCCGCTGGATCTTGCCGGCGCGATCCGCTCGGTTGCCTCGCGCGAGGCCGTCTGCGTCGTCGATTGCCTGACCTTGTGGCTGTCGAACCTGTTCGGCGCAGGCCGGGACGTCCGCGAGGCGACGGCGGAACTCTGCCGCGCGGTTACGGCGTCGCGGCCGGCACTGGTACTGGTGTCGAACGAAATCGGCCTTGGTCTTGTGCCGGAAACCCCGCTCGGCCGCGCTTTCCGCGACGAGCAGGGGCGCTTGAATCAGGCGGTGGCCGAGGCGGTGGACAGCGTCGAACTGGTGGTGGCGGGCCAAGTGCTGCGGATCAAATCTTAAGGTTCTGACGGCAGCTGTGGCGGATCGGAGGGATCCGAAAGAAATATCGCTGACCGCCTCCCTCCGCCGAAAAGGGAGTTGGATTTTCCCGAAGAAGCATGTTACCCCTTAGCCCAATTCCGCTGCCCATGCGGCGCGGACTGTGATGGCTCGCCCACCGAGCCCATCTCAGGGCGCATAGCTCAGTTGGTAGAGCAGCTGACTCTTAATCAGCGGGTCCAAGGTTCGAATCCTTGTGCGCCCACCATTCCATCCGACATTCAGGTCGACGCTCTGGCTGGCGAGCCTCGTGCGGTCTACGCCGCGCGTCGCGGCAGTTCTAGGGCGTCCGCGCGTCTTCCTGGCCGGAAACTCCGTCCCCGTCGCATAAGAATGTCAGGTGGAAATCGCTGCACGGAATTCCGTCCGCGCCGCAGCTACCGCAACGCGGCCCGTTTGGCCCCGCGCTAATGCGCGTAAATCTCTTCCGTGTCCCAGCCGAGCAGATCGAGCTTGGCGCGGGTCGGCAGGAAGCGGAAGGCGGCGTCGGCGATGTCGCGGCGGCCTTCGCGGTCGATCAGGCCGTCGAAAATGGTCTTCAGCCGGTGCAGATGCAGCACGTCCGAGGCGGCATAGGCCAATTGCTCGTCGGTGAGCAGGGGCGCGCCCCAATCCGAAGTCTGCTGCTGCTTGGAGATCTCGACGCCGAGCAGTTCGCGGCAGAGATCGCGCAGGCCGTGGCGGTCGGTATAGGTGCGGGTTAGCTTCGAGGCGATCTTGGTGCAATAGACCGGCTCGGTCAGCACGCCGAGATGCTGGTAGAACATGGCGATGTCGAAGCGGCCATAGTGGAACAGCTTCGTCACGGCCGGATCGGCGAGCAGCTTGACCAGGTTCGGCGCGTCGAAGGTGTGACCGAACTGGACCAGATGCGCATCGCCGTCGCCGCTGGAGAGCTGCACCAGGCAGAGCCGGTCGCGATGCGGGTCGAGGCCCATGGTCTCGCTGTCCACGGCAACGATGTCGCCGAAGCTCAGCCCGTCGGGAAGATCGCCCCTGTGAAGTGTAATGGCCATCAGCGGCTTATATCACATGCGAGGCGCAATGCCAGACACCGCGCCGACTATCCCCGGCTGTGAGCGAACCCGCCGCAGGGCCATATCCCTCCGTCGCCCCGGCTCTACGGCCGGGGCGACGTTTTTGTAAGTCGGAAGAGTCCGGGCCGAACGCCTTAGTTCTTGGACTTGTCGACCAGGGCGCGCTCGGCGATCCAGGGCATCATGCCGCGCAGCTTTTTGCCGGTCTCCTCGATCGGATGGGCGGCGACCTTGGCGCGCATGGCCTTGAAGCTGGTCTGGTTGACGCGGTTCTCCAGCATCCAGTCGCGGGTGAAGCGGCCGGTCTGGATGTCGTCCAGCACCTCCTTCATGCGCGCCTTGGTCTCGGCGTTGACGATGCGCGGGCCGGTGACGTATTCGCCATATTCGGCCGTGTTGGAGATCGAATAGTTCATATTCGCGATGCCGCCCTCGTAGATCAGGTCGACGATCAGCTTCATCTCGTGCACGCATTCGAAATAGGCCATTTCCGGCGCATAGCCGGCTTCGACCAGCGTTTCGAACCCGGCCCGCATCAGCTCCACGACGCCGCCGCAAAGCACGGTCTGCTCGCCGAACAGATCGGTCTCGACCTCTTCCTTGAAGCTGGTCTCGATGATGCCGGCGCGGCCGCCGCCGATGGCGGTCGCGTAGGAGAGCGCGATTTCATGCGCATTGCCGCTGGCGTCGTTGGCGATGGCGATCAGGCAGGGCACGCCCGCGCCGCGCTTATATTCGGAACGCACCGTGTGGCCGGGGCCCTTGGGGGCCACCATGGCGATGTCGATGCCGGAGCGCGGCTCGATCAGGTTGAAATGGATGTTCAGGCCGTGCGCGAACAGCAGGGCCGAGCCGTCCTTCATGGTCTTTTGCAGATGGTCGCGGTAGATCTCGCCCTGCAATTCGTCGGGCGTCAGCATCATGACCACATCGGCCCAGGCGCCGGCCTCGGCGACGCTCATCACCTTCAGGCCCTCGGCCTGCGCCTTCTTGGCGGAGCCGGAGCCTTCGCGCAGGGCAACGACGACGTCGGCGACGCCGCTATCGCGCAGGTTGAGCACATGCGCATGACCCTGCGAGCCATAGCCGACAACGGCAATTTTCTTGCCCTTGATGAGGTTGAGATCGGCATCCCTATCGTAATAAACGCGCATTTCATTCCCCTCGGATGAGGTTTGGGTGGGTAGCCGACGGCTTTTTCGGGAAAGGGCCGGGCGGCCTGAGCTTAAAAACTGTGCGCTGTCTTATAGCGGATGGGGTGGCGCAATCAAAGGTTTAGATTGCCGCTTCAGGGGCTAAGGCGGACCGTACGGGCAGCGCTAAAGCTCACGGTTTTTTCATCAAGAACGGAGGCTTCGCCGGGGCCAGGCGGCTGTTGCCCGCGGCTGCGGCGTCTCGCCTCAACGGCCCGACGTCACCACCGCCAGCCTTCGGGGCCTTGCCACCAATTGTTTGACCTCGCTCGCTGCGGACGCTGGGCGGCGGCGCGGCGCTCGCCGGAGCGGCGGCGTTCGGCGCGGGCGCGGGGGCGGCGCTCGGTCCGGACGGCGTCGGAAATTACCGGCCGGCCGTCGGAGTCGGTCGTGCCCGCCTCGTTGCTGGCGACCTTTCCGCCGCGCATCCAAGGCGGCAGATAGGAGGCCTCGCTATCGCCGCCCGGCTCCGGAGCCTTGGCGGGCTTGGCGTCTTTCCTTGCGGCTGCCACGGCGCCCTTGCAGAACCCGTCAGGAGCGGCGCGCAGGGCGGAGATCAATTCGCGGCTGGGCGTCGCGTCCCAGTCGCCATTGGCGCGGTCGCTGAACACCTTCGCCGCCGCGCGGCTGCGCGGACCCCAGACGCCGTCGACGCCTGCCCGGTAGCAGCCGAGCCGGGTCAACTCGCGCTGCGCGGCCGACGCCAGATCGCCTGTCGCGACCGGCGGGTCGGCGCGGGCGGCGTCGAGCGCGGCCACCTTAGCGGAGGAGAGCGCATGCGCCGGCGCTTCCACTTCGGTCGCGGCGGGCGTCTCGGCCGCTTGCTGCCCGGCCGGTTCCGCTGCCGGAGCCGGGGCGGCGGGGGCGCTCTCCGGCGCCGCGACGGGCTCGACCGTCACCACCGCGGCCTGGACGGGCTGCGGCGGCGTGCTGCGGGGCGGTATGGAATAGGGCAGGCTTTGCTTGGCCTCGCGGATCGAAACCGCGATGCGGTCGGCGGGTGACAATGCCGGGCGGGGTTTAGGCGAGAGGAAGACGATGACAGCCGCCAGGATCAAGGCGGCTAAAATGAAGCGACGCATACGGGCTCCTTTTCCATGGCCGTTGGAAAGGTGGTCCATCCTCCGGAGGACGCAAGAGCATCCTCCCACATTCTGATGTGCCGGAATGACTAATCTTACCAGATCCTGGGGCGTTTCGTTGATCGTTATTAACAGTTTAGCCCCAAAAAATGCACAAGATGGAGTCACTTTCTCCACCGGCGCTACCACCCCTGGTGGCTGCACGTTAAGTTTTCGTTTAGGCTTTCGAATCAGGTAGATCTATCGCTGAGGGGGCCAGAATTTCGCTTCCCGATGCGGGGATTGGTGCCCGGTCGCTCCTTGCGGTGGAGTGGCGGCGGGAACCGGTCCGGTCCGTGGGGACGGATCGCACAGCTTTCGAGCTGATCGGGTCGCGGATTACGGCCATTTTTGTGATTGTACAGCCTGTCCGGCCTGTCTGGATGGGACGGCTCTTTGCGAGTCGCCTGGCTGCGCCGCCCGCGCGCGCCGCCGGGGAGTCATGCCGGAGGCCCCTTGAGATTGCCGACAGCCGCGGGGAAGCGGCCAGGACAGATTTAAGGGGGCAGTTATGAGGCATGTATTTGGCGCATTCGGATGTGCGGCGGCTCTGATGCTGCTGGCCGTTTCCGCCGCTATGAATTGGCAATTCGGCTATAGCCTCGGCAAGACGCAGTTCGACTCGCATGTGTTCGGCGCGGCCAGCATTGCGGCCGACGGGCTCAAGGCGCTGCTGCCGTTCTTTATCTTCGCCGCCTGGCGCAACCGCAACTGGTCGCAGGCTCTCGGCGGCGCGGCGCTGTGGGCCGTGTGCATTCTCTATGCGCTGACCTCGGCGCTCGGCTTTGCCGCGCTGAACCGGTCCGACACCACGGGCGGCCGCACCATCCAGGCGGAGAAATACGAAGATCTGCGGGGGCAATTGCACCAGATTACCCAGCAGCAGGCCTGGCTGGACAAGCACCGCTCGGTCGGCATGGTCGAAGCCGAGATCGATGCGGCCAAGCAGAATGTGCGCTGGACGACATCGGAAGCCTGCGTCAACGCTACGGTGAAAGAGAGCCGCGAGTTCTGCGAGTCCTATCACAAGCTGCAGGCCGAACTCGCCGCCGCCAAGAAGGATGACGTGCTGCAGAAGCAGGCCGAGGAGATCCGCGGCAAGCTCGGCACCATGGACGGGCGCGCGGCGGTGAAGGTCGCCGATCCGCAGGCCGCGATCATCTCGACGCTGTCGGGCCTCGACATCGCCCATGTCGAAGTGGCGCTGACCATCCTCGTCACCCTGCTGGTGGAACTCGGCTCCAGCCTCGGCCTCTATGTCTCGACCAGCACCTGGCGCATCAATGAAGGCCCCCGCCGTCCGCTGCCCGAGCCGGTCAAGGTGGTGGAGATCATCCCGCCGGCCTATCAGTTGCCGCAGCAGCACCAGCCGCAGCAGCAGCCGGCTCAGCTCGGCGCGCCCAAGAGCGACATCGAGGCCTATTTCGGCGACCGCATCCGCCAGGATGACGGAGCGAGCGTCACCGCCCTCGCGCTCTACGACAATTATTGCGAATGGTGCGAGCAGAGCGGCCGCCAGCCCGTCGGCCTGCCGATCTTCAGCCGCCAGCTCACCGATCTCGGCGTGCAGAAGGCCAAGATCGCGGGCAAGATCCGGTATATCGGCATTCGGATGACCGGATCGGGCGATGAGGAGGAGGGCAGCGAGGTGGCCGCCATTGGCTAGCTTGCCCGCAACCTTCGGAGATGATGAAAAGGCTGGCCCCGCGCCAGCCTTTTGCTTGGGCTGGCAGGAGCGGAAGATCGCAGCTCGCGTCAGAGAAGACCGGGCGCGCGTGGCGGATGAGGCCGCCGCTTTTCACGTAGTCCGCAGGCTAGAACAGTTTGGCCATCTTGTTCATGCGCTGGAGCAGGGCGGGCAGCATTTCCGCCATGTCTTCGGCGATCAGGCCGGGACCGTAAGTCCGCGCCAGATCGGAGTGGATCCACACCCCCGCCACCGCCGCATCCAGCGGCGACATGCCCTGTGCGCACAGGCCGACAATCAGCCCGGCCAGCACGTCGCCGGTGCCGGCGGTCGCGAGCCAGGGCGGCGAATTCTCGGAGATGGCGGAAAGCCCATCCGGGGCGGAAACCACCGTGTCCGGGCCCTTGAACACCACCACGGCGCCGGAAATCTCGGCGGCGCGCTTGGCCTGCTCCAGTTTCGACTCCGCATTGCCGAGCTCGGGGAAGATCCGGTCGAACTCGCCCTTGTGAGGCGTCAGGATGGTCGGGGCGGTGCGCTGCTGGATCAGGCCGAACAGCTCTTGCGGATTGTCGCTGAACGCTGTCAGGCCCTCCGCGTCGATCACCGTGGTCGCGTCGCTGGACAGCACGGCGGCCACATTCTCGCGCGTCTCGGGCGTCGCCCCGGCGCCGGGGCCGATCAGCACGGCGTTGCGGCGCGGATCGCTATGCAGGATTTCCGCCAGCCCGCCGGCGCCCTCGAAGGCCGAGACCATGATCGAGGTGAGTTGCGCCGCGTTGATGTAGAAAGCCGCCTTCGAGGTCGCGACCGATACCAGCCCGGCACCCACCCGGAGCGAGGCCCGCGCCGCCAGCCGCGCCGCGCCCGTGCTCTCCATCGGACCGGAGACCACCACGGCGTGGCCGCGATCATATTTATGCCCGTCGCTCTTCAGGCGCGGGAAGTAGCGCAGCCAAAAATCGGGCTCATTGAGAAAGGTTTGCGGCACGATTTCGGCGAGAACCGCATTCGGGATGCCAATGTCGATGGCCCGCACATCGCCGCAATAGCGCTTGCCCGGTAGCAGCACATGGCCGGTCTTGCGGCGGAAGAACGTGACGGTGGAGACCGCCTTGAACGCGACCCCATGCACATTGCCGTAGGTGAGATCGATGCCGGTCGGTACATCGACGGCGACGACAGGCATTTCGCGCTCGGTCGCCTGCTCGATCAACTGGCCGACGATGCCGTTTACCGGCCCTTTCAGACCGGAGCCCCAGACGGCGTCGACAATGACTTCGGAGCCTTCGAGGGAGCGCGCGGTCATCGGCTCGATGGTCTCGTCCCACCGCCGCGCCATCTCCTTGGCGTCCGGCCCCAGCTCGTCGAGCTTGCAGAACAGCGCCACCCGGACCTGATAGCCCCGCTCGCGCAGGTTGCGCGCGCACACGAAACCGTCGCCGCCATTCTTGCCCGGCCCGCACAGCACGATCACCTTGCTGCCTCTGGGAAAACGCCGGACGACCTCCTCGGTGACGCCCCGGCCCGCAGCTTCCATCAAGGTCAGGCTCGGCGTGCCGCTGGCCATCGTAATCTGTTCAGCGCGGCTCATCTCGTCCGCAGTAAGAAGTTCGAGCAAGGAGTGCCTACCGATTGCTAATGCGCGCCGTCAGGAGAGGTATCGGGGGGCAATTTAGCTGAAATTTACGGCGAGGTGTAGAAAATGCTTGGACGAAGTTCGTTTCCGATTCCGTGTTGGTTTGTGGCGACAATGGCGTGTGCGGTGATTTAGCGCACAACCCCGCGATTGCCTATTTTTTAGGTTTTCGCCCAACAATTAAGCATCTTTTTGCCTCTTGCTCACACATTGTGGCTTGGCCGCCCGCGTGCCGCGCTGGAGAATCCGGCATTCGGCCCCATTGCTGAAATTTGGCACAAAGAATGCTACTAGACGCGCAATGTCGCTCTATCCCTATTCACCCGGGAGGACACGCCGAAATGAAAAAAGTGGAAGCCATCATTAAGCCGTTCAAGCTTGATGAGGTGAAGGAAGCCCTCCAGGAGATCGGTTTGCAGGGCATAACGGTGACGGAGGCCAAAGGTTTCGGCCGGCAGAAGGGCCACACCGAACTCTACCGCGGCGCGGAATATGTTGTCGATTTTCTGCCCAAGGTCAAAATCGAGATTGTCCTGGCTGACGACATGGTGGAAAAAGCCATCGAAACCATTCAGACGGCTGCGAAAACAGGCCGCATCGGTGACGGCAAGATCTTCGTCTATGCAATTGAAGACGCGATCCGCATTCGGACGGGCGAGACCGGCGTGGACGCGATCTGATCAACCTAAGTCCTAGCTGAAGCTCAAGAGACCATCGCGAGAGCACGTTAAACGGACGAGGTTTTCGTGTCATCCGCATTTGGCGGATTGGGACATCTAGCTGAAGTTTTGAGCTAAACTGACAAGAAAACTGTGTACGAGGGACGATAATGACTAGCGCTACAGAAATCATTCAGAAGATTAAGGATCAGGACGTCAAATTCGTCGATCTGCGCTTCACCGATCCGCGCGGCAAGATGCAGCACGTGACGATGGAAGCCGCCGAGATGGACGAAGGCGCCTTCGCCGAAGGCATCATGTTCGACGGCTCCTCGATCGCCGGCTGGAAGGCCATCAACGAGTCCGACATGACCTTGATGCCCGACACCGAAACCGCCCATATGGACCCTTTCTTCGCCCAGTCCACCATGGCGATCTTCTGCGATATTCTCGAGCCCCTGACCGGCGAGCGCTATGAGCGCGATCCGCGCGGCATCGCCCGCAAGGCCGAAGCCTATCTGAAAGAGACCGGCATCGGCGACAAGATCTTCTTCGGCCCGGAAGCCGAATTCTTCATCTTCGACGACGTGCGCTTCTCGTCCGATCCGTATAATTGCGGCTTCCGCCTCGATTCTTCGGAACTGCCGACCAATACCGGCACCGAATATGAGATGGGCAACCTGGGCCACCGCCCGCGCACCAAGGGCGGCTACTTCCCCGTCCCGCCGATCGACAGCGCCCAGGACATCCGCTCCGAGATGCTCTCCGTCATGTCCGAGATGGGCGTGCACACCGAGAAGCATCACCATGAAGTGGCCTCGGCCCAGCACGAACTCGGCGTCAAGTTCGGCCCGATGACCCGCATGGCCGACAATATGCAGATCTATAAGTACGTCGTGCATATGGTCGCGCAGAACTACGGCAAGACGGCCACCTTCATGCCGAAGCCGGTGTTCGGCGACAACGGCTCGGGCATGCATTGCCATCAGTCGATCTGGAAGGGCGACAGCCCGGTTTTCGCCGGCAATCTCTATGCCGACCTGTCCGAGACCTGCCTGTTCTATATCGGCGGCATCCTGAAGCATGCCAAGTCGATCAACGCCTTCACCAACCCGACCACCAACTCTTACAAGCGTCTGGTGCCGGGCTATGAGGCGCCGGTGCTGCGCGCCTATTCCTCGCGCAACCGTTCGGCGTCCTGCCGCATCCCGGTCGTGTCGAGCCCGAAGGCCAAGCGCGTGGAAGTCCGCTTCCCCGATCCGACCGCCAATCCCTATCTGGCTTTCGCCGCGATGCTGATGGCCGGCCTCGACGGCATCACCAGCCGCATCCATCCGGGCGAGGCGATCGACAAGAACCTGTACGATCTGCCGCCGGAAGAGCTGAAGAACATCCCGACCGTTTGCGGTTCGCTGACCGAGGCGCTGGAGAGCCTTGAGGCCGACCACGAATATCTGACCAAGGGCGGCGTGTTCACCAACGACCAGATCGGCGCCTATATCGACCTGAAGAAGGAAGAGGCCGATCGCTACCGGATGATGCCGCACCCGATCGAATTCGACATGTATTACAGCGCGTAGTTTTCCTTAACGCAGACAGACTGGGCGGCCTTCGGGCCGCCCTTTTATTTTCGCTGGCTTCGCGGGAGCTCCGAACGGCACGGCGACGCTCGAACGGTTCCGCAAGGAAAGTGCGCGCAGCTCTTCGGCGAGGCCGTACAATACAAGGATGCCTACCGGCTCTGCGATATCGAAGGGCCTGAAAGGCTTTTCATCGGACTCGCGCAAGAACTCGGCTGAGCGATCTCGGCAGAGCCTCACTCGGTCTTCATCCCTTTGCGTCCGCCTTCGCCTTGGCGACGGCGGGGAGCAATTGGGATTTGATGACCTCCGCGCCGAGCGGGCCGACCACCTTGTGGACGATCTGGCCACGACCGTCGACGACATAAGTCTCGGGGACGCCGTAGACGCCCCAGTCGATGGCGACGCGGCCGGTCGTGTCGGCCCCGATGGCGTCGAACGGGTTGCCGTAGCGCGTCAGGAAGCGCCGCGCCGCCGCCGGGTCGTCCTTATAGTTGATGCCGATCAGCCGCATCCCTTGCGCTTTCAGCGCGATCAGGTTCGGATTTTCCTCGACGCAAGGGGCGCACCAGGAAGCCCAGACCGTCACCACGCTGACCTCGCCATTGGCCAGGTCGGCGGTGGCGAAGCCGGGGGTGGCTTTGCCGGTATCGGCGACATTCTCGATCGGCGGCAGGGAGAATTGCGGCACCGGCTTGCCGATCAGGGCCGAGGGAAGGCGCGACGGATCGCCCGAATGCAAGGCGGCGTAGAACAGCACTGCCATGATCGCGAAAATGGCGAGAGGCAGCAGATAGCCGCCTCTGAACCTGCGCTGCGCGGGAAGCTCGATGCTCATCCGCGCCGCTCTTGGGCGACGTCCGAGCGCCGCCGGATGCCCTGCGCTTCAAGCCGGGCCAACGCCCGCCGCTGGCGCCGCTCGTCGAGCATCGCCCGCAAGATCAGCGCGCTGACCACGGTGGCGCTGAGGCCATAGGCGGTCCAGATGAAAGTCGCGTGCGGTCCCATATCCATAAAACCTCCTATTCGGCGGCTTTGAGTGCCACCGCGCTGCTGACGCGGGTCATCATCATCGTCTCGACGCGCCGCCGCAGAATTTCTGCGCGCATCGCCTTCAAATGCAGCCAGAGAAACATCAGGCTGAAGGCAACCGCCATAACCAGCAGCGGCCAGAGAATGGTCGGATGAATGGTCGGGCCTCCGGCGCGCATGACGCTCGCGGGCTGGTGCAGCGTGTTCCACCAATCGACCGAGAATTTGATGATCGGAATATTGACGACGCCGACAATGGCGAGGATGGCGGCGGCGCGCCCGGCCCTGGACGGGTCCTCGATGGACTCCCACAGCGCGATCAGGCCGAGATAGAGGAAGAAGAGCACCAGTACCGAAGTCAGCCGCGCGTCCCAGACCCAATAGGCGCCCCACATCGGCTTCCCCCACAAGCTGCCGGTGACGAGCGCGAGCAGAGTGAAGGCGGCGCCGATCGGGGCGGCGGCCTTGGCGGAGACATCGGCGAGCGGGTGGCGCCAGATCAGCGAGCCGATCGACGAGACGGCGATGATCATGTAGCAGAACATCGCCAGCCAGGCGAAGGGCACATGGATGAACATGATGCGCACGGTCTCGCCCTGCTGGTAGTCCGCTGGGGCGACGAAGAAGGACATGTAGAGTCCGGCCGCGAGCAGCAAGATCCAGACGCCTGCGAGCCATGGCAGGACGCGGTCGGTGAGCCGCATGAAAAAGCTGGGATTGGCGAGCGTCGCGAAACTGAGCATGGCCAAACATATTTGCGCAATACGGCGAGAGTTTGCAAGCCGGACGGCCCCCAGGCCGCATGGCATTTCCATGATGACTGACGACTCGCGAGTGGCGCGGAGCATTTTTTCGCTAAACAGCGTTAACCCTGATCGGAAAACGCGAGGAGACAGACATGTTCGATCATATCGGCTTTGCGGTGAAGGATCTGGCAAAGGCGCGGCGCTTTTACACGGCATGCGCCGGAGCGCTGAGGCTGGCGGTGATCGGGAATGGCGAGCAATCATTTCTAGTCGCGCGCGATGCCCGGACGCCAATGCCATTCATCTGGATCGGGACGGCGAGGCCCAATTTCTGGGCGGCCTCGCATCAGGTTTCGGCGAGCCCGATGCATCTATGCTTTCAGGCCGACAGCCGGGAGGCGGTCAATGCCTTCCATGCGGCGGCACTCGACGCCGGCGGCAAGGACAATGGCGCCCCCGGACCGCGCGGCGAGGCGGGATATTACGCCGCCTATGTGATCGATCCGGACGGAAATAATGTCGAGGCCGGGCTGCGGGAATAAAGCGCCGCGATCTTAAGACAAATTCAGCCGCAACGCCGCCGCCGTCGCGAGCGGGGTCAGTACCGCCGAGGCCAGCGTCAATGCGCAAAGGATCGAGAACGGCGCGGTGAAGCTGCCCGGCCCCGTCACGACAGCGTCAATTGCCGAGACGCCGAAAATCAATATCGGCACGTAGAGCGGCAGGATCAGCAAGGGCACCAGCAACCCGCCCTTGCGCATCCCAAGCGTCAGCGCGGCGCCGATGCCCGCTAGGAAGCTGACGGCGGGCGTGCCAGCGAGCAGCGTCAGCATCAGCGGGACATAGGCGCGGCCGTCCATATTTAGCAATAGCGCCAGCAGCGGCGCGAGCAGCACCAGCGGCAGGCCGACGCTCAGCCAATGCGCGATGGCCTTGCCGAAGGCGACCAGTTCCAGCGGCAGCGGCCCGAGCGCGATCACCTCGAGCGAGCCGTCCTCGTAATCGTCGTTGAACATGCGGTCGGCGGCGAGCAGCGATGACAGCAGCAACGCGACCCACAACACGCCCGGCGCGATGCGGCTCAGCAGATTGAGGTCCGGCCCGAGGCCCAGCGGCAAGGTCGCGACGATGACCAGATAGAAGCCGAGCGCGGTCGCCAGCGCGCCGCCTTGGCGATGGGCGATGCGCAGGTCGCGGCGGATGAGCGCGAGGAACGGCCCCATCATGCGGCCGCCGGAGCGGCATCGGCCATCTGGCCAAGATCGAGGCTGCGGCTCTCCACCCAGCCGAGCGGCGTGTGCGTCGCGGCGATGACGATGCCGCCGCCCGCCAGATGCTCCGCCACCATGCCGCCGAGCAATGCCTGCGATGCGGCGTCCAGCGAGACGGCGGGCTCGTCGAGCAGCCAGAGCGGCCGCGCCGCGCAGATCAGCCGCGCCAGCCCAAGCCGCCGCTTCTGCCCCGCCGAGAGATAGGCGGCGGGCACATCCTCCAGCGCGCCAAGCCCCAGGCGATCCGCGACCGCCAAAGCGGCATCCGGCGCGCCGCCCAAGAATTCGGCAAAGAACTCCAGGTTCTCCAATACGCTGAGCGACGGCTTGATGCCGTTCAGGTGGCCGATATAATGGGCCTGTTCGCCAACGCTTTTCTCCGCGTCGCCGCCGGACAGCGCCACGCTTCCCTCCGCCGCCGGGATGAACCCGGCCAGCGTCCGTAAGAGCGTGGTCTTGCCGACGCCGTTCGGCCCGGTAAGCGTCAGCGCTTCGCCGGCGCCGACGTCCAGGCTGAGGCCACGGAAAATCCGCCGAGCCCCGCGTGCCGCCGAAAGATCATTGACGATGAGTCGTATGGCGGGATGCGTTATCATGTGAGAAAACGTTCATGTATATAGCTGAATCGCGCTGCCAACTCTATATGACACTGAGACCTTGGAGACCAGCGGGGCGCTCCCCGGTTGTCCGCGCACTGACCTGGAGGCGCTTCCGTGACCGCAAAAGACATCATTTCCGCCGATAGCTTCAACTGCCGCCGCACCCTCGAGGTGGAGGGCAGACAATACGAATATTTCAGCCTCCCGGAAGCGGAAAAGAACGGGCTGACGGGCATTTCGCGGCTTCCTTTCTCGCTGAAGGTGCTGCTGGAAAATCTGCTGCGCTTCGAGGACGGCCAAACCGTCCGAGCCGACGACATCCGCGCCATGGCTTCCTGGCTCGCCGAGCGCAAGTCCGAGCGCGAGATCGCCTTCCGCCCCGCCCGCGTGCTGATGCAGGATTTCACCGGCGTCCCCGCCGTGGTCGATCTCGCCGCCATGCGTGACGCGATGAAGGCGATGGGCGGCGATCCGGCCAAGATCAATCCGCTGGTGCCGGTCGATCTGGTCATCGACCATTCGGTGATGGTCGACGCCTTCGGCAACGGCATGGCGTTCAAAACCAATGTCGAAATGGAATATGCCCGCAACCAGGAGCGCTACGAGTTCCTGCGCTGGGGCGCGGGCGCGTTCGACAATTTCCGCGTGGTGCCGCCGGGCACCGGCATCTGCCATCAGGTCAATCTCGAATATCTGGCGCAGACCGTCTGGACCAAGACCCAGATGGGG
This sequence comes from Rhodomicrobium sp. R_RK_3, assembly GCF_002198715.1. Lineage (GTDB taxonomy): Bacteria > Pseudomonadota > Alphaproteobacteria > Rhizobiales > Rhodomicrobiaceae > R-RK-3. The sequence goes on along the minus strand of NZ_MWLK01000036.1, from coordinate 257,863 downwards.
CCGAACGGCGAAGTCACGCAGGCATTCCCCGACACCCTCGTGGGCACGGACAGCCACACCACCATGGTCAACGGCCTTGCGGTGCTGGGCTGGGGCGTCGGCGGCATCGAGGCCGAGGCGGCGATGCTCGGCCAGCCGATCTCGATGGTCATTCCCGAAGTCATCGGCTTCCGCATGACCGGCCGCCTGCGCGAAGGCGTCACCGCGACGGACCTCGTGCTGACCGTCACGCAGATGCTGCGCAAGAAGGGCGTGGTCGGCAAGTTCGTCGATTTCTTCGGCGCGGGCCTGGGACGGCTGACGCTGGAGGATCAGGCGACCATCAGCAACATGGCGCCGGAATATGGCGCGACCTGCGGCTTCTTCCCCGTCGACAAGGACACGCTGTCTTATCTGCGCGCGACCGGCCGCGACGCCCACCGTATCGCTCTGGTCGAGGCTTACGCCAAGGCGCAGGCAATGTGGCGCGACGACACGACGCCCGACCCTGATTTCACCGATACCCTGGAACTCGATCTCGAAAGCGTCGAGCCGAGCCTTGCCGGTCCGCGACGTCCGCAGGACCGCGTCGCGCTCGCCAATGCCGCCGAGGGTTTCACAGCCGCGCTCGCCGAAATCCGCGGCTATAAGCCCGGTAGCGAGGAAGCGCGCATGACGGCCGAAGGCGGCGCCGCCATCCAGCTCGAGAAATCTGGCGAGGTCGAAGGCGCCGATTACAAGCTCAGCGACGGCCATGTGGTGATCGCGGCGATCACCTCCTGCACCAACACCTCCAATCCGAACGTGCTGGTCGCGGCCGGCCTCGTCGCCCGCAAGGCGCACGCGAAGGGGCTGAAGGTCAAGCCGTGGGTGAAAACCTCGCTCGCGCCGGGCAGCCAGGTGGTTACCGACTACCTCACCAAATCCGGCCTGCAATCCGATCTTGACGCGCTCGGCTTCGACCTCGTCGGCTATGGCTGCACCACCTGCATCGGCAATTCGGGCCCGCTGCCCGAGCCGATCTCGAAGGCCATCAACCAGCACGATCTGGTCGCCGCCGCCGTGCTCTCGGGCAACCGCAATTTCGAGGGCCGCGTCAATCAGGACGTGCGGGCGAACTATCTCGCCTCGCCGCCTCTGGTCGTCGCCTACGCGCTGGCGGGCTCGATGCATGTCAATCTCGTGCTCGATCCGCTCGGCACCGACAAGGACGGCAATCCGGTGTTCCTGAAGGACATCTGGCCGACCGGCCAGGAGGTCGCCGACATCATCCGTGAGACGGTGACGCCGCAATTGTTCACCACCCGCTACAGCGACGTGTTCAAGGGCGACGAGCGCTGGCAGGCTCTCGGCGCCTCGCAATTCGGCCTGACCTACGACTGGCAGGATGGCTCGACCTATGTGGCGAACCCGCCCTATTTCGAGCACCTGGAAGGCGCGCCGGCCCCGATCGCCGACATCGAAAGCGCCCGCGTGCTCGGCCTCTTCCTCGACTCGATCACCACCGACCACATAAGCCCGGCCGGTTCGATCTCGCGCACCGGCCCCGCCGGCCGCTATCTGATCGAACACGGCGTGCCCGTGACCGACTTCAACTCCTATGGCGCGCGGCGCGGCAACCACGAAGTCATGATGCGCGGCACCTTCGCCAATATCCGCATCAAGAACCAGATGGTGCCGGGCACGGAAGGCGGCGTCACCGTCCACTATCCGGACGGCGAGGAACTGCCGATTTACGAGGCCGCCATGCGCTACCGCGCCGAGGGCGTGCCGCTGGTGATCTTCGCCGGCAAGGAATATGGGACCGGCTCCAGCCGCGACTGGGCGGCCAAGGGCACCACGCTGCTCGGCGTGCGCGCCGTCATCGCCCAGAGCTTTGAGCGCATTCACCGCTCCAACCTCGTCGGCATGGGCGTGCTGCCCTTGGTCTTCGAGGAGGGCACGTCCTGGCAGACGCTCGGCATCACCGGCAATGAGAGCGTGTCGATCTCGCTGACCGACCTCAAGCCGCAGGCCTGGCTGACGGCGAAGATCGATTTCGCCGACGGCTCGCAGCGGGAAGTGCCGCTGTTCTGCCGGATCGATACGCTCGACGAGATGAGCTATTTCCGCAATGGCGGCATCCTGCACTACGTGCTTCGCGGCCTGGCATCGGCGGCATAGGGACTACGCGCTCCGCCCCTCTTCCGTGGTGGGAGGGCGGCGCGCGTCAGAATTCGGGAGAGGGGGTGTTGCCTATCAGAGAGGCACGAACCCTCCCCTTAGCTTTCTTCCCTTAGAGACCCTCTGCAAACGTCGCGACTCTAATTCCGTCGCCCCCGCCGCCAGAGCCGGGGCCTACTCGCCTCGCCACTTGCCGCAGCAATAGCGGAAATATGATTGGGTCCCGGTCCGGCCTGACGGCCGCCCGGGACGACGGGAGGGATGCAAGCCGAGGCCAGTCACATCCGCACCGCCTCTACCCGCCGCGCCTCACTGCCCCGGCCGCAGGATCAGCCACACGCCGGCCAGCAGCAGGATCGCGCCTGCGATCTTCTGCAGCGTCACTGGGTGGGGCGGCTGCAGGATGCCGAAATGGTCGAAGAGGATCGAGGCGAACATCTGCGAGGCGACCACCACGGCGATCATCGCCGCCGCGCCGAGCTTGGGCATCGTCACCGCCGCCTGTCCGACGAAGAAGACGCCGGCGAGGCCCATGAACCAGGCGAGCGTCGGCATCTGGCCGAATTGCGCCGAGGTCGGCCATGGCGTGCGGGTGAACAGCAGCAGCACCACCAGCATGATCGTGCCGCCGACGAAATTGATCAGCGTGCCGATCAGCGGACCGCCGAGCACGACGCTGGCGCGCGCGTTCAGCAGCCCCTGCAGCGGCAGGAAGAAGCCGGCGATCGCCGCCAGCGCAACATATTGTAGCATTGTCTCTCCGGATCAGGCGGTGGGCGAAATCGGCTTTCGTCCTACTACGACCTTGGAGAGAAAAGCCAGCGACGTTTCAACGCGCTCGAAGCCGCAAGCCTCGAACAAGGCGGCCAGATCGTCGCCAAGGAAATGTTCGTAATAGGGCTCGTGGAAGCGCTCGGGGAAGGCTTCCAGCAGCCCGTCATAGCGCGGCTCGTCGCCCCATTGCAACGAATCGACCAGCACATAGATGCCGCCGGGCTTGAGCACGCGCAGGATTTCCGTCGTGACCTTGCGGCGGACCTCGCCCGGCAGCTCGTGATAGAGATAGATCGAGGTTACGATGTCCTGGCTGGCGTCGGGCAGCGGCAGCGCCTCGCCGTTGCCTTGCTGCAAGGTGATGGTGCGGCGGTCGGCGAGGTGTTCGCGGGCGGCGTCGATATAGGCGGCGGAAAGATCGATGCCGGTCATCGGCATGGCGGGGAACGCCTGCGCGGCCTGACCGAGGAAGCGGCCCGTGCCGCAGGCGACGTCGAGCATGGCGAGATTGCGCTGGTCCTTGCCGTGCACATAGGCGGCGATCGGCGGCAGGGCCTGGCGGCGCATCGTGCCCGACGTGCCGATGAACAGCGTGTCGACCTGGATGTCGTAGATGCGTGCCGATTCCTCGCTGAGATAGCCGTCGGTCTGGTAGTGGAAATTGCGGGCATAATAGTCCGGCAGCCCCTCGGCTTCGGGCAGGGCGGCGGCTTCCTCGGCGCGGCCGGCAAGGCGGCGCTCGTTGGAGGCGGGCAGGTCGGCGAACATGCGGCGCAGCGCTTCGATATGGCCGGAGAGCGACTCCTCGTCCTCCATGGCCGGGTAGAGGCCGCGCCGGACATTCTCCGCATCGCGCCGCTGCAGGGCGAGCGCCGCGCGGAACAGCGCCCCTTCGCCGGGCGTCGGCCGGGTCGGCTGGAAGCGCGGCGCGCCGGAGCTCAGCTCGGCCACGCGCCGCCCCATGATGCGCGCGACGGCGGCGTACCAGCCGGTGCGCGCGGTCTTGCTCGCCAGATGGGCATAGGCTTCGAAACTGTTCGGCATCACCAATCTCCGCTAATCTGGAACTCGTCGAGCTGAGCTATTGCCGAGCGACCATGCCCGCATTTCGTAACATCGTCGTGCTGACCGGAGCGGGATTGTCCGCCGAATCCGGCATTTCCACCTTCCGCGACAAGGATGGTGTCTGGGCCAGATATGATTATCGCGAAGTCGCCACACCAGAGGGCTTCGCCCGCAACCCTGCGCTGGTACTCGAATTCTACAATATGCGCCGGGCCCAGAACCGCGGCGTGCAGCCGAATGCCGCGCATCGGGCCCTCGCCCGTCTCGAAGCGGAACATGGCGGCGAGGTGGTGGTGGTCACGCAGAATGTCGACCGGCTGCATGAGGCGGCGGGGAGCCGGAAGCTGATCCACATGCACGGCGAATTGGGGCGCATGCTGTGCAATGCCTGCGGTCAGCGCGCGGATTGGGGCGAAGCGGAGCTCACGGTCGGCAGCCGCTGCGAGGCTTGCGCTGCCGTCGGCGCGCTGCGACCGGACGTCGTTTGGTTCGGCGAGATGCCCTATCACATGGACCGGATCTACCAGGCGCTGGGCGATGCCGATCTGTTCGTCTCGGTGGGGACGAGCGGGACGGTCTATCCGGCGGCCGGCTTCGTCGCCGAGGCGCGGGCGGCGGGCGCGCATACGGTCGAACTCAATCTGGAGCCGTCCGAAGGCGTCTCTTATTTCCACGAAACGATCCACGGCCGGGCGACCGAAGTGGTGCCGGCCTATGTGGAGCGGTTGCTGTCAGCGAAGTGATTGATCCGCGTGCTCCCCATTCGTCGCCCCGGACGGCCGTCAGAGCCGAGACTCCCTCGCCTCTCCACTTGCTGCAGCGCTCGCGGATAGATGATTGGGTCCCGGCTCGGCCTGACGGCCGTCCGGGACGATGAGGAGGAGACGTCATTCCAACTAACCGCGCTCAATTCCCTCCGATCGCCGAATTCACCACGCCGAATTTTTTTGCCACCGTTTCGGCGGGAGCGTCGAACTGGGCTTTGTCGTCGCCGAGCGAGAGCACGCGCTGGCAGTCCGGCGCGCAATGCAGGGATTGGCGGACGGTGCCCTTGTAGACGGTGACCTGCCGGGCATCGCCTTCGCGCACGCCAAAACGCGCGGCGAGGATCTCTTGTCCCGCGCCGTCGAGAGCGATCAAATTGGTCGCGCCATAGGATTTGCCGGTTACGACCAGCAGGCGCGGATTCTGCACCGCCACATCGGCGATGGCAGGATTGCCGACGATGATCTGCGCCGCATCCGCTTCGAGTCGGATCAGCCGCGCTTCATCGATGCTGACGTCGAGAGCCGCCATCTCGGCCGCAAGCGACGACAAAGACTCGCCCGCCGAGAGCATCAGCAGGACGGCAAAAATTCTGCCCAAGCGGACCATGGCCCAGCCTCTCGCACCACAGCGTAGCCTCAAGCGTTCCATGCCGATCAATGCAGCAGGGACTTCGCTCGCTCATGGTTCTGGCCGCGTTCGCGGACGGAAAACACCGACCATCCCCGCCTTAGCGAGGACATGACTTTCCCGTAAACACGCCAGAGCGGAACCGCTCGACACAAGCCGACTTCACCACGCCCTTTCTCACCGAGAAAGTGGGCGTGAGGGGAGAACACCTACGCGGAAGAATAAGCCCCTCACCCGGAATACTGGCGCATTCCGGCTTCTCCTTTTGGGAGAGGTGACCTGCGGCACTAAAGCGATCCTCGCGCGATCAATAGGATGCGCACGGAGTAAAGGAGAGCTTAAAACGCTGGTCCGTGAAACTACGCAGCCTACTTCTTGCCAGCCTTTGCAGCGGGCTTCGCCGCAGGCTTTGCTGCCGTCTTTGCTGCCGTCTTTGCCGCCGGCTTGGGCGCAGCCTTGGCAGCAGCCTTCGGAGCCGCCGCAGCTTTCGCGGGCGCCTTCGCGGCAGGCTTAGCCGCCGGCTTCGCGGCCGTCTTCGCAGCAGGTTTCGGCGCCTCTTTGGCGGCGGCCTTCGGAGCCGCTTTCGCAGCCGGCTTAGCGGCGGAAGCCGCCTTCGTCGGGGCGCTCTTAGGCGCTTTTTTCAATCCAGCCATTTCGCAAATAATCTCCCATTCATCTTCAGTTACAGGCTGTACGGACAGACGCGACTGTTTCACCAAGGCCATGTCGCCGAGGCGAGGGTCGGCCTTGATTTCACCGAGCGTCACCGGCTCAGGCAATGCCATCACCGCGGCGACATCCACGCAGAACCAAGTACCCGTCTCATCCTTAGAGTCCGGATGCGCTTTAGAAATAATCTTGATAATGCCTACAATGCTCTTCTCGTCGACCGAATGGTAGAAGAAACCCAGCTCGCCGATCGTCATGGCCAGCATGTTGAGCTTGGCGGTGTGATTGCGCACCCCGTTCCATTCCTCGCCCGTTTCGCCTCTTCCTACTTGATCGGCCCAGGACCAAGTGCCTGGTTCGGTTTTGAAAAGCCAATAAGCCATTACCCTCAGCGCTCGCGAATGTCCACCGGCGCGAGACTACGTGAGTCACGCGCTCGCGGCACGCAGGACTGTCAAGTTTATACAGATTTATATTGACGCAGGAAGCGCGAATGAATCGGCGCAGTATAGATCGTCCGTGTGCGTCATTTCTCGGGCGAGGTGATCTTGGCCGCTCCGATCACCATCTGCGTCTTGTCGGATTGCAGCAGGGCCGCGCAGCCGTCATAGGGCAGGGCGCGGGGGATCTTCACGTCGTATCGCGCGGCCTGTCCGTTCCAGGGACCGGCTGGCAAAAGCTGGCGCACGACATTGGTGTAGGTGATCTCGCGGCCATTGTTCTCGCCACGGACGATCGGCACCGTGACGCTGTCGCTGTAGAAGGCGAGCCACAGCGTACCGGAGCGATAGGGGCTGCCGGCGGGGGCCGCACCGGCGTCGAGCTGCACCGAGCCGCCGGCATAGCTCATCGACACCGGGACCCAGCTTTCGGCGAGCGCGTGACTGCTCTTCTTCAGCGCCGCCTCCACCGCGCCGCGCTGGCTGCCGACCGCGTGCACCATGCCGTTGACGACGAGCTGCGGCGTGTAGATTTCGCGGTCGCCGCGCGCCTCGGCATAGGAGCGCTGGCGGTCGTTGTAGCTGTCCTTGGCGAGCGTGTCCTTCCAGCCGAGATGGTCCCAATAGCTGACCGGGAAGCTGAGGGCCAGCACATCGGGCCGCTTGGCGTAGCTGCCGAGCAGGAGGTCGGCGGGCGGACAGGAGGAGCAGCCCTGGCTGGTGAAAAGTTCGAGCACATCCATGCGCTTCTGCTCGCTGGCTGCGGCGGGATCGGCCTGCGGCCAGATCAGCGCGGCTCCGAGCATCAGGACCGTCCAAAACCGGGATGGCGCTGTCATGGCAGTCGAGCCGCCTGCGGGCGCCTCACTGGAAACGAACCACTTATGCAATCTCGGGACCTCATCCCACCCATAAACTCACTTGACGAGAGTATCATGCGCCGCCTGTACAAATGCCAGTCACGAGTGGGTGACACTTCGGCAACGCCCCTGTTGCCTATCGGTCTGCGCTATTTTGGCCATAGTGACGGGTGGGGGAGGAGAACAGTCCCGATCCGGGGCGACCGCGAGGGAGCGGAATCCGCCGCCGGCGTCAGCGGTAATACTTCCACAGCCGCTGGAACTGCCAGTGGATGTCCTGCGGAGCGGAGGCGAAGGGCGGAAGCGGGATGCGGACGACATTGTCGTAGGTCATCATCCAGGGCAGCTTCATCAAGAGGCGCCAGATCGGCAGGCGGCGCCAGTCGACCAGCAGCGCGTTGTCGAGCGGCGTCTTCAGGCGGATCTGCAATTCATCGGTTTCGGAGAAGCGGGAGGCGTGGGTGACGAGCTGGATGTCGCCGATGGCGCGCCAGGCGATCAGGCCGAAGCCATCGATGAAGATGCCGTACTGCCCGGCGCCGATGCGCGGCTTGCGCTCCTTCAGCGGATAGAAATAATAGGCGACGCACCCGGTCGCCGCACCGACCGCCGCCAGCGCGTCATAGCCGGTGGCGGCGAACATGCCGAAAGACAGGATGGCGATGATCGCCATGACGTTGAAGCGGAAATCGCCGGCATCCTTGCCGTAGGCAAGGTGGTAGCCCCGTTCGACGAACTCGGGCACTTGCGCATCGGTCTGCATCGGCTGATCTCCCGCTCCCCCAAGCGATCCGCCAGCGCACGCGCTAAACCGATCCGCATTGCCCCCGATGGCGCAGGTAATGATCGGCCAGAACGATCGCCACCATCGCCTCGCCGACCGGCACCGCCCTGATCCCGACGCAAGGATCGTGCCGCCCTTTGGTGGCGATGTCGGTCTCAGCCCCAAGGCTGTCGATTGTCCGGCGCGGCGTCAAGATCGATGATGTGGGCTTTACCGCAAAACGCGCAATAACCGGCTGCCCGGTGGCGATGCCGCCCAAAATTCCGCCGGCATTGTTCGAAAGGAAGGCAGGTTTTCCGTCGGGGCCAATGCGCATTTCGTCGGCATTGTCTTCGCCGGACAAGCTGGCGGCTTCGAACCCCGCGCCGATTTCGACGCCCTTGACTGCGTTGATGCTCATCAAGGCGCTGGCGATATCCTGGTCGAGCTTGGCGTAGATCGGGGCGCCGAGCCCGGCCGGCACGCCCTCGGCGACGATCTCGACCACCGCGCCGCAGGACGACCCGCTCTTGCGCACGCCGTCCAGATAGGCCGCCCAGCCCTGCACGCTGGCATGATCCGGCGAGAAGAACGGGTTGCGCTCGACCTCGTCCCAATTCCAGTTCGCCCGGTCGATATGCTGCGTGCCGAGCTGCACCAGCGCGCCGCGCACGCTGAGGCCAGGCACGACCTTGCGTGCGATCGCTCCCGCCGCCACCCGCATCGCCGTCTCACGCGCCGAGGATCGGCCGCCGCCGCGATAGTCGCGAATGCCGTATTTGGCGATATAGGTGTAGTCGGCGTGGCCGGGCCGGTATTTATCTTTGATCTCGCCGTAATCCTTGGAGCGCTGATCGGTGTTCTCGATCAGCAGCGAGATCGGCGTGCCCGTCGTCACTTGCACGCCTTCGGCATTCTCGAAGATTCCGGAGAGGATCTTCACCGCGTCCGCTTCCTGGCGCTGGGTGGTGAAGCGCGACTGGCCGGGGCGGCGTTTGTCGAGATAGGGCTGGATGTCGGCTTCGTTCAGCGGGATGCCGGGCGGGCAGCCGTCGACGACGCAGCCGATCGAGGGGCCGTGGCTTTCGCCCCAGGTGGTGACACGGAAGAGATGGCCGAAACTATTATGGGACATGGAGGGCGTTTCCTTTGCCGTCCTGTTTAGACGAGGCGGGTTCCCGCGTCAAAAGCCGCGAAATTGTCCGCGATTACCGCGATCTGAGCGAAACACCCGGTTCAGACACGAATGATGAACGGATTGTCTTGCCGTTGTCATAGGTAACGCCTAGGTTGAGTATTGCCTAGAAAGGCTTTCCCCCTTGGCTCTCGCGTTCAGTGACATCGATGATTCCCGGACCCTGGCGCGTGCGATCGTCGATACGGTGCGCGAGCCGCTGCTCGTGCTTGACGAGGGGCTGCGGGTCGTCGTCGCCAGCCGGTCCTTCTATCGGACTTTTCAACTGACGCCCGACAGCGTCGAGGGCAAACGGCTCGAGGCGCTCGGCGCGGCCTGGGACATTCCGGTGCTTCAGCTTCTGCTGGAGAAGATCATTCCCGATCAGACCGCCATCGACGGCTTCGAGATCGAGCACGAATTCCCCGCCATCGGCCACCGCATCATGCTGCTCAATGCCCGTGAGGTGTTTTACGCGCATGGCTCGTACAAATCCCTGCTGCTGTCTCTGGAGGACGTCACGGCGCGGCGGACGGCCGAGCGCCAGAAGGCGAGCTTCCTGCGCCATACCGAAGAGCTGCTGCGGCAGAAGGAGGTGCTGATCCAGGAGATGCAGCACCGCATCGCCAACAGCCTGCAACTGATCGCCAGCATCCTGCTGCTGAAGTCGCGCAGCGTCACCTCCGAGGAGACGCGCCAGCATCTGCAGGACGCGCATCAGCGGGTGATGTCGGTGGCGGCGGTGCAGCAGCATCTGCGGGTCGCCGGGCGGGGCGACCTGATCGAGATCGGGCCGTATCTGTCAAAACTTTGCCGCAGCCTTACCGCCTCCATGATCGGCGACACGCGGCCGATCACGCTGAGCGTCGCCTGCGACGAGGGCGCGGCGCTCTCGGCCAAGGCCGTCAGCCTCGGGCTGATCGTCACCGAACTGGTCATCAACGCGCTGAAGCATGCCTTTCCGGCGAATGCAGGCGGTACGATCACTGTCCGCTACGAGGTCAATGGCGCCGACTGGATGCTGATCGTCGCCGATAACGGCGTCGGCAAGCCGCTCGAGAGCAGCGGCGGCGCCGTGCGCGGCCTCGGCACAAGCATCGTCAACGCGCTTGCCCAGCAGCTCGACGCCCAGGTGGCGGTGGCGAGCAGCGACCTCGGCACCAAGGTCTCGGTGACGCGGGCGACCTTCACCTCGCGCCTGCCGGGCGTTTGACAGCAAAATAAAAGCGGCGAACGCCCAGAGGCATCCGCCGCCATTTCATCCAAACCAGAGGCCCGGGTTCGCTCAGGCCGCTTCGTCCTGGGCCTGCTCTTCCTCTTCCTCGATCACTTCCTTGCGGACCAGACGGGTGCTCTTGTTGAGCGACTCGTTGATGGCCTGCAGCGCCATGACCTCGTCGACATCCTGCACGGCGGCGATTTCGCGGGCCATGCGGTCGAGCGCGGCTTCATAGAGCTGGCGTTCGGAATAGGACTGTTCCGGCTGGCTGTCGGACCGGTACAGATCGCGGACCACTTCGGCGATCGAGATCAGATTGCCGGAATTGATCTTGGTTTCATATTCCTGAGCACGGCGGCTCCACATCGTTCGTTTGACGCGCGCACGGCCGCGCAGCGTGTCGAGCGCGCGGGTGACGATGGAATCGTCCGAAAGCTTGCGCATTCCGGCACTCTCGCATTTCGAAGTCGGCACGCGGAGGGTCATCTTGTCCTTTTCAAAATTGATGATGAAAAGTTCAAGCTTGTACCCGGCGATTTCCTGCTCTTCGATGCCGACAATGCGGCCAACCCCATGGGTCGGGTAGACGATGTACTCGTCCTTCCGGAAGCCGTTCCGATGTGTCGATTTTTTCTTCGCAGCCATACTCATTCTCACGTTTCTTTCCCGGCGCGGATGCCGAAAGCTTCTTTGACTACGTCGTCTCCGCCATCGCCGACGAAATGAGTGGGAACAGCCCGTGATCCCGCACGCGCTGTTTCGCGACCAGCCATCTGCCCCCGTCCGGCTATGGCCGCGTTACGCCGAAAAGCTCACAGATGGCTTCAGTGGATGCATAGATGGCATCAACAGCGACTCAGTCACGAGATCGCTCGTCACAGACGCAAAAATCAGAAAGACACTTGCCCGCGCAGCGGGAAGTTTCGCGCTTTGTCACCAACCGTGTGCTTTTGTGGCGCCGATAATACCACATTCATATTTTTTTGGAAGCCACGCTCTTAACCGGCCGGGGTAAAAAGCGGGATAGGCTAGGCATTTGCGCAACATTGTTAACAATGGCGATCAGCCAGAGGCATTTCCGCAGCCCTAAAAATCAGCCGTCGTCTCGTCGCCTCCAAACATAAGGCTTGTAATATAGGCTTGGGATTGCCGTGGTGAAAGGGCCACGACCGCAAAAAAACAACAAACTCCACAGATATCTTGCAATTTGACGCATTTACGCCGCGAATTGGATCAGCCGCGCCCGCCCCTGACCCGAACCCCCGCTGAGGGACGCTCCAGCACCACGTCGCGCCGGAAGCGGTAGGCCTTGGCGGGACGGCCGCCGGTCGCGGTGCGCACGTCTCCGGTCGCCTCGACCAGCCCGGATGCGGCAATCAGACGCCGGAAGTTCTGCTTATGCAGATGGGTGCCCAAAATGGCCTCGACCGTCCGTTGCAGCTCGAACAGGGTGAAACTTTCCGGCATCAGCTCGAAAATGACGGGGCGGTATTTGATCTTGCCGCGCAGCCGGCTCATGGCGGTCGCCAGGATGCGGCGGTGGTCGAACTGCATCGGCAGGCCGAAGGGCGGCAGGTTCTGCCATTGCCGCGCCGCCTCGCGGCCATCCGTCAGCGATTCCTGCGCGAGGCCCGCTTCGTAGAGCAGCTCGTAACGGTCGAGCACCTTCTCCTCGTCCCAGCCGAGCTCGCCGCCAAAGCAGATGCCGAGCCGCTCGCCGCGCGTCAGGGGCCGCAAGGGCGCATCGTCCGGCTCGGGGCTCTCCGCCCAGGCGCCAAGGCGCGGCAGCATCTCGTCGGTGAGGATGGCCGGCTTTTCGGCGCGCCAGTCCTCCCAGGGGAAATAGTGATACCAGCTCTGCCAGTCGCCATGCTTGAGGCCGCGGATGGCACCCGAGCCGGTCAGTGCCAGATAGCCGATGGAGACCACCTGCATGCCGACATCGCCTGCCCGCGCGTGCCGGCCGCGATCGGCGAAGGTGTAGAGCTGCTCGACATAGCCCAGTTCGAGGCCGGTCTGGTCCTTCACCCAGGCGCGCAGGCCGATCTCCAGCGTGCGGTGGTCGAGCGGGGCGAACAGGCCAAAGGGCAGCGCGGCGCGGCGCTCCTGGCCGGGATCGCCGGACCGCATCACCAGGATGCGCGGATTGTCGCCATCCACCGAGACGATGGCCGCCGTCAAGCCGATCTCGACGGCGACTTCACCGTTCAAGGGGATGGGCAGCGCGCTCGGTTCTATGATCGATGGGGCTGGCAATGGGCATGCTCTCAAAAAAATAAAGGGCGCTAAAAAGCGCCCTCTCGCAATCGCAAATTTACGCGCAGGGCGGGCAAATCCCCGTTATTCCCCTTGGGCGCCGCCGAAGCCGAAGTCACGCCGGGCGCCGCGAATGGTAATCGAGAAGCCGGCGATCACGTCGATCAGCGCAACGGTCAGGATGAAGAAGAACACCGACGTGGCAGCCTGGCGCACGACGAGGAATTCCACCAAGCAGAACATGAACAGCACGGTCGACAGGCCATGGTCGACGATCGAGGAACCGCCGGTGCGGGTCGCCTTGATGATCTCGACGAAGAGCAGCACCAGCGTGATGATGGTGACGAGATCGCCAACGGTGAGGGTCCAGGTCGCGCCGGAGATCATGTCGAGCGAGAACAGCCGGTCATCGAACACCGTCTGCCCGCCGGCGGGGGGCCAGGACGCCGAAAAGGCGATTACATTGTAAAGGATAATCGCGACGATAAGCCACGGGATGCTCAGGATCATTGCTCAATCTCCATCTCAAGGGCGCGACCGGGATACAGATGCCGATAAACCCCCAAAAATCGCGCTAAATCATAACAGGCGAGATCATCATCTGTTCAACATGAACGCCGGGGCTTCCCTTCCGGTCCGGCGGCGCGAAACAGCCCTTAAAATGCAACAGGCGCGGCAAGCCGAACAGCACCCGCGCCTGACCGCCAAGCCCTAGAGATCGCCCTTGGCTTCCAGGATCTGCTTGCCGCGATATTTGCCGGACTTCAGGTCGATATGATGCGGACGGCGCAACTCGCCCGATTCCTTGTCCTCGACATAGGTCGGCGCGGTCAGTCCGTCGGCGGAGCGGCGGGTGCCGCGCTTCATCCGGGAGGTTTTTCGTTTCGGAACGGCCATTGTCTTACACCTTCAAAATACCCAAGCCTGCCAGGAGCCAAAACTCCGGCGAGCCGATCGTTGGAATCCTGTGGACGCCGTCAGTGGACGTCGATCAGCCGTCTTATAATGGTGTCAAGCCGCTTTTGCCAGTGCAGAAACGTTGCCCCGAGCCTTTTCCGTGCCGAATTGGCCGGGATTTGCCCTAGCGGTCGAAAACGCAGGCGGCGTCCGGCGCTTCGCGGCTGACGCGGCCCTGGATGCGGGAGGCGAGCCGCTGCATGCGCGCGCTGGGGCGGCCGGCATTGCGCTTCAGCGGACTTGGCAGGGCCGAGACCAGCAACGCGGATTCGCTGGCGGTCAGGGCCGAGGCTGGCTTGCCGAAATGGTAGCGGGCGGCGGCCTCGGCGCCATAGATGCCCGGCCCCCATTCGGCGATGTTGAGATAGATCTCGATCAGCCGCTGCTTGGGCCAGACCAGCGACATAAAATAGGCCAGCGGCACTTCGAGCGCCTTGCGGAAATAATCCTGCCCCGGCCACAGGAACAGGTTTTTCGCGGTCTGCATCGGAATGGTGCTGGCGCCGCGCGGCGTGTCGCCGTCCTCGACCAGATCCTCGAGCGCTTCGCTGACGGCGGTCCAGTCGACGCCCCAATGGCGGCAGAAGGCGGCATCCTCGGCGATGATGGCGGCGGTGGGCAGGTTCGGCGAGATGTCGGCGAAATCGACCCATTGCTGATCGACGCCGCGCCCGAGCAGCGCGTTGCGCAGCATCAGGGCCGAGATCGGCGGGTCGACGAAGCGGTAGATCAGGATCAGCGGATAGGGCGCGGCGAGATAGACGGCGATGGCGATCAGCGCCCAGCGCAGTCCCTTGGCCAGCCCGGGATAGCGCGCGCGCCAGCCGGTGACGGGGGAAGACGCGGGCATGGCCGTTTCGGCGGAAGCCGGTACGGCGAGCGGGGGGCTGTCGCCCCAGAGGCTTTCGCCGGCAGGCATTCCGCCTTTACGCGCCGCCCAGCGCTCGCCCGGCCAGGACTTGGCGCGTTGCAGGCCGGTCTTTGCGTCCTGGAGATTGGAGCGGGCCGTCCGGCCCAGTGCGTTACCAGCCGATTTGAGGCGGGCGCTCAACTGGCGCAGCTTTTCGGCGGCAACTCGCATGATCACAAACAAATTCAGAATACAGAGAGCTGGAAAAAGCTTTAACCAGCGGCACCAGCCCCCGCAAGGCCTATCGATGTGACGCCGGAGAAATCGGGTGCCTAGGCCGCGCGGACTTCCGGATCAACAAGCCGGACGATGCCGGCCATGATGTCGTTGAGCTGGAAATCCTTCGGCGTGTAGACGGCGGCGACGCCGGCGGCCTTCAGCGCCTTCTCGTCCTCGAGCGGGATGATGCCGCCGACGACGACCGGGATGCCCACGAGGCCGACCGCGCGCATCCGCTCCATGACGTCGCGCACCAGCGGCACGTGGCTGCCCGACAGGATCGACAGGCCGACGACATGCACGCCCTCTTCGAGCGCGGCGTTGACGATTTCCGCCGGCGTCAGGCGGATGCCTTCATAGACGACTTCCATTCCGCAATCGCGGGCGCGCACGGCGATCTGCTCGGCGCCGTTGGAATGGCCGTCGAGGCCGGGCTTGCCGACCAGGAACTTGATCCGCCGGCCGAGCTTGGCCGAGACGCGCTCGACCTCGATCCGCACCTGCGCGATGCCCTCGCTGGTTCCGATGCGCACCTTGCCGACGCCGGTCGGCGCGCGGTATTCGCCGAACACCGAGCGCAGCGTTTCGCCCCATTCGCCTGTAGTGACGCCCGCTTTGGCGCAGGCGATCGAGGGCTCCATGATGTTGCGACCGTCCTGCGCCGCCGCGCGCAGATCCGCCAGCGTCCGGGCGACTGCATCCGAATCGCGCGCCGCCCGCCAGGCCTGTAGCTGGGCGACCTGCTCCTCTTCGACGCCTTCGGGCACGGTGAGAATGCCGCTATCGCCGGCGGCCGAGAGCGGCGACGGCTCGGTTTCGGTCCACCTGTTGACGCCGACGACGACCTGCTCGCCGGTCTCGATGGCGCGCAGCCGGGCCGAGTTCGACTCCACCAGCCGCTGCTTCATATAGCTGGACTCCACGGCCGCCACCGCGCCGCCCATCGCCTCGATGCGGTCCAGCTCCTCCCGCGCCTCGCGCTTGAGCTGGTCGACCTTGGCGGCGATAGCGGTCGAGCCGTCGAAGATGTCGTCGAATTCGAGCAGGTCCGTCTCATAGGCGACGATCTGCTGCACGCGCAGCGACCATTGCTGGTCCCAGGGGCGCGGCAGGCCGAGCGCCTCGTTCCAGGCCGGGAGCTGGACGGCGCGGGCGCGCGCTTTCTTCGACAGCACCACGGCCAGCATTTCCAGGAGGATGCGGTAGACGTTGTTTTCCGGCTGCTGCTCGGTGAGGCCGAGGCTGTTGACCTGCACGCCGTAGCGGAAGCGGCGCAGCTTCTCGTCGGTGACTCCGTAGCGCTTCAGGCAAATCTCGTCCCACAGGTCGACGAAGGCGCGCATCTTGCAGACCTCCGTGACGAAGCGCACGCCCGCATTGACGAAGAACGAGATGCGGCCGACGACCTCCGGGAAATCCTTCGCATCGACTTCGCCGGAAGCTTTCACTGTGTCAAGCACCGCCTCGGCGATGGCGAGCGCATAGGCGAGTTCCTGCACAGGCGTCGCGCCGGCTTCCTGCAGATGGTAGGAGCAGACATTGGTCGGATTCCATTTCGGCACTTCGCGCCACGTATAGACGATGACGTCCTTGATCAGCCGCATCGACGGCTCGGGCGGGAAGACATAGGTGCCGCGCGAGAGATATTCCTTGATGATGTCGTTCTGCACGGTGCCGGTCAGCGCGCCACGCGGGGCGCCCTGCTCGTCGGCGACGGCGATGTAGAGCGCCAGCAGCCAGGCCGCCGTCGCATTGATGGTCATCGAAGTGTTCATCTCGGCGAGCGGGATGCTGTCGAACAGCGCCCGCATGTCGCCCAGATGCGAGACCGGCACGCCGACCTTGCCGACCTCGCCGCGCGCCAGTGGGTGGTCGGGATCGTAGCCGGTCTGTGTGGGCAGGTCGAAGGCGACCGACAGGCCGGTCTGGCCCTTCGCGAGATTGTTGCGGTAGAGCGTGTTTGACGCCTTGGCGGTGGAATGACCGGCATAGGTGCGGATCAGCCAAGGTTTGTCGCGCGTGGGACGCTCGGCACTCATGAATGATCCTCGCCTCGATTGCGATCAGCCTGCCCCAATGCTTGGGGCAGCGCAGCAATCATAGCGTAGCATTTCGCAGTTGCAAAAATGAATACGGAATGCGCGGGGCCTCACCGCCGCAGACGTCCGGCGATGAACAGCACCGACAGCGCGCCGATCGCGCCCATCAGTCCCGCCGCCGCCGGGCCGCCGCCGAAGCCGACCCCCACAGCATCCAGCAGGTAAAAGCCGGCAATCGACCCGGCGGTGCCGGCGATGATATTGCCGCTGGAGCCGAAACCGCTGCCCCCCGTCACCAGCCCGCCGAGCCAGCCCACAAATACGCCCGCCATGATGATCGCCAGGGCCACCCCGCCCATATCGCGCATCCGCATCCCCCCTCTTCCGCCGCCTTGATTTCTGCTATAGTTGCGCCGGCGCATTTTCGAAAGGCTTCGTATCCACTCCGCTGGCGAAGCCCCGAGCCATAATGATGCCAAAGCGGCAAAACATATAAAATTGTCTCTTTTTTCAGATTGCAGGCACCTCCTGTCCCACCCCGTCCCCGCTGCGGACGCTAAGCATCGAAGAGAGCCAGGCCATGCGGATCCTTTTTTCCTCCTTCACTTTCCTCGCGACGCTCGTCATCGGTGCCCTCGCCTTTGCCGCGACCGCCATCGAATTTCCCACCATCATGCGCCAGCTCATCGACCTCGCGCAGCATCTCCCGCCCTATCTGGCGCAATTGGGACTGTCCGACCGCTATCTGGTCTGGACCGATATCCTGCTCAGCGGCGACAAGCTGGTGATGCTCGGATTCGTGCTGGCGACGCGGTTTATATTCGCGCTGATCGGCATCGTGTTCGGGCCGCTATTCGGTCTGTCGGGGGATCAGAAGAGCGATTCCGCTTTCCATCGCTGGGGGTAGCGGGGCGCTGTGGCGCGCGGGTGGCTCGGTTAGGGTGATGAAGCGCCGGTGAGCGGCGGAGGTTTACGAGGAAGCGCCGAAGCGATGCAGTTCGGCGCCGTTCTGCTTCAGCCAGGCGCGGGCTTTCTGCATCTCCGGCATGGTCTCGCGCACGAGGCGCCAGAAGCGAGGCCCATGGTTCATCTCGCGCAGATGGGCGACTTCATGGGCAGCGACATAGTCGAG
This sequence comes from Rhodomicrobium sp. R_RK_3, assembly GCF_002198715.1. Lineage (GTDB taxonomy): Bacteria > Pseudomonadota > Alphaproteobacteria > Rhizobiales > Rhodomicrobiaceae > R-RK-3. Next base: position 239,849 of record NZ_MWLK01000036.1, on the reverse strand, counting down.
GACGAATTCGGGAGCGAAGATCAGGCGCCAGGAATAGCAGATGGTGCCGGTGGAGGAACAGGAGCCCCATCGGGTGCTCTGGTCGCGGACGCTGATGCGCTTGGGACGGACGCCGAGATTGGCGGCGTGATGGTAGGTGCGGCGGGTGAGGTCCGCCTTGGCCTCGGCGCGGAGCCAGTCCGCAAGTCGTCGGGGGCCGTGCGTATCGCCGCCAGAAACACAAATACGCGGGACGGCCCGCGTATCGCTCATGATCCAATTGCTCGGATTTTGTTGAATTTTGCACGGGGCGGCGGCGGCGTTCCAGCCTTCGGCCGGCATCAGCGCGTCGGCCTCCTCGACCCATACCACGCCTTGATAGCGGACGGCCCCAACATAGGAAACCTTATGCGAGACGCCGCGCAAGGGCAGGACGGCGCCATTGTCGAAGGGAACGGGCTCCGGCAGCCGGTCAATCTGGCGCTTGAGCCAGTCCATATGGCGCGCGAGAAAGTCGCCGGCCTCTTCGATCTTCACTTCCTGGGGGAGGGTCAATATGGCCGCGCGCTCGGTGTGGCTCACCTTGAGCGAGAAGCGCCGGGCCCTGCGCGAGCGTCGCAACTCAAGCGGACAGTCGACCCCAACAAGCTTCAACTTGAGCGGCGCTTCCGGTGTATGTAGCTGCGTTAAAAGCATGGGCCCCTAATTCCCCAATACCCATAACGGGTTAGAACCGATCCCCAGAAAGGAGAAAGCCTATCATGTATACAAACGAAACGCTGTTGCAGATGCACGACAGTATGAGAAATAAACCTCGATGGTACCACAAATCCCCACCGACGCCATACGCCTTCTGTCTTACCCTGGAACAGTGCGTAGGAAATCATAACCAAAGTTCCATCACCACAGTGTGATTGTCGCAGGGTAAACAAAGCGATACGAAAATGGCTGCCGACAACAATTCACAGTTTATCCAAGGGTCAGCGCGGTGCGTCGAAACGCTTGGCCAGACCCGCATCCTGTGGCGCTGAGATCACAGTTAATGCGACATTGCGTCTCGCCAATGGCAAATCCGAATCAATCTTGCGATCGAGGCCGGCAATCGGTAGGCCCGTTCCGCCATTGCCGGCGGCGAGGGGCAGCGGCGCCACTTCGATCTTGCGGGCGTCCTGGATCTGCATGAAGACTCGCTTCAGCAAACCGCCGCGCGGATCATGGCGGCGGGTGAAGGCGGAGATCGCCGGCACGATGTCCGCACGGAAGCGCGAACCGTTAAAGATGCCGTAATGCCCGACCTTGCTTTGGAGATGGTGCTTTCGCATTCCGCCCGCAAGGTTCGCGCAAAGTCCATGCGCGGCCCGGCACTGGCCGAGACCAGTAATATCGTCCTTCTCACCTTCGACGGTCATCAGCGCGACATTGCGGATGGCGCTAGGGTCGATCAGCGCGCCGCGATAGCGCATTTGTCCGCGCGCCAGGGCGTGCTGGATGAAAATCTGATCGACAGTCTCGAGATAATATTCCGCCGCCATGTCCATCACGGCGAGATATTCGTCGTAGAACTCGCGCGTCTTCTCCGCCGACTCGCCGTCGCCCTTAACCAGGTTGAAGAAGAGCTGCTGATGCGCGCTCATATGCTTGTCCGGGTTCATGGCGATGAAGCCGGATAATTGCAGGAAGCCGGGATAGACGCGGCGCCCGCGCCCCGGATAGCGCCATGGCACTGTGGTGATGACGTGTTTGCGGAACCAGTCGATGCCCTTTTCCACGGCGAGCTTGTTGACGGCCGTCGGGCTTATGCGCGTGTCGATCGGGCCGCCGAGCAGGATCATGCTGCGCGGCACTTCCGGATCGCCCAAGGCTTCCATATGGGCGACCGCCATCAGCACCGGCACGGAGGGCTGGCAGACGCCCATAACGTGGACATCGCCCTTGAACAGCCGGATCATCTCGATGAGGTAGTCGACATAGTCGTCGAGGCCGAAGCTGCCATGCTTGGCCGGCACCATGCGCGCATCGGTCCAGTCGGTGATATAGACCTCATGATTGGGCAGCAGCCCCTCGACGGTGCCGCGCAGCAGCGTCGCGTGATGGCCCGAGAGCGGCGCGACGATGAGGACGCGCGGCGTATTGGCGACCTCCTTGTCGGGCAGAGCGCGGCTGAAATGGATGAGGCGGCAGAACGGCTTTTCCAGCACCACCAGTTCGCGCACGCCGACGATGCGGCCGCCCGCTTTCGTGCGGTTGATGCCGAAGACGGGCTTCTGATAGCGGCGGGTGGTGCGCTCGATCAGCTCGGCGGCGGCCGCCGTGCTGCGTCCGAGCGCCGTGTGCGCCATCGGGTTGAACGGATTGCGAAAGAAGTATTTGGCCGACCCCGCGGCGAAGCGCGTGGGTTTCATGGCGGTCTGGGCGAGTTCGTAGAGCTGATAGAGCACGGCATCCGTCCCGATTGCAACATCACGCGAATCGTAACTAACACGCCCCCAAACTGAAATGGCGGCGGATATGTTGCACAGCAACGGAAATCATCATTCGGCGTGCAATAATGACCAGCTTTCAACTGGAAAGCGCAGTCAAGCAACATTCTCAGGTGGATAAAGCGGGGGCCGACGCTTTAGTTCCACTATGGCAGCGCCGTTGACGGAAGGGTGATTCGGCCATGCGGGCCGGTTAGCCGGCGGCTTTGGCGATGCCCTCGGCCAGCTTCTCCGGCGTCACCCCATAGGGAAAGTGGGTGACGTACTCACCCTGCTCGTTCATCAGATAGATGAAGGTCGAGTGATCCATCAGATAGCTGTCGGCGGAGGCTGGGCCGTCCGCCTTGGTGTAATAGACGCGGTAGGCGCTGGCTGCCGCGCGGATCTCTTCCTCCGTGCCGGTCAGGCCGACGATTCGGGGCGAGAAATTGGCGATATATTGGCGGATCTGCTCGACGGTGTCGCGCTGGGGATCGATGGTGATGAAGATCGGCGCGACCTTGTCGGCGGAGGTGCCGAGCTTGTCCAGGGCGCTGGAGATGAGCTGCAATTCGGCCGGGCAGATGTCCGGGCAATAGGTGTAGCCGAACACCACCAGCATATACTTGCCACGAAAATCTGTGTCGGAGACGCGCTCGCCCTTCTGATTGGTCAGCGTGAACGGCCCGCCGATCAGCGCCTTGCCGGTCCTGACCACGCCGGATTGCATCGGCGGCTGTACGCTCACCGCGACCACCGCGCCGATGGCGAAGGCGACCAGGATCAGAATCAGCAAACGGGGCGACATGGTACTCCTTGGCGGTCGAGGATGGCGGCCGGGCTATTCGCCGATCTGCATCAGCGTGCCTTTGATGCGCGCCAGGCGCAGGCAGTAGTGAAACAAAATATAGGCCCCGCTGAAATACACGACATTCAAGGCAAAGGCCCGAATCATCTGCTCGGGATGAAACTCCCCATGCATCACCAGCGCGCGCAGACCCTCGAAGACATGGGTCGGCGGCAGCGCTGCGGCGAGCGGCTGCAGCCAGGGCGGCAGCGTCGATAGCGGATAATAGACGCAGCACAGCGGCAAAAGAAAGAACACCGCCACCCAGGTGAAGGACTCCGCGCCCATGCCATAGCGGATGATGACTCCATTGGCGACGAGACCGATTGTCCAGCCGCAGATGACGAGATTGGCGAAGAAGCCCGCCAGCGGCAGGCCGAGCCCGAGCAGGTTGAAGTCGAAGAACAGATAGGCCAGCAGCACCACCGGCACCATGGAAATGGCGAGCCGGATCAGGCTGATCACCATCAGCGCGGCGATATATTCATTCGGCCGCAACGGGCTCATCAGGATGTTGACGAGGTTGCGCGACCACATCTCCTCCAGGAAGGACAGCGAGAAGCCGAATTGGCCGCGCAGCAGGATATCCCATAAGAGCACCGAGCCGATCAGCAGGCCGGCGGCATTGGCGAACAGCGAGGTCGTCGCGGCCAGATGCATTTGCAGGAAGCCCCAAACCAGCATCTGCACCAGCGGCCAATACATCAGCTCGACCATGCGCGGCACCGAGCCGAGGATCAGGAAGGCGTAGCGGCGCACCATGGCCGCGATCCGGCGCAGCGAGGCGGCTGGGCCGTCGACGTCGAGCGCGGTGTCATAGTGCATCGCCGGTCTCCTTCAGCTCCGCCTCTTCGGCCGGCTCAGGCCGCGGCAGCCCCCCGCGCCCGCGCCCCCTGGTGATGTCGAGGAAGACGTCCTCCAGATTGGCGCGGCCATAGCGGCGCAGCAGCTCGGCGGGACTCGCGTCCTCGACGACTCGGCCCTTGTCCAGCATCAACACCCGGTCGGCCATGCGCTCGACTTCGAGCATATTATGCGAGGCGAGCAGAATGGTGGCGCCGCGCCCGGTGCGGTAATCGAGCAGCGCCCCGCGCACCCAGTCGGCGGTGTCCGGATCGAGCGAGGCAGTCGGCTCGTCGAGCAGCAGAAGGTCGGGCGCGTTGATCAGCGCCTTGGCGAGCGCGGCGCGTGTCTTTTGTCCCGCCGACAGATCGCCGGCCGGGCGCTCCAGAAACTCATGCAGCCGCAATTCCTCCGCCAGCGCCGTGATTCGTGTAGCGGGATCGCGCACGCCGTAGAGGTCGGCGAAGGTGCGCAGGTTCTGCCGAACCGTCAGCCGCATCGGGATGTTGACGTATGGGCTCTGGAAATTCATCCGGTGCAGCACGCGGTAGCGGTCGCGGGTCATGTCGGTGCCGAAGACGCGCACCTCGCCGCTGGTCGGCAGCACCAGGCCGAGCAGCATCGAGATCGTCGTGGTCTTGCCGGCGCCATTGCCGCCCAGCAGCGCCGTCACCGACCCGGCCTCGACGGAGAAGCTGATGCCGTCGACCGCTGTGATGTCGCCATAGCGCTTCACCAGATTGCGGACGTGTATCGGCGCCATCTCGTTCATGAACGTCACTCTTTCGGGGACCGCTATGCGATCTGGGAATAAGCCCTGCCTATCAAAGCGGCTGGCATTCGTTGGATGAGATATTTATAGTGCAGCCCGTAAGATAGGCACTGTGAAGCGCGGCTTGTACCGCTGCTTAGCGCAAATTCGCTGCGAAGATCCACAAAACCATGGCGCGTGAACGCTTAGATTTCGGCGAAAGTCGCTTGCGGCTGCAAACGCTGATCCGGCTCCGATGGGTTGCCGTGCTCGGTCAGACGCTGACCGTGCTTGGCGTCTATTTCGGCCTTGGATTCGCGCTTCCGCTTGCCGCCTGCCTCGCTGTCATCAGCCTCTCCGCCCTCTCCAACATCGCCCTGCAGCGCGCTTTTCCGCCCAGCCACCGCCTGCAAAGCACCCACGCCATGCTGATGCTCGGCTATGACGTGCTGCAGCTTTCCGCCCTGCTCTACCTGACCGGCGGCCTCGAAAATCCCTTTGCGCTGCTGATGGTTGTGCCGGTTTCGGTGTCGGCCTCGACGCAGCCCTTGCGCATCACCGTGGCGCTCGGCACGCTCGCCGTCGCCTGCGCCACGCTGCTGGTGCTGAAGCATCAGCCCCTGCCCTGGCACGCGGTCGGGCGCGAGCCGATGCCGCTGGTCTATCTGATCGGTATCTGGACCGCGCTCGTTTCCTGCATCGCCTTCATGGCCACCTATGCCTGGCGCACGGCCCAGGAGACGCGGCAAATGTCCGACGCCCTCGCCGCGACAGAGCTTTTGCTGGCCCGCGAGCAGCAGCTTTCCGCGCTGGACGGCCTCGCCGCCGCCGCTGCCCATGAATTGGGCACGCCGCTCTCCACTATCGCCCTCGTCGCGAAGGAGCTGGAGCGCGAAGTCCCCGCCGACAGCCCCTTGCGCGACGACATCCTGCTGCTGCGCACCCAGGCGGCCCGCTGCCGCGACATCCTCGGCGCGCTGTCGGAGAATACCGGCGAGACCGACGCCATGTATTCGCAGATGTCGCTCGGCCATCTGATCGAGGAAGTCGTCGAGCCCTATCGCATCTTCGATATCGAGATCGAGGTGATGCTGCGCCCGCCGCCGGCCCGCAACGGCCAGGCCGCCGAGCCGGAGCCGGTCATCGCCCGCAATGCCGGCGTGCTCTACGCGCTCACCAATCTGGTGGAAAATGCCGTCGACTATGCCTCCTCCAAGGTGAAAATCATCGCGGATTGGAACAAAGACGACATTCATTTGGCAATCATGGATGACGGACCCGGCTTTGCACCCCATATATTGGGGCGTTTGGGCGAGCCCTATGTGACGACGCGGGCGCGCCAGCAAAATGCCGAACAGGACGCGGGCAGCGAAGGGATGGGTCTCGGATTCTTCATCGCGAAGACCTTGCTCGAGCGCTATAACGCGACGCTGAAGCTGGATAATCGGCCCGCCCCCGCGACCGGGGCCACCGTTGAGGTGACCTTAAAGCGGGCGGGTTGGAATTCCGCTTGGGCGGTAGGCAGAAATTAAAGCCGTTATGGAATGATACAGACATGCCGATGGCACTATCGGCCGCATTCGCAGGGAGAAGACCGTGGTTAGCCAGGTGAGCGGGGGGGTTTCGCCGCAGCAGGAAAAGACGCTGCTGATCGTCGATGACGACAAGTCGTTTTCGTCGCGATTGAGCCGGGCCATGGAACTGCGTGGCTTCGAAGTGCGGGTCGCCGAGACCGTGCAGGACGGCTTGTCGATGATCCGCAGCGCGCCGCCGTCCTATGCGGTGGTCGACATGCGCCTCGAGGACGGCAACGGCCTCGACGTGATCGCGCTGCTGAAATCGCTGAAGCCGGAGGCCCGCGCCATCGTGCTGACCGGCTACGGCAATATCGCCACCGCCGTGACGGCGGTGAAGCTGGGCGCGGTGGACTACCTCGCCAAGCCCGCCGACGCCGACGACATCTGCGCCGCCCTGCTGGCTTCGCCGAACCAGAAGGCACTGCCGCCGGAGAACCCGATGTCCGCCGACCGGGTGCGCTGGGAGCATATTCAGCGCGTGTACGAGCTCTGCGACAGGAACGTGTCGGAGACCGCAAGACGGCTCAACATGCACCGGCGCACGCTGCAGAGGATCTTGGCTAAGCGGGCGCCGAAATAGCGGGCACGGGCCCGATCTCGGGGCCGGAAGCGATGTCGCGGCCCGAGCCGGCGAGATTCTGACCGTCATGCAGGCTTTTCAGCTTGCGGAAAACCTCATCGCCGCACTCCTCCCAACTCTTCCACCTGAAATTTTCGGCCTTCGCTCTGAGTTCGGCCAAAAACTCCGGCTCGTTCATCGCCTTCGTCAACGCGGACGTAAAAGATGCCTCGGAAGTCGGATCAAAATAGCAAGCGGAGGCGGCGGCGATTTCCCTGTAGACCGGAATGTCGCTGATGACGACCGGGAGCTTGTGCGCCAAGGCCTCGACGACGGGAAGCCCGAACCCTTCGGCGAGGGACGCCGACAGGCAGAGATCGGCGTTCTCATAGGCGAATTGGAGTTCTACGTCCGAGGCATCGGAGAACCAGAATAGCTGACCATTCCGCCGGGGATGGGTGTTCAGGGTTTTCACCAGATCTTGGTACATCCACGCTTTACGCCCGAAAATCAGAAGGTTGAAGGTTGCGCCCGCGCGCCACAGCCGTTCGCAACTATCCAGAACGAATTGGTAATTCTTCTTAGGCTCCAAGCTGCCGACCATGATGATGTTGATACGGCCACCGCCAAACCGCGCGCTGAGCCCATCGCGAATTGCGCGTCGGTTGCTGCTCGGTGAGAAATTGTAGCCATTATATGCAATACTTCCCTCTGGGATCTTCAGATTCTCGGCCATCATGATGGCTTCGACGTCCTCCCGCGTTTGCCTCGATACATGCATGACATGAGAGGCCATCGAAAGCGTCGTCAGAAAATGCGCCCTGAACCACACCGGCAATTGGTAGTGGTGCGGCATGGTCAGCGGGAGCGCGTCATGCACCAGCGGAACGACGATCATCCGAGCGGCTAGAAGCGAGGCGTACGCGGACGGGGGATTGTCATGCCACCAGGCCGGCATGAACAGGACATCACCCGGCTTCGGATCGATTTTCAATGCGAGCTGAGAGGCCTCGCGACGCGCCTTGGAACGAGCCCGCAGTTTTTCGGCCAGACGGCGCGGCTTCGTCTTGCCCCACGCCAACGGGAGAATGTCCGCCGCCACAAGGCTGAGGGCAGCGCCGATCGAGCCGAATATCCGTTTCAGCCGGGCATTGCGGTAGTCGGTGATCCGGTCCTTGATCCGCAGCGATGCGTCAAAATCCGGGCATTGGCGGAACCAGGCGGGCAGTTTGTGGCGGGCATCAAAAATTCCGCGCTCCGTGACGGTTACCGGCACCACGGAAAGCTTCTCCGAGTGCCCGAACCTGTATCCGGCCCGCAAATATTCGAGGGTCACACGTGGAATTCCGGTGATCTTCGTCTTCTTTGAAATGGCGGTGCATTCAACAAATATTCGAAATGACATGGCGTAACAACTTCAATGGGCGGCGCTCAATACGATCCCAATCATGGCAATCGTCGCGATGGAGCATGCGATTACCGCAAACAATGTCAGCCGCATCGAACGCGCATATTTCTTGATTTTTCGCAACGAGGCCATGTCCCCTTCGTGCGACGCAAAAATGTCTTTCCGCCAGTACCGTATGAGCTTCAGCAAATCGTCTTTGGTGAGTTGCTGCGTCCAAATATCATCAAACTCAGCAAGAAACGCGTCGCACGCTTCGCGATATTTCATTTCCCATGGCTTCTTTACGACATAGTGGATGATAGCGATTTCATCCATATTCATGTTTATATCTGCACTGTAGTATGCATGGTGGCGCAGTACATTGTATTTTCGGGGTAGCCAGCGATGCTTCGCTTCGAAATAGCTGTTCAATAATCCCTGATCGGCGCCGTCATAGGAATAGCCCTCGCGCGCAAATCGCATCAGCTTCTGAAAACTCTCGCGGTCGGGCTCGATGACGAAAACGCCGCTGTTGAAGCGCTGCGTGCCGGTGTGATCCGCATAATCGGCCGCGAAGGCGGGCGAGGGGTGCTCGAAAAGTGCGTCGATGGAAGAGACCACGCAAACATCACTGTCGAGGAAGACCAGCTTGTCGAACGCATGGAGTCCGAAAACCCAAAGCTTCGAAAGCACGTTACTAAATTCCTTGCGGCCCGGCTTGTAGGCTTTGTTGATCAGTCGGGGGATGCGGACGAAATAAACATTCGGTAAATCCACGGTCTCGGAGAAATTGAACTCGGAGTCGGTCAGACAAATGAGCGGGATTGCAGAATTGTTGTTGAGCGAACGGGCGAGGCCGACGATCCCAAAAAAATAGTCCGGCGTGCAAAGCGTGACGAAAGCTCTCCGACGTCCGTCTTCGCCCCGAATGTTAGGGAGCGTATCAAGGAACCTTGTCAGATAGGCATTGAGGCGATCTGCATGGGATAGGACGCCATCGGTGTCATCGATCGGGTAGAAATCCGCGTCAAGGCTATCTTCCAATGGAAACGGGCTCACGACCTCCTTGGCAACGCCAGATTCGATCATGCCCGGTCTCTCATGTCCGTCGCTCCAAAAATCCGTCAATTTCTCCGTGCCGCCCTGGGCAGACTGCCGAGAAATTCGTCCAGCCGCGCCGCCTGCTGCCCGGTCGAAAACCTGGTCCGCGACCAGGCGGCGCCGTCGCGGCCCAGTTTTTCGCGTAGCTCGGGCGAGGCAATCAGAGTGTCGATCGCCTCGGCGATGGCGCCGGGGCTGACATCGTGAAGATAATGAGCGTGCTCCTGGCTCGCCTCCCTAAGGCCCCCGGTCCCGGAGCTGATCAGCGCGGCGCCGCCGGCATGCGCCTCCAGTGCGGTGCGGCCGAAGGGTTCGACCCATTTCGAAGGCACTAGCGCGATCGCGGCGCGTTCATAAGCTTCCTTGACCACGGAAAATGGCTGCTGGATCTCGATTTGCGCCCGCTCGCCGAGCGGGGCAAGCGCGCTGCGGACGGCTTCGAAATATTCCGGCTCGACCTTGACGGTGGAGAGGATGAAGCGTGCGCGCCAGCCGGGATGGCTCGGCAATGCCTGGGCGACGGCCTGGGCGGCGTCGATGATGCCCTTGGTGGCAATGGCGCGGCCGACGCAGAGGATTTCCGGCTCACGGATCTCGGCCGGGCGCCATTCGGAGAAGTCAAAACCGTTATAGATGACCGCCTGCGGGATGGTGATGTCGGGCCAGGCGGCGGCGAAATCGCGCGCGCAGGCTTCGCTGACATGGATCAGGCCGGCCAGCCGCCGGTAGCGCCCGAGCTTCAGCGCGCGGTGGATCTTGCCCGGGATCGATCGCCGATTGTAATTGGATTTCTGAAAATTATGCGTGTGCAGCACGACATTGACATCGGGACAGCGCCAGGCGATGGCGGCCGCTGTCGGCAGGTGCGCCTGCACCACGATCACATCGGGCCGCTGTTCCCTCGCCACCTTGGCGATGTAATTGGCGCGGCTATAGGTCCGCGAGCGCACGCTGGTAGGAAAATAGCTGAGGTCGAATCCCTCGAACGGTTCTTCGATCCGCTCGGCGAAGATGCGCGTTGAGGGCGCAAAGCGGCTTGCACGGACGAGATCGCGGACGCACAGATCGATGGATGTCGCCCGGCTCGGGCCAAAATACATCCGCCTCGGCATGACTTGGAACATCGGGAGACTCTCCATTTTAGCGATCTGCGCCGCCAGTAAATGAAGATTTTTCTGCAGAGGCGTCAAGTCGTTGCGAGGTGCTGCACAGAAAAAACTCTTGGCGAACCAACATGTTACTTCCGCTTCTGCATTGATGAGAAGTGCTAGAGACGTTGGATCGATGAATTTGTCAAGATGGAAAAGGTCGCTACAAGAAACGCGCGATGTTGGCAACTTTAGATTGCATAAGGCGATTTGAGTCAGCGGCGTTGTTTGCCATAATATTGTTAGATTGTGATACGCCGACGGGCCGGTGTCAGCCACCGGCCCTTCCGGCGCTTTCACCCGCCGGATTTCGGCCCGAAGCCGCCGCCCGTCGGCGTGATGACAGTGATGGCCTCGCCAGCTTCCAGTACGGTCTGGTCGGCGCCTTTAAGCTCCTCCATGCGGCCATCGAGACGCCGGACGATGTTGCGCCCGAGCTGGCCCGGTTCGCCGCCGGCGAGGCCGAAGGGCCGCACGCGGCGGTGGCCGGAGAGCAGCGCGCATTCCATCCGCTCGCGGAAGCGGATGGTGCGGCTGGTGCCGTTGCCGGCGTGCCAGCGGCCTTCGCCGCCGGAGTCCGCCCGGATATGAAAATCCTCCAGCACGACCGGAAAGCGCCATTCAAGGATTTCCGGGTCGGTCAGCCGGGAGTTGGTCATGTGGGTGTGGATGGCGTCGGCGCCGGAGAAACCGTCGCCTGCCGGCGCGCCGGAGCAGATGGTCTCGTAATATTGGTAGCGGTCATTGCCGAAATTGAGATTGTTCATGGTGCCCTGCGCGGCAGCGAGCGCGCCCAGCGCGCCGAACAGGCAGTTGGTCACCGCCTGCGAGACCTCGACATTGCCGGCGACGACTGCAGCAGGCCATTGCGGCGTCAGCATGGTGCCGTCGGGAATGACGATGCGGATCGGGCGCAGACAGCCGGCATTCATCGGGATCTTGTCCTCGACCATGACGCGGAAGACATAGAGCACCGCCGCGCGGGCGACCGGCTCGGGCGCGTTGAAATTGTCGTCGCGCTGGGGCGAGGTGCCAGTGAAATCGACGGTCGCCTCGCGCGCCTCGCGGTCGACCGTGATGCGCAGATTGATGACGCAGCCCTGGTCCATCTCATAGGCGAAGGCGGCTTCCGCCGGAAGGCGCTCCAAGACCTTGCGCACGCTTTCGGCCGCGTTGTCCTGCACGTGGCCCATATAAGCCTCGACCACGCCGAGCCCGAAATGCGCAACCATCCGCCGCAGTTCGGCGACGCCCTTGGCATTGGCGGCGATCTGCGCCTTCAGGTCGTTGACGTTCTGCACGACGTTGCGGACGGGATATTTGGCGCCGGTCAGCAGCGCGATCAGCTCCGCCTCGCGGAAATGGCCCTGATCGACCAGCTTGAAATTGTCGATATAGACGCCTTCCTCCTCGATGGTGGTGGCGAGCGGCGACATCGAGCCCGGCGCGATGCCGCCGACATCGGCATGGTGGCCGCGCGAGGCGACCCAGAACAGCAGCGTCTCGCCGGCATCGTCGAAGACCGGCGAGCAGACCGTGATGTCGGGCAGATGGGTGCCGCCATTATAAGGAGCGTTGATGGCGAAGACGTCGCCGGGGCGGATGACGGCGTTGTTGCGGATCACGCTTTCGACCGAGCGGTCCATCGAGCCCAGATGCACCGGCATGTGCGGCGCATTGGCGACGAGCGCGGCATTCTGGTCGAACACGGCGCAGGAGAAGTCGAGCCGCTCCTTGATGTTCACGGAATAGGCGGTGTTCTGCAGCGTCACGCCCATCTGCTCGGCGATCGACATGAAGAGATTGTTGAAGATCTCCAGCATCACCGGGTCGGCATGGGTGCCGATGGCCGTGCGGGCCGGGAGCGGCACGGCGCGGTCGAGCACGAGATGGTCGAGCGCGGTGAGCTCGGCGCGCCAGCCATGCTCGATGACGACGGTCTGGTGGTCCTCGATCAGCAAGGCGGGGCCGTTGACGATGTGACCGGGCTTGAGCTGGGCGCGGGTGTAGACGACGGCGTCGCGCCATGCGCCATCGGAGAAGAAACGGGTCGCGCGGGCTGGCTCCGGCAAGGGCGCATCGTCCGGCGCCAGCTCGGTCTCCGCGATGGTGGAGCCGCCGCCGACGGCTTCGACCGAAATCGCCTCGACGATCAGGCTTTTGCTCTCGTCGATGAAGCCGAAGCGGGCCTTGTGCGCGACCTCGAAGGCGCTTTTCATCGCCGCGACGCTCATTGCCATCGCGGCCTTGGCGAAATCCTCGCCGCCATCCGCCGAGAAAGCGGGCACGTCGAGCGTCGTGTCGGTGCCGGCATAGCGGATATGGGCGGTGACATGCGCGGTCACATGGGCGTCGGCAATGTACTGGTTGCGGATTTCCTTGCGGGTATCGTGGCCGAGCTCTGCAGCGATTGCGCCGATATCGGCCAGCGCCGCGTCATCAAGCGGAACCTCGAGCGCCTTTTGCCGCACGGCGCGGACGTCGGCGAGCCCCATGCCATAGGCGGAGAGCAGGCCGGAAAACGGATGGATCAGCACTTTCTTGATGGAGAGCGCGTCCGCCACCTGGCAGGCATGCTGGCCGCTCGCGCCGCCGAAGGCGTTGAGCACATAGCGCGTCACGTCATAACCGCGCTGCACCGAGATTTTCTTGATCGCCTCGGCCATGTTGGCGACGGCGATCTTGAGGAAGCCGTCGGCGACCTCTTCGGCCGAGCGCCCGTCGCCGATATCCTCGGCCAGTTGCTTGAATTTTTCGCGCACGATTTCGGTGTCGAGCGGCTGATCCTGGCCGGGACCGAAGATCGGCGGGAAGAAATCGGGGATCAGCTTGCCGACCATGGCATTGGCGTCGGTGACGGCGAGCGGGCCGCCCTGGCGGTAGCAGGCCGGTCCCGGATTGGCGCCCGCCGAATCCGGGCCGACGCGGAAGCGCGCGCCGTCATAATGCAGGATCGAGCCGCCGCCCGCCGCCACGGTGTGGATCAGCATCATCGGCGAGCGCATCCTGACGCCGGCGACCTCTGTTTCCAGCGTCCGCTCATAGACGCCGTCAAAATGGGCGACGTCCGTCGAGGTGCCGCCCATGTCGAAGCCGATCACCTTGTCGAAGCCGGCGGCGGCGCCGGTCCGCGCCATCGCCACCACGCCGCCCGCCGGACCCGACAGGATCGCGTCCTTGCCCTGGAACAGTTTTGCCGCCGTCAGCCCGCCCGACGACATCATGAATTTCACCCGCGCCCCCGTGCGCTCGGCCTCCAGCTCCTCCTCGACCTGGGCGACGTAGCGGCGCAGGATCGGCGAGAGATAGGCATCGACCACGGTGGTGTCGCCGCGCCCGACCAGCTTGACCAGCGGGCTGGTCTCATGGCTGACGGAGACTTGCGGGAAGGCCATGCCGCGCGCGATCTGCGCCACCGCCTCCTCGTGCTGCGGATAGCGATATGCGTGCATGAAGACGATGGCGACCGACTTGAAGCCTTCCGCCTCGATGGCGGCGAGCGCCTGCCGCGCCTCTTCCGGGTCGAGCGCCTGCTCCACGGTGCCGTCGGCCAGGATGCGCTCGCCGATTTCGACGACGCGGTCGTAAAGCTGGTCCGGCTTGACGATCATCTTGGCGAAAATATCCGCCCGCGCCTGATAGCCAATGCGCAGCGCGTCGCGAAAGCCCTTGGTGATGATGAGGGCGGTCGGCTCGCCGCGCCGCTCGAGCAGCGCGTTTGTGGCGACGGTCGTGCCCATGCGGACTTCGCCGATGCTGCCCTTGGCGATGCGCTCGCCGGGCGCGAGGCCGAGCAATTGCCGGATGCCCTGCACGGCGGCGTCGCGATAGGCACCGGGGTTTTCGGAGAGCAGCTTGGCGGAGTGCAGCGAGCCGTCGGGCGCCGATCCGATCACGTCGGTAAAGGTGCCGCCGCGATCGACCCAGAAATTCCAAAGGCGCTCTGTCATCTGCTCATCCGTCTCAATGGCGCTCGGGCTTGCCTCCCGGGGGCGGCCCCTGACCGGCGATTATAGTGCTGCGGCCTGGAGTTGCGCCGGATAATGCCACTGTTCGCCGCCCTTGATGAGGCATAAACGCGGGGTGTGTTGTCGCGGGCCTGCGTTCCATCTGTAGCGATGTATCACTTGCGATCGAATTGCGTTATGCTGGCGCCATGGTCACGCCCCCCGACAAACGGCTGTTCTGGCTCCTCTCTCTCGCCTACCGGCGGGCGACAGCGGCGGCGGATGCGGGTTTGCGCGATCTCGACATTACCGGTGCGCAGACCGGCGCACTGTTCGCCATTCCGGCCGAGGGCGCGATCAGCGTCAATGACATGGCGACGCGCCTGCGGATCGCCCAGTCGGCGGCTTCGGCCTTCGCGCAGCGGTTGGAGAAGGCCGGTTTGATTGTCCGGCAAACGACGCCAAATGATTCCCGCTATGCCATGCTGGCGCTGTCGGAGCGCGGCCGGAAGGTGCGGCGCGAGGCGGCGGCGCGGGCGCAGGCGTTCAATGCGCGGATGGCGGCGGGGCTGAGCGATGAGCAATTCGCCGTGGTGACGGGCTGGCTGCAACGATTGATCGAGATGGAGGAAACCCGATGAGCGAAGACATTCTGGTGAAGCGTGAAGACGGCGTCGTCGAGATCCGCTTCAACCGTCCGGCGAAGAAGAACGCGCTGACCAACGCCATGTACGGCATCGCTGCCGACGCGCTGGAGGCCGCCCAGAAGGACGCCGAGACCAAGGCGATACTCTTCACCGCCGAGGGCGACATGTTCACCGCCGGCAACGACCTGTCCGATTTCGCGGCCATCGCCACGGGCGGCGAGCCGCGCCACGTCGAGCGGTTCCTGCGCGCCATCGCCACGGCGGAGAAGCCGCTGATTGCGGCCGTCACCGGCAATGGCGTCGGCGTCGGCGCGACCATGCTCTTGCATTGCGACATCGTCATCATGGCGGAGGAGGCGCGGCTGAGCACGCCGTTCACCGCCCTCGGGCTGACGCCGGAGGCGGCATCCTCGCTGCTGCTGCCGGCGCGGATCGGCCATGCGCGGGCCTTCATGATGCTGGCGCTCGGCCAGCCGATGAGCGGTACGGAAGCGGCGCAAGCCGGCCTCGCGACGGAAGCCGCCCCGCGCGAAGAGGTTGAGGCGCGGGCGCGCAAGCTGGCGCGCGAGGTGTGCCTGCGCCCGGCCGAGGCGATGCGGATTACGAAGAAGCTGCTGCGCGATGTCGAGGCGATCGGCGCGCGGATGCAGGTGGAGGGCGCGCATTTCAACGACCGGCTGCGCTCGCCGGAAGCCCGCGCGGCCTTCGAGGCGTTTTTCAAGCGGTGATGATGATCTCGGATCGGGGGCGGTAGACGCCGCCCGATCCGCAGTCTGCTATCCGCCTTAAATCGCCATCATCGCGCCGGGAGCATTCTTTTCGCGGCGGGTCATCAGTTTGTTGAGCGCGCTGATATAGGCACGCGCCGAGGCGACCATCGTGTCGGTGTCGGAACCGCGCCCGGTCACCGTCTTGCCCGCCTCTTCGAGCCGGACGCTGACCTCCGCCTGCGCATCGGTGCCCTCGGTGACGGCGTGCACCTGATAGAGCTGGAGCCGCGCCTCGTGCGGGAACAGCGACTGGATGGCCTTGAAGGTGGCATCGACCGGGCCGTCGCCGGTGCGCTCGGCGGTGTGGTGCTGGCCGTCGATGTCGAGCGTGATCGTGGCGCGCTGCGGGCCGCCGGTGCCGGCGATGACGGTCAGCGACAAGACCTTGATGCGGTCATGCGCTGTGGCGACGTTCTGGTCGACGATGGCTTCCAGGTCCTCGTCGAACACATGCTTCTTCTTGTCGGCGAGGTCTTTCATGCTCTGGAAGGCGGCCTCGAAGGCGTTGTCGCCCAGCTCATAGCCCATCTCGCGCAGCTTTTCGCGCAAGGCGTGGCGGCCGGAATGCTTGCCCATCACCAGCGACGATTCTTTCAGGCCGACGCTTTCCGGCGTCATGATTTCGTAGGTCTGGGCGTTCTTCAGTACGCCGTCCTGGTGGATGCCGCTTTCATGCGCGAAGGCATTCTTGCCGACGATGGCCTTGTTGTACTGCACCGGAAACGCCGAGACGGCAGAGACCAGCTTCGAGGCGCGGGCGATATAACGGGAATCGACGCCGGTCCAATAGGGCAGCACGTCGTTGCGGGTGTTGATAGCCATCACGACTTCTTCCAGCGCGGCGTTGCCGGCCCGCTCGCCGAGGCCGTTGATGGTGCATTCGATCTGCCGGGCGCCGGCGCGCAGGCCCGCCAGCGAATTGGCGACCGCCAAGCCGAGATCATTGTGGCAATGGGTCGAGAAGATCACGCCATCGCCGCCCGGCACCTCTTCGCGCAGCATCTTGATGAGGGTATAAAATTCTTCCGGCGTCGTATAGCCGACCGTATCGGGGATGTTGATGGTGGTCGCGCCTGCCTTGATCGCGGCCTCGACGACGCGGCGCAAATATTCGGGCTCGGTGCGGGTCGCATCCATCGCCGACCATTCGACGTCATCCGTATACGAGCGGGCCCGCGTCACCGAGGCGACGACGGCCTCATAGACCTGCTCCTGGTCCATGTTGAGCTGATATTGCCGGTGCAAGGGCGAGGTGCCGATGAACGTATGGATGCGCGGGCGCTTTGCATCCTTCAACGCTTCGCCGGCCCGGTCGATGTCCTTCAGCCCGGCGCGGGCCAAGCCGCAGACGACGGCCTTCTGCACCGTCTTGCTGATCTCGGACACCGCCTGGAAATCGCCGTTCGAGGCGATCGGGAAGCCTGCCTCGATAATGTCGACGCCCATTTCGTCCAAAAGTTCGGCGACCTGGATCTTCTCTTCCAGCGTCATCGAGGCGCCGGGCGATTGCTCGCCGTCGCGCAAGGTGGTGTCGAAGATGAAGACGCGGTTATCGGCGTCGCGGTTTACGCGCGCGGCTTCGGGCTCATTCGCTTCGGTGGTCATGGCAAAATCCTTATTCGCGTCCGGCGGGTCGGTTGTGGGCCGGGACTGTTGCGCATCGTCAGCAAGCTCGAACCCCTAAGCGCCCAGCCGCAGCCAGACGGCGCTCAGGGGCGAATAAGGAGCAGGAGCGCAAGCGAATTGCGGGCGGCGGACGCGGGCAAGCGAATGGCGCGGGCAGCGAAAGCGCCCGTTCCGGTCTCGTCATGCCTGTTGCGATCGTTGGTCACTGCCGCCATCGACTGAAGTGTCGCCGAGATAAGTTAATCCCTTGTAACGGATCACCGGGCGGGCGCGCAAGTCTCATTGCCGCGATGGCTGGTCAAAACGCCGCGGTCGGCCGGGCGCTTACGGCGAAGGCGCCTCGGTCAGGCGCTCCAGCATTCGGCGGACGCCGCGCATTTGCGGTGCCTGACGTTCCAGGAATTCGCGGCCGGTAAAGCCCCACCAATCCCAGCAGCCATTGGGATTGAGAGGGCCGGGCTTCACCTGGGGGAACAGCAGAATGATGCGGTTGGTCTCCGCCCAACGCGCATAGCCGGAACCCTTGACGAACTGCTCGCCGATGGCGGCGAGGCCCTGCTTGCAGCCGTGGAAGACGATATGCACCGCGCAGCCGCCCTGCGTTCGGCATTCGGCGGGGATGTAGACGAGGCCCTCATCGTCGAAATCGGCATCTGGCAGCCGGTCGAGGAAGGGGCGCTGCTCGAAGCGCTGGAAATGGGCCTCGACGGCCTCGCCCGCCGGCTTGAGCGGCCCCATCAGCCGCTCGAGGATGGCGCCGGCCTGATCGTAGTCGCAATCATTGATGAAGGGCGTGCCCGTCGTGCCGCAGGCAAGCCCTTGCGACTCGGTCAGAAACGCGTGCGCAGCCTTGTCATGGATGACGAAATCGGTGTTGGCCGCCTGGATGCCGGCGCGGCGGTAAAACTCGGCTGCCGCCTCGACGACGCCGGATTCGATGGTGTCGTCCTTGCGGCTGGAAAACAGATAGAGCTTGTCCTGCGCAAGGCTCTTGAGGGGATCGATACGGCCTTCCTCCTCCAGGCGCTTGGCGCGGGCGAGCAGGTCCTTCGGGTCCGGCACGGTGGAGAAGAACCAGCCGTCCTCCATGCATTTATTTTCGGCGCGGGCGAGGTTCCAGCTCAGCACCACCAACCAGAACGGGTTGAGTTCCGTGCCCGGCGTGTCGGCGCAGCCATAGGGACCGCCCGCCACCAGCCCGGCGCCGATGACGATTTGCGAATAGGCGACCTGGAACTGCCCGGCCATATAGGCGCCGGACGACAATCCCGACACCGAAGTGCGCATCAGGTCGGCGCTGACGCCCGGCAAGGGCTCGGCCAGGGACGGCCTCAGAGATAGGAGCGAGAAAACGAAAAGGGCCGCGGCCCGGAAGGTGCCGCGACGGGCAGGCGCAGCCATGGCAGCCTCTTGCTATCTGAACAGCCAGTCGAACAGACCACGCGACCGATGTCCGCCGCCTCCGCCGCCCCCCCGGCTGTCCTCATACCAGGGGCGGTCCTGGGCAACGGGTACAGGTTTCGGCTTCGGGGCCGGGCGCAGCTCATGCGCGCTGATGACGCCTTCGGCATCGGTGACGACGACACCGGTCGGCGACCAGTCCCATTTCGCCTTGGCCTCGCCCGCGATATGCGGCTCGATCGAGACGACCATATTCTTGCGCAGATCGACGATGGCCACAAGTTCGTGCCGTCCCGCATCCGAGGACGAGGCCGGCAGCGACCCGCCCGCGTAACGGAGCAGGCCGAAGCCGCGCAAGCCCTCGGAGAGTGCGGTCCAGTCGAGGATCTCGGGCTGGCCGGGGCCGTGCATTTCGAGCAGCACCTTGAGCTGCGGATAGGCCGGGTTCAAAGCCACAAAGCGGCCCTTGGATGGGCTGACGATCTCCCAGCCCTTGACGATGTCGCCGAGCGGCTTGGCGGTTTTCTCATCGCTCCCGGTCAGCTTCTTCAGCGGCTCGGCGACGCCTTCGAGGAAGGGATCGAATTCGGCGGCCTGCTTATAGGCGGCTATGGCGCCTTGCGGGTCGGCCTTGGCCTCGGCCATCTCGCCGCGCAGCTTGTAGACCTCGGCGTAATTCGGCTTCAGCCCCAAGGCGGTGACCAGATCGGCCTCGGCGCGGTCGGCATTGCCGGAGCGGAACAGCGCGTCGGCGCGGCGGTAATAGGCTTCGGCCAGTTTCGGGTCGAGATTGATGGCCTGGTCGAAATCGGCGATGGCGAGGTCCGGCCGCTTCAGCTCGGCATGCGCCGCGCCCCGCCCAGCGAAGGCCTGCGCGTTCTGCGGATCGAGTTCGATGGCCTTGGAGAAATCCTTGATCGCCGGTTGGATCTTCTTCTGCTGCAGATGCACTTGGCCGCGCCCGACATAAAGCTCGGGGTCTTCCGGGGCGAGCGTGATCAGCCGCTCATAATCGGCGAGCGCATCCTCGTCGCGCTGCAAATGCTGCAGGATCAGCGCGCGGTTGCGATAGGCGGCGGTATATTTGCCGTTCAGCGAAATGGCGCGGGTGATGAAGCGCAGGCCCGCATAGGGCTGGCCGAGCATTTCCTGCGCCTGGGCGCGGCCATTATAAGGCACGGCATTGGTCGGCATCAGCTCGATGGCGCGGCGGTAATCGGCCAGCGCCTCTTCATGGCGGCCGAGCTGGAAACGGGCATTGCCGCGATTGTTGTAGGCGGCGCCATAGGCCGGGGCCAGCGCGATCGCCCGGTCGAGATCGGCGATGGCTTCGGAATAGCGGGCCATGTCGTTATAGACGTTGGCGCGGTTGTTGTAGGTCGCCGCCGAGCCGTTATAGAGCTCGATCGATTTGTTGAAATCCGCCAGCGCCGGCTCGTGGCGCCCCAGCCGCCAATTGGCGACGCCGCGGTCATTATAAATGCCGGCGAGGCGGGCGCTCGGCAGGTCCGGTTCCTTCAGCGCCTGGTCGTAGGAGGTGATGGCCTGGTCGAAATTGCCCCGCATCAGGGCCGCCGCGCCTTCTTGCAGCCGCAGCAGAGCGGTATCCGTCGCGGCGAGCGAGGGTTGCACCATTGCAACGATGAGGCCGGCCAAGAGAATACGGGGATGCATCGATATATTTCCCTACATGCGCTGTGCGAGGCTATCGTCTATAGTGCTAAAATTCCGTGGCCAAAATACACAATCCGCCGCGCACATTTTCGGCACGATGGGAAAAGACACAGCTTCCGGAAAAAAAGCGGGCAGAACCAATGATGCCCGGCGGTGAATGTTTGCGGCAAAAAAATCACGGCCGATAACGGAGCGTGCGCTAAGAATAGGTCATAGTCAAATGGCCTTGGGCGCGGGGGCGAGACAGGTGGGGGGCATTTTGGCTGCCAGGCCAGGTTGGAGGGCGGACGTTTTGAGATCGACACTCTATGCCGTCACGCTCGTTGTAAGCGTCGCGTTCGGGGCCTCGGGGGCATCCGCGCAGTCCGCGTCATCGGAATACACCAATATCGGCGGCGATCTGAAATGGCCTGAGGTGCATGCCATCGAGGAGCCCGCCCAGCCGCAGGGCAATGCCACGGCGCGCCCCCGGCGCGAGCCGTCGGCGTCGACATCGGCGGCCCAATCCTCCAACTCGTCACAGAGTCCACAGACGACCGGCGCCACCGGCTCCGGCCAGCGCCAGGCCGCCGGTCAGGACGATTCGAGCCGGTCGCGTCGTGACGATAAGCGCAATGCGTCCCGCGACGAGCCGGAGAAGGACAAGGTACCGCCTGTACCGATGCGGGCCGTGCGCGCTCCGGTCGGTCCTGCCGCGCCCGCCGCTCAGGCCGCCGCCGCAACGCCGCCCGCNCCCGCGCCCGTCCGCGACGCCGCGCACGCGATGCCGCCGGCAACGCCCGTAGCGCTACGCGAGGCGGCGCCCGTGGCCGTGCCGACGCCGCCGCGCGAAGCCGCGCCCGCACCCGCTCAGACCGTACCCGTCGCCGCCACATTGCCGCCGCCCGCGCCCGCCGTGGCTCCGGTGGAGCCCGCGCCGGTTATGCTTAGCATGGCGGTTCCCGAGGCATCGCCGCCGCCCACGCCGGAACAGAAGCCGGACCCGCTGATCGCCAAATTCGCCGGACAGATGCTGATCGTCGGCTTCGACGGCACCGCGCCGGACGAGGCGGCGACAAAGCAGATCGTTGCCCAGATCGAGTCCGGCCGAATCGGCGGCGTGGTCATCGCGCCGCGCAATGTCGTCTCGCCCGGACAGTTGACGAAATTGATGAACGCCCTGCGCCGCACCAAGGCCGCGACCGTGCCCTTCCTCGCCGTCGAGCAGGAGGGCGGCGTCGCCCAGGCCATGGCGGCCGACCACGGCTTCCGCAGCTACCCCTCCGCCAGCGATCTCGGCGAGACCAACGATCCGCTCATCGCCTATAGCGTCTACCAGACGATGGCCTCCGAGCTGGGCGGCTACGGTTTCAACCTCAATCTCGGGCCGGTAGTCGATCTGCGCCAGAACGAGGCCAACCCGGCCATCGCCGTCAAGCGGCGCAGCTATGGCGCGCAGCCCAAGCATGTGGCGGCTTTCGCCAAAGCCTTCCGCATCGCGCATCACGATATCGGGCTGCTGACCGCGCTGAAACATTTCCCCGGCTTCGGCAGCGCCGACCGCGACGCCCAGGACGCGCCCGCCGACATCGAGGCGCATTGGTCGGCGGCCGAATTGGAGCCTTACCGCGAGCTGGTCGCCAGCGAGAGCGCCGACATGGTGATGATGGGGCATCTCACCCATTCCGGCTTTTCCGATGAGCCGGGCCTGCCCGCATCGCTGTCCGAGAAGGCGGTCAAGCGGCTGCGCACGGAGATCGGCTTCGACGGTGTCGTGCTCAGCGACGACCTGGAACTGGCCGCCATCACCGCTCGCTATCCGCTGGAGGACCGCGTGCTCCGGGCGATCAAGGCGGGCAACGACGTGCTGCTGATCGGCCAGCGCAATGCCGCCGGCGCGGACCTGCCAGACAGGATCGCCGCGATCATCGCGCGCGCCGTCGCGAGCGGGGCGATCAGCCGCGACAAGTTGCAGGCCTCCTACGACCGGATCATCGCCCTGAAGCAGAAGCTGAGCCCGGCCGCGCAGGCCCTCGCCGCCGCTAAGAGAGGCGGCAACGACACCGCGCCCGGGCCGGCGCAATAGATGCGCATGGTGGGGTTCTGCCGATGACTCCGGCGCTGCGAGGCCCCGGCCTCAGCGCTCGACGAAGGCTTTCTCGACGACGAACTCGGCGGGCTTGCCGCTCGAGCCTTCGGTGAAGCCGCGCTCCCCGAGCAGCGCGCGCATATCGTCCAGCATTTGCGGGCTGCCGCAGAGCATGACCCGGTCCTCGGCGACATCGAGGCCCGGCAGACCGATATCCGTGAACAATTGCCCAGACGCCACCAGATCCGTCACCCGGCCGCGATTGTGGAAGGGCTCGCGTGTGACGGTCGGGTAATAGACGAGGTTGTCGCGGATCAACTCGCCAAGGAATTCATCGTTCGGCAGCGCTTGCGTGATGGTCTCGCCATAGGCCAACTCGGCGACCTGGCGGCAGCCATGCACCAGCACCACCTTGCCGAATTTCTCAAATGTGTCGGGATCGCGGATGATGCTCATGAAGGGGGCGAGGCCGGTGCCGGTGCTGAACAGATAGAGCGTGCGGCCGGGCGTCAGATTGTCGAGGATCAGCGTGCCGACCGGCTTCTTGCTTACGAGGATGCGGTCGCCTTCGCGGATGTGCTGAAGCCGCGAGGTCAGCGGGCCGTCCGGCACCTTGATGCTGAAGAATTCCAGCTTCTCGTCGTAATTGGTGCTGACCATGGAATAGGCGCGCGTCAGCGGCTTGCCGTCGACTTCGAGCCCCATCATGGTGAACTGGCCATTGGCGAAGCGGAAGGAGGGGCTGCGGGTGGCGGTGAAGCTGAACAGGCTGTCAGTCCAGTGGCGAACCGAGAGAACGGTTTCCTGCGTGAAATTGCTCATATGTCTGTCCGTCGCATCCTGTCCATAAATCGCAAGCACGCTTAGCGTGCCTGCCCACAAAAATCAAACCCGCAGGCGCCCAGCACGCCAGCCATGCAAAAACCTGGCCACCGGGGCCCCGGTTCCCTCGATGCGACGGGTCGCGCGCGCCCGCGGCGGCAGCGTCGCCCGACCGGCATTGCGACCTCCCCGGCTGACGGATTTCCGTACACGCCCGATAGTCTGCACGCTCTCTAGCCTCGAGCCAGAAACATGCGGCGCGCGGCCGCTACCCAGCTCCGGCGCGAAAGCATTTTCTCCGAGCGCGCAAAAACATTCCCTAAGCGGTTCCAAGGACTAACCATAATCCGCTGACGGAATGTCACATCTTGCGACTAAAGGCTTAAGCTTTGGGCCAATAGCCGCGAATCAGCTTGGCGCGTCTAGTTCTCTATTGACAACGACACCCCGGAATTGGACGTTACCGGCCCGGATTGCCTGCTGATAATGAGATGGAGGAGTTCATGATCTTCAAGCTTGCCCGACGCGCAGCCACAGTCGCCGGCCTCGTCGCCGCGACCACGGCCGCAGCGTGGGCGCAGACCTATCCCACCCGCCCCATAACCGTCGTCGTGCCGTTCTCGGCAGGCGGTCCGACCGATACCGTGACGCGTCTCGTCGCGGAAGTGATGAGCAAGGAACTCGGCCAGCAAGTCGTGGTCGAAAATGTCGGCGGCGCCGGTGGCACGCTCGGTGCGGCGCGCGTGGCCAAGGCCGCGCCCGACGGCTACACCATCCTGCTGCACCACATCGGCATGGCCACCAGCGCGACCCTGTATCGCAAGCTGCCCTATGACACGCTGAACGCGTTCGAATATGTCGGCCTCGTCACGGAAGTGCCGATGACGCTGGTTGGCCGCGCCAATCTCGAAGCCACCGATCTGAAGAGCCTCATCGACTATGTGAAGGCGAACAAGGAGAAGGTGACCTACGCCAATGCCGGCATCGGCGCCGCGTCGCATCTTTGCGGCATGCTGTTCCAGAGCGCCGTCGAAACGCAGGTGACGACCGTCCCCTATAAGGGCACCGGCCCCGCCATGACCGACCTGCTCGGCGGCCAGGTCGACATCATGTGCGACCAGACCACCAACACCACCAACCAGATCAAGGGCGGCAAGATCAAGGCTTACGCCACGACCAGCCCGGCGCGCCTCGCCGCTCTGCCGGACGTGCCGACGGCTGCCGAAGCCGGCCTGAAGGGGTTTGAAGTCGGCATCTGGCACGGCGTCTATGCGCCGAAGGGCACGCCGAAGGACATCCTCGACAAGCTGACCGCCGCGCTGCAGAAGGCGCTGGCGGACGAAAACGTCAAGGCTCGCTTCGCCGAACTCGGCACCGTGCCCTCGACCGCCGAAGAGGCGACTGGCCCCGCGCTGAAGACAAAGCTGGAATCCGAGATCACCCGCTGGGAGCCGGTGATCAAAGCGGCCGGCGTCTACGCCGACTGACTCCGACGAAGAAACTGGAGAGAGGCGGCATCGAGCCGCCTCTTTCGCAATCCCACCGCCGGTGAGGCCGACCGGGACCGTTCCCTCCCCTTAGAGCCAATGCAATGAAATTCAACACCAAGGACGCTGCGGCCGGAGCATTGTTCATCTTGCTCGGCCTTGCATTCGGGCTGCATAACTATCTGGCGCTCGATATTGGGACCAACACCAAGATGGGACCCGGCTACTTCCCGCTGGTTCTCGCCTGCGCGCTGGTTATTCTGGGTATCGCCATCCTGTTCCACGCGATCTCCACCGAAGACGAGCCCTGGGGGCCGGTGCCGTGGCGCGGCATGTTCTTCATCCTGCTGGGGCCGATCGTTTTCGGCGCGACCATCCAGGGCCTCGGGCTGGTGCCGGCGCTGGCCATCATCTGCTTCATCACCTCATTCGCCAGCTATCGGATGTCGTTGCCATTGGCGATCGTCCTGACCGCCGGCCTGGTGTTTTTTTGCGTCGCGATCTTCTCCTGGGGCCTCGGTACGCCGATCCAGCTTTTCGGCCCTTGGATGAACGTCGTCGGGCTGGGGAATTAGCATGGATCTCATCCACAATCTCAGCATTGGAATGGCCACGGCGCTGCAGCCGGGCAATCTGTTCTACTGCTTCATCGGTACGCTGCTCGGCACACTGATCGGCGTCCTGCCCGGCCTGGGGCCGACCGCCACCATCGCCATGCTGCTGCCGATCACCTACAGTCTGGAGCCGGTCTCCTCGCTGATCATGCTGGCCGGCATCTATTACGGCGCCCAATATGGCGGATCGACCACGGCGGTTCTCATCAACCTGCCGGGCGAGTCCTCCTCGGCCGTGACCACCATCGACGGCTATCAGATGGCACGCCAGGGCCGTGCCGGTCCCGCGCTCGCCACGGCCGCCATCGGCTCCTTCGTCGCTGGAACCTTCGCCACCTTCGTCATCGCCGCCGCCGCGCCGCCGCTCACCGTCATCGCGCTGAAATTCGGCTCACCCGAATATTTCTCGCTGATGGTGCTGGCGCTGATTACCTCGGTCGCCCTGGCGCATGGCTCGATCCTGAAGGCGCTGGCCATGATCGTGATCGGGCTGCTGCTCGGTCTCGTCGGCACCGACATCTATACCGGCGCGCCGCGCATGACGATGGGCTACCTGGAATTGGCCGACGGCATCAATTTCGTCGCCGTCGCCGTGGGCGTCTTCGGCATAGCGGAGATCCTGCGTAATCTGGAAACCGAGCGGACGCGCGAAGTCGTCACCACCGTCGTCACCAACCTGATGCCGACGCGCGAGGACCTGAAGGCCATGGCGGCGCCGATCGTGCGCGGCACGCTGCTCGGGTCGGCGCTCGGCATTCTGCCGGGCGGCGGCGCCGTGCTCGCCTCCTTCGCCGCCTATACGCTGGAGAAGAAGGTCTCCAGCACGCCGGAGCGTTTCGGCCATGGTGCCATCGAAGGCGTCGCCGGACCGGAAAGCGCCAACAATGCGGCCGCCCAGACTTCGTTCATCCCGATGCTGACGCTCGGCATTCCGGCCAACCCGGTGATGGCGCTGATGATCGGCGCCTTCATCATCCAGGGCATCGTGCCGGGTCCGAACGTCGCGGCGGAGCGGCCGGAGCTGTTCTGGGGCATCATCGCCTCGATGTGGCTCGGCAATCTGATGCTGGTGGTGCTCAACCTGCCGCTGGTCGGGCTGTGGGTGCGGGTGCTGCGCGTGCCGTATTACCTGATGTTCCCGGCGATCATGGCCTTCTCGGCCATCGGCGTATACAGCATCAACACCAACATCTTCGACATGTACTCGGTCGCCATCTTCGGCGGCATCGGCTACCTGTTCTACAGGCTCGGCTGCGAGCCGGCGCCGCTGCTGCTGGGCTTCGTGCTCGGGCCGATGCTGGAGGAACATCTTCGCCGCGCCATGATCATTTCGCGCGGCGACCCGATGATCTTCCTCAACCGGCCGATCAGCCTGACGCTGCTGCTCTTGTCGGTCGCGGCGCTGGTCGTGGTGTTCCTGCCGTCGGTGGCGAAGAAGCGCGAACAGGTCTTCGTCGAGGACGATTGATCGGCCTCGCTCGGAGCGGGCCGAGGAAAGCGGGAACCGGTGTCCCGCTTATCAGCCCGCTCTAAAAGCCGCCGGCGCGGAGGGCGACACCGAGCGCCGCCACGACGGCGAGCACGGCTGGAATGCCCCAATGCAGGCGAAGCAGCAAAACGCTGCTCACCGAGGCGAGCGCGACGACGCGCCAATCCAGACTGGCGAGGTCCGGCGTCCATAAATGCAGGATGCCGGCCTCGGTCAGCCGGACCTCGCGGAAAAACACATGCAGCCCAAACCAGAGCGCGAGATTGGCGATGACGCCGACCACAGCCGCCGTGATCGCGGCCAGCGCCCCGCGCAGACGCGGCTGGGCGTTGATCCAATCGACATAGGGCGCGCCGGCGAAAATCCACAGGAAGCAAGGCACGAAGGTCGCCCACAGCGCAACGGCCGCGCCGAGCAGGCCCATCGCCCAGGCCGCCTCGCCGCCCGCCCGCCACATGGCGAGAAAGCCGACGAATTCGGTCACCAAGATCAGCGGGCCGGGCGTCGTCTCGGCAAGGCCGAGGCCGTCCAGCATCTGCCCGGCCTCGAGCCAGCCATGCCGCACCACGACATCCTGGCCCATATAGGCAAGCACCGCGTAGGCGCCGCCGAAAGTCACCACCGCGAGCTTTGAGAAGAACCAGGCCAGTTGCGAGACCATGTGCTCCCGCCCGAAAACGGCGGTGAGCGCGAAGAGCGGCGCGAGCCACACCGTCAGCCCGACGAGGATGGTGCGGAGAGTGCGGCGGAGGTTGGCCGGGCCGGGCGAAGCAATATCCAGAGTGGCCGGTCCGGCGGGGGCGCGGAGGAAGCCGAACAGCGCCGCCGCCGCGACGATCAGCGGAAAGGGCAGCGCCAGGAAGAAGATCGCCACGAAGGAGAGCGCCGCGATGGCCCAATGCGCGGAGCCGGTCAGCGCGCGTCGCGCGATCCGCAGCAGCGCTTCGATGACGATCACCAGCACCGCCGCCTTGATGCCGAAAAACACCGCCTCGACCAGCGGCACCTGTCCGAACACCGCGTAGATCATCGACAAAGCGAGCACGACGAGCGCGCCCGGAGCGACGAATAAGAGCCCCGCCGCGAGGCCTCCGGCCAGACCGTGCAGCCGCCAGCCCATATAGGTCGCAAGCTGCATCGCCTCCGGCCCCGGCAGCAACATGCAGAAGCTGAGTGCATTGAGAAAGAGCGGCTCGCTCAGCCATTTCTTCTCGTCCACGACGACGCGGTGCATCAGGGCGATCTGCGCCGTGGGGCCGCCGAAGGAGAGCAGGCCGACCTTGGCCCAGGTGGCGAGCGCCTGGCCGAATGGAGGTTGGGGCCGCGGCGATGCTGCCGTGACGTCCGAGAGCACGGTTTCCGTGGAGACAGGCATGCGCGTCCATCCTTGCCGCATGGAGGGGCGCGATCACAGCGCGAGCCCTGGGGTGACGATGCAAGGAGACGCACAGCGAGTCAACTTTGGTACAAGGTGAGGGCCGCTGCTGGGGCGGCCCTCCGCGCGATGCTTTTTGCTATTGGGCGGCAGCGCCCGCAGCCCATGGCCAGGGCACCGAGTCGCCCCCTTTGATCTTCGGCTCCTCGACATCGAGCGCTTCGATATTCCGGCCCGATTCCTTGCTATTGGTCGCCGCGTGGACGCGGACGCCCCTCACCCAATTGGGCACCGGCATCCAAAGCGTTGCCGCGATCGGCGTGAGGATGGGCAGGACGATCGTGCCCGGCCGGGGGCTTTCGGCAGAAAAATCGAGGTCCAGAATGCCGTCGCGGGGCGGCATGACATACATAAACGGGTTCAACTCCGCGTCGGTCCACCCTGTCGAGGCCGCCCTGCCCATCGCGATGACCACGATCTGCGCGGGCTTGCTCCTGAAGATCGTCAGCCTGACATCGTCGACGGAATAAACGCGAGCTCGCATGGTTCACTCCCTGGTCAATGATTTTACATATGAAGCAAAAGATTCGTATCGCGGGGACGTAACGACGCCAATACGCGCCATCACTTGCGTATGAGTTGTAGTAATGAGTATTGTAAGCTTCATAATCCGTGGGCTTCCGCACTTTTGCACTTTGTGAAGATTATGTCGCCGGCTATAGGGCAATCCGCGATTGCCGGCTGATTTCACACTCCGAGACGTTTGAAGCAAAGTGAGCGTGCAATTATGACGCACCCTGGTACTGCCTCCCGTCGCTAAGCACTTAAAGTATCTATATATTCAAGTGAATTCTGAATCACGGAACCGGTGTTTTTGGTGCAAATGCCACCAAAGATCTAAACATCACAAGTAAATCTAACACAATCAAATTGCCATAACGTGGCGCCCTCAATGAAATTGGTCTCGTGAATTCACAATCGGCGATGTGTGGTGAGGAAAGCCTACGACTTACTATCTTGACACGAAAGATAGCTTGCAATATCCGGTGCAGATAGAAATTATAACTATTAGATTGGTTCAGCATCATCAGACGGGCCGCGTTGCGGCCTGCTCGTTCCGAGTGGGAAGTGCCTTGATTGCCTCGTCTTTCGGTGTGCCCGGCGTGCACCAGCGTTTTATTTCAGGGGCGACCAGGGGCGCACTGATGGCACAATATGATAGTGGAATCGATCAGATTCTGCAGCACGGTTATTGCAGTGCGCGCAATAACCCGGCCTGGTTGCAGGCGAAGTTTTCTCCGCTCTACCAGGAAGTTGCACGGCTGGCAGCCGCCCGCAGAGGACCGGAGGCTGCGGAATGACCCCAGTTTCGACGCAAGCGCCGGAAATTCCGGTCTCATTCCTGGTTACGTCATACAATAAGGCGGCCTACCTCCCCGCCGTACTCGACAGCGTCTGGCGCGAATCCCAGGCAGTCGGCGGTGAAGTCGTTCTTGTCGATGACGGGTCCAGCGACGGTTCGGAGGGGATCTGCGCGGCCTTTGCCCAATCGCATCGGGAGGTCGTTTACTGGCGGCAGGAAAACCAGGGCATCTTCCCGACCGTTAACGGCATCGCCGCCAAGGTCCGCGGAAAATGGGTGCGTTTTTGCGACAGCGACGATCCGTTGATTGCTGGCTCGACGCGCCGCCTCATCGATATCGCGACCGAGACCGGCGCCGGGGTGGCGTATGGCCGGGCCATCGTGTATGGCCCCGCTCCCCTGACGGCCGAGCAGCTTTCTCTGCGCATCAAGCAGCCGGCGGCGACGAATGTGCATCCGGATGGGGTGATGTACTTGATCCGGGGGATGAACTTCACGCCGTCCATGTCGATCTGCCGGGCGGACGCTCTGAAGGATGCGCTGCCTCTGCCTGTCGATCTCGTTTCATGCCAGGATTTGGCGCTGTGGTTTCCGATAGTCAGCCGGCTGCCGCTGGCCTGGATCAACGAGCCGGTCTGCTTCAATCTCAAGGGCGTGGCCAACCAGCTCACCGCGAACGATGCGCTGACGCTCCAACAAACCATCCGGATCACGCAGCGCAATGCCGGTCTGCTGACCGCCAGCCACAAACGCGCGGCCGTGCTCAAAGCGGCCAACCGGACGAGACGATGGCTCCGCCGAATGCGGCCTGATCGAAACTCGCTCGGTGCGCAATTCTGGCTTCTCGGAGTCAATGCGCGGGCCCGGCTTGGACTGATCGATTTCAACACAACATTGGACAAGATCGCAGATTATTATGAGTACGAGCTCGAAGCCATCCTCAAGCGGCGCGCGCGACC
This sequence comes from Rhodomicrobium sp. R_RK_3, assembly GCF_002198715.1. Lineage (GTDB taxonomy): Bacteria > Pseudomonadota > Alphaproteobacteria > Rhizobiales > Rhodomicrobiaceae > R-RK-3. Next base: position 208,956 of record NZ_MWLK01000036.1, on the reverse strand, counting down.
TTTCTGAAGGCAGGACGTGGCGATTCACGTCGCTCGCATTGCCGGAAGTAATTCTTATCCAACCGCCCCGATTCGAGGATACGCGCGGCTGGTTCTGCGAAACCTACAGCCAACGGATATTTGAGGAGAACGGCATCGACCTGACCTTCGTCCAGGACAACAGCTCGTTCTCAGAAAAGACAGGGACTGTGCGTGGTCTGCATTACCAGACCGAGCCTTTCGCTCAGGACAAGCTCGTTCGCGTGCTGCGCGGACGCATTCTGGATGTGGCCGTCGATATCCGGAAAAGTTCGCCGACTTTCGGCCGGCACATATCCGCCGAACTGAGCGCGTCGAATGGGCGGGCATTGCTGGTGCCGGCCGGTTTCGCCCATGGCTTCGTTACTCTCGAGCCGGGCACGCTCGTGGCCTACAAGGTCACCGCTTATTACGCCGCCGGTCACGAGCACGGGATCTTCTGGGCCGACCCGGCGCTGGGCATCGACTGGGGTCTGGGGAGCGCGGCGGAAGCGACCTTGTCGCACAAGGACATGGGGCTGCCGGCGCTCGCACAGGCCGAACATCTGTTCGTTTGACGCTGGATGCATATGGAATGGGGCGCCGCCGCGCTCGACGCGGGTGCTGCGGCTTTTGGGGGCGATATGCGACTATTGGTAACTGGCGGATGCGGGTTCATCGGCTCGGCGGCGATCCGCCATGCCGTCCGCGCCAACGGAGCGGCGGTGCTGAATGTCGACAAGCTGACCTACGCCGCAACACCCGAGGCGCTGGAGGATGTCGAGACGAGCGGGCAGTACAGCTTCCTTCAGGCCGATATTTGCGATGGCGCCGCGCTGAAGCATGCATTTGCGGATTTCGCGCCCGACGCTGTCATGCATTTGGCCGCAGAGAGCCATGTCGACCGCTCGATCGATGGACCGCTCGCCTTCATCAATACAAATTTGGTGGGCACCTATACGTTGCTCGAGGCGGCGCGGCGCTATTGGTCGGCGCTCGGCCCGCTGCCGCAGCGCCGGTTCCGCTTTCATCACGTGTCGACCGATGAAGTCTACGGCTCGCTCGACACGGCTGCGCCAGGATTTACCGAGGAAACGCCATATCGGCCGCGCTCGCCTTATTCCGCTTCCAAGGCCGGCTCGGACCATCTGGTGCGGGCATGGGGCGAGACGTTCGGCCTGCCGGTCGTCATCACCAATTGCTCGAACAATTATGGACCCTGGCAATTTCCGGAAAAACTCATCCCGGTGATGATCCTGAATGCCTTCCGCCAAGAGCCGCTGCCGGTCTATGGCGAAGGCCGCAATATCCGGGATTGGCTGCATGTCGAGGATCATGCGCGGGCGCTTTGGGAGGTCTTGACGAGGGGGCGGCCGGGCGAGACGTACAATATCGGTGGAATGTCAGAGCGGCGGAATATCGACGTCGTTGCGGCGGTCTGCCGCCTGATGGACGCGCGCTTTCCCGATCGAGCCCCGCACGACCGGCTGATGCGCTTCGTCCCGGACCGGCCCGGACACGATCTGCGCTATGCGGTCGATGCCGGCAAGATCCGTGACGAGTTGGGCTGGACGCCGACGGTGGATTTCGAAACCGGACTGGCGGCGACCCTCGACTGGTATCTGGCGCATGAAGCGTGGTGGCGGCCGATTTCCGCCCGGGAGCGACGCGGCGTCTTGGACGAACCCCAGCGGGCCGCGGGCTAAGGACGGAGATCGCTCATGCGTGCCATTGTCATCGGTCAAGCTGGCCAGCTCGCCAGAAGCCTGGCGGATTCGGTCCCGGCCGGCGTCGCGCTGGAATGCCTCGGCCGCGAGGCGTTCGACCTTGCAAGCCCGGCCGCCGATTTCGGCGCGCTGACCGAGAGGGCGCCGGATATCATCATCAATGCTGCCGCCTATACCGCGGTGGACAAGGCCGAAAGCGACCGGGAGGCAGCCTTCGCATTGAATGCGGTTGGACCCTCCCGGCTTGCCGCTCACGCCGCCGCTTGCGGCATCCCGCTGATCCATGTTTCGACAGATTACGTCTTCGATGGCGCAAGCCCGCGCCCCTATGTCGAGGACGACGGCACCGCGCCGATCAATGTCTACGGCGAGAGCAAGCTTGCCGGCGAGCGGGCGATCTTCGCCGCGCAGCCGGCAAGCGTCATCCTGCGGACGTCCTGGCTGTTCAGCGCCCATGGCACCAACTTCCTGAAGACCATGCTGCGCCTCGCCCGCGAGTGCGACCGGCTGCGCATTGTGGCCGACCAGACCGGCTGCCCGACTTCGGCGCACGATCTGGCGGACTGCATCTGGCGGGTGGCTGACAGGATCGCCCGGGTGGACGGCCCGGCGCCGTGGGGCACCTACCATTATGCCGGTGCGGGCACCGCTAACTGGGCGGATTTCGCCGAGGCGATCTTTGCCTCGCCCGAGGCGCGTCTCGCCCATATTCCAGCCATCGAGCGCGTGCCGTCACGGGACTATCCGACGCCCGCGCTGCGGCCGCGCAACTCGGTCCTGGACTGCGCGAAAATCGAAAGGCTGTTCGAGATCCATCCCGTTGCCTGGGAGGCCGCCATGACCGGCGTCCTGGCACGATTGCATGAAAGCGCCGACGCATGAAAGGCATCATACTCGCCGGAGGAAGCGGCTCGAGGCTCTACCCGGTCACGGGTGCGCTGTCGAAGCAGCAATTGCCGGTCTACGACAAGCCGATGATCTACTATCCGCTCTCGGTGCTGATGCTCGCCGGGATCACGGAGATTCTGGTGATCTCCACGCCGCGGCACCTTCCGATGTTTCAGGAACTGCTCGGCGACGGCTCGCAATGGGGCCTCTCGCTCCGCTACGCGCCGCAACCGCGTCCCGACGGCCTCGCCCAGGCGTTCATAATCGGCCGCGATTTCATCGGCGGCGACCGCGTCGCGCTGATCCTTGGCGACAACATCTTTTACGGCCATGGCCTCCAGGACCTTCTAGCGAATGCCGGCCAGCGCGAGACCGGCGCGACGATCTTCGCCTACCGGGTTTCCGACCCTGAACGCTATGGAGTCGCGGCGTTCGACGCCGCGGGCCGCGTCGAAAGCATCGAGGAGAAGCCGGCGCAGCCACGTTCGAACTATGCCGTGACCGGTCTCTATTTCTACGACAATGACGTGATCGGGATTGCCGGCGGCATTCGTCCGTCCGCGCGCGGCGAATTGGAGATCACGGACGTCAACAGCGCCTATCTGCGGCGGGGCGACCTGCATGTCGAGCGCATGGGCCGGGGCTACGCCTGGCTGGACACCGGCACCCATGACGCTCTGCTCAACGCCAGCCAGTTCGTACAGACCATGGAGGCGCGTCAGGGCCTGAAGATCGCCTGCCTGGAGGAGATCGCCTGGGAGAAGGGCTTCATCAACGATGCGGCGCTGGAGCGGCACGCGGACAAGCATCGCAAGACTGATTACGGTGAATATTTACGTCGAATACTTTATCCGAGCGTCGGTATTTACGACATATAGCCAAAATCTAGATCCATTGCTTATTTGAGAGGTTTCCTCTTATGGTCGAAATTGATCGCTCCAATCCTATGCCCGCGCGACATTTGAGACGCCATTGGAAGCGTCAAACTAGTCGTTTAATGCTGAGCATCGCTCCGATCTTGCCCGAGTCTTTCTCCGCGCGTATGCGCCGGCGCATGGCAAAAGCTATGGGAGACGCCCACCCTCCTGTAGATCGCCCTATTGGTATTGAGACGCCCCGCGCTTCAATCATCAAAGCAAAGCGCCCGAAGTCTGGCCGCGATCTGCCGAATTGGATTCTTTACCTTTGTTTACGGGTGCTTGCTCAGCAGTATTGGGTATTCCCAGCGCAGAGACTGTACAAATTTCGAAAATCGGCAAACAAACGGGCCGTGTTACTGAACGGAGGCAACGTCCGCCAAGTCTTGCAAGAGATGGCGCATGATGGGCTAGACTATTCCCGACGGCGGCCCAGCTACGGTTTTGACCATCCGATCGGCTTTCGTGCCAATATGCTGGTGAACCTTCGGCCTTTTGAATTGCAGATTGCTGACTCCATCCATCGGCCCGTAAAACGGCAGCCGATTAACCGGTCGAACTTTATAGCGGCCTTGAATATCGCTCTTTCAAAATCCGACGGGGCCGGCGTGCTAGCCTTGAGCCACGACAATTACCGCACGAACGTGGGTGGGTTGCAGCTCTGCCTTTTGATTGAAGAGGCTGCGTTCCTAAACCGAAATACTGCTTATATCCACCTCTATCCGGCCCGGTCGGTCTCCGCCCTTGCGCCGCAGGAAATGCTATCAAACTTTGAATTTGGCGTGACCCTCAACGGGGAGTGGTTCGGGCACATTTTAGCTCGGGACCTTCTTGAGGACATCACCGCTGTGACCGGCAAAGGTGGCCGGTTTTTCATGGCCGTGCATAGCTTGCTCGGTCATTCCACTGAGATAACAGCTCGACTTTATCATGCATGCGCACCGGAGCGGGCGTTCTTCTGGCTGCACGACTACTTCTCACTCTGCCCTGCGTACACGTTAATGCGGAATACCGTTAGCCCATGTGGCGCACCGCCGCCAGAATCTGCGGGTTGCGGCATCTGCCATGTTGGTCGCCACCGGACGTTGCATCTCAATCGGCTGCGGGCTCTTTTCTCGGAGATACCGTTCACCGTGGTAGCTCCGTCCCGGTCTGCCTTGGACCTTTGGCAACGCGCAAGTGACTTGGCCTTCAGTGTCGCTCTAATCCAAGAACACTGTGAACTCCATCAAACAAGTGAGCCCGGAGTTGGACAGCCCCCATCTGTAGGTCTAAACGCACAAGATGGCTCTCGGCTCAATATAGGCTATTTAGGTCTTCCAATGCTCCACAAAGGCTGGTCCGTATTCGCGGAAGTTGCCCGCGAGTTGGTGGGCCACCCTGATTTCTCTTTTCATCACCTCGGCAAAGCGAAGTCCCGGGAAGCCCCTCCAGGGATAGCATTTACACCTGTGACAATTTCGTCGGGAGATTGGGCGGCCATGTCCGCTGCTGTAAGATCGAAACGTATCGATATTGCTATGCTTTGTTCCCTTTGGCCGGAGACCTACAATTTTACGGCATTTGAAGCTCTTACCGGGGGGGCGTTTATATTAACGCTCGAAAGCTCAGGCAATATTGCCGCCATGGTCCGGGACCATAATTGCGGTATGGTTTTTGGAGATGAAAAGGCACTTAGAAAGGCTTTTACGGATGGTTCTCTAGTTCGTGAAGTGAGAGATCGCTTGCGACGAAACCGTCCGCGTTATGAGCTAGTTCATCGAAATATGACGGCCGATCTTGTTGCTTGAGGATCATTCTGTTCATGACCGTTCATTGCTTTACAAGCATCTCGTTCAGCTACCTCGCAAAAGCACGCGTTTTGGCTTCTAGCGTGAAACGCTATCATCCGGACTGGTGGATGGTGGTTTGCGTTACTGATTTGCCGCCGCCGGGATTCAATTTCCGTATCGAGGCCGAAGACTTTTTTGACGAGGTGATTTGGGCGCACGATTTACCGATCGAGGCGGTGCAAGCGTGGTTATTTAAACATGACGTTGTCGAGGTATGCACGGCTGTAAAAGGCCCGGTATTACGCAGCTTGTTGAACCGTGGAGCGAAGAAGGTCTTTTATCTCGATCCGGACATCGCAGTTCTGGCCCCGTTAACCCCGATGGTGGAATGGCTCGACAATGATTCTATTTTGCTGACACCCCACCAGTTGGAGCCAGACGACACAGTACAAGCTATCAAGGACAACGAAATAGGTTCTTTAATCCATGGAATCTACAACCTTGGTTTTTTGGCCGTAAATAATGACGCAAACGGTCTGGCCTTTGCGGATTGGTGGGACGAACGCCTGCGCCAATTCTGCTATGACGACAAGGCAAGAGGCTTGTTTGTAGATCAAAAGTGGTGCGACCACGTCCCCGCTATGTTTGATGGCGTCAAAGTAGTCCGCGATCCAGGCTACAACGTAGCGAGCTGGAATCTTAGCCGCCGCCGAATTTCGATCCCGGCCTCAGGCGATATCCTGGTAAACGGTAAGCCGCTCCGCTTTTACCATTTCACAAAACTAGGCCCCATTGGTGATGCGATGACACGTCGCTATGCGGGAGACAATGTCGAGGTTTACGAAATTTGGTCCTGGTATAAGCGTGCCGTTGACGAGTTTTCAGAAGCTCAAATTCCGGATGGGTACTGGCATTACGGACATTTTAGCAATCAGCGTCCGATCCACAAACAAGCGCGCGTCCTGTATCGTTCGTCCCCGGAGCTTCAGTCAACTTACCAAAACCCGTTTGAGGTGACCAAGTCGAGCTTCTATACGTGGCTGCGTAAAAATCACCGGAAACTTGCTGCCTAAGCCTGCTTGGCCACTAAACCAACATCACCCCAACCCATCAACCAGCGTCCGCGCGGCCGTAAAGGCCCGCGGTGCGCCAGCCAGCAAGGGGCCGCCGCGTTGGAGGCGGTCCGCGCCGCCGAATGTCGCGACGCCGCCGGCTTCCGCCACCATCACGAGGCCGGCAAAGCAATCCCAGGCGTTGATATGAGCGTCGTAATAGCCGACCAGGCGGCCGGCGGCGACATAGGCGGTCATCAGCGCGCCGGAGCCGTTGTGGAAGGCGATGCAGCCCGATTGCATCAGCCGGGTGATGAAGCCGCCGGTTTCGGCGGCGTCGCAGCGCAGGCTGCCGCCGAAGGCAAACATGCCGCTGGTCAGGTCGGCCTCCGGGTCGACTCTCAGCTTTACCCCGTTCACGGTCGCGCCGCGCCCCCGCGCTGCAATCCAGGTCTCGCGATGGCGCGGCGCCTCGATGACGCCGATCACCGGCTCGCCCGCGACCGCCACCGCGATCGACACGCACCAGTCCGCCAAGCCGGACAGGAACGGCGTGGTGCCGTCGATGGGGTCGATGACCCACAGGAAAGCCGAGCGGCCAGTGGTGTCGCCGTGCTCCTCGCCCATCAGCGCATCCTCGGGGAAGTCGGCGAGGATCGCGTCGCGGATCAGCGTCTCGACGGCGCGGTCGGCTTCGGAAACGCGGTCCTGCGCGGCCTTGTGGGTGATGGCGAGCTGGTCGCGGGCCAGGAAATAGCCGAGCGCCAGCTCGCCCGCGGTCTTGGCGATGCGGGTCGCGGCTTCGAGGCGGGCGTCGATATCGGTGTCATTCACGTTTGTCGGTCCTTGCTTGAGGCGGCTTCGGCGCCGATACATATGAAAAACTAAAATCTCATATGTTGACTACATATTAATGCATTTGTAAGCTGGCCGTCCCGATCCGGTACACAAGGTGGGCCGCTTGAGCCAAGCCGTCTATATCCACGGTCCGATGGACGCGCGCGTCGCGCCCTTCAACCTGACGGAAGGCAGGGCGGACGAAATCCTGCTCGACGTGGCGGCGGTCGGCCTGTGCGGCAGCGACCTGCATTATTACAAGGATGGCGGCATCGGCGCCGCCCTGATCCGGGAGCCCTTCGTGCCGGGCCATGAGTTCGGCGGCTACCTCACCGAGGACCTGGACGCGCTGGAATTGCCGCGCGGCACGCTGGTCGCGGTCGATCCGAACAAGGCATGCGGCCGCTGCGAATGGTGCCATGAGGGCCACCCCAATCTCTGCCCCAATGTCGAATTCATTGGAGCGCCGCCGTTTAACGGGGCGATGACATCGCAGCTCTGGGTGCCGAGATCGCAGATCGTGCCGCTTCCGGCGGGCTTCGATCCGCTGCAGGCGGTCATGCTCGAGCCGCTGGGCGTCGCCATTCACGCCGTCGATCTGGCCAAGCCGCGCCTGCTCGAGCGCGTCGCCGTGGTCGGAGCAGGGCCGATTGGATTGCTGCTGATCGAAGTGCTGAAAGCCGCGGGTGCGGGCGAAATCCTGGTCGCCGAACCGATGCCGCACCGGCGGGCCATGGCGGAAAAGCTCGGCGCGGCGAAAGCGGGCAGCTCGGTCGCCGAGATCGTCGAATGGTCCTCGGGCGGCTGCACGCTGGTCATCGAAGCCACCAATTCGCCGAACGGCTTCCGTGACGCCGTCAGCGCCACGCGGATCGGCGGACGTGTCGTGCTGGTCGGCATTCCCGATGGCGACGTCTATCATCTGAACGCCGCCGATGTCCGGCGGCGGGGCCTCAAGATCAAATTCGCGCGGCGCATGGGAGAGGTCTATCCGCGCGCCATCGCGCTGGTGAAATCAGGCAAGGTCGACGTCGCCTCGATGGTGACGCACCGCATCGGCCTGGAAGAGACGCCGGGCGCATTCCAAGCGCTCGCCAATAATGCACCTGGATACACAAAGGTGCTGATCTACCCAAATGGGGGTTGAGCATTCCATTTGGCACAATGGGAGGAAACATGAAAAAACAACTCACATCCATACTGGGCGCATGTGCGCTCGCAGCCAGTATGCTCGGGCCGATCACAAGTCCGGTCCAAGCCGAATGGGACATCGCCAAGGCCGCCGCCCCATTCAAGGGCGAGCAGATCAACGTCATCTTCCTGGACCGGCCGGGCTATCGCGCCATCATCAAGCTGTTGCCGGAATTCGAGAAGAAGACCGGCATCAAGGTCAATTACGAGATCGCGCCCTACGAAAACACCCGCGAGAAGCAGGTGCTCAACTTCAATGCCAAGGGCGATTTGACCCTGGCGCTGGTCGATCTTGTCTGGATCGGCGAGTTCGCCGAGAACGGCTGGATCGAGCCGATCGAAAAGCTCAGCGCCGACGCGGCGATCACCGATCCGGGCCTCAATCTGAAGGGTTTTTTCCCGCTGCTGCTGGACGCCTTCGGCTCCTGGGGCGGCAAGGTCTACGGCCTGCCCTTCGACAATTATTCGGGCCTGCTGTTCTACAACCAGTGCCAGCTGAAGGAGGCGGGCTTCGACAAGCCGCCGGCGACCTGGGCCGAGCTGAAGGACGTTTACGCCCCAAAACTCACCATCGCGGACAAGAAGCAGTACGGCTACGCCCTGCAATCGCTGCGCGGCGAAACCCAGTCCTGCGACAGTTTCATGCGCGTGCTCTGGCCGTTCGGCGGCTCGCTGCTCGACAAGAATTTCAAGTCGAATCTGCTGTCGCCGCAGAGCCAGGCCGGCCTGAAATTCCGCCAGGACCTGGCCAAGTCGATGCCCCCCGGCATCGTCTCCTATGACCATTCCGAAGCGGTCAACGCGCTGGCGCAGGGCCAGGTCTCGATGATCACCGAATGGTCGGCCTTCTACGGCACGCTCACCGATCCCGCCACCTCCAAGCTCGGCGATTGCCTCGCCGTCGCACCGGAACCGGCTGGACCGGCGGGCCGCCTGCCCGCGCTCGGCGGCTTCTCGCTGGCCGTCGCCTCGCAGGCGACCGAAGCCCAGAAGAAGGCCTCCTGGATCTTCATCCAGTGGGCGACGTCGGAAGAGATCGCGCGCCCCTATGTCGAGGCCGGCGGCGTCTCGGGCCGTATGTCGATCTACGAGCAGCCCGACATCAAGGCCAAGTATAAGTTCGTCGAGCCGATGGTCGCCTCCTGGCAGAAGGGCGTGCCGGAATTCCGTCCGCGGTTCCCGGCGTGGCCGGCGATCTCCGAGGTGATCGCGGAATGGGGCACCAAGATGCAGCTGAACGAGGTGACGACCGAGGAGGGCGCCAAGCAGATCAGCACCCGCATGGAAGACATCCTCAAGAAGGAAGGCTATTACGACGGCAAGAAGGAACTGCGGCAGTAGCCGCGCCCGCCGCCCGTATGAATGCCATCCGGCCGGGCTCGAAAGGGCGCGGCCGGATGGCTGGCTTTTCTTCCGGGGGACCATCCATGTCCAGCCTCTATCATGCCGCGCTCGCCGATCTGACCCGGGTGTTCGACCGCATCGACCAGTCACAGGTCGAGCGCGCGGTTGCGGAGATTGCCGCAGCCAACCGCATCGCGCTCTATGGCGTCGGCCGCGAGGGCTTGCAGATCAAGGGGCTCGCCATGCGGCTCTTCCATCTGGGGCTTAAGGCCGCCATGGTCGGCGACATGACGACGCCGCATCTGGGCACGGGCGACCTGCTGATCGTCTCCGCCGGCCCCGGCTATTTCTCAACCGTCGATGCGCTGATGGGCGTCGCCGCCAGGGACGGCGCACGAACGCTGCTCGTCACCGCGCAGCCGGACGGTGCTTGCGCCAAGGCCGCCGACGTCGTGCTGCCCATCCCCGCCCAGACCATGGCCGACGATGGCGGCGCAACGGTCTCCGTCCTGCCGATGGGATCGCTCTATGAGGGCGCGCAATACATCCTGTTCGAGGTGATGATCCTGATGCTGCGTGACCGGCTGGGCATCACGCCCGAAGCCATGCGCGCCAACCATACGAATTTGGAATGAGCCGATGAGCGAGGCGAAACCGACGCGGCGGCATCATCTCGGCTATGGCCGCTGGACGCCGTTCTGGTTCCTGGCGCCCGCCGTCTTCGCGCTGCTGGTCGTCGGTATCTACCCGACGCTGTTCGCGCTGGCGACCTCGTTCCGCCGCTACAACATCACCCGCCGCAGCGACATGCTCGACGGCTTCCCCTTCATCGGCTTCGACAATTACCTGACCGTCCTCTCCGACCGCACCTTTTGGGACAGCCTGCTGCTGACCGGCCAGTTCTACCTCACCGTGGTCCCCATCCAGATCGTGCTCGGCATGGCCATTGCGCTGATGCTGCACCGCCCCGGCTGGGGCTTTTTGCGCACGCTGACCCGCGTCTCGCTCGTCGTGCCGCTCGCCACCACATATGCCGTGGTCGGACTGATCGGGCGGCTGATCTTCAACCGCGATTTCGGCGTCGCCAACCAGTTCATGGGCTGGGTCGGCATCAGCTCGTCGGACTGGCTCGGCAATCCGACCGGCGCCTTCATCGCCATCGTGGTGATGGACATCTGGCAATGGACGCCGTTCGTGGCGCTGATCTTCCTTGCCGGGCTGTCGATGGTGCCTGTCGATATCGAGGAGGCGGCGCGGCTGGAGACCAAGAGCCACTGGGCGCTGCTGCGCTATGTGCAGCTCCCCTATCTCCTGCCCGGCCTGACCGCCGTGCTCATCCTGCGCTCGGCCGACGTGCTAAAGCTCTTCGACATGGTGTTCGTCATGACGCGCGGCGGCCCGGGCGCGGCGACGGACCTCGTATCGATCTATGTGCAGCGCGTCGGCTTCAAGGTCTTCGATCTTGGGCTCGCCTCGGCGCAGGCGGTGATGCTGCTTGTGCTCACCATCGTCCTCAGCCGGATCTACATCCGCATCTTCTACCGGGAGATCGAAGCATGAGCCGCGTCAACGCCAGATCGCTGCTGCACGCCTTCGGCCTGCTGGTCGTGCTCGCCTTCGCGCTGTTCCCCTTCTACTGGATGGTCTCGTCCAGCCTCAAGGACCAGACCGACCTGCTGGCCTCGCCCCCCGTCTGGTTCTTCCGGCCGACGCTGTCGAACTATCAGGCCATCTTCGCCGATCAGGCCGTCACCGGTGCCGTCCTCAACTCGCTGATCGTCGCCTCGGCGACAACATTCCTGTCGGTGCTCCTAGGCACGCCCGCCGCCTACGCGCTCGCCCGCTTCGAGTTTCGCGGCAAGGCGGACCTCTGGTTCTGGTTCATCTCCAACCGCATGGTCAGCCCGATCGTGCTGGCGCTGCCGGTCTACGTGCTCTCGCGGCAGGTCGGATTGCTGAACACCTATTGGGTGCTGATCCTGGTCTATCTCACCTTCAACCTGCCCATCGTGGTCTGGATCTGCACCGATCAGTTCCGCTCGATCCCGCGCGACCTCGAACAATCCGCCCGGCTGGAAGGCGCCACCCAGTTCGACATTTTCTGGCGCATCTATTTGCCGCTCGGCATTCCCGGCGTCGCGGTCTCGGCGATCTTCGCCTTCATCTTCTCCTGGAACGAGCTGCTCTACGCGCTCGTCCTCATCACCAGCCAATCGCTGAAGACCGCGCCGGTCGTGGCGACCAATTTCATGTCCGGCTATGAACTGCCCTGGGGCAAGATCATGGCGACGGGCACCGTCATCGTATTGCCGGTGACGCTGTTCGCGTTGGTGGTCAGCCGGCACATGGTGCGCGGCCTCACGATGGGCGCGACGAAATGACGGCCATTCCGCTCGGCATCAACCTGTCCTTCTGCATCAAGCGCTGGGTTACGCCCACGCTCTGGACCGAGATCGTGCGCGACCGGCTGGGCCTGGACTTCGTGCAGTTCAGCTTCGACCTCGTCGACCCGACATGGCCGGATGACATCCTCGACGATCTCGCGCGCGATATGCGCCGCCACGCAGACGGGCAGGGCATCGTCATCCACAGCGCCTTCATCGGTCTGGCGCATTATACCTTCAATCAATTGCTGCACCCGGAGCCGCGCCTGCGCGACGTCGCCGAGGACTGGCTGAAGCGCGCCTACCGCTTCGCGGCCTCCGCCGGGATCACCCGCGTCGGCGGTCCGCTCGGGGCCATCGCCTCGCGCGTCGACGGGCACGAGGCAGACAGCCTGTCCGACGCCGACTATCACGATCTCATCGCCCGAATGCTGCGGCTCGGCGAGGCGGCGGCGGATGCGGGGCTGACGGAGCTGCTCGTCGAGCCGACGCCGATGCGCCGCGAATGGCCGTGGACGCCGGAGCAGGCTGTCCGCATGGCCGAGGACACCGCCTCTTCGAAAGTGCCGTGGACGTTCTGCCTCGACTGGGGCCACGGCACGGTCGAGCCGCTCTACGGCGTCGAGAATGCCCGCATGGAGCGCTGGTATCAGGCGCTCGGGCCGAGGATCGGCGCCGTCCACATCCAGCAGACCGACTTCCAACTGGACCGCCATTGGGATTTCAGCCACGCCGGCCGGGTGGACCCCGCCGAGGTCGCCGCCTTGCAGCGCAGCCTGGGGCTTGAAGACCGGCCAGTTTTCCTGGAGGTTTTCTATCCCTTCGAGCGCGACGACGCTTCGATCCTCGACGCGGTCGCCCGTTCGATCGCCCTGCTCAAACCCGCATTCGCTTGAGGCCGCGCATCGTGGAGGACACCAACGCCAAGACCCCGCCGGCCGCCGCAACCGCCGAGGACCGGAGCGAGGCGCAGCTGCAGACGCGCGCAGTCTGGTACTACTATGTCGGCGGCCTGACGCAGCAGGAGATCGCCGACCGGCTCGGCCTCACCCGCCTGCGCGTCAACAAGATCGTCGGGCAGGCGCGCGCGGAGGGGCTGGTCCGGATCGAGATCAAGATGCCGCTCGCCTCCTGCGTCGCGCTGGAGGAAAAGCTGAAGGCCCGCTTCGCCCTCGACGACGTCTCCGTCGTCCCCAGCGTCCCCGACCCGGACACGCAGCAGCAGGTGATCGGCGAGGCGGCCGGCCTCATGCTGGAGCCGCTCTTGCAGGACGGCATCGGCCTCGGCGTCGGCTGGGGCCGCACCTTGCGCGAGGCGGCGCGGCGGATGCGGGCGCAGCGGCGTCCGGCGAGCTGGGTGACGTCGCTGATGGGCGGCCTGACGCGCGGCTCGGGCACCAACACCTTCGAAGTCGCGACCGAATTCGCCCGGCTGATCGGCGCGGAGTGCTATTACGTGGCGGCTCCCATTTATTGCCCGTCGGTCGAGAGCCGCTCGACGCTGCTCACTCATTACGGCCTCGCCGACGTGATGCGGCGCGCCCGCGAAGCCAATGTCGCGATCCTGTCCTGCGGCGATCTCTCCAGCCGGTCGCTGCTGGCGAGCACGCATATCGTGGCCGAAAGCCTGCCGGATCTGCGCGCGGCGGGGGCCATCGGCGACATTCTCGGCACCTTCCTCGACGAATATGGCCGCCCCGTCGATCATCCGCTGAACCAGCGCGTGATGGCGCTCAGCCCGCAGGAGCTGAAGATTTATCCGGTGTCGATCCTGGCCTCGGGCGGGATGGGCAAGTTGGTGATCATCCGCGCCATCCTCAACGCCCGCTACATCCGGCGGCTCGTCACCGACGAAGCCGTCGCCGAAGCACTGCTGCAATGAGCGCCCGGACCGCGCCCCATCTCCTGGCCATCGATGTCGGCACGCTGTCGGCGCGGGCGGGGCTGTTCGATGCGCGCGGGACGCTGATCGCGGCGAGGAGCGCGGGGTTCGAGCTGATGCACCCGCTCGACGATCACGCTGTTTACCGGATGGATGACATCTGGGCGGCGGTCTGCGCCGCGACGCGGGACGTGCTTGCCGCCGCGCCCGGCGCGCGCATCGCCGGCATCGCCATCGACGCAACGTCCTCGACCTATTTCGAAGCGGACGGCGCGCGCCCGCTCGACGGCGATGCGGATGTGATCTGCTGGATGGACCATCGCGGCGAGGCGGAGGCCGAGGAGATTGGCGCGAGCGGCGACCGCTATCTGGATTATGTCGGCGGGACCGTCTCGCCGGAAATGTATCTGCCGAAGATCCTGTGGCTGAAGCGGCATCGCCCGCAGGCCTGGGCGAGGGTTACGGCGGTGCGCGACCTCGCCGATGAGATCGCCCGGCGCGCGACGGGCGTCGACCGCCATTCGGTGTGCGGGCTGGCCTGCAAGTTTCCCTATCTGCCTGATGATACCGACCCATGGCGGCGCGCGCTGCTGGCAAAGCTGGGCATTCCCGAATTGCTCACGCTCGGCCAGCTCTCCGAACCGCCGGGCCGCGTCGGCGAGGTGCACGGGCCGCTCTCCGCCGAAGCCGCAGCCTCGATGGGTCTCGAACCCGGCGTACCGGTCGGCATCAGCCTGATCGACGCCGAAGCGGGCGCGCTCGGCGTTCTCGGCGGCGAGTACCTGCGCGACGTCAACCGCACCCTGGCGCTGATCGGAGGCACCTCGACCAGCTATATGGCCTGGGCGCGCGACGAGCGGCGGATTTCCGGCGTCTGGGGACCGTTCAAGGACGCGGTCTTCCCCGGCTATTGGATGCACGAGGCCGGGCAAAGCATTTCCGGTGCGGCGCTCGACATGGCGCTGAACCATCAACCCGCCAGCCCCGGCCCGGCCTCGGCGGACCTCCACGCCCGCACAGCCAACGAAATCCTGGCGCTGATGGATGCCGAAGGCCCGGCCTTCGGCGCGCGGCGTCACATCGTGCCGGACTGGCTCGGCAATCGCGCCCCGCTCGGCGACGGCAAGGCGCGCGCGCTGCTCACCGGCATCGGCCTGGAAACCAGCCACCGCGCCTTCCTGGAGCATTATTTCGCCACCGCCCGCGCCCTTGCCCTGCAAAGCCGCCATGTGATCGAGCACCTGAACCGGCACGGCTACGCCATCGACCGCGTCAGCCTCTCCGGCGGGCACCTGAAAAACCCGCTGCTCGTCCGCCTCTACCGCGACGCGCTCGGCGCGCAACTCGTCACCTCGCAAACCAGCGAGCCGGTGCTGCTCGGCACGGCGATGGTCGCGGCAACCGCCGCCGGCCTCTACCCCGACCTGTTCGCCGCTCTCGAAGCCATGGCACCCACCCAAACCGCGCAAGCCGCCGATCCGACATGGGCCGCGGCGCACGACATCGCCTATGGCATCTACCTAAAACTCTTCTCCACCCGCAACGAAATCGAGACAGAGGCGAAGCGGCTCGACGCTCACGCATCGTCCAGCCCAGCCGGAGCCTTCTGATGAAGCCCTTCCTGAAACTCGACACTGTCGTCAAGCGCTACGGCTCGATCGACGTCATCCACGGCGTCAGCCTGGAGGCGGCCAAGGGCGAGTTCGTCGTCTTCGTCGGCCCGTCCGGCTGCGGAAAGTCGACGCTTCTGCGCATGATCGCGGGCCTCGAAGAGGTCAGCGACGGCGACATTTCCATCGACGGCCGCGTCGTCACCGGCGTCGCCCCGGCCGACCGCGAAGTGTCGATGGTGTTCCAGTCCTACGCGCTCTACCCGCATATGAGCGTGTTCGAGAACATCGCCTTCGGCCTGCGCATGGCAAAGATGGGCAATGCCGGGGTCACCGAGCGGGTGAACGAGGCGGCCCGCATCCTCCAGATCGAGCCGCTGCTGAAGCGCAAGCCGCGCGAGCTCTCCGGCGGCCAGCGCCAGCGCGTCGCCATCGGTCGCGCCATCGTGCGGCACCCAAAACTGTTCCTGTTCGACGAGCCGCTCTCCAACCTCGACGCCGAACTGCGGACGCAGATGCGCGTCGAGATCGCCAAGCTGCACCGCGCGCTCGGCGTCACCATGGTCTATGTCACGCATGATCAGGTCGAGGCGATGACCCTGGCCGACCGCATCGTGGTGCTGCGCGCGGGGCTGGTCGAACAGATCGGCTCGCCGACCGAGCTGTACGATCACCCGGCAAACCTCTTCGTTGCGGGCTTCATCGGCTCGCCGCGCATGAACCTGATCCCGGCGACGGTGACAGCCGTAGGCCCCGGCAGCGTCACGCTGGCCAGCCGTGCCTTTACTGGCGGCAGTCTCGTCGCGCCGGCGCCGGCGGCGGCGAAGCTTGAGGTCGGCGCGCCGGTGACGGTGGGTCTCAGGCCCGACAATTTGACGCTCGGCGCAGCCCAGCCGATCCTAGAACTGACGGCTGAACTTGCGGAAAATCTTGGCGGCTCGACGCAGATCCATGCCAGCGCCCCGGATGCGCCGGTCATCGCGATGATCGCCAATGGGCGGCCTCCGGTGCAACCGGGCGAACGGCTCAGCGTGGGGCTCGGCGGCGGACGCATCTATCTGTTCGACAAGGATGGCCTGGCCGTCTGAATGGGGGAGGGGATATGACGAGCTACCTGGGCATCGACATCGGCACGTCGTCGATCAAGGCCGTGCTCATCGACGAGAGCCAGCGCATCCTGGCCGAAGCGTCGCAGCCGATCGCCGTGCTCCGCCCGCATCCGCTCTGGTCCGAGCAGGACCCGGAAAGCTGGTGGCAGGCGACGCTCGCCGCCGTCGAGGCCATACGCAAAGCGGCTGCGGACGGTTGGGGACAATTGCAGGCGATCGGCCTCTCCGGCCAGCAACATGGCGCGACCTTGCTCGGCCAAGGCGGCGAGGTGCTTCGCCCCTGCATCCTCTGGAATGACGGCCGTTCGCAGGCCGAATGCGTGGAGCTGACGGCGCGAGTCCCCGATTTTCACCAGCGCGCCTCGAACCTTGCCATGCCGGGCTTTACCGCGCCGAAACTGCTGTGGGTCGCCAAGCACGAGCCGGAGATTTTCGCTCGCACGGCGATGATCCTGCTGCCGAAGGATTATGTCCGCTACCGCCTGTCCGGCGCCTATGTGTCGGACATGTCCGACTCCGCTGGAACGCTCTGGATGGACATCGCAGCGCGCCGCTGGGACAACACTTTGCTTGCCGCCTGTGGCCTCACCGAGGCGCAGATGCCGCGTCTCGTCGAGGGCTCGGACATTTCCGCCATGCTGTCGCCGGAACTGGCCACCGCCTGGGGCCTCGACAGCCGCCAGATCCCCATCGCGGGCGGCGGCGGCGACAATGCCTCCTCCGCCGTCGGGATTGGCGCGACGCGAGACGGCGACGGCTTCCTTTCGCTCGGCACCTCGGGCGTGGTCTTCTCCGCGACGGACAAGCCGGTAGCGCTGCCCCGGCGCGCCCTGCACGGCTTCTGCCACGCGCTGCCCGGCCGCTGGCACGGCATGGCGGTGGTGCTCTCCGCCGGGCTGTCGCTGAACTGGGCCGCCGCGCTCACCGGCCATTCGGACGACATCGCCGGGTTCATCGCCCGCGCCGATCTCTTTGCGGCCGACCCGGCCCGCGTCGCCCATGCCCCGGTCTTCCTCCCCTACCTCACCGGCGAGCGCACGCCGCACAACGATCCGCTCGCCACCGCGCATTTCGCCGGCCTCACCGTCGAGCATGGCGCGGACGCGCTCGGCTATGCCGTGCTGGAGGGCGTCGCCTTCGCGCTCGCCGACTGTCTCGACGTGCTGGTGGAAGCGGGTGCCGGGCCAAAGTCCTGCATGCTGGTCGGCGGCGGCTCGCGCAGCGCCTTCTGGGGGCAATTGATCAGCAATGTCACCGGCCTGACGCTCGATCTGCCGCTCGGGGCGGAGGTCGGCTCGGCCTTCGGCGCGGCGCGCCTGGCGATGCTGGCGGCGGGCGGCTCGGAAGCGGACGTGTGCTTCAAGCCAGAGGTGCGACGCCGTTTTGCGCCCGCTGCCTCCGGCGCGCCGCTGCTCGCCGAGCGGCGCCGCCGGATGCAGGCGCTCTACGTCCCCGCGCCGGCTCGGCCGGACGGTGCCTGACCTTGCCGGGAAGTCAACGCACCTTGGAAGAGCGCGCCGTTGGCCGGCCCGGGTTTGCATGATAAAGCTGGCTATGCCCCATGCGGCCCCAGGCCGTTCCCGCGCCGCTCCTTACGAGGCGTCCAATGCCGCAGCAAGGCCGACATCGCGCACTGACTCTGAATGTCCTCGCGCTGGCGCTGAACATGGCGGCCGGCGCCGGGGCGATGGCCGGCGAGCCGGCCGACATCTCGCTGGAGCTGAACAAGCTGGAGCCGGGCGATAAGGGGTGCCGGGCCTATATGGTGATCGAGAACCGGGCCGAATTCGCCTTCTCGGCCTTCAAGCTGGACTTGGTCGTGTTCCGCCCCGATGGCGTCATCGGCAAGCGCTTCGTTCTCGATCTCGCGCCGGTCAAGCCGCGCAAGCGCAGCGTGAAAATCTTCAGCATCGACGACACGCCCTGCAACCGCGCGGGCAGCATCCTGATCAACGAGATGGCGGAGTGCCGTGCCGAAAGCGGCGCGGTCGAGCACTGCCTGGATCGCCTTGAAGTGCGCTCCCTGTCGCCCGTCCCGTTCACCAAATAGCGAGGATTCACCGTGAACCCAGCATCCGGTATCGAGGCCTCAGGCGGCGGCTTTTCAGTGATCGAGCTGTTGCGCCACGCCGATCCGGTGGTGCAGATCGTCGTCGGCATCCTGGTGTTCTGCTCCATCGCGAGCTGGGCGCTGATCCTGGAAAAATTCATCCGTCTCGCGCGCTTGCGGAGCAAGATGCGGAAGCTGGAAGCCGTTGCCGCCGCGCCGGGCGCGCCGAATTTCGAGGCCGGCTCGCTGGCCGGCCTGCTTTGGGCGGCGGCCAGCCAGGAGGATCGCGGCGAGGAGGGCAGCCGGGCGGAATATCAGCAGCGGCTCGAGCGGGCGATGCGCCTGCGCGCCAAGCAGGAGCTACGCCGCGCCGAAAGCGGACTGGCCTTTCTGGCTACGGTCGGCGCGACGGCGCCCTTCATCGGGCTGTTCGGCACGGTCTGGGGCATCATGCACAGCTTCTCCGCCATCGCGCAGGCCAAGGACACCAGCCTCGCGGTGGTCGCGCCCGGCATCGCCGAGGCGCTGTTCGCCACGGCGGTCGGCCTCGTCGCGGCGATCCCGGCGGTGATCGCCTACAATCAGATCTCCGCCAGCCTCGGCCGCGCCGCCGAGCGCATCGGCGTCGCCGTGGCTAGTCTGGCGCGCCACTGGTCGAAGAAGCGGGACGTCGCGAAAGCCGCGTAGGAGGACGACGGGATGGCCATCTCCTTGCCGAGCAGCCCGAATGCGGACGAGGACGACGCGGCCTACCGGCCGATGGCGGAGATCAACATCACGCCTTTCGTCGACGTCATGCTGGTGCTGCTGGTGATCTTCATGGTGGCCGCGCCGCTGATGATCGCGGGCGTGCCCGTCGAACTGCCGCAGACCAGCGCCACCCGGATCAGCCAGCCGCGCAAGCCGATGGTGGTGACGCTGACCGGCGACCAGCAGCTCTACATCCGCGACGAGCTGGTGCCGCGCGAGGGCTTCGTCGGCCGGCTGGCGGCGCTGAGAGCGCAGGAGGGCGACAATGTCGTCTATGTCCGAGCCGACCGCAAAAGCCCGTATGGCGACATCATGGAAATCCTCGGCCGGGTCGGCGAGGGCGGCTATCACCGGATCTCGCTGCTGTCGCACGCGCTGCCGGGCGGCGGCGCCGGGGAAAAGTAACCGGCATGGACGCGATCCGCCTCGGTGCCTGGGTGTTGTCCGCCGCCGCGCATGTGACCGTGGCGTGGCTGCTCGTCGCCGAATTGCGCGGTTCGCCGGCCATCGATGCCGGGACGGGCTCGGACCCGTTCATGCTCGAGCAGGGCGTCGGCATCGAGAACATCGTCACCTTCGGCGACGCCGCGGAGACGGTCGCGGACGCGGACGCCGCCTTGCCCGTGGTGCGGGCGGCCAGCGAGCAGCCCGAAGAGATCAAGGAAGACGCTCCGCCCGCCATCGCGACGGCCGCCGAGAGCGATGAGACCACCGTCGCCGCCAAGGAGGTCGAGCCGGAGCCGGTGGAGGAGGTCAAGCCCGCACAGATCGCGGCTTCGGCTGCGCAGGTCCAGCAGCAGGCGGCCTCGTCGGGGCAATCGGGCGGATTGTCGACGGCGCTCTCGGCCTATTTCGGCCGCGTCAGCCGCGCCTTCGAGCGCCACAAGGCCAAGCCCGCCACCCGCCGCGCCGGAGTCGCCGTGGTGCGGTTCTCGATGGAGCCCTCCGGCCGGGTGATCTCCCGCGAGATCGAGACCAGTTCAGGCTCGGCGATGCTGGACAATGCCGCGCTGGCCTCGGTGGACCGGGCCTCGCCCTTGCCGCCGGTCCCCCCGGAAATCGTCGCCGCGCGCCCGCTGACGTTCTCCGTGCCCTTTAACTTCATCGTCCGCTGACGGTACCGCAATTACGCCGACGACGCCGTAAATCTCTGCATCAATTTGAATTTCGGCCTGACTCCTTCTCCCGGGGGAGAGGGTTGGGGTGAGGGGTTGCGGTTTCACCGAGAGGCACCAACCCCTCACCCGCGCCGCTTCGCGGCACGACCTCTCCCTTGGGAGAGGTTAAGCGGAGCAAGCGCCCCGCGAGGAAACCCGCTGCCGCTAAAACTTCACCTTTAGCCCCGCATAGGCCGAGAGCGGCTGGGCGGGGGTGATGGTGCGCGGGTCTTCCAGTCCCACGTCATCGGCTTCGAAATAGGTGCCGTAAGTGGCGTATTCATTGTCGAAGACGTTGTTGATGATGCCGTAGATCTGCACGTTCTTGGTCAGCTCGTAGGAAGTGTGCAGATTGAACACCGCATAGCTCGCCAGCTTGGCGTTGTCGTTGCCCTCGTCGCCGACGAAGAACTGATCGCTCGAGAACACCATGTCGGCGCCGATCCGCCAGGCCTGCGTCAGCATGTAGTCCGCCCCCAGCTTCAGGCGGTGCGCAGGTATCGCCGTCAGGTGATCGCCCTTGCGCACCTGGATGTCGCCATCCTCGTCCGCCTGCGGGTTGCTGGGCGAGGACAGCAGCAGATCGTCTTGAAAGGTTGCGTCCGTATAGGCGTAGTTGGCGAAAAGCGACAGGCGCGGCGAGCGATAGGCGACGCCCGCCTCGATACCCTGGCGCAGCGTGTCGCCGGCATTCTGGAAGAAGCCTCGCCCGGCAATGTCGCTGGCGACATTGATGATGTCATTGGTGTTGAGCGTCCGGAAGACGCCCAGGCTCCAGTCGATGCGGCCGCCGGTATTGGGCACGCCGGCATTGCCGCGCAGACCCGCTTCCCAGGTGTGCGAGACGACCTGTTTCAGCTCCGGGTCGGAGACGAGGAAATTCTCCAGAAGGCACGGCGCTTCAGGGTCGGAGCAGGCAAGTTCGGCCGGCGTCGGGGCGCGATTGGCCTCCGAATAGCTGCCATAGAGCGACAAGGTCGGGCTGAGTCTATAGGTCAGGCCCGCCATCGGATTGAAGCGCGTGTAGGTGTGCTCGCCGGTCAGGTCGTCATTATTGCCGAGCTTGTCCTTGAGATCGAGATTGGCGTAGTTGAAGCGCCCGCCTGCGGTGAGGGACAGCGCCGAGGTCACATCGAAGGTGTTGGAGAAATACAGGCCCAGATAATCGGTCGTGGTGTTCAGTCCGACCGGCACAATGCCCTCCGGTCCTTGCGGGAAGATGCCGAGGCCGCTCACCACGAAATTGCTGAGATCGATGCTGCCGAGCTCGCTGTTCGAGGTTGAGGTGACCTTGCCGTGATCGGCGCTGACGCCGACGACGAACTGATTGCCATGGCCGAAGAGCGGCGCCTTGCTGGTCGCCTGCAGCGAGGCGCCGATGCTCTTGGCATCCACCGAGGTGCGGTCGATCGAGCCGATGGTCTCGTCCTCGCCGAACGGATTTGTGATGGGATTGCCGCCGCCGTCGACGAGCTGTTCGTCGTCGAGGCAGAGAAAACCCTCCGCATCGTCGCACGGCTCGACGTCGGAGACGTTGCCGTCGACATGCTTCTGCCGGAAGCGGCGCAGATAGGCGACGCCGGAGACGCTGAGCGTCGGCGTGACCGCCACCGTGCCGTTGGCGGAGACCATCGCCATGTCGTTCTTGGTGGTCTGCGGCGTGGTGAAGGTTTTCGACCAGTCCTGGTCCAGCAGCTCGACCGGCGAGGGCGCGGCGACGCCGAAGAAATTGCTGGCGGCGGTGACGTTGACATGGAATTCGCTGTCGCGGTTCCTCACCCCGACATCGCCATACAGGCGGCGCAACCGCGAGGGCGAGAAATCGCGGAAGCCGTCATCCTCGATGCCTTCGAGCGCGATATAGGCCGCGACATTGCCCGACTGCACGCCGCCCTGCAGCGATTCCTGCTTGCGCCCATAGGAGCCGAAGCGGGTGTCGGACTCGACGCCGTGGAAGCTGAAGCCGTCCTTCATGGTCAGACTGATGGCGCCGCCGATGGCGTTGAGGCCGAAGACCGGATTGCCGCTGACCACGCTGATGTCGCTGATCGCCACGGTCGGGATCATGTCCCAATTGACGGTGTCGCCGAACACTTCGTTGATGCGGACGCCGTTCTGGTAGACGGCCAGCCCCTGCGGCGAGCCGTTGACCGGCGAGGCGACGAAGCCGCGATATTGCACGTCGGTCTGGAATTCGCTGCCCTGCAGGTCGCTGAGGATGATGCCGGGCACGGTCTGCTGCAGTGCCTGCTCTATGGTGACGGCACCGCTGCGCTCGACATCCCCGGGGGTGACGCGGCCGACCGCACCGGGCACTTTGTCCAGCGGCAGCTCGCTGCCCGCGACCGGCGACATCTTGACGAGATCGCCGTCCGCCCCCGGCCCGGCTTCGGCGGGCTCCTCGGCGACAGCGGCGGGCGCGGCCTGCGGCGGCTGCTGCCGCGCCCGCGGTTTCTTCTTCGCGACCGATTTTTTCGGCTTCGGCTGATCCTGGATGATGTTCACCGGCGGAAGCTGCCCGGCTCCCGTCTGCGATTGCTGCGCCCGCCCCTCGGACGCAAAGCATAATGCCGCGATGCCGATAGCCGCACACGCGGCCGCATCGCAAGAGATGCTGCGTTTCATTCGTCCCCCCATCCCAGTGTTCCGCTGTCGGTTTTTCCCTTGGATCGTTCGTTTTGCGGCCTCGCAGCCTGGCGAGGCTATTTCACTGAAAACAATGCAGACCGCAGCGCGATGTCGCCGGCCCGGCGCCTATGATCTCCACAGTCGTTTTTTGACTTCGCCCCAATCATGCAAAGACCACGCTCCGCATTCGCAGCGCGCCCATCGATTCTGGCGAGCCTATCCCGTGCGGCGAAGCCCGCGCCACGGCACTTTTTCCAAATAGGATTGCCAAAAGTTCCCGAACGGCGAGTAGCGCCGCCGGGTGAAATCGGGGCAAGATCGATCCGCGCACGCGAATTTCGCAGCGTGTGCGCAATTCGAGCACGGGCCCGGCCAGGGGGAGGCGAGGACACCATGCCAGCGATCGACCTGCCGGGCGGCGCGCAAGCGTGGCGCGCTCATCGCGCCGGCGCCGGGAAATCCGGGTGGGGCGTCGCCGCCATGCCCTCGCTGTGGCGCGGCCGTTCGCTGCGCTGGCAGGTGCTGGCGACCTTCATCCTGATCAATCTGGTCGCGGCCATCGCCACCGCCTCCCTGGTCCTGTTCAACGCCAAGCGCGCAACGGAAGCGGAAATCGCCGCCTCGGTCGCCATGGCGGAGCGTTTTGTCCGCGCCAGCATCGACAATTTCGACCGCGCCATACCGGGCGGCCTGTGGCTGGAGGATCTGCCGGGCCGCATCGGCCCGATGCGGCATGTGCAACTGCTGATAGCCACCGCCGGCGGCACGCCGATCTGGCAGGAGCATTCGCCGCGCGGTGAAGCGAGGCGACATGAAGCGGCGGCCCCGCGCTGGTTTGCCTCGATGGTGCGGGTCGATGATCTCAGCCGCGAAATCCCGGTCATGTCAGGGGGGCGGCGCATCGGCACGGTGCTGGTGACCGGCGAGCCGGAGGACGAGATCGCCGAAGTATGGTCGGACATGTCCGACCTTGCCGTGGTCGGAATCCTCGTCGATCTCGCCGTCATCCTGGTGCTCTATTTTGCCTTCGGCCGCGTGCTGACCCCGCTCTCGGCGCTTTCGGACGGGCTGCGCCAGCTCGAACACGGCCATTTCCGCCACCGGCTGGCCGAGCCGAAGGCGCGCGAACTCGCCGATCTTGCCCGCTCGGCACGGCGCAGGCCGAAAACATCCGCCTCAACCAGCGGCTGCTGACCGCCGAGGAAGACGAGCGCCGCCTGATCGCCCACGAGCTGCATGACGAACTCGGCCCCTGCCTGTTCGGCCTGAAGGCCAATATGGCCGTCCTCACCCGGCTGGCCTCGGACCTTCCCGAGGACAGCGCTGGGCGCGTCCGAAGCCGTGTCCAGATCCTCACCGAAATCGCCGGCCGGGTTCAGACGCTGAACCGGCGCCTGCTCGAACGGCTCCGCCCCATCGCGCTCGGCGACATCCCGCTCGCCGAACTGCTGGCCGCGCTGGTCACGGAGTTCGAAAAGCACGATGGCGCGCCGGACATCGCCTTCGAGCCGGTGCATCTGGCGAACAGCTATGGCGATTGCGTCGATCTCACGCTCTATCGCTGCCTGCAGGAGGGGCTGACCAATATCGTGCGCCACGCCCAGGCAAGATCGGTTGCGCTGCGCATCGAAGGCGGTCCCGGCACGGTGCGGCTGACGCTGCGCGACGATGGCGTCGGCCTCGCGCCGGGAAGGGCGGTGGGCATGGGGCTGACCGGCATCAAGGAGCGCGTCCACGCGCTCGGCGGCAGCGTCTCGATCACGGCGGCGGCGGCCGGCGGCACCTGTCTCGACATCGTGCTGCCCGCCGGGCACGAGAGGACGCACTGATGGCCTCCGTGCTCTTGATCGATGACCATCCCATCGTGCTGCAGGGCTGCCGCACGGTGCTCGAGGAGGCCGGTTTCGCCGAGATCCACGAGGCGAGCGACCTCGCCTCCGCCTACCGTCTCTATCACCGCAAGCATCCGCGCGTCCTCGTCCTCGACCTGACCATTCAGGGCAAGGGCCTCGCCGGCCTGACGCTGATCGGCCGCATCCGCGCCCGCGACCGCCGCACGCCGATCCTGGTCTTCAGCATGCATAGCGACGCTGTCATCATCCGCCGCGCCCTCGACGCCGGGGCGACCGGCTATCTGCTCAAGGACACCGCCCCGGAGGAGTTCATCGAGGCCCTGAGCGCCGTCCGCCGCGGCCTGCCCTTCCTGAGCCCGCGCGTCGCGCTGCAAGTGGCGATGCTCGGCGAAAGCGGCTCGAAGGAGCGGATGACGCAACGTGAATTGCAAACGCTCGCCCTAGTCGCCGACGGCAAGGCCTACGCGCAGATTGCCGAGGAACTCGGCGTCAGCTACAAGACGGTCGCCAATACCTGCTCGCAATTGAAGCTCAAACTCGGCGCCGGCACGCTGCCCGAACTCATCCGCATGTCGATCGAATATCTGTCGAGCGCGCCTGCGAAGGCGCCGATGCACGCAGGCGAACCGGATTAAATGGCCGGTCCGGGGAGCTGCCGCTCGCCTGACTCGTTGATTTGTCGGGAGGTTTATCTGGTGCCGCAGGGGAGGATTGAACTCCCGACCTCACCCTTACCAAGGGTGCGCTCTACCACTGAGCTACTGCGGCGTGCCGGTCGGCCATGGGCGACGGCGCGGAATGTGCCACGGGACCCGCGAATGCGCAAGGGTCCGCAGGCGGCGGACCGGCCGAAAGTCGGGGCTTGGAGGGCGGCGCCGTGGCGAAAACGCCACTGGACGTGACACACCCATCACGCCCTGAGTAATTTCACCTAAGGCAATGTGGCCACATCATTGGTCTCAAACGAGTCTCCTATCCCAAATGGGAGATGAGACCCGACTTTCGACCGGGTATATTCTGGATTGTCGATGCAAAAATTTACAACACACATAGATACTTAAAGACATAGAGACATCTGCGGAGCCTCGCCCATATATTTTGCGAGGAATTATATAGTGCTTCGGCACAAACTGGGCGTGGCAGGGACCGAACTCCTAAAGCCACGCCTATTTCATTTCTGACAATAACTATGTGGTGCAAAAGATGGCGGTTCTGGGGCACCTGCCATGCGTTGTTCTACTGGAAAGATATTTTGGCGAGGCGAGTATTTCCGGCAACGGCCTGCGCCGGCGGTTCCGAACCCATTCAAATCGCTCGCGATTTCTCCCCGTGAACTTTCTTACGCGACAGGGGTTTTTCTCGCGGGAGGCGGGGTAAGGAAGCGGCTGGTAGGGGCGCGTGCCTTGGCTTATCCTCATTTTCGGGCTGGGGCGCGAATCACTTTGAACGACGAAGCGACAGGCAAGCAGGCGGCACGTAAGGAACGTGAGGCACGTCTGGCAGCGGAATTGCGCGAGAATTTAAAGAAGCGCAAGGCGCAGGCCCGCGCGCGCTCCTCCGCGCCCGCCAAGCCGAAGCCCGAAGAACGCTGAGCAGCCCTTCGCCCGTCGCGCAGCCCGTGCCCTTGCGCCGCCCTAAGTGCTCGTCTAAACCTTAATAAAATCGCTCATTTCGAGCCCAAACCCCACCGGCGGCATCATTCATGGACCAAATTCGCATCCAGGGCGGCCAGCCTCTCAACGGCGTCATTCCGATCAGCGGCGCAAAGAACGCGGCGCTGCCGCTGATGATCGCCAGCCTGCTGACCTCCGACACGCTGACCCTCAAGAACGTCCCCAATCTGGCCGACACCAATCTGCTCGCGCGCATCCTGCGCAATCACGGCGTCGACTGCGCCGTCGACGGCAAGCGGGCCAATAATGGCGGCCATATCGGCGAGACCTTCCACCTGACCGCGCGCGACATCGTCGATACGCGCGCACCCTACGACATGGTGCGGCGGATGCGGGCCAGTTTCTGGGTGCTCGGGCCGCTCCTGGCGCGCTATGGCGAGGCGACGGTGTCGCTGCCGGGCGGCTGCGCCATCGGCACGCGACCGGTCGATCTGCATCTGATGGGCTTGCAGCAGCTCGGCGCGGAGATGGAATTGTCCGGCGGTTATGTCGTCGCCAAGGCGCCGAAGGGTTTGCGTGGCGGGCGCATCCAATTCCCGAAAGTCTCGGTCGGGGCGACGCACAACGTGCTGATGGCTGCCGTGCTGGCCAAGGGCGAGACGGTGATCGAGAACGCCGCCTGCGAGCCCGAAGTCGGCGATCTGGCCGCCTGCCTGCTCAAGATGGGCGCGCGCATCGAGGGCATCGACACGCCGACCTTGCGCATCCAGGGCGTCGATTATCTCGAAGGCGCGCTGCATTCGGTGCTGCCCGACCGCATCGAGACCGGCACCTATGCCATGGCCGTCGCGGCGGCGGGCGGCGACGTGCTGCTCGAAGGCGCGCGCGCCGACCTGCTGCAGGAAGCCTTCAACGTGCTGCGCCAGGCCGGGGTGAAGATCACCGAGACCAATCGCGGCGTGCAGGTGTCGCGCAACGGCGCCGGCATCGCGCCGGTCGAGGTCGAGACCAACCCGTTCCCGGGCTTCCCGACCGACCTCCAGGCGCAGCTCATGGCGCTGATGGCGGTCTCGTCGGGCGAGTCGAAGATCCGCGAGACCATCTTCGAGAACCGCTTCATGCATGTCTCCGAGCTGACCCGGCTCGGCGCCGACATCCGCATCCAGGGCGACACGGCTTTCGTGCGCGGCGTCAAGCAGTTGCGCGGCGCCGAAGTGATGGCGACCGATTTGCGCGCCTCGGTGTCGCTGGTGATCGGCGGCCTGATCGCGGAGGGCGAGACGACGATCAATCGCGTCTATCATCTCGATCGCGGCTTCGAGCACCTGGAAGAAAAGCTCAGCAATTGCGGCGCCCAGATCGAGCGCATTCAAGGCTGAGCGGCTACACTCAATCTTAATCCCGTCGCCCCGGCCGGAGAGCCGGGGCCCGCTCGCCTTTCCGCAAACGCGTTGCCGGCGCGTGATCTGTTCAGGTCGCAGCGGCCCGCCGTCAAGATAAACTTGTCATTCCCGCCAAAGCGGGAACCCGGTACGCCGCAGCAACCGCGTTTACGGCAATGCCCAACGGCAATCATTGCCCTTTGCTGGATCCCCGCTTTTGGCTGGGACGACAAAAAAGCGGTATCCGCGCCCGCCAAGGGAGCGGACAGCCGTAAGGCCCGCCGATCCTCTCAGTCGCGCTCCTTCTTCACGATGGCGTAGGTCGAGGGCGCGAGGTCGACCTGGTATTCCTTGCCGTCCGCATGCACGGCGCCGTCGACCTCCCATTTGCCGTCATCGAACTCAATTCCTCGCCAAGCGGTAAACCCCTGTCCCTTCAAGGCGTTTTCGATGGCGGTGCGTTCCTCCGGGGTCGGCGCGCGGTCGGCCGCCGAGGCCGCGGGCGGCGAAGCCAGGATAAGGGCTGCAATTGCGGCGGTTCTGAACAGCATGGCGATATCCTCCTTGCAAAGACGATCAAGCTGCGGACGGGCGGCATTGTTCCTTAGCCCGGCGTTAGGCGGGACGGCGGCACCTTGAGATTTGCGGGCGAGGCCGCATATTGCTATGCATTCTCACAAAACAAAAAAGCGCTGGCGGCTTGACCCATGGAACTCCTGAAACTGATCGCGCTCGACGATGAGGATTTGACCATCATGTCCGCTCATCTGCAGGATGCCGTTCTGCTGGTCGAGGACATGGCGTTCATCCCGCAGGAGCGGCGCTTCGCGGCGATCGTCAACCGCTTCGACTGGGTGAGCGCCACCGAGAAGCGCACGGCCAATGGCGGCGGATATGAGCGCCGGCGCGCGGCCCTGCGCTTCGAAAAGGTGATGAACGCCCAATTCCGGCAATTGTCGCTCGACAACAAGGGCGACGCGCTGGAACTGCTCGCCGTGAAATTCGAGGCGGCGACGCTGCCGAGCGGCTACGTGACCTTGTTCTTCGCGGGCGGCGGCGCGGTCAGGCTGCATGTCGACTGCATCGAGGCGGAGCTGCGCGATCTCGGCCCGATCTGGAAGACCCGCCGCAAACCCGAACATCCCGACGACGGCAATAACGACACCGAGGCAGCGAGCTGACAGCCATGGCGCGCAGATTGATCATTGACGATCCCGATTTCGAGAGCCGGTTCGCCGAGTTTCTGGGCGCCAAGCGCGAGCAGTCGGAGGATGTGGACGAGGCGGCGCGCGAGATCATCCGCGATGTACGCGAGCGGGGCGACGCGGCGCTGATCGATTACACGCGCCGCTTCGACAAGCTGGAGCTCAGCCCAGAGAAAATCCGCCTCAGCGCCGATGAGATCGACGCTGCCGTCGCCGCCGCCAATGAGGACGATCTGCACGCTATGCGCTTCGCCGCCGAGCGGATCGAGGCCTATCACCGCCGCCAGCTCCCCGCCGACGACCTCTATACCGACAGTTGCGGCGCGGAGATGGGCCATCGCTGGACCGCCGTCGAAGCCGCCGGCATCTATGTGCCGGGCGGGCAGGGCAGCTATCCGAGCTCCGTGCTGATGAACGCCATTCCGGCCAAGGTTGCCGGCGTGCCGCGCATCGCCATGTGCGTGCCGGCGCTCGGCGGTGCGATCAATCCGCTGGTGCTGGCCGCTGCAAGCCTGGCCGGAGTGGACGAGATCTATCCGGTCGGCGGGGCGCAGGCGATCGCCGCGCTCGCCTTCGGCACCGAGAGCATCCGCCCCGTCGCGAAAATTATGGGGCCGGGCAACGCCTATGTCGCCGCCGCCAAGCGGCAGGTGTTCGGCACCGTCGGCATCGACATGATCGCCGGACCCTCGGAAGTGCTGATCGTGGCGGACAAAGCGAGCGATCCGCGCTGGGTCGCGGCCGACTTGCTGGCGCAGGCCGAGCATGACGAGGCGGCGCAGGCGATCCTCATCACCGACGATGCGGGCTTTGCCGACGCGGTCGAGGCCGCCGTGACGCAGCAGCTTGCAAGGCTGCCCCGCGCGGCCATCGCCGGGGCGAGCTGGCGCGACAATGGCGCGGTCATCCTGGTGCGGAATTTCGATCAGGCGCCCGCCCTGGTCGACCGCATCGCCCCCGAGCATCTCGAACTCGAGATCGAGGATGCCGACGAAATGCTGGGCAAGATCCGCAATGCCGGCTCGATCTTTCTCGGCCGCATGACGCCCGAGGCCATCGGCGATTATGTCGCCGGCCCCAATCACGTGCTGCCGACGGCGCGCTCGGCGCGGTTCTCCTCCGGCCTCAGCGTGCTGGATTTCATGAAGCGGAGTTCGATCTTGCGGCTGACCGAGCGCAGCCTAGCGGCGCTCGGCCCCGCGGCCATGACGCTTGCCAGCGTGGAGGGTTTTGACGCGCATCGCCGCTCGATCGCCATCCGCCTCGGCATGAGCGACACCGATCAGCCCGCCTCCTGACCCAGGCCCCGCCATGCCCAGCGACGCCAGGCCGCCGCTCGCCCTGCCCGGAATGCGCGTCGGGCTGCTCGGCGGCTCGTTCAACCCGGCGCATGAAGGGCATCTGCATATCAGCCTGACGGCGCTGCGGCGGCTGGGGCTCGACCGGCTGTGGTGGATGGTGACGCCCGGCAATCCGCTGAAGCGCCCGGGCGATCTTGCGAGCCTGCCGGAGCGGGTGGCGCAGGCGCGCACTCTGGCCGTGCATCCCGATATCGTCGTGACCGATTTCGAGGCGGCGCTGCCGACGCCCTACGCCATCGACACGGTGCATTTTCTGCAAAAGCGCTATCCGGGCGTACATTTCGTCTGGATCATGGGCGGCGACAATCTGGCCCAGTTCCACCTTTGGCGCGACTGGACCGGCCTGTTCGGCGCGATCCCGATCCTGGTGCTCGACCGCCCCGGCGCCCGCAACAGCGCGCTCGCGGCGCCTGCTGCCCGGCGTTTTGCCAGCGCGCGCCTGCCGGAAAGCGCCGCCGCCGGTCTCGCCCTGGCGCAACCGCCGGCCTGGATCTATCTCACCTTGCCGCTCTCCGACCTGTCCTCGACCGCGATCCGCAAAGCGGGCAACGCCAAAAAACGTGGCATTTGACCTTAAGTTCCGGTCTTGCATTCAAATATTTTTAAATGCTCGGCGCAGGTCAAACTTGAAAAAACAAGTCGAATGGCGCACATTCGGCGATGTTGGGAGAGTTCTGCGGAAGCGAGATCCGTAGCGGCTTGTTTCCGGCCCTTGCCGGATCTGGCCGGTTGTCCATGACGGAAGGAAACTGAACTGATAATGCACACCTCGACAGGGGCGGCCCTCCGTGGCAAGCCAAAATCCGCGCGGCTGGGGAAAGACCAGGGCGCGGCGTCCATCCTAACGACTGTGCTCGACTCCCTTTCCGATGCAAAAGCTGAAGATGTTGTCTCCATCGACCTTCACGGCAAGACGTCGATCGGCGACACCATGGTGATTGCGTCCGGGCGGTCGCAGCGGCATGTCGGCGCGATCGCCGATCAATTGCGCGACAAGCTCAAAGCCGATGGTGTCGGCGGCCTCCGGGTCGAAGGCATGCCGCATTGCGACTGGGTGCTGATCGACGCCGGCGACGTCATCGTCCATATCTTCCGGCCGGAAGTGCGCCAGTTCTACAATCTCGAGAAGATGTGGTCGGCCGACCGTCCGACCGATCCGGTCGCCGTCTAACGCCGCTTCTCGAGAGACGGGCCTCCGCCGTCCGGAGGGTCTGCTTTGCCGGGCCGTCCGCATGAAGCTGCATATTCTGTGCGTCGGGCGCCTCAAGGAGGATGCCGAGCGCGGCATCGTCGAGCGCTATCTCCAGCGCTTCCAGCAGACCGGCGCGCCGCTCGGTTTCGGCGGCGTCGCCATTACCGAGCTGATCGAGAGCAAGGCGCGCTCCGCCCCCGAGCGCAAGGCCGCCGAGGCTGCCGAGCTGCGCAAGAAGATCCCCGAAGGCGCGCGCATCGTGGCGCTGGACGAACGCGGCAAGACGCTCGGCAGCGCGGAGTTCGCGCAATTTCTCGCCAGCGCGCGCGACAATGGCATCCGCAATCTATGCCTCATCATCGGCGGTCCTGACGGGCTCGCGCCCGATCTTGCCGCCGAGGCCGCGCTGACCTTGTCGTTCGGCCGCATGACCCTGCCGCACGGCCTCGCCCGCGCCGTTCTCGCCGAACAGCTTTACCGCGCCGCCTCGATCCTCGCCGGCCATCCCTATCACCGGGTTTAGCGCGATCGCTCAAATACGCTTGATCGGCGCGCCGAGCTGCAGGAAATCGCGCTCCCGGCAGGTCAGGACAAGGACTTGCAGCGCTTGCGCGGCCTTCTGCAGCACCAGATGCATCCGCTCCAGACGGCCCTCGTCGGTGTTCACCAGCGCGTCGTCCAGGATGATGGCGGAAGGCTGGCCCGAGGCGCGCAGGATGTCGGCCAGCGCCAGCCGGGCGATCACCGCGACCTGCTCGCGCGCGCCGACGCTGAGCGAGTGGAACGGCTCCCGGACGCCCTTGCGGACGAAATGCTCGATTTCCAGCGTGTCCTCGTTCAGCACGATGTCGCTGTCGGGCTGGATCAGCTTCAGATAGGGCTTCACCCGCTCGCGGACGGGGCCGAGCCAGCGGTCCTTGGTCTCGCGCTGGGCCTCGGCGAGCGTGTCGTGCAGCAGGCGGGCGGCGGCGGCTTCGGCGTGCAGGGCGGCGATGCGCGAGGCCGCCGCGTCACGCTGGCCGGTGATCTCGGCGAGTTGCTCGCCAAGGCCGTCGCGGCCGAGCGCCTTCAGCTCGATTTCGATGTCGCGCTTATCGCGGGTGAGGCTGTCGATGTCGGTGCGGATGGCGCGCTCGGCCCGCTCGGCGCGCTGGAGTTCGAGCAGCACGGCGTCGGGTTCGGCGGCGTCGAGCGCGGCTTTCGCCTCGGCGTGCTGCTTTTCCGCGAGCCCTGCGGCGTCCGTCGCCGCCGCGAGGGCGTCGAGCAGATCCTTGTCGCCGGCCTGCGCGCGCGCCGCCGTCAGATCCTGGACGCTGGCCTCTTGCCGGCGCTGGGCGGCGGCGGAGCGCTCGGCGAGGGTGGCCGCTTCGCGCCCGGCCTCCTCCTTCCCAGTCCGCGCCGATGCCAGCGCGGTTTCGGCGCTCTGCTCGGCCTTCAGCGCCTTGCGCTGGGCGGCGATGAGTTCGGCGAGCCTGGCGTCCGACGCCTCGGTGATCGCGGCGGCCATTTCCGTCAGCGGGCGCTCGGCGAGATTGCGCTGGCTCTCGACCGATTGCCGCAGCACATCGAGACCTTGCGGGGCAAGCGCGGCGATGGTTTTCGCCAAGGCATCGGCCTCCTGGCGCGCCGAGACGCCGCGCGCCAAAGCCTCGCGCGCGGCGGCAAGATCGGCGAAGCCGAGTTTTGCCAGCCGGTCCTTGAGGCTTGCGGCTGCCGCATCCGCCGCCTGCCGCAGCGCTTCGACGCCGCCGCCCGGGTGGATCCGCAAACGTCCATAACCTTGCAATTCCAGCACCGCGTCGCGCGACAGCCGCAGCGGCTCGCCCGCATCATGCGCCTCGCCATCGACGCTGACGCCGCGCGCGCCTTCCGGCTCAAACGCGATCCGCACGCTCGCCGCCTCGAGCTGCAGCCGGGCGCGGTCGGACTCGCTTTGCAGCTTTTCCAGCGCGGCGATGTCGGGCTTGCGGATGGTGATGGCCTCGGCGGCGGCGGTGTGCTCGCGCCGCTTGGCCTCGGCGTTCTCGGCGGCGGTCAGCCGCTCATCGAGGTCGCGCAGCAAAGCAGCGGCCTGGGCGTGGGCGATCGCCTGCTCCATGGCGCGGACGCGGTCGTCGGCCTGCTGTCGCGCCTTCCGTGCCTCTGCGAAATTGGCCTCCGCGCCTGCCGCTGCCGCCTCATGCCTTGCCAAAAGCGCCCGCCGATCGTCGGCCTCGGATTGCGCCGCCGCGACCGCCTTGCGCGCCGCCTCGACCGCCGCCGCCAGTTTTTCGCGTGCGTCCTTGCGCTCGGCGGCGGCATCGCGCTCCAGCCGCAGCCGGTCCAGCCGCTCGGCCGCGCTCTTCACAGCCGCGTCCAGCTTCTCCGACCGCTGCACCGCCGCCTTCGCCGCCTCGACCGACAGCATCGCCTTGCCGTGATGATCCTCGCGCCCGTAGCGGGCAAGCGCCTCGCTCTTCTTCTCCAGCGCGGCGATCTTCTCGTCATAGTCGGCAAGCTGCGCGGTCAAATCGCCCTGGCGCGCCTCCAGCGCGGCGACCTCGTCGCGGAGCGCCTTATAATCGCCGCGCGGATTGCCGCGCTTGTCCCAAAAGCCGTTGCGGCGCTCCTCGGCGGCGGCTAGAAGGGCCCGCCCGCGCTCGCCGCCGACGACTTCGCCGACCTCCAGCTCCAGCGCCGAGGCGATCATGTTGCGCCCCGCGCCGACGCCGAGCGAGCGATGCGAGCCGCCCTGCTCCACCCAGAGCAAGCCGTAAATGCCTTGATGCTCCTCGGGCTTCGACTGGCCGCGCCCCGGCGGATTGAAGCCGAACAGCTCGGCCAGCCGCTCCTCGACGGCATCGCCGGTGGCGCGCTCGCCGGGGCCGATCAGCTCCGCCTCCGGCTTCTGGCAGAAGGCCTTGCGCAATTTCCAGCTCTTGCCGCCCAGATCGAACTCGATGGCGACTTCCGGCCGCACCGATTGCCCATAAGGCTGCATCCGCGCCGCCACGTCGCCGCTGACCCTGTGCCGCTCGAACAGCACCGCGCGCAGGGCGGCGAGCAGCGTGGACTTGCCCGCCTCATTGTCGCCGACGAGCACGTTCAGCCCGTCCTCGAGGTTTTCGATCAGCACATGGCTGAGCTTGCGGAAATCGCGGATCTCGATGCGGCGGATCTGCATCGCATCAATTCCCCTGCCCGACATGGTCGAGATACATCATCCGCAGCGCCATGCGCGCCGCGCCGGTCTCGGGATCGTTGGGGTCCTGCATCTTGGCGCGCAGCCGCTCGACGGCGAGGCGCACGAAGCCGGCCGTGTCGATGGCATCCAGATCGTCGGAGGTCGGCTCGTCCAGCA
The DNA here is from genome assembly GCF_002198715.1 of Rhodomicrobium sp. R_RK_3. Taxonomy (GTDB): domain Bacteria; phylum Pseudomonadota; class Alphaproteobacteria; order Rhizobiales; family Rhodomicrobiaceae; genus R-RK-3. The sequence continues at coordinate 173,715 of NZ_MWLK01000036.1, read as the reverse complement.
AAGCGCGGTCATCGACGTCGAGATGGTGGAGCTTGGCTTCCCAGAGCGTCAATTCGCGTTCGAGCCGGTGCCGTTCGGCAAGGCTGACCGTGCCGGACAGATCGAGCTGGATGACGCAGCGGCGGTGGTCGTCGCTAAGGGCGGCGAGCGCTTCGAGCGCGGCGTTGCAGGTGCCGTCGATCATCTCGACCTCGCGCCGCAGCCAGCAATAATGCCCGACGCCGAGCGTTTCGATGCGCTCGGGCGCGCGCGGCGCGGCGATCTCGACGAGGTGGACGAAGCCGGATTGGTTGGCCTTGTGCCGGTCGGGCTCCGGCGTGCCGGAATACCAGCTTCGCGCCGCGATGTTCAGCGCGCCGTGCCAGTCGCCCAGGGCGAGATAGTCGAGCCCGGCCCGCGCAGCGCGGTCCTCGGGGATTTCGTTGGAGGCCTCGGCCGCGCCCGGCAGCCGGTTGGCGACGCTGCCATGGGCGAGGCCGATGCGGATGGCATTGTCCGGCGTCGCGGCGCCGTCGAACCATTCGGTCTGGTCGAGCGCCTCGCGTCGGCGGCGCAGCGGTGCCGGCAGCACGATGGCCGAGCCGCCCCAGCGATCGAGCGGCTCGGGCTCATCGGCGATGACGACATTGTCCGGCACGCCCATGTCGCGCATCCGCGTCCAGACGCTATGGGCGAGCGCGGCGTCGTGATTGCCCGGCAGGAAGACCCAGGTCCCGGCGAAGGCTTTGAGCGCTTCGAGCGTCCTGACAATGGTGCGGTCTGCGACCTCGTTGCTGTCGAAGACATCGCCCGCGACCAGCACCGCGTCAGCCGCGCGCTCCTGCGCCAGTTCGGCGATGCGCTGGACGGTGCGGATACGCTGCAGCCGCAATTCGGCGCCGACATCGCCCGGAAAATTGCCGAAAGGCTTGCCGAGCTGCCAATCCGCCGTGTGTATGAAACGAAACCCCATCTTGCGACTCTGCCCCGAAGCGGCAGCGATTCGCAACCGGGCCGGCCGGGCGGTGGATAGATGCGGAGGCCGCGCCGATTTTCACCCCGGATTAAGGCAACCGGCAGTCAAGCCCTGTGCCCTGCCCATGCACTGATATGCTGATGCAATGTCGGACCCCGCCCGCGATCAGCGCGAGACTTACCCCCGTCCCGAAGGCAACCAGGCGAAGGTTGTCGACGCCATGCTCGATATGCTGACCCGCAACAATGCGCTGGAAAGCGAGATCGCGGCGCTCAGAGCCGATTTCGAGCGGATCGCGGCCGGGCTGACCGAGCAATGCGCGCGGCTCGAAGGCACGGCCGGGCGGCTTTCCCGCCGCGTCGAGCGCCTCGAAAAGCGTCTCGGCCGCACCGGCATCTGATCCCGCCGCCAATCTCGGCTCTATCGTCCCCCTCACTGGCCCGGCGTGGATGTCGGCGTAGGCTGGGGCGGCTGGCTCGAGGGCTGTTCATCGGCCGCGACGGTGAGGCGGCCGGTCAGCTCGGCCCCGGCGTCGGGCGACAGGGTGCGGAAGGACAAGGCCGACAGCGCCCCGATGGCGCCCACCACCACGAAGGCCACGACAAAATCGGCCGAGCGGATCTCGAAATCGCCGCGAATGACTTGCCCCGCCTCCAACGCCAGCGCCGCCACCGCGACGCCGAGCGAGATCGACAATTGCTGCGCCGCGCTGGAAAAGCTCGTCGCCTGGCTCATCGACGGCGCGGCGACGTCGGCGAAGGCGAGTGAATTGACGGCGGTGAATTGCAGCGAGCGGAAGAAGCCGCCGGCCAGCAGCACCGCCAGGATGATGACATGCGGCGTCGCGGGCGTGAACAGCGCGCAGACCGCGACGAAGCTGGAGCCGATGATCGCATTGGCAAGCAGCACCTGGCGGAAACCGAAGCGCTTCAGGATCGGCGGCGCGGCGAATTTCATGGCGAAGGCGCCGACCGCCGAAACGAAGGTCAGGAGGCCCGAGGCGAAGGCCGACAGGCCGAAGCCGATCTGGAACAGCAGCGGCAGCAGGAAGGCCGTCGCGCCGATGCCGACGCGGAAGGTGCTGCCGCCGATGACGCTCGCCCGGAAGGTCGGCAGCCGCATCAGGCCGAGATTGAGCAGCGGATGCGCGGTGTGCGCCGCGTGCCGCCAATACAGCCCGCAGAAGACGAGGCCCACGGCGACCATGCCGACCGCCAGCCAGAACGGCACCAGGCTCTGGCCGATCACGGCAAGGCCGAAGACCAGCCCGGACAGGCCGACGCCGAGCAGGATCAGGCCGCGCCAGTCGAGCGGGGCGGTCTGCACCTCGCGAATATCTTCGATATAGCGCGTCACCAGCACGAGGCCCAGCAGGCCGATGGGGATGTTGATGTAGAAGATCCAGCGCCAGTCGAAATAGGTGGTGATGAAGCCGCCGAGCGGCGGTCCCGCGATCGGCCCGATCATCGCCGGAATGGTGAACCAGGCCAGCGCCGAGACGAGTTGGTCCTTCGGCACCGAGCGCAGGATCACCAGCCGCCCGACCGGCACCATCATCGCGCCGCCGATGCCCTGCACGATGCGTGAGACGACGAAATCGCCGAGGCCGCTGGCGAAACCGCAGGTCGCCGAGCCGGTCATGAAGATCACCAGCGCCAGCCGGAACACCGTCTTGGCCCCGAAACGGTCGGCCACCCAGCCGCTGGCCGGGATGAAGACGGCGAGCGAGAGCAGATAGCTGGTCAGCGCCAGTTTCAGCGCGATCGGGTCTTCATTGAGGTCGCGGGCGATGGCGGGCAGCGAGGTCGCCAGCACGGTAGAGTCCATGTTCTCCATGAACAGCGCGCAGGCGACGATCATCGGTACGAGAATGCGGGACGGCATGGCGCTCAAGGGAGATGTCCTTGCGAAGCCGGATGGACGGCGGAGGGCGGCGGGCCGGATGGGGCGAGCGCGGGGCACGTTAGCGCCGCAAGCAGGCGCTTGGCAACCATGGTGCGGCAATGCGGCCATGCGCACCAGCTTAGGTGGCATTGCGCGCGGGCCGGTTCGGCCCTCGTCCTGGCTGGGCGGAGCGGCGTAACGCTCGCGCCGCGAGATCACGAACAGTGATCCAGTTCCTACATTTAGCGCGGGATGACGAGCGGTAAACCGGTACCCACTTTACTCATCCCGCTCTAGGGGAATCGCCAAAACCGTTCACACAAACTGGCGATTTTCGCTAATGTATTCGAAATGTCGAAGGCCTGGGGGACGCGCCTTGTTTTACACCGCCGATGAACCGCACGGACTGCCTTTCGACCCGTTCAAGGCCATCATCGCGCCGCGCCCGATCGGCTGGATCGGCAGCATCGATGCCGAGGGCCGCGTCAATCTCGCGCCCTATTCCTTCTTCAACGCCATCAATTCGCGGCCGAATCTGATCGCCTTTTCCAGCGACGGGCTGAAGCACAGCGTCCGCAATGCGCAGGCGACCGGCGAGTTCACCTATAGCCTGGCCACGCTGCCGCTCGCGCGGCAGATGAACATGTCTTCCGCCAAGCTTGCCGACGGCGACAATGAGTTCGATTATGCCGAGCTGACCATGGCGCCGTCGCGCCTGGTGCGGCCGCCCTTCGTCGGCGAGAGCCCGGCGGCGCTCGAATGCAAGCTGGTGCAGATTATCGAGCTGTCGGATGTGGATGGCCGCGCGACCGGCAACTATCTGACCATCGGCCAGGTCGTCGCGACCCATATCAAAGACGACTATCTGCGCGATGGGCGCTTCGACGCGGTGAAGGCGCAGACCATAGCCCGCTGCGGCTATAATGATTATGCGACCGTTGCCGAACAATGGGAGCTGACACGGCCGGGATGACGGCGCGGCGGGGCGGAAAATATATAACGATCAGTCGTATAGCGGTATGCTGCGGCGCGGAGGGCGGCGACTGAACAGGCGAGGATACGTCTCATGAAACTGACCGGCGAAAAAATCCTGCCGCTGCCGCAGGCCAAGGTCTGGCAGGCGCTCAACGACCCGGAGGTGCTGCGGCAATCCATCCCCGGCTGCGAGAGTTTTGAAGCGATCCCCAGCGGCGGCTATCGGGCGACGGTGGCGAGCCGGATCGGGCCGGTGCAGGCCCGCTTCCAGGGCGTCGTGCGGCTGTCGGAGCTCGATCCGCCGAACGGCTATACGCTATCGGGCGAAGGCTCGGGCGGCGCGGCGGGAAGCGCCAAGGGCAGCGCCAAGGTCCGGCTGGAGCCGGCGGCGGGCGGCACCAGGCTGAGCTGGACCGCCGATGCGCAGATCGCCGGCAAGCTGGCGCAGATCGGCTCGCGGCTGGTGGAGTCCACGGCGAATATGATGGCGGGCCAGTTTTTCGACCGTTTCGAGAAAATCCTCGGCGGGGAAGAACCGCCGGAAAAGCCCATCATGGTGGTGCCGCTCTGGGCGTGGATCGCCGGGGGCGCCGTGCTGGCCGCGATGCTGCTTTATCTGCTGCTGGTCTAGCGCGGGTTTATTGGGCGGAAGCCCTAATCCAAGCCGCAGCCGGACTCCCTCTCCCATGGGGAGAGGTTTAGGGTGAGGGGGTAATACCTGTCGGTACGACGGACCTCGCCACACGGAGAGGCATTACCCCCTCACCCGGCGCGCTTCGCTCGCCACCCTCTCCCCATGGGAGAGGGCTGGGTTGCGGCGGATTCGGCGGCTGAGAATCTTCTCGGCGCTCTGTGCCGAGGCCCTTGAGCCCATCCCGCTTTACATTTCCGCGAAGCCGGATTGCCGGTGGCGCTTGCGCCCCGGCGGGCCTCTCATTGAGTCACCCGCTTCCAGGACAGGTTCTCCTCCATTTTCTTGATCAGGATGTCGGCCATGCGGCGGTGGCCTTCGACATTGGGGTGCCAGTGGCAGCCGCGATGGTCGCGGCCGGGGAGCAGGAACTGGATGAAGGCGATCTTGGCGTCACCGGCGGCCTTGCGCGCCTGGACCGCGGCCTCGATGGTTCTGGAGGCGTCCTCGAGCAGCTCGTCCGACAGCATCGGCCCCATCGCGGCATAGATCATGGCGTCGGGATTTTGCGCGCGCAGGCGTTTCAGCAGGCCGTCATAGACGGGGCGGAACGCCTTGCCCGAGCTGGCGTCGACGAAATCGCTGGTGCCGACATGGACGATGATGACATGGGGATTTTCCGGCGCGGCGCGCGGCGCGTTCGGATCGTTGGGAATGGTCCGGTCCATGATCGAGAGCAGCGTCTCGCGGCCGCCGCTATAATTGCGGACGATGCCGTAGCCGGACCAGGCCAGCGTGGTGACATCGGCGTCGAAGCTGCGGGCCGCCACGGCCGGGAAGGTCAGATACTGGTTTTCGGTGTCGGCGGAAAAAGGGCAGTCGACGCTCTTTCCCTCGATGCCGTATCCGGCCGCGATGGCGTCGCCGATGACGAGGATGCGCTTCCGTTCCGATGCCGTGGTGATGAATTCGCCGTCGGTGGTGGCGCCGAGAAAGGTGGTCGGGGCGAAGAAGCCCTCCGTCCGGCGCACGATCTTGACCCGGTGCGAGCCAGAGGGCAGTCCCTTGGCCAGCACATAGGTCGCCTGGCCCTCGCGCAGATTGAGGCGCGAGATGACGCCATCGACATCGACGACATAGCTGTTGCTGCCGGCATCGAAGAACTCGGCCGACAGTGTCGTGCCGAGAAAGCTGAATTCAATGGCGCTGCCCGGCCAGCCGAAACGGACGCCCTTGGGGTCGGAATGATCGAAACGGCCGATGAACCGGATGCCGGTCGTGTCCAGGGCATGGCCGGGCGGGCTGGACGCGACGAGAGCCGCGAAGCTGCTGAGAACGAAGGCGGACAAAACGGCGAAATGCCTCACGGCCCGGGCTACTCGCGGCAACGGCCTGTTCCTCTTGCGCAAACCACGCGAAACGTCCGATGCGACGGCCCGCACGGCGATTTCGGCCCATGGACACAGCGAAAGAGTGAGTGATTTCACTGAATCCGGTGAATGTCCCGGATAGCATGCACAATGAATAACGGGCAAGAAAGGCAATAGAGGTAGATAGGTAAATCCCCGCGACCGGGCCTCGCGCGCCGCCGCGAACACGGTGCCGGGAGCGCCGTTTCGGACCCGTCAAGCCGCTTCGATCGCCGCGGCGAGCCTGTCCTGCGGCGCGAGATGCCGGGCGAGGTCTTCGATGAGGGCATTGAGGACGAGGCGGCCCTGGGCGGTGGCGACGATGCGGCCTTCGGGCGTGCCGGCCAGCAGCAGGCCATCCTGCATGAGCGGGCCAATCGCCTCGGCGGGGATGCCGTAGCCGGTGCGGGCGCGCAGGCGGCCGGGCGAAATGCCCTCCGAAGTGCGCAGGCCCATCAGCAGCATTTCCTCGGCCTGCTCCAGCCGACCGAGCGCATCGTGCTGGACGAGGCCATGCCCGTCGCGCTCGACCTGCGCGGCCCAGGCGGCGGGATCGCGCTCGGCGGACAGGGCGAGGCGTCCGGCGGGACCTTCGATGCGCCCATGCGCGCCGGGGCCGATGCCGGCATATTCGCCGTAGCGCCAGTAGAGCATGTTGTGCCGAGCTTCCTCGCCGGGGCGGGCGTGGTTGGAAATCTCATAGGCCGGCAGACCCGCCGCCTCGCAGATCTCCTGCGTCAGCTCGTAAAGCGCGGCGGCGTCATCGCCGAGCGGCACCCGCAGCTTGCCCGCCTCATGCAGCTTGTAGAACGCCGTCCCAGGCTCGATGGTGAGCTGATACAGCGACAGATGCCCGGCGGCGAGCGCCAGCGCTTCGCCCAGTTCGGCGCGCCATTCCTCCGGCGTCTGGTTGGGCCGCGCGTAGATCAGGTCGAAGGAGACGCGGTCGAAATGGTCATGGGCGATGGCGATGGCCCGCCGCGCTTCGGCGACATCATGCAGGCGGCCGAGAAAGCGGAGCTGGTCGTCGCGCAGGGACTGTACGCCGAGCGAGACGCGGTTGACGCCTGCGAGGCGATAGCCGGCGAAGCGCTCCGCCTCGACGCTCGACGGATTGGCTTCGAGCGTGATCTCCGCATCCGGCTCGACCGGCCAAAGCCCGGCGACGGCATCGAGAATCCGCGCGGTCGTCGCGGGCTGCATTAGCGAGGGCGTGCCGCCGCCGAAAAAGATGCTCGACACGCGCCGCCCCGGCGTCAGCCCGGCGTAATAGTCCAGCTCGCGCAGCACGGCGGAGAGATAGCGCTCCTCGCCCACCTCGCGCCTCACATGCGAGTTGAAATCGCAATAGGGGCATTTGGCGGCGCAATAGGGCCAGTGGATGTAGATGCCGAAAGCGTCCATCAGCCTTATATGCGCGGCAGCAAGCCTTTCGCAAAGGCTTCGAAGGCGATGGCGCGATGCGAAATGCGATGTTTGTCCTCGGCCGCCATTTGGCCGAAGGTCAGCAGGTGGCCGTCGGGGACGAAGATCGGGTCATAGCCGAAGCCGTTTTCGCCGCGCGGCGGGAAGGTCAGATGGCCGAAAACCTTGCCTTCGAAATATTGGGACTCGCCGTCCGGCGTGGCGAAGCAGAGCACGCAGGCGAAATTGGCGCGCGGCGCTGGCGTCAGCGCCCCGATATTTCTGAGCTGCTCCTCGACACGGCGCATCGCCGCGCCGAAATCGCGGCTTTCGCCGGCCCAGCGCGCCGAATAGATGCCCGGCGCGCCGTCAAGCGCCTCGATCTCGATGCCCGAATCGTCGGCGAGCGAGGGCAGGCCGGACGCCGTTGCCGTCGCCTCGGCTTTCAACAGCGCATTGGCGGCAAAACTGTCGCCGGTCTCCTCCGGCTCGGGCAGGCCCAGCTCGCCGGACGACACCAAGGCAATGCGCATCGGCGCCAACAGGTCGCGGAACTCCACCACCTTGCCTTTATTGTGGCTGGCGATGACGAGCTTGTCGCCCTGCGTGAGCGGCCGCACCATCAGCCGACCGTCAGCTTTTGCAGGCTGATGAGCTCGCGAATGCCCTTCTTCGCCAGCGCCAGCAATTCGCCGAAACGCTCTTCGGAAAATGCCTCCTTCTCGGCGGTCGCCTGGATCTCGACGATGCCGCCCTTGCCGGTCATGACGAAATTGCTGTCGGCGTCGGCATCGGAATCCTCGGCATAGTCGATGTCGAGCACCGGCTGGCCCTTATAGATGCCGCAAGAAATGGCGGCGACATGGTCCTTCAGGACGTTGCCGCGGATCATGTCGCGCGCCTGCATCCACTGCAGGCAGTCATGCAGGGCGACCCAGCCGCCGGTGATCGAGGCGGTGCGGGTGCCGCCATCGGCCTGGATGACGTCGCAATCGACGGTGATCTGGTGCTCGCCGAGCGCCTGCAGGTCGACGACCGCGCGCAGCGAACGGCCGATCAGCCGCTGAATCTCCTGCGTCCGGCCGGACGGATGGCCGACGGTCGATTCGCGCCGCGTGCGCTCGGTGGTGGCGCGCGGCAGCATGCCATATTCGGCGGTGACCCAGCCGCGTCCCTGGCCCTTCAGCCACGGCGGCAGCCGGTCCTCGACGGAAGCGGTGCAGAGCACATGGGTGTTGCCGAATTTGATCAGGCAGGAGCCTTCGGCATGGAGCGACACGGCGCGCTCGAGAGCGACCGGCCGCAGGGTGTCGTTTTCGCGTTTGGACGGTCGCATTCCGAAAAGCCCGCAAAGCCGTTGAAAGGTTGGCCACACTACGCAACCGCGCCGGGCGGGGCAACTCTTGTTCGCTCCGATCCACGCGGATTTTGGATGGGCCGAGGGCACTCCTGGGAGTGATTGGAGGCGCCGGCGGAGAGGGGGCGATTAGCGTCGTCAACGCGCGCGCCTGCCACATCTCGTCGCCCCGGCCGCAGGGGCCTACTCGCTTCTCCTCTTGCCGAAGTGCCCGCGTATAGATGATTGGGTCCCGGCCCACCGCTGCGCGGTGTCGGGGATGACGAGGTGGGAGAGCTTCACGTCATCGCGGAGGTGGGTTAAGGACGAGCCCCACGCTTACCGGCGGTCGGTGAAGGGATTGTCCCGCGTCGCGAACAGCTCGGCGATCTCCCCAAAACTCCAGGGGCGGAAGTCGTGCGAATCGACGCCGACATCGAGGCTGTAGCCCAGCGGCTCGGAATCCAGCCGTCCATGCACATGGCCGAATAAATGCCAGGAGCCGCGCCAGGCCCGGTCCCACTCCCGCATCGGATAGTGGCAGAGCACGATCAATTGCCCGTGCGGCTCGATCACCGAAATCTGGCTGATCGAAGCGAAGCGGGCGGCATCCTGCTTCAGCATCTCCTGGTCGTGATTGCCCTCGATCAGATGGATGGTGCCGTTCAGCGCGTCCAGATAGTCCGCGCCCGAGCGCGTGTTGCGATAGGAGAAATCGCCCAGGTGATAGACGGTGTCGCCCGGCCCGACGACGGCGTTCCAATTGGCGATCAGCGATTCGTCCATCTCGGAGGCGGAGGCAAAGCCGCGCTTCTTCAGGTGGATGATCGCCTGATGGCCGAAATGGGTGTCGGAGGTGAAAAAGACCGCCATGCGCTAGCTGCCGCCCCGCGCGATGGCCCCGCGGATGACGGCTTCGGCTTCGGGCGAGTCCCATTCCGCCGGACCGGCGAGGCGGGCGATCTCCCGGCCCTCGCGGTCGAGAATGACGGTCAACGGCAAACCCTGAACGCGCAAAGACTGCATGAGCGTGTTCTTGCTGTCGGTGAAAAGATCGAGATTGGTGAGGTCGTTCGAGGCGAGAAAAGCGCGCGGCTTGTCCGGGCCGGAGCGGTCGAGGCTGATCGGCACGACCGCGAAATCGGCGCCGCCGAGCTTGGCCTGCAGCCGGTCGAGGCTGGGCATTTCGACCTTGCAGGGTGCGCACCAGGTCGCCCAGAGGTTGAGCAGGACGACCTTGCCCTTCCATTCTGAAAGCGCCCGCTCCCGGCCCTCATCGTCGCTGAAGGCGAAGGCGGGCAAAGTCTGCGGCTCGGCCAGACGCACCAGCCGGTGCATACCTCCCCCGGCTTCGCTCTGCGCCCCCGCCTGCGGCGTGCTGATCACCGCCATTTCGGTGCGCCACAATTCCACCAGCGCGACCGAGGCAAAACCAGCGATTGCCGCCAGCCCTGCGGTAAGGATATAGAGAGGGGCATAGCGCCTGTGCGCCGAACCCTCTGTCGCGCCGGTGTTTTCGTCCTCAGCCATGTCTCAAACCGCTGTATCCTGCGCCATGACAAATACAATGTGGGGCGGCCGGTTCGCGTCCGGTCCCGCCGAAATCATGGAGGAAATCAACGCCTCCATCGCCTTCGACCGCCGCCTCTACGCCCAAGACATAATGGGTTCCGTCGCCCATGCCAACATGCTCGCCAAGCAAGGCATCATCGCCCAGGCCGACGCGGATGCCATCGTCAAGGGGCTCGGCGCGATCAAGGCGGAGATCGACGGCGGCACGTTCAGTTTCTCCCGCGCGCTGGAGGATATCCACCTCAATATCGAGCAGCGGCTGAAAGAGCTGATCGGCGATGCTGCCGGGCGCCTGCACACGGCCCGCTCGCGCAACGATCAGGTGGCGACCGATTTCCGGCTCTATGTGCGCGATGCGGTCGATCACCTGGAGGGCCAGCTTGCCGGATTGCAGCGGGCTCTAGCCAAAAAAGCCGCGAGCCACGCCGCGACGGTGATGCCCGGCTTCACCCATTTGCAGACGGCGCAGCCGGTGACATTCGGCCATCATTGCCTCGCATACGTGGAAATGCTGGCCCGCGACCGCAGCCGCTTCGCCGACGCCCGCTCGCGCCTCAACGAATTGCCGCTCGGCGCCGCCGCCCTGGCCGGCACCTCGTTCCCCATCGACCGCGACGCGACGGCTTCGGCGCTCGGATTCGACCGGCCGATGGCCAATTCGCTCGACGCCGTGTCGGCCCGCGACTTCGTACTGGAAGTGCTGGCGGCGAGCACGATCTGCGCCACGCATCTGTCGCGGCTGGCCGAGGAAATCGTGATCTGGTGCTCGGCGGATTTCGCTTTCGTCCGCCTCAGCGACAAATTCACCACCGGCTCCTCGATCATGCCGCAGAAGCGCAATCCGGACGCCGCCGAGCTGGTGCGGGCCAAAATAGGCCGCGTGGCGGGCGCGTTCACCGCGCTCACGCTCGTCATGAAGGGCCTGCCGCTCGCCTATTCCAAGGACATGCAGGAGGACAAGGAGCAGGCTTTCGACGCGCTCGACACGCTCTCCCTGATGCTCGCCGCCATGACCGGCATGGTCGGCGACCTCGAAGTCAATGCCGAGCGGATGAAGCTGGCAGCGGGCCGTGGCTATTCCACCGCCACCGACCTCGCCGATTGGCTGGTGCGCGAACTCGGCATGCCGTTCCGCGACGCCCATCACGTCACCGGGCGCATCGTCAAGCTGGCGGAGGGCAAGGGCGTCGGCCTGGAAGCGCTCAGCCTGGCCGAAATGCAGGGCGTCGAGCCGCGCATCGGCAACAGCGTTTTTTCGGTGCTGGGTGTGGAAAACTCGGTCGCCAGCCGGCGCAGCTTTGGGGGCACAGCGCCCGAAAATGTCGCCGCCGCGGCAAGGCGCTGGCTGAATCGACTGGATGCGCGCGGCTAATCGCGCTAAGAAAAGTCCGATTTCGCCTTTTCAATATGAGGCTCAAGCACGGCCGGTATGGGTGGGAAACCGTGCCGTGCGGCAGGCAGAGACCAGAGCGGGGGCGGCTCCAGGGAGCCGGTCGCGTTTTTGGGTGGGTTGGGGGATTTGATGAGCCGCAGCTTGAAACTGATGACTGTCCTGGCCTTCGCGACGCTGGCGCTGTCCGCTTGCGGGAAGCGCGGCGTGCTTGAGCCGCCGCCGGATGCCGAGGTCACGACCCCGGCAAAGAAGAAGCACAATGTCTTCGGCAGCGACAGCAAAGCCGAAAAGAAACCGGCGGAACCGCAGGAACACCGGCCGTTCGTGCTGGACGGCCTGCTGCGCTAAAGGCATGGCGCGGGGCTAGCCGCCGCGCGGCTTCCCTAATACGTCAGGGTGAGGGCCGCGCGGTCACAACCGCCGGCCCATCCGATCGCGCGACTGTCGCGAGATCCGCCGCCTGGACGCCCTTTCCGATACTCTGCTAAACTCTCACGCACCCGGCGCGCCGCGCCAACGCCATGCGGGAAGCCAGATTGCGCAAATGACGCCCTCGGACCGAGGCGCTGCCGGACTCCCATCTTCCCTCGAAGACCGTTGGGCTTGCCGCAAGGAGCGGCGCGCAGCCTCCCGCCGAATGATCTCGCTCTGAGAAGCGCACCCCAACGGGCTGGCATCGAAGGCAAAAGCGGGGCAAGGATGGGAGGCGGAACATCGTGGTGCACGCCATGCCCAGCATTTTGCTCATCGACGACGATCAGCGGCTCGCGGCGATGGTCGCCGACTATTTGCGCCGCCATCAGTTCGAGATCGCCCATGCGGCGGACGGCGCGGCCGGCCTGAAGGCGCTGCAGCGCGCGCAATACGACCTCGTGCTGCTCGACCTGATGCTGCCCGACGCCGATGGTCTCGAGCTGTTCGCCCAGATGCGCGCCCATGCCGGCTCCCAAGGCGTGCCCGTCATCATGCTGACGGCGCGCGGTGATCCGATGGACCGGGTAATCGGCCTCGAAATCGGGGCGGAGGACTACATCTCGAAGCCGTTCGAGCCGCGCGAATTGCTGGCGCGCATCCGCGTCGTGCTGCGGCGAGGCAAGGCGGCGCCCGGCGCGCCGGAGACGCTGCGCTTCGGCCGGCTCGAAATCGATCCGGGCAGCCGCGCCGTCCGTCTTGACGGCGCCGAGAGAAGCTTCACCTCCTATCAGTTCGACCTGCTGCTGGCGCTGGCCGAGCGCGCCGGCCGGGTGCTGTCGCGCGAAAGCCTCGCCGAACTGGTGCGCGCCGACCATGCGCCCTATGACCCCTCGCTCGACCGCTCCATCGACGTCCATATCGCCCGGCTGCGCGCGCTGATCGAGGACGATCCGCGCCGGCCGCGCCGCATCCTCACCGTACGCGGCGCGGGCTACGTCTTCGCCAAGGCGCAGACCTGATGGGACGGCTCTATTTCCGCATCTATCTCGCCGTGATTGGCAGCCTGCTGGTCTTCGCCCTGCTGGCCGGGCTCGCCGGCGTTCTGCTCCGCGCCCTCGACGATGACGACGACCGCCGTCCCTGGCCGGAAATGAGCGCCGCCATCGCCGAACGCCTGCTCCCCGCCGACCGCGACGCCGCCTTTCTCGCCAAGGAACTGACCTTCTGGCACGAGCGCACCGGCTTCAGCCTCATGCTGACTTCGCCCAGCGGCGAGGTGATCGCGACGGCCGGCGAAATCCCGCAATGGGTGCTGAAACGCATGGCGCCCGGCGACGGCAAGAATGCGGTCTGGCAGCGCTGGGGGCGGGCCGTGTCGGTCGGCCTGCCGGATGGGCGGCGCATCCTCGTGCTGCGGCCGCGCATGGAATTCCACTGGATCCGGCATTGGCGCTGGCTGGCGGCGCTGCTCGGCATCGGCCTCGCGGTCGGGATTTGCGCCTATCCGGTGGTGCGCCAACTCACCCGCAAACTGGAGCGGCTGCAGCGGGGCGTCGCAGCCTTCGGCGGCGGCGATCTGTCGGCGCGCGTCCAGATCGCGGGCGGCGACGAGGTGGCCAAGCTGGCCGAGACCTTCAACGCCTCGGCGGCGCGCATCGAGCGACTGCTGGCGGCGCATAAGGCGCTGCTGGCCAACGCCTCGCATGAGCTGCGCTCGCCGCTCGCCCGGCTGCGCATGGCCATCGAGGGCATCGATGCTGGCGGCGCATCGGCGGCGGCGCGGGCCGAGATCGCGCGCAACATCGAGGAACTCGACGCGCTGGTCGAGGAGGTGTTGCTGGCGAGCCGGCTGGATGCCGGCGGTGCGCAGGATCTGAAGCGCGAACCGGTCGATCTGGTCGGGCTGGTGGCCGAGGAATGCGCCGCCTTCGGGGCGGAGCTGAGCGTCGAGGGGCCGCCCTTGCCGCTGATCGGCGCCGACGCGCGGCTGCTGCACCGGCTGTTCCGCAATCTGCTCGAAAATGCCCTGCGCTATGGTGGCGGCGAGCCGATCACCGTGACTGCCGGCCGCTCCGGCGCCGATGTTCAGGTCACCGTCTGCGACCGTGGCCCCGGCGTGCCGGAAGCCGAGCGCGAGCGGATATTCGAGCCGTTCTATCGCCTGAAGGAAGTGCCGGAGAGCGTCGGCGGCACCGGGCTGGGACTGGCGCTGGTGCGCCAGATCGCGGCGAGGCATGGGGGAAGCGTCGTCTGCCTGCCCAACCCGCAAGGCGGCGCCTGTTTTCGCGTGCGCCTGCCGTTGAACGGTTGAGGGGCGGGCGTCGCTCTGGCCGCGCGGCTCAGCGCTTGCTGTTCTTCGCGGCCTCGGCGTGATATTGGCGGCGTATCGCGTCGATATCCACCTGCGGTTTCGGCGTCACCAGATCCATGCGCTCCAGCGTATCGGCGGTAATCTGCGCGATCACCCGGTTGCGATACCATTTCTTGTTGGCGGGGATGATGTACCAGGGCGCGGTCTTGGTGCTGGTCTTGGCGAAGACGTCCTCATAGGCGGCGATATATTCGGGCCAGAAGGCGCGCTCGGTGTAGTCGCTTTCGCTGATCTTCCATTGCCGGTCGGGGTCGTCGAGCCGGTCCTTGAAGCGATTGAGTTGCTCCTGCGGGCTGATATGCAGGTAGAATTTCAGGATCTGGGTGCCGCTGGCGGCGAGCAGTGCCTCGAATGCATTGATCTGGGCGTATCGGGCCGACCAGACCGCCTCGGGCACCAGCTTGCGCACCCGTGCGATCAGCACATCCTCGTATTGCGAGCGGTTGAAGATGGCGATCTCGCCCTTTGCCGGGGCTGCGGCATGCACGCGCCAGAGGAAATCATGGGCGAGCTCGGCGTGGCTCGGCTCCTTGAAGCTGGTGACCGAGGTGCCCTGCGGGTCGAAGCCGGAGAAGATGCTGCGGATCGCGCCGTCCTTGCCGGCGGCGTCCATGCCCTGGAGCACCACCAACAGCGAGCGCGCGGCGTCGGCATAAAGCAGGTATTGCGACTTGCCGAGCCGCTTGAGGTTGCGCTGGGTCTCCTCCTCGGCGGCCTCGCGCGTCTCGCCTTTGGGGGCCTCAGGATCGATGTCGCTGAGGCGCGTTGCCGTTGCAGCCGCGACCCGGAACGCTTTGGCATAGTTCATCTGCGACCAGTCCTTCGGGTTTGCTGAGACGCACTACTGGAGATTGTAATTCGTCGTCATGTTTAGCGGGCAGGTTGAGCATCCGCAACAGGAACGCCGTGACGAGCGCGGGATCGCACGAGATTGAACCGGGGAGGGCGTTTCTCGGCCAGCCAAGTCTCCGCAGCCCAACCCTCTCCGAGGGGAGAGGGTAGCGCGCGAAGTGTGCCGGGTGAGGGGTGGCGGACTCTCAATTGACTCACGAACCCCTCACCCCCGCCCTCTCCCAAGGGAGAGGGAGTCCGGCTGCGGATCATGGAGAGGGGCGCGCCTATCCGTGTTGATGAACGGATCCGGCCTAGAACATCCCCAGCGCGATGCGGGCTTCTTCCGACATGCGGGACATGTCCCAGGGCGGGTCGAAGGTCAGGTTGACGGTGACGCCCTTGACGCCCTCGACGGCGGAAACGGCGTTCTCCACCCATCCCGGCATCTCGCCGGCGACCGGGCAGCCGACCGTGGTCAGCGTCATGTCGATGGTGACGTTGCGCTCGTCGTCGACATCGACCTTGTAGATCAGGCCGAGTTCGTAGATGTCGGCGGGGATTTCCGGGTCGTGGACCGTTTTCAGCGCGGCGATGATGCCCTCGCTCAGCCGCTCCAGCTCTTCGGGCGGCAGCGCGGAGCCTTCGGCGGGCGACGGCGTCACCGGCTCGGGCGCGAGCACCGCGTCGTCCTCGACGGGCTTCTGGTCGAAATTTTCGAAATCCTGGGTCATCCGCGCCTCACGAAAAGAAACTCTGGGCCTTGATCAGGGCCTCGGCCAGCGCGTCCACGTCGTCGCGCGTATTATACATGGCGAAGGAGGCGCGGCATGTCGAGGTCACGCCGAACTTTGCCAGCAAGGGCTCGGCGCAATGGGTGCCCGCCCGGACCGCGACGCCGGAGCGGTCGAGGATGGTGGCGACGTCATGCGCGTGCGCGCCCTTGACGGCGAAGGCGACGATGGCGCCCTTGCCCGGCGCGCGGCCAAAAATCTGCACCGAGTTCATGCTGCCGAGCCGCTCCTGCGCGTAGGCGAGCAGATCGGCCTCATGCGCCGCGATGGCCTCCTTGCCGACGCTTGCCATATAGTCGAGCGCGGCGTGCAGCCCGGCGGCTTCCGCGATCGGCGGCGTCCCGGCCTCAAAGCGGTGCGGCGGCACGCCATAGGTCACGTTATCCAGCGTCACCGTCTCGATCATCTCGCCGCCGCCCTGGTAGGGGGGCATGACCTTAAGATGCTCGGACTTGCCGTAGAGCACGCCGATGCCGGACGGGCCGTAGACCTTGTGGCCGGTGAAGACGTAGAAATCGCAATCGATGTCCTGCACGTCGACCGGCAGGTGCACGGCGCCCTGGCTGCCGTCGATCAGCACCGGGATGCCGCGCTCATGGGCGATGCGCACGACCTCCTTCACCGGCACGACCGTGCCCAGCACGTTCGACATATGAGTGATCGCCACCATCTTGGTGCGCGGCGACAAAGCGGCCTCGAAATCCTCGATGCGGAATTCGCCCTCATCCGTCACCGGCACCCATTTCAGCACCGCCCCATGGCGCTCGCGGTGGAAATGCCAGGGCACGATGTTGGAATGGTGCTCCATGATCGACAGCACGATTTCATCGCCCGCGCCGATACGCATACCGCCGAAGGAGGTCGCGACGAGATTGATCGCCTCGGTGGCGTTCTTGGTGAAGACGATATCGTGGTCGGAGGGCGCGTTCAGGAAGCGCGCGGCAGCCTTGCGCCCGCCCTCGTAATTGTCGGTCGAGGCGTTGGCGAGGAAATGCAGGCCGCGATGGACGTTGGAATAATCCTCGCCATAGGCGCGCTGCAACGCGTCGAGCACGACGCGCGGCTTCTGCGCCGAGGCGGCGTTGTCGAGATAGACCAGCTTCTTGCCGTAGATCTCGCGCGACAGGATCGGGAAATCCTGGCGGATCTTGTCGACGTCGAAGGGCGGCAATTCGAGCCGGCCCCCGCCATGCGCCATCGTTCTGTCAGCAGCCATTGCCAAACTCCTTATCGCCCCGCCATGGCGCGGTGACCGGCGGCCATCCAGCCCTTGAGACCGGCCGGCATGGTGAATACATGGGCAAATCCGAGCTTTGCCGCCTTCTGTGCCGCGTAGCGGCTCGCCGCCCCGCCCGCCTCGGAGCAGTAGAAAACCAGCACGGTGTCCTTGCTGGCCGGGATGTCGGCCTCACCGAAGGACGACGGGTCGAGATTGATCGCGCCGGGCAGGTGGCCGCTCGACCAGCGCCGCCGCGGGTTGGCGTCGATCACCACGACATCGCCGCCCGCGATCAGCTCGGCGACTTCATCCACCGAAAGCTCGGGACATGCCTGCGATCCGCTCATGCCTGTCTCGTCCCTGCCCGTCCGACGCTTCCTTCTTGTCATTCCCGCGAAGGCGGGGATGACAATGGTGCTAAGCCAGCCAGCGCGCCGCGCGAGCCGACAGTGCGTCACGCAGGCCCTCATGCTCGACCTGGTCCAGCACTTCGCCGATGAAGGCCTGAATCAGCAGCGAGCGCGCCTCGATTTCCGGGATGCCGCGCGCGCGCAGGTAGAACATCAGGTCGTCGTCGAGCGCGCCCGACGTCGCGCCGTGATTGCACTTCACGTCGTCGGCGTAGATTTCCAGCTCCGGCTTGGCGTCGAACTCGGCATTGTCGGAGAGCAAAAGCGCCTGCGCCATCTGGCGGCCGTCGGTCTGCTGCGCGCCCGGCTGCACGATGACCTTGGCCTGAAAAACGCCCTGGGCATGGTCCGCCAGCACGGCCTTCACATGCTCGCGGCTCTCGCAGCCGACGGCGTCGTGATTGACGATCAGCGTCATATCGCAATGCTGGCGTTCGACGAGGAGCTGGGTGCCGTAGAAATGCGCGCGCGCGCCCTTGCCGGCATATTTCAGGAAGGTCTGATGCCGGGCGAGCTCGGTGCCGTCAGCGAAATTCACCGCGAGGTAATCGGCGCCTTCCGACAGCTCGACCATGGCGCTCGACAGGTGCTGCGTCCGCTTGTTCTCGCCGGAGAGCTTGTAATGCCGCAGCTTCGCGCCGGGCCCGACGCTGAGTTCGGTGACGACGTTGAGCTGTGCCGGCGTCGCGCCCGCCGAGACGTAGCTCTCGATGAACGCGGCCTCAGAGCCTTCGCCGGCGACGACGATATTGCGCAGCGTGGCGGCGAGCGGCGTGTCGCCCGCCGTGACATGGATCAGATGCACCGGCCGGTCGAGCTTGGCGCCCGGCTCGAGCCGCAGCACGACGCCGTCGGACATGAAGGCGGTGTTGAGCAGGGTGACGGTCTCGCCGGCCTGCGGGTTGGTGCGGCCGAGCACGGCGAGCACCCACGCGTCATGCGATTTCAGCGCCTCGGCGAGCGTCGTCAGCGACACGCCCGCGGGCAGCCCGTTGACATCGGACAGCTCATGCCGCAGCGCGCCGTTGACGAAGACCAGCTTCACGGCGTCGATGCCGGCCGCTTCGCCGAGCGCGGCTTCGACCTGTGCGGCGGTCAGCGCCGGCTTCGACTTGGCCGATGCGGGCGGGTAAGCCTCGCTCATCATCCGGCGCAGGTCGGTGTATTTCCATTGCTCGACGCGGCGGTTGGGCAGGCCCGCGACGGCGAATTCTGCAATCGCGTCCTCGCGCAGATCGTCGATCTGCGCATTGCCCGCCCCCGGCAGACTGGCGCTCGCGCGCGCGAATTGCGCGACGAGCTGGCTGCTGGCGTCCTGGCTGCGGGGGTCGGCCGCCGCTTCGACATTCAAGGCTGGAATATTCACGGCACTCTCCCTTACGCGGCGTCTGCGCCATAGCCGGCGTAACCGGACTTTTCGAGTTCCAGCGCCAGATCCTTGCCGCCCGAGCGGACGATGCGGCCGGCCGACATCACATGCACTTTGTCCGGCACGATATAGTCGAGCAGGCGCTGATAATGGGTGATCATCAGGAAGGCGCGCTCCGGCGAGCGCAGCGCGTTGACGCCCTCGGAGACGATGCGCACCGCGTCGATGTCGAGGCCGGAATCGGTCTCGTCGAGCACGCAGAGCGAGGGTTGCAGCAGCGCCATCTGCAGGATTTCGTGCCGCTTCTTCTCGCCGCCGGAGAAGCCGACATTCACCGGCCGCTTCAGCATGTCCATCGAGATGTTCAGCGTCTCGGCCTTGTCCTTCACCAGGCGGATGAATTCGGGCGTGGTCAGTTCCGCCTCGCCGCGCGACTTGCGATGGGCATTGATCGCCGTGCGCAGGAAAGTCATGGAGGCGACGCCCGGAATCTCCATCGGATATTGGAAGGCCAGGAACACGCCGGCCTTGGCGCGCTCGTCCGGGTCCATTTCCAGAAGGTTCTCGCCGTTCCAGGTCACCGTGCCTTCGGTGACTTCGTAATCGTCCTTGCCGGCCAGGATATAGGCCAGCGTCGACTTGCCGGAGCCGTTCGGTCCCATGATGGCGTGAATTTCGCCCTTCGGGACGGTCAGGTCGAGACCGCGCAAAATTTCCTTGCCGTCGATTTCGGCGTGCAGGTTTCTTATCTCAAGCATCGAATGCCCCTGTTCTCCAACTCGTGTGTTCGGGCCGCTTAAATTGTTTGCGTGTCCCGCAGTTCATAATGTTGCGAGTGCTCGTCGAACCGTGCGAGCACCGCGCGCGCCTTGTCGGGCACATAGGCCCGTTCGAAATCCTCGCCGACGAAATCCCTCACCGACTGAAGGCTTTCGAAGCGCATCATGGTGATGAACTCGACCTCGTCGCCCAGATCCCGCCGCAGAAGGTCGATGCCGCGATATCCGGCAATGTCCTTAGCCGCGATGCCGGGAAAGATCTCGGTCTTCAGCAGCGCCTCGTAAGTGTCGGCGTTTTTCGGCGTGGTCCAGCCGTGCCAGATGCGCAGGATCATGACGGCCACCCCGAGATCATGCCTGCCCGTATGCCTGCACGAACCGTATATTGCCGTTTTCCACTTCGCATCAGATCGCAGCCTTCAAATCCCGTTACGGCCATCGCAGCTTCGTCCCCTCTCCCAGTGGGAGAGGGACAGGGTGAGGGGTTACAAACTCTCCGTGGAACTCCGCGCCTCAGCGGCGGCTTCCAGAATGCGCTGCAACACCCCGTCCATAATCGTCAAAACCTCATTGTTCCAAAAGCGGATCACCGCAAACCCGGCATATTCCAAAGTCTGCGTCCGCTCCAGATCCCGTACCTCTCGGTCCGCGTGCTGACCACCGTCGACTTCGATGACCAGCCTCACGTCCTCACACATAAAGTCCGCGATGAACCCCGCGACGGGGGCTTGCCTGCGGAACTTCAGTCCATCCAGACGGCGGCCTCGAAGTTGGAGCCAAAGCTTCTGTTCGGCGTCCGTCTGCCGGCTCCGAAGTTTTCGCGCGGTCGAAACAGACGCCATCGATAGAGCCTCGACTCCTTACCCCCTCACCCGCCGCTTCGCGGCGCCCTCTCCCCATGGGAGAGGGCTATTCAGCGCCTGCCTTGTCGTCATCAGCCGACGCTGCCATCCAGCGAGATGCCGATCAGCTTCTGCGTCTCGGCCAGAAACTCCATCGGCAGTTGCTGGAGCACGTCGCGGACGAAGCCGTTGACGATCAGCGCCACCGCCTCTTCCTGCGACAGACCGCGCGACATCACGTAGAACATCTGGTCGTCGGAGATCTTCGAGGTCGTCGCCTCGTGCTCGAACTGGGCCGAAGCGTTCTTGGTCTCGATATAGGGCACGGTATGCGCGCCGCATTTGTCGCCGATGAGCAGGCTGTCGCATTGCGTGAAGTTGCGCGCGCCGGACGCCTTGCGGTGCGCCGAGACGAGGCCCCGATAGGTGTTGTCCGACCGGCCCGCCGCAATGCCCTTGGCGATGATGCGGCTCGACGTGTTCTTGCCGAGATGGATCATCTTGGTGCCGCTGTCGACCTGCTGGAAGCCGTTCGAGATGGCGATGGAATAGAACTCGCCGCGTGAGCCGTCGCCGCGCAGGATGCAGCTCGGGTACTTCCAGGTGATGGCCGAGCCGGTTTCGACCTGGGTCCAGGAAATCTTGGAGTTCTTGCCTCGGCAGTCGCCGCGCTTGGTGACGAAATTGTAAATGCCGCCCTTGCCGTCCTTGTCGCCCGGGTACCAGTTCTGCACCGTCGAATATTTGATCTCGGCATCGTCGAGCGCGATCAGCTCCACGACGGCCGCGTGCAACTGGTTCTCGTCGCGCATCGGCGCGGTGCAGCCTTCCAGGTAACTCACATAGGAGCCCTTGTCGGCGATGATCAGCGTGCGCTCGAACTGGCCGGTATTCTCCGCATTGATGCGGAAATAGGTGGACAGTTCCATCGGGCAGCGGACGCCCTCGGGGATATAGACGAAAGAGCCGTCGGAATAGACCGCCGAATTCATCGTCGCGTAATAATTGTCGGTGATCGGCACGACCGAGCCGAGATATTTGCGCACCAGTTCGGGATGGTCCCGCACCGCCTCGGAGATCGAGCAGAAGATGACGCCGGCCTTGGCCAGCTCCTTCTTGAAGGTCGTGACGACAGATACGCTGTCGAACACCGCATCGACCGCGACGCGCGACTTCTGCTGCACGCCCGCCAGCAATTCCTGCTCGCGCAGGGGAATGCCGAGGCGCTCATAGGTGCGCAACAGTTCCGGATCGACCTCGTCGAGGCTTTTCGGCCCTTCGGTCGATTTAGGCGCGGAATAGTAATAGAGGTTCTGGAAGTCGATCTTGGGGTAGTGCACCTTGGCCCAGGTCGGCTCGGTCAGCGTCACCCAGCGGCGATAGGCGGCGAGGCGCCATTCCAGCAGCCATTCCGGCTCGCCCTTGCGGGCGGAAATATAGCGAACCGTGTCCTCGTTCAGCCCCTTCGGCGCCCGGACGGACTCGATATCGGTCGTGAACCCGTATTTGTACTTATCGACGTCGATTTCGCTGACGCGCTCGATCGTCTCGACATCTGCCACCATTGTCTCACTTCTCCATTCAACTCGATAGCCAGCGGGCCCAGTTTCGCCGCCCGCCGGCCTTACGCTGCCTGCCGCCGCTCGGCAAATTTGCCGTAGAGCCGCGTCCAGGCCGCAATGAACCGTTCAATGTCGTTTTCCGTCGTACTCCATCCGAGGCTTACGCGGATCGCGCCCGCGCCCAGTTCCGGGCCGACGCCCATCGCGTCCAGCACATGGCTGCGCGCGACCTTGCCGGAGGAACAGGCGGAACCGGCGCTTACCGCGATGCCTTCGAGATCGAGGCCGATCAGCAGCGTCTCCGCAGCGAGGCCGGCCACAGCCAGGCAGCTCGTATTCGGCAGGCGCGGCGCGTCTTGCGAAAACACCGTCAGACCGGATGCGATTTCAGCGACTTGCGCCTCCAGACGGTCGCGCAGCGCTTCGATCTGGTCCCACCCGGCGAGCGAAAGCTCGGCGGCGGCGCCGAAACCGGCGATAGCAGCGATATTCTCCGTCCCGGCCCGATAGCCGCGCTCCTGGCCGCCGCCCCTGAGCATCGCCGCGACGGGAAGGCCCTCGCGCTTCACGATCAGCGCGCCGGCGCCTTTGGGGCCACCGAACTTATGAGCGGATACACTTATGAGATCGGCCCCCGCGGCCAATTCTTCAACCCGGAGCTTGCCGAGCGCCTGCACCGCGTCGCTATGCAGCAGACCGCCGAATTCATGAACGCGCTCCGCCATTTGCGCGACCGGCTGAACGGCGCCCGTCTCGTTGTTCGCCAGCATCAGCGAGACGAGAAAGGGCGCGCCTCCCGAAATCTTGTGCCAGGAGGCGAATGCCTCGCGCGCGGCGTCGAGATCGATGACACCGTTGCTGTCGACTGGCAGCGTCTCGACCTCATTCAGTGCAAACCGGCCGCCCCGAATGACCGAGGCGTGCTCGATGGCCGAGACGAACAGCCGCCCCGGCCCGTCGCCCGTCAGCCAATCCGGCGACAGCGCCGTGACATTGGCCTCCGTGCCGCCGCCGGTGAACACCACCTGGCGCGGCGGGCAGCCCGCAAGCGCGGCGACCTTCTCGCGCGCGTCCTCGACCATCATTCGCGCAGCGCGTCCCTCCGCATGCACGGAGGACGCATTGCCCGGCAGCGCCAGCGCCGCCAGCATCGCGTCCCGCGCTTCGGGGCGCAGCGGCGAAGTTGCATTATGGTCGAGATAGCTGCGCATGGTCTATTCGGCCACCACGCTCTGCACGACCGTCACGCCGTCCGTCTTCTGCGCGGGCGGGACGGCGAGCGTGCCGTCGACCACCGCCTGCAGGCTGACCGCGTCGAGAAATTCGCTGATATGGCTGCCGAGCGCCTGCCAGAGATCGTGCGTGGCGCAGCGCTTCGTTCCGAGGCACCAGTCCGTGCCCTCGACCGAACAGCGGTTCATCCGAACCGGCTCATCCGCCGCCTGCATGATCTGGGCAATCGAAATCTGCGCCGGCGCCAGCGCGAGCCGGTAACCGCCCTTGGGACCGCGCACGGCACTAACCAGCCCGGCGCGGCGCAATTTCATGAAGAGCTGCTCGAGATAGTCGATGGAAATGTGCTGGCGCTCGGCAATCGCGGCGAGCGGCACCGACAATTGAGCGCCATTCTCGGCCAGATCGACCATCGCCATCACTGCATATCGACCTTTTGTGTTGAGCTGCATGACGATTTACCCTTTACCTGCCGGTCCGACGCGGATTGCGCTTGCGAGCGCGCGGGGCATTTGTGCTATGAAACGCCGACGCACTGCCTGCAGCGGGTGACAGGTTCTTTCGAACGATTCTAAACTCGTACTATGATGTATAGGAATCCCGACTGCAGGAGTCAAGTATTTGCACGGCAAATATCCCTTAGGTTTTCGGCGTCGCACCCGCGCTTGAGGCAATTTTCGCCGTCGCCCCCCGAACGCCAGCTTATGAAAAGCAATCCATATGCCTGAAGTGATCCTGAATGGCCCGGCAGGCCGCATCGAAGCGCGCTACCATCACGAAGCGGCCAATTTTGCCCCGATCGCGGTGATATTGCATCCCCACCCGCAATTTGGGGGGACGATGAACAACCAGATCGTCTACCAGCTTTATTATGCCTTTGCGCAGCGGGGCTTTTCGGTGCTGCGGTTCAACTTTCGCGGCGTCGGGCGCAGCCAGGGCCTGTTCGACAACGGGCCCGGCGAGCTGGCCGATGCCGCGACCGCGCTCGACTGGCTGCAGATCTACAACCCCGATGCGCGCTCCTGCTGGATCGCGGGCGTGTCGTTCGGCTCCTGGATCGGCATGCAATTGCTGATGCGCCGCCCCGAAATCGACGGCTTCATCGCGGTCGCGCCGCCGGCGAACCTGTATGATTTTAGCTTCCTGGCGCCCTGCCCTTCATCCGGACTGATGGTCAACGGCGCCGAGGACCGCGTCGTCGCGCCGGACGCGGTGAAGACGCTGGTCGACAAGCTGAAGACGCAAAAGGGCATCGTCATCAGCCACGACACCATTCCGGGCGCGAACCACTTCTTCGAGGACCGCGTGGACGAGCTGATGGGCTCGGTGAACGGCTATCTGGATCGCCGGCTCGACCCCGCCTACCGTCTCCCCGCACCCGGCAAGAGCAAAGGCGGCGGCTGATTTTCGGCTCAGCGGAGCTTTCAGTTTCGGGCGCTTTGCGGAACGGACCTTAACCGCCGGTCAATCGAGATCGAGTAGCGTCACGTGTGGAGCTGTGTGATGCGTAATGTTATTGCCGCCGAGGTCGCCGCGCCGTCGAAGCCGGGCCGCTATCGGCGGTCAGCGCCACCCCAACGCAATTTGGAGCCAGCGCCGACGTCCCAGCACTTCCGCTTCTGCCCTGCAACCGCCATCCTTGCTCCCGGCGCTTCCGGCAGATTTGGCGTCATGCCGCATGCATCTAATCCTGCCGTGGTTGGTTTAAACGGAGGCGCTCGCGCGGCCGCCCGCGCGACTGGGGTGAGCAGGGCCCGTGACGGACTCGCGGGCGAACGCCGTGAGACAGAGAGCCGACCTTGACCGTCCGCAAGAGCGGCGGCCGATGCAACAGGGATGTGGCATGGAAAATCCGATCATCAAGGCGCGTTCGACGACCGCGCTGCGGCGTTTGGCGGCGTCGGCCATTGTGACGCTCGGCGCGATGAGCGCATTGACGGCGCCGGCCGCCGGCGCCGCCGAGAAACGCCCTGCCCCGCTCAGAGAGGCAGCGGCGCCGCGCCCGGCGGGCGAGCCGATCATGGCGATCGTGTCGATCAAGACGCAGCACGTCACGCTCTATGACGCGGAGGGCTGGATCCTGCGTGCGCCGGTGTCGACGGGCGTCAGGGGCCGCGAGACCCCGGCCGGCATTTTCGCCGTCGTCGAGAAGGAGAAGGACCACCGCTCGACCATGTATGACGATGCCGAGATGCCGAACATGCAGCGCATCACCTGGAACGGCATTGCGATGCATGGCGGGCCGCTGCCCGGCTATGCCGCCTCGCATGGCTGCGTGCGCATGCCTTACGGATTTGCCGAGAGGCTTTTCGACCGCACCCGGATCGGCATGCGGGTCATCATTTCGCCGGACGATGCCGTGCCGGTCGATATTTCCCATCCGGCGCTCTTGCAGCCGAACGCGGAAGCGCTTGCGGCGGCTCCCGCGCGTGTCGAGCCGCTGGCCCGCAAAGCCGCCGAGGCGGTCAAGGAAGCCGAGGACGCGAAGAAGGCCGCGGCAATCGCGGCGCGCGAGACCGCGTCGCTCACGGCCTCGCTGCGCAAGCTGGAACAAGCCAAGGCCCGCGCCGACGCCGAGTTGGCACGCGCCGAGAAGGCGGTCGCCGCCGCCAAGACCGACCAAGCCAGGGCCGGCGCCGAGGATCGCAAGCAAAAGGCAGCCGCCAAGGCCGCGGAGGCGGGAGCGCAGCTCGAGACCGCCAAGGCCGAGGCGCCCTCGAAGCCTGCCGCCGCCGCTGCCGCGAAGGACGCCGCCAAGGCGGCCGAGACCAGGAAGGCCGCCGCTATCAGGGCGGCGAACGAAGCAAAGCTGGCGCTCGAACCGGTCTCGATTTATATCAGCCGCGCGACGCAAAAGCTTTACGTGCGGCGCAACACCCATAAGCCGGCGCCGGACGGCGGCGGCGAAGTGTTCGATACCAGCATCGAAGTCCCGGTCACCATCCGCGATCCAGGCCAGCGGATCGGCACGCATGTGTTCACCGCCATGGCGCGCAGCGGCTCGGGCCTGCGCTGGACCGCCGTCAGCATCGACAATGGCGGCGATCCCAGAGACGCGCTCGACCGCATCACCATTCCCCAGGACGTGCTTGACCGCGTCGCGCCGACCGCATTGCCGCGATCCTCGATCGTCATTTCCGACGAGCCGTTGAGCGCGGAGACCAACTATCGCACCGAATTTGTCGCGGTGCTGAGCGACCAGCCGCAGGGCGGGTTCATCACGCGCAGGCCCTCGAACGAGTCGTTCATTGCAAGCGACGATCAGGGCGACGGCTTCGGCTTCTTTTTCGAGCGCAATTTCGGCTCCCAGCGGGGCAATCCGCGTCAGCGCGTCCGCCGATACCGCGAACCGGTGCAACAGCCCTGGTGGTGGTAGAGGCTTCCGCGCACGGGCTGCGTGGGTCGCCCTGGTCTTGCTGCCCCGCAGAGCGGGGCGCGGATCGCCGCGCCCTAGCCTACTCTCCTCAAGACCCCGGCTGCCAGATGCTGACTTCGGTGGCGTTGACTTTCTTCGGCAGCAATCCGGCGTTGAAGAAGGCGTCGGCGATCTCTTGCTGTTCGGTGAGATTTTCCGCCGTGACGGCGCGCGCCTGATAGCTGCGGCGGCCGTTGGCCTGCTCGACGGTAGCGGCGTCCAGGCCCCAGACCGGAGCCAGCAGGACGGCTGCGTCCTTGGGATTGTCCTTCACCCATTGGCCGGTCGCCCGGATCTGGCCGAAGATTTCTGCCAGCACGTCCGGTCGCGCCTTGGCAAAACTGTCCGAGGCGAGGTAATAGCGCTGATATTGGGCGAGATCGGCGCCGTCCGAGAGGATGCGGGCATTGGCCTGGCGCTGCACCGCCGACAGAAACGGATCCCACACCACCCAGGCATCGACACTGCCGCGCTCGAAGGCGGCGCGGGCATCCGCCGGGGCGAGATAGGCGGGCTCGATGTCGCTGAATTTCAGGCCCGCGCGCTCGAGACTCTTGATCAGCAGATAATGCACGCCGGCGGCCTTGGCGAAGGCGATCTCCTTGCCCTTCAGCCCGGCGACGGAGGTGATCGGCGAATTCGCCGGCACGACGATGGCCTGGGCGGTCGGGGAGGGCGCTTCCTGGGCGACATAGACCAGCTTGGCGCCTGCCGCCTGTGCGAAGACCGGCACCGTATCGGCAACGTCGGCGGAGAGGTCGATGCCGCCGACATTCAGCGCCTCGAGCAGCGGCAGGCCGCTGGAGAACTCGCTCCACTGCACTTTGACGCCGAGCTTTTCGAGGCCCTTTTCCAAGTCGCCCCTGGTCTTCAGCACGGTAATGAGGGTCGAGGATTTCTGATAGCCGATGCGGACTACATCGGGCTTATCGGCGGCGCGTGCCGCCATGATGCCGATCACCATCGCGAAAGCGGCGATCAGCGCGCTATAGATCAGGAAGAGCTCGAATTTGCTCGGCGACTTCGCGCCGGCGGCACGCGTTCTGTCTGGCATCAGGCAACTCCTGAATGGCGGTCGAGTGGCCAATAAGCGTAGGAGGCCGGACATGGCGCGCGAACGAAGAAGTTTGCATAAGCTTATTCCGCTTCGGCGCGCTGGCAGTCGCGCCGGAGGCTATCGCGGGAGCAGCAGGAAGCCGGAAAAGAGCGAATGGCGCCGGGACGGCGCATGGGGGAAGGTCTTATTGGCTCACCGCGAGGATGAGACCAAGGGCCGCAGGCTCTCGCCCGCGGCCGGAATGCGATTTTAAGACTAATGCACGCTTACCGGCTCGAGATCATGCTCCTTAGCGTTCTCGACGGCGGCGAAATGCGTGTCGGTCAGCGCCAGCGGCGTACCGTCAGCGGCATGGACCGCGAAAATCGTGATGCCTTCGGGCAAGCCCTCGAGCTGGGGATAGATATGCTGAGCCTCCTCGGGGCTGAGCGTCTTGATATAGGCGATCTCTCCGTCGCCCAGGGCCGCGAATTCAATTTCGGACATGGCGAGAGGAGCTGCCAGGGAGTGCTGTTCATGGGACATAGTCGATTCCCCTCTTGATTGGCGTGAATTCCGGCGCGTCGCTATAGGGCTCACAGAGTGAGTATACAGCAAAATCAGCGATCTTGGATTTCGATCTTGCTGATGCGGCGGCTTGGCTCAGGCCGCATCAAGTCGATAACCAGCAAACCGCTCTCGAGTTCGGCCGACAGGACAGCCAATCCGTCTGCGAGCACGAAACTGCGCTGAAACTGGCGGGCTGCAATGCCTCGATGAAGGTAGGTGCGGGACGTGTCGCTTTCCTGTCTTCCTCGAATCGACAGTTGGTTATCCTCGACAGTGACTTCAAGCTGATCGCGCGTGAATCCCGCGACCGCTAAAACGATGCGGATCCGCTCGCCTTTTCCACCCTCCGGCGCCAGCCTTTCGATGTTGTAGGGCGGGTAGCCGTCGCCTGCGGTCTTGGCAATCTGATCGAGCATCCGCTCGACATCCTCAAAGCCCAACAGCAGAGGATTTTTAACAATACGCGACATCCCAAAGCCCTTTGCCAAGCGACCTGAACCTGTCGGGCACGCCGAAGCCCTGAAGGCACTCCGGAACCTTATCCGCAAATATAAGCGAGCCTGCGGCACGTTCAAGAACACGCTCCGGATGGCCGCGATTGGCAGACCGCACGCACCGGATTAGAAGGGGCTGGCCCGGCTGGCGGATTTGCCCGCCAAGGGCGTGAGGCGCGCGCGCCCAGAGGATTGCGGATGTTCTTCTATGCCTCGAAAGTGATCTGGTATTTCCTGCAGCCCTCGACCTTTCTGATTCTGCTTTTCGCGCTCGGTTTCGTGCTTTATTGGCGCGGCCGGACGCGCGCCGGCATCCGGGTGCTGCTGGCGACGGTGCTGATCTATGCCGTGGCGGGATTGTCGCCGCTCGCCAATGCGATGATGTACGGCTTGGAGCGGATTTACACGCGGCCCGGCATGGACGCGCTGGACCGGGTCGACGGCATCATCGTGCTCGGCGGCGTCATCGATGCGCTGGTCTCCAGCACGCGCGACGAGATCGCCCTGAACGAGGCCGCCGAGCGGCTGACCGAGACGGCGGCGCTGGCCTACCGGTTTCCGGCCGCGCGTATCGTCATCTCCGGCGGCGACGGCGCGCTGATCTACACCAGTTCCAGCGAGGCCGAGATCGCCAAGCGCTTCTTCACCCGCATCGGCATCGACCCGGCGCGGATCACGCTGGAGCCTGCCTCGCGCACGACGTCGGAGAATGCGGCTTTCGCGAAGCGGCTGGTCGATCCGAAGCCGGGCGAGCGCTGGCTGCTGGTGACCTCGGCCTTCCACATGCCGCGCGCCATGGCGGTTTTCCGGGCCGAAGGGTTCGATGTCAAACCGTGGCCGGTGGATTTCCGCACGCGCGGTCCGGAAGATCTGCTGCGCTTCTCGCCGCGCCCTTCGACGGCGTGGCGGCGGATTGATCTCGCAGCGAAGGAGTGGATGGGTTTGATGGCCTATTGGGTGACGGGGCGGCTGGGGTAGCGGCCCCCTGCACCGGGCCTGCGAATTCGGAAAACCCCTCATCATCGCCCCGGCCGTCAGAGCCGGGGCCTACTCGCCTCTCCTCTTGCCGCAGGGCTCGCGGATGCGGGATTGGGTCCCGGCTCAAGGCCGGGACGACGGAAGGAGGTGCCAGCTACTGCGCCGCCCAGCGGGCGCCGAGGATGTTGCGCAAGGGGCCGTAGCCGCGCTGATAGGCGAGGCTCATGGCGTGCTCGGCTTCGAGCCAATGCGGCTCGGGCTGGCGGGCGGCCTGGGCGTCGGAAATTTCCACGGTGTCGAAGCCGCAGCTCCGGGCCAGCGTGTACTGGTCGGCGATCAGGTGGCCGCTGGCGCGCAATTCGCCGCGATAGCCAAGGCGGCGCAG
This sequence comes from Rhodomicrobium sp. R_RK_3, assembly GCF_002198715.1. Taxonomy (GTDB): domain Bacteria; phylum Pseudomonadota; class Alphaproteobacteria; order Rhizobiales; family Rhodomicrobiaceae; genus R-RK-3. Next base: position 143,454 of record NZ_MWLK01000036.1, on the reverse strand, counting down.
GCGCGTCGCTATGGAAAAGCCGCGCCCGTCGGCGGCCCTCGGGAACGGCACGACGATCAGCGCCAGCCGGTCGAACCACGGCTCCAGCGCCGCCGGATCGGTGTCGTTGGTGATCTCCACGCCGACCGCATGACCCGCCTCGATCAAGTCGGAGGCCTCCGCCTCCAGCCGAGCGAAGGCCAGGATCAGTTTCGCGCCCGCCACGGCCGGCTCACCCTCGACCGGCCGCGACCAGTCGTCGGCGACGAAATGGCCGTCCTTAATGAGAGGCATAGAGCGCGTCCTTCATCACGGAATGGCCGAGGCGGTGATAGGTCTGCTTAAAGGTCTCGCCGTCTTCGCGGCGGCCGAGATAGAAGTGGATCAGCCGCTCGATGGCATCGACCACGCCCTCCGCCGGAAAGCCGGGGCCGGAGCGCTCGCCGATAGCGGCGCTTTCGGTCGGATCGCCGCCGAGCGTGATCTGATAGGCTTCGGCGCCGGTCTTTTCGAGGCCTAGGATGCCGATATCGCCGACATGGTGGTGGCCGCAGGCATTGATGCAGCCGGAAATCTTGATGCGGATCGGGCCGATCTGCTCCTGCAGCACGGGCTCGGCGAAGCGCTCGGTGATCTCCTGCGCGATCGGGATCGAGCGGGCCGTCGCCAGCGCGCAATAATCCATGCCGGGGCAGGAGACGACGTCGGAAATCAGCTCGGCATTGGAGGAGGCGAGGCCGGCGCGGTCCAGCATCTGCCAGAGCGCGAACAAATCGGACGCCTTCACGTTCGGCAAGACGATGTTCTGCTCGGCGGAGACGCGCAATTCGCTCATGCTGTAGGCGTCGGCGGCGTCGGCCATGACGCGCATCTCGTCGCCGGTCGCATCGCCCGGCACGCCGCCCTTCGGCTTCAGCGAGATGACGGCGATGGTATAGCCCGGCGCCTTATGCGCCCGCGTGTTCACACGCACCCAGCGGGCGAAATTCGGATTGGCCAGCTTCGCCTTCGCCAGAGCCTCGCTCTCGGCGGGCAGCGCCTCATAGGCGGGCGGCGCGAAGAATGCCTGGATGCGCGCCAATTCCTTTTCGACGGGCGCGGCCGGGTCATGCGCGATGCGGGCAAATTCCTGCTCGACCTCGGCGCGGAAATCCTCGCCGCCCTTTTCGTGGATCAGGATCTTGATGCGCGCCTTGTACTTATTGTCCCGGCGGCCTTCCGCGTTGTAGACGCGCATGATCGCCTCGACATAGCGCAACAGATCGGCGGTCGGCACGAAATCGCGCACCTTGATGCCGATCATCGGCGTGCGGCCGAGACCGCCGCCGGCCCAGACCTCATAGCCGAGCTGGCCGCCCTCGCCCTCGACGAGGCGCAGGCCGATATCGTGGAATTTTATCACCGCGCGGTCCGCGCGCGCGCCGGTCAGCGCGATCTTGAACTTGCGCGGCAGGAATGAGAACTCGGGGTGGTTGCTCGACCATTGCCGCAGCAATTCGCCGGTCGGGCGCGGATCGGCGATCTCGTCGGCCGCGACGCCCGCATAGGGGTCGGCGGTGACATTGCGGATGCAATTGCCCGAGGTCTGGATGGCGTGCATCTCGACATCGGCGAGATCGTCGAGAATGTCGGGCACGTCCTTCAGCTTGGGCCAGTTGAACTGGATGTTCTGCCGGGTGGTGAAATGGCCGTAGCCGCGGTCGTATTTATCGGCGATGGCGCCGAGCTGGCGCATCTGATGCGCCGACAGCGTGCCATAAGGAATGGCGACGCGCAGCATATAGGCGTGCAATTGCAGATAGAGGCCGTTCATCAGCCGCAGCGGCCGGAACTCGTCCTCGTTCAGCGCGCCGGTGAGGCGCCGTTCGACCTGTCCGCGAAATTGGCTGACGCGTTCGCGGACAAATTGGGTGTCGAACTCGTCATAGCGATACATGATGCGCCTCTCCGTCGCCGCGCGGCCGCAAGCTCTGCGGACGTGCCTTTACCGGATCCGGCCAGAAGGACGGAATCGCGCGCACCCGCATTTTTTCACGGTAGTGAATTGGCTCGGGATCGCCGCTGGCGTCAAGCGCCACGTCGACCAGATAGACGCCGACGACGATGTTGCCCGCCTCGTCCACCCGACCGAGCGCTTCCAGCTCCGCCGATTCTTCCGGCGTCGCGGCGATGCGGGCGGCGTGATGATCCGCCGTCCAGCCGTCCTCGCCGAGGAACACCGAGTGACCCTCGAGCAGGTGATTTGCGGTGACGATTTGCAGTTCGGCTCGCTTGGCCATTGACCCACTCCCCACAGGAAATTTTTACGATTGCTGACCGATGGTCAGTCTCAGCCCGTCCATGTCCTCGTCCCAGATGAGTTGGCAGGCCAAACGCGATCCGTCATATAAGCCGGGCACGGTATCGAGCATATCGATCTCATCGTCGCGGGGCGGCGGCAGGCGCCCGGCCCAATCGTCGGCGATGATGACGTGGCAGGTGGCGCAGCTACAGGCGCCGCCGCAGGTGCCCTCGATGCCGAGGCCATGCTCGCGCAGAATTTCCATAATCCGCCAGCCTTCGACGGCTTCGACTTCGCGGGTCAAACCCTTCCGGTCGGTGACGACAAGCGAACCCAAGAGCGGCTCCTTTTGGCGGATAGAATTCGCGCACACAGGTTCAATCCTGGAACAAGCACATCGGCGAGCGGTAGGTTTTCCGAATTTTGTTTTCAGAAACGAACGCCGATGATAAATTCATCCCAGTTCCGCGCTCTGAACACGGCGTGTATGCGCGTTTTTCGCCGTGCGGGCGACCAATCCGTTCTTTATATAGAACAGTTCCTAGATGAGGTCATCGCACAAAAATGTCAATGCGAAAGGGAGCGTCCGCGGCTGAGGCGCCTGAGATGGCGGCCAAGCTCGGCAAGACGATCAACCGGCTCAGACGGGCCTATAATTATTCGCTCGGCGATTTGTCCGAGCAATCGGGCGTGGCGAAATCGATCATCTCGCAGATCGAGAAGAACGAGACCAACCCGACGCTCGGCACGCTCTACAAGCTGGCGCGGGCGCTGAATGCGCCGATCGAGGATATTCTGCGCGGCGAGGAGGCGCCGGCCTTGATCGAGAAGCTCGGCCCCTCCGGCACGCCGGTGCTGCTCAGCGACGACGGCCGCTGTCGGCTGCGCATCATCGGCTGGATCAAGAGCGTCGAGCTGGTGCAATGGTATTATTTCGAGGCCGAGCCGGGCGGCGTTTTGGAGAGCGAGCCGCACCCGCCGGGATCGGTGGAGAATCTGACCGTACTGCGCGGGACGGTTTCGGTCACCTCGGGCGGCGAGACATTCACCATCGCCACCGGCGAGACCGCGCGCTATGCCGGCGACCGTCCGCACCGCATTCTCAATGACGGCGCGGAGCCCGTCACGGCGCTGATGGTGAACCTGCTCGGCCCGATCGCCGCCGCAGGCCTGTCCATGGATCGCGGCGCGGCTTAATTGCGGCATCGGACCTGGACCAGACCTTCACGACCTAGTTTATCTATCCGAAATCCCCGCGAAGGCGGGGATCCAGTAAAGGGCGGCATTTGTCATTTGGCACCGCCTAAACGCGATTGCTGCGGCGTACTGGATCCCCGCCTTCGCGGGGATTTCGGAGACCGCCACCCCAACCGGAGCCTCAGATGAGCGTCGTATTGCCGTTTTCGCGCGAGTTCGAATTCACGCACGGGGTCGCGGAGCTGGTGGCGCCGGGCTTGCGGCGGCTGGTGGCGAACAATCCGGGCCCGTTCACCTACAAGGGCACCAACAGCTATCTCGTCGGCACCGGCAGCGTCGCGCTCATCGATCCCGGACCTGATGACGAGGCGCACCGCGCGGCGATCTTTGCCGAGCTGGACAAGCGCGGCGAGCGCGTCTCGCACATCTTCCTCACCCACACGCATCGCGACCATTCCGCCGGCCTGCCGAAACTCGCCGAGCTGACCGGCGCGCCCGTGCTCGGCTTCGGCTCGACCGCCGCCTCGCGCAAGGCCGCCAAGCTCCACCCGACAAGCGACGACATTCTCGATGTCGAATTCATCCCCGACCAGCCGCTAAAGGGCGGCGAGCGCATCGCGGGCGGGGATTGGGAGCTGGAAGCCGTGTTCACGCCCGGCCATGCGCCGGATCATCTCAGCTTCGGCCTGAACGGATCGGAGACGCTGCTCTCCGGCGATCACGTCATGGGGTGGAACACCACGGTCGTCGCGCCACCGGAAGGCAATATGGGCGACTATATCGCCTCGCTGGAGCTGCTGTTGCAGCGGCCGGAGACCGTCTATTTCCCCGGCCACGGCGGCCGGGTGGATCAGGCGCAGCGTCTGGTCAAGGCTTTCATCATGCACCGGCGCTGGCGCGAGCAGCAGATCCTCGACTGCATCCGCGACGGGCTCGATACTATTGACCTAATTGTTCCCAGAATTTACGAAACGTTAGCGGAGTCCTTGCGCGACGCGGCCGCCTATTCTGTGCTTGGGCATCTTGAGTTGCTGGCCGCGACTGGGCGGGTGATTGCTGACCCGCATCCTGGCCGGAATTCGCGCTACTCGATATCTGACGCTCGCGGCTGAGGGCAGCGGCGCGGAGCTGGCGGCGGCGCTCCTCGCGCTCGGCCTCCTGACGCTCGCGCTCCTTCTTCTCCAGCGCCTTCTTCATGCGCGCATCGCGCAGCACGACGGCCTTCTCCATCGACTCGGTCTTGTCGAGGGCGCTCAGTCGCGTCTTGACCTCGGAGAACAGCACGCGCACGCGTTCCGCATTGCGTCCCATATCGTGATCGCCATGCCGGGCGGACGAGCGCACATCGACCTTGGCCGAATTGCCGCCGCCGGAGACGCGAATCACCACGTCATCGGTGAAGCCGAAGATCATCGAGCGGTCGGTCGCCTCGATGGTGCCGGACTTGCCGGGCACCGGCGGGTTCTCAGAGACGATGCGCCAGTCCAGTTTCTTCACCGCTTCGCGCACGGCGGTATAGGCGTCGGCGGAGGGGCGGTTGACGGGCAGCGGCTTGATGTCGGGATAGGCCTTGGCCTGGAGCGGGGCTTCCTCGCGCTGATAGGCGGCGAGATTGGTGCCGGCGCCGGAGCGCAGCGCGGCGATCTTGTCGAAGGCGGGCGGGCTTTGAACGTCGGTGCTGACTTCGTGGATGCGCGGCAGCGCCAACAGGCTCGGCAGCGACCATATCGGCCCCGCCAGCATCACGCAGCCGAACACCACGCCGGCGAACGCCTTGCCCGCGCCCGTATAGCCCTCACGCCAGATCGCGGCCAGCGCGATCAGCCCGAGCCCGACCGCGATCACACCCCCGATAACGGCGAAGCCGAACAGCTTCATCGCCACCGGCGTCGGCAGCTCCCCGACGCGATGCAGCCCGAAGGTGATCGCGAAGAGCACCAGAAACAGCAGAGCGATCCGCTGACTCCAGACCGCCTTGCGCGATTCATGCAGATAATACCGCAACGCACTTCTCCCGCTTGGGGGCTATTTTACCATTCCTATGTTAATAAGGGCAAATCGGCGTCCGGCGCAAATCCCGCGGTGAGTCCATGTTCAAGCGGGGGCCTGCCTTGCGGCGCCAGGATTGAAGGACCTGCCCCATGACGGTCAGCGCGAATGCGCTCGCACGCGATATCGAAACTCTCATCCACCCTTACACCAACCTTGCGGCGTTTCGCGAAACCGGCCCGCTGATCCTGGAATCGGGCAAGGGCGTCTATGTCTACGACACCGCCGGCAAGCCTTATATCGAGGGCATGGCCGGGCTGTGGTGCACATCGCTCGGCTATGGCAACCAAGAGTTGATCGAGGCCGGCCACAAGCAGCTTTCGCGGCTGGCATCCGGCCATCTGTTCGGCGGCAAGAGCCACGACCCGGCCATCGAGCTGGCGGAAAAGCTGAAGGAGATTTCGCCCGCGCCCGCCTCAAAGATTTTCTTCACCTCGTCCGGCTCGGAGGCCAACGACACCCAGATCAAGCTCGCATGGTACTACAATAATGCGCGCGGCCTGACGCAGAAGAAAAAGATCATCTCGCGCAAGCGCGCCTATCACGGCGTGACGCTCGCCTCCGCCAGCCTGACCGGCCTGCCGAACAACCATCTCGATTTCGACCTGCCCTTCACCTGGACCCGGCATCTGACCGCGCCCTATTACTACCGCGATGCGCTGCCGTCGGAGACCGAGGAGGCGTTCTCACAGCGGCTGGCGCGCGAACTCGACAGCATGATCCAACTCGAAGGGCCGGACACGGTCGCCGCCTTCATCGCCGAGCCGGTGCAGGGCGCGGGCGGAGTGATTCTGCCGCCCGCCGGCTATTTCGCCGCCATTCAGCAGGTGCTGGCCAAATACGACATCCTGTTCATCGTCGACGAGGTGATCTGCGGTTTTGGCCGCACCGGGCAGATGTTCGGCTCGCAGACCTACAATTTGCAGCCCGATACCATCTCCATGGCCAAGGGGCTGACCTCCGCCTATGCGCCGCTCGGTGCCATCACCGTGTCGGAGGATGTCTATCAGGCGATGCTGGACGAAAGCCGCAAGATCGGCACGTTCGCGCATGGCTTCACCTATTCCGGCCACCCGATGTCGGCGGCGATCGGCGTGAAAGCTGTGGAAATCTACCAGCGCGACAACATCCCCGCCCATGTCCGCGCCGTGGCGCAGATTTTCCAGACCCGGCTGAAGGCGCTGCGCGATCATCCGCTGGTCGGCGAGGTGCGCGGCGTCGGGCTGCTGGGCGGCGTCGAACTGGTGGCGGATAAGGAGACGAAGCGGCAATTCGCTCCGCGCCAGGGCGTCGGCGCCAAGCTGGCGAATTTCTGCGAGCAGGAGGGCCTGATACTGCGCGCCCTCGGCGACACGCTCGCCATCTGCCCGCCGCTGATCATCGACGGCGGCGAGATCAACGCGCTGTTCGACCGGCTGGACCGCGCATTGGAGCGGACCGAAGCCTTCGTGCATCAGGAAAAGCTGCGGGAGGTTGCGTAGATCGCCGGAGGCGGTTACCCGCGCCGGCACCCGGACGGCCCGCCGTCCGGGTGCCGATCCGTGACCGTTGCGGAAAACTGCGTCGTAGGCCGATGGGCTCGCGCTACTCGTCGCCCTCTCCGTCGCGGTCGATGGCCGCGCCGCCGCGCACGACTTGCTCGGTCAGCTTCGGCGCGCACAGCTCGATGAAGCGATAGGCGTAGCCGCGCAGGTAGCGGCCGCGGCGGACGGCGATGCGGGAGGTCTGCTTCTCGAACAGATGCGAGCAGTCGAGCAGGCGCAGCGGCTTGTCGCGCTCGGCGATGAAGGCCATCGAGGCCATGATGCCGACCCCCATGCCAAGCTCGACATAGGCCTTGATGACGTCGGCGTCGAGCGCGGCCATGACGATGTCGGGCGACAGGCCGGCCGCGGCGAATTTCTCGTCGATATGGCTGCGGCCGGTGAAGCCCTCGTGATAGGTGATGATCGGCCATTTCGCGATGTCCTCCAGCGTCAGCGGGTCGGCCCGCGTGAGCGGATGGTCCTCCGGCACGACCAGGGCGTGGTGCCAGGAATAATAGGGAAAGGGCAGGATGTCGGGGCTGTCGATCAGCGATTCGGTGGCGATGGCGATGGCGGCCTCGCCGTCGAGCAGCATGGCGGCGATTTCGGTCGGGCTGCCCTGGTGCAGCACCAGCCGCACTTCGGGGAACTGTTTCTTGAACGCCGCAACCGCCGGGGGGAGCGCATAGCGCGCCTGGGTGTGGGTGGTGGCGACGGTCAGCTCGCCGCGCTGGCTGTTGGCGAATTGCTGGGCGAGCCGCTTGATGTTGGCGGCGTCGAGCAGCATCCGGTCGACGATGGCGGTGAGGTCCTTGCCGGGTTCGGTGAGCCCGAGCAGGCGCTTGCCGCGCCGCACGAACAGCTCGATGCCGAGTTCGTCCTCCAGATCCTTGATGTGCTTGCTGACCCCGGATTGCGATGTGTAAAGCGCGGCGGCAACCTCGGTGAGGTTGAAATTGCACTTCACGGTTTCGCGGATGATCCGGAGCTGCTGGAAATTCATTGCACCGTGCCCGGCGGAGCGGACGGGAACAGCGCCAGACGCGGCGCGTGCAGGCGGACGATCTGGCCCTCCTCGAGCGACATCGTGCCGAGCTGTTCGCGCGGCAGCTCGACCTCGTAGAGATGCGTCGCGGTGGAGCCGTTGCGGCCTTGCGTACCCGACAGTTCGACCCGCGCCATGCCGCCGACATTCAGGATGCGGTTGATGCGCGCCTTCACGCCGAGGCTGTCGCGGCTGTCCGGCTCGATCTCGATCTCATGCGGGCGGCTGAACGCCTTGAAGGTAGCGCCATCGGGCGCCTCCTTGCCGCCGAGCGGCAGCAAATCCTCGCCGACGCGCAAGTCCGAACCCTCGACTTGGCCCTCGAACACATTGGCGGCGCCGAGAAAGCCATAGACGAAGGGCGTCGCCGGCCTGTCGTAGACGTCGGCGGGCTTGCCGATCTGCTCGACGCGGCCCTGGTTCATGACGACGATCTCGTCGGCGACTTCCATCGCCTCTTCCTGGTCGTGGGTCACGAAGATCGAGCTGATATGCAGATCCTCATGCAGCTTGCGCAGCCAGCGGCGCAATTCCTTGCGCACCTTGGCGTCGAGCGCGCCGAAGGGCTCGTCGAGCAGCAGCACGCGCGGATCGACCGCGAGCGCGCGCGCCAGGGCGATGCGCTGGCGCTGGCCTCCGGAGAGTTGGGCGGGGACGTGGTCGCGCAGCCATGCGAGCTGCACCAGTTCCAGCAATTCGTTGACGCGCTTGCGGATATCCGCCTCCGGGCGCCGGTCGCGGCGCTTCCTGACGCGCAGGCCGAAAGCGACGTTCTCGAACACCGTCATATGGCGGAACAGCGCGTAATGCTGGAAGACGAAGCCGACCTGCCGCTCGCGCACATTGCGGTCGGAGGCGTTCTCGCCGTCGAGCATGACCTGGCCGCCATCGGCGAATTCGAGGCCGGCGATGATGCGCAAAAGCGTGGTCTTGCCGCAGCCGGACGGGCCGAGCAGAGCAACCAGCTTACCGGTCGGAAATTCCAGCGACACATTGTCGAGCGCGCGGAAGCTTCCGAATGATTTTTCGATGTTCTTGACCGCGATGCTCATTGGTGCGTTCTCTTAACCTGGACGTCATTCCTAGCGCAAACTCGGCTCCTACTTTCATCTGGAGCACGACCCGCGCCGCAATAGCGGCTTCCATTTTTGCGGATCATGCTTTGGCGACCTGACTTGCGGCACGCACTTCAATGATCGTCTTCAATATCAGGGTAAAGAGTGCGAGCAGCGCCAAGAGCGAAGCTACGGCGAAGGCTGCCGCGAAATTATATTCATTATACACAATTTCCACATGCAACGGCAAAGTGTTGGTTTGTCCCCTGATATGGCCCGATACCACAGAAACCGCGCCGAATTCTCCCATGGCCCGGGCATTGCAGAGGATCACGCCGTAAAGTAAGCCCCATTTGATGTTCGGCAAGGTCACGCGCCAAAATGTCTGCAAGCCCGAGGCGCCGAGCACGATGGCGGCCTCTTCCTCCTCGCGGCCTTGCGATTCCATAAGCGGGATCAGCTCGCGGGCAACGAAGGGGAAGGTGACGAAGATGGTCGCCAGCACGATTCCGGGCACCGCGAAGATGATGCGGATATTGTGGTCACCGAGCCAACTGCCGAACCAGCCCTGCGCCCCGAAAACCAGAACGAAGACCAGCCCCGCGACGACCGGCGAGACGGAAAACGGTAAATCGATCAGCGTGGTTAGCGCATTCTTGCCGCGAAACTGATATTTCGCGATCGCCCAGGCGGCGGAGACGCCGAAGATCAGGTTGAGCGGCACGGCAATGGCGGCGGCGATCAGCGTCAGGCGCACGGCGGCCAGCGCGTCAGGCTCGCTCAACGCGGTAATATAAGTGCCCCAGCCCTTGCGCAGCGCCTCGACGAAGACGGCGATCAGCGGCAACAGGATGAAGATGGCGAAGAAGCTCAGCGACAGACCGAGGATCAGCCATTTCACCCAGGCGGGGTCGCGCGTCGCGGCGCGGCGCTCGAAGGCGGAACCGCCAACGCTGCCGAAGGCGAGACTGGATAGGGCGCCGGCCATTAGCGGGCCCTCCCCATGCGTCGCGAGGTCCAGGCCTGCAGGCCGTTGATGACGAGCAGCAGCGCGAAGGAGACGAACAGCATCACGGTCGCCACCGCCGTCGCGCCGACATAATCATATTGCTCCAGCTTGGTGATGATGATGAGCGGGGTGATTTCGGAGATCATCGGCAGATTGCCGGCGATGAAGATCACCGAACCATATTCGCCGACCGCCCGCGCGAAGGCGAGCGCGAAGCCGGTCAGCAGGGCCGGCAGCAGCAGCGGGAAGACGACGCGGGTAAAAGTCTGCCAGCGATTGGCGCCGAGGCTGGCGGCGGCTTCCTCATATTCGGCTTCGAGATCCTGCAGCACCGGCTGGACGGTGCGCACGACGAAAGGCAGGCCGATGAAGACGAGCGCGATCAGGATGCCGATCGGGGTGAAGGCGATCTTCAGGCCGAGCGGCTCGGTGAACTGGCCGATCCAGCCATTGCCGGCATAGATCGCCGTCAGCGCGATGCCCGCGACGGCGGTCGGCAGGGCGAAAGGCAGATCGACAAGCGCGTCGATGATGCGCTTGCCGGGGAAGCTGTAGCGCACCAGCGACCAGGCCAGCATCAATCCGAACACGGAATTGATGGCCGCCGCCAGCAGCGAAGTGCCGAAGCTGAGCTTGTAGGACGCCACCACGCGAGGCGCGGTGACGATCTGCCAAAAGTGCTCCCAGCTCAGCGAGAACGTCTTGATCAGCGCGGCCGATAGCGGAATCAGCACGATCAGGGAGAGATAGCCCACGGTATAGCCGAGGGTCAGCCCGAAGCCGGGGAGCACCCTCCGCGATGCGGCTGCCGCCATGTTACTTCACCGAGATCTGGTCGTAGATCCCGCCATCCGCGAAATGCGTCTTGCGCACATCGGCCCAGGAGCCGATCAGCTTCTCGACGTCGAACGTCTTGACCGGCGGGAACTTTGCTTGATTGGCACGCAGCACGGCTTCGTCGCGCGGACGAAAATCGTACTTGGCAATGATGGCCTGACCTTCAGGAGAATACAAGAAGTTGAGATAGGCGGTTGCCACTTCGCGGGTCTTCTTCTTGTCGACAACTTTCTCGTTTATGGCGACCGGCGCCGGCGCCTCGACGCTCAGCGAGGGGTAGACGATATCGAACTTGTCCGCGCCGAACTCGACCGCGATCAGCCGCGCCTCGTTCTCGAAGGTGACGAGCGCGTCGCCGACATCGCGCTGGCTGAAGGTCGTGGTCGCACCCCGGCCGCCACCGTCGAACACCGGCACGTTGCCGAATAGCTTCTTGACGAAATCCTTGGCCGCATCGGCGCCGCCGAGATTTTCCAGCGCATAGCCCCAGGCGGCGAGATAGGTGTAGCGGCCATTGCCCGAGGTCTTCGGATTGGGAACGATGACGCTGATGCCGGGCTTGGCGAGGTCGGACCAATCCTTGATGCCTTTCGGATTGCCCTTGCGCACCAGGAAGACCGACACCGAGGTGTAAGGCGCTGCGTCATTGGGAAATTTCGACTTCCAGTCCTTCGCCACGAGGCCCTTGTCCGCCAGGAAATCGATGTCCGGCGCCTGGTTCATGGTGATGACGTCTGCGTCCAGCCCTTCCGCGACGGAAGCGGCCTGCTTGCTGGAGCCGCCATGCGACTGGTTGACGGTGACGGTCTCGCCGGTCTTGGCCTTCCAGGCGTCGATGAAGGCCGGGTTGATCTGCTTATAGAGCTCGCGCGAGACGTCATAGGAGACGTTCAGAATGGTGGTCTGCGCCAGGGCCGTGTAGGCCGTGAGGAAAACAAAGGCCAGCACGAAGCCTGCCCAGGAGAATACGCGCGAGAGCATTGTCACCTCTTTGCCAAAATTTCGCCACTAAAGCTATGTGAGGGCGGACAGGCCTCTAAAGAAGAAATTCTTCTATCGATATTCCGGTCCGTGCAATGGACGGTGGGCAGGACGGCATCCGGGCAGGCTTCAGCCCGAGATCAAAGCCGCATTTCCGGACCGCGCGCGGACAACGCCGGTCATGGCCGAATGTTGCAGCCGTTTCAGAATATCCAGCCCCTCCGGCCATCGCCCATGGCCGGAGGCGACATTGATATGTCCGGCGGCCCCCGCATTGACGAATTCCGCGCCCCAGCTTTGCGCCAAAGACCGGGCTTTGCCAAGGCTGATCCAGCAATCGGTTTCGCTGGCGACCACGATGGCGGGGAAGCGGAGCGGGTCTTTCGGCACCTGCGGCTCGATGCCGAACATTTTGGGATCGGCCGGGGCGACCAGCATGGCACCGGCAATGCGGGTGCTCGCGTGGCTGCTGGCGTGGATGGCGGCGAGACAGCCGAAACTGTGCGCGACGAGCAGAACGGGACCGGGCGCGCGTTCGATCTCGAGACGCACGCGCTCGGACCAGACGGGGAGATCGGGCGTGTTCCAGTCGCGCTGGTTGACACGGATGGAATGGGTCAGGCGCTTTTCGAACCAGCTCTGCCAATGGCGCGGTCCGCTGCCGCGCAGGCCGGGGAGGATCAGGATTCGCTGCATGGCGGGTCCCCCATCGTGACAGGAAAAATGTGCCGTCTCACCGAGCTTTGGGTAGAGACGGCACACAGTTTAACCGCTGGTCGTCGACGACGATGTGGGAGGCGGTTATTTCGGCTGATAGATCTCGTCGAAGGTGCCGCCATCGGCGAAATGCGTCTTCTGGGCCTTCTGCCAGCCGCCGAAGACATCGTCGATGGTGAAGAGCGTCACATTCGGGAAGCGGGCATTGTCGGCCGGGTCGGCGAGCTCGGGCTTGCGCGGCCGGTAATAATGCTTGGCGGCGAGCTTCTGGCCCTCGGGCGAGTAGAGATAGTCCAGATAGGCCTTCGCCACGTCGGTCGTGCCGTGCTTCTTGGCGACTTCGTCGACCAGCGTCACCGGCGGCTCGGCAAGGATCGAAAGCGAGGGGACGACGACCTCGAACTTATCGGGGCCGAATTCATTGATCGACAGGAAGCCCTCGTTCTCCCAGGCCAGCAGCACATCGCCGAGACCGCGCTGAACGAAGGTTGTGGTCGAGCCTCGCGCGCCGCTATCGAGCACCGGCACGTTCTTGAAGATGGCCGCGAGGAATTCCTTGGCCTTGGCCTCGTCGCCGCCATTGGTCTTCAGCGCGTAGCCCCAAGCCGCCAGATAGTTCCAGCGCGCGCCGCCCGACGTCTTCGGGTTCGGGGTGATAACGGACACGCCCGGCTTGGCCAGATCGTTCCAATCCTTGATGCCCTTCGGGTTGCCCTTGCGGACCAGGAAAACGATGGTCGAGGTGTAGGGCGAACTGTTGTTCGGCAGACGGGTCTGCCAATCCTTGGGGAGCTTGCCCGACCGTTCAGCGATCTCGTCGATGTCATAGGCGAGCGCCAGGGTCGCGACGTCGGCTTCGAGCCCGTCGATGATGGTGCGCGCCTGCTTGCCCGATCCGCCATGCGACTGGCTGATCTTGACCACTTCGCCGGTCTTCTCCTTCCAATATTTGCTGAAGGCATTGTTGAAGTCGGCATAGAGTTCGCGCGTCGGGTCGTAGGAAACATTGAGCAGCGCTTTTTCAGTCTGCGCGGCGGCGGGCAGGCTTGCAAGGCTCGCGAGAAGCATCGCGCCGACAAGGCCACGCCGGAAAATCATTGGAAACATTGTTAGCTCCAGTTCGGTTATGAGCAGTTTGAGCTTATGTGGCGGTCTCGCGGACCCAAACGAATAAGATCGTATAAGCTTATTCCAGGGCGGGGGCCGGCCGCGCTCAGAGCTTGGCGCAAACCGATGCGCCCCGGTCAACGGCGGGGCAGGTGGCGGGTTCCGGGTATTGGCGGGGTGGCAAAGCCGCCGGACAGTCTTCAGTTTCGGGTCTGGACTTGCCGCAGCCTTGCCGCCTGACCGCGAGGCGTAATCGTTTGGGGGCCGCTTAGACGGGGCCCGCCCTAAACGCCCTTGCGGCCGAGATTCTTCGCGAGCTGCCGCCCGAAATCCTCCGACTGCAGGGCCAGCGCCTGGTTGAGCAATGTGCCGACGCCCGCGTTCAGCGTCTTGCCCGCCGGACTGTTCAGAAAGGCAAGATAGGCGGTGAGATCCTGGGCCGACAGGTCGCGATAGGTATAGGCCATGCTGGCCAGCGTCGCGGCCGCCAGTTTCTGGCTCATCGCGCTGCGCTGTTTTTCGATCTGGGCCCGGATCGCGCCCGTATCGACTTTCGGCCCGGGCGTCGCGCTGGCCATGCCGGTGGTCATGGCGGTCGCGATGTTGATCGAAATGTTGGTGACGGTCGCGGTGGCGCCGCTGGCTTTGTCGATCGCCCGATAGAGCGCCAGCCGGTCCGCGTTCTTGCCGGGATCCGCCAGCAGCGTCTGCGCATAGGCTTGCGCCTTGGCCTGCTCGCCCGGCTGGGCGGCCTTGACCTCCAACGCGCTGATCCGGCGGCCGAGCGGTGAATTGTAATGCTGCAGCAGCGCCGCCTTGTCCTCCGGCGTCAGCAGCTTCTGCAGGCCCTGATCGATGATGGCGAGCGATTGCTCCGGACCGAAGGCCGTTCGCGCCGCGTCGGTCCAGGCCTTCTCGAATTTCTGGTCGATCTGCATCCCCTGCTGGCGCATCGCGCCGACGCTCGACTGCATCGCTCCGGGCAGTTCTTTGAGGGTTGCGGCCAGGCCGGACTTGTCGATCAGCTCCTGATTTTGCAGCGCGCTATAGGCAATCGCGCTATTCGGAGCCAGCCATGAAGCAATGATGATTGCCGTAATCTTTAACACTGGCATGTTTTACTCCACATTTGGCTTGGCGTAGGCTTTTTGCCTGTGCGCGCGCTGTCTGGGGGCAAGAGTCCACGCAGACTCGGCCCAAGCTGTGAAGAAACTCTAAGGGCGGGCGGCGAAATATTCACCCGCGGCTGCAAGCCTTAAGAGGTTCAATCCAATGCACCCTTTCAGCTTAAGGCCCAGGGAAGGTCGCATCGCCTAGGGTTTGACTGCGTTCGATATTGCGCGGTCGATCGCCGAAAGCGTCCATGACCCCAGGAAAAAACTATCGCAAATGGATGGATCGGTTTGTCCGGGCCGCCATCGGCTTTGCCGTCTGCATCAACGGCGCGGTGATCCTCGGCTGGACCTTCGACATTCCCACGCTGAAGAGCGTCCTGCCGGGCCTCGTCACCATGAAGGTGAATACGGCGGTGGGCGGGCTGGCGGCGGCGGTCGCCCTGCTGCTGCTCTATCGCTCGGAGCCGGGATCGCGACCGTTCCGCATCGCGCGGGGGCTTGCGCTCTTCGTCGTGCTGCTCGGCGCGCTGAGCCTCGCCGAATATCTCTTCACCCTCGATTTCGGCATCGACCAGTTGCTTTTCCTCGACCATGGCTCGCTGAAGACCGGGGCGACGCCCGGCCGGATGTCGCCCGCCACCGCGCTCGCCTTCCTGCTGCTGGGAAGCGCGCTATGGGTGTTCAGGGACAGAAGGCCCTGGGCGGCGAATTGGACGCATTGGCTCGTGGTGCCGGTGCTCTTCATCTCGGTGCTCGGCATAATCGGCTATGCCTATGGCGTCGCGGTGCTCTATCAGGTCGGCAATTACAATTCGATGGCGCTGAACACCGCCTTGTCCTTCATTATCCTCTCCTTCGCGGTTTGGGCGGCCGATACCCAATATGGCTTCGCGCGCATCGCCGGCAGCGACACGGCGGGCGGTATCGTCGCCCGCAGGCTGCTTCCGGCGCTGCCGCTGATCCTGCTGTCGCTCGGCTGGCTGTGCCTCGCCGGACAGCGGCGCGATCTGTACTATTCTGAATTCGGCCTCGCCCTCATGGTGCTGATGAGCATCGCCGTCGCCTGGACCGCCAATACGCTCCACGATCTCGATGTCGTGCGCCAGCACCGGGACGCGGAAATCTCCAGCCTCAATGCCGAACTCGAACAGCGGGTGCAATTGCGCACCGCCCAGCTCGAGCACGCCTCGACTCAGCTCAGGTCTGCCAATGCGGCGCTGGAGCAGCTCTCGCGTCAGGACGCGCTGACCGAGATCCCGAACCGGCGCGCCTTCGACGCCAATCTCGCCATTCACCTCGCCATCGCCCATCGGCACGGGCGGCCGCTCGCCCTGCTGCTCTTCGACGTCGATTTCTTCAAGCCGTTCAATGACCAATACGGACACCCGGCTGGCGACGATTGCCTCCGGCACATCGCGGCCGCGCTGCAATCCTGCTGCCGGCGCCCATACGACATGGTCGCGCGCTATGGCGGCGAGGAATTCGCCATGCTGCTGCCCGACACCGATCTCGGCGGCGCGCGCCAGACCGCCGAACTGGTCGAGGCCGCCATCCGCGAATTGCGGATACCCCATGTCAGCCCGGCGCCGGGATCGTCGGTGAGCATCAGCGGCGGCATCGCGGTGCTGGACCCCGGCGGCAAGCTGACCGCCGAGCAATTGATGGATATCGCCGACCGCAATCTCTATCAGGCGAAACATGACGGACGGAACCGGATCGTCTCCGGGCAGGCCGAGGCGGCGTGACGGTTGGCGGAGCCTTCCCGCGGTTCCAACCATGGCGCTTTTTTTGCGCGGGGCCTTGTCGGCAGGGCGGTGGCTGATGCGTCCTTGGGGGCAGGCACACAGCAAAGGAGACGCCTCTCATGACCTATGTCGATGGATTTGTCGTAGCCGTTCCGACCGCCAATAGAGCGATCTTCAAGAAGCACGCCGAGGACGCGGCGGTGATCTTTCGGGATCACGGCGCGCTGAAGGTCGTCGAATGCTGGGGCGACGACGTGCCGCCCGGCGAGGTGACGTCGTTCCCGCTGGCCGTGAAGTGCAAGGAGGACGAGACGGTGGTGTTCTCCTGGGTGCTCTGGGCCGACCGCGCCGCCCGCGATGCCGGCATGAAGCGCGTCATGGAGGACCCGCGCATGGCCCCAGGCGTCAACCCGATGCCGTTCGACGGCAAGCGCATGATCTATGGCGGGTTCGAGGTGATTGTGGAGAGATAGGGGAGGCACGGCCGCGCGAGCAGGCCCCGGACAGGGCTGATTGCACTCTCCGGGGCTGCTTTCAGCCTCGTCGCCGCGTCAGTTGATGACCAGCGCCTCGATCCAAAGAGGAGCAAGCTGCGCGAACAGGACTGGCTGCGTGTAGTATGCAAGTGGGTCGTTTATATGCAGCACGGGCTGAATGCCTTGCGGCGTGAATATGAATGACATTCCACGCAACACCACTACGTGGGACGTGCTCATCCCGGAACGGATATGAAGAATAATGGCCCTACCCGAGGCAAGCGTCTGATAGACAGTCATCGGATCGGCGGGAGGGGCATAGGCAGCGAATCGTCCACCAAATTGGCCTATCAAAGCGCTAATCTGCTGTATGGACCCGGTTCGTACGCATGCGGGATTACGTTGGTTGCAGCAAAATTGCGGATGAGCCCCATTTGCCATCGCGACCAACGCGCATCGAGCCGGTGTCTGCGCCGGTCCGCGTACAAAATGGATAATTTGTTGGGCGACGGCTGCCCAACACCATACCTGGGTCTCCTGCATTAGATTCGGAATTGGTATGTCCACCGGGGGTGGAACTTGTGCATGCGCCCGTCCGGCACTCAGCAGCAAAATGCAACTTAATATAATTCGCGTGCACTGGAACATGATCAAACTCCATGAATATAAATAATAATTTTCGTTTTGCGCTTTAGCGGGGATCATTATGAGTAATATTTTGACTAATACTACATATTAAGTCAAAACCCGCTCCGTGAGAAGATCCAGCAAGCGCCCGGACCGCCATCGCCACCCAGCCAAAACCCCTTTACCTCCCCCACCCTCTCCCCTAAACCCTCCCCTGGGGCGCTTTGGCACGGGGTGAGGGCGTATGACGCGGAAGACGCAGAACCGCATTTTGGCTTATGTGATGACCGGCCTGATCGTGCTGATCGGCCTGACGCTGGCGGCGAAGCTCTCAGGCAATGCGTGGGCGCTCAGCGTCTACGACGTCATCCGCGACACCTCGCTGTTGATCGTGACGGTCATCGCGGCCTATATGGCCTCGGTCTACCAGAAGCGCACGACGTTCCTGCAGAACCTGCGCGAGCAATGGAACGACATCGTCCGCACCAAGGGCGAGCTGATCTATTATTGCCATCTCGAAAAGCCCGAGCTTGAGGATTATCTGCGCGCGGCAAGGCAACTATCGGAAACAATCGACACCATGCGCATCGTTTATTGCAATGTCGGTGAGACCGAAGAGCTGATTGGGCTTTACCCTTACTCGTCTCTGCACCATATAAGGGTGGTGATGGAGGGCCTCGATCCGCGCCAAGGCA
The DNA here is from genome assembly GCF_002198715.1 of Rhodomicrobium sp. R_RK_3. GTDB lineage: Bacteria > Pseudomonadota > Alphaproteobacteria > Rhizobiales > Rhodomicrobiaceae > R-RK-3. Next base: position 125,013 of record NZ_MWLK01000036.1, on the reverse strand, counting down.
CGCCGACGGCTGAACAACGCTTCAAGGCGCGCGGTGAGATCTGGGAGGCCTTTCTGGCAATCCGCGAGCATTTTCTCGATGAGTTCGACCTTGAGGAACCCTCTCGGCCGATCCTCATCCACCGCATGAAACGACAGAAGCGCGACGGCGCCACGCCCGAGGCCCTCAAACGCAAGGAACGGCAAGCCACGCTTGCAGGACAGCAACAGAGCCCATGAATTTAAGAAATATTGCGATTATCGCCCACGTCGATCATGGCAAAACCACCTTGATCGACGTTTTGCTGCGCCAGTCCGGCTCGTTCCGGGACAATCAGCGCGTGGCTGAGCGCGCCATGGATTCCAACGATCTCGAGCGCGAGCGCGGCATCACCATTCTGGCGAAGGTGACTTCGCTGTTGTGGAAGGACACGCGCATCAACATCGTCGATACGCCGGGCCACGCCGATTTCGGCGGCGAGGTCGAGCGCATCCTGAACATGGTCGACGGCGCCATCGTGCTGGTCGACGCCTCGGAAGGCCCGATGCCGCAGACCAAATTCGTGGTCTCCAAGGCGCTGAAGGTCGGCCTCCGCCCGATCGTCGCCATCAACAAGATCGACAAGCCGGACGAGCGCCACGACGAAGTCATCAACGAGGTCTTCGATCTGTTCGCCGCGCTTGACGCCAATGAGCATCAGCTCGACTTCCCGATTCTATACGGCTCGGCCAAGGAAGGCTGGATGGCGCTGTCGCCCGACGGCCCGAAAGAGGGCATGGCGCCGCTGTTCGACCTGGTTTTGAAGCATGTCGCGCCGCCGCAGACCGGCGAGGGCGCCTTCCAGATGCTGGCGACCACCATCGAGGCCGATCCCTATCTCGGCCGCATCCTGACCGGGCGCATCAGCGCCGGCCGCATCACGCCGAGCATGAGCATCAAGGCGCTGTCGCGCGAGGGGAAGCTGATCGAGCAGGGCCGCGCCTCCAAGGTGCTGGCCTTCCGCGGCCTGGAGCGCGTGCCTGTCGAGGAGGCATCCGCCGGCGAGATCGTCGCCATTGCCGGGCTTGCGCAGGCGACTGTCGCCGACACGATTTGCGCGATGGAGGTAACGACCGCCATCCACGCCCAGCCGATCGACCCGCCGACCCTGTCGATGACCTTCCGCATCAATGACGGCCCGCTCGCCGGCCTCGAGGGCGACAAGGTGCAGAGCCGCGTCATTCGCGACCGGCTGATGCGCGAGGCCGAGGGCAATGTGGCCCTAAAGATCTCGCAGACCGCCGACATCGACGCCTTCGAAGTCGCAGGGCGCGGCGAGTTGCAGCTCGCCATCCTGATCGAGACCATGCGCCGCGAAGGCTTTGAGCTGACGGTGTCGCGCCCGCGCGTCGTCATGCAGTCCGACCCGGTGACGGGCCAGCGGCTGGAGCCGATCGAGGAAGTCATCATCGACGTCGACGAGGAATATACCGGCGCCGTGGTGCAGAAGCTCGGCGAGCGCCGGGCCGACCTGATCGAGATGCGCCCTTCGGGCGGCGGACGCCAGCGGCTGGTGTTCCACGTGCCGACGCGCGGTCTGATCGGCTACCAGAGCGAGCTTCTGTCCGATACGCGCGGCACGGCGGTGATGAACCGGCTGTTTCACGCCTACGCGCCCTATAAGGGCGAGATCGCCGGCCGCCGCACCGGCGTGCTGATCTCCAACGGCCAGGGCGAAGCGGTCGCCTATGCACTGTGGAATCTGGAAGATCGCGGCCCGATGATGATCCCGCCGCAGACCAAGGTCTATCAGGGCATGATCATCGGCGAGCACACCCGCTCGAACGACCTGGAAGTGAACGTGCTGAAGGGCAAGAAGCTGACCAACGTCCGCGCCTCGGGCCGGGACGACAATATTTTGCTGACGCCCCCGATGAAGATGACGCTGGAAGTCGCGCTCGCCTATATCCAGGACGACGAGCTGGTGGAGATCACCCCGCAGTCGATCCGGCTGCGCAAGCTGCATCTCGACCCGAACGAGCGCAAGAAGGCCGAACGCTTGGCGGTCGGCTGATCCGGGTGCTCCGTGGCGACAGATTTAAGCCCTCTCTCCGAGGGGAGAGGGCTTCCCTGAAAGGCTGAGGCCGCAATCGTACAGGGGAGGCGCTCGTCCTATCGGTAATAGCCGCGCGGCTGGCGGTAGATCTCTTCGACCGTCGGGCGCTCCTGATTGTAAAGGCGGCCCTGCGGTACGGCCTGGCTCTCGCGCTCGTGGCAATAGCGCTTGCCGTTGATTTCGAGATAGCAGTAGCTGCTGCAATAGCGTACGCCGCGATGCCAATAGCAGCCCTTGGCGAAGGAGACCGGACCGTCGGCGATGATCTCGTCCTCGCCGCCGCGCCATTCGCCGCCCGCCTGCGCCGCGCCGATGCCTGCGATCAGCAGGACCAAAATCCGGATGAAGACGCCCATCTGCGCAACTCCCCCCAAGGGCCGGACAAACCGGCGCGCAATTCACCGCGCGTAAATTAATGCATTACGGGCGGGATGGCGACAGGCGAAAATCGTTCTGGGCGGCAGATCAGGCCGGGATCGCGTCGCGGCCGAGCGTTTGCAGCGCGGAAGCAGCCACCGCCTCGGCATAGTCGCGGATGTCCGGAACGGCGGTGGATTCCCAGAACATGCCGCGCGTCGGCGGCCCGAGCGCGAACAGCGTATCGGCCACCGCGCCGTCGCGGGCGATCAGCCGCCCACCGGCATCCACATCGAGGCCGAGGCGAAGATGGTCCGGCCGCGCAAGGCCCGAGGCGATCAGTCCGCGCAGCAATTCGGATCGCGACAGCGTCGGATCGCCGCCCGGCCCGGTGCAATTGACGACGTGATGCACCTTCATGCCATGCAGGCGCTTGCCACGCGGCGTCTCCCAGGCGGCGGAGACCGGCGGGCCGCCGGAGCGTTCGTCGAGGTTGATCTCGATCAGCCGTCCCCGGCGCACCGCCAGGCTGCGGTCGCGGATGAGGGCCTCCAGTCGGTCGGCCACTTGCGGGGCGAGGCGATGGCGATGCGCGCCCCACCAGGGCCGCAAATGCCGCAGGAAGCGCCGCTTGGCGCTTAACGGCAGATCCCGCCAATAGGCCGAAGTGACGGGGCGCAGCGTGTCCATCACATCCTGCCAGCCCGCGCCTTTGCCGGCCGCCTCGCGAATGGCCCGCCGCACGCTGGCCAGCGCGCCGGACAAGTGAGGCGGCAGCGCCGGCGTGGCGAGTTGAGCGGCCTGGCTTTGGAGCACATGCCGGCGCGGCAGCAGCCCGCGCCGCGACAGCGCCGTCAATGGCCCGGCATGGCCGCGCGCCTTCAGCGTCAGCACGACATCGATCATGGTGAGGCCGGTGCCGAGCATCAGGATCGCATCGCCGGGCTCGACGGCGTCGAAGGCGGCGGGGTCCCAGGGATCGTCGATATAGCGGGCGCTGTCGAAAAACGCCTCCGCCCGGATATTCGGCCGGTGCGGCGGCGGATTGCCGGTCGCCAGCACCACTGCATCCACGGGCAGCACCTTGCCGACCCGCAAATGCAGTTTGAAGCCGCCGCCCTCCCGCTCCAGCCGCACCGCCTCGTCCGGCACCAGATAGAACCGCCCCGCCGCGTCCGGCCCGCAGGCGGCGTCGCGCAACAGGCTTTGCAGATAGTCGCCATAGAGGCGGCGCGAGACGAAGGAGGCGCCGCTCGCCGCCGTGATCTCCGGCCGCATCCGCAGCCATTCCAGGAAATGGCCGGGGCGGTCCGGGAACGGGCTCATATTGGCGGCGCGGGTATTCAGGAGATGGTCGACATTATGCGTCGAATAGGCGGCGCCGACGCCAAAAGCCGTCCCCTGCTCGATCAGAAAGACGCGCGGGCCGCCGCCGGAGGATTTCAGCAGCAGGTGAATGGCGCAGATCAGGCCGCTCATGCCGCCGCCGATCACCGCGATGGTTTTCTGATCGCCCATGGCGGCGCCTAATTCGGCCCGGCGGGGACATCGCCCTGCACGGTGGTGCGGTAGAGCTTGCGCCGGTAGTGCTGCGGGAAGGGCGTCGCCAAATGCACCGTCTGGCGGTTGTCCCAGAAGACGAGATCATGCGGCTGCCAGCGATGGCGATAGATGAAGCGCTCGGCGACCGAGACGGTGAACAGCTCCTCGAGCAGAGCCCGGCTTTCATCCTCCGGCAGGCCGACGATATGGGTGGTGAAGCCCTCGTTCACGAAAAGCGCCTTGCGCCCGCTCTCTGGATGCACGCGCACCACCGGATGCGTAACCGGCGGCACGCTGGCGCGCTGGGCCTCGGTCAGGCCGGGGCGCTTGTCGCCCGACACCGCCTGCTGCGCCCTGTTGCGCGCCTCGTAGCTGTGTACGGCCTGCAGGCCGTCGATGCGCTCGCGCAGTTCGGCCGGCAGCGACTCGTAGGCCGCGACCTGATTGGCGAACAGCGTGTCGCCGCCTTCGTCCGGCAATTCCTGGGCGTGCAGCAGCGAACCCAGACTCGGCTCGGCGACATAGGAGAGGTCGGAATGCCAATAGCGGCCGGCATCGGCGAGGCCGATCGGCTTCCCATTCTCGACGACATTGGAGACGACCAGGATTTCCGGGTGCTGCGGATGGTGGAAATGGTGTTGGATATGGATCTGCAGCGGACCAAACGTTCGGCTGAAGGCGATGTGCTCCTCCGGCGTCAGCCGCGACTGATCGCGGAAGACCAGCACGCCGCGTTCGGCGAGCGCCTGCCGGATATGGCCGAGCTCGGCTTCATGCGGGACTTCGGACAGGTCGAGGCCAAGGATTTCCGCGCCGAGCGGTGCGTCCAGATTGCGGATTTCAAAGCTCATCAATGGTCCTCCAAGGCTAGGTCACGACTCGTTCTTCCATTCGGGGCGGGCTGACGAACGCAACGCCCTTATTCCGCACCGTTTCGGCGGAGGCAGCTCAAACCGCCGACCCGATCCGCAGCCAAGTCCCCTCTCCCTGGGGAGAGGGCTAGGGTGAGGGGTTCGTGCCTCACCGTTAAATCAACAACCCCTCACCCGGCACGCTGACGCGCGTTACCCTCTCCCCAAGGGAGAGGGCTGGGCTGCGGCCAATTCGGGCGCTGATTCCATCTCATGCGATCCCTTAGTCCTGCTGGCCCCAGCGCTCGACGGTGAGGCGGGTGATGGAGCGGAATAATAGGCTCTCGACGATCAGGCCGATCAGCGTGATGACCAGCAACCCTGCGAAAACGTTGGCGGTTTCGAGTTGGTTGCGGTTGACGTAGATGAACCAGCCCAGGCCCCCCGAGCGCGATCCGACGCCGAACACCAGCTCCGCCGCGATCAGCGTGCGCCAGGCAAAGGCCCAGGCGATCTTGAGGCCAGCGAGGATCGACGGGAAGGCTGCCGGGATCAGGATGAAGATGGCGAAACGCACGCCGCCGAGGCCGAGATTGCGTCCGGCCATGCGCAGGGTCGGCGGCACGGCGCGGAAGCCGGTCAGCACGTTCAGCGAGAGCGGCCAGGTAACGGCGTGGATGATGACGAAGACAAGGCTCGGCTCGCCGAGGCCGAACCAGAGCAGCGCGATCGGCAGCAGCGCGACGGCCGGCAGCGGGTTGAACATGGCGGTCAGCACATTCAGCAATTCGCCGCCCCAGCGATTGGTGATGGCGAACAGCGCCAGCACCGCCGACACGAGGATGCCGAGCGCATAGCCTTTGCCAAGCACGGTGAGCGTCGCGGCGGTGCGGGCGATCAGTTCGCCGCTGGCGATGCCTTCATAGAGCGCCTGCAAGGTGGCGCTGAAGCTCGGCAGCAGCAGCGCATTGCCGAGATAGCGCGCATAGCCTTCCCAGATCGCGGCGAGGGCGATCAGGATCACGGCGCGGCGGAACCAGCCATAATCGCCGAGGCTGGCGAGGCTGCGCGTTTCGGCGGGAGCGAGGAGGGTTTCAGTCATGCTGCGCCTCCTGGACCTGCAGGGGAGGGGCTTTCGAAAACGCAGCCCTGATCGCCGTCTCCAGCGCGTCCGGGCCGCCGCCAGCGCCATGGCTAACACCGCCCGCCGCGAATTCCCCGGCGATACGGCCGGGATGCGGGCTGAGCGCAATGATCCGCGTGGCGATGCGGACGGCCTCGTCGATGTCATGCGTGACGAAGACCAGCGTGGCGCCGGTCTCCTTGCACAGGCCGAGAAGTTCGTCCTGCATCTTGCGGCGGGTGATGGCATCGAGCGCGGCGAAAGGCTCGTCCATCAGGAGGATTTCCGGTGCCAGCGCGAAGGCGCGGGCGATGGCGACGCGCTGCTTCATGCCGCCCGACAGCGTATGCGGATAGGCATTGGTGAACGCGCCGAGCCCGACCCGGCCGAGCCAGTCGCGCGCGATCCGCTCCGCGTCGGCGCGTCCGAGCTTGCGCGCCACCTTCAGCGCGAAGGTCACATTGCCCAGCACGGTGCGCCAGGGCAGCAATTGCTCGAATTCCTGGAACACCATCATCCGGCTCGCGTCGGGCTGCGACGCCGTTCGGCCGCCGGTCAGCGTGATGCGGCCGGAGGCGGGCGCGAGAAAACCGCCGATGGCCCTCAGCAGCGAGGACTTCCCGCAGCCGCTCGGGCCGACAAGCGCCAGCCGCTCGCCCTGCGCGAGGCTAAAGGAGATGTCCTCGGCCGCCGTCACCGGTCCCTTCGGCGTCGCATAGCGCAGCGTCACATGCGCCAGCGAGAGCACGGGCGGGGCGGGACGCGGCTGTTGCGATGGGCTCGGCTGGAGGGTCATGGGCGCTCAGCTTCCGGCGCGGTCATGCAGCGGGGCGACGAACAGATCCTTCCAGGAGGCCGGCTTCACCTTGATGGTGCCGACGCGGTACTGGAAATCGGCGAAGGCCTCGGCCTTTTCCGGCACGGTGGTGAAGCGGATGTCGGGATCGCGGATGATCGCCTCGACGAAATCGGGCGCCAGCTTCGAGCCTTCCGCCTTGATATAGAGCTGCGCCGCATCGGCCGGATTGGCGATGATCCAGGCGCTGGCCTCGTCGAGCGCGGCGATGATGGCGGCGATGGTCTTCGGATTGGCGTCGGCGAAGGCGGCGGTGGTGTACAGGACATTGAACGTATGCGGGCCGCCGAGCACGTCGTAGCTGCTCAGCACCTTATGGATGCGCGGGTCCTTCAATTGCTGCTGCACGAAGGGCGGCGAGGTGAAATGCGCCGTGATCTCGGACTTGCCCGACAGCAGCGCCGCCGTCGCATCCGGATGCGGCATGCTGACGGTCAGCGAGTCGAGCTTGTCGAACTGGCCGAACGCCTTCTCGGCCGCCATTTGCAGCACCTGCGGCTGGAAGCCGATCTTCACGGCGGGCAGCGCGATGCGGTCCTTGTCGGTGAAATCCTTGATGGTCTTGACGTCAGGGTTCGAACTGGTCAGCACATTCGGCACCGAGCCGAGCGCGGCGACGCCGATCACATTCGCCGTGCCCTTGGTTTTGGCCCAGGTGGTGATCAGCGGGGCGATGCCGGCGGAGGCGAAGTCGAGCGAACCTGAAATCAGCGCCTCGTTCATGGCCGCCGCGCCGCTCAGTTGCAGCCATTCGATCTTCGGCGCCGGCAGCCCGGCCTTCTCGACCGCCTTCTCGATCAGCCCTTTTTCCTTGGCCACGATCACCGGGAGGTAGGAGACGCCGAATTGCTGCGCGATGCGCAATTGCGCCGTCTCGGCATGGGCAGCGCCCGCGCCCGCGAAGATAAGCGCGGCGGCTAGGATTTTTGAGAGGTGTTTCACGCGGGTGCTCCTTCGCGGCGTTCTGGCCTGAGCGGCCAGCGCGGCAGTATCGGCCCGGCGCGGGGGCCGGGCGAACGAAGAAAATATGGAAAGCTTATCAGCGGAAGCGGCAATGGGCAAAGCCGGGGGAATAAGCTTATCTGATCTTTTTGGTTTGTCCCGCCGAGGCCAAGACCTACCCTCGAAATACTCGTGCCATTGAGAAGGCAAGCTCCTAATGACCATACCGGCAGCGCATGAAGCGAACGTCCTCTGGTTTCTCCCGACGCATGGCGACGGCCGCTATCTCGGCACCTCGACCGGTGGACGCGATGTCAGCTTCAACTATCTGAGGCAGATCGCGCAGGCTGCCGACGATCTGGGTTACTACGGCGTCCTGTTGCCGACAGGGCGCTCCTGCGAAGATAGCTGGGTGGTGGCTTCCTCCCTGGCGCCGCTGACCAGCCAGCTTCGCTACCTTGTCGCCATCCGCCCGGGATTGTTATCTCCTTCGGTCGCCGCACGGATGACGGCAACTCTCGACCGGATCTCTGATGGACGGCTTTTGATCAATGTCGTCACGGGGGGCGATCCGGTCGAGAACAAGGGTGACGGCGTCTTCCTGCCTCACGACGAGCGCTATGCCGTCACCCATGAATTCCTCACCGTCTATAAGGCGCTGCTGGCCGGCGAGACCGTGAATTTCACCGGCAAGCACATCCGCATCGAGGATGGCCGCCTGCTGTTCAAGCCGGTACAGACGCCGCATCCCCCGCTCTATTTCGGCGGCTCGTCCGGCGCTGGCATGGATGTCGCGGCGGAGACCGTCGATAAATATCTGACGTGGGGCGAGCCGCCCGCGCAGGTCGCCGAGAAGCTGGCTGTCGCCGACGCGGCGGCGAAGGCGAAGGGCCGCAGGTTCAGCTATGGCATCCGCCTGCACGTGATCGTGCGCGAGACCAATGCCGAGGCTTGGGCGGCGGCGAACGCTCTCATCAAGCACCTCGACGACAAGACCATCGAACAGGCGCAGGCGATCTTCAACCGCATGGATTCGGTCGGCCAGCAGCGGATGCAGGCCCTGCATGGCGGGCGGCGCGACAAGCTCGAAATCAGTCCGAACCTTTGGGCGGGCGTCGGGCTGGTGCGGGGGGGCGCGGGCACGGCGCTGGTCGGCGATCCGCAGACGGTCGCGGCGCGTATCAAGGAATATATGGCGCTCGGCATCGACAGCTTCATTCTCTCCGGCTATCCGCATCTGGAGGAAGCCTACCGCTTCGCCGAACTGGTGTTTCCGCTCCTGCCGCTGGCGCATGGCAAGCGACGCGATGCGGCGTCCGTCAATACCGGCCCATTCGGCGAGACCATCGCCAATGACTACCGGCCGGAGGAAAAGGCGAGGGCGCAATCGTGAGCGTCACGCGGTCCATCGGCCGAACCCTCGCGCCCTGGGCCTTCCCGGTGGCGGTGCTGATCGTCTGGGAAGCCGCCGCGCAATTCGGGCTGATTACGCCGCGCCTGCTGCCCGCGCCGAGCGCGGTTGCCATCGCCTTCTGGGATAACGCCAAGAGCGGGCTGCTCTTCCACCATATGGCGATCAGCGCCTGGCGCGCCTTCGAAGGCTTGCTGATCGGCGGCACCATCGGCTTCCTGCTCGGCGTGCTGAACGGCGTCTCGAAACCCGCCGAAACCCTCCTCGACTCTTCGCTGCAGATGCTGCGCAACGTGCCGCATCTGGCGATCATCCCGCTGGTCATTCTGTGGTTCGGCATCGACGAGACGGCGAAAATCTTCCTGGTCGCCATCGGCGTCGCCTTCCCGATCTACCTCAACACCTTCCACGGCATCCGCACCGTCGATGCCGGTCTGATCGAGATGGCGAGGGTCTACGGCCTGTCGAACTGGGCGCTGTTCCGGCGGGTGATCCTGCCCGGCGCGCTGCCCTCGGTGCTGGTCGGCTTGCGCTTCTCGCTCGGCATCATGTGGCTGACGCTGATCGTCGCCGAAACCATCTCGGCCTCGTCCGGCATCGGCTACATGACCATGAACGCCCGCGAATTCCTGCAGACCGACGTCGTGCTGCTCGGCATCATCATCTACGCGCTGCTCGGCAAATTCGCCGATGTGCTGACCCGCGCGCTGGAACGCCGCGCGCTATCCTGGCACCCGGCCTATCAATCCGCCGAGGTCCGCCAATGACCGGCGAAATCCGCGCCCGCCGCCTTCACGCCGATGCCGAATCGCGCCTGTTCGAGGGCGTCGACATCACCGATCTGTATGAGACGCATGCCCCGGCCCAGGCTCCGGCAGCGCCGGCGCGTCAGGTCGGCGGCTTGCTGGTCTCGCTGCGCGGCGTGGCGAAATCCTTCGGCGAGCGGCGGGTTTTGGAAGCGCTCGATCTCGACATCCCGGCGGGCCAGTTCCTCGCCATCGTCGGACGCTCGGGGGGCGGCAAGACCACCATCATGCGCCTCCTCGCCGGGCTCGATGCGCCGAGCGCCGGGAGCATCACCATCGACGGCAAGCCAGTCACCGGCCTGCGCCCCGAAGTGCGGCTGCTGTTTCAGGATGCCCGCCTCCTGCCCTGGCAGACGGTGATCGGCAATGTCGGCATCGCCCGCCAGCCGGGCTGGAAACAGGAAGCCGCCCGCGCCCTCGCCGATGTCGGCCTCGGCGGGCGCGAAACCGACTGGCCTGCCGTGCTCTCCGGCGGCCAGCGGCAGCGCGTGGCCCTGGCGCGCGCGCTGGTCAGCCGCCCGGGCGTCTTATTGCTCGACGAGCCCTTCGGCGCGCTGGACGCTTTGACGCGGGTGGAAATGCACCAGCTCCTGGAACGGATCTGGGGTACACATCGTTTCAGCACACTGCTCATCACCCATGACGTGGCCGAGGCGGTGGCCCTGGCCGATAGGGCTGTGGTACTGAGAGACGGCAAGATCGCGCTCGACATTCCGGTCGACCTGCCGCGCCCGCGCCGCGAACATGCCGACCCGGCAGCCGCCCGCCTCCAGGCCGCGATCTTGAAGGAGGTCTGAGCAGCGTTTCGAAAAGGACACCGGCCATGAGCCAGACCCTCCGCACGGCGCCGACGGGCGCCGGCTACAGTGCTCCGCCCAGCAGCGCCATTGCCAGGATCGTTACGGGATTTATCGCGGGTGCTCTCGCCTTTCTCGTCTTCCATCAGGGTGCGGTCTATCTCGCCGATCTTCTCGGCCTGCTCTCCATCCCCGCCTATTCCGTGACCCCGGCGGCAGTGACAGGCGTGCCGCAACTGGTCTCGACGGCGTTCTGGGCCGGCGTCTGGGGCATCGTCTTCGCCTTCGTTCAAACCGGATTCCCGCGCGGCGCCGCCTATTGGCTCTGGTCCTTCCTGTTCGGCGCGATCTTTCCCAGCCTGATTGCCTTCACGCTGGTTCCCTGGCTGAAGGACCTGCCGCTGCTCGCCGATGGCAATATCACCCGCCTCGTCGCCGGTACGCTGCTAAACGGCATTTGGGGTTTTGGGGCCGCCCTGATCTACCGGGCGCTCATCCGCCGCTAATGCGGCCACCGCGCGTTCGGTGTAGAAAAGCGGTAGCCCCACCATCCCCCAGAGGTTCTCCATGGACGTCCGCAACGCCGCCAGCAGCCCGACCCGCCGCGCCAGCCCGGATTATTTCACAGGCACCGTCTTCCAGGATGTCATCAACGAAGCGCCGGCGCCGGCCCGCGTGCGCGCCCTGCGCGTAAGCTTCGAGCCTGGCGCGCGCACCAACTGGCACACCCACCCGCTCGGCCAGACCTTGCATGTGCTGAGCGGCGTCGGCCGCGTCCAGGCCGAAGGCGGGCCTCTGCGCGAGATCCTGCCCGGCGACACGGTCTGGATCTCGCCCGGCGAAAAGCACTGGCACGGCGCCGCGCCCGGCCATGCCATGGTGCATCTGGCGATCCAGGAATCGCTCGACGGCGAGCAGGCGGTCTGGCTGGAGCGCGTCACCGACGACGTCTACAACGCGGCGCCGGCGGCTTAGCGGGCGGACGACCGAACCGGCAAGACGCCTCACGATCGTGCAAGCCGCGAAGGGCTTGCGCGGACAATATGCCTTGCCTAGAGTCGAGCCATGACGCTCGGCGCGAGCTTTCCACCCACACCAGCAAGGACGATCTCATGAGCCTATTGCCGGCGGATAATGCGAAAGACCCGTCCGACCCGATGCAGCGCGAGGCGCAGACCTTTCCCAAGCTCAGCGCGGAAATGATCGCGCGCGTCGCGAAGTTCGGCACCGAGGAGGAGGTCCCGAAGGGCCAGACGCTATACGAGCGCGGCCAGCGCGGGGTGGATTTCTTCCTGGTGCTGGAGGGCGCCATCGAAATCACCAGCGAGGACGAGGAAGACCGGCCGATCGTGATCGTCGTGCATCGCGCCGGCCAGTTCACCGGCGAACTCGACCTGTTCAACGAGCGCGAAATCCTGGTCAGCGCCCGCACCGCCAAGAACAGCCGGGTGGTGCGCATCAAGCGCCCCGATTTCCGGCGCATGGTGACGGCCGAGCCCGATATCGCCGAAATCATCATGCGCGCCTATATCCTGCGCCGCGTGGCGCTGATCCGCTATGGCCAGACCGGCGTCTCCGTGCTCGGCCCTGGCCACGGCGGCGACACGCTGCGGATCGAGCGCTTCCTGATGCGCAACGGCTATCCGCACCGGCTCATCGACACCGAAAAGGACGAGGACGCGCGCGGCTTCCTCGAATGCTTCCACCTGACGCTCGACGAGCTTCCGGTCGTCGTCTATCCCGGCCACCGCCTGTTGCGCAATCCCTCCAATTCTGAGCTTGCCGACGCGCTCGGCCTGACCGAGGCGTTCGAAGAGGGCAAGGTCTACGACCTGCTGGTCGTCGGCGCGGGACCGGCCGGTCTCGCCGCCGCGGTCTATGGCGCTTCGGAAGGGCTGTCGACGCTGGTGATCGAAGCGCTCGCGCCGGGCGGCCAGGCGGGCACGAGTTCGAAGATCGAGAACTATCTCGGCTTCCCGACCGGCATTTCGGGGCAGGCACTCGCCGGCCGCGCCCAGGTGCAGGCGCAGAAATTCGGCGCCCGGCTGGCGATTTCGCGCCCGGCGGTCAGGCTCGACTGCGATACGAGCCCCTACCGCGTCAGCCTCGAAGGCTCCGGCCAGGTGGCCGCCCGCGCCATCATCATCGCCACCGGCGCGCGCTATCGCGGCCTCGATGTCGAGAATTACGAGAAATACGAGGGCCAGGGCATCCACTATGCGGCGACCGCCATGGAGGCTCAACTCTGCGCCAATGAGGAGATCATCGTCGTCGGCGGCGGCAATTCCGCCGGTCAGGCCGCGATGTACCTGTCCCGGACCACGGCGAAAGTCTACATGCTGGTGCGCGCCAAGGGGCTGGCGGCGACCATGTCCGATTATCTGGTGCAACGGATCGAGGCGACGCCCCGTATCCAGCTTTTGACGGAAACCGAGATCACCGGGCTCGAGGGCGAGCGGACGCTGGAGCGGGTGGCCTGGACCAACCGCGCGACCGGCGCGAGCGAGACGAAGCCGATCCGCAACCTTTTCGTGATGATCGGCGCCGCCCCGAACACCGATTGGCTGAATGGCTGCCTGGCGCTGGACTCGAAGGGCTTTGTCGTCACCGGCGTCGAAGCGTCGCGCGAGAATGCCGGCATGGGCGGCGATTCCCCTTTCGGCACCTCGCGGCAGGGAATTTTCGCCGTCGGCGACGTGCGGGCAGGGTCGGTGAAACGGGTTGCCTCGGGCGTTGGCGAGGGATCGGTGGTGGTGCAGGCCGTGCATAAATATCTGAATCCGCCGCTGGATTGATGCGGCGCGGATGCGGAGTGAACGATTGCGTGCGCGGCCTCGATCAAGTAGGTAAAGTGCTTGGGATGCGGCCCGCTTATGCCCGCCGTAGACACGAAGACGCCTGTCCCGTTCGCCGGCTTAGCACAGTGGTAGTGCAGCGGTTTTGTAAACCGAAGGTCGGGGGTTCAAATCCCTCAGCCGGCACCAACGCTCCGCACAGAATGTTCTCATGTCGCTCCAAGGTGGGCGCACACGTTCACGCGCGGCAGGCTCTCCGCCAAGCGCCCTCTCGAAGTCCAAGGTGACAGGATCGCACCCATTCATCGCACTGTCTTGGCCACGCTCGCCTGACTACGAAACGTCGCGACGCATCGCGCCGGCCCGCGCAACCGCCGGCGGGGAGAGGGATAGCTTGCGCTCCACTCGCCCCTCCTCTGCCGGCCAGGCTATTTCGGATCGGGCGAACCCTGCGGCGGGCGCCACCCGTCGGGAACATCCCCATCCGGGATCAGACTGTCGCCAGCGTCCTTGGGGCCTCCGTCGATGCCGTATTTCTGCAGGTAGCTGATCGCGTCGCCGGTCATGGTCTTGCTGATTTCGTGAGTCTTCTGCACGCTCATGACGATATCCGCGATGATCGTCGCAACGGTGCCGATGGCTCCCACGAGTGACAGGCCGGCATTGATGAACCCGGCCCATCGCGCGCCTGCGCCGCCCGCCGAGAGATATCTCGGCAGCCATGAAGGCTTAAATTTCTGCGCCAGCAGGATGCCGGATTCATAGAGATCGGCCGTTCCAACGACGGTTGACAGCGTTCCGGAGACGATCGCATTGACCCGTTCGCCGCCCTTCAGACCGGTGCCGAAAAGGATCGTCGCGACGCCCGCGGCGATGCCGCCGGCGCCGTTCAGAAATTGTCCTGTCCCCTTTGGCAATTCCTTGATGTGGTTGAAACCGGTCCAACCTTCCTTCTTCGCGATCGCATTGAAGGCTGAAGCGTATTTTTCGCCGAACGTCCCCATCAGCCCCAGCGCCGACACGCCGTTGCCGACCATCCCGACCACCTGTTCGGTCGTAAAGGGTCCCTTCAGGCCGGCAGTGACGCCGAGCGAGATGCCGCCAAAGATCGCCGCGGCAAGATGCGAACCTCCGACCTTATGGAAATTATAACCCGTCTTCCAGGCGCCATCTTTGGATTCTGCGCCAAACCAGGCAGGTCCCGCTGTCTTGGCATATTCGATCCATGACTGGTAACCATGGCGCGCGGCATTCCACGCCGCTTTCAACTCTCCGACAGCGCCGGCGATGATCGCGTCTTGATCGGTGCTGCCATCCTCCAGCGTGAGATTAGCGGCCGCCGCGGCGGCCGCCCTGGCACGTTCCTCATCGAACTGGCCATCCGGCGTCGTGAACATCGCCGCAAAGGTTTGAGGATCGAGCCCTTCGAACAGAAATTCAGATGTCGCCTGGGAATAGTTCTTATCGAATTCGGCCCTCGACGCATCGACCGTCGCTCTGTCGATAATCGACTGGTAGTTTGCGGCCTCGGACAGGAAAAGCAGCGGGACCTTACTGGGGGGGAGACCGAGATCCGCGATCGCCTTCAGATCATTGCCGGTAACGATATTGTCGTTGTAATATTTTACAATCTCATCATACCGGCCCGACTTCTTGGCGATATCGTTCAGGTCGAGAGTGGGGCCGGGCTTGCCGCCGCTTCCGGATGCCGCCTCGTAAAACGCGGCTTCGGCAATGAATGCCGCGATCGCATCCCGCTGCGGCACGGGATTACCATCCTGGTCCTTGGCGTTGAGGAGATCGTTGAGGGTCTTGCCGTCTTTGAAATTTGCGTAATTCTGGTCGAACGCGGCCTTCAGGTCGGGGCTTGAATTGACGATGGTTTGAAGGTTGGTGGTCACCTTGTCCTTCAAATAGTCCTGGACGTCCTTGTCAGCCTGAAGGATTGCGATTTTTGCCTGAGTCTCGGCGGCAAGCTTCTTGGTGGTCGGATTGAGGCCCGCATCGTCGAGACTGCGATTGTCGAGATAGCCGGACTTTTCGGCGGCGAGCATTTTGAGCAATTGCTCCTGAAGCTCGTGCAGCGCGGCAGCTTTCTGGGCGGCTGTATAGTTTTCCGGATGCTCGAAAATGTCCCCATTCAGCGTCGAGGTATCGATCCCCGCCGTGGCGCCGTTGATCGCGGCGGCGTTCAGAATTTCGATCAGATCGGTGTCGCTTCCGGGCGCCACATCTCTGAGATAAGCGCTGAAATTGCCGGAATTCACGAGGCCGTCAGAATGGGTCTCCAGCGACTGGCCGGCCTGATCGACAAGCTCGAACATGCCAGCATCGGACCACATCTTGGCCGCGCCCTTCAGACTGTCGCTGAGGCCGGGATTGTTTTCGGCGAATGCCTTCAGCTCCTCGCGGGATAACTGACCGCCCATCAGGGTCGAATTGGCGCGCAGGATCGCCAGCGACTCGGCATAGGCGACGGCCATCGGATCGGCGTTGGGATGTTTCTTCTTCCACTCCGCCAGATCTTTCTGTGCGGCATCCATATCTTCCCTGGCCGCGCGGTAGAATTTCACCATGGAGTCGCGGGTGATACGGCCATTGCCATCGCTCATGGCCTTGAACAGCGCAGGATTGTCGTGAACGAACTTGATGGCGTTCTTGACGTCTTCGGGAAGATTGGCCGGCGGGTTCGCCCAGTCGACATTGGCCAGATCAGCGCCAAACCAGTTGTAATAGAGCAGCGTCTCGACTTCGAGCGGCTTGCTGAGGGCCGCAATCTTGTCCTGTTCCTTGTCATTATCGGTCGTGATCTCAGCCCATTCCGGTTTCAAATCCGGCGGCGGCGTGATCGGATCCTGCTGATCCTCGTCCCCCTTGCCGATCGGCCCGGGACGGCCGGTGCCGCTGCCGTCGTCGAGGAAGATATGAAAGTTGGTATCGTTCGGCCCGGTCCCCTTGGCGTCATGCACGGCTTGGGCCCAAAGGCGGTCCATGCTCTCGAGGAGCCGGGAGGCGGGGGCCGCATCGGTCGGAGGTACAGTCGTCATGTCATTCCTCGCAACGGTTCTATGTCAATTCGCTGGGCCGCCATCGGGCAGCGCTTACTCGCACCCACGCAGCCGTTCGCACCGCTGCAAGTCGTGCTGCTTCGGACTTGGCTGTCTCCGGGATGTGTTGATAGGTTTTAAGCGATCTGCCGGCGAGGCGATCGATCAGCCGCCGAACCCGCAGTGACAAGTCTGCATCGGCATCCATTCGCATTCCACGCCGTTTTTTACGGTTTGTTTCAACTGCAATACGAATCCGGCCGCGAGGCGGGAAACGGTCTCAGCGACCGACGGCGGTCCGGCTAACAGGCGGTTTTAAATGACGGATTTCCGTGCGCGAGCGTCTCCGCGGCCTCCGGATGCTGCGGCCTAAAGGCGGCCAACTCGGTAAGCCAAAAAAAGCCCCTCTCCCCTGACGCTGTTGCGTCCGCCCTCTCCCGCGCGGTCAGAGGGGGGCGAGCGGCGGGTGCCGATCGCCGGGGTGAGGGGGAAAGCCGTGGTGGGAGACCCAGCGACATCTCGACGTCTCGCGAGTTCCGACGCTCCGGGCGCGCAAGCGGTTCAAACGCCGCGGCAAATTTTGCCGGCTCTCCCCGCCGAGTCCGAAACCGGGTTTCCTCGCCATCCGATCCTGCTAAGCTCCCTTGGCACACCGCGAACCGCAACGCAGCCAGCTCCCATGCCCTCCCGCCGTCAACGCTCCCGCCAACCGATCATGCCGCCGGCCCGAGAGCCCGCGTGACTGCCGCCTCCGAAACCCTTCCAGGCCCCAGCCGCCCGGCCCGCTCGGATCGCTGGTTCATCACCGCGCTCGGCATCGGGCAGATCTGTTCCTGGGGCACGCTCTATTACAGCTTTCCCCAGCTTGCTCAGGCGATGGAGCGCGATCTCGGCTGGTCCAAGCCCGAGCTTTACGGCGCGGCGACGCTTGGCCTCGCGCTCAGCGGGCTCGCCGCCTATCCGGTCGGCGCCGCCATCGACCGGGGGCATGGGCGCGCGGTGATGGGCGCGGCCTCGATTCTTGCCGGCCTCTTGATGCTGGCATGGTCGCAAGTCGAGAGCCTTGCGCTCTTCTACGTGCTGTTCGCAGGCATCGGCTGCCTGCAGGCGGCGACGCTCTACGAGCCGGCCTTCGCCGTCGTTGCGCGGCGCGTCGGGCCGGATCAGGCGCGGCGCGGCATCACGGCGCTGACGCTGTGGGGCGGTTTCGCCAGCACCGTCTTCATTCCGCTGATCCAGATCCTGATCGATCAGGTCGGCTGGCGCGGTGCTCTGGTCGGCCTCGGCCTCGTCAACATCATCCTCTGCGGCGGCCTCTATTACGGCGCCATCCGCCCGTCGCAGGACGCCATCCCGCGTCCATCGCCAAGAACCGATGCGAGCCCGGCCGGCGACCGCGGCGCCCTTCACCAGGCCCTGCGCACACCCGTTTTCTGGGCCCTTGCGCTTGCCTTCACGGCCTATACCGCGAGCTATTCCGCCTTCACCTTCCATTTCTACCCGCTGCTGATCGAGCGCGGGCTCGACGCGACGGCGACCGTCGCGGTGCTGAGCTGCATCGGTCCGGCGCAGGTGGCGGGGCGGGTGCTGATCTGGCTGTTCGCGCCGCACGCCTCGATCCGGCGCATCGGCTCGCTGGTGGTGGTGTCCTTCCCGATCGCGATCATTGCCATCCTGCTGCTGCCGCCGGACTTCGCCGGCATGGCCGCCGTGGCGGTCATCTACGGCGCGGGCAATGGCATCATGACCATCGTGCGCGGCATGGCGGTGCTGGACATGCTGAGCCGGCGGGCCTACGGGGCGATCAACGGCGCCCTGTCGGGGCCGTCGCTGATCGCGCGCGCGGCGGCGCCGGCCGGGGCGGCAGCGCTCTGGGCGGCGACGCAGAATTATGACGGGGTGCTGCTGGCGATCTTCGCCGGCGCGGTCATCACGGCGATCGGCTTCTGGGTTGCCGCCGCGCTTTCGATGACGCGGCCGGTGAGCCTGGAATAAGGCCTCGCGCTCAACGCCCCGCCGTCTCGCTGAGCAGCCGGACGAGGACATCGCGCACTTCGGTGACGCGGAAGGGTTTGGCCAGGATCGGGGCGTCCGTCTGGGCCTCGCTGCGGACGGATTCGCCATAGCCCGTGACGAACAGATGCGGCACGCCGCGCTCCTTCAGCAACTCCGCCAAGGCGAAGCTATTTTGGCCACCGAGATTGACGTCGAGAATGGCGGCGTCGATCTTGCGGGTCTGGGCCAGCTCCATGGCCTGGTCGAGCCGCATCGAGGGGCCGACGACGATGGCGCCCTCCTGTTCGAGCATGTCTTCGAGCAACATGGCCACCAGCGGCTCGTCCTCGACCGTCAGAATATGTTTTTGAAACAGGGGGCCGGTCATGAACTCGCCATTGCGGAAGCCGCCTCGGGCAAGGGTGCGCGGATGGTGCATACCAGTCCTGCCGGCTGGAACTGAACGGCGATGTCACCTTGAAGTTCCGCCGCCAGAGCCCGCTCCAGCATGCGCAGCCCGAAACCGCGATGCGAGGGCGGCGCGACCGGCGGGCCGCCCTCCTCGCGCCATTCCAGCTCGAAGCGGGGGGCGGGATCCGATCGCGTCGACCAGTTAACATGGACACGGCCCGCCTCGGTGGAGAGCGCGCCGAATTTCACCGCGTTCATGCACAGCTCGTGCATCGCGATGGCGAAGGTGACGGCCGTGCGCGGCGGCAGGCTCACCGGTGGGCCGGAGAGGGCGTAGCGGCCGGCATTGCCGCACCATGGTGCCAGGACTTTCCCGAGAACCTTGTCGAGCGAGGCCGCCTGCCAACTGTCGTCGGCAAGCAGATCATGGGCGTTGGAGAAGGCATGCAGCCGGGATTCGAACGCGCTCGCGGCTTCCGCCGTGGTGGACGCCGGGCCGCCGAAAGATTGCTGGGCGAGGCTCTGCACGATGGAGAGGGCGTTTTTGACCCGGTGGTTGAGCTCATCGATCATCAGCCGCTGATGCGCTTCGGCGCGCTTGTGCTCGGTGACGTCGACGCAACTGCCGAAGAATCCCGCGAATTCGCCGTTGCGGTAGAAGGGCGAGCCATTGTCGAGCAGCCAGCGAAATTCGCCGTCATGGCGGCGGAGACGGTATTCCATGCTGAAGGCTTTGCGCGCATCGAAAGCGGCGTCATAGGTGGCGAGGCACCGCTCCAAATCATCCGGGTGGACGCCTTCCGCCCATCCCAGGCCGAGCTCCTGCTGCAGGCTGCGCCCGACGAAGTCGAGCCATGGCTTATTGAACCAATTGCACAGCTTGTCGGGGCCAGCCCGCCAGATCAAGACAGGAGCGAAATCGGCCAGTTCGCGGAACGCATCGTCCCCGGCCATTGCCCGGTCGTGTGCTTGCATCGGCAAAGGGTCCATGGGTTTTCTAGCACCGCTTCATGGTTAACAAAACCTCCGCCATATGGCAATTCGGGGCCAACGCACATGGCTCCGCCATCCTAGGTTTCAGGCGACGCAACTCAAGGGTGAGCAGGTCCTTGCACTCAACCGCCTTCGTGCCATAATGTTCCAACTCATTGGCGGGCTAGCGAAATTTTGCAACCTGCGCGAAATTGCCGCGACTGGCGGCACCGCTGCCGCGCCTGTATACATCCCGGCGCGAAATGCATTGCGCTATGTGCACCTATGTATAATTTGGAAATGCGGCCAGCCGTATATAATGGCGGGGCTTTCGGGAGAACGTCACTCTTGAGGGCCAAAAGCGTCAAAAATCAGAATCTTAGAGGTCGCAAGGAGGAAACATGCGCAATTTCAATCATCGCGTCATCATGCCTGTCGCGCTGCTGGCGCTCGGCGCCCTGACGCTTGGCGGCACGGGCGCGGCCAAGGCCCAGTCCACCCAGATTTCCATCGTTACCGGCGGCACGGGCGGCGTCTATTATCCGATGGGCGGCGGCCTCGCCAACATCCTGACCAAGGCCCTTCCCGGCATTCAGGCGACCGCCGAAGTCACCGGCGGCTCGGTCGACAATCTGAAAGCCATCGGCGCCGGACAGGCCGAAGTCGGCTTCTCGATGGTCGATGCCGGGCTCGACGCGGCCAATGGCCAGGGCAAGTTCACCGCCAAACTGCCGATCCGCACGCTTGCCGTGATCTATCCCAACGTCATGCATGTGGCGACGACCGAGGCGACCGGGATCAAAAGCGTCGGCGAGATGAAGGGCAAGCGGGTCTCCACCGGCTCGCCGGGCAGCGCGACCGAAGTTATGGCGCTGCGCGTGCTCGAAGCCGCCGGCCTCGATCCGGACAAGGACATTAACCGCACCCGACTTGGCGCTTCAGAATCGGTGAGCGCCATCAAGGACGGCAAGATCGACGCCTTCTTCTGGGTCGGCGGCCTGCCGACGGCGG
The DNA here is from genome assembly GCF_002198715.1 of Rhodomicrobium sp. R_RK_3. Taxonomy (GTDB): domain Bacteria; phylum Pseudomonadota; class Alphaproteobacteria; order Rhizobiales; family Rhodomicrobiaceae; genus R-RK-3. The sequence goes on along the minus strand of NZ_MWLK01000036.1, from coordinate 104,023 downwards.
CGATCACCGACCTCGCCGCCACGCCGAATACCACGCTGAAGCTGATCGACCATTCCGACCTCGTCGAGAAAATGAACGCCAAGCATGGCAAGCTCTATGCCGCGACGCCAATCGGCAAGTCGGTCTATCCCGGCCAGACCGCCGACAACAAGGCGTCGAGCGTGTGGAACGTCCTGGTTGTGAACGAGAACATGTCCGAGAAGATGGCCTACGACATCATCAAGACGGTGTTCGACAAGCAGGACGACCTGATCGCGGTGCATAAGGAAGCCGCCAACATCAAGCTCGACAATCAGAAGACCGCCAACACCGGCGGCATTCCCTTCCATCCGGGGGCCGTGAAGTTCCTGGCCGAAAAAGGCGTGAAGGTCGAGTAGGGAGAGACGACATGGCGGAGACAACCAAGGCGACCGCGAATCCGGCCGGCGGAGCCGGCATCGCCTCCGCCGAACTTGACGAAGCGGCCCTTGCCGAAGCTCAGAAATATATCGAGGAGGAGGAAGGCCGCACCAACCGGCTGACCGGCAAGCTCGGCCTTGCCATCACCCTCTTCGCGGCGGCGGTGTCGCTGTTCCACCTCTATGCCGCCTACGCCATCGTGCCGGCCTATATCCTGCGGCCCGTTCACGTCGGCCTGGTGCTGTTCCTGGTCTATCTGCTGTTCCCTGTGGCGGAGCGGTTTCGCGACCGCATCCGGAGCTGGGACTTCCTGCTCGGCTTGGCCAGCCTCGGCGTGATCGGCTATATCCTATACCAAGGCCCCGATTTCGGCGACCGCGCCATCCTGCCCGACCGCATGGACTTGGTAGTCGGCATTGCCTTCATCGTGCTGCTGCTGGAGGCGACGCGCCGGTCGACCGGCATCATCATGCCGATCGTCGCGCTGCTGTTCCTCGCCTATGCCTATTACGGCCCCTATCTGCCGCAGCCCTGGACACATCGCGGCTACGGTTTCGAGCGGCTGACCGGGCACCTCTATATGACGCTCGAAGGCATCTTCGGCGTCGCGGTCGACGTGTCGTCGAGCCTGATCATCCTGTTCACGATTTTCGGCGCCTTCCTGCAGCATTCCGGGGCGGGGAAGTTCTTCATCGACTTCTCCTTTGCCGCGCTCGGCGGCAAGCGCAGCGCGGCGGGCCGCTCGGTGGTGCTCGCCTCGTTCCTGATGGGCGGCCCGTCCGGCTCGGGCGTCGCGACCACGGTCGCCATCGGCTCCGTCGCCTATCCGATGCTGAAGAAGGCGGGCTTCACCCAGAACGCGGCGGGCGGCCTGCTGGCGGCCGGCGGTCTCGGCGCGATCCTGTCGCCGCCGGTGCTCGGCGCGGCGGCATTCCTGATCGCGGAGTTTTTGAAGATCTCTTATTTCGACGTCATCCTGATGGCGACGATCCCGACCATTCTCTACTATTTCGGCATTCTGGTGATGGTCGAGCTGGAAGCGGCCAAGAGCGGCAGCGGCGGCGGCGCGGTGTTCTCGACGCCGAAGGGCACGGCCGGCAAGCTGGCGCGCACCTACTGGTTCCACTTCCTGTCGCTGATCTCGATCATCGTCTTCATGCTGATGGGCTTCTCCGCCGAGCGCGCCGTGCTCTGGGCGACGGGTCTGTCCTTCGCCACCAGCTTCCTGCGCAGCGACACCGCACTGGTGCCGCCGAAACTGCTGAAATCTCTGGCGGACGGTACCATCGGCGTGCTGACGGCGGCGGTGACCTGCGCCAGCGCCGGCATCATCGTCGGCGTCGTCACGCTGACCGGGCTGGGGCTGAAATTCTCCGCCATCGCCATCGACTATGCCGGCGGCAGCCTGCTGCTGACCGCCATCTATACGGCGCTGATTGTCTGGATCGTCGGCCTCGCGGTGCCGGTGACGGCGTCCTACATCATTTGCGCCGTCATCGCCGCGCCCGCCTTGACCAAGCTCGGCGTGCCGGACTACGCCGCGCATATGTTCATCTTCTACTATGCCGTGCTCTCGGAGGTCTCGCCCCCGACGGCGCTTTCGCCCTTCGCGGCGGCGGCGATCACCGGCGGCAACCCCTACATCACCACGCTGCAATCGTGGAAATATACGATGCCGGCCTTCCTGATGCCTTTCGTCTTCGTGCTCGACCCGATCGGCGGCGGCCTTTTGCTGAAGATCCCGGCTGGCGGAAGCTGGCTCGATATTCCGGCCGTCACCCTGCTGGCGGCGGCGGGCATCGCGGCGCTGGCTTTCGCGGCCCAGCGGCAGATCTTCCGGCGCAACAACCTCATCGAGACCGTGCTGCTGACTTTCGGCGGGCTGCTGCTGATCTTCCCGAGGCTGATCGACGGCATCACCGGCTCGCTCCTCGGCGGGACGTTGCCCTATAAGCCGGCGCTCGGCGGCGCCATCGTCATCGCCGTCATCGCCTTGCAATACGTCTCGGCGGCGAGGCAACAAGCGGCGCCGGCCTGATCGATGACAATCTTTCGGCGATTTATTGCTAATTGAATAAAAAACTCATGATTTCGGCGCGATCGCGTGCGACCTTGTCCTGGAGCGGGATGAACAAAACTGCATAACGTCTACCGCTCGTCAGCCCGCTGATTCTGGATGAAACCATCCGGAATCGGCGTGATCTGGGGGGCAAGGTCGCCGATGCCGGAGATACGCAGTCTGGAAGTGTTCTATTGGGTGGCGCAGCTCAATAGCTTCCGCCGTGCCGCCGAGCGCCTCAACACCACCCAGCCCGCCGTCTCGCAGCGCGTCGCCGCGCTCGAAACCGAGCTCGGCTTGCGGCTGTTCGACCGCGCCGCCCGCTCCGTCAGCCTGACGCCGAAGGGGCGCGAACTGCTCGACTATGCCGAGCGGATGCTGCGGCTGCGGGCCGACATGATGCGTGCCGTTGCCGCACCCGCCGCGCTCAGCGGGCTGATGCGGCTCGGCGTGTCGGAAACCATCGTTCACACCTGGCTTGCCAAATTCATCGAACGCGTGAATTCCACCTTCCCCGGTATCACGCTGGACATTGTCGTCGACGTCTCGCCGAACCTGCGCGACGCGCTCGTCGTGCATGAGCTCGACATGGCCTTCCTGCTCGGCCCGGTCAGCCAGCCGAACATGACCAATTACGATCTCTGCCGCTATCCGCTCGCCTTCGTCGTGCGCTCGGACATCGATCTCGGCCCCGAGCCGGTGCCTTTGGCGCGGCTCACCGAAATGCCAATCATCACCTTCCCGAAGACCACGCGGCCTTATCTCACCTTGCGCGACACGCTCAGCCGCGCCGAACTTCCCGCCCCCCGCATCTTCTCCAACTCCTCCCTCTCCACCATCGTCCGCATGACCGAGGACGGCATCGGCATCAGCGTCATTCCCCCCGTCGTCATCCCCCGCGAATTGGCAACCGGCGCGCTGCGCATCGTGCGCACGGACGTCAAGCTTCCCGACCTCGCCTTCACCGCATCCCTGCCTTTGACCCCCGATGGATTGATCGCGGATCCGGTTGCTCAACTGGCGCGAGAAATCGCTCAAGCATGAAAATTGGGCACGAATTGATAAGCCTAGCTTATGGGCAATGATCCGGAATAACGATTTGCGGCGCGCGCTTGGTTTATGTTTCGATAAGGAAATTCGAAACGCCGGAGTGCCGTAAAGTGACCCTTCCTCTGCGCAAAGCCAGCCCCGAAAATCGCATTCTTAATGATGGCCGCGCAGTTCGGCTTGCGGCCCGCAGCGGGGCATTGACCGGCAATACGGCGGGCCTTGCGCTCGGCTTCGTGCAGGGCAATCTGGTGGTGCTTCCCGAGGCGCTGGCGGGCGATTTCCTCCGCTTCGCCCAGCGCAATCCGAAACCCTGCCCGCTGCTCGGCGTCTCCGAGCCCGGCAGCCGCACGATCCCCGAGCTCGGCCTCGACCTCGACATCGCCACCGACATCCCGCTTTACCGCGTGTGGCGCAATGGCGAGCTGGTCGACGAGCCCGGCGCGGTCGATGCGGTCTGGCGCGACGACCTCGTCTCCTTCGTCATCGGCTGCTCCTTCACCTTCGAGGAATCGCTGATCGCGGCCGGGCTGCCGATGCGGCACGTGTCGCGCGGCGACAATGTCGCCATGTTCCGCACCTCGATCGCCACCAAGCCCGCCGGTCCGTTCCAAGGCCCGATGGTCGTCAGCATGCGGCCGCTGCGCCCCGCCGACGCCATCCGCGCCATCCAGATCACCTCTCGCTTCCCGGCGGTGCATGGCGCGCCGGTGCATATCGGTCATCCCGCCGACATCGGCATCGCGGATATTTCCAAGCCCGATTATGGCGATCCGACCGAGATCATGGCGGACGAGCTGCCGGTATTCTGGGCCTGCGGGGTGACGCCGCAATCGGTGATCGCCGCCACCCGCCCGGACTTCGCCATCACCCATGCGCCCGGCTGCATGCTGGTCACCGACCGCCGCAACACCGAATACGCCGTGATCTGATCCGGCGTCCCCTTCGAAAAACCAAAGTCGCACTCAAGAGGAATACGACGATGAAGATGAACCGCAGACAGCTACTGATGAGCGGCGTCGCCGCCGCGGCGCTCGCGCCGATGGGCCGGATGGCCTTCGCGCAAGCAGCCACCGAAGTGGTCATCGGCGTCGTCTATCCGATGTCGGGTTCGAACGCGCAGATCGGCGTCGACGCCAAGCACGCGCTGGAGACCGCCGCCGATATCATCAATGCCGACTACGATCTCGAGCTGCAGGGCGCCAAGGGCGCGGGCATTGCCGGCCTCGGCGGCGCCAAGATCCGGCTGGTCTTCGCCGACCATCAGGCCGACCCGCAGAAGGGCCGCGCCGAAGCGGAACGCCTCATCACCCAGGACAAGGTCTGCGCCATCATCGGCGCGTTCCACTCCTCCGTCTCGGCGACCGTCAGCGCCACCACCGAGCGCTACGGCATCCCCTATATCGCCGCCGACAGCTCCTCGCCGAGCCTGCACCGCCGCAACCTGAAATTCTTCTTCCGCGCCGCCGCGCATGACGAGATGTTCTCGAAGGCGATGTTCGACTTCATGGACGCGCAGAAGAAGAAGGGCAAAAAGATAGATAGCGTCGCCTTGTTCCACGAGGACACGATTTTCGGGACGGACAGCTCCACCGTGCAGCAGAAACTGGCGGCCGAGCGCGGCTACAAGATCGCGGCGGACATCAAATACCGCGCCAATTCGCCCTCGCTGACGGCCGAAGTGCAGCAGCTCAAGAGCGGCGACGCCGACGTGCTGCTGCCCTCCAGCTACACCACCGACGCGATCCTGCTGGTCAAGACCATGGCCGAACTCGGCTACAAGCCGAAGAACATCATCGCACAGGCGGCGGGCTTCTCCGAGAAGACCGTGTTCGACACGGTCGGCGACCAGCTCGTCGGGCTGATCTCGCGCGGCAGCTTCTCGCTCGATCTGGCGGCGAAGCGTCCCTTCATCACCAAGGTGAATGAACTGTTCAAGGCCCGCGCCGGGCGCGACCTCAACGATAACACCTCGCGCCAGTTCACCGCCCTGCTGATCCTCGCCGACGCCATCGACCGCGCCAAATCGGTCGACGGCGAACAGATCCGCGCCGCCCTCGCCGCCGCCGACATTCCGGGCGAGAAGACCATCATGCCCTGGAAGCGGGTGAAGTTCGGCCCGGACGGCCAGAACGAGGACGCCGATCCGGTGTTGCTGCAATATGTCGGCGAGAACAAATTCACCACGATCTACCCGGAGATCGCGGCCGTCGCCGACGCCAAATGGCCCATGAATGCCTAGCCTGGCCCAGCCCGTCCGCTCGGCCCCACCTAGCGGGCGCCTAAGCTGGCTCTAACGGGACACTCCTCGCGGATGCCAGCTTAGGTTCTTTTCAATGAGCGTCGATATCGGGGCCGGCACCGGCCTCGCGGAAGATGCTCGACCTTTTGTCTGCGCGTGATCCGCGGGGGGAGACCTCGCGGATCACGCCCGAACCACGGACAATCCCACAATGTCGACCGAGGCCCTAATCCAGGTCATCGCGAGCGGGCTCCTCATGGGCCTCATCTACGCGCTGATCGCAGTCGGTCTGTCGCTCATCTTCGGGCTGATGGACGTCGTCAACTTCGCCCATGGCGAGTTCCTGATGGTGGCGATGTACGCCACGTTCGGACTCTGGCTCGTCAGCGGCATCGATCCGGTCCTGCTCGCGCCCGCCGTGACCGCGCTGCTCTTCGTGATGGGCGCGCTGGTCTATCTGGGCATCGTCCGCTATGCGATGCGGGCCAAGGCCAATATCGGCATGGTGCAGATCTTCGCCACTTTCGGCCTTGCGATCCTGATCCAGGGGCTGTCGCAATATTTCTTCACCCCCGATTACCGCAGCATCTCCAACACCTGGCTCGGCGGCCATACGCTGAATGTGTTCGGCGTCTATCTGCCCTGGCCGCAGATCTATGGCGGCGTGATCTCGGTCCTGGTGTTCGGCGGCCTCTACCTGCTGATGTCGCGCACCGATTTCGGACGGGCGCTTGAGGCGACGCGAGAGGACCAGGGCGCCGTGGCGCTGGTCGGCATCGACCGCAACCGAGTGTTTGCGCTCGGCTGGGGTCTCGGCGCGGCGCTTGTCGGCATCGCCGGGGCGGTTCTGGCGATCTTCTACTACATCCACCCGCAGGTCGGGGCGACCTTCGCGCTGATCGCCTATGTGACGGTTGCGCTCGGCGGTTTCGGCAGCGTTTTCGGCGCGCTGGTCGCCGGGGTGATCGTCGGGCTGGTCGAGGCGCTGACGGCGGTGATCCTGCCCTCCTCGCTGAAGGCGGTCGGGGTGTATGCGCTTTATCTCGGTGTGGTTTTCGTGCGGCCGAGCGGCCTATTCGGGAGGCTTTGATGACGTCAGCGGTTCTTCCTAACTCGGTTCTCGCCAACGAGAACGCCTTCGCCTCGCGGCGGCGCAACCAACTCATCATCGCCGGCCTGATCTTCGCAGCCGTCGCGGCGCTCCCCCGGTTCGTCACCGACGTCTACATGCAGAACGTCCTGATCCTGACGCTGATGTTCGCGGCGCTGTCACAGAGCTGGAATATTTTGGGCGGCTATTGCGGCCAGATTTCGCTGGGACACGCCCTCTATTTCGGCGTCGGCGCCTATGCGACGACGGTGCTGTTCGTCAAATACGGCGTGTCCCCCTGGTTCGGGATGCTGGCCGGCGGCGCGATGTCGGCGGTGCTGGCACTGGCGCTCGGCTGGCCCTGCTTCCGGCTGAAGGGGCATTATTTCTCCATCGCCACCATCGTCATCGCCGAGATCGGCCTGCTGCTGGTGCATAATTGGGATTATCTGGGCGGCGCGCTCGGCATCCAATGGCCGTTCGGCCCGGACAATTGGGCAACGCTGCAATTCGCGCGTGACAAGATCCCTTACTTTTACTTCGCGCTCGGCCTGTTCATCGTCACCTGGCTGGTCACCTATTTCATCGAGGAATCGCGCTGGGGCTATTGGTGGCGCGCGGTGAAGGACAATCCGGAAGCGGCTGCAAGCCTCGGCGTCACCGTGTTCGAATCCAAGATGGCCGCCGCCGCGATCTCCGCCTTCTTCACCGCCATCGGCGGCGCCTTCTACGCGGCCTTCGTCGCCTATATCGACCCGGAAAGCGTCATGGCCTTCCGCTTCTCGCTGCTGATGGCGCTGCCGGCCGTACTCGGCGGCATCGGAACGCTGTGGGGACCGGCCGTCGGCGCCGCCATCCTGATCCCGATCACCGAGATCACGCGCTCCTATGCCGGCGGTGGCGGCTCGGGCCTCGACCTCATCATCTACGGCACGCTGATCATGGTCGTCGCTCTCGCCAAGCCCGAAGGCATCCTGAGCATCTTCCGGCGCAGCGCCAAATCGGAGAACGCGTCATGAGCGCCGAACCCATCCTGAAAGTCGAAAATGTGACGCGGCGCTTCGGCGGCCTCGTCGCCAATAGCGGCGTCAATGTCGAGGTGAGGCAGGGCGAAATCCTCGGCCTGATCGGCCCGAACGGTGCCGGCAAGTCGACCTTGTTCAACCTGATCGCCGGAGCGTTCCCGCCCTCGGAAGGCAAATTCATCTTCGAGGGCAAGGACATCACCAATCTCTCGGCGCCGAGGCGCTGTCAGCTCGGCATCGCGAGAACCTTCCAGGTGCCCAAGAGCTTCGACACGATGACGGTGATCGAGAATGTCATCGTCGGCGGTTTCGTCCGCCATCCGGGGGCGGCGGCGGCGCGGCGGGCGGCACTCGAAGTGCTCGACTTCGCCGCGCTGAGCCACCGCGCCAATTCGCCCGCCAGCGAATTGACGCCGCCGGAGAAGCGCCGCCTGGAAGTGGCGCGGGCGCTGGCCACCCAGCCGCGCCTCTTGCTGCTCGACGAGGTGATGACCGGCCTCACGCCCAGCGAAGCCCGGCTCGGCGTCGATCTGGTCAAGCGCGTGCGCGATCAGGGCGTCACCGTCGTCATGGTGGAGCATGTCATGGAAATCGTCATGCCGCTGGTCGACCGGGCCGTCGTGCTCGATCTCGGCCGCGTGCTGGCCGAGGGAACACCGGCCGAAGTCGTGCGCGATCCGCGCGTCATCACCGCCTATCTGGGAGAGCGTCACCGTGCTGCTTGACGTCGAAAAGCTGACCACCTCCTATCGCGGCCTGATCGCGATTTCGGATATTTCGCTGGCCGTGGCGGAGGGCGAGATCGTCGCCGTCGCTGGGGCGAATGGGGCAGGCAAGTCCACTTTGCTGAAGTCGATCTCCGGCATGGAGCGGCCGCGCGACGGCGCCGTCACCTTCGCCGGGGACCGCATCGAGACGCTGCCCGCGCATCTGATCACCGCGCGGGGGCTGGCTTATGTGCCCGAGAACCGGCGGCTGTTCCCGCGCCTGTCCGTGTATGACAATCTGCGCCTCGGCAGCTACATGCACAGGAAGCTGCCGGATCGCGATGCGCCGCTGGAGCGCTGCTTTGCCCTGTTCCCCCGCCTGAAAGAGCGCCTGTCGCAGCGGGCGGAGACGCTGTCCGGCGGCGAGCAGCAGATGCTCGCCATCAGCCGCGCGCTGATGACCCGGCCCAAGCTTTTGATGCTGGACGAGCCGTCGCAAGGCATCATGCCGAAGCTGGTGGATGAAATTTTCCAGGCGGTGCTGTCGATCCGCGCGACGGGGGTGACGATCCTGATCGTCGAGCAGCGTCTCGCCGAAAGCCTGGAGATCGCGGATCGGGGCTACGTCCTGCAGACGGGCCGCGTGGTCCTCTCCGGCAGCGCGGCGGATCTGCGCGACAATCCGGATATCCGGCGCGCCTATCTGGGAATTTAGCCCCGCCATCATTCCCTGAGCAGCACCTCGCCCGCGACGGCCATAGCCCTCTCTCCTTGTGGGAGAGGGCAGGGCTGCGCCAAAGCGCTGCGCGAGCCCGGAGCGGGTCGCCGCCTGTCAGCCGTCCGGCGCGATCACATCCTGCGCGGCGACGGCGGCCTGGGTGCGGGTGCGGACGCCCAGCTTGCGGAAAATGTTGGAGACGTGGATCTTCACCGTCTGCTCGGCGATGTTGAGCTCGGCGGCGATTTCCTTGTTCAGCCGCCCCTCCATGATCCGGCGCAGGATGCGCAATTGCTGGGCCGAGAGGCTCGCGATGCGGCGCGCCCGCTCGGCCTCGGATGATTCATGGGCGGGTCCGGTTTCGCGCTGGATCTCCGGCGCCCAGATCTCGCCCTGCAGCACCTTGGTGATGGCGAGCAGCATCTCCTCGAGTTCCATGTTCTTCGAGATGAAGCCCGATGCCCCCGCGCCGAGAATGCGGCGGATGATGTCCGGGTCGCCATAGCCGGAGATCGCCAGCAGCGGCGTCGCCGGATAGCGCGCCAGCAGCGCGGTCAGCCCGTCCAGGCCGTTCGCGCCGGGCATCCGGACGTCGAGCAGGATCAGATCGACATGGTGCTTGGCGCGGTCGGCCGCCGCCGTGACCTCGGCGAGCGTCAGGCATTGGACGACTTCGAGCTCCGGCCAGACTTCCTGCATCGCCCCGCAGAGGGCGCCGAGCACCAAGGGGTGATCGTCGCCGATGATGATACGGGTCGGGTGGCAGAGCCCGGCTTCGGGCGGCACGGTGGTCATGGGCGGTCCCGGCGGTTCATGGCACGAGCGAGCGGCTGGCCGTGCTGATCAGCCAGCGCCGCAGCGCGCCCGGTTTCAATGGTTTGAGCAGCACCTCGCAGCTTTGCGCCCGCGCCTGCTCTATCACGGCCTCGGAGCCGTTCGCGGTCACCAGCGCCATGGGGATACCGCGCCCCCAGCGGGCTTGCAGCTCGGCCGCCACCTGCAGGCCGGTGCGGCCCGCGCCGACATGATAGTCGAGCAGCGCGGCGTCGGGAATGCGGCCGGCGAGGGCAGCGAGGGCGGTTTCGGCATCGGCGGCGGCGATGCAGCGATGGCCCCATTCCTGCAGCAGCGCCTTGGTGCCGCGCCGGACGGCCTCTTCGTCGTCGATGCACAGCACCGTCAGCGGACGCGAGGCGAGCGCGTCATGCGTCGGACGGGCGGGCGCGGGGGGCTCCGCCTCGGGCCGGCGGAGGCGCGGGACGAGCACCGAGAACACCGAGCCGGAGCCCTGTTCGGAGCGCACTTCGATGCGATGGCCGAGCAATTTGCAGGTGCGGTCGACGATGGCGAGACCGAGGCCGAGGCCTCGATCGCCGGCCGGGGTATCGTCCAGCCGCTTGAATTCCTCGAAGACGGACCGGAGATGTTCCGGCGGAATGCCGACGCCGCTATCCCAGATCTCGATGCGGGTGATGTCGCCGCGATGGCGGCAGCCGAGCACGATCTTGCCCTTCGGCGTGTAGCGGATGGCGTTCGACAGGATGTTCTGCAGCACCCGGCGCAGCAGGCCCGGATCGGTCTCGATCATCCCGGCATTGGCGACCACCCGGAAATCCAGCCCGCGCTCCTCGGCCAGCACGGAATATTCGCGCTTCAACTGGCCGAGCAGGATTTTCAGCGAAACCGGCTCGATCTTGGGCTGGACGATGCCGGTGTCGAGCGAGGAAATGTCCAAAAGGCTCTCGATCAGTTGCTCGGTCGAGCGCAGCGCGGCATCGGCGCTCAGCGCGTGCTCGACCTGGCGGCCCTTCACCTCGGCGATTTCGTCCGGGCCGTGCGCGTCCTTGGCCAAATTGCTCACCAGGGCGGCAACGAACAGGCGCGCCGCGTGCAGCGGTTGCAGCAGGTCGTGGCTGGCGGCGGCGAGGAAGCGGGTCTTGCCGGCATTGGCAAGCTCGGCGTCGGCCTTGGCGGCTTCGAGCGCCTGGGTGCGCTCCGCGACGCGCAGCTCCAGCCGGTCCTTGGCATCGCGCAGCGCCGCCGCCGCCTGCATCCGTTCGGTGACATCGGTGAAGGTGGCGATATAGCCGCCTTCCGCCATCCGGTCGAAAATGATCTCGATCACCCGTCCGTCGAGCCGCGTGCGCTGATAGACGAACGGCCAGCGCAGGCCCGGCGCTCCTGCCTCGACCTTGTCGATGAAAGCCGCCAGCGCCTCGCCGCCATGCTCGCCGCGCGTCAGGTTGAACTCGATGACGCGCTGGATCGGCAGGCCGGTCTGGACGAAGCCGGGCGGCAGATCCAGCAGGGTCAGGAAGCGGTTGTTCCAGGCGGTCAGGCGGAACTTGTCGTCATAGGCGCACAGCCCCTGCGGGATGCCCTCGAGCATTCCGCGCGTCAGCGTGTGATTGATCCGCAGGGCTTCGGAAGCCTCGTCCAGCATCTCCTTGGCGGCGAAGCGCGACAGCGTGCTGTTCTCGAGCGCCGCCGCCATCACCACCCGGGCCGAGGCCGCGCCGATCGCCTGGGAAAGAAGCTGCTCGGTGAAGCGGATAGCGTCGAGATCGGCATAGCCCATGTCCATGACCGCCGCGCCCGCGCCGGTCCGCCGCCGCCTGACGTAATCGTCGAAGACCGCCGCCGCCGTCGCCGCGCCGAGAAAGCTGATGGCGAGCGCCTTCAGATCCTCCAGCCGCACCAGCGCGCGCAAACGGCCCTGCGCCGGGCGCCCCTCGGTCTCGAAGCCGACGAAGGCTTCGGCCTGGATGCGGTCGATGGGCTTTTGGAAGGTCAGCAGCGAGACCGCGCAGAAGGTGGCGCAATTGGCGGCCAGGCTCCACAGGCTGGAGAAGCTGATAATGTCAAGCTGGCCCGTCGCGAAGGGCGCGTTCTGGCGGAACCATCCCGGACCGAAGGGCAGGTCGGCGACGAAATGCAAGCCCTGCGCCAGCGAGGGGAACAGCAGCGTATAGGCCCAGACCGCGAGGCCGATGCAAATGCCGGCCGCCGCGCCATAGCGGTTGGCCCGCCGCCAATAGAGGCCGCCGATGAAGGCCGGCCCGATTTGGGCGATGGCGACGAAGGAGACGAGGCCGATCAGCGTCAGCGGATAGTTCTGGTCGATCAGCCGGTGCGCGGCGTAGGCCAGCAGCAGCACGGCGACGACGGCGATGCGCCGGATCATCAAAAGCCGCGAGCCGACATCGCCGCCGAGCACGAAGCCGCGATAGCCCGCGCGCATGATGGCGGGCACGACGACGTCGTTGCACAGCATGGTGCTAAGCGCCACCACCGAGACAATCACCATGCCGGTCGCCGCCGAGAACCCGCCGATAAAGGACAGCAAGGTCATGGCCCGGCTCTGCGCATGGATCGGCAGGTTGATCATGAAGGTGTCGGGGCTGACCTCGCCGCCGAAGGTCACGATGCCGGCGACGGCGATCGGCACCATGAACAGGCTGAAGGCGGCCAGATAGACCGGATAGAGCCAGCGGGAGGAGCGCATATGGCCCGGCGACTCATTCTCCACCATGGCGACGTGAAAAGCCTGCGGCAGGCAGATGAAGGCGAAGAACGAGATCAGCGTGCCGGAGAACCAGGTCGGGTTGCCGAGGTCGACCTCGAGCAGGCGGCTGAGCCTCTGATCCGAGGCCGCACGGCTGAAGAGATCGTCGAAGCCGTCGAACATGCCGAAGACGATGAAGGCGGCCACGGTCAGGAAGGCGGCCATCTTGATGAGGCTTTCGAAGGCGATGGCCAGCATCAGGCCGCGATGATGCTCGCTCGCCTGCACATGGCGGACGCCGAAGATGATGGCGAAGGCCGCCATCGCGATCGCCACGGCAAAGGGCGTGTCATGCAGGCCGGAGGATGGCGCGCTTTGCCCGCCAGGGGTGCCGGTGGCGACGTCGAAGCTGGCGCCGACCGCCTTCAATTGCAGCGCGATATAGGGCAGCACGCTGATCAGCGCGCCGATGGTGACGATGGCGGCGATGGTCTGGCTCTTGCCGTAGCGCGAGGCCATGAAGTCGGCGATGGAATTGACGTGATAGGCCTTGGTGATGCTGTAGATGCGCAAAAGCAGCGGCTGGCAGAACAGCAGGATGAAGGTCGGCGCGATGTAGATCGGCAGGAAATCGAAGCCGCTCGCCGCCGCCCGGCCGACCGAGCCGTAAAAGCTCCAGGAGGTGTTGTAGATGGCGAGCGTCAGCGCGTAGGCGCAGATCGCGGCCAGGCCGCCGCGCCGGAACAGGTCGCCGCGCGCGGCGCGCCGGTCGCCCCACCACGCCACCATGAACAGGATCCCGACATAGGCGGTCGAGACCAGAATGACGATCCACGCCGGCATCCGAAGACCTGCAACGCAACACACCCGGCCCCCGCGCCATCGCCGCAAAGCGAACGCAATTTATGGCAAGCCGTCAAGTTACGGTTTCTTCAGTTTTGGGGCGGAAGCGGGCCGGGTTGTGGCGCTGCTGCAGGTGTGGGGCCGGTTCAGACGGATCTGACTAACGCCCGATCCTAAGCCTGAACTCCTCCCGTCGTCCCGGGCGGCCGTCAGGCCGAACCGGGACCCACTCGCGGCACAGCGGGCACCGTGGTCAGCGATGGGCTAGTGGGCCCCGGCTCTACGGTCGGGGCGACGTATTTTATTGCTTACGCTGAGGGCAATCGCGGCGCTCGGGCGGCTTTTACTTAGCCCGCCCCCACTCTAAATGACGCCGAGCTTCTTCTGCAGGTTGGAGGACGAGGTCGTGTACTGGAACAGCAGCCGCTTGCCCGGGAAGATGATGTGATAGGCTTGCTGCGCCATCAGCGCGGCCTCGTGGAAGCCGGAAAGGATGAGCTTCAGCTTGCCGGGATAGGTGTTGATGTCGCCGATGGCGAAGATGCCGGGCTCGGAGGTTTGGAATTTCTCGGTGTCGACCGGGATCAGGTTCTCTTCCAGGTTCAGCCCCCAATCGGCGATCGGGCCGAGCTTCATGGTCAGGCCGAAAAACGGCAGCAGACGGTCGCAGGCGAGGTCGAACACCTCGGTGCCCTGACCGCGCACGCTCAAGCCTTCGAGCTGCCCGTCGGCGCCGCGTAGCTGCGTCACCTGGCCGATGCGGAGCTGCATGGCGCCGCTCGCGACCAGCTCGCGCATCTTCTTCACGCTATCGGGCGCGGCGCGGAACTCGTCGCGGCGGTGGATCAGCGTCATGGATTTGGCGATGGGCTGCAGATTCAGCGTCCAGTCGAGCGCCGAATCGCCGCCGCCGACGATCACCACGTCGCGGCCGCGAAACTCGTCCATGCGCTTGACGGCATAGAAAACCGATTTGCCCTCAAAGCCTTCGATGCCTTCGAGCGGCGGGCGCTTCGGCGTGAATGAGCCGCCGCCGGCGGCGATCACCACCACCTTGGCGCGGAAGCGTATGCCGCCATCGGTCGCGAGCTCGAAACCGTCCTCGGTCCGGGTCAGGCTGTCGACGCGCTCGTTGAAATGGAAGGTCGGGTGGAACGGCTTGATCTGCTCCAAAAGCCGGTCGGTCAGTTCCTGGCCGGTGACGATGGGCAGGGCAGGGATGTCGTAAATCGGCTTTTCGGGATAGAGCTCGGCGCATTGGCCGCCGGGGCGGTCCAGAATGTCGATGACGTGTGACTTGATGTCGAGCAGGCCCAGCTCGAACACGGCGAACAGGCCGACCGGGCCAGCGCCGATGATGATCGCGTCCGTCTGAATGGGAGAATCGCCGTTCATATCTGTCACGCCCTCGAAACCAAGTGCGGCGCGGCCATGCTCTCCGGCGCGCTCACCGGATAATTAAGAGGCTGAGCGGAAAAGCTCAACCCTGGTGTTCGGGAATCCGAACGATTAGTCCGTTAAAAGCATCGGAGATGCGAAGCTGGCAGCTCAGCCGGCTTTCCGGGCGGATATCGAAGGCAAAATCCAGCATGTCCTCTTCCATTTGCGACGGCTCGCCGGTGGTTTCGCGCCAGGCAGGATCGACATAGACATGGCAGGTGGCGCAGGAGCAGGCGCCGCCGCATTCGGCGACGATGCCGGGCACGTCGTGCTTGATCGCCGTTTCCATCACCGTCTGCCCGACTTCGCCATCGACGATGAAGTCGCGGCCTTCGTGATCGATATAGGTGATCTTGGGCATCGTGGCGTCGGTCCAGTCCAGTTGGAGGGCAAGGCGCAACCGGCCTGCCGAGGCAATGCACCCGGAGCGGTATATAGGCGATCGGACGCCCCGCTTCCAGCCCGTTTTCCGTCTCGCACACCGCCAAAAATCAAAACGGCGCCCGGGTATTTCGGGGCGCGCGGCCGAGGGCGGTGACGGGAAGGGGCTGGAAGGGCTTAAAGCACGCTGGCGATGAACAAATTGGCGTCCCGGATCTGGTTGGCGAGGGTGCGCAGAATGTCGTCGCGCGAGGCTTGCGGACCGTCGAAGCTGAGCTGTTCGGCGGCGTCCGCCGTCTGCAGGATCTGCCATGCGCCGACCCCGCGGGCCGACGCCTTCAGCACGCGGGCCGCCTCGCGCCACGCATCGCCGTCCGCGGCGCGCGACAGCTTGTCGAAATACAGCCCGGTCTGCCGGCGGAACAGCTCCAGCACCTCGCGTTCGACCGCGCTGTTGCCCATGGTGTAGCGCGACAGATGCGCGAGATCGACCGGCCGGTGACGAAAGGCGACATGCGTTTCCATTTCGATCTCCGGCTCACGGCCATGCTGCAAACTCAGTTCCATTCTGTCTCCCTCGCGAATAAATCAAAAAGCCTGCCCGGCGCCACCACTTAGGGCTGCGCAGAAGCAAGCTTATCAACTACAGGCTGTCAAGCTGTGTTCAATGCGAGGTAAGCGGCCCAATTTGACCCTTTTATGTTTTTCGGCTGCCCCATAAAAGTTTCTGGCCAGAGCGGCGCGGGCCAAGGAAAAATCCCGCATTTCCAGGCGCCTAGCGGTCACTACTTATGGCACGCCTGGAGAGATTCATCTTTTTTTAGCCTCAAATTCTGGGTAAAAGAAGATCTCTTTCTATGGGGCCAATTTTGCTTTTTTTACTGGGTAGTGCTCTTTGGCAACGGAGTGGTGTGATCGGCGAGTAAGGCGTAAGCACCGGGGGGAATTCAGTGGGTTGCGGCACGCTCTGTCTTGCAACTCGGCCGTTTAAAGTATAACGGATTCCGTGAGGGACCTTTCCTGTGCTATCCCACCCTGCATGACACGCATTCACCTTTGATTAGGACGGCGGAATGTCTCAAAAACCGGCAAAATCCCGCGATAACGGCGCTGACTCAGTCGTTTCCCGGGACAATCTGGCGGCGGAAAACTCCGGCGAATCGCAGGAGAGTTCCGGCGCTCCGGCCGGCAAGAAGCTTCCTCCCGCCGCCGGCAGGGCACCGGGAACGCAGGCTGCCGTCAGAGGATCGGCCGCCGTCGCGACTCAGTCGCCGCGCGGCGCGTCCGTCTCCCGCGCCCAGGCCGGGCCGGTGCGCGCCATCGCCGCCAATGACGATATGCCCTCGATCGGCGGGCTGGTCTACGCCCTCCAGCAGCGCCCCTCGAAATCGCCCTTCTACATCGCGCTGGCGGCGTCCGCGATCTGGTTCGTGCTCGGCTGCCTGATCGCCTGGTCGGTGATCTCGAAGAACCCGGACGGCATCACCAGTCTCTCCGATGTGTTCTCGACGCCCTCCATCGTCGCCGTCATCGCCACCATCATCATCCCGATCGCGCTGTTCTGGTTCCTCGCCATCCTCGTTTGGCGCGCCCAGGAATTGCGGCTGATGTCCTCGGCCATGACAGAGGTCGCCATTCGCCTCGCCGAGCCCGACAAGATGGCCGAGCAGTCGGTCGCCTCGCTCGGCCAGACGGTGCGCCGCCAGGTCGCCGCCATGAACGACGCGATCTCGCGTGCGCTCGGCCGCGCCGGCGAACTCGAAGCGCTGGTGCATAATGAAGTCGCGGCGCTGGAGCGGTCCTATAGCGAAAACGAAAACCGCATCCGCAACCTCATCAACGAACTGGCCAGCGAGCGTGAGGCGCTTGCCAATAACAGCGACCGCGTCAGCGAGGCGCTGCGCGGCATCGGCTCGCATGTGACGCGCGAAATCAGCGCGGCCAGCGAGCGCGCCAGCCAGGCCATGACTCAGGCCACTTCGACGCTCGCCGATACGCTGGCCAGCCGCGGCAACAAGATCACCGCCGCCGTCACCGCCGCCGGCTCGGTCATCGACGAGAAGCTCGCCGACCGCGGCGCGCGCATTACCGAACAGCTCGTCAAGCACGGCGCCCAGGCGGCCGAGCAGCTCCATCGCTCGGGCCTCGAAGTTACCCGCTCGATCCAGGAAACCTCCGACCGCACGGCAGCCGCCATCTCCGCCAAGGGCAACAATCTCGTCGCCTCCGTGATGAGCATGAGCGAGCGCGTCGGCCGCGAAATCCCGGTGCTGCTCGAACGGCTCGGCAGCGAGCAGACCCGCCTCAGCGGCATCATCGAGGGTGCGACGAAAAATCTGTCGGCATTGGAAGGCGCGCTGGCACAACGCACGGAATCGCTTAACACTTCGCTGCACGACCGAACGAAGATGCTGCAAACCGTGTTGAGCGAGCAAAGCCGCGTGATCGACGATTCCCTGGCCGAACGCACACAAGCCCTCGAAACCATCCTCGGCCGCCGCGCCCAGGCCTTTGACGCCACCCTCGCCGAGCGCACCAAGTCGCTCGACGCGTCGGTGTCGCGCTATACCGGCAACATCCGCGAGACGCTGGAGCAACATTCGCGGGCGATGGAGAAATCGCTGTCGCGGCAGGCCGGCTCGATCCAGCATGTGGTCACCACCTCGACGACGCAGATTCAGCGCGCCGTGGAAGAGCTGGCGCGCGGTTCGGGCAGCTCCTCGGACGCGCTCGGGGCCCATGCGAACATGCTGAAGGAGGTCTCGAACGGCCTCCTCACCCAAATCCACACGCTGACCAAGCGCTTCGAGGACCAGGGCGCCAATATCATCAGCGCCGCCCGCCAGCTCGAATCGCAGAACACCAAGGTCGACTCGATGATGGAGTCGCGCCAGGCCCAGCTCTCCAAGATGATCGAGGGCATCAACGGCCGGGCCGTCGAACTCGACCGCATGATGCACAACTATTCCAACATGCTGGAGCAGTCGCTGGCCCAGGCCGAGGTCCGCGCCCGGCAGGTGACGGAGATGCTGGCCCGCGACAGCGCCGACAAGTCGCAGACGGCGGTTAAGGATCTCGAACGACTGCGGGCCGAGGCGCAGGCGCATACGTCCCGCGCCATCTCGGAGCTGAAATCCAGCTTCTCCTCGCTTTCGGAACAGGTCTCCAACCAGCTCTCCGGCTTCACCAACAGCTTCAATGAAACCACGCAGCAGGTGCGCGGCGCGACCCATCAGGCCGCCAGCGAGCTGGAGATGACCCAGACCGAGCTGAAGCGGCAGGCCAAAGCCTTGCCCGAGGCCACCAAGGAGAGCGCCAAGGCCATGCGCCGGGCGCTGCAGGACCAGCTTTCCGCCCTCGACTCGCTGACCGAGCTCACCTCGCGCCACGGCTATTCCAACCAGGTTTCCAAGCCGGAACAGCCGCAGCCGCCGCAGCAGCCAACTCAGCAGCAGCCCCTGCCGCCGCTCGCGCGCCAGCAGCCGCCCGAGCAGGGCCGTCCGCCGCGCATGCAGCAGCCGGACAATCGCGACATGACGATGCCGCCGCAGCATGACCCGATGCGCCGCGACGCCCCGCCGCCCCAGGCGCCGCGCGGCTATGCCGACGATTGGGGCGCGCCGCACGGGCATGATTCGCTGGAAGCGGTCAGCGCCGGCCTCATGGAGCGCATGGAAAGCCAGCCTCCGCACCGGGACTCGCAGTCCGATTTCGATATGATGGGGCGTCCGCCGGTGATCGGCAGCCCGGCGCCGGTTCCGGACATGGGCGGCTCGGCGAAATGGTCGCTGGGCGATCTGCTGGCCCGCGCCTCCCGCTCGGATGACGGTTTCGGCGGCGGTGGCGGCAGGGGCGACGATTCTTACGGCATGCCGCCGGTCGCCGCTCCGATGGACGCCGGCCGCGGCAAGCCCGAATCCACCCCGATGATCTTCGACATGAAGGACATCGCCTCCGCCGTCGACGAGCAGGTCGCCGCCGAGGTGTGGATGCGCTACAACAAGGGCGAGCGGCACATCATCAGCCGCAGCATCTACAACCGCGAAGGTCAGGCGACCTTCGAACAGGTTCAGCGCCGCTACGAGAACGACACCACTTTCCGTCACATCGTCGACCGCTACCTCGCCGATTTCGAGCGGATGCTGCAGGATGCCAGCAAAGCCGACCCGAAGGGCCGGACCGTGCAGACGCATCTCACCTCCGAGACGGGGCGCATCTATCTGGTGCTCGGCCATGCCAGCGGGCGGCTGGTGGTCTGATCTGCGGCGCGCTTAGCGTCGCGCCGGTCCGGCTTCTTGTGCCCGTGATTTGCGTTTGTGAATGGTCCGCGCCAAAGATGCTGGTCGGGGCAGGGGCCGACGGCGCAGCATTTCGGTTCAGACAAAGCACCTGCAAACCGCAGCCGAACTCACTCCCATTGCCCGTGGGGAGTGGGAGTCTGGCTGCGTATTGCGATTGAGGCGCTGCGTCTAGACCGAGCGCGAAGGCCCGCGATAGTCGCCTTCGTCGATGCTGAGCGCGGCGGAAATTTCCTCGGCAACACCGTCGGGGATCGGCCGCTCGAAATCGCGGCTGCGGACGAAATCGCGGATCTCGCCGGAATAATACTCGCTATTGCGCGCATCATCGCGATCGTCGAACACGCTCATCAGCTCGGCTTCGATCTCGCTCAGCAGCGCGGACATCCGTTCGGCGCGGATGACGACGGTCTCCTGCGCGCCGCAGGCCCGCTCGATCTCCTCGGCGCGCTCGCGGATCTGCCGGGCAACGCCCTGGAACACGCCTGCAGCCTGCAACGCATAGGCCGCGCTGTGAATGCTCGCGGCGGCGTCGCGAATGACGCGGGTCTCCTCGCCAAGCGCGGCGGGGATGGTCTCGAAGCTGAAGCGGCGGACGGGCAGCGCCGTGACCTCGCCCGATACGCCCGGCATCTGCGCCATATCGCTGCGGGCCTGGCCGATCGCCTCGCGCAAAGTGGCGAGCGTATCGAGCGGACTGCCATCATCGACGACCTTGCCGCTTTCGCGCATCGCCGATTCGAGTTTGCCGATGGCGGCGAGCAGCATATTGGTTTCGGCCGAGCGATTGCGCTCGAGATAGCAGGCCAGGAACCAGCGGCCACGGCTCGTCTCGCGGATTGCGCGCTCGATGGCGTCGTAATCGGTCGTAATCGCTGTAATAGATGACGGCGGTGACGGCATCATTGGGTCTTACGCTTGGCTGACGTTACGGAAATGGGCGCGATCCCACGCCCCAGACTATGGGTCCAAACAATTAGCGATTGGTTTAATACCCCGTGCAGCGGATGAATGAATCTATGGCGGAGGCCCGCGATCCGGGCTTCGCCTGGCGGCTTTCCGCCTTTTATGTCGCGAGCTTTTTCATCGTCGGCTGCTACATGCCGTTCCTGCCGGTCTGGCTGCGCTGGCGGGGCGTGGACGATGCGCAGATCGCATTGATCTACGCCGTGCCGGTGTTCGTCCGGGCCATTTTCACGCCCCTCATGACCTTCATGGCGGACCGAACCGGACGGCCGGTGATGCTGCTGAAATGGCTGGCCTGGAGCGCCCTTTTGTCGGTGCTGCTGCTGCCCGCCACCGATGGATTTCCGCAGATTTTCGCGGTTATCCTGCTGTTCACGCTGTTTTGGATGTCCGTCATTCCGCTGACCGATGCCGTCGCCCTGACCGGCGCGCGCAACGGCAAGGCCGATTATGGCCGGATGCGGCTGTGGGGCTCGTTCAGCTATATCGCCATGACGGTCGGCGCGGGCGCGGCGGTCGGCCTCTGGGGACCGGTCGCGGCTTTGTGGAGCTTCGTCGCCGCTGCCGTCTCGGTGGTGGTTACGGTTTACGTGCTGCCGGACGTGAAGCCGGTCGCGGGCGACGGTTTGCCGCTGCCGAAATTGCGGCTCGCCGATCTCGGGCAGCTCGTCGGCTCGCCGATGGTCTGGCTGTTCCTGGCGGCGACCAGCGCCATCCAGGCGGCCCACGCGGTCTATTACATTTTCGGCACGCTGAATTGGCAGGCGGACGGCATTTCGCCCACCGTGATCGGCGCCCTCTGGGGCATCGGTGTCATCGCCGAGATCGTGCTGTTCGGCTATGGCGCTCTGGTCTCGCGCTATTTCGGGCCGGCGCAATTGCTGGTGCTGGCGGGAGGCGCGGCGGTGCTGCGCTGGACGATCACGGCCTACGCCCCGCCATTGCCGGTGCTGTTCCTGACGCAAACGCTGCATGGTCTAACCTTCGGTGCGGCGCATCTTGGCGCGATGCAGTTCATGAGCAAGGCCCTGCCGGAGCGGCTGGCGGCGTCGGCGCAAGGGCTTTACGCCTCGGTCACGGCAGGGGTGGTGATGGGATCGGCTTCATTGGCGGCGGGGCCGCTCTACCGGAATTTCGGCGGCGGCGCATATCTGGCGATGGCGGTTCTCGCTTCGGTCGGGCTGGCGGCGAGCATCCTTTTGCAGCGCCGCTGGCGCGGCGGTCTGATCCTCACCCCCATAGCGCGGGCGGTGCCGGCAGAATGAGCGGGCCGTCGAAGGCGAGGCCCGGCTCGCGGTCGCGCTCCAGCAGCAGCGGGCCGTCGAGATCGACCCAGTCGGCGCCTTGCGCCAGCACCAGGGCAGGGGCCATGGCGAGCGAGGTCGAGACCATGCATCCGACCATGATCTTCAGCCCGAGCGCGCGGGCGCGATCGGCCATCGCGAGCGCTTCGGTGAGGCCGCCGGTTTTGTCGAGCTTGATGTTGACGGCGTCATAGCGTCCCGCGAGCGCGGCCAGATCGCCGCCCGTATGCACCGATTCATCGGCGCAGACGGGCACCGGACGGTCGATTTCGGCGAGAATGGTATCGTTGCCTGCGGGCAAGGGCTGTTCCACCAGTTCGACCCCGATTTCAGCGCAGACGGCGAGCAATGCTGCCGCCATCTCCGGGCGCCATGCCTCATTGGCGTCGGCGATGAGGCGCGCATCGGGGCGGGCAGCACGAATGGCCCGCAGCCGCTCGGCGTCGCCCTCGCCGCCGAGCTTCAGCTTGAGCAGCGGAAATCTCGCCGCCTCCTTCGACTTGGCGGCCATTATTTCCGGCGTAGCGAGGCTGATCGTATAGGCCGTCAGCACGGGACCGGGTTCATTGCGTCCAGCCAGCGCAAAAGCCGTTACCCCGCGCGACTTCGCCTCGAAATCCCAGAGGGCGCAATCCAACGCATTCCGCGCCGCGCCCGGAGGCAATGCCTCGGCCAGTGACAGGCGATCCGTAAACCGCGCCGCCTCGATCTGCGCCAAACTCGCCTCGGCGCTCTCGCCGTAGCGCGCATAGGGCACGCACTCCCCTCGGCCCGTCACACGCCCGTCGCCGATCTCGGCTACCACGACGACCGCCTCGCGTTTCGCGCCGCGCGCGATGGTAAAGCCGCCCGCGATCGGCCAGGATTCGATCCGCGCCGTCACCGTCAGCGGTCCCACCATGTCTCGACTCCAAAGCGTAAAAAGCGGCATAAGCGCGACAGGCCATAGACCCGCCTCAGTTTTATTGGCAAGGTCGCGGCGAAGGCCATTCTTTACCATAAGCAGACCGTTTATGCTCGACATCGCGGCGAATGCCGGCGCCAGCGCCCCCGCGCTCCGCGTCAATCTGCAGGGGCGGACCTTGCGCGTGGCTCCGGCCGGGCGCTGGTGCGTGCAGGATTTCGCCCGCCTCGACGCCGAGATTAAGGCGCTGAACATCGACGGCCGCAAGCGCGAAATCGGCGAAGCTGAAATTCATCTCTCCATCGTCGAAGATCTCGACACCGCCGGTGCCTGGATGCTGCATCATCTGAAGAAGCAGTTTGAGGCGGCGGGGATTCCGGCGGCGTTCAAGGGCGCCTCCGAGAAGCAACAAATCCTGCTCG
This sequence comes from Rhodomicrobium sp. R_RK_3, assembly GCF_002198715.1. Taxonomy (GTDB): domain Bacteria; phylum Pseudomonadota; class Alphaproteobacteria; order Rhizobiales; family Rhodomicrobiaceae; genus R-RK-3. The sequence continues at coordinate 80,673 of NZ_MWLK01000036.1, read as the reverse complement.
GCGTGGTCGGCGACAATACGGTGGCGGAGAAACCCGCGCGCATCAGGCGCGGCCCGGTCGTGCCGCTGTTCGGCGATGCCGCCAATGCGGTGCTGAAGGCCGTCGGCGACCTCGTTCAGCTCACCGCCTTCCTCGGCGCGACGACGGCCTGCGCCTTTCGCACCGCCATGCGGCCCTGGCGCTTCCGTTGGACCGCCTTCATCCATCATATCGAGCATACCGGCCTGCGCGCCGTGCCGATCATCGCGCTGATCTGCCTGCTCATCGGCGCGGTCATCACCCAGCAGGGCGTGTTGCAGCTCCGCACCTTCGGCGCCGAGCCCTTCGCCGTCGACATGGTCGGCATTCTGGCGCTGCGCGAAGTCGGCATCCTGCTCACCGCGATCATGGTCGCCGGACGCTCGGCCTCGGCCTTCACCGCCGAGATCGGCTCGATGAAGATGCGCGAGGAGATCGACGCCATGCGCACGCTCGGCATCGATCCGATCGAGACGCTGGTCCTCCCCCGCGTCGCCGCGCTGATCGTGGCGCTGCCGATCCTGGCCTTCATCGGCAACATCATGTGCCTTGCGGGCGGCGGGCTGATGGCGATGGTCTATCTCGATATTTCCATCCCCGCCTATATCGACCGGCTGCATGACGCTGTCAGCCTCCGGCACCTGCTGGTCGGCCTCGTCAAGGCGCCGCTCGCCGCGCTGATCATCGGCCTCGTCGGCTGCCTCGAAGGCATGAGCGTATCGGGGAGCGCGGAATCGCTCGGCACGCATGTGACCAGCTCGGTGGTGAAGGCGATCTTCCTCGTCATCATATTCGATGCGATGTTCGCCATGTATCTCTCCGCGAGCGGCTACTGATGGAGCGCTATCAACGGGGCGAGCCCGTCATCCGCATCCGCGGCCTGTCGAAGCGCTTCGGCCGCCAGCAGATCTTCAAGAATCTCGATCTCGACGTCTATCGCGGCGAGGTGCTCGGCCTTGCGGGCGCGTCAGGCACGGGCAAATCGGTGCTCTTGCGCTGCATCACCGGGCTGGTTCCGGCCGACAATGGCAATGTCGAAGTTTTTGGCCAGGACCTCGCGGCGCTCGACTGGCGCGCCCGGCTGCGGCTCGACCGGCGTTGGGGCGTGCTGTTCCAGGACGGGGCGCTGTTCTCCTCGCTGACGGTTTTGCAGAACGTACAGGTGCCGATGCGCGAGCAGTTGAAGCTGCCGAAATCGGCGATGGACGAACTCGGCTTCCTGAAACTCGCCATGGTCGGCCTCAGCCTCGACGCCGCGCACAAATACCCGTCCGAGCTTTCCGGCGGCATGCGCAAGCGCGCGGGGCTCGCCAGGGCGCTGGCGCTCGATCCGGAGATCGTCTTTCTCGACGAGCCGACCTCCGGCCTCGACCCGATCAGCGCCGCCGCCTTCGACCAGCTCATCCGCAGCTTGCAGCAGACGCTGGGACTGACGGTCTACATGGTCACCCACGACCTCGACAGCATCTTCGCCATCTGCGACCGCGTCGCCGTCGTCGCCGACCACAAGGTCGTGCGCAGCGGCACGCCGGAGGAGCTGGTGACCAACCCCGGGCACCCCTGGGTGCAGGAATATTTTTGCGGAGAGCGGGCTCGCGCCGCGCATCGGTGAGGCAGAATGGAAACCAAAGCAAATCATCTGATCGTCGGCGGCTTCGTCATCCTGATGCTGAGCGCGGTGTTCGGCTTCGTCTATTGGATCGATAATTACGTCAATGGCGGCAATGCCAGGCGCTATGACGTGATCTTCTCCGGCTCGGTGCAAGGGCTGGTCGAAGCCTCCGCCGTGACCTTCAACGGATTGCGCGTCGGCACGGTGACCTCGCTCGGCATCCTGCCGGAGGACACCCGCAAGGTGAAGGTGGTGATCGCCCTCGCCGAGGGCACGCCGGTGCGGGAAGATACGCGCGCCCAAGTGCTGCAGCAGGGTCTGGCCGGATGGGTCGGGCTGTCGCTGTCGCCCGGCTCGCCCAATGCGCCGATGCTGACCGCCAAGCCAGGCGAGGCCTATCCCGTCATCTATGCCGACGACACCGGCTCCGGCTCGATCATGGGCGGTGTCCCCGAGGCGATCGGCAACGCCAATGCGCTGTTCGTGCGGCTGAACGATCTGATCGCCGCCAATGAGAAGATGATCACCAGCACGACGAAGAATGTCGAGGCGTTCACAGCCATGCTGGACTCCAACAAGGACGAGGTCGCTGCCGTCATCACCAATGCGCGCAAGCTGTCGGAGCGATTCGACGGGCTGGCAGTGAAGCTGAACGGCGCGGTCGACCAGTTCACCGGCTCGCTCGCCGGCGGACCTGACAGTTTTGTGACCCAAGCGCAACAGGCGGCGCAATCTTTCCGTAAGCTGGCCGAGAAATTGGACAAGACGCTCGGCGATCAGGCCGACGGTTTGACCGGACAGGCCAAGCGCAGCATGAAGGAATTCGAGCTTTTCATGCGCGATGGCAGGCGTTTGGCGGAAAATCTGGATCGCGTCTTGCAAAAAGTCGAGGCCAATCCGTCGACCCTGATCTTCGGCGGCTCGCAAGTGCCGGAATATAAGCCCGGCCAACAATGATTTGACAGGGGAGGCTTCCGTGCTAGGTCTAGCCTGGGCTGAAAACCGGGGCAAAATACGTAGAGGGGCATGAACGTACTTCCATTTGTACGCGCAAGCTTGGTTTGCCTGGCCCTTGGCGGCTGTGCATTCGCCGGTGTCGGTGGCTCAGCGCCGCCAGCCACCTATAATCTTGCCGCGCCCGACATGACCGCCGCGAGCGCCGCGCGCTGGCCGGTGCAACTCACCGTGCAGCGTCCGACCGCCATGCGCGCCATCGACACCGACCGCATCGTCGTGATGGCGCCCGGCGGACGGCTGTCCTATTTCGAGGACGCCGCCTGGAGCGACCGGCTGACGGCGCTGGTGCAGGCGCGTCTGGTCGAGGCGATGCAGGACACCAAGAGCTTCCGCGCCGTGCTGACCACCCAGGACAGCCTCGACGGCGATTACAGCGTGGCCATCGAGATCCGAGAGTTCCAGGTCGAGGTGGAGAAGGGCAGCGCTTCGGCGGTCGTGACGCTGTTCGCCAAGCTGGCGCAGGATCAGCGTGGGCGCGTCATCGCCACCCGCGAGTTCACCGCGCGCCTGCCCGTCGCCAGCGACGATCCGGCCAACGGCGTCGCCGCGCTGCAGACGGGCTTCAACGATGTGACGAAAGAGCTGGTCGGCTGGCTCGCCTCCGCGCATAAGGGCCGCTCGGGGGCGTGAGCGCCTTGCAATCCGGTCAATGCGCGGCTTGCATTTCGCGCGGACGCTGGGTAATGGCATGGCGAGGGAAGGAGCTGGCGGTGCCGAGGCGGCCAGCCCAGAGGGAGACCCGTCATGGCAGAGCCCGTCGCCGCGCAATTGAGCCCCTATCTGGTGGAACTCGTCGAGGGCCGCACCTATCGCTGGTGCCGCTGCGGCATGTCCTCGCGCCAGCCTTTTTGCGACGACTCGCACAAGGGCACCGGCATCGAGCCGCTGCTGTTCACCGCGCCGCGCACCGAGGCGGTGAATCTGTGCGGCTGCAAGCAGACCTCCGACGAGCCCTATTGCGACGGCTCGCATAATATCCTGTAGAGCGGCGCGCCGCTTCAATAGCCATCGATCTTCCGGTAAGGGCTGGGCCGCACCCGCAGCAATCCGGCGATGACGCCGGCGCTCTTGAAGACGTGGCGTCCGCCGGTCAGCGCTGCCCGCTTGAAGCGGTCGAGGCCGAACGGCGCAAGCAGCGGCGAAAGCAGCAATTGCAGCATCCCTCGCAGCAGGCGCAGCAGAATCTGCGGCAGGCGGCGGAGGAAGATGCGGATGCCGCCATAGAGCTTGCGCTTGATATAGACGTCGTTGGCGCCGGTGCGGTAGGCGAGGCCCATCTGGCGGGCGAAGCTCAAGCGTTCCGGGTGGACTTCCTCGGTGACGAACGGCTCTTCGGAGAAAGTGATGCTGACACCTCGCAGGCGGGCGCGCAGGAAGAAATCGGTGTCCTCACCGCCGCTGACCGCCATGGCCTCGTCAAAGCGCAGAGCCAGGCCGTCCGCGCGGATCAGACTTGCGGCGAACAGCACATTGCTGGTGGCGGCGAATTTCATGCCCTCGCCTTCGCGCAATTCGGGCGGCGCCGGAACGGCCCAGAACGGCACGCGGCCTTGGTAATGGCGCAACACGGCGCCCTGGATGACGTCCGCCTTATAGCGTTCTGCGGCGCCGATCAGCTTATCCAGCCAATCCGGGCTCGCCGCCTCGTCGTCATCGATGAAGGCGACCCAATCCGCCCCGAGCGCCAGCGCCGCGTCCAGCACGCGATTGCGCGCATAGGGAATGCCCCGTACGGGTTCGTGCAGATGCCGCATCGGGAAACGCGCATGTGCGCCAGCGGCTTCGACGATGGGGGCCGCACGCGGCGGCGTGTCATTATCCACGACCACAAGCGTGATCTCATGTCCGGGCGGCGCCTGCTGCCGGACGAGCGAAGCGAGGCATTTCGCGAGCAATTGCGGCCGCCCCGCCGTGCAAATCCCGATGCACACCTTGCGAATAGCGGCCTGAGAGGTTGCTGTCGCGGCAAGGCCGGACGGCGCCCGTGGCTGCTGATCCAACAGCATCTGCGATACACCTATTGCGCGTAAATGATTAGGTAACACTCCCAGAGCGGGCATTCATTAGCACGACAGGATTTTCGATTATCCACAAGGTGGTAAAGTTGCCTCGGCGCGGCGTCCGGCTCTGCTTATGAATTCATCATTTTGCCTTGCGGCGGCGGTCAGGCTCGGACAGGGTGTCTGTTTTCGTGAAGGCAGCGATGCCGAGTAGGGTCTAGGGCTGGAAGATGAACGAAATCAATATCTCCGCAATTTCACAGGCCGTGCAGCAGGCCGTTTCCGCAAGCGGGCCGGATGGGCGGCTTGCGGCGGAGTTCACGTCGGCGCTGTTTGCCGGAACGGGGGTCGACGGCGACCACGCCCCGCCCTCCGAGCTGGCGCAGCTCGCCGTCAACGCCTTCGCCTTCTTTACCGAGCGCCCTGCCGGTGGCCATAAGCTGCGCGCCTATGATTTCGACAGCGACGCCGCGCTTGGGCCGGTGACGGTAATCGAGGCGGTCAATGACGATATGCCGTTCCTGCTGTCGTCGCTCCTGGCCGAGATCATCGATCGCGGCCTGACCGTGCGCTTCGTCGCACACCCGATCTTCAACGTCACCCGCGACGCCGCCGGCGTGGTGACGCAGCTTTCGGCCGCCAATGGCGGCGATAGCGGCACCGACACGGAAAGCTTCCTGCATATCGAGATCGATCCGCTCGACGGCGATGCGGCGCGTGACGATCTCTTGCGCAAACTGGCCAAGATCCTCGAGGACGTGCGGACGGTCGTCGCCGATCGCGGGGCGATGGCCGAACGGCTCCAGCACACCATCGACGCCTATGTCGCCGCGCCGCCGCCGATCGCCGTGGACGAGCTGGCGGAGTCGCTGCAATTCCTGCGCTGGCTCGCCGACGGGCATTTCATCTTTCTGGGCCTGCGCGAATACGCCTTCTCGGTCGGCGCGGACGGACCGCAGCTCGAAGTCAAGCACGATGCCAGCATGGGCCTGCTGCGCGATCCCGACTTGCATGTGCTGCGCCGGACAGGGGCTGCGAGTGAGATGAGCCCGATCGCGCGCGAGCTGTTCAGTGCGCCGGCCCTGCTGCTGATCGCCAAGGGCAATTTCCTGTCGCCGGTGCAGCGCCGCGTGCATGTCGATTCCATCGGCATCAAGCTTTATTCGGATGACGGCAAGCTGACCGGCGAATTGCGCATCGTCGGGCTGTTCTCGGCGACCGCCTACAACGCCTCGCTCAGCCAGGTGCCGTTTCTGCGGCACAAGATCGAGCAGGTGTTCCGGCGGCTCGGCAATGGGCCGAACAGCTATTCCGGCCGCGTGCTGACCAACATCCTCGAAACCTTCCCGCGCGACGAACTCTTCCAGATCTCGGTCGATCAGCTCGCCGAGATTTCCGATGCCATCCTGCGCCTCGAATTGATGCCGCGCACCCGCGTCTTCGTCCGGCGCGATGAATTCGGCCGCTTCGCCTCGGTGCTCATCTATGTCATGCGCGAGCGCTACACCACCGACGTCCGCCAGAAAATCGTCGGGCTGCTGGAGAAGTCCTTCGATGCGCGGCTGACCGAATTCACGCCCGTCTTCACGGTCGGGCCGCTGGTGCGGCTGCATGTCGTTGTCTGGCGCGACGAGGGCTCGATTGCCGACGTCTCCGAGGACGCTCTCGAAGCCGAAGTGCAGGGCTTCGTCCATACCTGGCGCGATGAATTGCAGACTTTGATCCGGCGCCATTATGGCCGCGGCACCAATGGCATTCTCGGCCGCTTCGGCGAGGCCTTCCCGCCCGGCTATGAAGACTCCAATCCGCCGGAGCGGGCGCTGGAGGATATCGACCGGATCGAAAAACTTTCGCCTGAGCTGCCGGTCGGCATCGATTTTTTCCGCGAGCGCAGGTCGCCGCCGAACGAGCTTCAGGTGACGCTCTATCAGCTCGATGAGCCGATCTCGCTCAGCAAGCGGGTGCCGGTGCTCGAAAACCTCGGCTTTTCCGTCATCGCCGAGCAGACCTTCGAAATCGCGACCAAGCGCGATGGCAAGCCGATCACGGTCTTCCTGCATGAGCTGCGGCTGGAGACCGCGAACGGCCAGCCGATCGACCTTCCCGTGCATGATGCGCGGCTGGAAGAAACCTTCCTCGCCATCTGGCGGGGCGACGCCGGCAACGATCAGTTCAACCGGCTGATCGTGCAGGCCGGGCTCGACTGGCGCGAGGCTGCCCTGATGCGGGCCTATGCGTCCTATCTCCGCCAGATCGGCGCGCCTTTCGGCCAAGTCTATCTGGCGCAGACGCTCGCCCGCCATGGCGGCATCGTCCGCGATCTCGTCCAACTCTTCACCGTGCTGTTCGACCCGGCCCGCGCCCGGTCCAATGAGGAGCGCCGCGCCGAATCGGCGCCGATCATCGCCAGCATCGAGGGCGCGCTGGAGAACGTCTCCAGCCTCGACGAGGACCGGATGATCCGCCGCATCCTCAATCTGATCCAGTCGACCATCCGCACCAATTTCTTCCGCAGCCCCACGCCGTTGGTCGGCCAGGACACCATCGCGCTGAAGATCCGCAGCCAGAATGTCGATGCGATGCCGGCGCCCAAGCCCTTCGCCGAGATCTTCGTCACCTCGCCGCGCTTCGAAGGCGTGCATTTGCGCGGCGGCCCGATCGCGCGCGGCGGGCTGCGCTGGTCCGACCGGCCGCAGGATTTCCGCACCGAGGTGCTGGGCCTTGCAAAGGCGCAGCAGGTCAAGAACGCCATCATCGTGCCGCAAGGCGCCAAGGGCGGCTTCGTCCCTCGCAACATTCCCAAGACCGCCAGCCGCGACGAGATGATGACGGAGGGCGTCGCCTGCTACCGCTCCTTCATCGCCAACCTGCTCTCGATCACCGACAATCTGAAGGATGGCGCCGTGGTGCCACCGGCGCAGACCATCCGCATCGATGGCGACGACCCCTATCTCGTCGTTGCCGCCGACAAGGGCACCGCCACCTTCTCCGACATTGCCAACGCCCTCTCGCTTGAGAAGGGTTTTTGGCTCGGCGACGCCTTCGCCTCGGGCGGCTCGGCCGGCTACGACCACAAGAAGATGGGCATCACCGCGCGCGGCGCCTGGGAGGCGGTCAAGCGGCATTTCCGCGAGATGAACATCGACATCCAGACCACGCCCTTCCGCGTCATCGGCGTCGGCGACATGTCGGGCGACGTCTTCGGCAACGGCATGTTGCTGTCGCGCAAGATCCAGCTCGTGGCGGCCTTCGACCATCGCGACATCTTCATCGACCCGGCCCCCGACATGGAAGCCAGCTTCGAGGAGCGCAAGCGGCTGTTCGAGCTGCCGCGTTCGAGCTGGCAGGATTATAACCGCTCCCTGATTTCCGAAGGAGGCGGCGTCTTCCTGCGCTCGGCGAAGAGCATTCCGCTGTCGCCGCAGATGCAGGTCCTGCTCGGCACGACGCAGAAGGCCGCCTCGCCCGCCGAAATCATCCGGCTGCTGCTGAAGGCCAAGGCCGACCTGTTGTGGTTCGGCGGCATCGGCACCTATGTCCGCGCCTCGACCGAGACCGACGAGGCCGTGAACGACCGCGCCAACGACGCCATCCGCGTCACGGCATTGGATGTCGGCGCTAAGGTGATCGGCGAGGGCGCCAATCTGGGCGCGACCCAGCGCGGCCGCATCGAATTCGCGCTGGCGGGCGGGCGCATCAACACCGACGCCATCGACAATTCCGCCGGTGTGAACACATCCGACGTCGAGGTGAACATCAAGATCGCGCTGGCGGCTGCAATGCGCGGCGGCCGGCTCACCATGGCTGACCGTGATGTCATTCTCGCCGAGATGACCGATGACGTCGCCGAAACCGTGCTGCGCAACAACTATCTCCAGACGCTGGCGATCAGCCTGGGCGAAAGCCGCGGTCTCGCCGACCTTGGCTTCCAAACCCGGCTGATGCACGCATTGGAGCAGACCGAGCTGCTCGACCGCGCCATCGAGCAATTGCCTTCCGACGCCGAACTCGCCGAGCGCCGGCAGAAGCGCCAGCCGCTGACCCGGCCGGAGCTCGCCGTGCTGCTGGCCTATTCCAAGATCGCGCTCTATTTCGAGCTGATCGACTCGCCGGTTGTGGACGATCCCTATCTGAGCCGCGTGCTCGCCGATTATTTCCCGGCGCCGATGCGCGAGCGCTTCCATGACGAGATCGAGACTCACGCGCTGCGCCGCGAGATCGTCGCCACCGTGCTGGCCAACGCCGTCATCAATCGCGGCGGCTCGACCTTCATCGTGCGGCTGAAGGAGGAAACCGGCCGTGACGCCGAGGAGATCGCCTATGCCGTCGCGGCGGCTATCGGCGTGTTCCGCCTCACCGAGTTCGGCAAGATGATCGACGCGCTCGACGGCAAGATCGACGGCGCCCGCCAGATCTCGCTTTATCTCCTGGTGCAGGACGTGCTGCGCCGCCAGACCGCCTGGTTCCTGCGTCAGGGCAATTTCCAGGAGGGGCTGTCGACGCTGATCGAGCGCTATCAGACCGGCCTCGACCGCCTGAGCGGGGCCATCGGCGACTTGTTCGACGAAGGCATGAACGCGCGGCTCGCCGAAGCCGAGGAGCGATTGGTCGTGGAGGAGGTGCCGCAGCCGCTGGCCCGGCGTCTGGCACTGCTCGGCGCCCTCACATCCGCGCCGGACATCGTGGCCTTGGCGGTCAAGCTGGATCGTTCAGAACTCAGCGTCGGCCGCGTCTATTTCGAAGCCAGCAGCTTCTTCCGTATCGACGAGATCCGCGCCGCGAGCGAACATCTGGGACAGGCCGACCATTATAGCCGCCTCGCGGTCAACAGCACGCTGGATGCCGTCGCCTCCGCCCAGCGTGCAATCGTGGAGAAGGTGTTCGCCTCGGCGGCGGAGGGCAGAGAACCCAGTTTCGCCGCCTGGGCGGAGGCCAACCAAGCCGCCGTCGAGCGCGCCAGGCGCAGCCTCAACGACATCCTCAACGGTAGCGAGCTGACTCTGGCCAAGCTGACGGTTGCCGTCGCACATTTCCGGGAGCTGGCGGAGCATTAGAGGCTTAACCCAATGTCATTCCCACGAAAGCGGGAATCCAGTGGCAGCAATCGCGTCTGACGCGATGCGGCACCGCCAATGTTGCCCTTTACTGGATCCCCGCTTTTGCGGGGATGACAATAAGAGGCGCGTTGTTTAAGGACCGAGGATCTCGTAATCGATCGGCTTGAACGCGAAGTTGTTGCTTTGCCCCGCCGAGCAGGCGGTCAAGCCGACGATCAGATCCATCTCGGCACGGAAGACTGTGAAATCCCCGGCCTTGCTCCGCGGCGGCTTGACGTCGATGCGGCCCGTATCGCCATCCATGGCAACGTTCATGAATACGTTGAAGCACACCGGGATGGCGTCCGGCGCGATGCCATAGGGCTCGAGCGCCTGGGCCAGATGCTCGTGACAGCCATGCGGCGGCTCCGGATCGTCATAAAGGATCCGGAACGTGTCCATGCTGCACGGCGTCAGCAAGAAATCATGCCGTCCGACGCGATCTTCCATGATCGTCAGCATCGGGCGGCTGCGGTTGGAGTAGAGCACGCTGCCCGTCGTCAGCAGCAGGCTGCTGGCGTAATCGATCGAGCGGCCGGAGGAGAGCATTTCACCAATGTCGCTGCGATTGATGGCCAGCAGGTCGGCGACCTGCTCCCCCATAGGATCGATGACCTTGAGGCTCGCTCCCGCCGGCAACTCGAAGGCGACGCCGCTGCGGGGCGGGATGCGGGCGATCATTGGGTCTCTCCCTGGCGTGGCCGGAACGGGCATTTCCAATCCGCCGGCGTGTCGCGTCCACTATATTGCCGGGCCTCAGAGAGTTCGCCGAAATTTCCAAGCGCGGGATTGGGCGTGCCGCAAAACGCCTCGTCGCGGTCGCGGACCACATCCCGCATGCGTTCGTAAAGCCCGTCGGCGCGCAGCCGCTCGAATTGGTCGTGCAGGTTCATGACGAGCGCCGGGACGGCGTAACGGCGTGAGAGACGGCTGGCGCCCGGGTGCATGCCGATGATGAAAAACGCCTCGCCGCCGAGGCTGAAGCTGAAATCGGCCGCATCAGGGTCGGTGCCGACGCGGATGTCGCGCCGCGAGCGCCGGGCGTCCAGTTCGTGCAAGGCTTGCAATCGCCGCCACAAAGCCTGCTCGAATTCGAGTTCCGAATAGGCCCCGGCGCCCTCGAACTCCAACAGCAAGCTTTGGAACAGCGATCCGCGCTGATGATACAGCGCGATGAAGGCATCGATGTCGGCGAGAATCCGCTCGTCATGGGCGCCGTCATCCAGGCCGCCATAGGAATGGACGGTGATTTTACCTTGTTTTAACGCACTTTTGGCCCCGACGCAGGGGTATTCCGGGCGCTGCAAAAACGATTGAATCGCGGTAGGAGCCTTCGATTGTGCCATCGCGTGCGCAAGCGCGACACGCAACGACCTCCGTCCCTGCTACCCGCGCTACCTCCTCTTGTTAAATGCAAGGCTAACAAGCTGAGTGCGATGCCATTGGTTCCGCAGGAATTGCCGCAGGGTTAACGTAATTGGGCACTGGGGCGCCCACGGCCTCTACGTGCGGTTGACGGTATTTGCAATCTTCAGGAACATCCCGCCGCTCCCGCCAGTTCGGTCCTTACATTCAACCCAAAGGACCTACGCAAATGTTCATGCGAGTCGACAAGCTACAAGTGGAACTGCCCGCTCCCACGCGGCAAGACCCAAACGCCGGCGCAGCGCTGCAAGAACTGCTCGGCGGCAAATATGGTGAGATGTCGACGCTTGGAAACTATCTGTTTCAAAGCTTCAATTTTCGCAGCAAGGCCAAGCTTCGGCCGTTTTACAGCCTGGTTGCGGCGATCACCGCCGAAGAACTTGGCCATGTAGAGCTGGTTAGCAACGGCGTCGCCATGCTGAATAACGGGCCGGACAATGACGGCGACAAGACCGATGGCGGTGACATTGCCGATGCGCCCTTCGAGGACATGAAGGACATCCGGCTTGCGGCGGCGTTCTTCTCCAATGCGGGCGGGGCGACCCCGGTCAACAGCAACGGCCAGTCCTGGAACAACGACTTCATCACCACGACCGGCAATGTCGTTATCGACCTCCTGCATAATTTCCATCTCGAATGCGGCGCCCGCCTGCATAAGCTGCGCGTCTATGAGACGCTGACCGACGCGACCGGTCGTGAAGTCTGCGGCTATCTGCTGGTGCGCGGCTCGGTCCACGCCCATGCCTACGCGCTGGCGCTGAAGCAGCTCACCGGCGTCGAGATCGAAAAGATGCTGCCGACGCCGAACATCAATCTCGACAAGATCCCGGAATGCGCGAAATACCTCGCCGAGGGTTCGCATCGCCGCCTCTACACTTTCAGCCCCAATGACTACAAGGAAATCTCGGCGCTCTGGGGCAATGGCGAAACGGCTCTGCCGGGCGATCCGGAGGGTGAATTGACCGTGGTCGAAGGCATGCCGGACGGCGGCAAGATCCATCAGCTCACGGGCGTGCCCTCGGCTTTCACGCCGGATTACGCGCCGGAAGAGATGTTTGAGATCGCGACCAAATTGTACAAAGCCTCCCGCAAATAATACGGCTGGCCCGTTGCGCTTGTGATGGCGGAGAGTCCCCTCTTCGCCATCACGCGTAAGGACTCAGGCCGCCTCGGCCTGAGCCGAGACCATGCGGTTGCGTCCGAGGCGCTTGGCGCGGAACAGCTTGTCGTCGGCGGCGGTAATAAGCTGCTGCGCGGACATTTCGGTGTCGGACAGGAAGACCGCCACGCCTCCGCTGATGCTGACGAAGGGACCGACGGGCGAGCGCGGATGGGGAATGTTCATTTGCTCCACGGCGCTCCTGATCGCCTCGGCGATGCGTGTGGCGCCCGCGAGGTCGGTATTGGGCAGGATCATCACGAACTCCTCGCCGCCATAGCGGGCCGCCAGGTCGGCCGGGCGGCGGCAGCTCATTTCCAGCACCTCCGCGATGCGCTTCAGGCATTCGTCGCCGGCCTGATGCCCGCATTGATCATTGAACGCCTTGAAAGCGTCGACGTCGCACAGAATGAGCGCAAGCGGCTGCTTGCCGCGCCGCGCGACGGCGATCTGGCGGTCGAGATAGCTGTCGAAGAAGCGGCGGTTGGCGAGCCCGGTCAGGCCGTCATGGCGCGAGAGCTGGCGCAATTCCGCCGAGAGCTGCGCGAGCCGCGCGTAATAGGTGCCGTTTTCGATCTGCAAAACGATGAGCAGGAAACTGGCCGCCACCAGCCCATAGATCCGGCCGGCATACCAACCGACATCGTAGCGGGCGCCCGCGAAGACCGCCGACAGGGCGATGTCGAACAGCCACGCGCTCATCACCACCATCAGCCACAGATCCAGCACGGTGCGCGGTTTGCGCAGCCAGAGCATGACCAGCGCCGCGACGCTCAGCAGCCAGACGTTCGACACGACCAGGGACATTGTCGGGCTGAAGCGGTTGTCCACGACGAGCACCGGCAGACTTTCATGGCCGAGCGTGGTGATGAGCGTCACCCCGGCGACAAGTGCGAACACGCCGGCGATGCCGCCCACAATAAGCACGCCGGAACTCAGGCTCTGCGTGTGTTTCCCCGCGCCCGCCAGTCTCTCGTCCGTCAGCTCATCCTTGAACAGGGCGTACAGGATGACGAAAAGCGGAAAGCCGGCATGCCAGACCATATAGAGCCAGGCTGTGGTCTGCGTCCCAGCCCCGAGCAGCCCGGTCGCCGAAAACACGCCGGGAAAGGTCAGTCCGTGCGTGAAGGCCATAAAGGCGGTGAACAGATAGCCGCAAGCCAGCAGGAATAGCGCGCGCGACCGCAGCACGTTGAACTGGCTGAACAGCAGCACGGCCGTGATCAGATCGCAGATCATCAGCGCCGATTCATAGGCGGGGATGAAAGCGGGGATGTTGGCCAGCGGTTTCGTAACAAACGGCAGCACCGCGACGAAGCCGAGCGCCGAGACGGCGACGGCGGCAAGCGCCAGCTTGAATTCGCGCCCGCCGGCCAGTTGCCGCGAGAGGAAGACCGGCCGCTCGTCCAAGTAGACTTCCTGAGTTGCCGGGCTATCGATTCCGCCGGCCTGGGTTCTGAGCGGCCCGCTCGGGGCCGCGTCGATTTCAGCGGGCGCCGCGCCGGGCGGGGCGATGCCGGTCGCGAGCAATTTGCCGAAGGCTTCGGCAGACACCGGGCGGCTGTAGAGGTAACCTTGCGCTTCGTCGCAATGCTGCGCGCGCAGAAATGCCAATTCCTCGGGCGTTTCCACACCCTCCCCGACGACGCGCAGATTGAGGTTGCGGCCCATGCCGATCATCGCGGCCACGAGGGTCCTGCCGTCCCCGCCGGCGCTGATCTGCCGAATGAAGGATTGATCGATCTTCAAGCAATCGACGGGAAACTTTTGCAGATAGCTCAGGCTCGAATAGCCGGTGCCGAAATCGTCGATCGCCACCTGGACGCCGTTCGCCCGCAGCGCGTGCAGAGTGACAGCCGCCGCGGCGGCGCGTTTCATCAGCACGCTTTCGGTCAGCTCGAGCTCCAGGGAGCGCGGTTCGAGTTGTGTCTCGGCGAGGATGGCGAGCACGCCGTCGAGATAGTTCGGCTCTCCGAACTCGACGGCGGAGACATTGACCGAAATGGTGATGGGCGGCAGCCCGGCATCCACCCAGCTCCGCGCCTGCGCGCAGGCTTCACGCAGCACCCAGGCGCCGATTGCCAGGATGAGACCAGAATCCTCCGCGATGTGAATGAACTCGATCGGCGAGATCGGCCCACGCGCCGGATGGGTCCACCGGATCAGGGCCTCCGCGCCGGATATGGCGCCCGTTCTTATGTGGATCTTAGGCTGGTAGAAGACGGTGAATTCCCGCCGCTCCAGGGCACGGCGCAAACCTTCCTCGATGAATTGCCGCTCGACCGCCTGGGCGTTCATCGATTCTTCGAAAAACTGGTATCGGCTTCGCCCGTGCGCCTTGGCCTGATACATCGCCGTTTCGGCGTTCTTGACCAGCGCCTCCACGTCCCGGCCGTCGTCTGGATAGATGCTCACGCCGATGCTGGCGGTGACGTGCAGCTCCTGTCCGTCCAGCGAATGCGGCATGGCGACCGCCTCGAGCATTCGCCTCGCCGTTGCGGTGGCGTGGTCGACCTCCTCCATGTCGGACAGCATGACGACGAACTCGTCGCCGCCCTGCCGGCTGACCGTGTCGCCGGGGCGCACAATGTCCAGAAGGCGGCGGGCGACGGATTGCAGAAGCTTGTCGCCGGTCGGGTGGCCGAGCGAATCGTTGATGCGCTTGAAGCCGTCCAGGTCGAGGCACAGCAGGCCGACCTTTTCCCCATGGCGCGGCGCGCGGGCGATGGCGCGGTTGGCGCGGTCGTTCAGCAGCGCGCGATTGGGGAGCCCGGTCAGGCTGTCGTGCTCGGCGGAATGGACCATCAGCAGCGCCATGGCCTTGGCCGCCATCTGCGTCGACTTGCGTTCGATGGCGTAGCGCAGCGCCCGCAACAGGCCGCGCGGCTCCAGATGATCCTTGACCAGATAGTCCTGGGCCCCTTCCTGCAGGGCCCTGGCGGCCAGCGAGGCGTCGTCCACACCGGTCAGCACCACCAAGGGAATATTCGGCGCCGCCAAATGCGCGCGGCGGACCGCATTGAGGCCTTGGGCATCGGGCAGGCCCAGATCGAGCACGATCATATCGACGGAATGCTCGGTGAGAAATGTCTCCGCGGCGCGCATATCCGTTACGACTGTTAGATCGACCTGCTGCGCATCCGAATCGTGCAGCATCTCGCGCAGCAACCGTGCGTCGCCGGGATTGTCTTCGACAATAAGAAGGGTTTTGAGCGAACCGTTATTGGCCGGGTTTAATGAGCCGGCGGTTGGGCTGTCCTCTTGTTTGATTTGCATAAAACGTTGCCGATACTGAACAGTATTCGTCAAACAGGCGTGAAATCCGAGCAAGCCGCGTTTTGCAGGGCGGCGTGAGGGCCCTCACGGGGCGGGGTCAATGCCAGCGCATCTCGACCAGTCTCCACCTTGGGGCTTGGGGATTAATTCTTTCCATGCAAAGCGCTGGATTGTTGCCATGGGCCTTAACGGCCGGCCTCAGCAGGAGCGCATCATCTCGCGGCGCATCGCCGAGGCGCTGAGCACGCGGTGGATCTCCTGCTCCAGCGTTCTTTGCTCGATCGGTTTGGAGACGTAGCCGGTCATGCCGTGCGAGAGCAGCCGGTCCTTGTCGCCGCTCATCGCGTCGGCGGTCAGGGCGATGACGGGGACGTCGCGCCAGATGGACCGCGTGGCGCGGATGCGGCGGATGGTTTCGATGCCGTCCATCACCGGCATGTGCACATCCAGCAGCACGAGGTCGAAGGGCCGTGCCTCGAGCAGAGTCAGCGCTTCGTTGCCCTCGGTCGCCTCGGTGATGACGACGCCGCTCGGGACAAGCAGCAGACGCGCGACATTGCGATTGATCGGATTGTCGTCCACCAGCAGGATGCGGAGCCCCTCAAAATTCGCGCCCAGCGTCCCGCCGTCGTGGCCCGGCGCCCGCGCCCGATCTGGCACCGGCTTCTTGGAGGCCGCAAAGGCCCGGAAGCTCAGGGTGAAGGTGCTGCCGTGACCGGGCTGGCTGGCCACGGTGACGTCGCCGCCCATCATGCGGGCGAGCCTCCTGGTGATCGCAAGCCCTAGCCCCGTGCCGCCGAATTGCCGCGTCGTCGAGTTGTCGGCCTGGGAGAATTCCGAGAACAGCCGCGCCGCAGCTTCCTCGCTGATGCCGATCCCGGTGTCGCTGATGGCGACCGAGATCCGGTATTCCTGGGCGCCGACGGTCTCTTGCAGCACCGACACCGTGACCTCGCCGGCGGTTGCGAATTTGATCGCGTTGGAGATCAGATTGGCCACGCATTGATGCACGCGCACGTAATCGAAGCGCAAGATGCGCGGAATATCCGGGTCGATATCGATGCGCAGCACGATCGATTTCTCCATCGCCCGCGGCAGGAACAGCTTCTGCAGATGCAGGAACACTTTCTCGATTTCGCCGTCGATGGGCAGGATATCCAGCTTCCCGGCCTCGATCTTGGAGAGGTCGAGCACGTCGTTGAGCAGTGTCATCAACGTCTGGCCGGAATCCAGTATCGCCTTGACGCTATCGCGCTGATGCGGCGCCAGCGGTTCGTTCGCCAGCACCTGCGCCATCCCGAGGATGCCGTTGAGCGGCGTGCGGATTTCGTGGCTCATATTGGCCAGGAACGAGGATTTGGCTTCGTTGGAGGCTTCGGCGGCGGCGACCGCCCGCGTCAGCTCATCCTTTGCCGCGCGCAGGCTTTGCACCATCAGCGCGTTCCGCTCATCGGTCAGACGCTGCGGGGTGATGTCCTCATGGGTTGCCACCCACCCGCCGTCGGGCATGGGCCGGTGCCGGATGGCGAAGACCCGCCCGTTCATCAATTCGACGACGGTGTCGTTCGGCCGGTTCCGCAGGTCGTCGTCGATGCGCCAATTGTAGTAATCGTCGGGAGACATGGCGGGCGCGCTGCCGGCCTCGTAGCGGAGATCGATGATCTCGCGCAAGGTCGTGCCCGGCACGACGGCGCCGGGATCGAGACCGTACATATCGAGATAGCGGTTGTTGCAGATCACGAGCCGATGCGCGCCGTCGAAAAAGCATAGGCCTTGCGGGATGTTGTTGATGGCCATGTCGAGCTGAATGTTCTGCAAATGCAGAAGCCGCTTCTGCTGCATGACGATCGCAAGCTGCTCCTTGAGCTGGCGGTGCAACTCCTCGCGTTCGGTCACGTCATCATGCGTCGCGATCCAGCCGCCATCTTCCAGCGGCCGGTGGTGAATGGCAAAGACGCGCCCATTGCTGAGTTTGAAAAGCGTATCGCTCGCCGTCTCGGCGACCAGGAGCTGATTGCGCCAGGCGTAGAAGTCGTCACTGGTCATGGCGGGAAAGCTGCCCGCCTGATAGCGCATTTCGATGATCTCGCGCAGACTCATGCCGGGCTGGATGGCATCGGGGGCGATATTGTACATCTCGGCGAAGCGATCATTGCAGACCACAAGTTTCTGATCCCGGTCGAAGAAGCACAGGGCTTCGGACATCTGGTTCAGAGCGGCATCGAATTGCAGCCTGCGCTCGCGCAACTCGGCCTGCTGCGTCTTGACGATCTCATATTGGGCTTTGAGCTGCCGGCTGACGGCCTCGCGCTCGGTGATGTCCTCATGGGTGGCGATGCCGCCGCCGCCGGTGACGGGCCGAAGCGCATAGGAAATGATGCGGCCGTCCGGGAGCTCCCGGACCGCGTTCAACGCCGTGACCGGAACCGCGCCGGCCTCTTGCGAGCGGGAGCCGGATCCGACCGGCGTCAGGCCGGGGTCAAGGCGGCCGGCAAGATAGGCCATCGGCGTGCCGGCCTTCGTGCAACCCGCCGATAGCCCGTACATCTGGCGGAAGCGCCGGTTGCAGAAGACGATCTCCTGATGCTCCGAGAATACGACGACACCCTGGTCCAGGTTATCTATGGCCGTCGAAAGCTGATCGCACTTGGTCCGCCACGGCCGCTCCAGATATTTGAGGCGCAGCCACAGGCCGATGGTTAAAATGGCGATGCCGATCACTGCAAGCGCGAAGGCAATAACGAACTGATACTCGGCATCTGCGAGCACGATAAACACCTGAATTGTCCATGGGAGACAATCAGACTAACAACGCCAGATTTAACGAGTGGTTAATATTTCTACATCGCATTTAAGGAACCCGGATCACCCGCGCGGTGGCACGATGGGCAGAGAGCTGGACAAACCGCCATCGACGACCAGCGCATGTCCATTGATGTAGCTAGCATCCTCCGAGGCAAGGAAGAGCGCGGCCTTGGCGATTTCCTCGGGCTGCCCGGCGCGGCGCAGCGGATTCAGCTGACCGATCTTGCCAGAGGTTCCTTTCACGGCGGCGCGTTCGAAGATCGGCTGGGTCATGCCGGTCTCGATCAGGCCGGGGCAGATGCCGTTGACGCGCACTTTGGTTCCCGCCAGTTCCTGCGCGGCGACGCTGACGAGATTGATGACTCCCGCCTTCGAGGCCGAGTAGGCCGGGCTCCCGGCACCCGACCGGAGGCCCGCGACACTGGCCGTGCAGACGATGGCGCCGCCGCCATGCCTAGCCAGTACCGGCGCTGCGATCTGAATCGCCAGCATCGGGCCGATCAGGTTGACCTGCAGGATGTCCAGCCAGGCCGCCTCGCTCTGCTCGAACAGCGTCGGCGCGCCACCGGAAATGCCGGCATTGGCGAAGACGACATCGAGGCGGCCATAGGTCTTCTCGGCGAAATCGACCAGAGCGGCGACGTCGGCGGATGCGCCCGCGTTCATCACCACGGACTCGGCGGCGCCGCCTGCCTCGCGGATGGCCGATGCCGTCGCGTGCACGTCGGCCGCGCGGTCGGCGGCGACAACCCGGCCCCCTTCGGCCGCGAACATGCGCGCGCTCGCCCGGCCGATGCCGGAGGCCGCGCCGGTGACGATGATGGTCTTGCCTGTGAAGCGATTCATGGGGTCCTCCGAAAATGCGGCTTGGTTGCGGGATCAGGCCGCCGAGGCCTAAACCGCCGCTTTCCGACTGCCGCCGAGATAGGCATTGACGATGCTCTCGTCCTTTAGCAACTCGTCCGGCTTGCCGCCGAGAGCAAGACGGCCGGTCTCCAGCACATAGCCGTAATCGGCGACCTTCAGCGCCATGCGCGCATTCTGCTCGACCAGCAGCACGGTCGCGCCGCGCCGCCGAATCTCGGCGATGATGCGGAACACCGCCTGCACGATCACCGGGGCAAGGCCGAGCGAGGGCTCGTCCAGCAGCAAAAGGCGCGGCCTGGCCATCAGCCCGCGGGCGACGGCGACCATCTGCTGCTGGCCGCCGGACAGCGTCCAGCCCAGCTTGTCGGCGAACGGGCGGATGTCGGGGAACAGCTCGAACATCTCGTCGGCCTCGCGGCGGATGGCGGCCGTGGTCTCGCGCCGGTTCGACGCGCCAAGCATGATGTTTTCCCGCGTTGTGAGGCCGGGGAAGACGCGCCGCCCCTCCGGCACATGCGAGATGCCGCGCCGCACGATCGCTTCCGGCCCGAGGCCCGCGATCGACTGTCCTTCGAAAACGATCTCGCCCGAGGCCGGCGCGACGAGGCCGGAAATCGCCCGCAGCGTGGTGGATTTGCCCGCGCCGTTCGAGCCCAGCAGCGTAACGACGCTACCCTCCTCCACGGCGAGGGTGACGGCACGCAGGGCCTCGATCTCGCCATAGCGCACGGACAGGTCGGCGATCTCCAGCAGCGCCATCATTCCACTCCGAGATAGGCCGAGACGACATCGGGATGGCGCAGCACGGCCAGCGACTCGCCATCGGCGATGCGGCGCCCGAAATTCAGCACCGTGATGTGGCTCGCCGCCTCGCTGACCAAGGTCATGTCATGGTCGATGATGAGGATGGTCAGCCCGGAGGCCGCAATGCGCTTCAGCAGGTCGTGCAATTCGCGCTTCTCGGTGGTGTTGAGGCCGGCGGCAGGCTCGTCGAGCAGCAGCAGCGTCGGATTGGCGGCCAGGGCGCGGGCGATCTCGATCAGCCGCTGATGGCCATAGCTGAAGGCGGTGACATATTCATTGGCGCGCGAGCCGAGACCGACGAAGTTCAGCGCCGCGAGCGCTCGCGCCTGTAGCGCGGCGCGTCCGCCGCCGTCGGCGTCGATCAACGTATTGCCCGGCCGCTCGGCGCCGATGACGACGTTCTCCAGCGCGGTCATGGTTCGGAACAGGCGGATATTCTGGAAGGTCCGCCCCAGCCCGGCCTCCGTTCGCTGATGCGCCGGAAGGCTGGAGATGTCGCGCCCGTCCAGGATGACCTTGCCGCCGGTCGCCCGGTAAAGGCCGGAGAGCATGTTCAGTGTTGTGGTCTTGCCGCTGCCATTCGGTCCGATCAGGGCGTGGACGCTGCCGCGCCTGACGGTGAAATTGATCTGGTCGACGGCTTTCAGCCCACCGAAATGCTTGGACAGGTTTTGCACCTCGAGCACCGCCGGACCGCCGGTCTCCGCCGGTACCAGCGCCAGTTCGCCGAGCTTGCTCGGCAATGCCTTGGCGCGGTGAAAATATTTGGCGATGAAGCCCCAGATGCCGTCCGGCATGAACACCATGATGAGGATGACCGAGAGGCCGTAGATCGCGAGATAAAGCCCGGGCACGCTTTTGAGGAAGCGCAACCATTCCGGGATCAGGATCAGGAGGCCGGTGCCGATGGCGGAGCCAATCGGCGAGGCGACGCCGCCGAGCAGCGCCATGGTCATGAAGACGATGGACTCGGCGAAGGAGAATTGATCGGGGCTGACATAGGAGAAGCCGCCCGCGAACAATCCGCCGCCGAGGCCGCCGAGCAGCGCGCAGATGGCGAAGGCTGCGACCTTGGTACGGTAGACGTCGATACCCGCGACGCTCGCCGCCAACTCATTGTCACGCACCGCCCGCATCGCCCGGCCGAGCCGCGTGTCCGGCAGGTGCCAGACCAGCCAGCCGACCCCCGCCAGCACGACGACGCAGAAGGCGAGATAGGCCTGCTGTCCCGCGAACAGTGTCGGCCGGGCGATCTGGCGCACGCCGTCCGGGCCATGGGTGAAGGCGATGGAGTTGATCATGAACAGCGTCAGGATCTGCTGGAACGAGATCGTCACCATGGCGAGGTAATGGCCGCCGAGCCTGAGCGTGGTCGCGCCGAGCAGGCCGCCCGCGATCAGCGAGATCGACATGCCGAGGGCCAGACAGATCCAGTAGGACATGCCGTAATCGGTGGTGCCGAGGCCGACCGCATAGGCGCCGAGCCCGAAGAAGCCCGCCTGCGCCAGATTGATCTGGCCGCAAAGCCCAAGCACGACAGATAGCCCGAACACGGCGACCGCATAGGTCGTCGCCTGCATCAGCACGTTGAGGATGTAGCCGTCGAAGGACATCGTCGCGGCAAGCGTTGCGGCGAGGATGGCGAACAGGCCGTAGGCGATATGGCCGGCAAGCTGGCGTCCGGCGGGGAGGGGGGCGGCGCGGGTTTCGCTGATGCTGGTCATCATGCTTTCTCCGCGACGCGTTCGCCGAAGATACCTTGCGGCCTGAAGACGAGGAAGAGGACCAGGACCAGGAAGGCGAAGCCGTCCTTGTAGGGCACCGAGACATAGGCCGCGCCGAAAGTCTCGATGATGCCGAGGGCGAGGCCGCCGATGATCGCGCCCGCAACGTCGCCGAAGCCGCCGATGATGGTGGCGGCGAAGGCCTTCAGCGCGATGGCTGAGCCCATGTGGACGGAGATGAACAGGATCGGCCCGACGAGGATGCCCGCGATGCCGCCGATCACCGCGCTATAGACGAAGGTGATCATGATCATCGTCGAGACGCGGATGCCGAGCAGGCTCGCCATTTCCTTGTCCTGGCTGGTTGCCTGCAGCTTCTTGCCCAGCAGCGTGTGCTCGAAGAACCAATATTGGAACGCCACCAGCGCGATGGTGACGCCGATGATGAGCAGATACTGGCTGTCCAGATAGACGCCGCCCGCCTGGAAGCCGGGATTGTCGAACCAGCCCGGCAGCACCTGCGGCTCGGGTCCGTAGAGCGCGAGCATGCCGTTGGTCAGCAGGATCGAGGCGCCGATAGTGGAGATGATGACCGGCAGATAGGAGCGGTGCCGCAGCGGATAATAGACGCCGAGATTGAACAGCGCGCCGAGCAGGGCCATGCCGCCGATGGCGACCAGGAAGGACAGCCAGTAGGGCCAGCCGAGGTCGACGGCGCAGATCACCATCAGGAAGGCGGCCACCATCGAGAACTCGCCTTGCGCGAAATTGACGACATTGGTGGCGCGGAAGATCAGCACGAAGCCGAGCGCGACCAGCGCATAGACCGAGCCGATGCCGATGCCCTGAAAGAGCAGTTGCAGAAAAAAATCCATCGACAGCCCACGAGTCAGAGGGCGTTGCCCCGGCCGGCGCCAGGGCAGCACCGGGAATTAGTTTTCGAACTCGATATGCTTGTCGAAGATGATCGTGCCCTTCTCGTTACGCACGATGTTGTAGCCGTGCAGGCCGTCGCCGAACTCGTCGAAATTATACTCGCCCTCGGCGCCCTTGTAGCCCTTGGTGGCGATGATCGCCTCTCGGATCTTCTCCGGATCGGTGCTGCCGGCCTTGTTGATCGCGGCGCAGAGCACGCCGATGGCGTCGTAGGTCCAGGAGCCGAAATTGTCGGGCGAGACGCCGCCCGAGGCCGCCCGGTAGAGCTTGCCGAATTCGCGTGCCGCATCGCTGGATTCCTCGGCATAGTCGGCGACGCCATAGGTGCCGTAGAGCGCGGGGCCGGCGAGCTTGACGGCGGTTGCGACCGTGATCGAGGGCGAGCCGACCCAGGGAATGGTGACGCCGAGCTGGCGGAGCTGGCGGGCAAAGATCGCCAGATCGTTTTCGAAGGTGAAATAGGAGCCGATGATGTCGGCGCCGGACTGTTTGATGGCCAGCACGACGGGCGTGAAATCCTGGCTCTGGTTCGGATAGCCCTGGTCGATGGCGACTTTTGCGCCGATCTTGCCGAGCGCTTCCGTCAGCGCCTTCGAGCCGTTGGTGCCGAAGGCGTCGGTGGAATGCACGACGGCCCAGTTCTTCTTGCCCAGCGTCTCGGTGCCGAATGAGGCGATGACGCGGCCCGAATAGCTGTCATTCGGCCGGAAGCGGAACAGCCAGCGATTTCCCAGTTTCGTCAGCGCCGGATCGGTGCCGCCGAACATCATCGGCTTGCCGACCTTGATGAGGTCGGGCGTCATCGCGTGCACCTGGGTCGAGCGGATCGAGCCGAGGAAGGCGACGATGTCGGGCTGCGCGGCGAGTTTGGAGAAGGCGAGCACCGCGCCGGGATTGGTGGTCTGGTCGTCCTCGGTGATGATTTCGGCCTGTTTGGCGAGCACCCCGCCCGCCTTGTTGACGCGCTCCAGCGCGATCTTGGCGCCGGTCAGCGCGTATTTGCCGGATTCGGCGGCGGGGCCGGTGACGGGGATGACCATGCCGATCTTGATCGTCGCGCCTTGCGCATGTGCCGTTCTCAGTACGCCCGGCATGGCGACGCTTGCGGCAAGCGCAGCGGAAAACTGACGCCTCGTCAATTTCATGTATTCCTCCCAGAATTTAGGCCTCTTTGGACCTTTGAATGCACCATTAGATGGTGAAGTCGCGCCCATGTCCAGTCCCCGACGGACGGCGCAAGTCTAACCGCGCCGATCATCGGCGTTTTCAGCTCCAGGAAAACGGCAGGCGCGGCGCGGACCTTGCCCTCTTTTGTCCGACCAGAGTTCGGTCCATCCAGTCGAAAGTCACGTCCAGATTCGCCCACGAGGGGACTCGAGTAAAAAAATACGGCGGTCCCGGAGGATCGGTAGCGGCGCAAAAGGCGCTGAAATCGTAGGTTTTTTTCGCGATCCGGACCCATGGTCATCGGACCTCAGTCGGGTGGTACTTTTGGACGTTGGTGGGTTTTGCGGCAGGCGTAATTCCGTCAATTATAAGCTCGGACGTTGAATAACGATGGCCGGCGCCAGTCATTTTTTCTCGTTTGATTGATCGAGCCAAGCAACAGCCTGGGCGCGCTACCTGCCGCCGCCAGGGCCGGCAGATAGCCTTAAGGAGATTTCACGATGGTCAGTTACGTCAAACACGATCTCGATTTTATTCTCGCCCAGATCAAGATTGCCGAACAGAACGCCACCACTGAGGACGCCAACGGCAATCCCGTCGCCGGGACGCCCCTGTCCGAGCTGATCGACAATCCGCTGCTGCCCTACGGCCTGCGCACCGTGGACGGACGCAACAACAACATCATTCCCGGCCGCGAGGATTGGGGCGCCGCCGACGAACTCTTCCCCCGGCTGACCGATCCCGACTACCGCAACGAGCAGGACGGCGAGACCTTCGATCCCGACGGGCCCGGCCCCGCCGGCCCCATAACGAACACCGATTACGGGGCGCCCGGCAGCGTCGTCGATGGCAACCCGCGCACCATCTCCAACCTGATCGTCGATCAGACGCTAAACAATCCCGCCGCGATCCAGGCCGCGCTGAAATATGCCGAGATGACCGGCTCGATCACGCATGAGCAGTCCCTCGCCGGGCAGGCGGCGATCCTCGCCGTCTATGACACGGTCAAGGATGCGCTGGCCGCCGTGCAGAGTGCGCAGGCGGCGCAGACAGCGGCGACCGCCGCTCTCGCCAGCGCCAATGCGGCCCTCGCCGCCGCGCAGGCCGGAAACCCGGGCCTCGGCGCGACCATCGCCGCCTATCAGGCCGCCATCGATGCCACCGCTGAGACCGTAACGGCGGCGCAGCAGGCGGCATTGACCGCGTCGGCTTTGGCCACCGAACTCGTCGTCGGCGGGGTCGATGCGAATGACGCGGGCGCGCTCGCGGCAGCGGTAAACGCGTTGACAGCACTGCACGATGCAGCCACGGCGATCCTCACCGCGCTGCAGAGCGACGTTAACGTTCAGGCCGCCGACATCAGCAGCGCGCAGGCATTCATCTCCACGGTGGAAAGCCTGCAAGGGGCCATCGGGCTGATCAATACCGCCGACGGCGTTACCGCTCTCGAGGACAATTTCGCCAATCTCGTCGCCACCACCGCGCAGCAATTGATCGCGGACGCCGGTGACCTACAGGCGCAGCTCACCGATTCCCAGGAAGCTGTCCCCTCATCCGACCCGGCCATCGCCGCCGCTCTCGCCGCCGTCGCCGCCGCGCAGACCGATCTCGCCGAGGCCCAGACCGATCTGGCCGAAGCCACCACCGCAGCCGCAGAGGGCCAGGTGGCGCTCGACGAGGTGCTGGCGGAGTACAGCGTCGAGATCACCGGCAACGGCTCGCTGGTGATCCCGAACATCGCGCCGGACGAAGGCATCTCCGCCCCGTTCAACTCCTGGATGACGCTGTTCGGCCAGTTCTTCGACCACGGCCTCGACCTCGTCACCAAGGGCGGCAACGGCACCGTCTTCATTCCGCTGCAACCCGACGATCCGCTCTATGTCGAAGGCGGCAATTCGAACTTCATGGTGCTGACCCGCACCACGCCCTTCGCCGGACCCGGCGCCGACGGCATTGTCGGCACGGCCGACGACACGGTCGAGCAGCGCAACACCACCACCTCCTTCGTCGATCAGAACCAGACCTATACCTCGCACGCCTCGCATCAGGTCTTCCTGCGCGAATATGTGCTCGATGCGAATGGCAATCCGGTCGCGACGGGCCATCTGCTCGCCGGCGAGAATGGCGGCCTCGCCACCTGGGCCGACATCAAGGCCCAGGCGCGCGAAATGCTCGGCATCAATCTGACCGACGCCGATGTCGGCAACGTGCCGCTGCTGGCGACGGACGAATATGGCCGCTTCCTGCGCGGTCCGGAGGGCTTTGCCCAGGTCGTCGTCCGCACGGCGGGCGCTGACGGCATTGCCGGCAACGCCGATGACACCACCATCCTGGTGGAAGGCGATCCGACCGCCAATGGCGGCCTCGGCATCAACCTGACCCCTGCAGATCTCGGCGGCACCGTGGTCCGCACCGGCCATGCCTTCCTCGACGACATCGCCCATACCGCCGTGCCCGTCGTGGTGGGCGGCGTGCTGCAGGCGGACGCCGACGATATCGCAGGCAATGCCGTGCCGGTCGGCCCCGGCGGCAACAACCTGCAATATGACAACGAGCTGCTCGACGCCCATTACGTCGCCGGTGACGGCCGCGCCAATGAGAATTTCGGCCTGACCGCCGTCCATCACGTCTTCCATTCCGAGCACAATCGGCTCGTGGAGCACACCAAGGACGTGGTCATCCAGAGCGGCGATCTCAGCTTCATCAATGAGTGGCTGGCGACGCCGATCACCATCGACCAGATCCCGACCACGGCCGAGGGCATCGACGCGCTCGACTGGAATGGCGAGCGCCTGTTCCAGGCCGCCCGCTTCGGCACCGAGATGCAATATCAGCATCTCGTCTTCGAGGAGTTCGCCCGCAAGGTGAACCCGGCCGTCGACCTGTTCGTGTTCAACCCGACCATGGACGTCAATCCCTCGATCTTCGCCGAATTCGCCCATGTGGTTTACCGTTTCGGCCATTCGATGCTGACCGAGACCGTCGACCGCACCGGCTTCGACGGCCAGACCTCGGACGATGTCGGCCTGATCGAGGCGTTCCTCAATCCGCTCGGCTTCGACCAGTTCAACGGCGGCACGCTCACCGCCGATCAGGCCGCGGGCGCCATCATCCGCGGCATGACCAGCCAGACCGGCAACGAGATCGACGAATTCGTCACCGACGCGCTGCGCAACAACCTGCTCGGCCTGCCGCTCGATCTCGCCACCATTAACATGACCCGCGCGCGGGAAGCCGGCGTCCCCTCGCTGAACGAGGCGCGCGAGCAGTTCTACGAGATGACCCGGAGCGAATGGCTCCAGCCTTATACGGGCTGGGTGGACTTCGCCCAGCATCTGAAGAACCCGGCCTCGATCATCAACTTCATCGCGGCCTACGGCACGCATGAGACCATCACCAGCGCCACGACGCTCGAAGCCAAGCGCGACGCGGCGACTCTGCTCGTGCTCGGCGGCACTGGGGCTCCGGCGGACCGGCTCGATTTTCTGAACGGCACCGGCGCTTACAACAACGAGGATCTCGGCGGCCTCAACAATGTCGATCTCTGGATCGGCGGTCTCGCCGAGGCGATCCTGCCCTTCGGCGGCATGCTCGGCTCGACCTTCACCTTCGTCTTCGAAATGCAGATGGAGAACCTGCAGAACGGCGACCGACTCTATTACCTGTCGCGCACGCAGGGCCTGCATTTCATCACCGAGCTGGAGGCCAACACCTTTGCCCACCTCGTGCAGCTCAACACCGATCTGGGCGAGGAAGGCACCACGCATCTGCCCGGCCAGCTCTTCGACAGCATGGATTACATCTTCGAGGTCAACCAGGCGGTCCAGGTCGACTACAACCCGGACGACGCCACCAGCAAGGATCCCGACCATGACGATCCGGTGCTCGCGGCGCTGGAGGACAAGGTCGCGCGCGGCACCAATGTCACCATCGACGGCAATGTCTATCAGAACCTGCTGAAATTCACCGGCGGCGAGCATGTGGTGCTCGGCGGCACCGAGCAGTCCGATGCCCTCATCGGCGATCTCGGCG
This sequence comes from Rhodomicrobium sp. R_RK_3, assembly GCF_002198715.1. Taxonomy (GTDB): domain Bacteria; phylum Pseudomonadota; class Alphaproteobacteria; order Rhizobiales; family Rhodomicrobiaceae; genus R-RK-3. The sequence continues at coordinate 52,735 of NZ_MWLK01000036.1, read as the reverse complement.
ACGACACCTTCTGGGGCGACGGCGGCGACGACTACATCAATGGCGGCCATGGCGTGAACCATCTGCATGGCGGCGCGGGCGACGACATCATCCTCGATGGCGGCGACATCAGCTTCATCCATGGCGAGGAAGGCAATGACGCCATTTCCGGCGGCGCGGGCCTCGGCGAGCTGATCTTTGCCGGCGACGGCGACGATTTCGTCATCGCCGGCATCGACGGCAAGGAGGTTTTCGCGGGGCTCGGCAATGACTGGGTGTTCGGCAGCCCGGATGTCGACAATCTGATCGGCGGCGAGGGTGACGACTGGATCGAGGGCGGCGAGGGTTTCGACACCATCTCGGGTGAGAATTCGGAGCTGTTCTTCAACTCTACCATCATCGGCCATGACGTGATGTTCGCCGGCACCAACGAGCAGGATTTCGACGCCGAATCCGGCGACGACATCATGGTCCAGGGCGAAAGCGTGATGCGCAACGAAGGCATGTTCGGCTTCGACTGGGCGACCTTCCAGGACATGCAGCTCGATGCCTATGCCGATATGCGCATCCCGATCTTCACCACGGTGGAAGCCGACATCCTGCGCAACCGCTTCGACCGCACCGAGGCGCTGTCAGGCTGGGAGAATGATGACACGCTCATCGGCGACGACCGCATCGCGGGCGACGGCATCTTCGACCCCGGCGTGCCGCCCGGCGAAGGCGATTTCGACGGCGACGGGTTGGATCGCGCGGGTGTCGAGCGCATTTCGGGCCTGCGCGACGTGCTCGGCCTGACGGCTGCGGAACTTGCGGCCTTCGCGGCGACCGACATTGTCTTCGACGACGGCAATATCCTGCTCGGCGGCGGCGGCAGCGACACCATCCAGGGCAATGGCGGCGACGACATCATCGACGGCGATAAGTGGCTGAGCGTCCGCATCGGCATCTTCGACGGCAATACCGAGATCGGCACCGCCTCGCGCATGCAGAGCGACGTCGTCATCCACCCGGCCTTCCTCGCCACCTTCGGCGCCCTGAACGGCGTCTCGCTCGATGAGCTCATCTTCACCCGCCAGCTCAACACCAGCGATCTGCGGATCATGCGCGAAGTGCTGGATGGCGGTCAGGCTGGCGATGTCGATATCGCGGTGTTCCGGGGGCTGCGGCAGGAATACGACATCACCGAGAATGCGGACGGCACTTGGACCGTCGCCCATACGCGGGCGGCTCCCAATGGCGGCGCCGTCACCGACGCCACCGACACGCTGCGCAATATCGAGGTGCTGCAATTCGCCGACGGCATCGAGATCATTGGCGATATCGCCAACAGCCCGGCGACCGGCCAGCTCATCCTGCTCGACAGCACGCCCGGCACGCCGGCGGCGGTCGGCGACACCTTTACGGTGGATATCAGCGCCATCGTCGATGCGAACGGGGTGCCGCCACTCTCCGGCTTCACCATCACCTGGCAGGTCGAGCAAACGCCGGGCGTGGGCGACTGGGTGACCATCGAGGATCCGGTCGCGGACGACGTCGTCCCCAACGGCCCGACCTTCACGCCGACCACCGCCATGGAGCTCGAAGGGCTGCGCATCCGTGCGATCGCGACCTTCATCGACGGGCACGGCATCCCGGAAGTCGTTGTTTCCGCTCCGACCGTCGCGCTGGCGGCGCAGGCGGCGACCGTCGCCACCACCGGCGACGACATCCTGTTCGGCACGGCGGGCGCCGATGTCATCGACGCGCTGGCGGGTGACGACGAGGTGTTCGGCTTTGCCGGCAATGACACGCTGATCGGCGGCCCGGGTGCCGACCTGCTCGACGGCGGCGAGGGAGCCGACACGCTGAATGGCGGCGCGGGCGACGACGATCTGCTCGGCGGCGCGGGCGCGGATACTTTGAATGGCGGCGCGGGCAGCGACATCCTCGACGGCGGCGCGGGCAACGACACCGCCGTGTTCCAAGGCAATCTGGCCGACTTCACCTTCGAGGTGACGCCGACCGGCACGCTGGAACTGGTGCAGGGCGCCAATGAGGACGAGATCATCGACATCGAAAATCTCACCTTCAACGATGCCAGCATCACCCTCGCGGCGGCGCAGGACCTTGCCGGCGCCATCCGGCTGGGTGCGGCGACGACCTTCGAAGGCGGCGCGGCGGCCGAATTCGTCATCGGCGACGGTGCGAACGAGACCATAAATGGCAATGGCGGCGCCGACACGCTGTTCGGCAATGGCGGCCAGGACACGCTGAATGGCGGTGCCGGCGCCGATGTGCTGCTCGGCGGCGCGGGTGCCGACGAACTGAACGGCGATGCTGGGGCCGACTTCCTCAATGGCGAAGGCGGGGCCGATACGCTGAATGGCGGCGCGGGCGCCGACACGCTGCTCGGCGGCGACGGCATCGACGAACTGTTCGGCAATGCCGGAGCGGACACGCTCGATGGCGGCGCGGGCAATGACGAGCTGACCGGCGGCGCCGGCGTCGACACCTTCGTCTTCAGCGGCGTCTTCGGCACCGACATGATCCTCGATCTGGACGATGCCGGCGGCGGCCAGGACATCCTCGACCTGACGGCCTTCGACATGGCCTTCGAGAACCTCATCATCGTCAACGGCACCGATGGCGCGGAGATCACGGTCGGAACCTTTGGCACCATCGTCGTGGCGGGCGTGACGGCCAACAATCTCGGCGCGGACGACTTCGTGTTCTGAGGCGCGCGCCGGACGGAAGAGAACAAGGCGGGAGGGGCGAAGGCGCCTCTCCCGCCCTATGGCGTAAACGGGCTGGGTCCTAGCGGGGTTTTGCGACATGGCCGCCGAAATGAGTGAAGACGACCTGAAATTCCTGCTCGATCTTGTCGCCTCGGGCGATGTCCGGGAGCCGGACGGGCAAGGCAGCGCCGCTGCCGATCCCGACGAGGAGGATCAGGCGATCGAGGTCCACGCGCTGACCATGCTGCGAAATCAGCAACTCGCGGCGCTCTCGGCCGGCGTTCCGACGAGCGGGCCGGACGATCTCGTCGGTAGCGGCGGCAATGACGCGATCGACGGGCTGGGAGGCAATGACGCGATCCTGGGCGGAGGCGGCAATGACGAGCTGTTCGGCGGTGACGGCAATGACGATCTGAGCGGCGGCGAGGGCAATGATCTGCTCGACGGCGGCGCCGATCACGACCAGATTTTCGGCGATGCGGGCCACGATGAATTGCACGGCGGCAGCGGCAATGACGTGCTGCATGGCGGCGCGGGCAACGACGCGCTGCACGGCGGGACCGGCCATGACGAATTGTTCGGCGAGGCCGGGCATGATGAATTGCACGGCGATGCGGGCAACGACCATCTCTCCGCCGGCGCGGGCGACGACGAGTTGCAGGGCGGCGCCGGCGACGACGAACTGGATGGCGGCGAGGGTGAAGATACTGCCGTTTTCTCAGGCGCGCGTGCCGACTATGATGTGACCACACACCAAGACGGCACCACCACCGTCAGCCACCGCAATGGCGGCGCTGATGGCACCGACGTCTTCACCGCCATCGAGCAATTGCAGTTCTCCGACCAGGCCATCGTCGTGCCGCCACTGGTTCCGAGCGATGAAGAGCCCGGCGACAATTCCGCGCCGACGGTCACCGCCATCGGCAACCAGACCGCCCATCCGGGCGCGCAATTCTCGTTCAGCGCGGCAAGCCATTTCGCCGACCCTGATGCGGGCGACACGCTGCGCTACAGCATCAGCGGTCCGTCCTGGCTGTCGATCAACCCCGTGACGGGCGTCGTCACCGGCACGCCGCCGACGCGCACCGTCTCGCACGCGCTGACGGCCGCTGGGGATGGCGGCTATGTGCTGCCCGCGTCGGGCGTGGTGCAAATCGCCGCCCAGACTTTTGCCGGCGAGGCCGCCTATCATTCGAGCTTTGGCTACTACCTCGCCGGCGCGGACGGCAAGCCGATTGGCGGCGCAGTCATCGAGAACAACGTCAAGACGCTCGGTCCCAAAACCACCACCATCGATCTCGACGACTACCCCGGCGCTGTGAAACTGGGCTTCTTCATCATCCCCGACAGCGCCCATAAGAACGGCTCGCTCGGCGACGGACAGGCGCTGACCTTCCAGCTCGTCAATGGAAGCTGGGCCGCCTATGCCAATGGCGTCAAGCTGAATGGCGAGGGCGCCAGCATCTATTTCAGCGACGCGGGCCTGAATGGGGACGGGCTCGACCACCTCAGGGACAACGGCAATAGCGGCAACCAGAATTGGGAAGATCTGCGCGGTGGCGGCGACAATGATTTCGACGACACCAATGTCGCGGTCACCGTCTCGACCATCGAAACCCTCTCCGCCGGCGGCGGCGGGCAGGTCACCATCACGGCGACCGATCGCGGCGGTCTGACGGCGCAGACCAGCTTCCAGCTCGATGTCGCGCCGCCACTTCCCGGTCAGGCGCATATCGAGGACGACACGCCCGGCAACGGCTCGCTGACACTCGGCCAGGACCAGCCGCTGAACGTGCAGGTCGTCTATAATCATGAGGGCGTGGCGGAGCTGCGCTATCAGTGGCAGTCCTCGGCGGACGGGCAGAACTGGTCGGCCATTCCGGGCGCCACCAATGCGCGCTACACCCCGCGCGCCTCCGACACCGGCAACATGCTGCGCGTTGCGCTGACCTATATTTTCATCGACGCCGCCTTCGCCGCGCAGACCACCTATTCCGAGGCGACCGAACATGTGCCGCCGCCGCCGGAGAGCGAAAACACCACGACGGTCGCGCCGCCTACGGATGATATCGGCGGCGGCAATGGGGGCGACGGCGTCGATACCGCGCATGGCGGCCAGACCGGCGACACGCCGGACGACACGCCGCCGCCCACAGACAACGGCGGCGGCGGCAATAACGGCCCGGCTCCAGAGCTCCCCATCGACACTCACGTTGTCCAGGGCGATGGCGGCGACAATCATCTGACCGGCAGCAGCGGCTCGGATGCGGTCTATGCCGGGGACGGCAACGATGTCGTCTATACGGGCAAAGCCGCGGACATCCTGCATGGCGGCGAAGGCAATGACTGGCTCTATGGCGGCCGGGGCAACGACACGGTGTTCGGCGAGGGCGGCGACGATCATCTGTTCGGCGGCCAGGGCAATGACACGCTGTATGGCGGGACCGGCAACGACCATCTCTACGGCGGCAGGGGCGATGATCTGCTCGCGGGCGGCGTGGGCGACGACACGCTGGCGGGCGATCAGGGCAATGACGTCCTCGACGGCGGCGACGGCAACGACACCGAAGACGGCGGCAGCGGCGACGATACGCTGTCGGGTGGCGCCGGTAATGACGCGCTTACCGGCGGCCACGGCCACGACACGCTGGACGGCGGCGACGGCCATGATGCCCTCGACGGCGGCAGCGGCAATGACACATTGGCTGGCGGCGCGGGTGACGACACGCTGAGCGGCGGCTCCGGCGTGGACACCTTATCCGGCGGCACGGGCGACGACGTGCTCAGCGGCGGTTCGGGCAATGACAGCCTGGATGGCGGGGACGGCAAGGACACGCTCGACGGCGGGTCCGGCGCCGATGCGCTGGCGGGCGGCGCGGGCCAGGATGCGCTCAGCGGCGGCGATGGCGGCGACCTCATCAAGGGCAATGCGGATAGCGACACGCTCTATGGCGGCAGCGGCAATGACGCGCTGTCGGGCGGCTCCGGCGACGATACGCTGACCGGCGGTGACGGCTCGGACATCCTCGCGGGCGGCGCGGATGCCGACACCCTCTATGGCGGCGACGGCAGCGACGCGCTTAGCGGCGGCACCGGCGACGACACGCTCTATGGCGGCGGCGGCGACGACACCATTCTCGGCGGCGTCGGCAATGACATCCTCTATGGCGGCGACGGCCAGGATCGCTTCGTTTATCGCTGGGGCGACGGCGACGATTCCATCATGGATTTCGAGGACGACTACGATCACCTCGATTTCGATGGCGACGATCTCACCTATGCCGTCAGCCAGACCAGCTATGGCCGCGACTACACCTTCAACGATGGTCACAGGCTCTCGGTCCACAGCAATCGCGGCCATGGCTCGGGCGACAACGATTCCGACAATAGCGGCTCGGGGAACAGCGGCTCCGGCAATGGCGGCGAGGACCAGAGCGGCCATGGCTCCGGCTTCGACGATGAGTTCGACTATGACGATTTCGGCAGCCAGGGTTTTGCGGGCGACGATGCCGGCGACTGGACGGACCTGATCGCCTCGGGCGTCATCGATCCGTACGCGCCGGACGTCCCGCAGGACGTCCATTACACAACGACGCTTACGGAATGGGCGGACGATCAGGGGCTGCATTCGCTGCTCGGCGTTAACAGCATCGCCGTCGGGCCGGAAGATTACAGCCTGCTCTATTGAGGGCGGGTCGCCGCGGAGGGCGCACGGCGGCCGTGGCGGGACGTGCATGGAGGCGCGGACGGATCGGGCAGGCGAGTTGGGGTTGGGGGCCGGCGCCGCGTGCCGATCGCTCCCGTTTCTGGATTCGCAAAGCGTGTTTTGACATGATGGCAGGATTGCCCATAGGATTATCGTCGCTGACTAAAGTCTGTGCGGCAGCCAATTGACTCTGTTGCTTCAAGTGTGTTAGTAAAATGCGGAATAAATTGAGCAACGAACTGCGGGAAACCGTCTACGCTGCCCGTTTCATTTTCCTGTCGGTTGCCATTTTTAGTTTTTTTCTGAATTTATTGATGCTTGTGTCGCCGTTCTACATGCTGCAGGTGTATGATCGCGTTCTCACCTCCGGCAGCAAGGACACGCTCTACGTTCTCTCCATTCTTGCCGTCGGGCTGCTCGCCATCAGCGCACTGCTGGAATGGATTCGCGGGCGCATCCTGGTGCGGCTCGGCGCGCGGCTCGACCGGCATGTAACGCATGACCTCTTCGCGGCGCTGATCGAGGACCGCATCGCCACGCGCCGCAGCACCGGCAGCCAGCCGATCCGCGATCTTGAATCGGTGCGCGGCTTCCTGACCGGGCCGGGCCTGCTCGCCTTCTTCGACGCGCCCTGGGTGCCGCTGTTCCTGGGGCTGATCTTCCTGTTTCATCCGGTGCTCGGCATCGTCGCCTGCGTCGGCGCGGCGATCCTGTTCGGGCTGGCGATCCTGTCGGAATTCATGACGCGCGCGCCCTGGCAGCGGGCGAGCAGCGAATCCTTGCAGGCTCACCGCTTCGCGGAAGCCTCGCTGCGCAATGCGGATGTGATCTGGGCGCTCGGCATGCTCGGCGACCTGCGCCGCCGCTGGCAGGAAAAGCATCTCTCCGCCCTCGCCTATTCCGGCGCCGCGACCGACCAGCTCGGCACCTTCTCCGCCATCGCCAAATTCGTGCGGCCGCTGTTGCAAACCGCGATGCTCGGCTTCGGCGCCTATCTCGTCATCGACCAGGCCATCAGCGCCGGCGTGATGATCGCCTCATCCATCGTCATGGGCCGCGCGCTGGCCCCGGTCGAGGCCTCGATCACCCACTGGCGCTCGTTCATTTCGGCACGATCCGCGTATGGGCGCCTCAGCAAGCTGCTGGTCGAATATGATATCAACCGCCAGCGCATGAAGCTGCCCGCGCCGAAAGGCAAGGTCAGCGTCGAGGGCATGACCCTGGTTCCGCCCGGCGCCAACAAGCCCGCGCTCATCAACATCACCTTCCAGCTCATGCCCGGCGAATTGCTCGGCGTGGTCGGCCCGAGCGCGGCGGGCAAATCCAGCCTCGCGCGCGGGCTGATGGGGATCTGGGCGCCCAAGGTCGGCCATGTCCGGCTTGACGGCGCCGACATGGCGGAATGGGACCGCAAGGATCTCGGCCGCCATCTCGGCTATCTGCCGCAGGATGTCGAGCTGTTCGACGGCACGGTCGCCGAAAACATCGCCCGCTTCGAGGATCTGGTGCCGGAGGCGGTCAATCAAGCCGCCCAGATCGCCAATGCGCATGACATGATCCTGCATCTGCCGGAGGGCTACGACACCCAGATCGGCGAAGGCGGCTGCGTGCTGTCGGGCGGCCAGCGCCAGCGCATCGGCCTTGCCCGTGCCATCTATGGGCTCCCGTGCTTCATCGTGCTCGACGAGCCGAACGCCAATCTCGACGCCGAGGGCGAGGCGGCGCTGCGCGTGACGCTGAAGAAGCTCAAGGAGCTGAAGAAGACGGTCGTCATCATCTCGCATAAGCGCTCGACGCTGGCCGACACCGACAAGCTGCTGGTGCTGGACGGCGGCCGCGTGAAGAGCTTCGGCGCCCAGGCCGATGTGCTGCAGCAATTGTGGAAGCCGCAAGTGGTCGCCAACCAGCCGCCGGGAGCGGCGCCCGCGCCTGCACCTGCAGCACCCGCCGCGAGCGTGACCGTACAGGCCGCGCCGATGATGAAGAAAGCCGAAGCCGGAGCGAAGAAATGAAGGCTCCCAACAAGCGCCCGACCATCCCGCCCCAGGTCACGGTCAAGACCAATGCCCGGCCCTGGATCCTGTTCGGCATGTTCTGGATCGTGCTGATCTTCGTCGGTTTCGGCAGTTGGGCGGCGACGGCCTCGCTCTCCAGCGCCGTCATCGCGCAGGGCACGATCATGGTCGATAGCAAGCGCAAGACGCTCCAGCATCTGGAAGGCGGCATCGTCGAGCAATTGATGGTGCGCGACGGCGATGTCGTGAATGCGGGCGATGTGCTGGTGAAGCTCGACCCGGTCCGCTCGCGCTCGATGCTGGCCATCGTCTCCAGCTCTCTGGTGAAGGAGCTGGCGGGCGAGGCGCGCCTCATCGCCGAGCGCGACGGCTCGCAGACCATCACCTACCCGGCTGAACTGACCGGTGACAATGAGACACCGGAAACCCGGCTGGTGATCGCCAGCCAGAACGCCATTTTCGAAGCCCGCCGCGCCTCGCTCCAGGGCGAGATCGCCATTCTCGAGCAGCGCGTCTCCCAGCTCGATGAACAGATCAGCGGCATGAAATCCCAGCGCGCTTCAAAACAGCGCCAGATGGAGTTCATCGAGGAAGAGCTGAAGGGCCTGCGCCAGCTCATGTCGCTCGGCCAGACCACCAAGCCGCGCATCCTGGCGCTGGAGCGCTCCGCCGCCGCACTGCAGGGCGAGGAAGGCGAGCTGCTGTCGAACATCGCCCGCACCGGCACGGCGGTCGGCGAAACCAAGCTGCAGATCATCCAGCGCCAGCAGGAATTCCAGAAGACGGTCACCGAGGAATTGGAGACCACGCAATCGAAGCTGCGCGACCTGCAGGAGCGGGCCGTCGCCGCGCGCGATGTGCTGAAGCGCATCAACATCACCGCGCCCGTAGGCGGCACGGTGGTGAACATGGTGGCGCATACCGTCGGCGCGGTCATCAAGCCCGGCGAGACCATCCTCGAGATCGTGCCCGACAAGGACAGCTTGATCGCGGAAGTCATCATCCGCCCGCAGGACATCGACAATGTGACGCTCGACCAGACTGCGGCGGTGCGCCTGCTCGCCTTCAAGCAACGCACCACGCCGCTGCTGCATGGCGCCGTAAGCTATGTCTCGGCCGACGCGCTGGAGAATCCGGCGACGCGCCAGCAATATTTCCTCGCCCGCATCGAAGTGCCCGATGACGAGATCGCCAAGCTCGGCAAGCTGAAGCTGACGCCCGGCATGCAGGTCGAGGTGATGATCCGCACCGGCGACCGCACGGCCTTCCAATATCTGGTGCAGCCGATGGTCGACAGCTTCAACCGCGCCTGGCGCGAGGAATAGGCGCGCCCGTACAAGCGGCGCGAGGGACAAACGAGGAGGATGAGATGGCCGAAAACAGCATTGCCGGAAACACCCCGGTGCGCCCGTTCAGAGCGGTGCCGCCGCGCCAGATTTCCGGACAGCGGATGCAGGCGCTAATCCGCTCGGCGGCCTTTGGCGACATGGTGACGATCCTGATGCGCGCGCCCAAGCACAAGGCGCTGTCGCTGGACGCGCTGCGGGTCTTCGTGCTGCCAGCGCTGCTGCACGATCAATATATGATCGCCCGCGCCCGCCGGCAGCAGAATGGCGGCACCTTCGCGGCGGGCCTCGCCATGTGGGCGAGCGTTTCGGACGCGATCGACAAGCGGCTCCGCGCCAACCCGCAACAGCCGCTCCGCCTAACCTATGAGGAATGGAAGAGCGGCCCCCACCTCTGGCTCGTCGATCTGGTGGCGCCCGCCGCGCTGGCCGGCTCCATCCTTCACGATCTCGACGCCAAGGTCGGCAAGGGGCAGCCGATCACCGCCCAGATCGCCGTCCCCGGCGGCGGCGGCGCGACGCTGACGACGGTGAAGGATTTGATGGCGGGCCTGAAGAAGGAACCGGCTGCGACCGGCTGAAGCGAGCGGTCTGCGCGCGCCGGGGGCATCTTCGCCAAAAATGCCAAAGGCTTGGGCATTTTGAACAAGACAATCCCACGACGCGCCGAGACTATCCATAATCAGACCTTGGTACTCGACCATTGGATGTGGTGCATCCGGCTGACTTGCCTCACTATACTGAGGGGACACAAATCCCATCTTGAGAGAGGTATGGCGCGTGTCGGAATTCGACCGCCCGCATCCGGCTGCTGGCCGCGCAGAGCTGCAGCGCCGCTTCATTTTATTCCTGGTCGTGCTGTTCGTCACAGCGTTCTGGGCTGCCGTTGTCCATTTCGGAGGGCAGGCTGTTGGCGTCCCTATCCCGCCCGGCTGGCTGGTCGGTTTCGTTGGCGCAATCGTCCTCGTGCTGCTCGTGGGTCTTGGAATGGCGGCGATGGTTGCGGATGGGGACACGCAGGTCCAGGATCTGCGGCAACGGCCCCATCCGCTGCCCATCGCTATTACTCTCCAGCCGCCTCAAACCCCCTGGCGTCCGATAGAAAAAATTGTGCTAATTCCCACGGAACAAATGGAACGGCCGGACGTTTAGCTGCGAATGTCCGTCTCATATCGAGGCGCGCATGTCCGCAACCGGCACGATGGTCTGACGTTTATCGGACCAAGGGACGTTTCCGACGACCAGCGGTATTGGTATAGTCGCGAGCGGGGGAGCGGGAAGCCAAGGTAGCGGAGTTCACATGCGCAGTGACAAGTCGCCCCCCGAGGATTCGCCGCTCAGAGTGGGGCCTGATATTAATGCCTTGCGCGACATTCCCACAGGCGCACGCGAAGAGGTGATCCGCATCGCAATTGTGGACGATCACCCTATCATGCGGGATGGCCTCGTGTATACATTTCAGCGGGAGCCGCGCTTCGAGGTCGTCGCCCAAGGCGGCACCGGCGCGGAGGCAATACAGATCGCCGAAATGCTGCTCCCGGATCTCATCCTGCTCGACATCAACATGCCCGGCGACGGCGTCGAGGCGGCGCGCAAGATCTCGCGCTCCTGCCCGGCGGTGCGCATCATCATGCTGACGGCGCATGATGGCGAGCAGCATGTCGTCGACGCGCTGCGCGGGGGCGCCAGCGGCTATGTCGTCAAGGGCGTCTCCTCGGATGAGCTTTTGAAGACGGCGCAGGCGGTCTACAGCGGCGAGGCCTATGTCTCGCCGGGCCTCGCGGCCAAGCTGCTCGGCACGCGCGGCACTCACATGGTGCCCGGCGCCTTCACGAAGACCTTCGTCGATCTGACCACTCGGGAAGAGCAGATCCTGCGCTTCGTCTGCGAAGGCCAGAGCAACAAGGAAATCGGGGAAAATATCGGTCTGACCGAAAAGACCGTGAAGCACTACATGACCAACATTCTGCAAAAGCTGCATGCCAGGAACCGCGTCGAAGCCGCGCTGATCGCGCGGGAACGACTTGGGTCCTACGGGGCCTGAGCGGCGGTCATAACCCCTCTCCCGTCGGAGAGGGGCTTTGCTGCGGATTGGGTTAGGTTCGGGTTCGGTTTTGCCTGCGGCCCGCCTACGCCGTCGAGCGGTTCATCCGGTTCTCGATCAGGTCCTTCACCACCGCCGGCTCCGCCAGAGTCGACGTATCGCCGAGATTGCTGAAATCGTCCTCGGCGATCTTGCGTAGAATGCGGCGCATGATCTTTCCTGAGCGCGTCTTCGGCAGGCCGGGGGCGAACTGGATCAGGTCCGGCGCGGCGATCGGACCGATCTCTTTACGCACCCAGTCCCGCAATTCGCGGCGGAGCTCCTCGGTCGGCTCGACGCCCGCCATCAGCGTGACATAGACATAGATGCCCTGCCCCTTGATGTTGTGCGGATAGCCGACGCAGGCGGCCTCGGCCACCTTCGGATGCGCGACCAGCGCTGACTCCACTTCCGCCGTGCCCATGCGATGGCCGGACACGTTGATCACGTCATCGACGCGGCCGGTGATCCAGTAATAGCCATCCGCGTCGCGGCGGCAGCCGTCGCCGGTGAAGTACATGTTCTTATAGGCGGAAAAATAGGTCTGCACGAAGCGCTCATGATCGCGGAACACCGTGCGCATCTGCCCCGGCCAGCTATCGGTGATGACCAGATTGCCGGAGCCGGCGCCCTCGATGATGTTGCCCTCCGCATCGACCAGCGCCGGCTTGATGCCGAAGAAGGGCTTGGTCGCCGACCCCGCCTTCAGCGGAATGGCGCCCGGCAGCGGCGTGATCAGAATGCCGCCGGTCTCCGTCTGCCACCAGGTGTCGACGATCGGGCAGCGCTTGTCGCCGACCACATTGTAATACCACTCCCAGGCTTCCGGATTGATCGGCTCGCCGACGGAGCCGAGCAGCCGGAGCGACTTGCGGCTGGTCTTGGTGACATTTCCGTCGCCGCCGCCCATCAGCGCTCGTAGAGCCGTCGGTGCGGTGTAGAAGGTGTTCACCTGGTGCTTGTCGATCACCTCCCAGAAGCGGGAGGCGGTCGGATAGTTCGGCACGCCCTCGAACACCAGCGTCGTCGCGCCGTTCGCCAGCGGTCCGTAGACGATATAGCTGTGCCCGGTGACCCAGCCGACATCGGCCGTGCACCAATAGATGTCGCCGTCCTTATAGTTGAAGACGTAATGATGCGTCATCGCGGCATAGACGAGATAGCCGCCGGAGGTGTGCAGCACGCCTTTCGGCTTGCCGGTCGAGCCGGAGGTATAGAGGATGAACAGGGGATCCTCGGCGCTGATCTCTTCCGGCGGGCAGTCGCCCGGCACGCCGCTGGCCTCCTCATGATACCAATGGTCCCGCCCGCTGACCCAGCCGATCGGCGCGTTGGTGCGCTTCACCACCAGCACCTTCTCGACGGACGGGCATTTCTCCACGGCGATGTCGGTGTTTTCCTTGAGTGGGATTTTCCGGCCGCCGCGCACGCCCTCGTCGGCGGTGATGACGATGTTGCTGTCGCAGTCCTGGATGCGGTTGGCGAGGCTGTCCGGGGAGAAGCCGCCGAACACCACCGAATGCACCGCGCCGATCCGCGCGCATGCGAGCATCGCATAGACCGCCTCGGGGATCATCGGCATGTAGATGGTGATGCGGTCGCCCTTCTTGGCGCCCAGCGCTTTCAGCACATTGGCGAAACGGCAGACATGATCGTAGAGCTGCCGGTAGGTGACCTTGAGGTCCATGTCCGGCTCGTCGCCTTCCCACAGGATCGCCACCTGATCGCCGCGCGTCTCAAGATGCCGGTCGACGCAGTTCACGCTGACGTTCAGCGTGCCGTCCTCGAACCATTTGATCGAGACGTTGTCGGGCGCGAAGCTCGTATTCTTGACCTTGCTGAAAGGCTTGATCCAGTCGATGCGCTTGGCCTGCTCGCCCCAGAAAGCGTCCGGATTCGCGGTGCTGGCCTCATACATCTCGTAATATTTGGTGCTGTCGACAAAGGCCGTACGCTGCCATTCGTCGGGAACGGCATACACCTTGGCGTCGGACATGAAATCCTCCCTGTGCATTGGTTGCGCGCATTATGTCGGCCCCACCCGCAACCCGCAAGCTGACCTTCGTCGAAAATGCCGAATGCGACGGGTGGCCCTCGCGAGGGATGCGTCCAAGCAATTTGGGTAGGCGCAGCTATATTGCTGTGACAGAATGGTCAGATTGGCGCCACGTTTCGGCCGGCAAGGGCGGGGTGAAAGCGCTCGACGAGAAGCGCCGAACGGCGTTTCCGGCGAAAGCCGATATGGGCTTTGAGGCAACGCGGCGGGGTCCGAAGACGGCGAAAATGTCGATCCGAGCGACGGTCCGCCTCACCGTTCCGGAACATTTGAACGCAGAATCTCCCAAACGGTATACGATCCATGATTCAATTGTAAACCCATTGTCGCCGTGCTAGCGTCTTATGCTATAAGGATTTTCTAAGCCTGTGCTTTGGGTTGGCGGTTAAAGCTGTGCGGGTAAATTAACCCATTTGGCGAAATCGGTCAGCCTGCAATTTATATTGCTCTCGATGATTTCGCGTAAATTTTTGCGGGGGACGGCATGACTAAATACCGGGGTCGATCTTGAATCCAAAGCTTCTGCAAAGCGCGAAAACGATCACGGCCCGTATCGACTTCAAATCAAAATGAGGCCGCAGGTCTTAAGAATTATCGCACTATCGGCGGCCCGACGCGCCGCTTGGCTGAGGTTCTGACGAAAGTAAGGTGTATACTGATGAAACCTTTCGATGGCCAAGACGATCTCAACACGAAAAACGTGCCCGAGCTGATCAAGCATCTTTGGGAAGTCTACATGCAGATGTCGCTCGACCCGGCGCTCCGGGCCAGCGCTGATCACATCAAGCAGGCGGCGCTGACCTTGGAGCATACGAGGCGGCTGGCGCTCGAAATCAGCCAGGAAACGCCGCGCGCGGGGGCCTCGGGCAAGCGGCGGGCACGGCAATTGACGCGGGAAGACGCCGGCTTGGACTGGCTTCGCGTCGCGAAAGCCGGCTCCCCGTCCAAGCATTAGCCGGATATCACAGCTTTTTTTTCGGTGCCTCGCGCTCCCAACCGGCAGGTGTCAGCGAGGATTTCCGCGCGGCCATCGCGGCGCGATCAACTGCATTTGGAAAAGCCGCAGTCCCGGCATTGCAGGCAACCCTCGCTGTAGTGCAGCGCGGCCGAGCCGCAGCGCGGACAATATTTTGCGCCGCTTGCTCCCATCACGGCCATCTTCCGCGCCGGCTGCATCGTATCTTCGGTGCCCTCCGCCTGCAGGAATCCGCTGCTCAGCATGTGCTGCTCGATGATGGCGCCGATCGCCGCGAGCAGGCTCGGCACGTAGCGCCCGCCCATCCATTGTCCGCCGCGCGGATCGAACACCGCCTTTAGTTCCTCGACGACGAAGGAGACGTCGCCGCCACGCCGGAATACCGCGCTGATCATCCGCGTCAGAGCAACGGTCCAGGCGTAGTGCTCGAGGTTCTTCGAGTTGATGAAAATCTCGAAGGGCCGCCGCCGACCGTCCTGCACGATGTCGTTGATGGTGACATAGATGGCGTGGTCGCTATCGGCCCATTTCAACTTATAGGTGTTTCCCGCCAGGACCGGATCGCGCTCCAGCGGCTTGGCCATATAGACGACATCGGCGGAGCCGCCGCCGCCATCCGCCCGCAGCAATGCGGCGGCCGGCGCCGACGCCTGTTCGACGGGTGCCGCATCCGGCTTGACCGCCAGCACGCTGCCGGTGATGGCGTTCGGCCTGTAGGCGGTGCAGCCTTTCAGCTCCAGCTGGAAGGCATCGCGGTAGAGCTCTTTGAACGCCTCGAAGCTCAGATCCTCCGGGCAATTCACGGTCTTGGAGATCGAGGCATCGACATGGCGCTGCAGCGCGGCCTGCATCCGCAGGTGATCGGCGGGGGTCAGGGCGCCGGTGGCGACGAAATAATCCGGCAGCGGGGCGCTCGGCCCGAATGTCCGGCGGAACTGCGCATAGGCGTAATCCTCGACGCCCTCCTCGCGCGTCGAGCCGTCGGCGGCGAGGATGCGGCGATCATAGGTGAAGTCGAAGACCGGCTCGATGCCGCTCGACACATTGCCTGCGAGCAGCGAGATCGTCCCGGTCGGCGCGATGGAGGTCAAGAGGCCGTTGCGCAGGCCATGCGCGTCGATCAGCGCTTTGGTTTCGGCATCAAGCCGAGCATAGCTCGTGCCCTCGGCGAAGCGGGCGGCGTCATAAAGCGGAAAGGCGCCCTTCTCGGCGGCAAGTTGCGCGCTCGCCCGATAGGCGGCGGCCTCGATCAGCGCCATCCAGCGTTCGGCGAGAGCCGCCGCCTCCGCCGATCCATAACGCTGCCGGCAGAAGATCAGCGCGTCGGCTAGCCCGGTGACACCGAGGCCAAGGCGGCGTTTGGCTTGCGCCTCGCGCCGCTGCGCCTCTAGGGGGAAATTCGAGACATCAACGACATTGTCGAGGAAGCGGATGGCGACCGCCACAAGCTCCGCCAGCCGCGCCTCGTCGAGCGCCGCCGCGTCGGTAAACGGGTCGCGCACCAGCCGCGCCAGATTGATCGACCCCAGCAGGCAGGCGCCGTAGGGCGGCAAGGGCTGCTCGCCGCACGGATTGGTGGCGTGGATGGTCTCGCAGTAGCGCAGATTATTTTCGCGGTTGACGCGATCGATGAAGATCACGCCGGGCTCGGCGAACTCATAGGCCGAGCGCATGATCTTGTCCCATAGCGCGCGCGCCGGCAGCGTCCGGTAGACCTTGCCGCCGAATGCCAGCTCCCACGGCGCGTCCTGCTCGACCGCCTGCATGAAGGCGTCGCTGACCAGCACCGACAGGTTGAAATTGCGCAGGCGCGCCGGATCGGACTTGGCCTCGATGAAGGCTTCGATGTCAGGGTGGTCGCAGGCGAGCGTCGCCATCATGGCGCCGCGCCGGGAACCCGCCGACATGATGGTGCGGCACATGGCGTCCCAGACATCCATGAAGCTGACCGGACCGGACGCGTCCGCGCCGACGCCGTGGACTAACGCGCCTTTCGGGCGGAGCGTCGAGAAGTCGTGGCCGATGCCGCCGCCCTGCTGCATGGTCAGCGCGGCTTCCTTCACATTCTCGAAGATCGAGGCCATGTCGTCCTCGATCGCGCCCATCACGAAGCAGTTAAACAGCGTCACGCTGCGCCCGGTGCCCGCGCCCGACAGGATGCGTCCGGCGGGCAGGAATTCGAAAGAGGAGAGGGCGTCGTAGAAGCGCGCTTCGGTTTCGGCTCGCAATGGCTCGGCCTCGGCCGCCGCGACCGCGCGCGCGACACGCCGCCAGCTCGCCTCGACCGAAGCTTCCGCCGGACCGTCCGGCGACGTGAAGCGGTATTTCTGCTCCCAGATCTGCCGGGAGATGGAAGGAAGCTGATCGAGGGACATCGCGTATCCAACATGAAATCAAGAACGCGGTTCCAGGCCGTAGCCGGGAGCGCCTAATGTTCTTGTTTTGTACTCTGTTGTCAAGGGGGCGTGTTTCGCACCCCCGCTATGCCACTAGATATGGGGATAACCAGTAGAAATGCCACCTGGAGCAGCCGATTTTGGCGGCACGAACGCCGTCTCGCTATAAGGTATCGAGTCGAAGATCGGGCGAAAAAGCACCGTCAGAGGCGGCCCTCATCGCTCGCCTCGGCTGCGCTCTTGCGCGCGGCAAGTTCGGCGGCGTAGGGAGCGACCAGTCGCGCGGTGGCGGTCTCGATGCGATCCTCGAGCAGCGCCCGGAAATCGCGGCGCGGCACGCCCGGAGGAATGGCGGGCAGGAACTCGACCACGATGGTGCCCGGGCGGCGCCAAATGCTCCGACGCGGCCAGAACACGCCGGAATTCAGCGCGACGGGCACGCATGGAAGCTTGAGCTGCTCATACAGCATGACGACGCCCGGCATATAAGCGCCCGGCGCACCCGGAGCCCGCCGCGTGCCCTCCGGAAAGATCACCACATCGCGCCCCTCGCCGGCCCGCTTCGCCGCCTCGCGCACCATCTGGCGAAGCGCCGCGGGCCCCAGTTCGCGGGCAATCGGGATCATCTCGAACTTGCGGCAGAACCAGCCGTAGATCGGCAGAGAGAGCAGCTCCTTTTTCATGACCATCGCCGGGTCGCGCGTCAGGGGAATGAGGCCGAACGTGTCCCAGGCCGATTGATGCTTCGAGGCGATCAGAGCCGGTCCGGCGGGCAGATTCTCGCGGCCCCGCACTTCGAGCCCGGTTCCGACGATGACCCGCATCCACCAGATCGACACGCGCGCGTGCGCTTCCAGCGCCGCCATCGCCCAGCGGCGGGGGCCGAGCAGCAGCGGCAGCGAAAAGATCAGGAAAACCGCGATATTGACGTAGAAGACGACCGCGAAGATCAGCGAACGCAGCATGGTGCTAGCTGCTCGCCATGTTGAGGCATTGCCGCGTTCCGCCGAACAGCCCGCGATTGCGGCCGATCTCGATGGCCATGCAGCGGCCCAGGGCGGGGACGAATTTCACATATTCCATGGCGAGGAATTGCAGCGTGCCCGGATGCGCCCACCAGCTATCGGTATGCAGATTTCGTGGTTGCACCGGATAGGGGATCAACTCGACATCCGGCAGGGCGCGGCGCAGCTCTGCGATGCTGCGCGGCATGTGATAGCTCGCCGTCACCACGATCAGCGACCGGAAGCCGCGCTTCTTCACCCAGCTCCGCGTCTCATTGGCGTTGCCGATCGTGTCGCGGGCGACCTTGTCCACGTCGATGCAGCAGCGGAACCATTTCCGGCTGTCCGGCATCAGGCTCGACAGCTCGGTGCGGGTGGTGACGGGATTGACGCCTGAGATCAGCAGCCGGCGCCCCTTGCCCTGCGCCAGCAGCTTGATGGCTTCGGGAATGCGCGCCTCGCCGCCGGTCAACACGACGATGGCGTCGCCCGCCCGCACATTGGCGACGGGCTGGTCGTGGATGAGGCACGAGAACAGCAGGAAACCGATGCCGGCCAGCAGCAGCACAGCCGCGCCTGCGAGGCATGCAATCTTAAACCATGAGATGAAGCGGTTCTGCGGTGTTACGCGAACCGGAAATTCTCGCGCGCCTTCCATGCCCGCGACATTGTAGGTTTTTTCCGCTTTTGAAAATGCCATTTCCCGCATGAAGAGGCGATCCCAACCGCATGTCCGCGAGTATGGTTTATTGGTTCTGCGCGTTCAAAATACGACGAACGCCGTAGCGCGAGGTGAGAAGGCAGATCATGGCGATGGCGAAGACGACGATCAGCAGGCTGGCATAGCCGAGCGCGTCGAGCCGCCCCGTGCCGACCAGCCGGCGGATCTCGGCATGGGTCGCCGCGCCGCTCAGATATTCGGTCAGGATCGGCAGGAACATGAACACCGCGCCCGCCGCGAGCGCGCCGACGATCCCCGCCCTTATCCCCAGCTTCAAGAAGTGGCGCTCGAACTGTCGGGCGATGAAGCGCTCCTCCGCGCCGACGAAATTCAGCACTTCCACGATCTCGCGGTTCGAAGCGATGGCGCTGCGGGCCGCGGAGACGATGATGGCGACGGTCGCCGCCGCCATCAGAATGATGACCGCGACGCCGCCGAGCGCCAGCGAGCCGGTGACGCGGCGGATCTGCTGCTGCCAGCCGCGATGGTCGTCGAGGGCGGCGCTGGGAAATTTATTCGTCAGCACGGTTTTGAGCGTCGCCAGATCGGGGGCGGGATCGCGCTCGACCTGCACTGTGATCAGGCGCGGCAGGGGCAGTTCCTTCACCGCCGAAATCTGGCCCAGCCAAGGCTCGACCAACTCGGCCGACTGGTCGAGCGTCAGCAGGGAAACGTTGCGCACGCCGTTCTGGCCGGTCAGGAATTTGACGATCTCCTGCGACTTTTTCTCCGTGTCCTCCTGCGTGCCCTCGGGCTTGACCTGCACCGTGACTTCGCTCGAGACGTCCCGCAGCCAGTCATTGGCGGACTGGTTGATCATGTAGACCGCACCCGCCGTCAGGCAGGCGAGGAAGCCCATGATGGCGATCACCAGCACGAGCGACCGGCCGGTCACCGAGCCGGGCGGTACGATCGGCGCCTTGCCGGGCGAAAAGCGGCGCTTGGGCTGTTCGGGCTGCATGACGGCGGGGAGGCGGCGGTCGAGCGCTTGGTTGTTCATCGTGTCAGCCTTGGATATGCATCCGGCCATGCTCCAGCATCAGCCGTGGCGCAGCGAATTGCGTCATCAGCTGATAATCATGCGTGGCAATGATGACGGATGTCCCAAGCCGGTTCAATTCGATGAAAAGGCGTAGGAGCCGGCGCGCCATCTGCGGGTCGACGTTGCCGGTCGGCTCGTCGGCGAGCAGGAGCTCGGGCTTGCCGATCACCGCCCGCGCAATGGCGGCGCGCTGCTTCTCACCGCCCGACAGAACCGGCGGATAGGCGTGCATCCGCTCGCCCAGCCCCACCCATTTCAACAGCTCCGTCACATCCTCGGCATATTCGGATTGCCGCTTGCCATGCACGCGCAAGGGAAGTGCCACATTCTCCCACGTCGTCATATGGTCGAGAAGGCGGAAATCCTGGAACACGATGCCGATGCGCTGGCGCAGCTCGGCGCGCTGCTCGGGGGGCGAGCGCGTCACATTCTTGCCGAAGATGTAGGCGAGCCCACGGCTCGGCTTCAGAGATAGGAACAACATTTTGAGCAGGGACGTCTTGCCTGCGCCCGATGAACCGGTCAAGAAGTGGAACGATCCGGGCAGCAGGTGAAAGCTCACGTCGCGCAGGACTTCCTGACCGAGGCCGTAACGGAGTCCCACATTTTCGAATCTGATCACGCCCGCTCCTGCACAAGCTTAACCGCGAAGGATCAACAGCCAACGATGCCGGCCTTTATGCTGAACCGACTCTGCTGTATCAATGCAAATCGGCAAAGGCGGATTACGACGTGAACGCCGCCTAAACCGTCTCCCCCTGATCTAGAGGACAACACCGTGTCTACCATCATTGAATGCCCGGCCTGTACGACCCGGTATAAAATGAATAAGGCCATACCGGAAGGGGGCCGGTCTGTGAAATGCGCGCGCTGCGGAAATCAATGGCGGCTCGTTCCTGAAGGCGTCGTCGAGGAGACCATAGAGCTAGACGAGCCGGAGCACAATCCGGTTGCAGACGCGCCCAGCGAACCCGTCGCCGAGGCGCCTGACGCTGCCGCTGGAGGCGACGAAGGCTTCCCATACGGGCGCAGGCCCGAGCGTGCGCCGGTCCATGATGCGGCTGCCGAAGCCGCTGAATGGCAGGCAAGGCGCGAGAATCTGGCCGCCCGGCTTTCGAGCTTCAGCGAGGAGCCGCAATCGCCGGACTATGATGAGCCTGCCGCCGAAGAAGCCCCCGCCGAGGAAGAGACCCACTGGCGAGGCTTCGAGCAGCACGCGAGTGTGGCCTATCATGAGAGCGCCGCCGAAGATGAGGCCGAGGCCGAGGACGCGGCGCCGCACAGCGAGGCTGAGCCGGAGCCGGAAATGCCCGCCTTCGCCAGTCGTTTCGCCGCCCCCCTGCATAGGCATGAACAGCCGGAGGAAGAGCCCGAACAGGAGCCGGAGCTTGCGCCAGGCTTACCTCCACAGGCTTCGACGGTCAGCGCCTCGGCCGACGAGGATGCCGGGTTGAGCTGGGCGCAGCGGATGAGCCGCCCCTGGCGCGAGATCACCGCCGCCATCCCGGAGCCTGAGCCGGAGGTTGACGAGCAAGACACCGAGAATTCTATTCGCAACGCGCTGCGGAAGGCGCTCGAGCAGCCCGAGCCGCCCGCGGCCCGCCCGCGTTCGAACTTTGACTGGGACGCGTTCACGGCGCAGCAGGCGGCGAGCGCCGAGCATGAAGCCGCGCCGGAACCGGAGCACGATTCCGAGCCGGAGCCGGAGCGCGACTATCCGCCATTCCGCATCCCCGGCCATGACCCGCATTCGGATCATGCGCTGGACGAGGACCCGCCCTTCAAGCTGTCAGGCGCTTCCGCCAAGCGCCCGATCTACGGCGACAGTGACAGCGATGACGTGGACGGCCCCGATAATGCCGAGGCGTTGGGCGACAGCGCCTTTCAGACCGATATCGAGCACGTCTTCCGCGCCGGCGCTTTGCCCAAGAAGACCGTCGATCCATCGCGCGGCAAGCTGCGGCATGACGAGCCGCTCACCGATTTCGACGGCGCCTACGACGAGCAGCCCGCGCGGTCGGCCGGCGAAGGCGCGGCGCCGGGCGACGAATATGATGCCGACACCGCCGCGCTGCAGGCGCAGCTCGAAGCGACCACCGACCTTACCGAATATGAATCGGCCAGGCGCGGCGGAGGTTTGGCCGTCGCCGCGGCCTGGGCGATGTTCTTCTCGATCATCAGCGGGCTGGCGCTTGGCATCGTGAGCTTCCGCCAGCAAATCATGACGGCGCTGCCGGGCACCACCTCGCTCTACCGCGCCATCGGCTTCAGCGTCGCCAGTGCCGGTGTCGATTTCGCCGATGTCAGCTACCGGTGGACCAGCGCCGAAGGCAAGCCGATGATCGAGGTCAAGGGCCAGGTCGTCAACGTCACCAACCGCACGGTGACCGTCCCCCGCGTGCTTATCAACGTCCGCGACGCCAATAGCGCCGACAGCGTCAAGGCCACGGCAAGCGTGCAAACCGACAAGCTGGCGCCGCGTGAGACCGCGAGCTTCACGCTGGAATTCCTCTCTCCGCCGAAGAACATTTCGCAGATCGAGCTGGAGTTCGACCAGAACCGGTGATTTCCGCCCAGGAACGCGAATACGGCGCTCTTCCCTCCGGCGGGGAGCTGGCGTCGAAGCCGAGCGGCGCGTCTGTCATATAGCGGAAGCGTGTTGACCGCCAATGCGCGCTGGCTTGGCCGGTCGGCACAGGGCACCCCACGCCGTGGCGACGGTGCGCTCAAACATCTGGGACCGGCGTGCGGTGCGGCAGCGCTTCTCGCGCCGCGCATCAATTCGCCGGAATCGCCTTCGATGGCCCCGCCGCTAGAGCCTGGATCGCATCTTCGGCGTTGGCGTCGCGGGCGTAGTCCAGGGGGGTGCGGCCATCGCCTAGGGGACGGGAGGCGTCAGCGCCGAGTTCCAGCAGCAGGCGGATCAGCTCGGGCTGGTTGTTGGTGGCGGCAAGCGCCAGAGGCGTGTTGCCGGCGGCGTCGGCCGTGTCGAGCTTGGCGCCGAGATGGGCCAGCACGCGGATGATGAGCGCGGCTTCCTTGCGATCTTTGCTTTCGAGGTAATTATCGATGGCGCAGAAGAGCGGCGTGCTCTGGCCGCCATCCTGCGCGCGGGCATTGACGTCGCCTCCGGCGCTAAACAGCAAATGCACGATCGAGGCGCCCTCGCGCATTTTGACCGCGTGATGCATGGGCGTGCGGCCGGTGCGGTCGCGAAGATTGGGGTCGGCGCCGGCTTCCAGCAGGATCTTGGCGATCGGCGCCGTCTCGGCCGCCATAAGCGGCGTCATCTGGGACAATTCGTCGGGCTTGTTCGGATTGGCACCTTGCTTCAACAGGCTGGCGAGCTTGACCTCGTCCTCGAAGGCAAGCGCCGTCCACATCGCCTGTTCGAGGGAGAGCCGAAGCTGGTCGGGGCCGCTCGGCGCCGTCGCGGATTTGGCGCGTGCGGTGATGGCGGGGGATTGCAGCAGGCGCGAAGGCGGTATCTCGCCGGCCCTGGCCGCCTCGCAAAAGGCGGGCGACAGCATCGCGATCGCGGCGAGCGACATGGCCGAGATACGGGGAGAGCGCGAATCGATCCGCAGCGCATGGGTTATGAGAGTGCGGTCCCGCATTGGCTTCCAAGAAAAACCGCCGGCGCACAGCCAGCCCCTACCCAGGAACCGCCGTGGCAAAATCCGGTGCAATGCGGCCCAACCGCTTGTCCCCCCAAGGGCGGCGCGGTGATTTATCATAAACAAGAAATGCCACTTTGTCCCCTCCGTTTGAGTAGAATCCGCATTACTCAAATAACGGCTTGATAATGAATGCGAAGCGGGGCAATTCAGGCGCGCGATCCGGTGGGTCCCGGCGAAAATCTGCGGAAAAGCCTTAGCCGTGATTGGCATCGGCTTCGCTGCGGCTTGCGGCGGCCAGCGCCACCGGAATGGAAATGATTTTTGAGAAATATTTTGGGTCACTGTCCGCTTTCTCACGGGTCGTTCGCTTGAAATTGGTTCGGAAGGCCGGTCTGCTGCCGCGCCATTGCGGCAGGATGCTTATGCCGTCTGTCCGCTGAGCCTGGCGGTTGCCCGCGCCCGGCCGATCAGCGGCAATAGCGCTTTTAGCTCCGGTCCGTCACCGCGACCGGTCAGCGCAAGCCGTAAAGGATGGAAAAGCGCCTTGCCTTTGGCGCCGGTCGCGGTCTTCACAGCATTCGTCCATTCGCCCCAGCTTTCACCCGTCCATGGCTCGGCCGGCAATAATTCACGCGCCGCGTCCAGTATCTCGACCGACTCGATCTGAGGAACGACCGGGCCGGCGACGACGCGCCACCATTCTTTACTCTCGTCGAATAGATGCAGATTGGCACGGACCGCGTTCCAAAACGCGGTACCACCGCCGATTCCCTCGGCCTCAAGGCGGCTCGCAACCTCATCGTAATCCAGCTCTTGCAGCAGCCTTGCATTCAGGGCCCGCAACTCATCGATGTCGAATCGCGCGGGCGCACGTGACAGTTTGTCATAATCGAAGAGCTGCGCAAGTGCGGTCAAACTCTTATAGGGCGCGACCGCATGCGAGGTGCCGATGGTCGCCGAATGCGACAATACGGCCATAGGCTCAAGTCCCTCCTCACGAAATGAGCGCAGGGAGAGCGAGCCGAGGCGCTTTGAGAGCGCGTGGCCATCGGCGCCGATCAGCAAATTATGATGTGCAAAAGCCGGTGGCGTCGCGCCGAGCGCTTCGAAGAGCTGGATCTGCACGCCGGTATTGGCGACGTGGTCCTCGCCGCGAATGACATGCGTCACCCCGAATTCGATATCGTCGACCACGCTCGGCAGCGTGTAGAGATAGGTACCGTCCTCGCGCACCAGCACAGGGTCGGAGAGCGAGGAGGTCTCGATCGTCTGCGGGCCGCGGATCAGATCGTCCCAGGCGACGGTGCTGTCTTCGAGAAGAAAGCGCCAATGTGGCTTTCGGCCCTCCGCTTCAAGCCCGGCGCGGTCCTCATCGGTGAGCTGCAGCGCGGCGCGGTCATAGACCGGGGGCATGCCGCGCGCGAGCTGACGCTTTCGGCGTCGCTCCAATTCGTCTGGCGTCTCATAGGCCGGATAGAGCCGGCCGGACGCTTTCAGCGTCTCGACGGCGTCGGCATATTGCGCAAAGCGCAGCGACTGCCGCTCCTCGCGGTCCCAGTCGAGACCGAGCCAGCGCAGATCCTCGCGGATGCCCTCGACATGCTCCTCGCGCGAGCGCTCCAGGTCGGTGTCGTCGAAGCGCAGGATGAAGGAGCCGCCGTCGCGCCGCGCGAACAGCCAGTTCAGCAGGGCCGGGCGCAAATTGCCGATATGCAGGCGGCCGGTTGGTGATGGGGCGAAGCGGACGATGGGTTTCATGGCGCTTCGCGGAATTTGTTGGTGATCGGATAACGCCGGTCGCGGCCGAAATTGCGGCTTGTGATCTTTACACCGGGCGCGGACTGGCGGCGCTTATATTCGGCCAGATAAAGCAGGCGCTCGACCTTACGCACCGTTTCCGGCGCATGACCCCGCGCGATGATGTCGGCAAGCGGCATTTCGCCATCGACCAGGCATTCGAGAATGTCGTCGAGCACGTCGTAGGGCGGCAGCGAATCCTGGTCCCTCTGGTTCTCGCGCAGCTCGGCGGTCGGCGCCTTGGTGATGATGTTTTCTGGAATCACCACGCCCTCCGGCCCGAGCCCGCCCTTGGGGCGCGCCGCGTTGCGATAGCGGGAGAGCGCATAGACCTGCGTCTTGTACAGATCCTTGATCGGGTTGAAGCCGCCATTCATGTCGCCATAGAGCGTGGCATAGCCGACTGAAACCTCGGACTTGTTCCCTGTTGTAACAAGCATCGAGCCGAATTTATTCGATATCGCCATCAAAAGCGTGCCGCGCGTGCGGGATTGCAGGTTTTCCTCAGTGATATCGGGCACGCGGCCGGCGAAGACCGGGGCAAGCGCCGTTTCGAAACCTTCGACGGGCGCCTCGATCGGCAGGATGTCGTAGCGCACGCCGAGCGCCTCGGCGCAGGCGGCGGCGTCTCTGAGGGACTCGTTCGAGGTATAGCGGTAGGGCAGCATGACGCAATGCACGCGCGAAGCGCCGAGCGCATCGACGGCCATGGCGGCGGTCAGCGCGCTGTCAATGCCGCCGGACATGCCCAGCACGACACCCGGGAAGCCGGCCTTCTCGACATAGTCCCTGAGGCCGATGACGCAGGCTAGGTAAGCGGCGGCGTCGCCGTCCTCAAGCAGCGCCAATTCACCGGGAGCGCAGCGCCAGCCTTGGGGGGTGCGCGTCCACTCGGTCATCCGGATGGCGGATTCCCAGGCCGGCATTTGCGCGACCAGTTTGCCGCCCGGATTGAGCACGAAGGAGCCGCCGTCGAACACCAACTCATCCTGGCCGCC
Source organism: Rhodomicrobium sp. R_RK_3 (assembly GCF_002198715.1). Classification (GTDB taxonomy): domain Bacteria; phylum Pseudomonadota; class Alphaproteobacteria; order Rhizobiales; family Rhodomicrobiaceae; genus R-RK-3. The sequence continues at coordinate 26,282 of NZ_MWLK01000036.1, read as the reverse complement.
GAACTGATTGAGATAGGCAAGCGGCAGCCCGGTTTCCGCGACGCGCGCGACGGCGAGGCGGATGCGGGTATCGTGCTTGTTCTTGGTGAAAGGCGAGCCGTTCGGCACCAGCAGCATTTCCGCCCCAGTTTCGCTCAGGCATTCGCAGACTTCGTCGGTCCAGATGTCCTCGCATATCGGCACGCCGATGCGGATGTCGCGGAAATTGACCGGCCCCGGCATTGGGCCGGGCGCGAAGACGCGCTTTTCGTCGAAGACGCTGTAATTGGGCAGGTCGACCTTGTGCCTGACATCGCGGACGACGCCGCCATCGAGCAGCGCGACGGAATTATGCGGGCGGTCGATACCGGGCCATGGAGTGCCAATCAGCATGGCCGGGCCGCCATCGGCCGTCTCACGGGCAAGCGCCTCGATCGTGTCGCGGGCGGCGTCGATGAAGGCCGGCTTCAGGATCAGGTCTTCCGGCGGATAGCCGGTGATGAACAGTTCGGAGAAGAGGATCAGATCGGCGCCCTGCGCGGCGGCCTCGGCGCGCGCGCGGCGCGCCAGCGCAGCGTTGCCGGAGAGGTCGCCGACCACGGGGTTCAATTGCGCCAGGGCGATCTTGAGCAAAGAAGCAGGCATCTTGCGATCAATATAAGGGGTGCTCGGGGTTTGCAATCAAACTCCCAAGCTAGTGTATGCAATTTGGCGGTTATTGTGCCCAGTGACAAGCAAGAGCGTGCTTAGAAGGGCGAACCGTCCTTGCGCGTATAGCGCCAGGTGCCGTCCTCGCCGAATGTCGCCACGATGTCATCATGGGGATAAACCACCTCGTCGTCCTGCGGCCGGTCGCCGATTTCGAGGAAGACGGCGTCCTCGTCGGTGCGGTTATGCAGGTGATGCGCGGTGCCCGAGGCAGGAAAGCCCGCGCACATTCCGGGCGCCAGGACAATCTCGCCGGCATCGGTGATCAGCGTCGGATGCCCTTCGAGGATGTAGACGAATTCGTCCTGTCGGCTGTGGCGGTGGTGCAGCGCGGAGAGGCCGCCCGGCTGCAACCGGGTGAGATTGACGCCGAAATTGCGAAGGCCGAAGAGGTCGCCGAGCGGGCGCTTGATGCGCGCCCGCATCTTGGAGGCGTAGGGCTCGGGATAGGTGGTCTGGATGGCGCGCGGCGCGGCGTCTCCCGCGACAAGGGCGATGGGTTTGTCGCTCATAGTTCCCCCAATCGTGACGATCGGCCTTAGGCGGCGTGGTTGGCGCGGCGATTGTCGTTGATGCGGTCGTAGATCTCGCCGACTTCCTGCTCCGTGCTGACCTGATAGACGAGGCCGTCATAGATCAGATATTTCCACTTCAGCCGCTCGCTCGAGGCCAGCTCCAGCGGTTTCACCGCCATCAGCTCCTCCATCGAGGAGCGCGGCGAGACCCAGGGCGCGAAGAAGACGTCGTCGCGGGCCGCCTCGGCGCGGTCCTCGGACAGCAGGCCCAGTTCGATTGCCGAGCGCACCATGTCGACATAGGCGAATTGCACAAAGCCCGAGCAGATGAATTCCACCGGCGCGAATTTCTTGCTGCGCTTCAGGAAGTCGCCAATGGTCGGGGCGCCGCCGAACAGGGAATCGCGCAGCCGGAAGAAGAATTTCGAGCGGTTGGTGGCCAGCGCGACCAGCAGCGGGAAATTATACTCGTCATCCTTGATGAAGCGCAGCATTCGCCCGCTGACCATCGGCCGCATTTGCGGGGTGAACCAGTCCGTCTCCAGCCGCTTGATGCCTACGAGATAACGCGGCTTTTCGCGCGTGTCCTTGAACACGGCGGTCGGAGCGAGGATTTCGGACAGCGAGCCGAGATCGACGCCGCTGAAGGTCGACTCGATCAGATAGCTCTGGTCGACGCCCGGATAATGCCGGGGCGTGACGAAGGTCAGGGCGGCATGGGCGAAGCGGCTGTCGTCGAAGCGCTTGACGAGGAAAGCGAAGAAGCTTTCGAGCCGTGTCGAGAGTACGATGTCGCCGGGCTCAAGATATTGGCCGTCGCGGAATTCGGTGACCGGCATCGGCCAGGTCGCGGGCTTCGGCGCGGGTACGATCGGGGCAGGGCGGTCGGCCCAGACGCTGAGGCTCGGATCGGACAGGCCGCCCTTGGCGCGGTTGGTGACGGCCTCGACGACCGCCTCCTGCACCGTTTTGGTCATTTCTCGCGGCTTTAGCTGGAATTTCTTGTAGGCTGAAGTCGTCTTGCGCGCGCTGCTTCCCATGACTGCCACCCAGCTCAAATTTTTCTTAATATATCCGTCAATGGCCGAGCGCCTTCCTACACAAGGCAGGCGGCACTCGCAAGCAATGGGGACGCCTCGATCTTGACCCGTCCATACTGAACGAATGCTGATCGGGAGGGCTTTGTCCCGCGTAGAGAAGCTCTCCGTCTAAGAGTTGGCGGCCACGTCAAGCGGCGGCTTGGTGCGGTCGCGGCGCAGCCTTTCGGCCACCAGGAAAGCAAGCTCCAGCGCCTGGCTGGCGTTCAGCCGGGGATCGCAATGCGTGTGATAGCGGTCCGACAGGTCGGTGTCGGTGATGAGCTGCGCGCCGCCGGTGCATTCTGTGACGTTCTTGCCGGTCATCTCGACATGCAGGCCGCCCGGATAGGTGCCCTCGGCGCGGTGGACGTCGAAGAAGCTCTCGACCTCCTTCAGGATCAGATCGAAGGGCCGGGTCTTGTAGCCGCTCATCGCCTTGATGGTGTTGCCGTGCATCGGGTCGCAGGACCAGACGACGACCTTGCCCTCGCGCTCGACCGCCCGGATCAGCGCCGGCAGGTAGTCGCCGACCTTGTCCGCGCCGAAGCGGGCGATCAGGGTCAGCCGGCCCGGCTCGTTCTTCGGGTTGAGGATGTCGATCAGCCGGATCAGGTCGTCGGGCTTCAGCGAAGGCCCGCATTTCAGCCCGATCGGATTGTGCACGCCGCGCAGGAATTCGACATGGGCGTGGTCGAGCTGGCGGGTGCGGTCGCCGATCCAGAGGAAATGGCCCGAGGTTGCGTACCAGCCGCCGCTGGTGGAATCGATGCGCGCCATCGCCTGCTCATAGCCGAGCAGCAGCGCTTCATGGCTGGTGTAGAAATTTGTGGTGCGAAGCTCGCGCAGATTCTCCGGCACCAGACCGCAGGCGCGCATGAAGGTCAGGCTGTCGCTGATACGGTCGGCCAGTTCCCGGTAGCGGGCACCGGCCGGGCTGTCATTGACAAAGCCCATCGTCCATTGATGCACGCGCTCCAGATCGGCGAAACCGCCTTGGGCGAAGGCGCGCAGCAGATTCATCGTCGCGGCGGATTGCCGGTAGGCGCTGAGTAGGCGCACCGGATCGGGCGTGCGGGCCTGCGCCGTGAAGGCGATGTCGTTGACGATGTCGCCGCGATAGCTCGGCAGCTCGACGTCGCCCTGCTTTTCGGTCGGGCCCGAGCGCGGCTTGGCGAACTGGCCGGCGATGCGGCCGACCTTCACCACCGGGCAGCCGCCCGCATAGGTCAGCGCCACCGACATCTGCAGGAAGACGCGAAAGAAGTCGCGGATGGTGTCGCCGCGATGTTCGGCGAAGCTTTCGGCGCAATCTCCGCCCTGCAACAGGAACGCTCTGCCATGCGCCGCCTCGGCGAGCTCATGCTTCAGGTCGCGCGCCTCGCCTGCAAAAACCAGCGGCGGAAAGGTCGCGAGCTCCGCCTCGACCGACGCCAAGGCGGCCGGGTCTGGATATTCCGGGCTCTGCTCGATGGGCTTTACGCGCCAACTATCCGGCTTCCACGAACTGGTCACGGGAGGGCTCCTAACTAGGCTGTGCTGCGAATGGGTCATGGCGGGAGAACCGCCGCCCAATGCCGATTGCGCTCGTTATAAGCGATGCCGGCCAATGTGGCTAGACGGGATGTCGCGCGCTTGTCAACGGGCGCGTGCTGGGGCGCGGAACCCGCCGACCGTTCGCGATGTTCCTTCACGGGACGACATTGTTTTGCCCTGCTGTGGCTCGCCTAAACACCTCGTGGACGCGCGGGCCGATGAGCAAATCTAGGGCCGAGAGGCCGGGTTTGCCTTCGGCGCGCCGAGCGCTTGAATAGTCGCTATTTGTGACCTTTCACGCATTTATTTTTGTCATTGCGTCATGAATGGACCATCCGGCGCCGGTTCTGAGGATATCATGGCTCTTCGCGGCCGTGACGGCCTGGCGGTTTTTTCGTATTGTGTCAAAGCGTTCGCGATGGCCGCCGAGAAACTGGATTTGCACATCAATTCGGCCGGTGGCGGAGGCCGCCTTGCGACGCTTGAGATTTACGGGCCCGGTGATTTTTGAGAAGTTTTCAGCTAAACTCAAACAGGTGGCTCACGCGCGGCGTGGGTATAGAGGGTTATGCGTGACAGCTTTATGAGTCTTCGGGAACCGAGTTTTACTCTGGGCATCGAGGAAGAATATCTCCTCGTCGACAAAGTTTCCCGCGATCTGGCCGCCGATCCTCCCAAGGAGCTGTTCAGCGATTGCGAAGCCGCGCTCGCCGAGTTTGGCGGCCAGGTGACGCCGGAATTCATGCGCTCGCAGATCGAGGTCGGCACGCGGGTGTGCAAGACCATCAAAGAGGCGCGCGAGGATCTGGCGCGGCTACGGCGGACCATCGCCGATTGCGCGGCCAATTACGGCCTCGCCCCGATCGCCGCCTCCACCCATCCCTTCGCCGAATGGGAGGACCAGCAGCATACCGACAAGGAGCGCTACCACGTCATCGTCGCCGATCTGCAAATGATCGCGCGGCGGATGCTGATCAGCGGGATGCATGTTCACGTCGGCATCGAGGATGACGATCTCCGCATCGACATCATGAACCAGGCCAGCTATTTCCTGCCGCACTTGCTGGCGCTGTCGACCTCATCGCCGTTCTGGCGCGGAAGGCAGACCGGCCTCAACTCCTTCCGCCTCGCCATTTTCGACGAACTGCCGCGCACCGGCCTGCCGGAGCATTTCGCCAGCTTCGCCGAATATGCCCGGACCGTCGATGTGCTGGTGAAGTCGAAGCTGATCGAGGACGGCACCAAGATCTGGTGGGATTTACGGCCTTCATGGCGGTTCCCGACGCTGGAAATGCGCATCACCGACATCTGCCCGTTCCTGGAGGACGGCATTTCGATCGCGGCGATGTATCTGTGCATCTGCCGGATGCTTTATCGGCTGCGCGGTGGCAACCAGCGCTGGCGATCCTACTCGCCGTTTCTGATCATGGAGAACCGGTGGCGCGCGCAGCGCTATGGCGCAACCAACGGGCTCGTCGATTTCGGCAAGAGCGAGCTGGTGGAATTCCGCTCGCTGCTCGATGAGATCCTGGTCCTGATCCGTGAGGACGCCGAGGCGCTGAACTGTCGGATCGAGGTCGAGCACAGCCGCAACATCCTGGAGCGAGGCACGAGCGCCGAACGTCAGGTTGCCGTGTTTGCCGCGTCGCTGGAGGCTGGCGCCGATGAACGCGAGGCGCTTCAAGCCGTCGTCGATACGCTGATCGTGGAGACGGTCCAGGGCACCGGCGCTGAAACGGCGAAAGCTTAGGCTTTCGGGCCGCCTCCAGACCATTGCACATGCCCGGTCTTGCCGAGACCGAGCATGTGCTCGCAATTTCTCCTCGCATTGGTCCGTTAATTGCGCGTGGCTGTGCGGGCGGCGCTACTGCGCCGCCATTTTGCTTAACGGCACTGGAACGCAACGTTCCCTGGAGACATTCACCCCTCGCAATCATCTTCGCACAATTTGAGCAGCGGCAGTCGCGGCGCGATCCACGATCGGGGTATCGGATGGCAGGCACGGAGCAGGACTTTCCTCGCAGCGAACATCAATTTCAGCAAGCTCCGACGAACCCCGACGCGTTGCGGCGCGAAGCCTGGCAGCGCATTACGAGCGGCGTCGGGCAGCTTTTCGCGGCGATAGCCGCCGACACGGTCAGACTATTGCGCTGGCTCGTCCCGTCGCGTCGCTCGGTGGTCTTCCTCATGAAGACGGCCCTCTTTGCCGCAATCGTGCTCTTCCTCGGGGTCGCCACGGTCATGCTTTGGGCGCTGCGGGACGCGCCGCTCGAGAGGCCGGGCGCGATCAGCACGCCGTCGCTGCTGGTCGAGGCGGCGAATGGGGAGCCGCTCGGCCGCATCGGCTCGTTCGGGGATGCCGTCCGGCGGCAGGATTTTCCGGACATCCTCATCAACGCGGTCATCAGTATCGAGGACAGGCGATTTTACAGCCACCACGGCATCGATCTGCGCGGCATCGCGCGGGCGAGCTACGCGAACTGGACGGCCGGGAATGTCGTCGAGGGGGGCAGCACGATCACGCAGCAGCTTGCCAAGCTGCTGATCGTCGGCTCGGAGCGCACCATGACGCGCAAACTTCGCGAGGCGTGCACGGCGATCTGGCTCGAACTGCGCCTGGAGAAGGACGCGATCCTCACGCGCTACCTCAACACGGTCTATCTGGGGGCCGGCATGCACGGTATGTCCGCGGCCTCGCGCATGTATTTCGACAAGAATGTCTCGGAGCTGACTTTGCCGGAAGCGGCAATGCTCGCCGGGCTGATCCAGGCGCCTTCCAAATTTAATCCGCTCCGGGACCTCGAGGCCGCGCATCGCCGAGCGGCGAATGTCATCGACGCCATGCTGGAGACCGGCACCATCGATGCGGCCTCGGCGCGGGAGGCCAAAGCCCACCCGGCGGCGCTCAGGCTTTCCCCGAGGACAGTGCGCGCGGGGAGCTGGTTCGCGGATTGGATCGCCAAATATGAAGTCCCCAAGATCGCCGGGTCCGGCAACCGGGCCCTCCGCGTGCGCACCAGTTTGCAGCCGCGATTGCAGCAATTGGCGGAGCGGGTCGTGAATGAAGCGCTGTCCGGCCCGGAAGGCGGCCGCGGCGCCGGGCAGGCCGCGCTGGTGGCGATGCGGCCCAACGGCGCCGTTGTCGCGATGGTCGGCGGCCGCAATTACGAGCAGAGCGAGTTCAACCGCGCCGCCGACGCACTGCGCCAGCCGGGATCGACCTTCAAGCTGTTCGTCTATTACGCCGCCTTGCGTAAAGGCTATTCGCCCGAGGACATGATCGATGCTTCGCCGGTGGAAATGGGCCGGTGGGAGCCGGAGAATTACGGCGGCCAGGAATATGGCGATGTGACGCTGGCACGCGCCTTCGCGGGATCGATCAATTCTGCCGCCATCCGCCTCGCTCAGACGGTCGGCCTCGACGAGGTGGTTGCCGCCGCCCGGGAGCTTGGTCTCGACGCGCCGCTGGTGAAAGTGCCCAGCATGGCGCTCGGCACCAATGAAGTCAGCTTGCTGGATCTCACGGGCGCCTTCGCCTCGGTCCGCGCCGCCCATCCGAGGATCGAACCCTGGGGAATCACGGCGATTGGCCAGGAGGGCAGCGGCCTGCGCTCCCTGGGGCCGCCGATCGTATCGGCTCAACCCTTGCCGCATGATGAGGAGATGATCCAGTTGCTGCGGGGAGTGGTCGAACACGGGACCGGCCGGGCGGCCAGGCTCGACCGCGGCGAGGCGGCCGGCAAAACGGGGACCAGCCAGGACTATCGCGACGCGTGGTTCGTGGGATTCAACGAGGCGCTGGTGGTGGGCGTGTGGGTCGGCAACGACGACCGCACGCCGATGGAGGGCGTGACCGGCGGATCGCTGCCGGCGCAGATCTGGAAGCGTTTCGTAAGCGCCGCAACTCCGCTGCTCGATAAGCCGGGCGGCGCGCTCTCTGCGGGGAATGCGCCATTCGGCTTCGATGCGAATGCGGCAACAAGTTCCGCAGGAAATTCGATGGCGAGTTCTCCGCGCGCACAATGCGATCTGGACGCCTGCGCCGCCCGATACTCGTCGTTCAATCCGTCCGACTGCACCTACAGGTCGTATGCCGGTCCCCGGCGGCTTTGCGAAATGGCGCCGAGCGGTGGTGACGTTCTGCAGCCGACAGCCGATCTGCTGCCGACCTCCGCCCGCAGCGCGTCTTGCGATGTCAACCGCTGCTCACGGCGATACCGATCCTTCGACGAGTCGGATTGCACCTACCAGCCCTATGATGGCGGTGCGCGTCAGCGCTGCGATATGGGAGACCAAGCCGAGTAGACCGTTTGGTGCAAAAAAAGCTGGGCCCGCGAGGGGCCCAGCTTCATCAGGTATGCAAGCCCTGAATTACAGGCGCTGGCGGTTGCGCTCGGCCTGAGCCTCGTTGCTCGTGTAGGCAGGGGCATCCGGGTCGTAACGAGTCCAGCCGTCGCCGCGATACGCATCGCCGCGAGCGGAGATGTCCACCGGATCGAATTCCTGCATGATGTCCTCGGCTTCATCGGCGCGCTTTTCGTCGGTGCGGACCGAGACCAGCGTGCCGCCGCGCCGGACGTTCTCGGCATAAACCTCCGCATCCTCGGGCGAAATGCCGTAGTCGACGAGCGCGCCAAGCAAGCCGCCGGTCACCGTCGCGGCGGCAGCAGTCGCCAGCGTCGTGGCGAGCACACCCGCTGCGACCAGCGGTCCAAGGCCCGGAATGGCGATGATGCCGAGCGACGCCAGCAAACCGGCGCCGGTACCAGCAACCAGGCCGATGCCGGCTCCGGTCGTCGCGCCGTCCTGGGCGCTGTCGTCCCTGGCCGTCGTGGCGACTTCGGTGTCATGCTGCTTCACGATGCTGATTTCGCTGGACGTGAAACCGGCGCCCTCCAATGCGGCGACCACTTCGCTCGCCACGGACGGGTCGTCATAAACGTGAGTGAGTGTGCGTGTCATGGATGTCCCCTATTGCTGAACGACATTGCCGCGAAAATCGAGGGCGACCTCGACCGATTGACCGGATTTCATCGCCTGGCCGCGCCAGACGCCCTTGTCATCCTTCTTCAGCCCCTTTACTTCCTGGAAGCCGGCGTCCGCGATGCGTTCGCGGGCTTGGGCTTCGGTGAAGCTATTGGCGCCGGTCAGCGGGGGCTTTTCCGCCTGGTTCGACGTCATTGGCTTTTCCGCGGCAGGCTCGGACGCCGAGCCAGCGGTCTGGGCAAGTGCCAGTCCGGCCGAACAGGTCAAAGCGAGCGCTGCCAATCCCAATGAAATTTTGCGCATCTGGTTCTCCATAATTTTGGGGGCCGCGTTTTCGAGCGGCTCCCTTCGACAAGCCAGACGGGCGTCTGTTTGTTCCGCGCGCTGCGAATTCCGTAGCCGTTCGCACTGTCTGATTCTGCACAGCCGGCATTGCATTCATCTGCAAGACTGTCTCTTGCGCCGCAGGAACAGAGCGCACCGCTAAAGGTTGTTGCTAATGCGTGGGACGGCTTCAGATGCATCGGGTTCCGCGCCCACCCCTCCGACCGCCCGTGAGTTCGATGCCTCCTAGGAGAAGAAGATGTTTTTGGCTTGCATCGAATTGACGCTGCAGACGATGTTGCTCGGGATCGAGGCGCAAGCGGTCATCGGCCTGAGAATGAGAAAGCTCGCGGATGGCGGCGCCGCCGCACGGTCCGAAGCCTATGGCATGGTCGCCGAAAAGAGCGACGCCGTGGCTGAAGCGCTGGGCACTCTGGCTTACGGCGGATCGGTGCGCAGCGTGATCTGCCGCTTCCGCACCCATGTCAGAGCCAATGAAGAACGGTTGCTCGAGGCGCGTTGACCTGTTGACCTACAGAGCGCGCCTCAGCTCGGCCAGGCCGAAGGGGAGGGCGGCTGAGACGGCGCGCAACGTGTGCCGCGTCGTTTTGATGGGGCACAGATTGCCGGTCAGGGCGCGGGCAATGACGTCGCGCGGCGTCCAGCGTTCGCCGGGGCGCCACGATGTCAGCGAGAGCCGGGGATCGCCATATGCGATCATGCGGGCCGGCACGGTGGCAAGATTCAAGCGCTTGGCCGCCTCCCACCGATGATGTCCATCGAGGATGATGAAATGGCGCCGCTCGATCAGCAAGGGCTCCGTCCAGACACCCTGGGCCTGGATCTCAGCGGAGAGAAGACCGGCGCGCTCGGCGTCGTGCTCCTCATGCGGAAGCAATGCCGTCAGCGGCAGGAGAGCAACCCAATCGCCATGGGGCAGCGCATGCATGTCATTCATTGGAACACCTCCACAAACCCCGACATCAGGGGAGGCCCTAAACAGCGCAAACAAGTTTGGTGAGCAAGAATATTCGGAAGAAATATTTTGTTCGATCATAATATTTTTACAGTATATATTTTGCAACCCAGTAATTTATGCATCATTTTTGCTTGAAAGAAGCTCAATATTTGTGCAGCTTAGTGGCTTCTGAAGGAGCAGACCCCGTCCGGCGTATTCTTAACGACGCTTGGCTCGCCTGGGCAAGGCGCGCGGTTCGCTTCTCCGATCCAAGAGGAGATCTCCAGATGACCGCGAACGCTCCCGCTTTTTCCAGGGCTTGCGAACTGTTCAACGACGATGTCTTCGTGCCGCTCGAAGGGATCTTGCCGCAGCCCGTCTTCGTCAAGATCGAGGCGCTGAATACCGCCGGCTCGGTCAAGATCAAGACCGCGCTGAACCTTATCAACACGATGGAAAAGGAAGGGCAGATTTTGCCCGACAGCCGGATCATCGAGTCCTCGTCCGGCAATCTCGGCGTGGCGCTCAGCATGATCTGCGCGGGGCGCGGCTACGACTTCACCTGCGTCGTCGATCCCAATGCCTCGGCCCGCAACATCAAGATCATGGAAGCGCTCGGCACCCATATCGTCACGGTCACGGAGCCGGACGAGAATGGCGGTTATCTCGGCACCCGCATCCGCTACATCAAGCGGCTGCTCGGCGAGGACCCGCGGGTCGTATGGACCAATCAATATGCCAATCCCGCCAATGCCGAGGCGCACCGGCAATGGACCGCGACCGCCATCGACCAGCGCTTTCCGCGCCTCGACTATCTCTTCATCGGCGCGGGCACGACCGGCACGCTGATGGGCTGCGTCAGGCATTTCCGCGCGCACCGGCCGGAGGTAAAGATCGTCGCCGTCGACGTGGCCGGCTCGGTCACTTTCGGTTGCAAGCCGGGCAAGCGGCATATTCCCGGGCTCGGGGCGAGCCGGCGGCCGGAGCTGTTCGATCCGGCTGGGCTGTTCGCAATGGAAATGATCGATGAGCGCGACACCATCGGCATGTGCCGGCATCTGGCCCAGCGACATGGATTTCTCGCAGGCGGCTCGACAGGGACGGTGTTGGCGGCGGTGCTGGCATGGAAGCCGCGCCTCGGCAAGGAAGCGGTGATCGGCGCTATCTCGCCCGACCTCGGCGAGCGCTATCTCGATACGATCTATAATGATGATTGGGTGAAGGCGCGCTTCGGAGAGGTGCCGAGACTTGGCTTTTCGCCGGCGACCGCCGCCTGACCCGCATCCCATCCGCAGTGCTGCGCATTTGACAACATTGGCGGCAGGCGTTTATACTTTAAATACAGGAACATCGTTCCGAATATAGGGACATTTTGCGTTCGCGGCGCGCCCCCAGTTCAGGCGCCCGCGCTCAATCGAGAGGCTGTCGATGCTGTTGAACGCAGACCGACTGAGCCGTCTGATGGCTGCCGATGGGCTTCAAGCCGTCGTCGCAACGAGCGCGGAGAATGTCACCTATTGCAGCGGATTCTGGGCGCTGTCCCAATGGGTGCGGCGCGGGCCGCAGACCTATGTGCTCTTGCCCGATCCTAAGCTCGGCGAGCCCGTCATCATCACCGGAACCTCGATGCTTGACCTGATCGCGGACCAGAAGCCCTGGGTCCGGCAGGTTCGCCGCTTTAGCGACTTTGTCATCGAGCGCGATGAGGAGGCCGTGCTGGATGCCATCGATCAGCATCACGCCGAACTCTACGCGCTGCCCGACGAGCGCACCCCGCTGGCGGCGCTGTGCAACGCCATCGGCGACGGCGGATTGGCCGCCGCCCGCATTGGCGTCGAAGAGCTCGGCCTGACACCCGGCTACCTGACCGCCCTGCGCGACGCATTTCCCGGCGCGCAATTCGTGCCCGCCGACAGCATCTTCCGCCGCTGCCGTGCTGTGAAGACCGAGGCAGAAATCGAACGCTTACGAATATCCGCCCGCATTGCCGAGCAATCCATCGCCGCCGCGCTCGAGATCGCCCGCGAAGGCGCGACGGAGCGCGATCTGGCGCTCGCCTTCCACGCCCGCACCGTGCTCGAAGGCGGCATGCCCGTGCTCGGCTGTATCGGCTTCGGCACCCGCAGCGCAATGACCAACGTCCAGCCCTCCGACCGGGCGCTGCGCCCCGGCGAGATCATCCGCTTCGATGTCGGCGGCCGCTACGCGCATTACCGCTCCGACATCGCTCGCATCGGAGTCCTCGGCGAGCCATCTGCCAAAGCCGCCGCCTATCACCGCGCGCTGCAGGCCGGCGTCCGCCGCGCCTGTCACATCCTCCGCCCGGGCCTTGCGGTCCGTGACCTCTTCGATGCCGTCGTCGAGACCGTCCGCCGCGAGGGCTTGCCGCATTACCGGCGCACCCATGTCGGCCACGGCATCGGCCTCGACGGCTATGACGCGCCGGACCTCGGGCCGAACAGCAGCGAGACCATCGAGGAGGGCATGGTGCTCTGCGTCGAGACGCCCTATTACGAACTCGGCGCCTGGGGCCTCCAGGTCGAGGACATGCTGGTGGTACGCGCGGACGGGGTGGAATCGCTGATGCAGACCGACGGCAGCATGGTGATGCTATGAGCAAGGCCCTCGCAGGATATGCCTGCATCCGCTGCGGCCGCGCCTCGCCGCTCCAACTCGTGCTGGATTCGCGCGGCTGTCTCGATTGCCAAAGCGATGCGCCGGCCAATCTCCGCGTCGCCTATTCCCACGAGACACGCGCCGGATGGGATTTTGCCGCCACGCAAGGCGGCCCGCAAAACCTCTGGCGCTATGAGGCGATGCTGCCGGTCGCCGCTCGCGATGCGGTCTCGCTCGGCGAGGGCATGACGCCGCTACTCGCCGCGCCTGCCATGGGCAAGCGGCTCGGCGTCGGCCGGCTGCTGCTCAAGGACGAGACGCGCAATCCGACCTGGTCGTATAAGGACCGGCTCAGCACCGTCGCGATCTCGGCGGCGCGGCAGATGGGGGCGAAGATCGTCGCCACCAGTTCGTCGGGCAATGCGGGCGCCTCGCTCGCCGCCTATGCCGCGCGAGCGGGATTGCCTTGTGTCATGGTCACCTACGCTCATAGCGCCGGGCCGATACTGGCGCAGGCGCGCAAATATGGCGCGATGGTCTTGCCGCTGGCGTCGAAATCGGCGCGCTGGCCTCTGCTCGCCGACGCGGTCGACCGGCTCGGCTGGTTCGTCACTTCGCCTTTCCGCGCGCCGGTGGTCGGCAGCCATCCCATCGGCCTCGAGGGCTATAAGACGCTGGCCTATGAGGTCGCGCAGCAGATGGATGGCGATGTGCCCGATTGGGTGGTGATGCCGGTCTGCTATGGCGATGCGCTGTTCGGCATGTGGCAGGGCTTTTTGGATCTCCACGAGCGCGGCGTCATCGCCCGGCTGCCGAAAATGGCGGCGGCGGAGGTCTTCGGCTCGCTGAGGGCGGCGCTGGCCGTGGGCGGCGATCTCGTGCCCGAGGTCGATGCCGAATTCGACACGTTGGCGGTCTCCATCGGTGCGGCGCAAGGGGCATTCCAGGCGCTCCAGGTGTTGAGGCAGTCCGGCGGCACGGCGGTGGCGATCGGCAATGACGGGCTGATCCGCCTGCAGGAAGAGTTCGCCGCCAGCGAAGGGATTTTTGCTGAACTGGCCTCGGTGACGCCCCTGGCGGCCATTGCACGGCTTCGCGCCGGCGGCGTCATCGAGCCAGCCGAAACCGTGCTGGCCGTCGTCACCGCAAGCGGGCTGAAGGATCTGGACCGCTCCCTGTCCGAGGCGCGGCCCTTGCCGGCTACCGGCGGTTCGCTGGACAACGCGCTGGATTATCTCGAAGAGCATTACGGTTTCGGCACGTCGCCGGACGAGCGGAAGAAGATCGTGACATCCGCCGGCTAGCGCTGATCGCCACCTGATCTGCAAGTCTTGGGCGCGACCCTCGCGTCTCAGCTTGGGTATCTATTTATTAATATCCAAACAAAAATGCGTATTACAACCGTGATCTATGTCAGATCCTGGTGCGATGCCGCGCAACTGCCCGCATAGATGTCAAAATACTGTCATAATATTTGACAGCCACATCCAAAGATAATATTTTAGTGAGATATATCGTAACGCTGTCCCGATAATCGGATCAATGCGGGCGAATACAGCGGTGCGGGAGGTCAACAGAACCGGAGCCAAACCATGCAGAGACGCGATTTTCTCTTCGCCGCGGCCTCACTCGGCGCGGGCAGCATGATCCCCGGCATTTTTGGACGCGCAGCCGCGCAGGACTATCCGACCCAGCCGGTCACCATCTACGTGCCCTTCGCGGCGGGCGGCGCCAGCGACATCCTCACCCGCCTCGTCTCCGACTATGCCCGCACCAAACGCAATATCGCGGTCGGCGTCGAATTCCGGCCCGGCGCCGGCGGCACCATCGCCCCGAGCCAGGTCGCCCGCGCCGTGCCCGACGGCGCCTCGCTCGGCTTCTATTCGGTGAGCCCGTTCCTGACGGTGCCGCATCTGCAGAGCCTGCCCTACCAGACGCTCGCCGATTTCACCTTCATCTCCATCTACGCCTATATCCCGATCGCCTTTTACGTCGCCGCCGAAAGCCCGATCACCGATTGGGCCGGGCTGATCAAATTCGCCAAGGACAATCCTGGCAAATTGCGCTGGGGTACGGCAGGCGTGCGCGGCATCGCCCATCTGGCCGTCGAGGCCGCCTTCCGCACAGAGGGCATCAAGGCGACCTTCGTGCCCTTCGCAGGCGGCTCCGAGGCGATCACCGCGCTGCTCGGCAATCACATAGAGGCGGTGGTGTCGGCCGATTACGGGCCGCAGGTTGCCGCCAAAAGGGTGCGGCTGCTGGCCTTTACCGGTACCGAAAAGCTTGCCGGCTACGAAAGCCTGCCGACCTTCAGGGAGCTGAAATATCCGCTCGCCACCGAGGCGCTTTACGGCCTGTTCGGTCCGGCCAAGCTGCCGAAGAACGTCGTCGCCTATTGGGAAGGGCTGATCAAGGAGATGACCGGCTCGGAGGCCTACAAGACCGCGCTGGCCACCGCCAATGCCAGCCCGATCTATCTCTCCAGTGCGGAATTCAGGGCCAATGTCGAGGAGAATTACAAAAAGCTCGGCGAGCAGATCGATGAACTCGGCCTGAAAACCAAGGGGTCGCCATGATCGGCCCGCTCGCACTCGGCATCTCCGCCTTGCTCGCGCTCTATCTGGGGCGCGGGCTTGAAATCTGGTCCTACGGCGCGCCGGGGAGCGGCCTCCTGCCGATGGCTGCCGCGGTCATCCTGCTGCTCGCAAGCCTGGGCTCCTTCACCCGCGAGCCGGGCAGCGCCGAAGGACCGGGCAATCTGCCTCGCGCCGCCTGCTACGCCGTCGGGCTCGTTGCCATCCCTCCGGCGGTGATGCTGCTCGGCATGCTCCCGGCGCTGGCGCTGTTCACCGCCATCATCCTGCGGCTGGTCGAAGCCTTCCGCATGCCGACCGTCGCGGCGGTGACGGGGGCGAGTGTGCTCGGCAATTGGCTGCTGTTCGACCGGCTGCTGCACGTCGCCCTCCCCAAGCCGATATTCTGGTGACCGCATGGAAATCCTCCACAATCTCGGCATGGGCTTCGAAATCGTCCTGACCCCGACTAATCTGCTGGTCGCGCTCCTGGGCTGTCTGGTCGGCACCGCAGTCGGCGTGCTGCCCGGCCTCGGGCCGACGGCGACGATCAGCCTGCTACTGCCGATCTCGGTTTATCTCGACCGCACCTCGTCCATCATCCTGATGTCGGGCATCTATTACGGCGCCATGTATGGCGGCTCGATCACCTCGATCCTGATCAAGATCCCCGGCGAGGCGGCCAGCGTCATCACCTGCCTCGACGGCTATCAGATGGCGCGCAAGGGCAGGGCAGGCGCCGCGCTCGGCATCAGCGCCTTCGCCAGCTTCGGCGCGGGGATCATAGCGACACTCGGCATCGCGCTGGTCGGACCGCAAGTCGCCGGCATGGCGCTCGCCTTCGGCCCGGTCGAGAAGACGGCGCTGCTGGTGCTCGGCTTCACGCTGATCCTCGGGATCGGGCAGGGCTCGCGCATCCGCATGCTGGCGATGGTCGCGCTCGGGCTGCTGCTCGGCACGGTCGGCGTCGATCTGGTCTCGGGCGAGGAGCGCTATGTTTTCGGTGTGCCGGAATTGCGGGACGGTTTCGGCGTCGCGATCGTCGCCATGGGTCTGTTCGGGCTCAGCGAAGTGCTCGCCATGGCGGAGGAGCGGGACGGCAAGAGCGAGATCCTGCGCTACGGCACGCGCGTCCGCGACCTGCTGCCCAACCGCGCCGAAACGCGGGCCTCGGTCGGGCCTGCCTTGCGCGGCAGCGTCCTCGGCTTCTTCCTCGGCCTGCTGCCGGGCGGCGGCGCGCTGATCTCCAGCTTTGCCAGCTACATGCTCGAGCAGCGCATCTCGCGTCATCCCGAGCGCTTCGGCACCGGCACGCCCGAGGGCGTCGCGGGACCGGAAGCGGCCAATAATGCCGGCGCGCAGGCGAGTTTCATTCCGCTGCTGTGCCTTGGCATTCCCGCCAACGCCGTTATCGGGGTCATCATGGGCGCGCTGCTGGTCCAGGGCGTGACGCCCGGACCGCAGCTCATCGTCGAGCATCCGGAATTGTTCTGGGGCGTGATCGCCAGCATGTTCGTCGGCAATCTGATGCTCATCGTGCTCAACGTGCCGCTGATTGGCCTGTTCGTGGCGTTGCTCAGGGTGCCGCGCGGCATCATGGCGGTGCTGATCGTGTCTTTCTGCGTGATCGGTGCATTTAGCCTCAACAACAGCCTGTTCGACGTCACCGCGATGATCGGCTTCGGTGTCCTCGGTTACGTGCTGCGCAAGGCGGATTTCAACGTCGCCCCCTTGCTGCTGGCGTTTGTGATGGGGCCGCTCTTTGAGCAGAATCTGCGGCAGGGGCTGATCATCGGCTTCGGCGATCCGGTGGTGTTCTTGCAAAGCCCGATCAGCCTCGGGTTCCTGGTTGCGGCGGCTGCGGTCATCGTCGGACCCTATGCCTTGAGGTTCCTAGGGCGGGGCCGGGCCGAGATCGCGCAGGCTCCGACTTTGCCGGCCGAATAACGGGAGCCCGGCTTGACAGCGCCGGGCGATCTCTCAACTATCGGAACATCGTTCCTTTCGGGATTTGAATGAATACCAGCCAATCGCTTGAGCGCGGCCTGATGGTCCTGGAACTGCTGGACGCTTCGCCGACCGCCCTCGGCGTGCGAGAGATGGCGCGCCGCCTCGAGATCAGCACGACCATCGTGCAGCGGCTGGTGAACACGCTGACGGAGTTTCACTATCTGGAACAGGTCGCCGAGACCCGGCGCTACCGCATCGGGCCGCGCGCGCTGGGCCTGGGCAGCTCGCTGCTGCGGCACGACAAGCTGATCTCGAGCGCCAATGCCGAATTGCAGGTGCTCGCCAATGAGCATGGGCTGAGCGGCTTCCTGTGCGGCGTGCGCGGGGCAAGCGCGGTCTACCTGCTTGCCGTGCAGAGCAGCGGGCCGATTGCGATTACCGCCATCCCGGGGGAGGCGGCCTATCTCCACAGCACCGCGATGGGCAAAGCGCTGCTCGCCGGGATGAGCGATGAGGCGGTCAATAAACTCCTAGGCAAGGAGGCGCTGCTGAAGCTCACGCCGAGGACGATTGTCAGCCTGCCCGCGCTTATCGAAAGCCTGCAAGAGGTCAGGCGTCTCGGCTATGCGACCTCGCTCGAGGAAAATCTGCCCGGCGTGATCTCCATCGGCGCGCCGGTCCGCAATGCGGATGGCGAGGTGGTCGCGGGCCTCAGCGTGGCCTTCGCGGGAAGTGCCGCGACGGCGCCGGATTTACGCGCGCCGGCGAGGCTGGTGCTGGATGCGGCATCCAGATTGTCGCGCGGCCTCGGCTGCCCGCAATCTCTGCTGCCTCAGCCGGACCGGCAGTTCAACGCGGCTTAAGCCTTCCGCCGGATCATCACGACCACCGCCGTCAGCGAGATGAGCGCGGCGATCCCCGCCAGCAGCAATGCCGCAACCGCGCCGCCCCTGCCAAGCACCGCCGCGAAGGCAACCGGGGTGATCGCGGCGGCGGCGTTCTGGAACGCGGCTAGCTTTCCCGTCCACATGCCGAATTGCGCGATGCCGAAGATCTGCACGGGAACGGCCGCCCGCGCCACCATCATCAGCCCGTTCGACAGACCGAGCAGCAGCACGAAGATCCCGCCCAAAACGGCGTCGACCGCCGCCGTCAGCGCGAGCGGCAGCAGGAGCACGACCATCGCGGCGGGCAGCAGCGCCGCGCCGGTCAGGGCGAAGCTTGTCGGCAGCCAATGCCGTCCCGCCGTGAATTGCGCCGCCCGCGCCGCGACTTGCGCGATGCCGACGAGGCTCGCCAATGAGATGGCTGTCGCGTCGGCGAACCCAGCCGTTCGCAGCAGCCCGACGAGGTGGACGGAGAGCCCGGCCGTGACGAAAACATTCAGCCCCAGCGCGACGGAAAGCAGGGGAAAGGCTTCGTGCTGGCAGCGCCAAGTCCAGCCATCTGGGGGTAGGCAGGGTGCGGGCGCGTGCGCGGTTGCCCGCCCGGGCAATGCGAGGTGAAGCGGCAGGCAGATCGCCAGATGCATTGCCGCCAGCAGCAGGCACACGCCCCGCCAGCCGAGTTCGCCGTCCAGCAAGTAAACCGCCGGCAGGGTCAGCGGGCCGGCGAGCCCTGTGACGAACATCAGAGCGGTGACGCCGCGCAAGGCCGCGCCCCCGGCCGATTGGGCAATCGCTGCGCAAGCCGCGTTGGTCAGCGCCGAGGCGCAGGTCACGCCGAGCAGGCCCCAGGCCGCGAGATAGCCTGCCGGTCCTTGCGCGTGCGCGAGCCAGATGAGGCCGGTGGCGGCCGCCATTGATCCGGCGCCCATGACGAAGCGCGCGCTCCAGCGGTCGATCGACCGCCCGGCGGCGGGGGCTCCCAGCGCGCCGACCAGATACATCAGCGCGACGCCGCCGAAAGTCATCTCCGGCGACATGCCGAGATCGGCCTGGATCGATCGCGCCAGCACAGCAGGCATGAACAGCAGCGAACCCCAGCCGATGATCTGTGTGATGCCCAATGCCAGAACGACGAGAATCGCTCGCCGCTCCATAACTGGCGGGGAGGCGTTCGCGCGACCGGCCAGGCCGTCGCGCGCAAAATGCTCTGCGGATGACACGCGTGCAGCTCCGGTTAGAGCCCGGGACGGATTGAGCGTGACGGTGCATCGACGACGCAGCCCATGCCGAGTTCCCGCAAGGCCCTTGCGGCAGCGTGCATCGACCATTCGAGGTCCTGCTTTCCCGGATCAAAAAGCAGCGCCGCACGGTTTCCGGCCGCAACGGCGACGCCGATGGCATCGAAACTCGCTGCCACGTTCAGCAAGGCATCAAATCCCGGTTTTGGCTGGCGGCGCTGATGGATGCGCGCGCTCGATGTCGCGACCTGTCCGAGCAGCCAGGAATCGGCATCGCGGATGGCGCGGCGCAACAGGCATCGCAGCAGGTGAAATGTCTCGATCTCGGCGCCATCATAGCGCGGCAGGGGGAGGGGCCCGGCCGCGACAGGATGCCGGGCCGGTATCGTGACCGGTAGGATGGCCAGCCCCGGAAACCGGCCGAGCACATCGATGACGGTGCCATTGTCCGCGGCCAGCAAGACCGGCGCGCCTGGGCTCCCGGCCGATAAGACCACTGTGGCTTGCCGGAGGCGGCCATTTTGATCTTCAAACACGCCGCGCAGCACATCGCATTCGACAACAGCCGCCCCTGCCCGCCCCGTTGCTCCAGGAAGCAGGCGAGATTTAGTATTCAACATTGCCGTTTACCACTCACATTTGGTGAGTAGCCAAGTTAGGCGCTTAAAAGCGGCAGTAAAGAATATATTCCAACTTAATTTATTGCGGAGATATCGACGAACGGCCTTTCGGATTTGGGCGATTTTTCCGGGTGCCCGGAGAGGTGGGACCCGGAGGCGGCAACGCAGCAAAGCCGCCGCTCTAAGCAGTACTCACAACCGAAGTGTTTGAACGTATTGACCATTCTTGATGATGCTTTACGCGCAATTCGATCCAGTCATGCGGTCAGTGACAGCAATATAACAAAGAAATTCGTGTTATCATATCTAACCTATGCATTATCAATCTTAGTCATCCCATACAATCCGTCGCAATTTACCTTGACCCAGGATGCCATCACCTCCTATAAAGACTCCTTTGGCCCGCGCATCGAGCATCTAGCCCCAGCAATAGCGGGCGCGCGCGTCTTTTTTCCGGTGAGCGAAAGCATGAGCCCTGTGGATCACGCCCAGCAGGACGATTTGCTGTCCGACGACGTCTATCGTCGTCTCAAGGATTACATTCTCTGCGACGTGATCCGGCCGCCGGAACGATTGCAGATTGGACAATTATCGCGCCACTTCGGCATGAGCATCACTCCGATCCGCGAAGCCTTGATCCGGCTTGCCGCCGAGCATCTCATCGATCCGAAGCCCGGGCGCGGATTCTTCTACAAGGAGTTCATTCCCACGGAGCAGAATAAGATTCTCGAGCTGCTGTTCTGCCTGCTGAAATGCGCCGTTGAAACACGCAGCCGAAAGCCGTTTCAGTTTCCCGCCGAGCTAACGGCACCGCCGCTGAACGGTAATGGCCACACAGAACGTCTGTCACCCGGACTGGCGGCGGCGATCGCGCGGGAGAAGCTGTATCGGCACCTCGTCCTGCCACTGGGCAACGATCAGTTCACCGAACTGGTCGGTAATCTATGCGAGCGCACCCGCATCAGCCGAATTCTCTGGCTCGAATGCGCCGATAGCGATCTGGCCGCCGAGGAGCTCGACGATTGGGTCAGGCTGTTCCAGGCAGGCGAAAACCAGGCGGCGCTGGAGAAACTTCAGAAGCGCTTCCAGGCCAAGACGCATAAGATGCACGCCCTGGCGAGCACACGGCAGCATAAGATCTACGAAGCCTATCCGCTCTTGCGGCCAGGCTCGAGCCGGTAGCGCCTGGGCGGATGCCTGCGGCGCAGCGCATTCACCTTGGCGGCCGTCCGATTCGCTCGCGCAGAAAAATCAGGCCAACGACGAAGGTCATCAGGGCGATGCCGATCGGGTACCAAAGGCCGTAATAAATGTTGCCCGACGCCGCCACCATTGCGGTTGCCACCAGCGGCAGCAGACCGCCGAACCAGCCGTTGCCGATGTGGTAGGGGAAGGACAGCGAGGTATACCGGATACGTGTCGGGAAGAGGTCGACGAGGAAGGCCGCCATCGGGCCGTAGACCATGCAGACATAAATCATCATCAAGACCAGCAGCAGGACCACCACCGGCATGTTCATCTTGGCGAGGTCGGCGGAGAGCGGATAGCCCTGGATGGTGAGGGCCATCAGCACATTGTCCTTGCGGTTCCTGGCGTCCCAGCGGTCGATCGGCAGCTCCGTCAGATTGCCGATCTTGATACTGCCGGGCGCGCCGGGCCGGTCCAGCGTTTCGAAGGAGAGGCCGAGCTTGGTCAGATAATCCTTGGCGCGGTCGCAATCGGAGAACTCGGACCACGGGCCGACAAAGAGGTGGAACTGGCAAGTGCTCGCATCGGTCGTCAGCGTGACCTTGACGTTGCGCTGGAAATTGGCCAGATCCGGGTTCGCCGCCTTGGTCAGCGCCGTGAAGATCGGCAGATAGGTGAGCGCGGCGAGCAGGCAGCCGGCCAGGATGATCGGCTTGCGCCCGATCTTATCCGACAGCCAGCCGAAGATCACGAAGAACGGCGTGCTGATCAGGAGCGCGATCATCATGATCAGATAGGCCGCGTCATAATCGATCTTCAGCGTGATCTGCAGGAAGAACAGCGCGTAAAACTGTCCCGTGTACCAGACGACGCCCTGGCCCGCGGTGGCGCCGAGCAGGGCCAGCAAGATGTACCAGCCGTTCGGGAGCCGGAAAAAGCTCTCCCAGATCGGCGCGCGCGAGATCTCGCCGGCTTCCTTCATGTGCTGGTAGAGCGGCGACTCGTTCAACTTGAGCCGGATATAGGCGGAAAAGACCAGCAGCACGATCGAGATCAGGAAGGGGATGCGCCAGCCCCAGCTCTTGAACTGGTCCTCGGGAATGAACGAGCGGCAGAGCACGATGATCATCAGCGACAGCAGGAAGCCGACGGTCGCCGTGGTCTGGATCCAACTGGTGGCGAGGCCGCGCTGCGAAACCGGCGTGTGCTCGGCGACATAGGTGGCCGCGCCGCCATATTCGCCGCCCAGCGCGAATCCCTGCGCGAGGCGGAGCAGCACCAGCATCAATGGCGCCAGCCAGCCGATATGCTCGTAAGTCGGCAGCAGGCCCACGGCGAAGGTCGAGGTGCCCATCAGCACGATGGTGATCAGGAACGCATATTTGCGCCCCATCTGGTCGCCGATGCGGCCGAAAAAGATGGCGCCGAAAGGTCTGATCAGGAAGCCGGCCGCATAGGTCGCCAAGGCGGAAAGCAGAGCCGCAGTGTCATTGCCGGGCGGGAAAAACAGCGAAGCAAAGAAGGGCGCCAGCGTCGCGTAGAGGTAGAAATCATACCACTCGAATACAGTCCCGAGCGATGAGGCGAAGACGACCCTGCGGTGCTCGGCCGGGCTTACGAAGACAATCGCCGGCCGCTTTGCCGCACGTTCAGCAGCGACGTAACGCATAGACCCTCCCCCAAACCCAACTGGCGCAGGGGCGAGGCACGGCGCTCACCCTAAATGCTTGTTATTATTCCACCAGCCCCAACGGATTGCGGTGCCAACTTATAGGAACGGCAACTTATTGACCAGCCCTCAGTGGAACGCGCCCGGACTCTTTTGCCGCCGGTTTTTACGGCGCAAACTCTTAATCTATATTGGGGTTGCCGCGCGCGTAAAGAGGCGAAACATATCAGATGCCAAAATGCCGCCGGAAAAATGCCTGCATCAGCGGAATTCAGCGCTCGGTGCGGGCGAGCACCTGCATCAGCTCGGCGATCTTGCGCCGCTGTTCCTCGGCGTCGCCGCTGGCGATGGCGTGCTCGACGCAATGGGCGACGTGATCGCGCAAAATCGCCTCCTCGACCCGGCGCAGCGCCGCCCGGGCTGCGCCGATCTGGGTGACGATGTCGATGCAATAGCGGTCGTCCTCGACCATGCGGGCGATGCCGCGCACCTGCCCCTCGACCCGGCTCAGCCGCTTGGCGCAGGATTCTTTCGTCTTGACTTGCATCATTGACAGATACCCTGCGGGGGTATAAATGTCAACGCAAAATACCCAGCCGGGGTATAGCCCGGCGCGCCGATGCGAGGATCTCCGATGACACCCCATGACCATGCCGCGCCCGACCAGTCTCACGGCCATCATCACCACTCCGGAGCGCCCGCCGCGGCGAAAGACCCGGTCTGCGGCATGAGCGTCGATCCGGAGACGAGTATGCACCGCGCCGAGCATGACGGGCACAACTATCATTTCTGCTGCGGCGGCTGCCGGGCGAAATTCGAGGCGGACCCCGCGCGCTACCTGTCGCCGGAGACTGCCGCGCCCGCCGAGCCGGTCGCGGAAGGCACCATCTACACCTGTCCGATGCATCCGCAGATCCGCCAGATCGGCCCCGGCTCCTGCCCGATCTGCGGCATGGCGCTGGAGCCCGAACTGGTCACCGCCGACGCCGCCCCCAATCCCGAACTCGTCGACATGACGCGCCGATTCTGGATCGGCCTCGCGCTGACGCTGCCGGTGTTCGCGCTGGAGATGGGCGGGCACCTGTTCGGCTGGCATCCGTTCAGCCCGCCGGCCTCGAACTGGGTGCAACTCCTCCTCGCCACCCCGGTCGTGCTCTGGGCCGGCTGGCCGTTCTTCGAGCGCGGCTGGCAGTCGCTGGTGACGCGCAATCTTAACATGTTCACGCTGATCGCCATGGGCACCGGCGTCGCGTGGGGCTATAGCGTCGCCGCGACGCTCGCCCCCGGCCTCTTCCCGCATGCGCTGCACGGCGAACATGGCGCGGTCCCCGTCTATTTCGAAGCCGCCGCCGTCATCACCGTGCTGGTGCTGCTCGGCCAGGTGCTGGAATTGCGCGCCCGCGAGGCGACCAGCGGCGCCATCCGCGCCCTGCTCGACCTCGCCCCGAAATCCGCCCGCCGCATCAAAGCCGACGGCTCCGACGAGGACATCGCGCTCGAGCTCGTCGCCGCCGGCGACCGGCTGCGCGTGCGCCCCGGCGACCGCATTCCCGTCGATGGCGAGGTGCTCGAAGGCCGCAGCGCGGTGGACGAGTCGATGGTCACCGGCGAATCCATGCCGGTCACCAAAGCGCCCGGCGCGCGCGTCATCGGCGGCACCGTCAACCAGGGCGGCGGCTTCATCATGCGGGCGGACAAGATCGGCCGCGACACCATGCTGGCGCGCATCGTGCAGATGGTCGCCGAAGCCCAGCGCAGCCGCGCCCCGATCCAGCGCCTCGCCGACCAGGTCTCCGCCTGGTTCGTGCCGGCGGTGCTCGCGGCCGCCGCGCTCGCCTTCATCGCCTGGAGCGTGTTCGGCCCCGAGCCGCGCCTCAGCTTCGCGCTGGTGGCGGCGGTCTCGGTGCTCATCATCGCCTGCCCCTGCGCGCTCGGACTCGCTACGCCGATGTCGATCATGGTCGGCGTCGGGCGCGGCGCGCAGGCCGGCGTGCTGATCAAGAACGCCGAGGCGCTGGAGCGGCTGGAGGCGGTCGACACCATCGTCATCGACAAGACCGGCACGCTGACCGAGGGCAAGCCGACGCTGGTCGCCATCCGCCCGTCCGGCGGCATCGGCGAGGACGAGCTGCTGCGCCTCGCCGCGAGCCTTGAGCGCGCCAGCGAGCACCCGCTCGCCGCCGCCATCGTCGAGGCCGCCACGGCGCGCGGTTTGACGCTGGCTGAGGCGGCGGAGTTCGACGCGCCCGTCGGCAAGGGCGTCAGCGGCGTGGTGGATGGCCGCCGCGTCGTCATCGGCAACCGCGCCATGATGGAGGCGTCCGGCATCGACACCGCCCCGCTCGCCGCCGAGGCCGAGCGTTTGCGCGCGGACGGCGCCACCGCGATCTTCGCCGCCATCGACAGCGCGCCGGCCGGCATCCTCGCCATCGCCGACCCGATCAAAGCCTCGACGCCCGAGGCGCTGGCCGCCCTGCGCGCCGCGGGCCTGCGCATCGTCATGCTGACCGGCGACAACCGCACCACCGCCGAGGCCGTCGCGCGCGTCCTCGGCATCGACGAGATCGAGGCCGACATCCTGCCCGAGGACAAGGCGCGGGTGGTCGCGCGGCTCAAATCCGAGGGCCGCGTCGTCGCCATGGCCGGCGATGGCGTCAACGACGCGCCCGCGCTCGCCGCCGCCGATGTCGGCATCGCCATGGGCACCGGCACCGAGATCGCCATCGAGAGCGCCGGCGTGACGCTGGTGAAGGGCGACCTCGCCGGCATCGTGCGGGCGCGAAAACTGTCGGCGGCGGTGATGGGCAACATCCGGCAGAACCTGTTCTTCGCCTTCGTCTATAACGCCGCCGGGGTCCCGGTCGCGGCCGGGCTGCTCTATCCGCTGTTCGGGCTGCTTTTGTCGCCGATGATCGCGGCGGCGGCGATGTCGCTGTCGAGCGTCAGCGTGATCGGCAATGCGCTCCGGCTGCGGCGGGCGGCGATCTGAGGCGCGCCGCCGCGCCAGCGCCGGTCCCCTCGCCGGGCTTTTGCCCGCGAGGCTCGGCGGCAGTTCGGTCATCCGTCCCTTGAGGGACGCGCGGGCCGCCGGTTGGCTGGTCCGTATTGGTATAAAGTGCAGCCTGCGGGCTGCCCGCGCGCGGCGGTATTCCAAGCTCTGTCCGGCGCTCTTATCGAGCGTGGTCCATGCACACCAAGGCCATCACGCCGCTGGCGCATCACGCGAAATCGCGTCACATGGCCTGAGCCCTGCCGCATCCCAGCGGCAGGAGGGCCGTTCCATCGAGCCCCCGAGTGCGGGTCCGTTACACCCACCGCAAGGCCGGGCGCCGTTAAGCGCTGGCGGGTCCCTCGCGGATTCCTCAGGCGCCGCAATTCCATCCCCACATGGCGAGCCGGTCTCGAGTCCCTGCGTCCCTCCGGGGAAGGAACGGGGGTGAGTTTACGGGAGGGGGATGG
>NZ_MWLK01000035.1 GCF_002198715.1 Rhodomicrobium sp. R_RK_3 | reverse complement strand
AGCGGAGTATGTGTACGATGGCGAAGGCGATAGGCATTGACCTCGGTACCACGAATTCCTGCGTCGCGCTGATGGACGGCAAGACGCCGAAAGTCATCGAAAATCCGGAAGGCGCGCGCACCACCCCCTCCGTCGTCGCCTTCGACAAGAACGGCGATGTGCTGGTCGGGCAGGCCGCCAAGCGGCAGGCCATCACCAATCCGGAAAACACCATCTTCGCGATCAAGCGGCTGATCGGCCGGCGCTATGACGATCCGGTCGTCGAGAAGGACAAGGCGCTCGTTCCGTACAAGATCGTGCCCGGCCCCAATGGCGATGCCTGGGTCGAAGTGCGGGGGAAAACCTACAGCCCCAGCCAGATCAGCTCGTTCATCCTGCGCAAGATGAAGGAGACCGCCGAGGCCTATCTCGGCCAGCCCGTCACCCAGGCCGTGGTCACGGTGCCGGCCTATTTCAACGATTCCCAGCGCCAGGCCACCAAGGATGCCGGCCAGATCGCCGGCCTCGAAGTGCTGCGCATCATCAACGAGCCGACCGCCGCCGCGCTCGCCTACGGGCTGGATAAACGCGGCGAGGGCAAGGTCTCGGTCTATGACCTCGGCGGCGGCACGTTCGACATCTCGATCCTCGAAATCGGCGACGGCGTCTTCGAGGTCAAATCGACCAATGGCGACACCTTCCTGGGCGGCGAGGATTTCGACAAGCGCATCGTCGATTATCTGGCGGACGAGTTCAAGAAGGAGACCGGCATCGATCTGCGCAGCGACCGGCTCGCCCTGCAGCGGTTGAAGGATGCGGCGGAGCGGGCCAAGATCGAGCTGTCCTCCGTCATCGAGACCGAAGTCAACCTGCCCTTCATCACCGCCGACCAGTCCGGGCCGAAACATCTGCTGGTCAAGCTGACCCGCTCGAAGCTGGAAGCCCTCGTCGACGACATCATCCAGCGCACCGTGCCGCCTTGCGAAGCGGCGCTGAAGGATGCCGGACTGACGGCCGAGCAGATCGACGAGGTCATTCTCGTCGGCGGCCAGACGCGGATGCCGAAAGTGCAGCAGACGGTGCAGGATCTGTTCCGCCGCGAACCGCATAAGGGCGTCAATCCGGATGAAGTGGTGGCCATCGGCGCCGCCATCCAGGCGGGCGTGCTGCAGGGCGACGTGAAGGACGTGCTGCTGCTCGACGTGACGCCTCTGTCGCTCGGCCTCGAAACGCTCGGCGGCGTGATGACCAAGCTGATCGAGCGCAACACCACCATCCCGGCGAAGAAATCCCAGACTTTTTCCACCGCCGAGGACAATCAGAACGCCGTGACCATCCGCGTCTTCCAGGGCGAGCGCGAGATGGCGGCCGACAACAAGGCGCTCGGCCAGTTCGATCTGGTCGGCATCGCGCCAGCGCCCCGCGGCATGCCGCAGATCGAGGTCACCTTCGACATCGACGCCAACGGCATCGTCAGCGTACGCGCCCAGGACAAACAGACCGGCAAGGAGCAGCAGATCCGCATCCAGGCCTCCGGCGGTCTTTCGGAGGCGGATATCCAAAACATGGTTCGGGAAGCCGAGAGCCACGCCCAGGACGACCAGCGCCGCCGCGCCCTCGCCGAGGCCAGGAACCAGGCCGACAGCGCGGTCTACGAGGCCGAGAAACAGGCGCAGATGCCGGGCGCAGGGCAGGCCGAAAGGGCCACGGTGGAAGAAGCCGTAAGGCGCGTGCGGGACGCGATGCAAAGCGAGGATTCCGCCCGCATCCTGCAGGCTGTCGAAGCCTTAAGCGCGGCGGTCGCCGCGCTCAGCGCCGCCTCCATGCAGAGCGCGGGGGCCGCCCCAGGCGCCGATCCGGCGAAGGCCGATGCCGAGGACGGCGTTGTCGACGCCGAATTCAGCGAAGTGGACGAGGGGCGCTCTTAGGGCGGAGACGCGTCGCAGCCTAGGGGTTAGAGTGAGGGGAAATCCCTATCGCTAGGGCAGGGCGTCGCCACACCGAAAGGCATGACCTCCTCACCGGGCGCGCTTAACGCGCCGGCCTCTCCTCATGGGAGAGGGCTAGGTCGTGGCGCTTTGGGGCGCGGAGAAAATCGCGGCGCTATCAAGCATACAGGGTAACAGCGTGGCTGGAACGAGGCCGCAATTGCTGCTATCCCCCGTATCACGCGCCGTGCATGCCAAAACTGCGATAACAGCACTTGTCCGCCGCGCCAAAAGCGGCGAGAAATGGCACACTCCCAAAGCGGGTCCTGCCAATCGGACCCCAATAGCAGATCGAGGCACGGCGCGAAGCCGGTTCGAACCATCATGGCTCAGACATCGACGGTCGCACCGGCGGCCATGGCGCCGGGCGGCGGCTATGCGCTGGCGGCCTTCGGGGCGATCCTGTTCTCCACCAAGGGCATCTTCATCAAGCTCGCCTACGGCACCGGCGGCGTGCCGCAGATCGATGCCATCAGCCTCATCGCCCTGCGCATGGCCTATTCGCTGCCGGTCTATGTCGTCGTCGGCTGGATATCCTGGCGCGACGCTATCGCCGCCGGCCGCCCGCTCCCGAACTTGCGGAAATTCCTCTCCACCGCGCTGGTCGGCCTGCTCGGCTATTACCTCGCCAGCTATCTGGATTTCCAGGGCCTCGTCTATCTGACGGCGCAGTTCGAGCGCCTGATTCTGTTCACCTATCCGGTCTTCGTCATGATCCTCGGGGCGCTGTTCTTCGGCGGCGTCATCACGCGCTGGGGCGTCGGCGCGCTGCTTCTGTCCTATGCGGGCATCGCCGTGGTGTTTCTCGAAGGCGCGACCGCGAATGGCGATCAGGTCACGCTCGGCGTCATGCTGGTGCTCGGCTCGGCCTTCGCCTTCGCGCTCTATCAATTGCTGGCCAAGCCGCTGATCACTCAGCTCGGCAGCCGTCTCTTCACCTGCATCGCCATGGTCGGCGCCTGCGTCGGCGTCCTGGTGCATTTCATCGTGACGAACAATGTCGGCGATCTGTTCGAGCTGCCGCCGCGCATCGTCGTGATCGCGGCGCTGCTCGCGGTGTTCGCCACCGTCCTGCCCAGCTTCATGCTGAGCGCGGCGCTCGACCGCGTCGGCCCGCAGGCGGTGTCCGTGCTCGGCACGCTGAGCCCGGTCGCCACCATCGCCATGGCCGTTGCGGTGATCGGCGAGCCGTTCACCCTGACGGACGCGCTCGGCACGGCCCTGGTGGTCGCCGGGGTCGGGCTCTACACATGGCACGATGCGCGCCAGAAGGCCAAGGCGCGCGCCGTCATCGTCGATCCCGAGCAGGCCTGACGGCGAAAAATTTTTCGGCGGTTTAGGGA
Organism: Rhodomicrobium sp. R_RK_3; assembly: GCF_002198715.1. Taxonomy (GTDB): domain Bacteria; phylum Pseudomonadota; class Alphaproteobacteria; order Rhizobiales; family Rhodomicrobiaceae; genus R-RK-3. Next base: position 57,579 of record NZ_MWLK01000035.1, on the reverse strand, counting down.
TTAAGTCACGCGCGCCTTACGTATATGGCGCATGACGGACAACAAAGCCCGCTTCGACGTGATGGGGCAGCTCCCGGCGCTCAGGCGCTACGGGCTGGCCCTGACGCGCAATGCGGCGGACGCCGAAGATCTGGTGAACGAGGCGCTGCTGCGCGCCTATGAAAAGCGCGCCGGCTTCCGCTCGGACAAGAATCTGCGCGTCTGGCTGCTCTCGATCCTGCACAATTGCTTCATCGACGGTAAACGCCGCGAGCGCGCCGAGCATAATAAGCTCGCCGGCGCCGCCGAGCTCGCTGAAAGCCACGCGGCTCCGGCGCAGGAGCACGCGGTGCATCTGGCCCAGGTCCGCCAGGCCTTTTTGACCTTGCCGGAGGAACAGCGCGCCGCGCTGCATCTGGTGGCGATCGAAGGGCTGTCCTACCAGGAGGCTGCGGCGACGCTCGCCATCCCGATCGGCACGCTGATGTCGCGGCTGGGACGGGCCCGCGCCGCCCTGCGCGCCTTGGAGGACACCGGCGACGCACAAACGGCGCGCCTTGGTCATCTGCGAATAGTAGGAGGCACGGATGACACAGCCGGTTGATCCGATCGGCGAGGCGGATTTCGCCGCCTTTGTCGACGAGCAGCTTCAGCCTGGCCGCCGCATCGAGGTCGAGGATTACCTGTCCCGCCACCCCGAGATCGCGGCGCGGGTGATGGCCGATCTCAGCGGCCGCGATTCGCTGCGCCTCGCCTTTGCCGGTCAGCCGGCCGTGAAACGGCTCGACACGCATGATGCCGCGCGCCGCCTCGCCCGTGCCCTGGCCCGCGACATCGTCATGCTCAAGCTCCGCCGCGTCGCCGCGGTCACGGCATTCCTGACGCTCGGCTGGCTCGCCCATATGGAATTCGTCTCGATGGACGCCTGGAACAGCACCGCGACCGCCTCGGTGCGTCCGTCCTATGTCGATGATGCCGCCCGCGCCCACCGCACCGCGCTCCTGCGCGCCGGAATGCATTCGCAGCCCGGCCAGCCCGCGCTCGACCGCGAGGAAATCCGCGCGGCGACGGCGATTACGGTTCCCAATCTGCCCGAGGGCTGGGATCTGCTCGATGTGCAGATCTTTCCTTCGTCCGCCGGGCCCAGCGTCGAAATGGCGATCCGGGCCGATGGTCTCGGCACCCTGTCGCTGTTCGCCGTGCGACCGGGCCAGTTCAATGTGATGCCGGCGAAACAGGCATCCACCGACGAGGTCACCGCCGTCTATTGGCAGATCGGTGACGTCGCCTACGCCCTTGTCGGGGCGGCCGAGGCTCCCGCCCTCAATCAGGCCGCCGCCAAGCTTGCCAGAACGCTCTATTAGCCAACGGAGACACGACCAATGAATACGCCTGACACACGCTTCGGCTGGCAGACCGCCGCCGCCGGCCGCGCCCAGGGCGCGGTGTACGACGAGGGCCTGCGCCAGCACATGCTGCGCGTCTACAATTACATGGGCCTCGGCCTCGTCATCACCGGCATCGTCGCCATGATCGTCGGCACGACGCCGGCGCTCTATGTGCCGATCTTCACCACGCCCCTGAAATGGGTGGTGATGCTGGCCCCGCTCGCCTTCGTGCTGTTCTTCTCGTTCAAGATGCAGACGATTTCGGCGTCGGGTGCACAGACCTTGTTCTGGGCCTTCTGCGCCGTGATGGGCCTGTCGCTCGCCTCGGTGTTCCTGGTCTTCACCGGCACAAGCATCGCCCGCACCTTCTTCATCGCGGCGGCCATGTTCGGCACGACCAGCCTCTACGGCTACACGACGAAGCGCGACATGTCGCAATTCGGCTCGTTCCTGATCATGGGCCTGATCGGCGTCGTCATCGCCAGCGTGGTCAACATCTTCCTCGGCTCGACCGCGCTGCAATTTGCGATTTCCGTGATCGGCATCATTGTCTTCGTCGGCCTGACGGCCTGGGATACCCAGACCATCAAGGAGCAATATGCCGAGGGCAATGGCGCGGAATCGAACCAGAAGCTGGCCGTGTTCGGCGCCTTCTCGCTCTATCTCAACTTCATCAACATCTTCCAGCTTCTCCTTACCTTCACCGGCGATCGGGAATAGCGGGAACCAATCAATGCGGGTCCCGTTCCGGTTGCATCGGAACGGGGCTTTTTATTTGCGCAACGTGAGCCGGCATCCCACATCCCATGCCGGCCAAGCAGGACAGGAGCTTTGCAAATCATGAACGAGCAAGATCGCCAAGCCATCGATGGGCTGTTCAGCCGTCTCGCCGAGACCGAGCGGCAGGCCGGCCCGAAGGATGCCGAGGCCGATGCGTTCATCAAGCAGCGCGTCGCGGGACAGCCCGGCGCGCCCTATATGATGGCGCAGACCATCGTCATGCAGAATTTCGCGCTGGAGCAGGCGCAGCAGCGCATCTCCCAGCTCGAGGAGGAGATCCAAAACCGCCCGGCCAATAATGGCGGCGGCGGCGGCTTTCTCGGCGGCCTCTTCGGCGGCGGATCGTCCGCGCCGAGCCGGTCGACCAGCGTGCCCACGGCCGGCCAGTCGCGCGGCTATCCGGGTGACAGCCCGATGCAGCAGCAGGGCGGATATGCCGGCGGCCCGGGGCAGCCGGGCGGTTTCCCCGGCGGCCCGATGCAGCAGGCGCCGCAGGGCGGCGGCTTTCTGGCCGGCGCCGCGCAGACGGCGATGGGCGTAGCCGGCGGCGTGCTCGTCGCCAACGCGGTCGGCAGCATGTTCGGCGGCGGCGCTCATGCCGCGGCCGCGCCGGCGGCGCCCGCCGCGACACCGGCCCCGGCGGCGGAACCGGCCCAGGCGCAACCCGCCCAGGAGCCGGCGCAGACGCAAAATGCCTCGGCGGACGACAATAATGACGACGACAATGGCGGCGGCGGGTTCTTCGACGACATGTTCGGCGGCGACGATATGGACGTATAAGGCGTCGCGGCAGACCGTTCAGGGGCTGGCATCGTCCAGCCCCCTTTTGGTCGGCTTTGACGCGAAAGCGAGATGGCGTCGCTCCGCCGCCTTCGCGTTTAAGTCACCAGTTCTTGGACTAATGTCACCCTTAGCTGGATAGCCGCTTTCGCGGGGATGACAATATCGGTCTCAGCGTTGACCATGTCCGGCACGCCGACCGGCGCTGGCACGCGCGCCGGGAGACGCCGCGCAGGACGCGCGGCACGATGCACGACAAAGCCGTCACTTCACATCCGGCAGCGTCACGCTGACCTTCATGGCGGAAAACCAGGCCGCAAGATCGGCGATGTCGGCGTCGCTGAGATCCTTGGCCATCAGCGTCATCATCTCGTTCTGCCGCGCGCCGGACCGGAAAGCCTTGAGCTGTTTCTCGATGTATATCGAGGCCTCGCCGGCCAGATTCGGCGCGTCCGGATTGACGGCGATGCCGTTCGGCCCATGGCAGACGGCGCATTGCATCGCCTTCTGCTTGCCCGCCTTCAGATCGGCCGCGAAGCCGGCCGCCGGAGCGCCGGCGAGGATCGCCAGCGGCGCCAGAAAAACCCAAATTGCGAAGCGCTTCATTCGCTTCCCCTTTTTAATGCGCGGTCATGAAAACAGGCCGGGCGCGACCAGCGACCGGCCTGCGGCATGATGGTTCAGAGACGATCAATTCGCCTCGTAGGAGATCCGGTAGATGGCGCCGGCCAGATCGTCCGAGACCAGGATCGAGCCGTCCGGCAGGTTGGCCACGTCCACGGGGCGTCCGAAATACTCGCCGCCCTCGTTCCAGCCTTCCGCGAACGGCACGGTTTCACCCGACTTGCCGTCCTCGCCGACCGGCGTGAACATCACCCGCGCGCCGACCGGCTTGGTGCGGTTCCACGAACCGTGCTGAGCCGAGAAGATGCCGCCGCGATATTTCTTCGGGAATTTGTTGCCGGTGTAGAAGGCCATGCCGAGATCGGCCGCGTGAGCGTCAGTCTCGGAGACCGGAGCCACGGCATCGGCCGGCGGCGTGTCGTTCTTATACTCGACCGTCCGCACCGAGCCGCCGCCATACCAGGGGAAGCCGAAATTCTGGCCGGGCTTGGTCGCGTGGTTGATCTCGCCCGGAGGAATGGTGTCGCCCATGCCGTCGACCTGATTGTCCGTGAACCACACATCGCCCGTCGAGGGGCTGATATCCAGGCCGACCGAATTGCGCACGCCGGTCGCAAAGACTTCGCGGCCGGTGCCGTCGGTGCCGATGCGGATGATGCCGCCGATGCCCTGCTGCTTGTAGAGGTCGAGCTTTTCGGGCGCCGGCACGTTGAAGGGCTGGCCGAGCGTGATGTAAAGCTTGCCGTCCTGGCCGACCTTGCAGACGCGGGCGGTGTGGTTGTAGCTCTCTTCCTCGACCGGGATCAGCTCGCCCTGCTTGACCACGTTGAACGCGGCGACGTCCGGGCTTTCATAGAAGAATTCGGCCGCCGGGAAGAGCAGGACGCGGTTGCGCTCGGCGATGAACAGCATGCCGTCCTTCGAGAAGCAGACGCCGTTCGGGATGGTGAAGTCGATCGAGGGGGCAAAATCCTTCACCTCGTCGGCGACGCGGTCCTTGTTGCGGTCGGTGACGGCCCAGACCTTGTTCTTCCGTGTGCCGACGAACGTGACGATGCCCTGTGGGCCGACGGCCATATGGCGCGCGTCCGGCACCACGGCATAAAGGCTGATCTTGAAGCCTTGCGGGAGTTTGATCTTTTTCAGGGTCTGCTGGATGGCCTTAACATTTTCGCCCTTCTGCGGAATTTCCGTGAAGTCTTTGGTCCCCGTAACCTGAAACTTGCCCAGCTTTTCCAGATTGTCGGCGGCTCTGGCGTGGACCGTCCCGAGGGCCGCCGTCATGGCGGCGGCCGCAATCAACGTCTTGTTACGCATAGCGCTTCCTCAAATATTTGTTTTGCTGTTTCAGCTTGCCCGCCGCCGCCGCACCGGTCGATGGCAGGAATGAGTAATGTATCGCATTCATTTGGCCTTGGCGAGATGCCCGAACAACCGGCTTGACTCGGTTTAGTAGTTGAGTTTAGCTAAACTCAACCGGCAAATAGGTTTAGCTGAGCCGCTTGCTGCAAATGCCGGTGAGATCGACCCGCTGGTCGAAAACAGTGATAAGGCGGGCGGCCGGAGGAAAGCCAGGAGGAGCCCATGAGGGCATGGAAAACGGCCATCGCCGCTTGCGCGATAGCCATGTGCGGATCTGCGTCCGCAGCGTATGCGCAGGACAAGACGATCACTCTGTGCTGGGCCGCTTGGGACCCCGCCAATGCGCTGGTCGAACTCTCTAAGGAATTCACCGCCAAGAGCGGCATCAAGATGAAATTCGAATTCGTCCCCTGGACGAATTTCGCCGACCGCATGCTGAACGAACTAAACTCGCGCGGCAAGCTCTGCGATCTCATGATCGGCGACAGCCAATGGATCGGCGGCGGCGCGGTCTACGGTCATTATGTCAAGCTGAACGACTTCTTCGCCAAGGAAAACATCTCCATGGATGATTTCCTTCCCGCGACCGTTTATGCCTATTCCACTTGGCCGAAGGGCAGCAAGAACTATTACGCGCTGCCAGCCATGGGCGACGCGGTCGGCTGGGTCTACCGTAAGGACTGGTTCGCGCGGCCGGAGATCCAGGCCGAATTCAAGAAGAAGTACAATCGCGATCTCGCCCCGCCGAAGAACTGGACGGAGCTGAAGGAGATCGGCGAGTTCTTCCAGGGCCGCGAGATCGACGGCAAGAAGGTTTACGGCGCAGCGATCTACACCGAGCGCGGCTCCGAAGGCATCACCATGGGCGCCACCGACGCCATGTACCCCTTCGGCTTCACCTACGAAAAGACCCCCGGCAAATACGACATGGAGGGCGCGGTGAACTCGCCCGACGCGGTCGCCGGGCTCGAATTCTACAAGTCGCTCTATAAATGCTGCACGCCGCCCGGCCATTCCGACGCCTATATGACGGAAGATCTGGACGCCTATAAATCCGGCCAGACCGCGCTGCAGATGAACTTCTTCGCCTTCTTCCCCGGCATCGCCAAGGACCCCAATGTCGGCGGCGAGAAATCGGGCTATTTCGCCAACCCGCCGCAGAAAGTCGAAGGCTCGACGCTCGGGGGCCAGGGCATTTCGGTCGTCGCCTATTCCGACAAGAAGGCCGAGGCGCTGGAATATATCAAATGGTTCGCACAGCCCGACGTCCAGGCCAAGTGGTGGAAGCTCGGCGGCTTCTCCTGCCATGTCAAAGTGGCCGGGGCGCCGGACTTCCCGAAATCGACGCCCTTTGCCGGCGAATTCCTGAAAGCCATGGGAAGCGTCAAGGATTTCTGGCAGGAGCCGACCTATGCCGAGCTGCTGCAGGCGATGCAGAAGCGCGTGCATGATTACGTGGTCGCCGACAAGGGCACCGCGAAGGAAGCGCTTGACGCACTGATCAAGGACTGGACCGCGACTTTCAAGGATGACGGGAAACTTTGACCGTCCTCTTCCATGCAGGGCCTTGCCCTCTCCCCTTGCGGGAGAGGGCGGGCGCGAAGCGACCGGGTGAGGGCGCGCTGCCTCTCGGCCCGGGACGAGCGTGCGGATAGTTCCACACCCCTCACCCGCCCGCCTGCGGCGGGAGCCCTCTCCCACAAGGGGAGAGGGCAATAAGCGAGCAGAACCAAATGGCAGTCGGAACCATCGATCGAATTGCGGAGCGGGCGGCGCGGATCACGCCCTTCGGCGCGGCGAACCGGATGCGCGGCCTCTCGGACCGGGCCATCGCCTGGATCTTCATCATGCCGAGCATCCTGATCCTGCTCGCCATCAACATCTTCCCGCTTCTGTGGACCGTCTATCTCTCCTTCACCAATTACCGCGCCAATCAGCCGGGCCGTCCGGTGCAGTGGATCGGCACCGCCAATTACGAGCGCATTCTCTCCAGCGGGGACATTTGGGGCTATCTCCAGGTCACCGCGCATTTCGTGGTCTGGACCATGCTGATCCAGGTGGCGCTGGGGCTCGGCCTCGCGCTGCTCATCAATCGCGGCTTCAAAACCTCCAGCTTCTGGACGACCGTCATCCTCATCCCGATGATGCTGTCGCCCGCCGTGGTCGGCACCTTCTGGACCTATCTCTACCAGCCGCAGACCGGCATTTTCAGCTACATCATCGATGTCTTCGCCAATGTCGGCGCCGTAGACATGATCGGCTCGATCCACCTCGCGCCCTGGGCCATCGTCATCGTCGATACCTGGATGTGGACGCCCTACATCATGCTGCTCTGCCTCGCCGGTTTGCGCTCGATCCCGGCCTATCTCTATGAGGCCGCCGAGATCGACCGCGCCAACGGCCTGCAAAAATTCTGGTACGTCACGCTGCCGCGCGTGCTGCCCTTCCTGATGCTCGCGGTGCTGTTCCGGGGCATCGAGAATTTCAAGATGTTCGACATGGTCGTTGAGCTGACCTCCGGCGGCCCCGGCTCGGCGACGGAACTGGCCTCGATCAACCTGAAGCGCGAAGCTTTCGAGTCTTGGCGAACCGGCTATTCCTCCGCCTATGCCGTGATCCTGTTCGTGACGGTGTTCGGGCTCGGCAACATCTACGTCAAGGCACTCAACCGGGTGAAGTCATGAGCGCCGCGAGCACCGCATATTCCGTGGGCGAGGCCAGCCCGCGCGTCAAATGGATCGCCGGTATCCTGGTGATCGCCTATGCCCTGGTCGCGCTGATTCCGCTGGTCTGGATTTTCCTCACCGGCTTCAAATCGCCGCCCGATTCCATCGCCTATCCGCCCGAGGTGCTGTTCACGCCGACGCTCGAAGGCTACGTCAACCTCTTCACGACCCGCTCGCGCCAGACGCCGGAATACATCAACAGCCTCGGGCCCCCGCAGAGCTGGTACGATGCGCTGGTGCGCGAGCGGAACATGGTCATCACCGGGCCCTCGCGGTTCATCGACCGCTATCAGAACTCCGTCATCATCGGCTTCGGCTCCACCTTCCTCGCCGTCTTCCTCGGCACGCTCGCGGCCTATGGCTTCTCGCGCTTCAAGGTGCCGCTGAAGGACGATCTGATGTTCTTCATCCTCTCGACGCGGATGATGCCGCCCATTGCTGTCGCCATCCCGATCTTCCTGATGTACCGGCAGCTCGGCCTCTCCGACACCGCGCTCGGCCTGATCCTGCTCTATACGGCGGTGAACCTGTCGCTGTCGGTCTGGCTGCTGAAGGGTTTTATCGACGAGATCCCGCGCGAATATGAAGAGGCGGCGCTTGTCGACGGCTATACGCGCCTGCAAGCCTTCGTGAAAGTCGTGCTGCCGCAGATGCGCGCGGGGATCGCCGCCACCGCGATCTTCTGCCTGATCTTTTCCTGGAACGAATATGCCTTCGCGCTGCTGCTGACCAGCGGCGAGGCGCAGACCGCGCCGCCCTTCATCCCGCTGATCATCGGCGAGGGCGGCCTCGACTGGCCCGCCGTCGCCGCCGGGACCACGCTGTTCCTGCTGCCCGTCGTCATCTTCACCGTGCTGCTGCGCAACCAGCTCCTGCGCGGCATCACCTTCGGAGCGGTCCGCAAATGAGCGCTATCGAGCACAAGCCCCGCCAGAGCATTGCCCGCTATTTTCGGCGCGGCCCCTGGGAGAACGGCGCGACGGCGCTGATCGCGGCGGGCGTCTTCATGCTGATGCAGCCCTTCTCGCTCTGGCTCTACGGCTGGTCCTTCGCCGCGATCCTGACCGGCACCGTGGGCTTCGTCATCGTCAGCCATTTCCCGGAGTGAGGCGGATGATCGCTCTCCTTGTTCGTCCTTGGTACGGCCGTCCGCTCCCTCTCCCATGGGGAGAGGGTGGGGTGAGGGGTTGTGCCCTATCGATGGTTTGTGACCTCTCCGCGAGTTCCCCTCACCGGCCTCTCTTCCCCGTCGTCCCGGACGGCCGCCAGGCCGAGCCGGGACCCAATCGCCGATCCGCAATCGCAGGGGCAAGCGAAGAGGCGAGTAGGCGCCGGCTCTGCCGGCCGGGGCGACGGATGAGAGATTTTCTGGAGCCGGAAAGGTCTCCGAGGGGAGAGGGCCGGATGAGGGGATGTGCCCCATCGTTACTCCGCACCCCCTCACCCGGCACGCTCCGCGCGCCACCCTCTCCCCATGGGAGAGGGGAAGCGGGCCTCGCCGAGAGGGCGTGCTAGCCATGGCCGAGATCCAGATCCGCAACCTCAAAAAGCACTTCGCCGATTTCGTCGCGGTGAACGATTCGAGCTTCACCGTGCGCGACGGCGAGTTCTTCGTCATGCTCGGCCCCTCGGGCTGCGGCAAGACCACGACCCTGCGCATGATCGCCGGCCTCGAAATGCCGACCAGCGGACAAATCCTGCTGGACGGCGAGGACGTCACCTTCAATCGCGGCTCGGAACGCGACATCGCCTTTGTCTTTCAGCTCTTCGCGCTCTATCCGCATATGAGCGTGCGCCGGAACATCTCTTTCCCCTTGCGCATTCAGGGCCTGCCGCGCGCAGAAATCCGCGCCCGCACCGAGGATGTCGCCCGGCTATTGCAGATCACGCATCTCCTCGATCGCGGCGTCGGCGGTCTCGCGGCAGGCGACCGGCAGCGCGTGGCGCTGGGGCGGGCCATCGTGCGGCGGGCAAAAGCATTCCTGATGGACGAACCGCTCGGCGCGCTCGACGCCGAATTCCGCGACCGCATGTGCGAGGAATTGCGGCTGCTGCACAACCGCATCAAGGCCACCACCGTCTATGTCACGCACGACCAGATCGAGGCGATGTCGATGGCCGACCGCATCTGCATCATGAACAAGGGCGACGTGCTGCAAGTCGGCGCCCCGATGGAGGTCTATGAGCGCCCCGCGACGAAATTCGTGGCCGGCTTCATCGGCAGCCCGTCGATGAATTTTTTGGCCGCGCGCGGGAAGTTTGCGCCCGGCACGCGGGAAATTCGCGTCAACGGCGCGACCGTGGCCATGCCGGAAACGCGCGAGGGCTTGGCGACCGAGGGTGCCGTGCTCGGCGCTCGGCCAGAGCATATCCGCATCGCCGATGAAGGGCCGTTGCGCGGCCGGGTGTTCGCCGTCGAATATATGGGCGCGCGCCAGCTCGTCACCGTCGATACCGACGCCGGCCGCCTGCGCGTGCGCGCGCCGAACACGGTGAGGGTCGATTACGGCGAGACCGTCGGCCTCGCTTTCGACCCCGAGCGCATCGTCGTCTTCAACCCCGACACCGACCGGGCCGTGCGCAGCACGCTGTTCGATGGAGATGCGCATGGCTGAAGCCGCCCTCCACAGCGTCACCAAGCGCTTCGGCGACAAAGTCGCCATTTCCGGCATCGACCTGCGCGTGGCGGACGGCGAGTTCATCGTGCTGCTCGGCCCGACTGGCGCGGGCAAGACGACGACCTTGCGCCTGTTCGCCGGGCTGGAGACGCCCGAAGAGGGCCGCATCGAGATCGGCGGGGAGGACGTGACCGCGCTCGACCCGGCCCGGCGCGACGTGGCCTTCGTATTCCAGCAATATTCGCTCTATCCGCACTACACGGTCTTCGACAACCTCGCCTTCCCCTTGCGCGCGCCCGGCCGGCGGACCTCGGCCCAGGCGATCGAAAGGCGCGTGCGCGAGATCGCCGCCATGCTGCGCATCGAGTCAAAACTCGCCAATCGCGCGACGACCCTGTCCGGCGGCGAGATGCAGCGCGTCTCCATCGGCCGCGCCCTGGTGCGCTCGCCGAACCTCTTTTTGATGGACGAGCCGCTCTCCTCGCTCGACGCCAAGCTGCGTGAGGACCTGCGCGTCGAGCTGAAGCGCATCCAGCGCGAACTCGGCGCCACCATCGTCTATGTGACGCACGACCAGCTCGAGGCCATGACCCTGGCAGACCGCATTGGCGTGCTATCCGAGGGCGCGCTGGTACAGATCGCCTCGCCGCGCGATGTCTATGAACGGCCGGCAAACATCCACGCCGCGCAACGGCTCGGCAGTCCTCAGATCAATCTCTTGCCGATGGGCGCGCTGGGCGTCGCCGACGCGCCGGCGGCGTCCGAGACCATCGGCGTACGGCCGGAAGACGTGGTGTTGAACGGCAATGGCGCGGTGGCCAAGGTGCTCACCATCGAGCATCTGGGCGTCGAGTCGATCGCGCTGCTGGACTGCGAAGGCCGCCACCTCCACGCCTTGCTCGGCGCGCGCACTGCCCTGCGCCAGGGCGATGTGGTGAAAGCCTCCGTCCGTCCCGGCGCCGCGCTGTTCTTCGATACGCGCGGCGACCGCATCGGCTCGCCTGCGCCGACGCCCATCACCGTCAAGACCGCCGCCCCCAGCGAAACCGCCCTCCTCCTCGCCTGCCTCGATGCGGCCGCGGCAGCGGTCCGCGACCACGAAGCCGAGATCGAAGGCCTCGACCGCGCCATCGGCGACGGCGACCACTTCATCAACCTGACGCGCGGCTTCGCCAAGCTCACCTCCATCAAACCCGACCTCGCCCCGCTCGCCCCCGACGCCGCGTTGAAAGCCGTGGCCAAATCCATCCTGATGACCGTGGGCGGCGCATCCGGCCCTCTGATTGCCAGCTTTTTCCTGGATATGTCGAAGGCGGAAGGCGCGGACGGACGCTGGGACGCCAAGACCGTCGCCCGCATGGTCGCGGCGGGTGTTGCGGCGATCAAGAAACGCGGCAAGGCCGAACTCGGCGACAAGACCATGCTCGATGTGCTGATCCCCGTCTCGCAAGTTCTCAGCGAGATGGCGGACATGGGCCGGCCGGGCCGCGACATCGCGCGCGAGCTGCCCTGGATCGCCGAAACGGGCATGCTTTCGACGAAAGACCGGCTTGCCACAAAAGGCCGTGCCGCTTTTCTGGGCGAACGCGCCCTAGGTCATATCGATCCGGGCTCGAAATCGAGCGCGGTGATCATCGCCGCCATTTGCGAAACCGTGCAGGAGAGACTGGGATGAGCGAGGAGTTGATGCGCGCGCTGATCGCCAAATGCAACGCGACCATCGCCGCCCATGCGGACGAGTTGACCGCGCTCGACCGGCCCATCGGCGATGGCGATCACGGGCAGAACATGGCGCGCGGCTTCAGCGCCCTCGCGGCGGCGGCGGACGAGATCGCGCCCTTGCCCTTCGGCCAGGCGCTGCAGAAGGCCGGCACGGCGCTGGTGATGAAGATCGGCGGCGCGTCCGGTCCGCTCTACGGTTCGCTGCTGATGGCGATGGGCAAGGCGGTGGAGGCCCGGCCCGCCGGCACGAAAGCGGCGGCCGCGATGCTCGGCGCGGGCATCGAGGCGGTCAAGGCGCGCGGCAAATCCGACGCCGGCGCGAAAACCATGCTCGACGTGCTGGTCCCGGTGCAGGAGGCGCTGGCGGCCGGCGCCACCATCGCGCAGGTCCGCGATGTCGCCGACGCCGCCCTTGCGGCCACCAAGGACATGCGCGCCACCAAGGGCCGCGCCGCCTTCGTCGGCGAGCGCTCGATCGGCCATCTCGATCCCGGCGCGCGTTCCGCGACGCTGTTGATCCACGCGATTTGCGACGTGCTGGAGGCCAAATGACCGACACCGTATCCATCGTCATCGTGTCGCACTCGCCCGATGTCGCCAAGGGCGCGGCGGACATGGTGCGCCAAATGGTCGGCGAGGAGGTGCGCGTCGCCTGGTGCGGCGGCAATCCCGATGGCGGCCTCGGCACGGATGTTGCGGCGATCATGGCGGCCATCGAAAAGGTCTACACGCCCAAGGGCGTCGCCGTGCTGGTCGATCTCGGCGGGGCGGAGACCAACAGCGAAATCGCCATCGAAATGCTTTCCGACGGGCGCGGCGCGCATGTGCAGATCCTGAATGCGCCGGTCGTGGAGGGTGCGGTGATGGCGGCGACCGAGGCGGCAGGCGGGGCATCTCTGGAGGCCGTGCGCGCCACGGCGGAGGATTTTTGACGCATGACCGACATGGCGCGCGACCTCGACTGGATCGTCGGCAACGCGGTGATCCGCGACCCGACCGGGCTGCATGCGCGGCCCGCGGTCAAGCTGACGCGGCTGGCGAAGACGTTTGAGGCGGCAATCGAAATCCGCGCCGAGGGCGGCGGGGACTGGGTCAACGCCAAGTCGCCCAACGCGGTGATGAAGCTGAAGGCAGGCGCGGGTTTGCCCCTGCATATCCGCGCGGCGGGCGACGATGCGCGGAGCGCGGTCGATGCGCTGATGGCGCTGGTGCAGCGGGATTTCCATGACTGAGGATGCCCCCGAACGGAGATTTCGAGGCATCGGCGTGTCCGGCGGCATCGCGATCGGGCCGGTGGTCGTGCTGCGGGAGAAGGCGGCGGCGCAGCGGGCATTTGCGGGCGTTGAGGAAGAGCGGAGGGCGTTTCGCGCGGCGATCGCAGAGGCCGCCGGGCAAATCGATCGGCTGATTGCCTCCGAGGACGAATTGGCCGGCGAGATCCTGGAGTTTCAGCTCGCCCTGCTCGGCGATGAGGATTTGCTGGCGCCCGTCCTTCGCGCGATTGCGGACGGCGAGGCGTGGGATGCGGCGTGGGCGTCCACGATGGACGCGGAGATCGCGGACTATCGCAAGGGCGGCGACGATACGCTTGCCGCGCGCGCGGCGGACCTTGCGGATTTGAAGTCCCGCGTGCTGCGTGCGGTGCAGGAGCCGAGCGCGGCGGCGGAACTGCCCGACGGCGCCATCCTCATCGCGGCGGAACTCACCCCATCTACATTCCTTGACCTGGATTGGACCGGCATCGGCGGCGCGGCGACGCTCGGCGGCAGCCCGACGAGCCATGTCGCGATTCTGGCCCGGTCACGGGGCGTGAACCTCATCGTCGGCCTGTCGGCGGAATTCGACGCATTCGAAGACGGCGCACCTGCAATTCTCGACGCGCCGGAGGGTGTGGTGATTGCCGGGCCGAGCGCCGCGACCCTTGCCGCCGCAACGGCGCGGCTGTCTGCCGCGAGCCATGATGACCGCGCGATCGAAGCCCTCATCCGCAAGCCTGCGATGACCCCGCGCGGCGAACGCGTGCAGGTGCTCGTCAACATCGACGAGCCGGACCGCCTCGACTCGATCCCGCCTGAGATCTGCGACGGCGTCGGCCTCACCCGAACCGAATTCCTGTTCCGGCACGGCCAGCCGACCGAGGAGGCGCAATTCGCATTCTATGCGCGGCTGATCTCCTGGGCGCAGGGCCGTCCCGTCACCATCCGCACGCTCGACGCAGGCGGCGACAAGCCCATCCCCGGCATCACCTTCGACGGCGAGGCGAACCCCTTCCTCGGCGTGCGCGGCCTGCGACTCTCCCTTGCCAAGCCGGACATTTTCCGCACCCAGCTCCGCGCCTTGGCGCGGGCGGCGGCGCTCGGCCCGGTCAAGGTGATGGTCCCGATGGTGACGGTGCCCGCCGAACTCACAACCGCCCGCGAGATGATGCTCGACGAGATCGCCGCCCTGCAACGCGCCGGGATGCCCTGTGCGACGCCGCCACTGGGCATGATGATCGAAGTCCCCGCCGCCGCGCTGACGGCCGCCGCCTTCAACGCCGATTTCTACTCCATCGGCTCCAACGACCTCATCCAATACGCAACCGCCAGCGCGCGCGACAACGCCGCCCTTGCCCCGCTCGCCGATCCGCTGAACCCGGCCGTGCTCGAACTTATCGCCCGAACCGTCGCGGCCGCCCGTCATCGCAACGTCGAAGTCAGCCTTTGCGGCGACATGGCGTCCACGCCGCATCTGATCGCCCCGCTGCTCGCCACCGGCCTGCGCAGCCTAAGTTGCGCCCCGGCGCAGATCGGCGCGGTCAAACTCGCCATCAGCCGCACCGCCCCGGAATAGACCCATGGCCGATGACAGCGCACAGCCTATCGAACCCATCGCCGAGTATAAGGCCCTGCTGCGCCTCTATCTCGACCGCCGCCCCTCCGGCACGCGGCAGAAGCTGGCCGAAGCTCTCGGCACCCATAAAAGCTTCATCTCGCAGATCACCAATCCGTCCTACCGGGTGCCGCTGCCCGCGCAGCACATCCCGGCGCTGTTCAAGGTCTGCCATTTTAGCCTGGAAGAGCAGCGCCGGTTCATGGAGATTTATGCGCGCGCCCATCCGGGCCAATATGGAGCCATCGAGGAACTGGCGTCGCTCGAGGCGGATGTGCTGCGCATTCCGCTGCCGCAATTCGCCGATCCCGGGCGCCGCCACGAGGTCGAGCTGATGATCCGCGACTTCGCCGAGCGCCTGATCGCTCTGGTGCGGGACGCCGAGGACAGCGCCAATAAGAAATAAGGGAGGAAGCCAGATGAAAAAGCTGATGAACGCGGTCGACGACGTTTTGACCGAAAGCCTGCGCGGCTTCGGCGCCGCCCATGCCGATATCGTTTCAGTGCATTTCGAGCCGATGTTCGTGACCCGCAAGGCTGGGCCGAAAGCGGGCAAGGTCGCGCTCCTGTCCGGCGGCGGTTCGGGCCATGAGCCGATGCATGCGGGCTTCGTCGGCTACGGCATGCTGGACGCGGCCTGCCCCGGCCAGGTTTTCACTTCGCCGACGCCGGACCAGATGCTCGCCGCCGCCGAGGCCATCGACGGCGGGGCAGGCGTTCTCTTCATCGTCAAGAACTACGCCGGCGACGTGATGAATTTCGAGATGGCCGCCGAGATGAGCGACGGCCGCATCGCGACGGTGCTCACCAATGACGACGTCGCGGTCGAGACCTCGCTGCACAGCCAAGGGCGTCGCGGCGTGGCGGCGACGGTCATCGTCGAGAAGATGGTCGGCGCGGCGGCGGAAAAGGGCGCGGATCTCGACGGGTGCAAAGCGCTCGGCGAGCGCATCAATGCGGCCTCGGGCACGATGGGCGTGGCGCTGACCTCTTGCACGGTGCCCGCCGCCGGCCGTCCGACCTTCGACATCGGCGAGAACGAGCTGGAAATGGGGGTGGGCATTCATGGCGAGCCGGGACGCCGCCGCGTCGCCATGATGAGCGCCGACGCTATCGCCGCCGAAACGGTCGGCGCGATCTGCGAGGACCTGAAGCCGGGCGCGGGCCAGGAGGTATTGCTGCTGGTCAACGGCATGGGCGGCACGCCGCTGCTGGAGCTCTACGGCATGTATGACGCCGCCCGCCGCCAATGCGAGGCGCGCGGCCTAAGCATCGCCCGCTCGCTGGTCGGCAATTACTGCACCTCACTGGACATGGCGGGGTGCTCGATCACGCTGACCAAGCTCGACGCCGAGTTGCGGTCGTTCTGGGACGCCCCCGTTCACACGGCGGCGTTGCGCTGGGGCATGTAAGGCACTTGACCGAATGCCGATCCGACCGTTGGAAGGCGGCACACACAGTTGACGCGCCTGTGCAGTGCCGCTGAGGGGCGATGCTTCCGGTCAAAATGATCCGGCGCTAATGATCGTGATGCAGATGCGGCTCGGTGGCGAGGCGGCCGGCGGGTTCGCCGCGGCGCTCGGCGAGGGCCTGGCGGAAGATCGTGACGGCCGAGACCAGGAACAGGCCGGCCATGGCGAAGGCGACGATGAGATCGGGCCAGGCGCTGGCGGTCGCCCAGACGGCGACGGCGGCGCCCATCACCGCGACATTGCCGATGGCGTCGTTGCGCGAGCACAGCCAGACCGAGCGGACATTGGCGTCGCCATCCTTGTAGCGGGCAAGCAACAGCACGCTCGCCACATTCGCGGCCAGCGCCAGAAAGCCGACGCCGCCCATCACGCCGGGGCTCGGCACGCCGAGCACCAGGAGCTGATAGGCCGTCGCGCCGAACACCCATGCGCCCATCAGGGCAAGGCTGGCGCCCTTCAGCAGGGCGGCGTTCGAGCGAATGGCGATGGAGCGGCCGATCACGGCGAGGCTGACGCCATAAGTGAGCGTATCGGCGAGGAAATCCAGCGCGTCGGCCTGCAGCGCCTGCGATCCGGCCAGGGCGCCAGCGGTCATTTCGACGAGGAACATCGCCCCGTTGATGGCGATGACGGTCCACAAGATCCGCTTATAGCGGGGGTCCATGCCCTCGAAACTCGCATTGTGATGGCCGCAACTCGCCGACATCGCCGTACTCCCTTGAAAATCTTGAGCTGACGCTAACATCTACAGTGACTGTAGCTTCAAGGAAAAAATGACATGGACTTCGCGATTGGTGAATTGGCTAAACGGGCCGGTTACGCGGTGCAGACATTGCGTTATTTCGAGGAAATCGGCCTGATGCCGGCCGCGCCGCGCACCGCTGGCGGCCAGCGGCGCTACGGTGACAAGGAATTGCGGCGATTGTTGTTCATCAAACATGCACGTGAATTGGGCTTTTCGCTGGATGTCGTGCGCAGCCTGCTGCAACTCGCCGCCCATCCGGACGCCCCTTGCGAGGCAGCGGACGCGCTGGCCGCCAGTCATTTGCAGGAGGTCGACGACAAGATCGCCCGGCTGCAGGCGATGCGCGAGGAACTGGCGCGGATGGTCGAGGCGTGCTCGGGCGGGCGGATCGCCGAGTGCCGCGTTATCGACGTGCTCGCCGACCACGGCAAGTGCCTGCACGAGACGCATTAGCGCGGATTGGTCTTGGTTGGAAGGCAGAAGCACTCCGCAGCGCTGTCGCTCGTTCCGCCTAAAAACCAAAAGGCCGGAGTTTCCTCCGGCCCTTCGGGCAGACTTAACAGAGTCGCCGATTACGACGAGGAGGTATTGAAGCGCGACCAGGTGACCGTGACGCGGGCGCCGACATTGGCGCGGTTGTACAGGTCGACGACGTCGGCATTGTGCATGCGGATGCAGCCCTTGGAGACTTCCTGACCGATCAGCCAGGGCGCGTCGGTGCCGTGAATGCGGTAGAGAGAGGAGCCCAGATAGAGGGCGCGGACGCCGAGCGGGTTGCGCGGGTGGCCACCGGGCACATAGGCCGGGAGCTTCGGATTCTCACGGCGCATTTCCGGGGTCGGCGTCCAGTCGGGATTGACCTTCTTGGCGCTGACGCTCAGCACGCCGGCCCAGCGGGCCTCGCCCTTCGGGATTGCGATCGGATAGCTGATCGCCTGGCCCTTCTGGGTCACGTAATAGAGACGGCGGTCGCCGAAGCTGACGATGATCTGGCCGGGATTGAACTTCGGCGAGAAGCGGACCATCGTCTTGCTGCCGCCGTAGCTGGGGCCGCCGCCGAAAAGGTCGTCGAGGAAGTCGGCGCGGGCGCTGTTTGCGCCCATGACGGTCAGCGCCACGGCGCCGGCGGCGAACGCCGCCATTCTGATGAAGCCTTTGAACATGATACCCTCCGTTAAGTCGCTTTGCCGCGTGTTAAATCCCGAATGCCGGGTGTTGAGAAAATGCCTACCGGATCACATGAACCGGGGCGCCGATGTGAACTCTTTGAAACAAATCAACGACATCCCCGTTCCGCATTCGGATGCAGCCGCTTGACGCAGCGCTGCCGATGGACCAGGGCGCGTTGGTGCCGTGGATGCGATATTCCGTCCAGCCGAGGTAAATGGCGCGCGCGCCGAGCGGGTTGCTCGCGCCGGGGCCAATGGACTGGGGCAAATATGGGTTTTCGCGGCGCATGCGCGGCGTCGGCGTCCAGGTCGGGTGCTCGCGCTTGGCCTGTACGAAAGTCTGTCCGGCCCACTGCATGCCCGCCTTGCCGACGGCCACGTCGTAGCGCAGCGCCATGCCGTGGCCGAGGACGTAATAGAGCCGGCGTTCGGAGGTTTTGATGACGACGGTGCCGAGTTCCTGCGGGCCGTCCCAGCTCACGAGCTCGCGCGCCGCGGCGCCGCCGGATACCGGCGCCAACGCAACGAGCAAGGCCACGCAGGCAACAAGATGCCTGAGGCAAATCGTATATTTGCCGGAGCGAATCTCAGTCATCCCCATCTCTTCGCGGTCCGACCCGGGCAGGCTGGGTCGAGTGCGAAAGCCCTGCGCAATGTACGCATGCTCTCCTGGATTGTGCCCAATCCGGTTAAGATTAGTCCATGAAGTGGCAGGGCTTATCAAGAGTTGCAGCCGGTTCCCCGTGCCGAATTGCGCGGAGAATGTGGCTGATTCGACACATTTTCGGCGCAAACGCTGAAAAACCATGCTCATACTCACAATCCTCACGCCGAACTCACCGGAGCCCTTGTCGAATTCGGGCCATTTTATGGCGATAACGGTCAAGATACGGTAAACGCTTCGTCATCAGCCGCGCCATCTTGAACGATAATTGTGCCCTAAAGGAGTTATCATGTCTGTACCGGAACTTGCTCAGCTTACGGCTGTTCAGATGGCGGCCGAAATCCACGCCGGTAACTGTCGAAGCGAAGAGCTTGTCGCCGCGTGTCTTTCGGTGATCGCAGAGCGTGAAGAAACGGTCGGCGCTTGGACGCATCTGGATGCGGAGCAGGCGCTGGCGCAGGCCCGCAACGCCGATCTGGAGCGGTCGAGCGGACGCCCGGTCGGGCCGCTGCACGGCGTGCCTTTCGCCGCCAAGGACATTTTCGACACCGCCGACATGCCGACCGAATATGGCAGCCCGCTCTTTTCCGGCCGCCAGCCCTTGCGCGACGCCGCCGCCATCGCACGGCTGCGCGAGGCCGGCGCCGTGCTGATCGGCAAGACGGTGACGACCGAATTCGCCGTCTACCACCCCGGCAAAACCCGCAACCCGCATAACCCCGAGCGGACGCCCGGCGGCTCCTCCTCCGGCTCGGCGGCGGCGGTCGCGGCGCATATGGTGCCCTTCGCGCTCGGCACGCAGACCAACGGCTCGGTGATCCGCCCCGCCTCCTTCTGCGGCGTCTACGGCCTCAAGCCGACATTCGGCCTGATCTCGCGCACCGGCGTCCTCACCCAATCGCCGCCGCTCGACACGCCCGGCATTTTCGCCCGCTCGATCGAGGACCTGGCCGTCGCCGCCGACATGCTGTCGGCCTATGACCCGGAGGATGCCGGCATGTATCCGAGGAGCAGGGGCAGCCATTACCGCACCGCCATCGCCGAGCCGCCGCTGCCGCCCGTGCTCGGCTTCGTCAAATCGCCGGTCTGGGACCGCGCCGAGGCCGGCACCAAGGCCGCCTTCGAGGAACTGGCGGACGCGCTCGGCGCCCATTGCGAGGAGGTCGCGCTGCCGGACGGCTTCGCCTCGGCGATCGAGTGGCACGGCCATATCATGCTCGCCGACCTCGCCCGCCATTTCGGCCCGCTGGCGGAGCGCAGCGGCGACGCCATGAGCGAGCGCCTGCGGGGCATGATCGACCAGGGCCGCCATGTGACCGCCGTCCAGTACAACAATGCCCGCGATCAGGCCGCACGGCTCGCCGAGCGCTTCGAGGATCTGTTCAACCGCTACGGCGCCATCCTGACACCGGCCACCTCCGGTCCCGCCCCGCTCGGCCTCGGCGCCACCGGCGATCCGATCTTCTGCACGCTCTGGACCTATCTGGGCGTCCCGGCGCTGTCGCTGCCGCTGCTGGAAGTGGACGCAATGCCGGTCGGGGTTCAGCTCATCGGGGCGCGGCGCGAGGATGCGCGGCTGTTACGCACAGCGCGCTGGCTGGTCAACCACCTCGCGGCGTCCTAGCCCCGCTTTCGAAGCAGGGCGTCATAACCCTCTGATCGGCAGAAGAATTTGCGCGGGGCCCGGCGGATATCGGGCCTCGGCCGCATGTTCGCATGCTGATCATGCACGCATGCATGGCAGCCCCGCATAAGTTCGCTCATTGACTCTTGACGGCAGTGTGTTAGGTAAACCGCACGAATCGTACTATATTCAGAACAACACTGTTTGAGAGACGAAGATGAGCGAGACCGAAGCTGCGGCGTCTTTTGCCGCCCTCAATCGCGCCGGAGCCACCCCGGAATTGTTCGCGCCCGCCCAAGAGCTTGCGGCGTTGAAGGCGGAAGCCGGCGAACTTGTCTCCTGGGATTTGAGCGCGCGCCAGCTTTGCGACCTCGAACTTTTAATGAATGGCGGCTTCGCGCCGCTCGCCGGTTTCCTCAATCGGGGCGACTATGACCGGGTCCTCTCGGAGATGCGACTGGAATCCGGCGCGCTGTGGCCGATCCCGGTGACGCTCGACGTCGGCGCCGATTTCGCCGGCAAGCTGGAAATCGGCCAGCGCATCGCCTTGCGCGACCCGGAAAATATCGTGCTGGCGCTGCTCGAAGTGCAGTCGATCTGGCAGCCGAACAAGGCCCGCGAGGCCGAATTCGTATTCGGCGCCGACGATGCCGCCCATCCGGGCGTGCGCTATCTGCATGACAAGGCCGGCAGCCATTATGTCGGTGGGCGGGTGATCGGCCTGCAGGCGCCGAACCATTATGATTTCCGCGAGCGCCGCCAGTCGCCGAACGAGCTCAAGGCGCAGTTCCGCGCGCTCGGCTGGAACAAGATCGTCGCCTTCCAGACCCGCAATCCGCTGCACCGCGCCCATTACGAGCTGACCCTCCGCGCGGCCCAGCAGGTCGGCGCCAAGCTCCTCATCCACCCGGTCGTCGGCATGACCAAGCCAGGCGACGTCGATCATTTCACCCGCGTGCGCTGCTATGAAGCGCTCCTGCCGCATTACCCCGAAGGCGGCGCCACGCTCAGCCTGCTCGGCCTCGCCATGCGCATGGCCGGCCCGCGCGAGGCGCTCTGGCACGCCATCATCCGCAGGAATTTCGGCTGCACCCATCTGATCGTCGGCCGCGACCACGCCGGCCCCGGCAATAACAGCGAGGGCAAGCCCTTCTACGGCCCCTATGATGCGCAGGAGCTGGTTGCCCGGCACTCCGGAGAGCTCGGCATCGAGATGGTGCCATTCAAGGAGATGGTCTATCTCCAGAACCGCCATCAATACGCCCCCGCCGACGAAATCCAGCCGGGCGAGGCGATCCTGAACATTTCCGGCACCGAGCTGCGCCGCCGCCTGCAGGAGGGCGAGGAGATCCCGGAATGGTTCTCCTTTCCCAGCGTCATCGCCGAGCTGCGCCGCACCCATCCGCCCCGCGACCGCCAGGGCTTCACCGTCTTCTTCACCGGCCTGTCGGGCGCGGGCAAGTCGACCATCGCCAATGCGCTGATGGCCAAGCTGATGCAGATCGGCGGGCGTCCCGTCACGCTGCTCGACGGCGACGTGGTGCGCAAGCATCTGTCCTCGGAGCTGGGTTTCTCCAAGGAGCACCGCAACATCAACATCCTGCGCATCGGCTATGTGGCCTCGGAGATCACCAAGAATGGCGGCATCGCCATCTGCGCGCCGATCGCCCCCTATGCCGCAACGCGCCGCGACGTCCGCGAGATGATCGAGCCTTATGGCGGCTTCATCGAAGTGCATGTCGCGACGCCTCTCGCCGAATGCGAACGCCGCGACCGCAAGGGCCTCTACAAGCTGGCGCGCGAGGGCAAGCTGAAGCAGTTCACCGGCATCGACGATCCCTATGAGGCGCCGGTCTCCCCGGAAGTCGCCATCGACACCGTGGCGCTGACGGCCGACGGCGCGGCGGACGCCATCCTCGCCAAGCTGGCGCAGATGGGCTTGCTGAAAACCCCCGCCGACCGCACCAGCACCCTCCGCGAGCCCCTGGCCATCTCGGCCTAGCTCCGCCCTTAGGGTGCGGGCGGTCTCGGCCGCCCCGCCGCCGGGGTCCACCCTCTAGCCCAATCCGCAGCCGGACTCCCTCTCCCATGGGGAGACGTTTGGGGTGAGGGGGTAATCCCTATCGGTAGGACCACGACGTCGCCTCACGGAGAGGCATTACCCCCTCACCCGGCACGCTTCGCGCGCCGCCCTCTCCCCGTGGAGAAGGTTGCGTAAGTCGCCAGCGCTTGGCCCGAAAGCGTTTGGCGGGGTCTTTGCGACTGGGTAGGCTTCCGCGGCCGGCACTGCCGGCCGGCCTTCCCAGCTTCAGCGGGCGTCATCCCCACATCGCCGCAGCCTTTCGGAGGTTGAAGGCGACGCAGAGCAAGTTCAGATCGACGGCATTTCTGGCGAGGTCGAAGAAGCGCACCCGCCGGTAGTCATAGCTGCGCTTCAGCGTGCCGAACACCCGCTCTATGGCGGCGCGGATCGGAGCAATCAGCCGGTTACGGCGGCGCTGCCAGCGCGGCAGCCCGGTCTGGTTCTTGTGGCTGCGGTGCATGATCCGGTCTTTGATACCGAGCCCCTTCAGCCGCTGGCGGCGCCCGCGCTGCTCATAGGCCTTGTCCGCATAGACGGCGCCCTCATCGCCAAGGATCAGCGCGTCGGCAACCTCGCTGTCATTGACGCTTGCCGGGGTGAGAATGGCCTTCCGGATCAGGCCGCTATGCTGGTCGACGGCGATGTGGGCCTTGTAGCCGAAATGGGATTTGCCGGCTTTGCGCGTCCAATCGGCATCTTTGTCGACGGTGCTGGTGGCCGCCCGGCCCTGGTCGAAGCCCGGCTTTGCCGCTTGCGCCTCGATCAGCGTGGCATCGATCAGGGTGCCGCGCTTGACGATCAGATTACGCGCTTCCAGCTGCCGGCCGACCTCACAAAAGATCGCCTCGCTCAAGTTATGCTGCTGCAATTGCTGGCGGAAGCGGCAGATCGTGGAATGGTCGGGGACCGCATCCTGCAGCGAGAGGCCGGCAAAAGCCCGGAACGACAGCGTGTCGTCGAGTGCTTCCTCCAGTCCGGGATCGGACAGGCCGTACCATTGGGCCAGAAGCAACGCCTTGATCATGACCAGCGGCGGGTAGCTCGGGCGACCGGTCTGGCTGGCGTAGATCGGAGCGGCCAGCCGATCGATCGCCGCCCAGTCGATCAGCGACGCGATCCGCGCCAGATGCGCCTTGCGGGCGCTGCGCTGCTCCAAAAGCTGATCGACAAAGCCCCGCTGTCCAACCTGCTTGTGCATCACCCGCCTCCGAATCAGAGCCTCGCAAGCCATCACTCAACCAAAATCGACTTACGCAAAGGTCTCCCGTGGGAGAGGGCTGGTCTGCGGCGAGCTGAAGGCCGAGAGTCGCCGCCCCCCAAAAATACGCTACAGCGCATATTCTAAATTTATACGCTCAGTCGTATAAAACAAAATATACGTTCTCGCGTATATTGAAATTTATCCGCCAGGGCGTATATCATGACGGATCCAATGGAGTTCCGTCATGGACCAGATCGCCCGCACCCCCAAGCAGATCGGCGACGCCATCAGGCGGCGACGGCGCAAGCTCGGCCTCAGCCAGACGGCGCTGGGCAAGCGCGTTCAGATCCGGCAGGCGACGGTCTCGGCGGTAGAGAGCGGCGAGCCCGGCACTCAGCTTCGCACGCTTTGCGATGTGCTGGCGGCGCTCGATCTGGAATTCGTCGTCCGGCCGCGCTCGAAAGCCGCGCCCGCCGAGATCGAGGATATTTTCTGATGCCCCGCGCGCGCCGGCATATACCGCTGGACGTGTATCTCAACAGCCGGCTCGTCGGCCGGCTCAACCGGCTTACGAGCGGCGCCGTCGATTTCCACTATGACCGCGCCTGGCTCGACTGGGAGCACGCCTTGCCGGTCTCCCTGTCGCTGCCGCTGCGTGAGGACCGCTATATCGGCGCGCCCGTCATCGCCGTGTTCGACAATCTGCTGCCCGACAGCGATGCCATCCGCCGCCGGCTGGCGGAGCGCATGCAGGCCCAGGGCACCGATGCCTATAGCCTGCTGACGGCGGTCGGACGGGACTGCGTCGGGGCGCTGCAATTCCTCCCCGAGGGCGAGGAACCGGACTCGGCGGGCGCGATCG
Source organism: Rhodomicrobium sp. R_RK_3 (assembly GCF_002198715.1). Taxonomy (GTDB): domain Bacteria; phylum Pseudomonadota; class Alphaproteobacteria; order Rhizobiales; family Rhodomicrobiaceae; genus R-RK-3. The sequence goes on along the minus strand of NZ_MWLK01000035.1, from coordinate 32,909 downwards.
CCGGCAAGCCGGTTGGCGACGCGGAGATCGGCGCGATGCTGGACAACCTCACAACCGCCCCGCTCGGCCTCGGCGACGACCAGGATTTTCGCATCTCGATCGCCGGCGCGCAGGAAAAGACCGCGCTGCTCTACTGGAAAAAGCGCTGGCACAAGCCGCTCGGGACCACGGCGACGACGCATATTCTCAAGCCGAGCATCGGCCGCCTGCCCAACGGGCTCGACCTGACCCACAGCGTCGAGAACGAGTTTTTCTGCCTCAGGCTCACCGCCGCGCTCGGCCTGCCCAGCGCCGAAGCCGAACTGGCGAGATTCGGGGGCAGGAATGTGCTGGTCGTCCAACGCTTCGACCGCCGCTGGACCAAGGACAAGCGCTTGCTGCGCCTGCCGCAGGAGGATTGCTGCCAGGCCCTGTCGGTGCCGCCGACGCTCAAATATGAGAATGAGGGCGGCCCGGGCATCGCGGCCATTTTGAACCTGCTCAAAGGCAGCGATACGCCGGAAGACGATCAGCGGCAGTTCCTCAAGGCGATCGTGGTGTTCTGGCTGCTGGGGGCGACGGACGGCCACGCCAAGAATTTCAGCCTGTTTCTCTCGCCGGGCGGGCGCTTTCGCATCACGCCGCTCTATGACGTGATTTCCGCGCAGCCGAGCGCGGATGCCGGGCAGATCCCGCGCACCAAGATGAAGCTCGCCATGGCCGTCGGCGCTAGCCGGCATTATGCGATCCATAGGATCATGCCCCGGCATTTCGCCCAGAGCGCCGCGCAAGCCGGCGTCGCCGCGCCCATCCTCGAGGAGATCTTCGCCGATCTCCACCGCCTTGCGCCCAAAGCGTTGGCTAAGGTCGAGCAAGCCCTGCCGGCCGATTTTCCCGAGCAGATCGCCGCCTCGATCACCGGCGGCTTCAAGGCTCGCCTTGAGCGGCTTGCGGTGTGACACGCGGGGTTATCGCGGAGGTCTTCGCAAACTGCGGAGGAACGCCGTGATTGGCGCATCGCGCCCTCTCCGTGGAGGAGAGGGCGCTCGCAGCGGAGATATCTCGCAAAGGTGGTCCAATTCAGAGGTCACTCACAGGCCAGCTCCGCGCCTTGTGTCTTGTCGGAATAGGGCGGCATCTTGCCAAGATTGCAGCTTAGGTCGGATGCCCGGCAATAGCCCTGAACGTCGTCGCCTTCATCCAGGGATAAAGCCACATAGTCGCCCCTCCTCCCGAGAAGTCTGACATTTCTCGCATAGTCGATCGTCTTCCCGGTGGCCTCCCATGTTCCGGAGCGCCGCTTGTAGAGGACCGCATTCGGGGCGGTGGTCACAAAAGCCCGGAGCGCCAGAATGGCCGCAGACTGCGCCTTTGAATGAACGACCGGCGTCCCGTCGGTGCGCCATTGGCCGAAATATTCGAAGCGGTCATTCAAGACATCCGTGTCGATGACGCGGTCTGCTTTTTTCTCGGGGCGCTGGCTGGCATAGGGCTTTGGCAATTCGATCTTGTTCTGAAACAGATGCCAATCGCCGGAATTGTAGAAACTGGAGCTTCCCGCATAGCCGACGGATGCCGATAGCCAGAAATATTGCGCGATGCCGCCAACCAACGCGCATGCGGCGCCGCAGCCGTAAATGCCGACCTCGTAGCCTTTGCCCGCCAAGGCGGAGGCGACGTACTCGAAATAGGCTTTGACGGCGTCCTCGTGCTCCGGCCTCAGGTTAAAGTCGGCGCCGAAATAGATCGGTGTGCCCTTCGGCTGGCCGACCCGCTCCGCATGGGTGAGCGCCCATTGCGCGTCGAGTTTTTTCTTCTCGCCATCCATGAAGTTGAGCGGGTTCGAATTGTTGTGCTGGAAGATGACGGCAAGGGATAGACCGTGCTCTTCGAGCACCGCCCGCTCCGTCGGGGACAGGACCTTGCCCGGCCATTGGCCGTCATTCCGGGCGTAATAGCGGATGACGGTCGATATGCCGGCATAGCGGATCAGGCCAGCCTGATCGCTGACGTCGCGCGCGCTGTCGATAATCTTGATGGCGCCCGGCGCGCCGCTCGGGCCGGCAAAGGCAGGGATGCGAGGAGGCTGCAGGGCGAGCGCCGCGGCGCCGGCCCCCAGGCGATTGAGAAAACTGCGGCGGCTCATGAACATCGCTTTACGTTTCCATTTTCGCATATGAATTTCGCTTCTTATCGATTGACGAGGACGCGGCCCGTTTCGGGCAATGCCCCTGCTGAAGTCACCACTTCGGGCATTGCGCATTTTTCTAAGCGTCGGCGGAGGGCCTGCCGGTCCAGGCGGGAGGACGCGGCAATTCAATCGCGTAAATTCAATCACTTGGCCTGAGAATGTCGGCCGCGAAATTTGTGTTAGCCTGCCCGTAGATCAATTCCAGGCCAGCAAGAAACCGATCGCGATCGGCCTCCGCCTCCTCCAGGAAGGGCGCGCCCCCCAACCGGTCGCAGAGGCGACCCAGCGCGCGGTGGAGGGCAATCAGCGGCATCACGGAAGCGCGGTAGGCGAGCGTTGCGGCGCCATCGGCCAGGTCCTGTTTGCGGAAGCCGTCGCGGTTGACGCGGGCGCGGCTGCGCCGGGCTTCGGCGAGAAGCGCTGTGACGGCCGTATCTCCAACGGCGGCACCGCTGAACAGTGTTGCGAGCTTCGAGCCGATCTCGCAGCGATCCGCCGGTGCACCACCCAGCGCCGCCGCCGCATCCACCCCGCCGAAATGCTCCGCCAGCAGCATCGCTGCGGCATCGCCCCCGCTGCCGAGAATGTCCAGCGCCGCCAGCCCTTCGAGACGAAGCTGATCGCGCGTCTCGGCATACACGCCGGCTGCCTCGCGGTAGCTGTCGCCGGTGACGCAGGGGCGCGCCGCTTCGAGCGCTTCGGCCGGCGGCATGCGTTTTTTCAGCCGGGCGATGAGGTCGGCCTGCATTCCGCCCAGCACGTCGACGCGGAGCAGCGTGCGGCTGAAGGCCAGATCGAAGGCGGCGCGCTCGAAGATGCCGCCCTGGCTTTCCTCCTCGTCCGGATCCGGTCCGGCGGCGGTCTCGGGCGGCATACCGAGATAGTTGCGCAGATGGCGCGTTTCCCGGGCCGTCAGCCATTTGATCCGGTTGGCCGGCGGCCTCGCAAGCTCGGCGAGCGGCGAGATCCAGGGCTCCACCGGTTCGAGCGGCGCGCCATCCGCGATCTCGATCGTCGTCCGGTCATCCTCGCCATCCGCCGAGCGGGTGAGGCTTTGCGCGCTGCCCATGCGCCGCTCGGCGACGGCATCGAGCAGGGCCTGGCGATAGCGGAGCATGAGCCGGGCGGCCGAGCGGAACACCCGGAAGCCCTCGTCCCGCGCCAGCTTTTCCAGCTTGGCGCGGTCCACCGCCTCGCTGTCCATGCGCCCGCGCCAGAAACCGGCCCTCGCCAGCCAGAAGTCGAAGATCATGCCATCGTCGATCGCCTCGGGCAGGACGGCCTGGCGATGGGCCAGAAATTCGTGGATGCGCTTGGCCTGCTCCCGCCGGTGCGCCGCCTCCAGACGTGGCGACAGCCAGCCATTCAGCCGTGAGCGGACGAGCCGGGTGACCTCATCGGCGGCTGCCGGCTCGGCGCGGAGGCCCGTGATCGGCGCCAGCAGACCGGCGATCTCGGCATAGCCGAGCGTATTGTGCAGCACATCCAGAAAGGCCGCCAAAGCCGGCATCTGCGCATAAGCGATTTCGAAACCGGCGCCGTTGCGGGTGGCCATCGCGGGCTCGAGCAGGACAATGCCGTCCTGACCGATCCGCAAGGCAGGGGCGGTTGGCGTTCCGCACGCGCCCGCCGCGCGGATTGCGGTGCGGAAGGCCTCGGCACGGAGGGCCGGAACCGCGCCGTACAGGAAATCCACATAGCCGCGCGGCGCGCACAGGGCGGCCAGCCGCGCAAAGCGCATCGACTGGTGGACATAACGCCCCAGATCCTCGCTGCGGTCGATGATGGCGCGGCGGATCGCGGCCGAAACGCGCGGCGGACACCAGGGCTCGCCGGTCCGCGTGGTCCGCTCGGCCATCATTGCGATGGCTTCGGTCAATTCGGCCGACACGCTGCCGAAAACCGGCGCACCCATGACCCGCCCCCAACACACCCGCATCTTATGAAAAATGCATCAAACCCGAAGAAAAGGTCAATCACCCCGTCCGGCGGCCATGCCACCGCTGGAAGGCAAGCGCCAATCCTTATACAGTCGAGGTTGAACCTGAAAGCGCATCCCTGATGTCGATCACCGACCCCGCCATTGTGCAGCGAGCCGAGGATTTATTCGTCGCGCGCTCGCTCGAGGGCGAGACCGCAGACGCCCGGCGACGCCCGGCTTTTGCCGATCTTTACGGCATGCTCACAGGCCAGGGCGGTTCGCTTGCGCCGGATCAGCAGGCCCTGCTGTTCAGCGACCGGCGGCTGCGCGCGGATTACCTCGCCCTGAAAGCGGATCTGGTCGCATCGGGCCGCGCGCTGGAAATCGGCCGGCTGGCGGCGGCCGCGTCGAGTCCTGACGTCACCGAGCGCTTTTCGCCGGGCGGGTCGATCCGGCTGTCGGCCTCGAATGCGCGGCCTGAGCAAGTTTATGTGGTGATCGCCAGCGCGGACCGGCGGCGCGAAGCCGGCTGTCTTATCATCGAGGCGCCTGACCGGGAGTTCGGCGTCATGCTGCCGATCGATGCGCCGGGGGTGGACGGCCGGGTGCAATTGCTGCTCGACACCGCGAAGGAGGCGCATGCCGTAATCGTCCGCATGTTGAAGGACCCCGCAACCGGCATCACCATCGTCTGGCGAAATTAGATCACAAAGATTTTCCACTGGCTCATCTGAGTCCGGCGGTCATTGCAGCGGCGGCGAAAGGTTTGGCCGGATCGAGGGCTTGGCGCGCTGGATCTTGATCCGTTCTTCATATTCATGCTGGCGGGCGAGGTTCTCGCCGATCAGGCATTGGATGTTGAGCAGGATCTTGGGCTCCAGATTCTCCCAGGTGATGCCGCAGCGCCGGTCGCGCCATCGCCGCCATTCCTGATGCTCGACCTTTTGCAGCGCCTCTTTTTCCTCCTGCGGCAACAGCGCCTGGAGCTCGCGATAGGCCTCGCCCATTTTCTTGTCGACGGCGGCGGTCTGCGGGTCGTGGCACATCAGATCGCCCTCCGGGCTGCGGCCGCTCGAGGTTTGCAGCGGATTCGCACGCAGATAGCGCGCGCAACTGAAGCTGGGATCGGACTGGGGGTTGAAAGGCAGCGGCTCGAAGATCGCGGGGGCGCTGGCGATGCGGAGCGATAGCGCCAACAAGCCGCCGGCAATGGCGATGCCGACCAGGACCAGCCAGCCCGGCGAGCGCGAGCGGCCGCGTCCGGGCAGGGACAGCGCCTCCAGCACCTCGCGAATATGCGAGACCGGCCTGACCTCGATGCCGTGCCGCAGCAGCGCCTCGGCCAGCGCGCCGCCGATCTCGCCGGCATTCTCAGACGGCACCAGCGCGATCGCCCGCCGACCCTGGCCGCTATGCTCCGACAATGCCGCGATCGAGGCGGTCAGCTTCTCCGCCAGGAACTCGACCGGCCGGACGGCGCCGTCCGCGACACGCACCGCGCCGCTCGCCCAGATGGCGGCAACGGGCGGCGCGCCGCGCGCCAGCCCCTGTTCGAGACGCCCGGCGGCGAACAGCGCGTGCGCCGCGAAAGCGCCGAGCTGCCAGCTCGTCCCGGTATCGATGCCGGCGGAGACGTCCATCCGGAAGGCGGATTGCTGGAACAACTTGCCGATGATGCCGGTGCGCCGGTCGGTGAAGGCATGATATTGGCCGCTGACCCCGGTTTGGTCGGTTTCGCCGCCGATGCACATGACCGACTGATCGGTTGCCTCCGGCGTAAGCAGCAGCACATCGACCGGGCCGTTGGTGGTGCCGATGATGACGCGAGCGCTTGGAACGGCTGCCGCAGCCTCGGCCGCCCGCCACCCGAACACCGTGGCGAGGGGCGCGGCCAGCCATGCGGGCCTTCGCGCCGCGCCGCGCCGTCCGGCCGCCAGCAGAGCCAGAACTCCCGTTTGTCGCGCCTCGATCCCCATCCCTCGGCCCCGCTCGCCCCGACCGATTTTAGGGCCGAACCGTAGCAAGGTCCAACGCCGCATCGCCGCTGCGCCCCGGACGGGGCTCGCCAGAAAACGCCGCCAAACCCGGAGTGGTGTTCCCGTGTCGGCCCGGCAGGCGGACTCCGGCGTCCCGGAGCCCATGCCGACAGCCGCGTATCTGGACCATGGAGCCACTGATGAGCCTATCGAAGTTATTGCAATCGCGGCTTGCCGCCGGAGTGCTGGCGACAACCGCGTTGGTCTCGCCGCTGCCTGGCCAAGCACAGGCGGCGGGGGGATCGCTGCTCAAGATCGACCAGACCAAGCCGGCCAATTTCATTTCTGAGCAGTATCACACGCCGAGCTATTTGATGCTCGCGGCCGCGCCTGCGGCGAAGCTGGACGAACTGTTCGGCAAGCCGGAAGGCGCCCGTACTGCCGATGCCCCTTTGCGGGGCGGCGAGTTCTACACCTTCCTGGCGATGCGTAACCGCTTCCTCGATCCGGTCGCCATCAAGAATTGCAACGGATCCCGCGATAGCTGGTTCACCGCCGCCAAACTCGGCATCGAATATAAGGGCAAGCGCGGCACGGCGCGTGGCTCGGCCCTGCCCGAGACGGTCCTGTTCGCCTATGGCAACAATTCCAATCCGGACGCCAAAACGAAATTCAAGGGCTGCATTTTCGCCTCGGCCGGCGACCGTGTCGGCCCCTATCTGATCCATTCCGATTTCGCCGAAGGGGAGGGCGAGTATGAGCTGCATTTCGTGGTGACCGCGGGCCGACAGTTGGAGGGGGACGCCTTCGCCACCATCGCCAAGCTGGCGCTTTCTGCCAGCGCCGTCTGGATGCCCATCGCCGCCCCGGTCGGTGCGCTGGTCTCGACCGTCGCGACCGACCTCGACAAACTGCTGTCGCAGAATTCGGCCTCCTCGATCCAATATCTCGCCATCCTGACGGCAGACCGCGACGGCAAGGACGGCGACAGCTATCCGGCCGGCTATTATTTCAAGATCAGCTCGCCGAACTGGCTGACCGAGGGGGTTGGTTCCATGGAGATCTACCAGAGCCGAAGCGCGTCGATCATCTTGGATGCGAATCCGGGCGAGAACGCCTTGATCTCTCCGGAGGAAATCCTGTCTCATCAAGGATTGGGCGCGGGCCACCGATGCCTGCCCGGCAACGCGTCATGCGCGAAGGAGGATTTCTTCAGCAAGGCGCTCGGGCAGTCCTTCGAGCTTTATGGCGAGATTGCCGCGAGCAAGGCGCCGAAGACCGGAGCGCCAGCCGAAACGACGGCACCGGCCGTGCCAGCCACGGATGCGGTGGGCGAGAGGCCGACGCGGGAAACCGGAGGCGAGGGATCGTCATCGACGAAGACGAGCTGGGCGAAGGTTTTCGCCCTCTGCGAGAAGATCAAGGCAACGGCGCAGGATCTGGGCCTGTCGAAGATCGACGCCCTGCTGGTGCGGTGGGCGCTCTTGAACCGGGCGAAGCTCTATCCGGTGCTCAAGGCCTATCACGAGGACAAGAAGGCCGCGCCCTTCGCCGGTGCTATTTTGGCAGCCGCCAGGGTCGGCGATCCGGCGCCGGAAACCGCGTGCTGGGATTTCGGCTCCGACGGGCGGCAACTGGCCTTGATCCAGGACATCATGAAAAAGAAATTCGCCGCTAAATGAGGTTGCCAACGCCGGCTGGCAGCCCGAAGGCAGCTTGGCTGGCGGCCTCGGGACTGCGAGCGGTCGGAGAAGTGCGAAAAGCCTCGCGGTGAAGTGTGAGCGCGAACTCGGCCACCGCGAGGTGCAACGTCAAGTCACCTGATCCAAGGCTAAGCCAATGGCACCTCGGCGCACCATTCCCTGAAACGCATCACGTTGTTGGCGTAACGCGTGGCGCGCATGCCTGTGCCGTTATAGGCCTTGATCGCCGACCACACATCGCCGGTCGCCGCGTATTTTGCCTTGAGTTCACGGGCGGCTTTCTCGAGGCATATATCGAAATCGTACCATTGCTTCGATCTGAAAAACGCCTCGTCGGTCTTCACATATTGCAGATCGTATTGGAAAAGCCCGTAGCCCTTGTACACCCATTGCTTCGGCCCGTAATTGCGCAGCGCCCGGGTCTTGTTCGCCTCCTCGATCAGAAGCCTGGTGAAATCATCGCCGTAGCGAGCGCGGAACTCGGCCGTGTCGACGGGAAAGGCCGACCGGCTCGTCTCCGGATAATCGCCGCTTGCGTCGAGCACGCAGCGCTCGATGATCTCCCGGGGCGACAGGCGATCGATCAGGCTGACCCAAAAATAAGCCGTCTCCTGGCACACGATCGCGCATAAATGATCGATCGAGAATGGCGTGCCCTGCACCGCGGCGGTCAGCTTCGTCCCAAAATTCGACTTCATCCACCGCGTGACCTTGAGTGCCTGCGACCGGTTGATCGGAAGATCGGCGCTCACCGCTTCGGTCTCCGGACCGAAGACCGCTCCGCCGCGCTGGGGCGGTCCCTCGCCTGCGAGCGGATCAGGGCCGTGGTCCTCGGCGGATAGGAACGTGCCGGGCGCCTCGGCGGCCTCAAGGCCAACGCGGCCGCCAGCGACTTCCAAGGCGCCGGCGATCTTGGGGATCGGGAAGAACAGAACCTTGAGGTGCTTGCCGCGCTCGTAGCGCTCACGCCATGAGTTCAGCGTGAAATTCTGCTCCCAGCGTCTGCGGGCGCTCGAGTTCGAGTAGATGATCCGCGCGCCGCCGGGTTGGCGGGGCCCAAGCAGTCCCACATGTCCGTGCCGCCCCCGCATGCTGCCGCTGCCCCAGGCGGTCGGCGATATGACGATACTGCCCTCATCGAGATCGGCCTCCTCAAAGGACCGGCCGAAGCCCGCGAACAGGTCGTCCGCGAATTCCGACGTGGAATCCGAACGGGTGATCCACCGCCGCAAGACGTCGCGCACCAAATGGCGAATGGCCCAGACGCAGGCGAGATTGCCGCCGTCCGGTCCCGACGCCGTCGAGAATCGCGTCTCTGACGGCGGATCGCTGGGCCGGTTGGCCAGACTGCGCATCGCCGTCGCAACCGCACTGACCTCGGCCGCCGGACTGGGCTCCAATCCGACATGGGCCGCCTCGGCCTCCGCGAGGCGCGGATTGAGGTCAACGAGGGAATCCGCCCGAACCGGCTTCAGCCGTCCCGCCTCGATCCGAAAGAGCAACTGCCCGCCTTCGAACTCTCCGCTCTGCGTGACCAACAGCCAACGTTGCCCGTCGGCCCGAAACTCCGAGCTGGTCAGTTCGTAGGGCCCGCTGTCATCGATAAATCCGCCCAGATCTGGATAGAGCCGCAAAGGATCGGGCATCGATTCCTCCCATCGCAATGAGTTGATGCGCAATAAATGCCTCGACTAAAAACTGAGGCCGACCTGCTGGAGCTCTTCCCTCCGTCCCCCGGCCAGGCAAGCATTCAAATCGAGCAGCGATTCATTTTGCTTGAGGAAGGCCCAGTAAAGCGCCCGGGCGTCATAAATCGATTGGAAATTTCCAAGCGCGGCATAGAGAGCGCCGCTGGCGGTCTGGGTATTTCCTTCAAATTTCCTGTTGGCCGCGACGCTGTCGAGCAAGGCACGCGCCTCTGGGAAGTCGTCGGAGGACCGCAGCAGCTCGATGAGCGACGCCTTGACGGGTGCTCCCTTCGCCGTCACGACCGTGAAATTCTTCTCTCCGACGATGGTCACGACAAGATTCCGCGCATCGAACGGCCCGGACATGAACTTTGACTGGTTTGCCTGGAGATTGATCTTGATCGGAAGTGTCCACGGGCGATCTTGGGCATCGCGGAACTTCACCGGGACCGTATAGGTCTGCGGAGAGGTCATGACTTCGAACTCGTCGAACTCGACCAAGGTCTGCTTGCGCGAGCCCGTGTAGAACAGATCGACGATATCGGAGACCGCACTGATGATGCCGACCGCCGATGCCGGCAGCGGCAGAAAGCTGGCGAGCGCGCCCTCGCTGAAAAGCTTCGAGGTCTTCTTGAGCGAGTCGAAATCCATCGACCGGCTGTTGGAAAGGAACACCTCCACGCCGATCTTGTAGCGCCTCGTCGCATCCGTGGTCAGCAACTGATCCACCAGCGTTCCGGACCACTGTGTCGACTGCAACTGCTCGACCAGCTTGTCGATGAAAAAGAATACGCGCTGGTTCTTCCACTGGAAGGTGAGGATCGGCTCCTTGGCAAGGTCCTTGCCGGTCCCGTCCTTGACGACGAGGGTTATCGTGTAAGTGCCCTCGGAATTACCGAATTTTTCGGGGAGCGTATCGGTGAAAGCCGTGATGGCTTTCTTCAGATATTCCCGTTCGGAGCGCTCGCCGATCTTGTAATTCACCGTGCCGTAGCCGCGCTTCGAATCGACAGGCACGGGGGCGGAAGCGGCTTCGAGCGTGCGCTCAGAAATGGTTTCCGGGACAAACCTGGCGCCGGTTTCGATTGTAACAAACCCGGCGGCTTCAGAGATTGACATAACAAAAATCTCCAATACCAAAAATAATTTATACTGATAAAACTGTGCCGACGACTTCGAAACTCAATGCTGTTCCGCATTCCGCTCATCCAAGACGGCTGGCGAATAAAATTTCATCATCGCTGCGGATGCAAGGAGGACCTACGCCAATATCAACTCTTGATGCACTTTGCGGCCAGTCTAGCAAACCAAATTCCAGCGAAGTTCGCTTCACTCGTTTGGATGAAGGCGCCTACTTACTCGGCAGAGCTGTTCACATCGCAGGCGCCTTGAGCCCTCGCCCCGCTCAAGCATAGAACAGGCATGGTCTCCGAGGTGGCCGCATCTAACAATTGCTTTTTGATCCGTAATAATACTGGTATCGCGGATTGACCGCCGACCGACGCTTTCGCGGGCCGGCCCCCGGCCATCAGCGGCGCCCCAAGGCGGGCGACGGGCCTCGCCTGGTGACGACAGGCCCGGTCGCCGCCCCGATATCGGCTCTGCGGGGCGAACGGTTGATTTAGAACGGCGCCCAATGGTCCTTCTTCGCGGCCCGGTCTTTCGCTGTCTGCACGTTGATGTTCGCCGCTTGGTCCAGCGCCTTGATATCGAACAGCCCTGGCACCGTCAGTTCCAGGCTTCGCTCGACCTGCTTCCGAATCAGGTCGCGCGTCTTCGGATCGTCGGCGACCGCCTGCAGCGTCGGATGCAGTTTGACATCGATTTCCTGCGACGGGCCGTGGATCGCCTTGAACAGCGTGTCTTCATCGGTACCGCCGCGTTGGTATTGCAGCGTTTCCATGCTCCTGCCGTCATAGACATAGAGGAAGGTGAGCGCGTGCACCTGACGCGAATAGCCCATCAGCTCATTGCCCATCTCGAGCACGCCGAGCCCGCCGACATATTGGTTGGTCGAGCCGACCTGGCTGGCATTGCCGGCAACCAGCAAGATGTAGTCGCAGCCTGAAGAGGCGGTCAGCTTCTGGATCAGCGCCTTGCGCTCGCCCTCGCGGTCACGGAAGAAGCCGCCCTCGGTCCGCAGCGGCGCGTAGGTTTCGATCTTCGTCGGGACGTGCTTGACGTCGAATTTCGCCGAGAGGATCGCCTTGGCTTTGTTGAAAATGGCCTGATCCAACTGCCATTGCGGAACGGCGACGGTGCTGAACTCATTGCCGAACACTGTCAGGCCGATCTTCTGCAGATAGAATTCGTGTGCCACGTCCGAAAGGACGCAGATCATCTTCTTGCCCGAAGCCGGCACCGCTTTCGGCTTCGTCGCCGCCGCCGCCCCGCCGCCGGTCGCCAGCGCAATGACGGCCAGCGCCCCCGCGGCCAATGCCTTAAATCTCTTCATATTTTCCCCCATCGGCCGCATGAGCCGTTCTTACCCACGCGCCGCTTTGGCACGGAAATCGCCGCCAGGCAAGAACAGCCCTCGCGTTTCAAGCTGTCGCTTAGATAATGCCGGTTGTACAAGCCGTCAGCGCATCGCGTGCGGCCTGCTCGCTCAAGGTCTCGCGGGTCAGCTCGACAATGAATTCCTGCGCGACATGGACGCGCTTCGGGGTCGTGCCTGGCACGATAGATTCACCCTCAGCAGCGTGGCCGGCCGCAGCGCCCGAGCAAGCTCCGGCCGATCAATACGTCACGTTGCCAGCGCCTCCCGCCAATGCGGAAAGGTGACATAGGCGGTGATAGCGCCTTCCTCGTGCGAGCGAATGGTGACCGCTGCGCCCTTGGGCATGTAGACGATCTCGCCGGGACCGCCGGTCACGGTGCCGGCGTCGGTTGAGACCGAGACCCGTCCCTCGAGGACAACCATGACATCTACGACGGCAAGGCTTTCGCGAATGCTCTGGTCGGGGCCATAGCGTCCATAGCCGACGCTGATTGGCCCGCCGTGCCGCTCATCGAGCAAATTCGCCGCGAACACATCGCCCTCCTGCCCTGGAGAGCGCTCGAAGGCTGCGTCGGCTATCGAGAACTTTTGAACGGATTGCGGTGACATGAGAAGCCTCCTGGCCTCGAATTAGGAACCTACTTTTCGTAGCCAGTGCAACGAAGCTACGAGTTGTAGGTTCCCGCAAATGGAAATGTTCGAGCCGGAGCGGCATGTGGATAGAGAGACCAAGAGGAGACGTTCGCCGAGGCTTCCCAAGGCCGCGCGGCGCCTGCAACTCATGCATACGGCGCGCCTGATCGTCAGGGAGGAGGGCGCGGACCGCCTGACGCTGGGCTATCTAGCCGCGCGCGCCGGGGTCTCCAAACCGGTCGTCTACGATCACTTCGCCACGCGCTCCATTCTGCTCATCGACCTCTATAGATGGCTGGACACGGAGCAAATCGACGCATTCCGTGACGCAATGGCTTCGGGCCAACGGAGCTTGAAAGAAACGGTCGAATGTCTTGCGGAGGCTTACATCCACTGCGCGGCCGATACCAAGGGAGAGGTGCACGCCATTGGCGCCGCGCTGGCCGGCAGCGAGGAAAAGGCCGCAGTCCTCGCGGAACTCCTCGAGCACTGTGTCCAGATGTTTGCGTCCGTTTTAAAGCCGCACAGCACCATGCCGCCCGCCGAACTCCAGCGGGTCTGCGTCGGGCTGGTCGGCGCGGGCGAAGCGCTCGCGGCCGCGCTGGTTCGCGGCGATGGCGGCAAGGCCGAAGCCGTCGAGGCGTTCACCTGGCTGATTTACGGCGGATTGCGCGTAAGTCGGCGATGAGGCCGCTCGTCCTATGCGACCGTTTCGGGTGATCGCCGGTAGCGGCGCGAGTGAGCGCGGTTGTTGCCCACGGATGCCGCGCGTTTGGCGGCGGTGCTGAAGGCACTCTAATTCGTACCCAGCGACAAAGCGATTGGCGACACCGGCTGGTTGCCTCCGTTAGCGAGCGAGTCCCCGCCAGCAGCATGCGCCACCGGGTCAGATAATCGAGGGGGGACGTTCCGAAGTCGCTTTCAACGCGCGTGCAAAGCTCGAACGCGATGCCCGCCTTTTCCGTCAGCGCGCGGGCAACGTCCAGCGGACCAGGCTGTGCGTGGATGACCCAGCCTAGCTTGGGCCAACATCAGGGATCGCCGGAATAAAATCGAATTTCGTCTCGTTATTGGTTGCGGGGGCATGCAACGGCTTATGCAGCCACCCGGCACTCACGCGGATATCAGCTTGAGCAAATCTAGAAGCTATTAGGTTTGTTCACCCATCAGTCGGTGCATCAGTTCAGACTGGGGAAGTCGCTGACACACCCCTCTCTCATGCCGGTCACAAGTTGAAATGGACCATATAATAGTCTAGAGTATCGGATGATCGAATGTTTGGCTTAAGGCTCTGTCATGCAGATATCCGTGACCGAAGCGAAAGGGCAGCTTACCGAACTGGTGCGGCGCGCCGAGGCGGGAGACGAAGTCATCCTGACACGTCACGGCCAACCTGCCGTGCGACTGGTGCCAGTGAAGCCGGTGGTCGACACCAAATCCCGCAGGGTCTTGCTCGACAGGGTTCGCGCTTCTGCCACCGCCAAGGCCACTGCCGGTCCAAACGCCGCGCGCAGCCAGGATTTTCTGTATGGTGACGATGGTCTTCCCAGATGATCGCGGTCGATACATCCGCGCTGATGGCGATCGTGCTGAATGAACCGGAGGCGGATGCCTGCGCTGCCCTGCTCGAAGCTGAAGATCGCCTGCTGATCTCAGCCGGTACGGTTGCCGAAGCGCTGATCGTCGCGGGGCGGCGCAATGTCGGTGAGGAGGTCGATCAACTGATCGATGGGCTCGGCTTAGAGATAGTCAGCCTGACACCCGCCTCGGCGCGGCGTATCGCCAAGGCTTATGAAACATGGGGGAAGGGCATTCACCCGGCTGCGCTGAATTTCGGTGACTGCTTCGCCTATGAGGTAGCGAAGGAGCATGATTGCCGATTGCTATATGTCGGGGAGGATTTCGCGCGAACCGATATCGAGGGCGCTCTTTAAGACATACCGCACTGTGCCGTGACCATATGTGGAGATGATGGCAATGAAGGGGAGACGAGGCAGCGCAAAAGGACGCGCAGCACTGGCACCCTCGGGCGGGCGACAGCGGAACCCGCATGTCGTATTTTGCCGATAGCATAGTCGCCAGTCGGCAATTCTGTGCCCTGCAGCCGCGCGGCCTAGACAGAGACCAGATTCCCATATGAGCGTTGAAGCTGCCCGCTGTTATCTGCGCTCAGTTACCGATGCTGCCTAAATGGTCGAATTGATTCTGGCGGCTGGATCGCGCTGGAGACTGCCGGCCGGCTGCTTCGTTAACGATCATCGTGGCACCGCGATCGTTATCTCTCAGGGGCCCCCAACGTTTGGCCCGGCGAGCCATTGACGGCGAGATTTATAAGAGGTGGCATCTGATCGAGAACCTCTTCTGCAAGCTTAAGGAGTTCAAACGCATCACTATGCGAATCGACAAGACAAGCACCAGCTCAGCGCAATGGTTTATCTCTATACGGTAGTCAACAATTCGCTATAAATCTTAACAAGTGCTAGTTGGGTCGACATTTTCTCGTCACTATAAATTGAGTCCTGATCACGCATTCCGTGATGGAATGATTTGTATTCCAGGATGCGCACTTCTGGCTCGAGGAGCCATCGCGCATTTTCGTCCCAGTAAACTCGCAGCAAAGGAGTTTCCGTGTCAGTTAACCGAAGATTCATGCTTGTGCGACGCCAGAGCGGTGTTCCGGTTTCCGGCTGACGAAGGAGCCGGAGCCGGCCCTCGCCCCGCGCCACTTCCTGCTGCGCAATCACTATGTCTCTATTGATCCCGCCCAACACGGCTGGATGGATGACGGCCATCTTACCTGCCTCCGATCGCGATCAACGCGCCAGCACAGTTGGGCAAATCGTTGAATCGCGAAGTGATGACTTCCCGGTCGGCGCGTGGGTGGCCGGCGTGAATGGGATTGAGGACTTCAGCGTCGGCGTCGAAGGCGGTTACAACAATCGGGTTGATCCCAAGGCGGTACCTTCGATCACCAACTATCTGTCGGTGGTTGGCCACACGGGGCTCGCCGCTTATTTCGGCTTGCTGGCGATCGGTCAGCCCAAGGCTGGCGAAACCGTTCTGGTCACAGCGGCGGCCGGGTCGGTCGGCTCGCTGGTTGGGCAAATCGCGAAGATGAAGGGGCCGTCGGACATTCGGCGAGGCGGATGGTCCGGCGAAGATTCGCCGGCTGCTCCAAGATTACGGCTTTGACGCTGCGATCGATTACCAAAGCAAGGGTCTTGAAGAGTTGGTGACCGAGATCCGCAAAGCCGCGCCGAACGGCATCGATATTCAGTTCGAGAATGTTGGCGGCGATACTCTCGACGCCGCCTGCTCGGCCATTAGACTTCGTCCAACAAAAATGACCAAAACGGCTTCGCTCCGGACCGCCTGAAAGTGCTGACCTTCAGTCACGGCGAGTACCTCATCTTCGAGATTTCTGGACACCGCCAGCAAGGCCGAAGCGCCAAGGCCGGCCGAGCATCCAGCAATGTAATATTTGAGAGGACCATCCATGACTATTTCAACAGCCGACTTCCGCGATATCGAGATCGTCGAACGCGACGCTTGGCTCGATCTCTATGCCGCCGCCCCTACCGATGCCGCAGTTGAACTCAGCGTAGCGTACCGGCTAAAGGGCGATGCTGCACTATTGATATCGCGCCGGATCGACTCGCTTGTGTTCAACCGGCTTGCTTGCCTCGGCGTTGTGTCGCCCGCACAGCCGCAAGTGCTCGATGAGGCAATTGCAGCGTTCGATGCTGCAGACACGCCCAATGGCGGCGTTCAGGTTCCGGAAGGGGAGAAGGCTCTGGAAGCGCTGTGCAATGCACGTGGTCTTGTACCACACCACCGCGTCTGGGCGAAGTTCATCCGGCGGCCCGGCATCATCACAGCGCAGAGCAGCCTGGAGGTGCGCATGATCGGCCGCGAGCATGCAGCCGCGTTCGGGGAGATTGCGGCAACCGTCTTTGGTTTGCCGTCTGCCGCGGCTGAGTGGCTGTCGGCGCTCGTCGACCGGCCCCGCTGGACCTGCTTCATGGCATTCGATGGAGAGGCGCCGGTAGCGACGGCCGCGCTTTTCGTGCACGGCGCATCCGGTTGGCTCGGCGTTGGGGCAGCGCTCTCAGCCTATCGCCAGCGGGGCGCGCAATCCGCTCTCCTAGCGGCGCGCGTCTCTCACGCCGCAGTACAAGGGGCTCGCATACTGACCACCGAGACCGGCGTGCCCCATCCCGGCGAGCCCGGCCACTCATATGGCAACATCCAGCGCGCCGGCTTTGACATTGCCTATCTGCGACCGAATTTCTGTCGGTCAGCCGGTTAGGTAGCCACGCCGTCGCGACTGGAGGTGGAACCAGTCTTTAGGGCGCTGCTCTCATTCGCTAGCTATCAATCCGTTCCGTGATCTGGCCTTGAGGCATCTACGAAGGTTCTCGGCAACGATGCACGACCTCCAGCAACTGCATGCCGCCATCCACCTGGAGGCAGAGCGGCCCGCCGGCAGGCAACGCCTTGCGCCGATCCTGAAGCGTCTCGACGTGGCAAACGCCAATCTCGACCGCACGTGCCCGGCGATGGTGCTCTTCTTCACGTAACTGACGCCGTTCTCGGTCTTGCCCTTCGTGCGCCCGATACGGCCCACAAACCCGGGGGTGAAGCCCCAATGCCTAGCGGACGCGAGCAGCTTGTCGTTGAACAGGACCGTGCGGCTTACCGCGTCGTGAAGCACCACGAGCGCGCGCGGGTTGTCCACCAGCACCTCCTCCGGCACGCCGCCGAAGGTCGTAAACGCGCTCTCCAGCCCCGAGAACCCACTCGCCTGCTGCTCGTGCCGGAACGCCCGAACGTGCGGGCGCCCCGGATGCCCGAGCGTGGCCACGAACAAGAAGACTTGAGCTTGGCGCCGCCGATGTCGATCTGCAATTGCCGGCCTGACGGCGTCTCGAACCGTGTCGTCGCCAATGCCTCGGCCTTGAGTGCTTGCCGGTAGGGCGCAACGGCGCGCTGCAGCGTTCGCAGGCTAACCGCCAAGCCCGTTCTCGGTGAGAGGATTCTGGCGCGCGACGTCGGCGTTGCCGCGATGCCTGAGGGACCTGCTGATCAGGCTACGGGCGATATTGGGCCGTTGGACGTAAGGTGGCCCGACAACGGTCAGGTTCCAAGCGAAGGACGCGGTGCCTTCAGACGCAATTCTGCTTGCTCGATGAATCGGTCGATGAGCCACGCAGCGGCGGGGCCCGGCGGTGATTCGGTTCGATAGATCGCCTGCATCGCGTACTGGCTTACGCTCCACTCTGGTAAGTCGAGCTTCTTGAGGCGCCCCGCTTCTAAGTCGGATCTAACCATCGGTTCGGGCATGCTGCCCCAACCGAGGCCCGCTAGCAAAAGCGCATGCTTCGACCCGAGATCGGCGAGCCGCCAGGACCGAACTGCCACGACCCCGAAATCCTTTCCTTCCGTCAGGAGGGAGCGGTCCGTCAGGACAAGCTGAACGTGATCGCGGGCGGCTCCCGGCTGGATGGTGGCAGCCTGGGCGAGAGGATGGCTCGGAGCGGCGACAGGGATCAATTCTACGCTGCCGACACGCATCTGCTCGAGGCCGGCCATCCCTTTGTGCTCCGGCCCGCTGATACCAATCGCGGCCGCGCCGGACAGGATTAGTTGCGTGACGGCGCCTAGAGCTTCGACGTGCAGGCGCAGTGCGACAGTGGGAAATTCTCTTTGAAAGGCCAGCATCGCGTCAACGAGCCGCGCGGTGGGAAGCATCACGTCAACAACGATTGAAACCTCGGATTCGAGCCCGCTCGTCAGGCCGCTGATTTTTGCGCGTAGGCTGTCGACGCCAACGGTGACGGTGCGAGCCTCCGACAATACGGATGAGCCAATTGCGGTCAGAGTCGGTTTGCGTGTGCGGTCCCGGTCGAAAAGTTGGACACCGAGCTGCTGCTCGAGATTGGCAATCGCGTAGCTCACCGCCGACGTCGCCCGTCCGAGCTTGCGTCCTGCGGCCGCAAAACTCCCCGTCTCCACGACTGTCAGAAACACTTGCAACTGATCGAGGCTGGGAAGGCCCGGTCCCTGCATTTCAGATTCCTTGAACGTTATGTCCAACGTTTTACGGGTATTTTATATCAGAGTGAATGCCTAGTTATCGTGATCAAGGACAAAGATCCGTGCTGGCCGCTTCAACAGACGCTGGGGATCTTCGTGGAGGTCTCAGTATTGACGCTGGTTTTGAACAATATATCCAAAGTCGATGTCGTCATGCCGCCGGGTGTTCACAATTTGGGCGCGGGATTTGAAGTTCGGCGCGCTCTTCCGTCAGCAAAGCGGCAGATGGTTGGGCCGTTCATATTCTTCGACGCCTTCGGGCCGGCCGTTTTCGGTGAGGGCGACGGCGTTGATACGCGGCCGCATGCGCATATCGGCTTAGCTACCCTGACGTATCTGATCGAGGGAGACCTCCTACACCGCGATAGCGCGGGGCACGTGCAGGCCATTGGCCCTAGCGAGGCCAATCTGATGACCGCGGGCCCGGGAATAGTGCATTCGGAACGCACGCCTGAGAGCGCTCGCGTGCAAGGCAGCACCATCTTCGGCCAGCAAGTCTGGCTTGCGCTGCCCAAAGCCCAAGAGGAAGCAGAGCCCAGCTTTGCTCATCATGCGGCGAGCGCGCTTCCACGCATTGAAGGTGAAGGTATCACCGCGACGTTGATCGCTGGGTCAGGATTCGGGCGTCGCTATCCCGTGTCGACCTTTTCGGACACGATCTACGCCGATGTTGCGCTGGCGCGGGGTGCGCGGTTTCAGATCGCGGCCGAACATGCAGAGCGCGCGATCTATCTCGTGGTGGGCTCTGTGCGGGTCGTCGGCCAGGAAGGCGAATTCAGCGCTGGCGAGTTGATCGTCTTCAAGCCGGGTTCCGAGATCGTCCTAAAGGCCGGTAGCGCGGTGCGGCTGATGCTCATCGGTGGCGAGCCGCTGCCGGAGAAGCGGTTCATCCATTGGAACTTCGTCTCCAGCTCGATGGAGCGGATCGAGCAGGCGATGTCTGACTGGCGTGAGCGGCACTTCCCGGGGGTTCCCGGGGAGACCGAATTCATCGCTTTGCCGACCGAGGTGGCCTCCAGATGAGCGTTCGCAGTTTCATAAACCGGCTCTTCGGCTCGTCGTCAGTGGCCCCGCCGGAGCCCGAGAAAACCACACCGCACGTCAGCAATAGGAGCGTTTCGATGCCGAAGGTTCTCGTTCTCTACTATTCCACCTATGGCCATGTCGAAGCGATGGCTTACGCCGTGGCCGAGGGCGCCAGGTCGGCCGGCGCGACGGTCGACGTGAAGCGTGTCCCGGAGACGGTTCCGGAAGATGTCGCACGTGCCAGCCACTTCAAGCTGGACCAGGCAGCTCCGGTCGCGACGATCGATGAGCTGGTCCACTATGACGCGATCATCGTAGGCGCTGGGACGCGGTTCGGCCGCATCTCTTCGCAGCTTGCCAGTTTCCTCGATCAGGCTGGTGGGCTGTGGATGAAGGGAGCGCTTCACGGCAAGGTCGGCGGAGCTTTCACATCGTCCGCCACTCAGCACGGCGGTCAGGAAACCACGCTGTTCTCGATTATCACGAACCTCCTGCATTTCGGGATGGTCATCGTAGGTCTGCCCTACAGTTTCCAAGGGCAGATGAAGATCGACGAAGTGACAGGTGGCGCTCCCTATGGGGCGACGACAGTCGCAGGCGGCGACGGGTCACGCCAACCCTCCAAGAACGAACTGGCGGGAGCACGCCAGCAGGGCGAACTCATCGCTCAGACCGCAAAGAAACTGTTCGGCTGACACCATTAGTCAGATCGAACGCGCGTTTCGAGCAACTCTGGCTTCCCTGAAGGAAATGTCTATGACTTATCAGTCCTCTTATGTGTCTGCATTCGGCCGCCTGCTGATCGCGGCGATTTTCATCATCAGTGGTCTCGGCAAGATCGCGGCTCCTGCGATGACCCAGGGCTATATCGGCTCCGTTGGGCTGCCCGCCCCCCTGCTGGCCTATCTGCTGGCGATCGTAGTGGAAGTCGGCGGTGGTATCCTGCTCGTAATCGGCTACCGGACACGTGTTGTCGCTGTGCTCATGGCGATCTTCGCAGTTGCGACTGCGGTGTTCTTCCACCGGGACTTCGCCGACCAGAACCAGATGATCCACTTCCTCAAGAACATCGCCATGGCGGGCGGGTTGTTGCAGGTCTTCGCTTTCGGAGCAGGCGCCTTCAGCGTCGATGGGCGGCTATCCGGCCGGGGCGCTGCTTGAGACGCGGGAGCGCGCCTTCGTGACGTTCCAAAACGATGAGACGGGATTGAAGCATGGCACATCGTATTCGCATTCACAGCACAGGCGGGCCAGCGGTCCTACAATACGAGGAAGCTGATGTTGGCGAGCCGGGCGCTGGGCAGGTTCGGCTCAAACAGGACGCCATAGGCGTCAATTTCGTCGACACGCTTTTTCGCAGTGGCGCCATTCCGGTTTCACTTCCCTTCGCAATTGGTGTCGAGGCTGCCGGCGTGATTGAGGCGGTCGGCCCAGGTGTTCCTAACCTGACGGTCGGCGACCGCGTTGGTTATTGGTTCTCCCTCGGCTCATATGCGGACGAGCGCATTGTCGAGGCCGACGCGCTGGTGAAGCTGCCGGAAGGCATCTCGACGGAGCAGGCCGCCGCGATCTTCGCTAAGGGGATGTCCGCTTGGGCACTGGTGAAGCGTGCGCATGTAGTCAAACCAAGTGATACCGTACTGGTTCACGCCGCTGCAGGTGGCGTTGGGTCTCTCGTCGCTACGTGGGCCCAGGCGCTAGGCGCGAACGTGATCGCGTCAGTCGGGAGTCCACAGAAAGCTGCGATCGTTCGCGAGCGTGGCATAGAGCACGTGCTCAGTGCGAACGATGCTGATTTGGCTGCCCAAGTGAAGGCGTTGAACGGCGGACAGGGCGTCGATGTCGTTTACGAACTGGTGGGCGCCGTGACTTTCGAAAAATCCATAGCGTCTATTCGCGATGGCGGTGACCTGGTTCATCTTGGCAATGCCTCTGGTCCGCCCACGGTGGATGAGGCAGCGCTGGTCAGCCGATCCATTCGGTATTTGAAGCCAGTCACCGGGCAAGTGGTGAATAGCCGGGCTCTTCTGGAAGAGGCCAGCGACGAACTGTTCGCTGCGCTCCAGGGCGATATCTTCGGGCGGATTCCCATCACCCAATATCCGCTTCGCGAGGCTGCTCGCGCTCACGTGGACATCGCGGAGCGGCGAGTCATCGGCTCTATTGTTTTGAAGCCCTAAATCATCTGGCCGGAGCGCCGAGGAAATCGAGGGAGCCATAGCGATGCCAATCAGTCATCTTCGTCCTGTGGGAAGGAGCGACCTTGCTCTTTTGGATCGCCGCAAGCTGATCCTCGGCTTGACAGCAGGCACTGTTGGAGTAGCCGCGAGCGAATCTCCGGTCACCGCAGATCCCGGTGATGGATCGGCCTTGGAGGCGAATAAGGCCGTTATTCTCAGTCTACATGAGGGTGTGCAGCGCGATGGAGACTTTGCGCTCTTTGATCGCCTGTTTGCTGACAACTATATAGATCGAACCCCCTTTGGGGATTTCGAGCCTAATAGAGAAGGTACGCGGAGGATTTATCAGATGTTCCGCGCCGGCTTTGGGGGCTGGCGGGCCGAAATCCATCATATGATTGCCGAGGCGGACTTGGTGACGACATATAAAACGTACTTCGGGGTGCATCGCGCTGCGTTTATGGGAGTGGCGCCAACCGGCCGCGTCATAAATTTTGACGCGATGGACATCATGCGCATCCGAGGCGGGGCTATCGTCGAGCACTGGGGGATCGCCGATGGGACTGCCTTGATGCAGCGCTTGAGGGCGTAAGACCCTGTAGTTCATTTTTGCTTGTCGAGCATGAATGGAGATCATTGGGACTGTCTCTATTCCATCTTAGAATAGCACGTATTCTACGACCTTGCCTTCCGAGGCGACGGCACGTCTCACTTCTGGGCTCTGCAGGCCATAGAAGGATTGGCGCCGACATCATGAAGCTGCGGCCATTCGAGGAAATCGATGCCTTGGCGGCCGCGCGGAAGGGCGGCGATGAGGCGCTGGAACGCCTTCTGGCGCTCACGCCCTCACTTCCTGTTGAAGACAATTGCGCGAACACCCGACGACCGCGTTCTAGCTGCCATGACTCGCCAAGTGTTCGGTGCAGGGTCCTCCTAAGGTGATTGAGCGAAAATGGCCGGGATTCGAGATCGCCTTCGAGGGCTTTGAGCCACATCCTTGCGCGTTCATGGGTAAGGAGCGATTCGACGCTCTCCTGCGAGATCAGGCATGTCGATCGCGGCTCAGGGTGGCGCCTCGCACGATGACCTTCGGCGCATGGTTGATATCGCGATGAAAGCTTGGCCGGCGGGAGGATCGATTAGGTGAACTGCGGCGCGGCATTCCGCGCCGGATCTTAAACTGGTCCGATCATGCGCATCCGTCGGTGGGACTAAGGAGTGTTGGATGGATCGTCTCGATGTGATGCGTCTCTTCGTCCGCGTGGTGGACACGGCGAGCTTCTCAAAGGCCGCCAAGATCGAGGGGGTCGTGCAGCCCACTGTCAGCAAGCATATTGCGGCCTTGGAGGCGCGGCTCGGGGCACAACTGCTCCGCAGGACGTCGCGCGGGTTGAGCCTGACCGAGGCCGGGGAAGCCTTTTACGAGGCCACCGTTCGTCTGCTCGATGAGGTCGAGCAAATCGAGGCGCGGGTAGGGCGCGGTCAGTCGGCGCCCTCCGGGCGCATAAGGGTGGCGATGTCCGCAGGCTTCGGCCGCATGTATATCCTCCCGAAGCTGCCGCAGTTCTTTGAGGAGTATCCCGACATCACGGTCGAGACGGATATATCCGACCACTATATCAATCTCATCGAGAACCGCATCGACGTTGCGATCAGGATCGGTTCGTTGTCGGATTCTAGCCTGGTAGCGAGGAAGATCGGCAGCGGCGAGACGGCGCTTCTCGCAACTCCAGGCTATCTTGAGCGCAAAGGCACGCCCGCCACGCCCGCTGACCTCGCCGATCATGAATGCGTCACCTTCGTATCGGGGGGAGCAGCGCGGCCCTGGCAGTTCAGGGAGGCAGACAGAACGGTAACGGTCGATCCGGTAGGGCCGATCAGGACCAGCGACGCAGAGCATGTTCGTGTCGGCGTTCTCTCGGGTCTCGGTCTTGCTCAAGGCCCGGCCTGGCTCTTTTCGGAGGAGCTGGAGTCGGGCGCGGTCGTAAGGGTGCTGCCGGAATACGCACCGGACCGACATCCAATCTACGCGGTCAGTCCGAGTGGTCGGTTGCAGTCGAGCAAAGTGCGGGTCTTCGTGGATTTCCTTGTCAGAGCGTTCGCCCAGAATCGCCATTTGCGGCTGAGTTAGCCGCGCTGGTGAGGTTTGTATCAGTCGACCTTCACCACGATTTTCCCAAATTGCTGCGCAGATTCGAGATACCGATGGGCCTCCACCATTTCGTCGAAGGGGAAGATGCGATCGATGACGGGAGACAGCGTGCCTTCGCCGAGGCCTGCGGTGATGTAATCGACTGCGACCTGCAGGCGATCGCGGTTATAGAGAATATCGGCCGGCATCCAGCCCTTGATCGTCACCATCTGGCCGATCTGTGTCAGGACTGGAACAGTCGCCGTGTCGCCTGCAAGCGCGCCGTAGATGTAAAGGATGCCCTGCCACGGCATCACTTGCATCAACTTGGGGAGCAATTCGCCGCCCACCGGATCGAACGCCACGCGCACGCCCTTGCTATCGGTAATCCTCGCGACCTCCGCCACCAAGTCGACTTCGGCGAAGGGAATGACATGCTTGGCGCCGGCGTTGAATAGTCTTTGTTGTTTGGCACTTGTGCGCGTCAGGGCGATTGGGATTGCACCGGCGCGATTGGCGATCTGGATGGCGGCGATGCCGGTGCTGCTCGATGCGGCCGAAATCAACACAGGTTCGCCAGGCTGGATATTGGCGTCCTCGATCAGCGCGCTATATGGGGTTAGGAACATCACCCAGAGCGAGGCGGCTTCTTCGAAGGAGAGCCCGTCAGGCTGCTTGACCACAGCGTAACCGGGCATCGCGACAGCTTCGCTATAGATGGCATAGTCGCCCATGCGGAAAGCCGGCACCGTGTTGGCGCGATCTCCGACCTTCACATGCGTGACGCTCTTACCGACCGCCTCGACGATCCCGGCAGCTTCAGTGCCGAGGTGAGCAGGCAGAACCGTCTCGAAGATATAGTTGTTCCGCCGGTACATAGCCTCCGCGCGGTTGAGGCCGAGGGCCTTGACCCGTATCAGGACCTCCTCGTCATTTGGAACCGGCGTGTCCATCTCGACGAATTGGAGAACCTCTGGGCCGCCAATTTCGGAGAACTGGACGATACGCGGCATGGCATTCCCTTCGCGAGTGTAGACCTTGAGCTGCGCTCGCTACGGCTCGGGCCATGCGACGCGCGTATGCTCTTGAAGAGCGTTGCCGAGCAAGTAGGGGAAACGGATCGAGATCGTCAGACCGTGCCGAGGAATTGTATCTATTGCATGGTGGAATGTTTGTTTCCGCCCGCGCGACCCAAGTTCATCGGTCGGAAGTGATGCGCGGCGGAGTTATATGGTCGCGTATTCTTCCGTGGAATAGTTCGTATTCCGGAAGAGGCACTTCTGACCCAGGAGGCCGCTACTCATCTTCGCCGCTAAGAAAACTAGGCGATGGAGTTTACGTGCCGGTCAACCGCAGATTTACTCTCGTTCGACGTCCGAGCGGCGTTCCCGTCCATGAAGATTTCCTGCTGACGAAGGAGCGGACGCCGACGCTCGAACCAGGCCAATTCCTGCTGCGCAATCACTATGTTTCCATCGACCCCGCGCAGCGCGGTTGGATGGACGACCGGCCGTCCTACCTGCCGCCGATCGCGCTTGGCGGGCCGGTCCGTGCAAGCACCGTCGGGCAGATCGTCGAGTCCCGCAGCGATGCCTTCCCAGTCGGCGCTTGGGCAGCCGGCGTGAACGCGGTCGAGGATTTCAGCGTCGGCGTCGAAGGCGGCTACAACAATCTGGTCGATCCCGAGGCCGTTCCCTCCATCACCAACTATCTGTCGGTCATCGGTCCTACGGGGCTCGCGGCCTATTTCGGGCTCCTGGCGATCGGCCAGCCGAAAGCTGGCGAGACCGTTCTCGTGACTGGCGCGGCCGGGTCGGTCGGCTCGCTGGTGGGGCAGATCGCGAAGATGAGGGGTTGCCGGACCATCGGCGTTGCGGGTGGTCCGGCCAAGGTTCGGCGCCTACTGGACGACTATGGCTTCGATGCGGCGATTGACTACCGCGGCAAGGATGGCGACGAACTGCTGGCTGAGATCCGGCAGGCCGCGCCGAATGGCGTCGACATTCAGTTCGAGAATGTCGGCGGCGACATCCTCGACGCCGGCCTACGAGCCATCAATCCCAAAGCGCGGATCGTGCTGTGCGGCCTTATCTCGGAATATAATTCCGAGCCGCGCGGCGCGCGCAATCTCTGGGAGCTGATCGTCCAGGGCGCGCGCATGGAGGGGGTCATCCTGACCCACTATTTCCACCGCATCGGCGAGGCAGTGCCCGAACTGATGGGCTGGGTCAGAGACGGCAAGTTGCGCGTCGATGAGCATATCGAGCAAGGCATTGAGAATGTCCTGCCGGCAATGTTGCGTCTGTTCGATGGCAACAATGACGGCAAGATGATGCTGAGGATCATCGACTGATGGCTCATGCAATCCGCCTCTACGAGCATGGTGAGCCAAGCGTTCTAACGTGGGAGAGCGTCGACGTCGGCGAGCCGGGGCTTGGCGAGGTGCGCCTGCGGCAGCGGGCGATCGGATTGAACTTCGTCGACACGATGTTCCGGGACGGCACTTTCCCGCTCGATTTGCCAGCCGTGCTGGGTATCGAAGGCAGTGGCACAGTCGAAGCTGTCGGCGCAGGCACCGAGTTCGAGATCGGGGACCGGGTGGCATATTTTTACGCCCCCGGCAGCTATGCGACGCGGCGTATCGTGCCTGTCGCGCCATTGGTGCGCTTGCCCGACGATATCTCAGAAGACCAGGCTGTGACGTTCCTCGGCAAGGGCCTGACTGCCTGGATGGGGCTACGGCTGCTTCACCAACTCGAGGCCGGGCAGACCATTCTCGTTCAAGGGGCGACCGGCGCGACTGGGACCATCGTGTCGCTCTGGGCGAAAGCTCTGGGCGCGAGGGTCATCGGTACCACAGGTTCCCCGGAGAAGCTGGAGACCCTGGCTGCTGTCACCGATCACGCGATTCTGACAGGCGACGAGACGTTCGACGTCAAACTGAAAGCCCTAGCGCCGGATGGAGTCGATGCTGTCTACGAGTTCGTGGGAAAGGCGACGATCGCCCGATCGGTGGGGGCCCTACGTGACGGCGGTCGGTTGCTGACCATCGGAGCCGCCTCTGGAACCGCCGAACTCGACGAGGCGCTCATCGCGACCAGAAGGATCAGCGTCGCGGGTGGAAGCACCGTACGCAACGTCCGCGGCGAACTCATAGGACAGGCAGTGGGCGAATTGTTCGACGCTGTTCGCGCGGGAGCGTTTTCTCGTATTCAGGCCACACGCTATCCGCTTCGAGCCGCAGCGCAGGCGCATGAGGATGTCCGTGCCCGCCGTCTGACAGGGCCGTCCTATTTCGTCGCGTCGGAATGATGGAGGCTGACGGAGCATCAGCCGGTCAGTTACGCCATTGCTGCGATCACGCTTGCGTTGCTGGTTGCTGGCTACAGGTCGGACGGCTTCGGGGGATCGGCCGCGCCGGCGTCTATATCGAGACGATCTGCTGAGCCTCACCGCGTTCCTGCTGATGCCGCCGACCCTGACGGAGACTTTGCGCCGCGTTCCGAACGGCCACCCGCTGGTGACCAACCTGAATTCGCCCATCCTCCTCGGCTCGCAGGCAGGTCTGCTGCTTGCTCTGATCATCGGCCTGACAGCCCAGATCGTCTCCCTGCGAAGGCACTCGGCAATCTCGCTCTGATAGCCGTGTTAGCTCTCACAGTCTCAGGCCATTGCTGGCAGCCGACTTTGGACGGCTATCAGTTCCGGGGCGGAGGCGGAAAGGTCGCCTCGTAGCGGCCGTCTCGCTGCGCGCGTTGGCGAGCATAGTCACGTTCGAGGAGCACTCTCCGCAAGGGGGCGATCGTTCCTCTCCATCGGTTGCGTCACCTCGGCGAGATTAGCATCGAGAGGCATAGCTGGGTTTCTGCGCCTCGTCCTGTGCCGGCAGAATCGGCGGCATTGCCTCGTCGAGTGCGAAGATTGCCGCCGCCACAGTGGCCTATTGGCTTATCGTATAGGCCGCCGCCTGAAGGATGAGGTTCGCGATCTCGCGCGGATGGGAGATGAGCGAAACATGGCTGGAGTCTAGCTCGATCGTAGTCGCCTTCATGCGCTCGGCGACGAAACGCTGTAGTTCAGGCGCAGTCGTGCGGTCGTTTCGCGATATCGCATAGAAGCTGGGCTTGGACCGCCAGGCAACCTCGGTGGTTTTCGATGCGAACAGCGTCTCTGAGATCCGGCCTTGAACGGCATGGAATGACCGCAACGATGCCATCGGCATTGCACGGATCATGCAGGCCGGCTGGTATAAGGAGGTGCGCGTCAAAAGACTGGACAGCCACGCCATCAAGGCACTGCTGGCCAGCCGGGCGCTGCTGGTCAAGATCAAGCGGGACATGGAGAACCAGATCCGTGGTCTACTGAAGAACTTTGGCCTCGTCATCGGGCGGGCCAAGCAGAATACCTTCACGCTGCGTGCTGATGACTTGCTCGAGGGCTGCCCCGAGCTCGCCGCCGCCGTCGAGCCACTGCTCCAGGCGCGAGAAGCGGTCGGACGCCAGATTGTGGAGCTGGATGGCAAAGTCAGGCGGCTGGCGAAAGCCAGCGCTCCGGCGCGTCGCCTGATGACTGCACCCGGCGTCTGCCCGATCACAGCGCTATGCTTCCTCGCTACCATCGATGATCCCGCCCGTTTTGGGCGATCGCGCAATGTCGGCGCCTATCTCGGCCTGACGACGAGGCGCTATGCCTCCGGCGAAATCGATTGGACCGGCCGGATCTCGAAATGCGGCGACGCCATGCTGCGCAGCTACCTCTATGAGGCCGCCAGCGTGCTGCTCACCCGGGTCGCCAAATGGTCGGCGCAAGGCCTGGGGCATGCGGCTTGCCAAGCGCAGCAGTCTGCGCAAGGCCAAGGTCGCCGTGGCCCGCAAGCTGTCCGTCATCCTGCATCGGATGTGGGTCGACGGCACCGACTTCAACTGGTCATCGCAGGAGGCAGCGCCAAAGGCGGCTTGAGCCAAGATGAGTTCCCGCCGATAGCGGGTCACGATGTCCCTGCCGGGACGATGGCGGTGGCGAGATCGCCCCAAGCTTTGCGATGCTCATAGGAGCAAAACGCGCTTCACACATTGATCCGCCAACGTCACCCACGCCATCATGCGGAGAGTTTAGCCTCTACCGCGGAGAGAACCGTGGCCTCGGCAAGGACAACGATCAGAGCTTGACCCCAGACCCGGAATTAGAGAACGCTTCGGAAGCGGTGCGGTTTGGATTCTTGGTCAAAGCAATGGCACCACAGCAGGCGAAGACGTCATGTGTCAATTTACGGCTTTTCCATTGGCTGAGATAAGGCACCGTCGCTACAGAGCGTCATATGCCGGCGCCTCTCATCATCCCTGCGACAGGTCATTTCGCTTTGCGGGAAGGCCGCCGTTACAGCATTGCTAAGCACCAGCCCGGCGCCTTTACAAGATATCCGCTTCGGGCACCTTGCAATGCCGGTAAAAACGCTCCACCCGTTCGGTGCGCAGTCCGAAAGGAAAAGCTGCTGAGCGCTGAAGACGATAGTTAAAGTGGGCTGCGCCTGCGGATTTAGCGGCATTCGTCGCGTTCAGCACGTAGCAGTTCGAACCCCTCCCTCTCCGCCAGCACTCAAATATGCGGCTGATTTTCCTCGATAGTTTTTAGCTCTATCCACCTATTTGTCTCCCTGCAGTGTGAAATTACCAATGGCTGAGGCGAAGGATCGTGCAGGCGTACGAGCTTGGTGGTGAGACCGCTTGCGTCAATGAAGCTTCAGGCCTTTGGGTCGGATTCTAGCAGCACTCGTCGAGCGGATGGTTGACAAGCCACACAAGCAGGAAACCTTCTTGCGCCGCTATGCAAAGCTGGGGAGCCGAGCGAGCTATAGTTGAAGCCGCTTTCGATGCAGCCTAGGGTGAAAAAAGAGCAGCGAAAGTATTATGATGCCGGTCAAGATATTCGAATATCCAGCGTTATTGGCGCGTCAAGGTGGCGACGCTCCGCCTCTGGTCTTGCTCTCGGCTTCGGCGGTTGAGATCGACCAATGGGTAGGGATACCCCAAAAGTCGCGCTTGCTAGACGGGGAAACCATCGGCTTTCAGCGCGATGTGAACGAACTCCGTGTGCAGCAGATTGCAAGGTTCTACAGCGAACCGCGCAACGTCATTCACAATCCACTCCTTTGTGCGATCCGCAAGGCGGAAGGTGTCGACGTTGCTTTTACGCCGACCCACGCAGAAACCGATGCTTCTGCGGTTGCGGGAACGCTGAAAATTTCGTTGCAAGATCGTTCGACCCAGAGGCTGGTAGACCTGTTCCGCCAAGCGCGAGAGGCTTTGGAGGAGCGCGTTCCCGAACTCACTGGGCGTGCAGATCCGGACGAGTTGATCGCAAAGCTCAGGTCTAGTGCCGACGTCCCCATCTCGCCCACGTCCGACGATAACGGCGAGGAGCCGGAGGACTATGACGGTGAGACCGATGGCGAAGTAGATGCTACCGCTGCTCCCGAGGAGGCTCTATTCGAGGAGTCACACGTCACCGAGTTTTGGGCGGAGCTTCGCGCTCGGGAAGTGTTGTTGACGCGATTGGGCGATCAATTCCAGGGTGACGAGTTCGTGGGTTTCGGACGGGAAGCTTTGGAGGCGTATCTTCGTCCCGTCGTCTTGGTCGATGGCCAGCACCGCTTGATGGGTGCGCTACGCGCCGCGCGGGACTCGATCGACAATGATCCAAAGCTGCTGGCACAAGCTGCAAGCAAATTAGTGTCAGGTACTGCTGCAGATCAGGTCGAGCAGGAATTACTGATTGAGCGTGCGCGTCGACTGCCGATCTCATTGCTCTTAGAAGCTGCTCCTGGTGAGCACGTCTTTCAGTTTGTAGTCGTCAATCAAAAAGCAACGCCGGTGCGGCCAGCGCTGCTCGCCACTATCATTTCGACGAGTTTGTCGGAAGGCGAGCTTGCGCCAATTACTGACCGACTTGAGAGTGCAGGAATTCCGCTCAAGAGCTCCCGGGCTATCAGTTTTTTCGCAAGAAACCCTCAGAGTCCATTTGCTAACCTCGTAACCCGGGGACTTGCAGATGAGGGCTCTGATCTCCTGCCGTGGACGGTGTTGGGTCAACTTGTAACATTGTTCCGCGAGTTGCGCGGAGCTCGCTATTTCCACGATCGGAAGATCGATTATGCCGATGTGTGGCGGCGCCGGTTCCTCGAGAGCTCGAAAATCGCGTTCGATAGTAGTACCACTGACACCGATGCCTTCAACTTCTGGCAAAACCCAGACGGTCCTTGGCGCGCCGTATTCATAGAGTTCTGGTCAGCAGTCCGCGATGCGCTGGGTAATACTAGCAATCCAAATGCCTATAACTACTGGGGGCGACCTCGCGCGTCCAACCTCTTTAACAAACCGACGCTGACGACGTTGGCAACCGATTTCTTTGCTTTTCTCGTAGAGACACGCAAGACGATCGATACAGCAGATCAGGTGCCCGGATTGGTCGACGAGTGGCTTCTCGACCTCGACCGCAACTATTTTGCGCGTGATTGGCGGCTCTCGGGCGTCAAAAAGGACGCGCCGGGAACACGAAAGCAGTGGTCTAAGGTGTGGTATGGCTACCGGCGCGATCCCCGAATGTTGCCGAATGTCCGTCTCTTCTCAACCCTCTATAAAGAGGGATAGGCATTCATGTTGCTCACGCGCCTCAGCCACTATATCGACGGAACACCACATGATTCGTCGAGTCTGTGGCGAATGACAGATCTCGTTGACATGTCGTCTCGACCGCCGCCCGACGCGATGTTGCCGCGAAACGAACCGATGCTGCGAGCCGATGCTTATGCGATCTGGTTCCGGTGGTTTATGGAAGGACTTTGCAACCCGTTACGTTACGTTGAAGATGAAACTAAAACGATAATCGATGTACTTGCCGATGTTCTGGCCCGTGTCGATGCACTCTATTCAAGCGAACCTCAGGACGAACGCATCGCGTTCGCACAAAAAATCTCTCAGCGCATCATGCTTGAGGTCGAGAGACATCGGCAGTTAAAGCGCGTGGGAGCTTCGCGCGCAATAAAACGGGATTTGGTCGATGCAGCGGGAAGTGAGCCAAGGTGCTGGATTTGCGGCTTCAAATTCAGCGGGCAAGCTGTCGATCGGTTCTTAAAGAAGCGAAAGGGAATTGAGCTCGATCTGCCGAAATTTGTAGATGTCCTTAAGCCAAGAGGCATCCTTTCCCGAGACATCAGAATAGAGGTCGATCATATCGTTCCTGTCGCTGGCGGGGGAGGCGGCAAAGACAATCTAGCGCTGGCATGTGGATGGTGTAACAAAAGCAAAGGTGCCCGAACTTCTATTTATGATGCGGACGGTCGACCGCCGCGTTCGGTGTATGCGCTGGGATCTGTGGTTTGGCACGAGCTGCCACATCCGTTTTGGACCGTGCGAATCTTGGCGACCAGAGCGCGATGTGAGCATGCAGGCGGCTGCAGTGCAACGGTGAAAAATGCCGAGCTCTTTATTGCGCCTGGAGATGCAAGAGGCGCACCGAACCCAAGCAACCTGCACATCTACTGCGCTGAGCATGATCCCTACGCCGCACACCGTTTCTTCGGCCGTGAGGTCGCGAAAAGAATTTGGGATGATCGTGCGCGGGCGGTAGCCTAAGCACGAACTGGCATTCCCAAGCGCCTGAAGCAATTTGAAGTCGAGAATGTGCGACTGAATAAGTTGCTTGCCGAGCGCGGTCTCGAAATCGAGGTGATGAAGGAAACGCGGCAAAAAAGTCGTGAGCATGCCAGCTCGCCGTTGCCACGTGGCGTACGCGACAGACCGTAAGCGGGCCAGCCACCCCACCTTGATCCTGGCTCAGGCTGGTTTTGCGTAAGCCCAGGGCATCAGCTCGTCGATGCGTGATGCCGG
>NZ_MWLK01000034.1 GCF_002198715.1 Rhodomicrobium sp. R_RK_3 | reverse complement strand
TGCCGGATCGAGCGGCAGGAAAGCAGCCCCCGCCTTCAGCACGCCGAGCAAGGCCGCGATCAGACGCCCCGAGCGCGGCAGCATGATGCCGACGCGGGCCTCCGGCTCGACGCCCAGCCGCAGCAATCGATGCGCAATGCGATTGGCCATCGCCTCCAACTGGGCGCGGCTGAGCGTTTCATCCGCGCAGATCACGGCCGGAGCATCGGGCCCGGCTGCGGCATGAGCCGCGATCAGCGCGTGAACCGGCGCGTCCGCAAGGGGCTTGGCAGGGTAGGGCGCGGAGAGGCGGTCGAGCTCTTCCGGGCTCACCAATGCGATGGCATCGAGGCGAAGGCTGGGGTCGGCGGTGACGGCATCCAGCAGCGCCGCATAATCCTTGGCGAGCCGCGCAACGGTCGCCTCGCGGAACAGGTCGAGCGCGTAGCCGAAGCGTCCGGCGATGAGGCCGCCCGCATCCTCCCGCGTCTCCAGCGCCAGATCGAATTGCTGGCCGCCCGCTTCGCGCCCGAAGGCTTCGACGCCAAGGCCCGGTACCGGCGGCAGGGTCCCGAGCGCCGCCGGCTGGTGGGTATAAGCGATCTGCACCAGCGGCGCATGGGCAAGGCTTCGCTCGGGCGACAGCGCCTCGACCAGCTTCTCGAACGGCACATCCTGATGCGACTGCGCCCCGATCAGCGTCTCGCGCGTCGCCGCCAAAGCCTCCGCGAACGTCGCCGCGCCATCCAGCCGCGTGCGCAGCACCAGCGTGTTGACGAACAGGCCCGTCACCGCCTCGGTCTCGGGCCGTCCCCGGCCTGCGGCGGCAAGGCCGATGCGGATATCCGGTTCGCCGGTATAGCGGGCGAGCAGCGCCTTGAAGGCGGCGATCAGCACCATCACCGGCGTGGCCTGATGCGCTGCCGCCAGCGCCCGGATCTTTGCGCTCAGCGCCGCGTCCAGCGCGAAGCCAACAGCGCCGCCGCGCAGGCTGGCCGCCGCCGGCCGCGGACGGTCGAGCGGCAGCGGCAGGGGCGGCGCGCTGGCATCCAGGCGCTGCCGCCAATAGTCGAGCTGGCGCGCCATCGCCCCGGCTTCCAGGAACCGCGCCTGCCAGACGGCATAATCGGCATATTGCACCGGCAGCGGCGTCAGTGCCGTCTCGTCACCGGCATAGATCGCCAGCAATTCCTTCAGCAGCACCCCGATCGACCAGCCATCGGCGATGATGTGGTGCAGCGTGATCAGCAGCACATGCTCATCGCTCGCCAGCCGCACCAGCGTCGCCCGCAGCAGCGGCCCGGCTTCCAGATCGAACGGCGCGCGCGCCTCCGCCGCCGACAGCTCGGCGAGCCGCCGCTCGCGGTCGTCGAAGCCGCTCAAGTCCGCCTGCGCCAGCTCCACAGACGCCGCGCTCAAAACCTCCTGCTCGGCATCGCCGCCGGGCAGCCGCCGCATCCGTGTCCGCAGCGCCTCGTGCCGCTCCACCAGCCGGTCCAGCGCCCGCCGCAGCGCCGTCTCATCCAGCGTCCCCGACAGCCGCAGGCCCCCCGCGATGTGATAGACCGCCGCCGAGCCGCCGAGCTGACCCAGAAACCACAGCCGCGCCTGCGCCGCCGACAGCGGAAACTGCGTCGAACGCTCCCCGCGCGGCGCGGGCACGATCGCGACGCCGGCCGCAGTGCCATCGCCCTTCCGCCGTTCGATGTCGGCGGCGAGGCTGCGGATGGTCGGCGTCGCGAACAGCCCGGACATCTCCAGTGTCACGCCGCTCTCGCCGAGGCGCGCGGCCATCTGCATGGCCGAAATCGACGTGCCACCGGCGGCAAAAAAATGCTCGTCGCGGCCCACCGCCGGGCGGCCCAGGACCTCGCTCCAGATCGCGGCCAGCGCTCGCTCGCCCTCGGTCCAATCCGCCTGGCTCTCCGTGGGTGCAGCGGCGCCGGACATCGCCGCGCCATCCTCGACCACGGCATAGGCATCGAGGCTGCGGGCCAGCCAGCCCTGGCGCGTGGCGGCGCGCTGCAGCTTGCCGCTCGATGTGCGCGGCAGCGCGCCGGGGTTCAGCAGCACGACGACGCGGGCGGGCTCCAGGAACGCCTCGCTGACGGTCTGGCCAATCAGTTGCGCCAGCGCTTCGGGCTGCGTCAGCTTCTGCACCGAGCGCGCCACCTCGACGGCGATGCCGATGCCCTCGCGCCCGCCGATCTCGGCGGGAAAGGCGGCGATCCGGCCCTGGCGCAGAAGCTCCAGCTCGGATTCGAGCCGCTGCTCGATATCCTGCGGGTAGATGTTCTGGCCACGGATGATGATGAGGTCCTTGCTTCGCCCGGCGATGTGCAATTCGCCGCCGCGCATAAATCCGAGGTCGCCGGTGACGAGCTGGCGCCGGCCGCCGCGCAGAGGAAAGGTCCGCGCGGTGGCCTCGGGTTTGCGCCAATAACCGAGGGCCACATTCGGCCCGGACACGACGATCTCGCCGACGCGGCCTTCGGGCAGCGCCTCGCCCGTCTCCGGATCGGCGATGATGACGCGCTGCTCCTCGCCCGGCTTGCCGCAGGACACGACGCGGACGCCGTCCGGCTCCGCCCGGGCGAGCCCCTTCGCCAGATCCGCCTGCGCAAAGCCGGGTGCAAAGATCCCTTTGCCCATGCCGCCGACACTGACGAACAATGTCGCCTCGGCAAGGCCGTAGCAGGGATGGACCGCGCGGGCGTCGAAACCGGCGGGCGCGAATTTGGTGGCGAAGGCGTCCATGGTGGCGGCGCGCACCGGCTCGGAGCCGGAAAACGCCACTTTCCAGCAGGACAGGTCCAGTCCTGCGAGCGCGTCGTCCGGGATCAGATCGACGCAGAGCTTATAGGCGAAATCCGGGCCGCCGCTGCTGGTGGCGCGGTGGCGGCTGATCGCTTCCAGCCAGCGGCGCGGGCGGGCGAGGAAATGTTTCGGCGGCATGAGGATGCCGGGCACGCCGACGAAGATCGGCTGCAGCAGGCCGCCCATCAGGCCCATGTCGTGATAGAGCGGCAGCCAGCTCAGGCCGCGATCGCCGGGCGCGTCGCCGCCAAAAGGGCGCATCTGGCGGGCATTCGCCATCAGATTGGCGTGGCTGACCATGACGCCTTTCGGCTCCGAGGTGGAGCCGGAGGTGTATTGCAGCAGCGCGACATCGTCCGGGCCGGGCAGGTGGGTCTGCGCGGCGGCGTCCGGGGCGGGCGCGATATCCTCGCAGATAATGATTTCGGCGCGGACAGGCGTGCCGCTCAGCATCTCGGTGACGGCTTCGGCGTCGGCGCGCTGCACGAAGATGGCGCATGGCTCGGCGTCGAGGATGATGGCGGCGAGGCGGGCCTGATGCTGGGCGCGGCGCGGCTCGGGCGGGAAGGCGGGGACGGCGATGACGCCGCTTTGCAGGCAGCCGAAAAAGGCGGCGGCATAGTCGATGCCGGTGTCAAGCATGATGAGGGCACGGTCGCCCGCCGCGGCGACCCGATGCAAGGCGGCGGCGGCGGCCCGGGCGCGCTTGTCCACCACGGCATAGGAAAAATGGGTCTCGCCGGCGGCGTCGAGGAAGGTCAGGGCGACGTCGTCCGCGCGCGTCGAAGCCAGCTCGCTCAGATGGGCGGCGAAATTTTGCGGCGGAAGGGTGGGGAGGGAAGCGGGGGCCGGCCGAAGCATGTGGTTGCGTCCTTGCGAGCAAATGCCGTCCGATTTTGCGACGCGCATCGAACGAAGAGGTGACGCCGCGAGCCGCGCGGAATTTAGCTAAATTCCCAGAGGACGGCCGCGTCTTCTGCTTGCGGGTGACGGCGGCGGGCCGTGTCGCCAACCAAGCCAGCGGGCGAAATCCGATGCCGATCGACCCTTCCCGAATTTTTGGTCCCGGCTGGAACCGGAGCGCCGGCGCGCGGATCGTTTGCCTTCCGTTCGCGGGCGGGTCGGCGGCCAGTTTCGGGCCGTGGAGGCGCGGGTTCGACGGGGCGGTGCAGCTTCTGCCGGTCGAATTGCCGGGCAGGGGCGCGCGCTTTGCGGAGCCGCTCGTCGAGCATGCGGAGGTGATCGCGGCCGAGCTGGCGGAGGCCCTTAGCGGCTTGCCTGCGGCACCGCTACTGCTTTACGGGCATTCGATGGGCACCATCCTCGCCTATGAGACGGCGCGGCGGCTGCATGGCCGCGCCCAGATCGCGGGACTGGTGCTGACCGGGAGGCGCGCGCCGCATTGGCCGGACGCCAGGCCGGCGCGCCAGGATTTTTCCGACGCGGCGCTGATTGCCGAGATGCGCGCCATGGGCGGGACGCGGCCGGAGGTGTTCGAGTCCCCCGATTTGCTGTCGCTGATGCTGCCGGTGCTGCGCGCGGATTACCGGCTGGTGGCGAATTATCGTCCGGAGCTGGGCGCGCTCTTGCCGAAGCTTCCGCTTCCGGCCAGCGTCATCGGCGGCGAGGCAG
This sequence comes from Rhodomicrobium sp. R_RK_3, assembly GCF_002198715.1. GTDB lineage: Bacteria > Pseudomonadota > Alphaproteobacteria > Rhizobiales > Rhodomicrobiaceae > R-RK-3. Next base: position 154,878 of record NZ_MWLK01000034.1, on the reverse strand, counting down.
ATGCGCGCAATCCGGTGGATAGCCTCGCGGCCTGGGGCGAGCTCTTTGCCGGACCGGTCGAGACCGCGATCTGGCCCGGCGGGCATTTTTTCATTCACGCCCATCAACACCGGCTGCTGGCGCATTTGCGGGACTGCCTGGAGCGATGGATGAGCCCCATCAACGGCGCATGATCAGCAATGCGCGGTCGTGTCGTCGGCTGGGGCGCTGCCTTTACGCAGGTCCGCGAGCAGATGCGGGCAATTGCTGCAATAATCGTAGCTTGGGATCAGATAGCGCACGCAGCAGACCCGCCGCCAGCGCGGGTTGTCCGGCACGGCGTCGGAGTAGAAGACCGGGCGGTGAAAATGATTGCGCCCGCCATCGGGCCAGGCGCGGCCTGTCACAAGCAGGTCCGCCGCCGCGATAAGATCGGCAGGTGTGCCGGGCTTCTGCTCCAGCGCGCGGACGATGGCCTCGTAAAGGTTGGCGGCGTTCGTCCACAGCACGCGCGGCGAGACGCCCGAATAGGCGGCCAGTGCGTCGAAGGCGGGCTCCAGATGGCCGCGCACGAGCCCATCGAAACGGGTGAAGGCATCGGCGGGGGCGGTGACGGCGCCGTCATGTGGCAGGCGGATGGCGCCGGGCATTTTCTCGTCGTCGAGGATCAGGGCGATTTCGTCCAGCGCGACGGGCAGCGTGCGGCCGAGCAGCAGGCCCGCGACGACGACGCCCGGCATCAGCACATGCACGTAGTCGATGGCCCAGAGTGAGGCCAGCGCGCGGCGGTCGCCGGCGCCGAAATGCTCGGCGGCATGGTCCATCATGCGGTCGAGCGTCGCGGGTGCGAACAGCGCGCGCCCCTCGATGGCATCGCGCGGATCGCCGGGCAGCACCAGCGTGTCCCGGTAGGGCGCGAGCCCGTCGACGAAAATCGGCGCAAGCGATGGGATCACTGTCCGGGCCTTCCCTGCATGGCTTCTTCCTGTGGCGCCGATGTCGTTGCCGCGCGCCCCAGCCGTGGTCCGGTGAGCCGCGCGGACAGCGCCTCCAGCGGCCCTTGCCCGAAGTGGCGGCGCCAGAGCGCGGCAGCCAAACTCATCAGGGCGAAAATCGCCAGGGCGACGCCGAGGCCCCAGGCCGGTCCGATCATGCCATAGGCGCCTACTGCGTAGCCATGGAAGAGCAGTGCCATCAGCACCGATTGGCCGATATAGACCGAAAGCGACATCCGCCCATTCAGGGCGAAGATCTGCGTCAGCCGCCAATCGGCTGCCCAGAGCAGGAACCGAAGCGTGGCGGCGAAGATGAGCGTCGCGAGCAGCGGTGAGGATATGGCGCGCAAGATCACCTCCGGCGCGATCAGGGCGCCGCCCGCCCATTGTTTCGGCGCGACGGCGAGCGCGCCATAGGCGGGGCTGCTCAGGAGCGCGGGCCAAAAGATCGCGCGTCTGAGCCGTTCGGCGGCCGGCAGCATTGCCGCGAACGGGCGGCCGGCGAAAGTCTTCCGCGCCGCCGCGCCGACGAAGAATGCGCCCGCGATCAGCGGGGCGAGCACGAAGCTGCCAAAGATGTAGAACTCGGCCCATTCGGCGAGCCGGATGCCGAACATGGCGGCGATATCGCGCGAGCGGAATAGCGCGAGCGCCGCAACCGCGTCCGGCAGAGGCGGGTGGAGGATCGCGAGCGCTATCCCGATCACCGCGTTGCCGATGATGGCGGCGACCCACAGCACGATCGCCGCGCGCAGCAGGCGCTTGACCGGCCATCTGACTGCGGCGGGCAGGGCCAGCCCGATCAGCGCATAGGCCAGCAGGATGTCGCCCGCCCAGAACAGCAGGGCATGGACGATGCCGAAACCGGCGAGGACCAGCAGGCGCTTGCGGAACCATGCGGCGTTGCCGCTTTCGAGCTGGCGCGCGGCGCCGTAGCCGAACAGGAATGAGAAGATCAGGATGAAGGTGTTTTCGAAGGCCGCGCGGATGATGAAGGCGGCGGCAAGATCCGGCGCGCCCGGAAATTCGGCACGCCACCAGCTCCCCGCGACGCCGCCGGGCATCCCGAAAAAGGGCAGGTTCGCCGCCAGGATGCCGAGCAGCGCCACGCCGCGCAATGCATCGATCACCGGGTCGCGGGCGGAGTCCGGCATGGTCTGTCTCTCAACGGATTGGGTGCTCGCATCGTCAGATTGGACGATGGCGGGTCGCGGAAATTTAGTCTGGGGGAGCTATTTTTTTGGGGCTGGCCGGTACGGTGGAACCGCCCGCCGGCATGCGGTCAGAGCCGGCGCACGCCTTTGGATCGCCGGCTCTCCCGGCGTGACGGAGCCCGTGTCGGGAGACACAGGCGCCGGTCAAGATGGTTCGGATCGGAGATTTCGCCGGTTCACATGAAGCTGCGGCTCTTGACCTCGACAAGTTGCGCGCCGACGCGCCGCTCGCGCCGCCAGCCATTCGGGCTGACGCCGACCAGCCGCCGGAACAGCCGCGAGAAATGCGCCTGATCGGCAAAGCCGCAGGTCAGCGCGATCTGGCAAAGCGGCTCGTCGCCCGCCAGCATCATCGCCTGGGCGCGCTGGATGCGGCGGCGCGTGACATAGGCGTGCGGGGTCTGGCCGGTGCTCTCCTTGAAGGCGCGGCTGAAATGGCCGTTGCTCAAAGTGGCGATGCCGGCGAGTTCATTGCCGGTCAACTGGCTGTCCAGATGCGCATCGATATGGCTGATGACCCGGCGCACCTGCCAGGGCGCGAGGCCGCCGCGGGCAGGTCCTTCCGCCGGCTGTTCAAGTTCGGCGCCGTTGCGGGCGCGCTCGGTCTGCAGCAGGGAGCAGGCGTGCTTGACGCAGACCTTTGCGCCTTCGAGATCGCTCTCCCAGGCCAGTTCGGCCTGCTTCAGCAGCAACACGATGATCGCGTCCACGTCGCGCTTGCCGTCATCCTCGGGCCCCTGCGGGGTGGGCTCGGAACGGTCGGCGGGTGCGGAGCGCGGGAGAAAGTTCGGGAAGACGATATTGGAAGGATTTTCAGTGCTTTTAATCTGAACAAAGGACATCTCACCACTCCTGAAGGTCGTCATGACTGAAGGCAAATCAGGCGACTTGCCGAAAGGGTGAGGCATTCTCCCAGGGGAATCGAGTAAAGCGATGCAAGCGGTTGTTAGGAGATACAAAAACGCTGTCGCACAATGCTGCGTTTTTCAGCGGACCACATGCTTACCGATCCGTTCAACATCCGAACTAAAGGAGGGAAAATCCATGATTGCTTTGGCCGCTGACGCCAGGTCTAATTTTGCGTTAGCGCCGTGCCATTGCGGGAATGAGGCAAAAGCGTCCACGAACGGCGCTTGCCGTGTCCCGGGGCCAACATTTTTAATCATCGCTTAACTCACAATTCCGCATCCAAACCGCGAGGATCAGCGTTGAGATGTCGTGACGCGCCCATCCGAGGCGCGCGCCGGGTGCCCCCGCTTGACGCAATGGGACGATTTGAATGCTGATCGAACTGCCAATTACCGCCCCGCTTTTGGACGCTCGGACGCAAGCCTTCGTCGATTCGGTGGCCGTTTCCTGCCTGCATGGCCCGAACCATGCCGACGCGCGACGCTGCTTTTCCGCCATTCAATCCGGCCTCGTTGGCCGGCGCGCCGCCTATGTCGAGGACTTGCGGCTGCCGGTCGGGCCGACCGGGTCAGTGGTGGTGCGCATCGTACGGCCGGCGGCGTTCGAGCCGGTCCTGCCCGCCATCGTCTATTGCCATGGCGGCGGCTGGGTGATGGGCGGCAGGCGCACCCATGACCGGCTCCTGCGCGATCTGGCCAATGCCGCCGGCGCGGCGATTGTCTTCGTCGATTACACCCTCGCGCCGGAAGCCCGCTATCCCGTGCAGAACGAGGAAGCCTATGCCGTGCTCGAATATATCGCGGTCCATGCCGACAGGCTCGGCCTCGACCCCGCGCGGATCGCGGTCGCCGGCGATGGCGCGGGCGGCAATATGGCCGCGGCGCTGACGCTGATGGCCAAGGCGCGGCGCGGGCCGGAGATCGTCAGGCAGGTGCTGTTCTATCCCATCACAGCCGATGCCGGCGGCACCCCATCCTACGCGGCATTCTCGCTCGGGCCGTGGCTGACGAGCAGCGCCATGCAGGCTTATCTCAATGCGGCGTTTCCGGACGATGTGCGCGGTGAGATCACGGCCTTTCCCTTGCTGGCCAGCGCCGAACAGCTCAACGATCTGCCCGAGGCGCTCATCATCCTTGCCGAGAACGACGTGGTGCGCGACGAGGGCGAGGCCTATGCCCGCAAGCTGATCGAGGCCGGCGTGACCGTCACCGCCACCCGCTATAACGGCACCATCCATGATTTCGTGCTGCTGAACGCGCTCGCCGATACCGCGCCGGCGCGCGCCGCCATGGCCCAGGCCGCGCAGTGCCTGCGCGCCGCATTCGGCCTGGAAGATTGATGACCGCAAATCCCGCCGATCCGACAAAAACGGCATAGACCTGCAAGGCCCGGCCATTCGCGCGCCGTAAGCTGTTTCGGTAGCTCGGGCTGGCCACGGGGTGGCTTGGCGGACGAGACCCTGACATTGGCGTCGCCCGCCTCTGTCCGGCTCGCAGCGCGATTGCCAAGAGTTCGGCGCATCGTCGCCGCGCATCCGGTCCTCCCACCGGATACTGCCTTGCTGCTTATTCCCGGCGGACAAGGTGCTGACTAGTTGGGGCAGTGCACCTCCCTCTCTCACCCTCGGCACTGTCCCGCCCGCCGCGCGCGCTCCCGCCGCGGCGGGCTTTTTTATGTCCGGTCCAGCTTCGCGGAGATTTACGGCCTGGGCTGGCCGCAAGCCGTGAGATCCGCCAGCAACCGGCTTGCCTTCTGCAGGTCCGCCGTGGCGAAGCCCTCGGTAAAACGGCTGTGCACGGAGGTCAGGCAATCCAGCGCTTCGCTGTCGCGGCCGAGGTCCCGCAAAAGCCGCGTCAGGCTGACGGCGGTGCGCAATTCCCAGGAAAGCGCCTGCTGCCGGCGGGCCAGATCGAGCGAGCGGCGAAAGAGCGCCTCGGCGCCGCAGGCGGCCTCGGGCGACGCTTGGGTCAGGGCTGCTAAGCCTTGCACGCGCAGGATCTCAGGCGCGCACCAGCCCGCATTGCCCCGCGCGACATTGGCGATCACCGCCGGGTCGGTCAGCGCCTCATGCAGCGTCGCCATGGTCTCGAGCTGGCGCGGTATCAAATTTCCATCGCACGCCGGAAGCGGCACCGGCCGCTCGGGCACGCCCGCATCGCGCTCGGCGAGGGCGAGCGCCGAGGCAAAGCACCAGCCCCAGCGCTGCCAATAGATCAGCGAACGCCGCCGGGCGCAGTCGTCGAGCAGCGTCGTCAGCCGCCGGGCCTCCGGCAAATCGCCCGACCAGATCGCGACGGGACAGGCGCCGATCGCCAGCGCATAGCATAGCGATAAACTGTGCCCGGCGGCCAAGGCTTGCTCGACGCAATCCTGGGCGCATCGGGCCGCCTGATCGGGCAGGCCGTGCACCCAGAGAATCCGGCAGATGAGCGTGCGCACCGCGAATTGCTGGTCGAGCTGAAAACCCACATTGCGGCTGCGGCGCATGGTGGCGTCCGGAAAGCCCTGCGCGGCGTTGGCATGCTCCAGGGCGAGCGCGTGATTGCCGAGAAAATGATGCGAGATCGCCAGATTGCGGTCGCTGATCATCCGGTGTTTGTCATCGCCCGAAAGGATCGCGATCGCGCGGAATCGCTGCGCCAGGGCGAGCGTCGCCGGATAGTCGCCGCCGGCGTTGCGCACGGTCCAGAGGCCCCACAGTGCCTCCAGTTGATGCGCCGGGGAGGCGAGATCTTCGGCAAGTTCGAGCGCCCGCCCGAAGGCGGCCTCCATCTCCGGGCCGGGACCCTTGGCGTGCCAGAGCGCGTGGCCGTGCTCGATGCGCAGGCGCATTTCCCGGTCTGGATCCAACATTTGGAGCTTGCCGGCCTGCTCGAGCGCCCACTCGATGCGCGCCAGATATTCATCCATGTAGGAGAGCTGGAACCAGAGCGGCGAGGAGGCGATCGTCAGCCCGATGCCGATGGCGGTATCGCCGGTTGGGCCAAAACACCAGTCGAGCGCGGCGCGGACATCATCGATGCGGCGGCCGTAGATCGCCAGCCAGCGCGAGACGGGCTGCTCGGGCCAATCCCGCTCGGCCTTCGCCAGCATGATGCAGCAGCGCCGGGCATGGCGGAGGGCGATGGCGTCGCGCTCGCCGCTCTCGGTCAGCTTTTCGGCGGCATAGGCGCGGGTGGTGTCGAGGAGCCGGTAGCACACGTTCTCGCCCGCCAGATCGACGGTCAGCAGCGATTTCATCGTCAGATTGCTGATGACGTCCAGCATCTGCGCCTCGCCGATCTCATCGTCGGCGGCGATGGCGATGGCCGATTCCAGCGTGAAGAGGCTCTTGAAGATCGAGAACCGGCGCAGCACCGCCCGGTCAGTCTCGCCGAGCAGATCATGGCTCCAGTCGAGCATGGCCCGGAGCGTCTTGTGGCGGGGGAGGGCGGTCCGGCGGCCACGCGACAACAGCGAAAAGCGGTCGTCGAGCCGTTCGACCAGCCCGGCGATGCCGAACTGTTCCAGACGCGCCGCCGCCAGTTCGATGGCAAGCGGATTGCCGTCGAGCTTGCGGCAAAGTTCGGCGGCGAGAGGCACATCGGCATCGCGGAGCTCGAAAGCGTGGACGCTGGCCATGGCGCGCTCGACGAGAAGCTGCACGGCGGGGTAGGCGAGCGCCTCCGCCGCGGTCAGCGACGCGTGGGAGGCAGGGGCTGGGAGGGAGGACAGGCGCTGCACCCATTCCCCCTCCGCGCGCAGCGGTTCGCGGCTGGTGGCGAGGATGTGGACGCCGGCGGCATTCTGATAAATGGCCTCGGCCAGCGTGGCGGCGGCGTCGATGACATGCTCGCAATTGTCCAGCAGCAGCAGCGTCCGGCGCTCCCTCAGGAAAGACAGGATCGCGGCGGTGAGCTCCTGCGTGCCGGACGACAGGCCGAGACCCGAGACAACGGCCGCGGGGACGAGCGAGGCGTCGGCGAGAGCGGCCAAATCGGCGAAAGCCACGCCGTCGCCATAGGACGCGGCGAGGCGGTCGGCGAGGGTGAGGGCCAAGGTGGTTTTGCCGATGCCTCCGGGGCCGACGATGGTGATGAACCGGCGTTGCGGCAGTTTGGTTTCGAGACTCTGGAGCACGTCGTCGCGTCCGATCATCCGGACCAGCAATGACGGGCGCGGCATCTCGCCTTCCGGCGCCGGGGGGGAGTCCGCCGTGCCGTCGAGCCGGGTCACCGGCGCCACCAGGCAATAACCGCGGCCGGCGACATTGGTGATGTAGCGATTGCCGCCCTGTCCATCGCCCAGCGCCTTGCGCAGCGCGGCGACGTGGACGCGCAAATTGGCTTCCGCCACATGCACATTCGGCCAGACCCGCGCGACCAGCTCATCCCTGCCGAGGACATCGCCAGGGCGTTCCGCCAGGGCAATGAGAATGTCCAGCGCCCGGCCGCCGACGGCCAGCGGCTTGCCGTTCTGCAGCAGCATGCGCTGCGCGGGCATCAGTTGAAACGGCCCGAATTTGAGCGCTTGCGCTGTCAACGTCGCCTCACCGCCAAGAATAGGAGTTGGTCAATTCGGCGCGCGCCTGCAAAGATCGCATTCCCTTGCTCGGACGATCCAGATATCGTTTTGCGTTGTGCGCGAGACAGCCGTTCCCGAGCTGTTATTTATAATGCTTATATTAACTGCGAGATTTCCGCGCCAAGAAACCGGCATCAAGGTGAACGAGGGACCGGAGGCGCGCCGCGATTGGTTACTGAGCGCCGGATAAGGCGCGCGTATGCGCGAATGGAAGGAGCGGCGCCGACGGATGCGGCCCATCGAATGCCATCGATCTTGCAAACCATGCGGCAAGACTGAGTCAGCCCTCGACGATTTCGAACCGTTCAGGCGGTGAGGACGCCAGTTCCGCCCAGTCCAGTTCCATTTCCAGCGCGTGAAACACATCGTCCTCGATCTGGCCGGAGCGGCGCATTTCGGCGAGGGTCTTGCGCTTGGCGGCGATGCTGCGGCGGCGCAGGCGATCGGTTTCGGAGACGTGGCGCGGATTGAGGCCGCCGACGGTCGCGGCGTGGTCGGCGACGTAGACGGCCCGCAGGCCCCTGGCGGCCTCATCGTCGCGGCCGCCGAGATCGCTGAGTGCGGCGTCGATCAGCGCCACCCGCGCCGCCGCCATTTCGCGGTCGAAGGAATCGTCGCGCTTGAAGGCGAGGAACCGGATCAGCGGCCCGATCGTCAGCCCCTGCAGGATCAGCGTGCCGAGCACAACGGCGAGCGCCGCCAGCACGATGGTGTCGCGCGCCGGGAAGCCGGGAGGCAGGGCGAGGGCCGTCGCCAGCGTCACCAGGCCGCGCATCCCGCACCAGGAGACGACGAGGCTCTGCGCGATGCTCGGCGCGCCCTTGCGGTTGATCCTGGCGAAGATGAGGTTGATCGCCCGGTTATAGAGCATCACCCAGGCCAGCCGCACCAATATGACGATGGCGAGCACGATGCCGGCGAAGGCGAGCGCGTCCCAGAGATCGCTCCGCTCGAGCCGAGTGAGGATCGCCCGGGCCTGCAAGCCCATCAGCAGGAAGGCCAGCACATTGACCAGGAACACCGTCGCCTCCCAGACCGCGTAGGAATGCACGCGGTCGCGCGGCGATTGCCGCTCGGGGATATAGCGGGCGATGGTCATGGCATAGGCGACGACGCAGAGCACGGCCGACAGATGCAGCCGTTCGGCAATGATCCAGGCGCCGAATGTGGCGACGAATTCGAACAGCGTGCCGCCGAGGGTGCCCGCCAGCCCCGCCGAAAGCCTCAGGTAGAGCTTGCCGAACAGGATGCCCAGGATGAGGCCGCCGGGCGCGGCGATGAGCAGTTGCGGCGCCAGGCTGCCAAATGATTCCGACGCCGTGGCCGCGCTGACGGCGCCGCTGAAGATCAGCAGCGCGACGGCGTCGTTGAGCAGGCTTTCGCCCTTCAGCACGGTGACCGTGCGGCGCGGCAATTCGAAATGGCTCAGCATGGCCGAGGCGGCGGCGGCATCCGGCGGCGCGACGATGGCTCCGAGCGCGATGGCGGCGGCGAGCGGCAATCCGGCGAGCGCCACGCCTGCCCAGGCGACGGCCGCGGTGGTCAGCAGCACCGCGACGCCCGCCAGCATGATGACGGGCAGCCAGTTGCGGCGCAGGGCGCGCGGGGGCAGGTCATAGGCCGCATCGAGCAGGGCCGGGGCGATGAACAGGGCGAGCGCCAGATGCGGGTCGATGGCGATGTCGGGCGCCCACGGCAGGGCGGCGACCACCACGCCCGCCAGCGCCAGGATGGTCGGGTAGGGAATGGTGAAGCGCCGCGACACCTGCAGCATCAGGATCGCAACCAGCAAGAGGATCAGCGTGAGTTCGAACAGCGCCATGCGGTCTGCTTACTCCCCGCCGCCTTTGCCGTCCTGACCGATTTGCCGGTTTGCCCCGCTGAATTGCGGTTGCCGGCGGGCCGCGCTGCGTCAGGGGGAGCAGAGCCGCGCCGGCGGCTTCAGGAAGGTCTGGCGGCCCTGCTTGAAACCCATGACTGGCTCGGCCAGTTCCGCCAGCGCGGTCGGCGCATCCGGCGCGTCGAGGACGATGAGGTCGGCGGGGTTGCCGATGGCGATGCCGTAATCGGTCAGGTTCATCAGCCGGGCGGGCAGCGCGGTGACGAGATCCATGCAGAGGCCGAAGCCGTCCGGGGCGATTTGCGCGACATTTGCATAAAAATTCGCCATTCGGAGGAGGGAGCAGTCGCCGAATGGCGTGAAGGGGTTCAGCACATTGTTGGTGGCGATGGAGGCGAGCACGCCGCTTTCATGCAGCCGGTGGGCGGGCGTCAGGCCGCGCGGGATGTTCTGCGTGGCGTCGCGGCCCATGAGGTAGAGGTCGGTCGCGGGCAGCACGGTGACGGCGACGCCGCTTTCGGCGAGGCACGCAGCCATGCGGGCGAACGGCTCGGGCGCGAGCGCGGAGAGCTTGGTGACATGGCCGATGGCGACGCGGTTCTGATATTTGCGCGCCTCGGTCAGCCGGCAGACGTCTTCGAGCCGCAGCCAGGACGGGTCGAGATCGAAATCGAGATGGAAATCCAGATCGACATCGAAGCGGGCGGCGAGGCCGAACAGCCGTTCCAGATGCGCGAGCGGGTCGGTGTCCATATAGGGGCAGCCGCCGAGCGCGTCGGCGCCGTTCTCGAGCGCGGCGGTCAACAGCTCCTCGGTGCCGGGGTCGTTAGTCAGCCCTTCCTGCGGGAAGACGCAGATCGACAGGTCGATGGCCCAGCGATAGTCGGCTTTCAGCGCCTTGATCGCCTCGAAACTGCGCAGGCCGATGCGGGGGTCGATCTCGACATGGGTGCGCATCCGGGTCGTGCCCTTGAGGATGGCTTTTTCCAATGCCAGCGCGCCGCGCGCGTAAACATCCTCGACGGTGAAATCGCGCTTCATGGCGGAGACGGCGGCGAGCGCTCCGGCAAGGCCGCCTTGGACATGGCCGCAGCGCCCGAGCAGGCAGGCTTTGTCGAGATGGATATGGGTGTCGACGAAGCCCGCGATCACATAGCGGCCGCCGAGGGCGACATCCAGCGCGTCGGCCGCGAGGTAAGGTTCGATGGCGAGGATGCGTCCGGCCTTGACGCCGATGTCGACGGGCGTATCGCGTCCGGCGATGGCGGCCTGGCGGAAGATATGGTCGAATGCGCTGTCTGTGATCATCGGCGTGGGGCGTACAAGAACCGTGCCAAGCGTTTGGCATGGCGCATGCAGCGCCGGCGCCTGAGTGACAATCGGAGACGTCCATGACCACCCAATCCGACGCCGAGCTCGTGCGCACCTATCTCGAAGCCTCGATGGTGCCCGACCCCGAGACCGCCGCGCGCTACATGAAGCCGGGGACGGTGATCACCTTCACCGGCGGCCGCGAATTCGACCACCCGAGCGGCCCCACCGGCTTCAATGCCATGCGCTACAAATGGGTGAAAAAGCGGATGGACCGGTTCGATGTCTGCCCAGGGGAGGGCGAGACCGTGGTGTACAGCATCGGCACCTTATACGGCGAATGGCCGGACGGGACGGCGTTCGAAGGCAACCGCTATGTCGACCGGTTCGTGGTGAAGGACGGTCTGATCGTAAAGATGGACGTCTGGAACGATAGCGCCGAGCGTATCCTGATGCAGCGTGGGATCGAGGCTTAGCTGCGCAATCCTAGCCATGGGAAATGCGGCTTTGCCAGTTAATTACCGTCGCCCCGGCCGTAGAGCCGGGGCCCACTCGCCTGTCCTCTTGCCTCGGCAATTTTGGGAAATGCCAATAGGCCCCGGCTCTGACGGCCGGGGCGAGAGGACGTTGATTTTAGGCGCGGTGTAAGCGGCGGCGTAGCGTCGGGCCACTCCCGACAAGCGCCGCCCCCTAATCGGCCGCAAATCTCAATCTGGCACTGCGCTTGCATACAATCTCGTATGACCATTATGCAGCCGCGGCTTGTGCCGACTATCGACGAACCCGCGATCTCAGCGCCCCCAATGCCGCGCCCGGCGCTTGCCGTGGAGCTCTCGCAAGCGTCGGTAACCTTCGGGCGCGGCGCGAATTCCGTGCCCGCGCTCGCCGCCACCACGCTGCGCATCCCGGATGGCGAATTCGTTGCCCTCGTCGGCCCGTCCGGCTGCGGCAAGTCAACGATCCTGCGCCTCGTCAGCGGCCTCGTGCAGCCGAGCGCGGGCGTCGTCATCGTCGGCGGGCGGGAGGTGGCTGCCAAGGCGCTGCGCATCGGCATGGCGTTCCAGAACCCCACCATGCTGCCCTGGCTGACCATCGAGAAGAACGTCATGCTGCCGCTGAAGATCGTGCAGCCCTTCCGCGCCGCCTACCGCCAGAAAAAACGCAGCGAATTCCGCGACAAGGCCCACGCGCTGCTGGCGCAAGTCGGGCTGAAAGGCTTTGCCTCCCGCTACCCCTGGCAGCTCTCCGGCGGCATGTTGCAGCGCGCCAATCTCTGCCGCGCGCTGATCCATGAGCCCCGGATGCTGCTGCTCGACGAGCCCTTCGGCGCGCTCGACCAGTTCACCCGCGAGGAACTCTGGTCGATCCTGCAAGACCTCTGGCTGAGCTATCGCCCGACCGTCCTGCTCGTCACCCACGATCTGCGCGAGGCCGCCTTCCTCGCCAGCCGCATCTGCGTGATGAGCGCCCGCCCCGGCCGCATCATTGACGACGCGCCGGTCGCCTTCCAGCGCCCGCGCAACATCGCCATGACCTTCGAGCCCGATTTCGTCGCCCTAAACCAGCGCCTGCGCGAGTTGATCGTCGATGCGCGCGGCGCGGCCCAGGCGGAAGTGAGCGCATGATGGCCGATCTGAAACTGACGCAAAAACTCTGGTCCGGCGGGCTGATCGTCCTCTTCTTCGCCGGATGGGAAGCCTTCTGCCTGATTTCCGGCATGTCCGACCTGATCCTGCCGCGCCCCTCGCAGGTGATCGAAACGCTGATCGCGCGCTTCCCGGTGCTCTGGCCGCACATCCTCCAGACGCTCTCCACGACCATGGTCGGCTTCGCGCTGGGCGTGGCGCTCGGCGTCTTCCTCGGCGCGATGATCGGCGTCTCGCGCGTCGCCTACGACACCGTCTATCCGCTGCTGATCGGCTTTTCCTCGATCCCGAAAGTCGCGGTGGTGCCGATCTTCGTGCTCTGGTTCGGCTCGGGCACGGTGCCGGCCGTGCTGACCTCGCTGGCAATCTGCTTCTTCCCGATCGTCGTGAACATCGCGACCGGCCTCGCCACCACCGAGCCGGAACTCGAAGACGTGCTGAAGGCGCTCGGCGCCAGCAAGATGGACATCCTCTGGAATGTCGGCCTGCCGCGCACCATGCCGTTCTTCTTCGCCTCGCTAAAGGTCGCCATCACCTACGCCTTCGTCGGCACGGTGCTGGCCGAGACCGTCGCCTCCAATCGCGGCATTGGCAACGTCATGATGAGCGCCTCGTCGAATTTCGACGTGCCGCTGGTATTCGCCGGGCTGTTCATCCTGGCAGCGCTCGGCGTCGCCCTTTACGTCGCCTTCTCGCTGATCGAGGCCCGCGTCACCGGCTGGGCGACGCGCAAGAACGACCTGGTCGCCGCGTGAGACCGGCGGCGGCCATCCCGCCACAAGAAAAACCCCCACACTGAATGGAGAAGACCCATGTTCAAACGACTGACCGGCCTCATCCTCGCCGGCCTGCTGCTCAGCGGCCCGGCGGCGGCGCAGGAGACCAAGATCAAGTTCACGCTCGGCTGGAAGACCCAAGGCTCGGACGCCGCCTTCTTCCTCGCCCGCGACAAGGGCTACTACAAGGCCGAGGGGCTGGACGTCACCATCGACCAGGGCGAAGGCTCGGGCGCGACCGTCACGCGCATCATGTCGGGCGCCTATGACGCCGGTTTTGGGGATGTGAACGCCATCATTCAGAATGCCTCGACACGGCCGAACGAAGCGCCCGTCATGGTCTACATGATGTGGAACCAGCCGCCCTTCGCCATCGTCACCAAGGCGTCGAGCGGCATCAATTCCCCGAAGGATTTCGAGGGGCGCATCCTGGGCGGCGCTCAAGGGACCCCGACGACGCGGCTGCTGCCGGTGTTCGCCCACAAGAACGGCCTCGACATGGCCAAGATCAAGCTGTCGAACATGGCGCCGAACCTGCAGGAGCCGATGATGATCAAGGGCGACATCGACGCCGCCCTGGTCTTCAACATCACCAGCTATTTCAACCTCGTCTTGAACCGCCAGGATCCGGACAAGGATTATAAGTGGTTCACCTTCGGCGAGTTCGGGCTGGACCTCTACTCGAACGGGCTGATGGTGTCGCGCAAGCTGATCGCGGAGAATCCGAAGGCGGTCGCCGGTCTGGTGCGGGCGACCAACAAGGCGCTGATCGAGGTGGCCAAGGACCAGAATGCCGGCATGGCGGCGGCGGTGAATTTCGACAATCTGATCAATGTCGCGGTCGAAAAGAGGCGTTTGCAATATTCTTTCGATAAGCTGATCGTCTCGCCGGAGATGAAGGAGATCGGCGTCGGCGACATCAAGGACGACCGCATGACCCGCGCCATCGGCATCGTCGTCGAGGGCTATCAATTGACCCGCACCCCCACACCCGCCGAGATTTTTTCGCGCGATTACCTGCCCGCGCGGGGAGAGCGCGAGCTGAGTTACACGGCGAACTGACAGGTCGCGGACCCAGGCGACTTTTCTCTCGTCGTCCCGGGCGGCCGTCAGGCCGAACCGGGATCCACTCGCGGATCAGCCGGCACCGTGCTCGCGGAGAAGCGAGTGGGCCCCGGCTCTGACGGCCGGGGCGACGGATGAGCGCTTGCCGGATTTGGCCGAGGGCTCCCAAGGGAGAGGAAATCGGGCTGTGCCACGAGGATGACTTCGCCATAGGAGAACGCAAATGACCGAATCCGTACATGCGACGTCAGTCTTCTGCGGCGGCGAGCGGGGGCTTCTCACCAACGCGACCATCCGGCATCATGACGGGATCATCACCGCGATCACCGACGGCACGCCGGCGCCATCGGGCGGCGGCACGCTGATCGTCCCGGCGCTCGCCAACGCCCACGACCACGCCCGCCCGAGCGCCACCTCCTTCGGCGCCTCCAACATGCCGCTGGAGATCTGGATCGCGCGCTCGGTTTTCGGCACGCCAGCCGATCCCTACATGCAGGCCGCCGCTGCGCTCGCGCGCTGCGCCCGCTCCGGCTGCGGCGCGATGATGGTGCATTACACCCGGCTCAGCGGCACCATGCCGGTCATCGACGAGGCCAGGGCCGTCGCGCGCGCGGCCGGCGACGTCGGCATCCGCATCGCCTTCGCGCTGGCGGTGCGCGACCAGAACCCGCTGGTCTACGGCGACAGCCGCCCGGTGCTCGACGCGCTGCCGCCCGAGGCGCGGCGCACGATCGAGGACATCTTTCTGCGGCCGCCGATGACGCCCGCCGCCTATCTCGATCTGGTCGACGGCATCCACGCGGCCATCGCCGGGCCGATGATCGACGTGCAGTACGGTCCGGCCGGCGTGCAATGGTGCTCGCCCGCGCTGCTGGAGGCCATCGCCGAGCGCTCGGCGGCGACCGGGCGGCGCATCCACATGCATCTCCTGGAGACGATCTATCAGCGGCAATGGGCCGACCGGGCCTTTCCCGGCGGCATGGTGCGCTATCTGCGCGATATCGGCCTGCTCTCGGAGCGGCTGACGCTCGCCCACTGCGTCCATGCCCGCCAGGAAGAACTCGATATGATCGCCGAAAGCGGCGCGACCATCGTCACCAATTTCAGCTCCAACCTGCATCTGCATTCCGGTCTCGGGCCCATCGCCGACGCGCATCGGCGCGGCTGCGGCATCGCGGTCGGCGTCGACGGCATCGCGCTGGACGAGGACGACGACGCCATCCGCGAATTGCGCCTCGTACAGATGATGCATAACGGCCTAGGCTTCGAGCGCACCTGGAGCCGCGCCGATTTCCTGTCGCTGGCGGTGAGGAACGGCCGCAAGGCGACCGGCGCGCCGGGAACGGGTGTCCTCGCCATCGGCGAGCCGGCCGATTTCACCATCATCGACCTCGACCGCCTCGACCGCGACGCCATCATGCCCATCGACCCCATCGACCTGCTGTTCGCACGCGGCAATAGCGGCTGCGTGCGGGAGGTGGTGATCGCGGGCCGCACCGTCGCCCGCGACGGCCAGCCGACCGGCATCGACCTGCCCGCCCTGGAGACCGAGCTGCGGGAATTGTACCGGCGCAACGTCCCGCGCTACGCCGCGCTGCAAGAGGCGTGGTCCCCCTTCGAGGCCGCCGTGACGCACTGGTTCCGCGCGCAGGGCTGCTGTTAACGGGCTGCCGAATCTCCCGTTTCCTAATCCCCGCGAAGGCGGGGATCCAGTACGCCGAGTAGTCGCGGCTAGGCGAACGCCCAACGGCTGATGCCGCCCTTTACTGGATCCCCGCCTTCGCGGGGATTTCGTATGAGGGCGTGGATGGATTGGGGTCGGCGCCGCCTCTCGACGTCACGTCTTTAAATCGGCAGCTCCGCGCTGCCGTCGACCCGGCAGGCGATGCTCGCCTCCTCCAGATCCAGCTCGCGCTCGATCCGGCGCCGCGACTCGTCGGTGATCTTGCCGTCGCGCAGCAGGTTGTGGATGTAGTTCCGCTCCAGCGTGATGAGCTGATATTTCAATTCAGAAATCCGGTGCAGCGGCTCGCCGCCCTCGGACGCCGGCTGCGGCAGGCGGCTGACGCGGTGCTCCTGGCGCCGGTGCAGCGCGGTCAGCACCTCCGGCGGCAGATCGCCCTTGGCCTCCAGCTCGTCGAGCCGGCGCTTGACCATGTTCAGCGCGTTGCGCCGGGCGCGGATCTCGTCGGCCTCTTCGCGCAGCGCCTCGGCGGATTGGATCGTCCCCAGCCCCAGCCAGCGCACGATGGCCGGCAGCACCAGGCCCTGGCCGACCAGCGTCAGGATGATAATGCCGAAGGTGATCGAGAGCATTTCGTCGCGATAGGGGAAGGGCGCGCCGGTCGACGTCGTCAGCGGGATGGCAAGCGCCGCCGCCAGCGAGACCACGCCGCGCACGCCGACAAAAGCGATGAGGAAGGGCTGCTGCCACGGCGGCGCCGGGTCGCGCACGGCGAGCGCCGGGCTCAGCCAGCGCGGCAGATAGATCGCCGGATAGACCCAGATGAACCGCGTCACGATCAGCACCAGGAGCACGACGAAGGTGCTGGCGATGACGTCGCGCACACCTTCCTCGCCGATGCGGTCGAGTATTGTGCGCGCCTGCAGGCCGGTGACGAGAAACACCGAGCCCTCGAGCAGATAGATCGCCAAGTCCCAGAAGAAGATGCCTTGCAGCCGGGTCGCCGAAGGGATCAGCAGCGGGCCGTTCCAGCTCACGAACAGTCCGGCGGTGACCGTCGCCAGCACGCCGGAGCCGCCGACATGTTCTGGGAACCAGAAGGCGAGATAGGGCGTCATCAGCGACAGGGTGATTTCGACGCGCGGATCGTGCGCCCAGCGGCGCAGGCGCAGGCTGAGCCAGCCGATGACCAGGCCCCAGGCAATTTCTCCGAGCACGATCAGCGCGAAGCCGCCGACCGCCTCGCCGAACTCGAACACGCCCGTCGCCACCGCCGCCACCGCGAAGCGGTAGAGGATGAGCGCGGTCGCGTCGTCGGCGAGGCCCTCGCCTTCAAGCACCACGAGGAGGCGGCGCGGCAGTCCGAGCCGGCGGGCGATGGCGATCGGCGCGACGGTATCGGGCGGGGCGACGATGGCGCCGAGCACGAAGGCAACGCCCAGCGGCATGCCGAGCAGCCAATGCGCCGCCAGCGCCACCGCGCAGGTGGTGAAGATGACGCCGCCGAAGGCCAGCAGAATGATCGGGCGCAGGTTGAAGCGGAATTCGCGCCAGCTCATGGCGACCCCGGCGGAGTAGATCAGCGGCGGCAATATGCCGAGCAGCACGAGCTCCGGCGCCAGCTCGACGGTCGGAAAGCCGGGGATGAGCGCCAGCGTCAGCCCCGCGATCAGCAGCACGATCGAAGGCGCGACATCGAGCTTCCGCGCCACCACCGCCCCCATGGCCAGCACGGCGGCGAGCATCAAAAGCGTATGCATCATTTCGGCCATGGATCGTCCCTTGCGTCGCGGCGTGCCTCGGCGGGTGGGCAGCCTCGCTTCGTCTCAGTGGAGCCTGCCTCCTATAACGGAAATCCCTGCGAAAAGGCCACAATTGGCGTTAGACTTTATGAAAAGCAATCAACCGCCCGGACGAGGCGGCCGATCAGGGAGGTCGACCAATGAAGCTTACCCAGGACCAATTGCGCGAATTCGACGAGCAGGGCTATCTCTTCATGCCCAACTGCTTTTCCGACGCCGAGGTCGCGGTTTTGCGCAGCGAGGCGGAGGCGATCTACCGCAGCGACCGCAAGGAGGTCTGGCGCGAAAGCTCCGGCGCGCCCCGCACCGCCTTCGCCGCCCACACCTATAATGAGGCCTTCCGGCTGCTCGGCGCGCATCCGCGCCTCGTCGAGCCGCTCATGCAGTTTTTCGGCGAGCCGGTCTATGTGCACCAGTTCAAGATCAACGCCAAGGCGCCCTTCGACGGCGAGGTCTGGCAATGGCACCAGGATTACGGCACCTGGGCGCGCGACGACGGCATGCCCGAGCCGCGCGCGATGAACATCGCCGTGTTCCTGGACGAGGTGATGCCGATCAACGGCCCGCTGATGTTCATCCCCAAGAGCCACAAGAAGGGCGTGCTCGCCGCCGGCCACGATCTGAAGACGACGTCCTATCCGCTGTGGACGCTCGACCGCGAGACCATCACCCAGCTCGCCGAGGAGGGCGGCATCGTCGCGCCGACGGGCAAGCCGGGTTCGGTCTTGATGTTCCACGGCAATCTGGTTCACGCCTCGCCGCCCAACATCACGCCCTATCCGCGCAAGATCGTCTATCTGACGCTATGCGCGGTGTCGAACCACATCACCAAGTTCAACCGCGAGGAGTGGATCGCGCATCGCGATTTCACGCCCATCTCGGCGGTCGAGGATGATGCGCTGCTGCGCTATGCGGCCTCGCGCAAGGTGGCGGCGGAATAAGCTCGAAAAAATTCCGGCGGGCCTGTCGCACCGGCGGCAGGCTGAACGTCCTTGGAATAGCCTTAAGCTCCTGCTGAACTTCAGGATCGGGGGGCTGATCGAGAACAAGGAGAGCTACGAATGGCAAAGACAGCAACAGCGCGCAAACCAGCAACTTCTCGCAAGCCCGCAGCACCGTCCAAGAAAAGTGAGCCGGTTCCAGTCGGCCAGATCGAAGTCAAGGGCGGCGCGGTGCCCTATTTGAACGTCGACGGCGCGGTCAAGGCCGCCGAATTCTACGCCAAAGCCTTCGGCGCCAGGGAAGTCGGCCGCCATCCGGTCGACGAGAAGGGCCGGACCATGCATATCCATCTCTACATCAATGGCAGCTCGGTGATGCTGTGCGATTTCTACCCGGAGCACGGCTTTCCCAAGGTCGCGCCGCAAGCCTTCAACATCCATATGAAGGTCGATGACGTCGAGGCCGCCTGGAAGCGCGCGGTCGATGCCGGCGCGGAAATCACCCTGCCGCTGCAGGACATGTTCTGGGGCGACCGCTACGGCCAGGTTCGCGATCCGTTCGGCGTGATCTGGTCCATGGGCGCGCCGTCGAAGAAGGACGCCTGAGGCCGTTTGCACGAGGCCGCCGGGCCAAATCTCTCCTTCCTCCCTCCAAGACCGGCCGCCCGTGCCGCCGCCGTGGCCGCTTCCATGCCGCGGCGGCGAGGCCATTGCCATTATTGGGGGAATCGGTTTCGCTGCATTGCACACGTCGTTTTATTTCGCTATCTATAGCCATACGCCGCGCGATGCATGCGGAAGAGACCGGTTCAGTCCGGCGCCGAAGGAGCAACCGCCCCGGAACCTCTCAGGCAAAAGGACCGCAAGCAGACGGCACTCTGGAAAGTAGTCTACGCGCGCAAGCGTTCGGGCTCACCGATGGGGTAATGCCGCGTCCGGCGTTCCACGCTGCGATCCGGTGAATTCTCTCAGGTCACGTGACAGAGGGGGCTTGGCGTCCGGTTTGGCCGGGCGTATCGCCACTTGTTTCGCGGGATTCTGATGACCATTGCGGCGCCGGAAAAAGACACAAAATCAGCATTGAAGCGGACGCCGCTTCACGCCCTGCATCTCGAGCTCGGCGCGAAGATGGTGCCGTTCGGCGGCTATGACATGCCGGTCAGCTACCCGCCGGGGCTGATCAAGGAGCATCTGCATACGCGCGAGGCCGCCGGGCTGTTCGACGTCTCGCATATGGGGCAGTGCCATATCAGCAGCGAAAGCTGGGACGCGACCGCCCGCGCCATCGAGGCGCTGGTCCCCGCCGATGTGCTGGGTCTCAAGCCCGGGCAGCAGCGCTATTCGCAGCTCATGGCCGAAGATGGCGGCATTCTCGACGATCTGATGATTACGCGCCTCGGCTATGACGGCCTGGAAGGCACCGCGTACGTCGTCGTCAATGCGGGCTGCAAAGACGCCGACTACATCCATATCGCGGACCGCCTCCCCGACGGCGTCACGCTTCAGGTCAGGGACGACCTTGCGCTGATCGCGCTGCAGGGTCCGCAGGCGGTCGACGTGATGGCGGCACTGGTGCCGGACGCGCGCGACATGCCGTTCATGTGCTATATCGGCTCAAGTTTCGAGGGCTTTCCGCTGCACATCTCCCGCTCCGGCTATACCGGTGAGGACGGCTACGAAATCTCCGTCCCGGCGGCGCAGGCTGAGGCATTGGCGCGCGCATTGCTCGGCAATCCCCTGGTCAAGCCGATCGGTCTCGGCGCCCGCGACACGCTGCGGCTCGAAGCCGGGCTTTGCCTCTACGGCCACGACATCGACGAAAGCACCTCGCCCGTCGAGGCGGATCTGGTCTGGTCCATCGGCAAGCGCCGCCGCGACGAGGGCGGTTTCCCCGGCGCCGGGCGCGTCCAGGCCGAGTTGAACGGCGGTCCGTCCCGCAAGCGGGTCGGCCTCAGGCTCGAGGGCCGTGCGCCCGCTCGCGAAGGCTGCGAGATCGTCACCGAGACCGGCGAGCCCGTCGGCCGCGTCACCAGCGGCTCTTTCGCGCCGAGTGTCGGCGGCCCGGTCGCCATGGGCTATGTCGCCGCCGCGAGGGCCGCACCAGGCACGCGCCTCAACATCGTCATCCGCGGCACGCCGCATCCGGCGTCCGTCGTCAAAATGCCTTTTGTCCCGCACCGCTACCACCGGCCTACCAAGTCAGGAAAATCCAATGGCTGAGCCCAGATATACGAGCGATCACGAATATATCCGCGTCGAGAACGGCATCGGCACCATCGGCATCTCGCAATATGCGCAGGACAAGCTCGGCGACATCGTATTCGTCGAGCTGCCGGCGGTCGGCAAGGTGCTCTCGAAGGGCCAGGAAGCGGCGGTCGTCGAATCCGTGAAGGCGGCGAGCGAGGTTTACGCGCCGGTCTCGGGCGAGGTCGTCGAGGTCAACGAGGCCATCGTCGCCAATCCCGAACTGGTCAACCAGGACCCGGAAGGCAATGCCTGGTTCCTAAAAATCCGCATCGCCAATCCGCGCGAGCTGGACCAGCTCATGCCGGAACAGGCCTATAAGGACTATCTGGAGACTGTCGAATAATGCGTTTTCTTCCCCACACCGCCGAGGAGCGCCGCCAAATGCTCGCCGCCATCGGCGTGCCGAGCGTCGATGCGCTCTATCAGGATGTGCCGGCCGCCTTCCGCACGGGCGAGATCGAGGGCCTGCCGCATCATCAGAGCGAGATGGCGGTCGAGCGGGCGCTGGGCCGCATCGCGGCGCGCAATGTGCCGGCGGGCTCGGTGCCGTTCTTTGCGGGCTGCGGCGCTTATAAGCATCATGTTCCGGCGACGGTCGATCACATCATCCAGCGCTCCGAATTCATGACGGCCTACACGCCGTACCAGCCGGAAATCGCGCAAGGCACGCTGCAATATCTGTTCGAGTTCCAGACCCAGGTCGCGGCGCTGACCGGCATGGAGGTCGCCAACGCGTCCATGTGGGACGGCTCGACGGCGGCGGCCGAGGCCGTGCTGATGGCGCACCGGCTCACCAAGCGCAACAAGGCGGTGCTGTTCGGTAACCTGCACCCGCATTACCGCGCGGTGATCGAGACCATCAGCCGCTACGCGCATTATGAGACGATGGCGCTGCCCTCCGCGCCGAACACGGAGTTCGTGGAGTCGGTGGACGCGGAGACCTCCTGCGTCGTGGTGCAATATCCGGGCGTCTTCGGCGGCGCGCGTGACCTGTCGGCGCTGGCCGAGTTGGTCCACAAGGCCGGGGCGCTGCTGATCGTCGTCGTCACCGAGGCGATCTCCTTCGGCGCGCTGCGCTCGCCCGGCTCGATGGGCGCGGACATCGTCGCGGCGGAAGGCCAGTCGATCGGCAACGGCCTGAATTTCGGCGGCCCCTATCTCGGCCTGTTCGCCACGCGCCAAAAATTCCTGCGCCAGATGCCCGGCCGCCTCTGCGGCCAGACCGTCGACGAGGACGGCAAGCGCGGCTTCGTACTGACGCTCTCGACGCGGGAGCAGCACATCCGCCGCGACAAAGCGACCAGCAATATCTGCACCAATTCGGGGCTGTGCTCGCTGGCCTTCACCGCCCATATGACGCTGCTCGGCGAAGCGGGCCTCCGCAAGCTGGCCCGGCTCAATCACGCCAATGCCGTCGCGTTGGCTGATAAGCTCGCCGCTGTGCCGGGCGTCGAAATCGTGACGCGGCATTTCTTCAACGAGTTCACCATCCGCACGCCGAAGCCCGGCGCCGCCGTGATCGATGCGCTTGTCGATGAAGGCGTCATTGGCGGCGTTCCCGCCTCGCGGCTCTTCCCCGGCGAGGAGCGGCTGGACGACCTCATTATCGTCGCCGCGACCGAAACCAACACATCCGGCGACCGTGACGCCTACGCCGCCGCTCTCGCCAAGGTGCTCGCATGACCGACATGACCACGAAATTCTTCGCCAAGGGCGCGCAGCCCAGCACCCATACCGGCAATCGCGGGCTTCAGATCGAGGAGCCGCTGATTTTCGAGGCGGGCGCGCTGGAGACTTCGGGCGTCGACTTCGAGGAGCCGGAGGCGTTCGAAAGCCGCCTCGGCGATGTCGAGCGGCATGATTCCATCGGCCTGCCGGGCCTCTCCGAACCGGAAACGATGCGCCACTATGTGCGGCTCAGCCAGAAGAACTACTCGATCGACACGGGCATCTTCCCGCTGGGTTCGTGCACGATGAAGCACAATCCGCGCATCAACGAAAAGATGGCGCGGCTGCCCGGCTTCGGCGATATCCATCCGCTGCAGCCGCAAAAGACCATTCAGGGTGCCATCGAGCTGATGGCCGTGCTCTCAGAATGGCTGACCAAGCTGACCGGAATGCCTGCCGTGGCGCTCTCGCCCAAGGCCGGCGCGCATGGCGAGCTTTGCGGCATGACCGCGATCCGTGCCGCGCTCGAAGCGCGGGGCGAGGCGCAGACGCGCCGCGTCGTGCTGGTGCCGGATTCGGCGCACGGCACCAACCCGGCGACCGCCGCGCTGCTCGGCTTCGAGGTCCGCGCCGTCGCCGCCGACAAGGACGGCACCGTGCGCGCTGCGGCCGTGCGCGAGGCGCTCGGGCCGGACGTCGCCGCGATGATGATCACCAATCCGAACACCTGCGGGCTGTTCGAGCCGGAGATCGCCGAAATCGCCGCCGCGCTGCATGAGGCGGGCGCCTTCCTTTATTGCGACGGCGCCAATTTCAACGCCATCGCCGGCCGCGTCCGCCCCGGCGACCTCGGCATCGACGCCATGCACATCAACCTGCACAAGACCTTTTCGACCCCGCATGGCGGCGGCGGCCCAGGCTCCGGCCCGGTCGTGTTCTCCGAAAGCCTTGCCCCCTTCGCGCCGCTGCCGCTGATCCGCAAGGATGGCGACAGCTTCGCGCTGATCGAGAACGAATCAGAGACGCAGGGCGAACACCCCTTCGGACGCCTCGTCGCCTTCCACGGCCAGATGGGCATGTTCGTGCGCGCCGTCTCCTACATGCTGAGCTTCGGCGTTGATGGCGTGCGGCAGGCCTCCGAGGATGCGGTGCTGAATGCCAACTACATCCGCGCTGGCCTCCGCGACGTGATGAGCCAGCCGTTCGGCGACAAGGTCTGTATGCATGAGGTGCTGTTCGACGACAGCTTCCTGAAGGGCACCGGCCTCTCGACCCTCGATTTCGCCAAGGCCATGATCGACGAGGGTTTTCACCCGATGACGGTGTATTTCCCGCTAGTCGTGCACGGCGCCATGCTGATCGAGCCGACCGAGTCCGAGGGCAAGCAGAGCCTCGACCAGTTCATCGGCGCGCTGCGCTCGCTGGTGCGCGCGGCAACGCAAGGCGATGCCGAGCGCTTCAAGGGCGCCCCGCATT
Source organism: Rhodomicrobium sp. R_RK_3 (assembly GCF_002198715.1). GTDB lineage: Bacteria > Pseudomonadota > Alphaproteobacteria > Rhizobiales > Rhodomicrobiaceae > R-RK-3. The sequence continues at coordinate 130,762 of NZ_MWLK01000034.1, read as the reverse complement.
ACGCGCCGCGCCGCCGCCTCGACGAGACCCGCGCCGCCCGTCAGCCCGTGCTGAGCTATAGCCCAGCGCAAAGTAAAGCGGCGGAGTAGCTTGAGCCCGCAAGCCGCTCGAATGGTTAATTCAAAATGAACGCCGCCCTCGAGCCGCGTTCATTTTGATCCAGCTACGATCTCCCAGGATTTGAAGGGTGGGCGAAATACGGCACCGCCCCCCTCGTTTAGGGAGACTCCGATGTCGAAATTTCCGACCAAAATCACTGCATTCGCCTTGTTCGGCATGGTCGCGATGGCGTCCGGCGCCCAGGCCGGCGGCCTCTATGACAGCGACGACGACAGCTACAAATATAATCGCGAGAGCCTCAGCCGCTATTGCTACCAGCATCCCTATGACGACGCCTGCGACCCCTATGCCAAGAAGCACCGCAAGCGCGAGAGCTACAATGGCAAGGGCAACGGCTATGGCCGCTGCGCTCCGCTCGTGCGTGCGGTCGGCAAGCGCAATCTGGTGACGGCATTTGCCCGGAACAGCGCCCGCTTCGCCTGGATCCGCGAGGCCCGCTTCGTGCATGGTGATCGATATGCAAGCTGGAGCAACGCACATAATGCCGAAATCACCTGCACGCGCGTCGGCGGCCTGAAGAGCTGCGTCGCGACGGCGACCCCCTGCCGCTGAGGCAGGGATAGCGTAGCGTGGCGTCGCGTAGAGCAAGCGTTGCGTGGTGAGCGAGTTGTAGCCGCTGGTGTTAGAGCCAGCGGCTCTTTATTTTTGGGGGGAGAGGGGCTATTCGGCCAAGTCCGATATGGCGGCTGCGGGGTGGCTTTAGCGTACCTGCAATCTCGTCGCCCCGGCCGTCAGAGCCGGGGCCCACTCGCCTCATCTCTTGCCGCAGAATTCGCTGATAGATGATTGGGTCCCGGCTCGGCCTGACGGCCGTCCGGGACGACGAAGAAGGGGAGACCAAGCGAAGTGGAACCGGAAAGGCGGTAACGCCCATGACAGTTTTATGACTGAGGCTGGCCCAAAAAAGAAAAAACCGGGTTCGAAAACCCGGCTAGTTCCTCTCCTCCCACAGGACCTGGGCCAAAGCCTCAGCTCGTCAATTCAACTTGGCGCTTACATCTCTGATGCTTTTTGTCACCAAGTCTTCCGCCGATTTGCCTCTGAGTTCACGCGCAATCACGGTCTGTGCGGCTGCGACGGCCGCATCGACCGATTTGGAGCGGATATCCTGGACGGCCTGCTCCTCGGCACGAGCGATCTTTTCCTCGGCAAGCTTTACACGCCGCTGTAGCGTCTCGTTGAGAGACTTATTGGATTCAGCGGCGAAAAACTGCGCCTCTCTGCGTGCCAACGCGATGATGTCTTCCACTTCCTTCTCGGCGTCCCGCTGCTTGCGCTGGTAATCGGCCAAGATGCTTTGGGCCTCTTCGCGAAGGCGACGCGCCTCCTCGAGTTCGGCCTTGATGCGGTCGGCACGATCATCCAAGGCTTTAGCAACTTTATTAGGTATCTTGTAATACACGAGAAGCGCCAGAAACAGGACGAAAGACACGAGTACCCAAAGCTCGGGAGAGGCAAACATAGCACACCTTCGTCACTTTCCAAGCGCTTCGTTTACGGCCACTTGCAATTCTTTCCGATCGACCGGCTTGCCCAGCAAACGGGCGACAAGTGCTTCCGCGGTTTCTGTGGCTATTTCGCCAACATGGGTCAACGCTGCCTCTTTAAGCGTCGTGATGCGTTTTTCAGCATCTGCCATGCGGGCGGCGATCTGCCGGTCGCTTTCGGCCCGCTGCGCTTCGATGGCAGCGATGGTTTCCTCGCGCGCCTTGCGGGCGATGGCCTGGGCGCGCGCCTTGGCATCGGCGAGCGCTTTCTCATAGTCTGCAATGGCTTGCGCGGTTTCCTCGCGCAGCTTGGCGGCCGTCGCGAGGTCGCCCGCGATCCGGCCGGCCCGCTCTTCCAGGATGCTGCCGACGCGCGGCAGAGCGAGGCGCGACATGATCAGATAGAGCAGGATGAAGGAGATCGCGAGCCAGATGAGCTGTGGCGCGAAATCATTGACGTCTAACTGGGGCATGTCCGCCTCTGTCTATTCGCCGGCATGAAGCTATGGGTCTCGCGCGGCTTAGAATACGAACAGAATGATCAGTGCAACGATCAGGCCGAACAGGCCGGTTGCTTCGGCAAGCGCGAAGCCGAGCAGGAGGTTCGGGAACTGGCCGGGAGCGGCCGACGGATTGCGCAGGGCGCCGGTGAGGTAGCTGCCGAAGATGTTGCCGATGCCGAGGCCGGCGCCGATGAGAGCGGTCGAGGCGATGCCCGCGCCGATGAGCTTTGCTGCTGCTGCGTCCATGATGATCTCCTTGGGAAGATGTTTTGAGAATTGTCAGACGGAAAGGTCAGTGATCGTGCATGTGAAGTGCATCATTGAGATAGATGCAGGTGAGGACGGTAAAGACGAAGGCCTGCAGGAACGCCACCAGCACTTCGAGGCCGGTAAAGGCGACCATGAACAGGAGCGGCGCCCAGCCGCCGATGAGGCCGAGGCCGACGACGAAGGCGGCGAACACCTTCAGCATCATGTGGCCGGCCATCATGTTGGCGAACAAACGCACCGAGAGGCTGATCGGCCGGATCAGGAAGGAGAACACTTCCAGGAGCGTGATCAGCGGCAAGAGCGCGACCGGCACCCCCGACGGCACGAACAGTTTTAGGAAGCCCGGGCCGTTCTTGGCGAAGCCGACGATGGTGACGAACAGGAACACCATCAGCGCCATGGCGAAGGTGACGATGATGTGGCTGGTCACGGTGAACGAATAGGGCACCATGCCCAGCATGTTCAGCGCCAGGATGAAGATGAACAGCGAGAAGATGAAGGGGAAATATTGCATCCCTTCCTTGCCGGTGTTCTCGCGCACCAGATTGGCGACGAATTCATAGGCCAGTTCCGCCGCCGATTGTAGCCGGCTCGGCACCAGCGAGGGGCCGCGCGTGGCGTAGATCAGGAACAGGCTGACCACGGCGACCGCGATCAGCATGAACAGCGCCGAATTGGTGAAGGATACATCGATGCCGAAGATCTCCAGCGGCACGAAGCGCTTGATCTCGAACTGATGCATCGGATCGATGCCGGGCGCTCCATGCGCGGCGCCGTGCGCCGCCTCGGCGCCATGGCCTGCTGCCGCGCCATGCGTGTCGGCTTGTGCTAACGTCAAAGTCTGCGCTGTCACGCCCGTCACCTATCGCCCCTGAAGGTCTTTCTGCATTCTCTGTGCTGCTCTTACCGAATTGAGGAGCCCTCCGGCAACCCCCAAAAGCAGGCACACAATGAGTAAAATCGGCGCAGTTCCCAAAAGCTTGTCGAGACCCCAGCCGATCAGCCCGCCGACGAACACGCCTGCCACCAGTTCGGTCGCCAGCCGGAAGGCGAAACTCATCGCCCGGCCGCGCGCTTCCGGATCGGCCGGCGGCGGCGGATCGCGCCGCTTGACCTGGTCCAGCTTGCCGCGCAACTGGTTCAGCCGGTCCTTGATGTCCCGGTCGTCCGGCCCGTCATCCTGCGGCGGACGGCCCCCGCCCGCTGACTGCACCATAGAAAACCTCAAGGGGAATACGCGCGGCGCCGTGCCGCACTTTGAATTGGCCGCAGCTTAGTCGATCGTCCCACAAAGGGAAAGCCGGTTTTGCCCGGTTTTAGGCCGTGGACGCATCGTTCGGCGGGGTCTTGTCGCCTTCGCCGAGGCTGAGCTGCATGAACACCACATCGAGCCAGCGCCCGAATTTCAGCCCGACCGATTTCGAGGTGCCGGTATGGGTGAAACCGAGCGCCCGGTGCAGCCCGACCGAGCCGTGATTTTCGCTGTCGCCGATGACCGCGAGGAGCTGCCGGTAGCCGAGAGCTTCGCAGCGGGCGATGAGCGCGGCGAGCAACGCCCGGCCGACGCCCCGGCGCTGGGCGCCGGGGGCGATATAGACGCTGTCTTCGAGGGTGAAACGATAGGCCGTGCGCGTGCGGAAGGGCGCGGCATAGGCATAGCCGAGGATGTCGCCATCGGCTTCGGCGATCAGCCAGGGCAGGCCGGCGGCGCGCAGGGTTTCATACTTTTCGGCCATCTCGGCAAGAGACGGCGCGACCTCGTCGAACGTACCCGTGCCATGAGCGACATGATGGGCATAGATGCGGGTCACGGCTTCGAGATCCGCCGAACGCAGATCACGCACATTCACCATCGGAGGCCTCGTTGTTACGTCCCGGATTGCTTGCCAATTCAGCGAAGTTTTTGCCAGCGGAATTTGCTGTTCAACTATAACGCGGCGCGTTATAGTTGTCCATGATCCGAGGCTTTGCCGACGACGAAACGGCGACAATATGGGCCGGGCGGCGCAGCCGGAAGCTTCCCGCCGACATGCAGCCGGCGGCCTTGCGCAAATTGCGCATGTTGAACCAAGCGCGCGTCCTCGAAGATCTGAGAATACCGCCCGGTAATCGGCTCGAAGCCTTGAGGGGCGGACGCGAGGGACAACACAGCATCCGGATCAATCATCAATGGCGGATTTGCTTTATCTGGCGGGACGAAGGAGCGACAGATGTCGAAATCGTCGACTATCATAAATGAGGCCGAGCTATTGCCGAATCCTCACCCAGGCGAAATCCTAATGGAGGAATTTTTGCGCCCACTGGACCTCAGTCAGAACCGGCTGGCCCGCGAACTGCGCGTGCCGCCGCGACGTATCAATGAACTGGTCCTTGGAAAGCGGTCGATTTCCGCAGACACCGATTTGAGACTGGCCCGCTATTTCGGCCTTTCCGAGGGCTTTTTCCTCGGACTGCAGAGCGATTACGACCTGATGCAACGCCGCCGCCAGATCGCCGGCGAGTTGGAAGCGATCAGCCCGCGCGCCTAACTCGCCTCGCGGAACCGCTCTGCCGTCTGTAGGTCCACCGACACGAGTTGGCTCACGCCCTTCTCCTGCATCGTGACGCCGAACAGGCGGCTCATGATCGCCATGGTGATCGGGTTGTGGGTGATGACCAGGAAGCGGGTGTCGGTGGTCTTGGTCATTTCCTCCAGCATGGCGTTGAAGCGGTGCACATTGGCGTCGTCGAGCGGTGCGTCGACCTCGTCCAGCACGCAGATCGGGGAGGGGTTGGTCTGGAACACCGCAAAGATCAGTGCCAGCGCCGTCAGCGCCTTCTCGCCGCCGGAGAGCAGGGTCAGCACTTGCGGCTTCTTGCCGGGCGGGCGGGCGAGGATTTCTAGCCCCGATTCCAGCGGGTCGTCGCTCTCGATGAGCTGCAATTCGGCCTCGCCGCCGCCGAACAGGATCTTGAACAGGCGCTGGAAATGTCCGTTCACGGTCTCGAACGCCTCCATCAGGCGCTTGCGGCCTTCCTTGTTCAGATTGATGATGCCCTGGCGCAGCTTGGCGATCGCTTCTTCGAGATCGGCGCGCTCCTTCTCAAGCCCGTCGAATTCGGCGCCGAGCGTTTCGGCCTCCTCTTCGGCGCGCAAATTGACGCCGCCCAGGCGCTCGCGGTCGGCCTTCAGCTTGACGATGGATTGCTCGACCTCATCGAGGGGCGGCAGCGGCTTGCCGGCCTCGACGCCCGCGACCGCGAGGCATTCTTCCGCCGAGCATTCGAACATTTCGCGGATCATACGCGCCTGATCCTGGCGCTTTTCGCGGGCGGCTTCCAGGCGCGCTTCGATGCGGGCGCGTTCCTCGCGGGCTTTGCCGAGCGCGCTTTGCGCCTCGCGCAGCGCCCGTTCCTGCTCGCGCACCGCATGTTCGGATTCGGCCAGCGTGGTGGCGGCAAGGCGGCGCTGTTCCTCGGCCTGGCTCAGCTCGTTGAGGATGCGCTGGCGGCGCTCCTCGATCTTCACCGGAAGCTCGCCCAGCTCGGCCATCTCGCGCCGGATCTCGCCGAGACGCTCATGCAGCGTGGCGATCTGCTGCTCGGCGCTGCCGTCGCGGCCGAGCCAGCGCTTGCGCTCGGCTGAGATGGCTTCGAGCCGCATCTGCCGGGCGCGGATTTCGCGCTCGATGCCGTCGGCGCGCGACTTGGCCTCGGCGAAGGCGCTGCGCTTGGCGGCGGCGGCGGCCATGGCGGCTTGCTGGCGGGCTTCCAGATCGGCGGTTGGCGCAAGCGCGTCGAGCGCGGCTTCGGCGTCGAACTGGATTGCGGCGGCTTCCTCGCGGGCCTCTTCGATGCGGGCGGCAGCATCGGTGAGGCTGGTCAGCTTGGTGGTGTGCTCCTGGATGGCGCGCTCGGCCTTGACCAGCTTGTCGCGCGACGAGCCGGCCTGGGCCTGGAGCTGGCGCCAGCGGTCGCGAAGCGATTTCTCCTGCTGCTGGGCATGGTTGACGGCCTCGGTCGCGGCTTCGCGCGCGGCTTCGGCGTCCTCGGCCATGGCAAGCAGGGCGGAAACCTGCTCCTCGAGTTCGCCCAGGCGGTTGCGCTCGGCGAGGCGCTTGGCGGCGGCGGTGGGGGCGTCGCCCGCGGCGATGAAGCCGTCCCAGCGCCAGACGTCGCCCTCGCGGCTGACGAGGCGCTGGCCGGGTCTGAGCTGCGGCTGCAAGGCGGCGCCCTGCGCCCGGTCGACGACGCCGATCTGGGCGAGGCGGCGGGCAAGTTCCGCCGGAGCCTTGACGGAGCTGCTGAGCGGTTCGGCGCCGGCCGGCAGGGGCGCATCGCCATCGGCGGCGACGAGGCTCCAGCGCACGGGCGCGCTGGCGTCGAGGCCGGCTTCCAGATCGTCGCTGAGCGCCGCCCCGAGCGCGATCTCGAAACCGGGCGAAACGCGGATGTCATCGACCACCGGCCGCCATTTGGCGCTTTCGTCGGGCTTCAGCAATTTGACCAGCGTCGCCACTTCGGTCTCGAGCTGGCGGGCCTTCAGCCGCGCCTGACCTGCCGTCTCGCGCGCTTCCTTCTCGCGGGCGCGGGCTTCGGGCAAAGCGGCTTCGGCGTCGGTCGTCTGCGCCTCGACGATCTCCAGTTCCTCGGCGAGCTGGGCGACCTGCTCGCGCAGCATCTCGACATCGGCCATCGCATCGGGCGACACGCCGAGCGCGCGGATCTGGCGATCCAGCTCGGCAGCCTGGGCGTTCAGCTTGTTGACGCGGCCGGAGCTTTCCTGAATGCGCGCCTCGGCCTGGGTGCGGCTGGCGCGCGCCTCGGCGGCGGCGCTGGTCGCGGCCTGCAGCGCGTCTTCCGTGGCCTCGAGCGCGGCGGCGGCCTCGGCGACGGCCTCCTGCATGATCTCGCGCGCGGCGCCATCGTCCTCGCCGCTGTCGCGCAGCTCTTCCTCTTCGGCGTCGAGCTTCTTCAAAAGCTCCTTGGCCTCGCCGATGGCGTCGGTCTCGCGGTCGATGTCCCGCTGTAATTGCGCGAGGCGGGTTTCCAGCTCGGCATAGCGGTCCTTGGCGCGCTGCTCCTCGCGGTCGAGTGTCTGGCGCTCGACTTCGAGGCGATGCAGCACGGCGGCGCGGGTCGCCTCCTCCTCGCGCAAGGGCTGCAAGGTCTCGGCGATTTCGGCCTGAATGCGCATCGCCGAGGACTCGGCCTGGGTCAACTGGCCGACCTGCCGCGTGGCGTCGAGTTGCGCGGCCTCCTCGGCCGTCACATGCTCGGAGGCGGAGGTCCATTGCAGATGATGCTGGATGGCCTCGTACCTGCGCAGCTCGACGGAGATCTCCTTATAGCGCTGCGCCTGCCGCGCCTGCTTCCTCAGGCTCTGCAATTGCGAGCCGAGCTGGCCCATGACATCGCGCAGGCGCTCGATATTGCTCTCGGCGCCCTTCAGCCGCAGCTCCGCCTCGTGGCGGCGGCCGTGCAGGCCGGCGATGCCGGCGGCGTCTTCGAGGATGCGGCGGCGGTCCTGCGGCTTGGCGCTGATGATCTCGCCGATCTGGCCCTGGCGGACGAGGGCCTGGCTGCGCGCGCCGGTCGCGGCGTCGGCGAACAGCAATTGCACGTCGCGGGCGCGCACGTCCTTGCCGTTGACCTTGTAGATCGAGCCCGCCTCGCGCTGGATGCGGCGGGAGATTTCCAGCGTGTCGCTGTCGTTGAACTCGGCCGGGGCCTTGCGGGCGGAATTGTCCAGCGTCAGGCTGACTTCGGCCATATTGCGCGAGGGCCGCGTATCGGTGCCGGCGAAGATGACGTCGTCCATGGCGCCGCCGCGCATGTTCTTGTAGGACGTCTCGCCCATCACCCAGCGCAGCGCTTCGAGCAGGTTCGACTTGCCGCAGCCATTCGGGCCGACGACGCCCGTCAGGCCGGGCTCAATCAGCAGCTCGGTCGGCTCGACGAAGGATTTGAAGCCCAGAAGGCGGAGGCGCTTAATCTGCACTGGCAATCCCTCATGGCTCGCGAGGCGTCGTCGCCCTCGGTCGAGCGGGCGGGAGGCTGCGCCGGCTTAGCTCGCGCTTTGGAGATGCTGCTCGATGAGCCTGCGCATCTCCTCGTAATTCAATACGCCGCGCACCGGCTGGCCATTGATGAAGAAACTCGGCGTGCCCTTCACGCCAAGCTCCCGCCCCCGCTGTTTCATCCATATTAACCCATCCTTAGTCTTTTGATTCGCCATGCAACTGTCAAATGCGGCGCGCTGAATGCCGGTTTCCTGCACAATTTTATAGAGCAGGCCCGGATCAGGCTCGCGCGCGTTCCAGCCGCCGCGATTCGACATCAGCTTTTCGTTGATGCGGAAAAAATGCCGCTCGGCGACGCAGCGGGCGGCATGGGCGGCGGCCAGCGAGGATTTGCCGATCGGGAATTCGCGGTAGATCAGCCGGACCTTGCCGGTGTCGATATAGTCGGCCTTCAGCTTCGGCAGGATCTGCGTGTGAAATCCGGCGCAGACCGGGCAGCCGAGCGAGGCATATTCGATGATGGTGACCGGCGCCGTGGCCTTGCCGAGGCTGCGCTCGCCGAGCGGGCCGGGCAGGTTCAGCTCGGCGATGCTCGGCGGCTTGGCCGGGCGGGCCACCGGGGCCGGGAAGACATCCTCGGCCTGGGCGGCGGTTGTCGCCGCCGTCAAAAGCCCGGCGGCGTAGATGAAACACATCAGTCTCGATGCAAGGCTGGCCATGGCTGGACCCCGGTTGCCCGCCGCTCGGCGGAATTTCGGGGCCAGCATGACCGATTCGGCTTAGCTCTTGCTGTCGGGGCCGATGACCTTATCGAAGGCTTCGATGCCGGTGCCCTTCAGGCGCTGGCCGTTGACGAAGAAGGTCGGCGTCGCGCGCACGCCGAATTCCTTGCTGCCGCGATCGCGCACCCAGGCGATATGGTTCAGCAGCTTCTCATCCTTCAGGCACTGATTGAACTTGTCCTCGGTGAAGCCGACCTGCAGGGCGAATTTCTGCAAGCCCGGCAGCGGGTTGTCCTTGAACGCCCATTCTTCCTGGTTGGCGTAGAGCAGGTCGATCAGGTCGAAATACTTGGCCGGTTCGACGCAGCGCCCGAGCATGAAAGCGGAGGCGGCGACGTTATCGAGCGGGAATTCGCGCACGATATATTTGGCGCGGCCGGTATCGATATATTTCTTCTTCAGGTCCGGCAGCACGTCCTTATGGAAGGCCGCGCAGTGCGGACAGGTCATCGAGGAATATTCGACGATGGTGTAGGGCGCATCTTCCTTGCCCATCACATTCTCGGGCAGGCCGTCGGTCTTCATGAACGCGGTCATGTCGACATCGGGCTTCAGCGGGGCCTGCGCCCGCGCCTCGAACGAGCCGGCGCCGATCATGGCCGCCAGCAATGCCGCCGCGCCGGCGATGAGCGCGAAACGGCGCGAGACCGGTGTGACAGGTGCAGAAAACAAGGTGACCACTTCCATCTCCTTCAGCGACTGACGGCCCTCCTCGGCGTGGGGGCGCATTTCTTGCCGTTATCTTGCGTCAAGACATAAGGCGAGATGACGGCTCTGTCGAGCGCGGCAAAGGCGCCGGCGATGAATTCGACGTGAAAAATCGGTCATGTTCGGCGCGTTGGATCGCCGAATTATCACCGCGCCGCATCCGGGAGCCTGGGCGTGCTCGACACATGCCCTAGCCCAACGCGCGGTGCGGCGCTTGGATCCGCGTTAGGGCTGAAACGCTAGGTGCGAGCGGCGGCGGCGGAGGCGCGGCGGGCTTCGAGGCCGGAGGCCATGCGGGTAAAGGCTTGTTTCAGCCGGTCTTCGGGGAGGGCACTGAGCAGGGCCGCATTGGCCGGCGAGGCGGCGGGGAGGGGAGGGCGCGCGTCGGATTTCGGCCGGGCAAGCGGGGCCTGCAGAACGCGGATCTCGGCGACGGCGCGGTAGCCGAAGGCGGCGTTGATGCGCTCGATCAGCGGCTGGCGCATATGTTCGACTTCGAGCGCCCTCGCGCCCGCCACGCGCAGGATCAGCGTCGCGCCCTTTTCGTTGCCCTCGTCCTCGGCGCCGGTGCGGCGCGGCCATTTCAGCCGCTCGGGCGCGGTGAAGGCGGCCATCTCGGCGCCGGCGATGGCGGTCCATTCGGTGAGGATGGCGGCGGCGGGGAAGCCGTATTTCTCGAAGGCCGGACGCATCAGCGCGGGCACGAATTCGCCGACGCTCTTGGCGCGCACCGCATTGGCCTTCCAGCCCGGCTTGGCCGGCGTGAAGCCTTTGCGCGAGACGATCTTCGCGGTTTTTTCCGACATCAGCCCCCCGGCCTGTCCCCTTGGACTGGGCGGGACGCTAGATGATTCGAGGGTTTTGGGCGAGGAGGGGCGGAGAAAGCGGGGTGCCCGTCCCAATTTGCGTGATGCGCGCCGATCAGCCTGCCGGCGGATCACCAGCGAGGAAGCTTGTTATGTCCTCGACCGTCGCGAAGGTCGTCATCGGGCCGACGCCTTCGAATGCGGCCGGTTTGGCATAGCCCCACAGCACGCCTGCCGCGGCGATGCCCGCCTGATGCGCGGCCTCGATGTCGCGCGTCTCATCGCCGATGAAAATGGCCTCGGAGGCGGCGACCCCGCTGGACTTCAGAACACGCCGAAGCCTCCGCGCCTTGCCGAAAAGCGAGGCTCCGCATTCGAAATGGTCGATCGATGCCGCGATTGCCGCCCCCATGGTCCGCCGGATCGTCGTTTCCGCATTGGAACTCACCACGGCGATCTGCATGCCGCGCGCATCCAGATGCCGCAGCATCGCCTCGATGCCGGGGAAAAGGGTGATGCCGCCGCCATCGTCCATCGCGAGCTGGCGCACGTGCCGCGCAATCAAAGGCAGCTTCCAGAGCGGCAGACCGAGCCGGCGGACGATCTCGCGGCTGTTCTGGCCGCGCATCTCCTCGATCTCGTCAGGCGTCAATTTGGGGAAGCGATACCGCTCCGCCACGCCATTGAACCGGGCGAGAAACCAGGCGGCGCTATCGGCGAGCGTGCCGTCGAAATCGAAGATGACGAGCTTGTAGGGCATGAGCGGCTGGGGTTCACCGGCTAGGGGTTGCCGAGGTTTGATAGATGATTCTATCGCTGCCGCCGCTCAATCCTCCACCACTAGCGTCTAAGCCGCACCCGCCTCGTGTCGGAATTGCAGCTCGGCAAGGCGGGAGTAGATGCCGCCCTTGTCGATCAGGCTCGCGTGTGTGCCCTCCTCGACGATGCGGCCGCCTTCGAGCACCAGAATCCGGTCGGCGCTGAGCACCGTCGCCAGCCGGTGGGCAATCACCAGCGTGGTGCGGCCCTGCATGACGCGGTTGAGCGCGGTCTGGACGAGGCTTTCGCTCTCGGCGTCGAGGGCGCTCGTGGCTTCGTCGAGCAGCAGGATCGGTGCGTTGCGCAGAAGCGCGCGGGCGATCGCGATGCGCTGGCGCTGGCCGCCGGAAAGCGTGATGCCGCGTTCGCCGAGCGGCGTGTCATAACCTTGCGGCAGCGCCTCGATGAACTGGCTGGCGAGCGCAGTGCGGGCGGCGCGGCGGACCTGTTCGTCGCTCGCGTCGGGCGAGCCGTAGCGGATGTTCTCGGCGACGCTGGCGGCGAACATGGCGGGATCTTGCGGGACATAGGACATGCGCTGGCGCAGCGATGTCAGGTCCGCTTCATTGACGGGGACGCCGTCGACCAGCACGCGGCCGCGCTGGGGATCGTAGAAGCGTAGGATCAGGCTGAACAGCGTGGTCTTGCCCGCGCCGGACGGGCCGACGATGGCGATGCGCTCGCCGGGTTTCACGGTCAGGCCGAGATCGCTGAAGATCGGCGCGTCCGGCCGGGCGGGATAGGCGAAGGTGACGTCGTCGAAGCGGATTTCGCCGCGCGCCGGTTCGGGCAGCGGTGCCGGCTTCTCGGGCGAGACGATCTCGGGTTTGACGGCCATGATTTCGCCGAGCCGTTCGGCGGCGCCCATGGCCTGCTGCACTTCGCCCCAGACTTCCGACAGGACCGCGACCGATCCGGCGGCGAAGGCGGCGTAAAGCACGAATTGCGCCAGCCGTCCGCCGGTCATCGAGCCGGCCAGCACTTCATGCGCGCCGTACCAGAGGATGCCGACGACGCTGCCGAAGACCAGGAAGGTCGCGATCGCGGTGAGGGCCGCGCGGGCAAAGATGCGCTGGCGGGCGGCGTCGAAGGCGTTCTGCACGGCCCGGCCGTAACGCGCGGTGACGACCGGCTCAAAGGTGAAAGCCTGCATGGTGCGCGGGGCGGCCAGATTTTCGGCGGCGTAGGAGGAGGCGGCGGCAAGTTCGTCCTGGGCGCGGCGGGAGAGACGGCGCACGACGCGGCCATAGGCGACCAGCGGCAGCACGATCAGCGGGATGACGCCGATGGCGAGCGCGCTCAGCGCGGGGCTGGTGAACACCATCATGCCGAGGGCGCCGATCACAAGCACCAGATTGCGCAGCGCCTGGCTGACGGAGGAGGCGATGGCGGTCTGGATGTGGCCGGTGTCGGCGGTGAGGCGCGACATCAGCTCGGCGGAATGGTTCTGCTCGTAAAAGACCGGGCTGAGCGAGGTCAGATGGGCGAAGACGGCGGCGCGGATGTCGGAGACGGCGCGCTCGCCGAGCCAGCTCACGCAGTAGAAGCGCACGGCGCTCGCGCCCGCAAGCACGGCGGCAACCACCAGCAGCATGGCGAAATAGCTGTTGATCAGATGGGCGCTGTCGCCGGAAAAGCCGAAATCGATCATGCGGCGGACGGCGACCGGCAGCACAAGCGTCGCCCCGGCGGCGAGCACGAGGCCGATTACGGCGAGCGCCAGCGTGCCCTTGTAGCGCAGGACGAAGGGCTTCAGAGTCCTCAGGCTCTCGGCGGAGAGGGCGGGCCGTTTCGCCGCCGTCCGCGACAAGGCGGAGTTGCCGACTGGCGCCGCATCTTCTGTCTCCGGCATCTCGGTGTCGACCGGCGCCGGTTTGGGCCAGCGGGTCTGTGCGCTGCCGTTTTTCATCACTCTAGCCCCTAACAAATCCAGGCGGCCGCCAGCGGCCGTCGCAAAATAGAAGTTACCTCAGAGGTCTGTACCGATTGCTGCTTATCCAAGCCGGTGCGGCACTGTATTTCCGCCGAGATCCACCCAAACACGCATCTTGTCATCCCGCAATAGAGTGCGATATAGGAAGCCGAGAAACACCACCCAAAGTTTGGATGCTGCATCCGGCGCGGGCTCATGCGAGACGGAAGGCGATTGGCTATGAAGAAAGACGCTCACCCCGATTACCACAAGATCACGGTCGTGATGACCAACGGCACCGAATTCGAGACCTTTTCGACCTATGGCGAAGAGGGCGCCAAGCTCAATCTCGACATCGACCCGAATACCCATCCGGCCTGGACTGGCGGCAATCAGCAGCTTGTCGACCGCGGCGGACGCCTCAGCAAGTTCAAGAAGAAGTTCGAAGGATTTTTGGGCTAAATTACGGTCGCCCGGCGAGCGGCCTCGCGCCAGGGCGCCGAATTTCAGTTCATCGTTAAAATCTTAGCAAAACCGCGCAGCCGCCGTCCGGAGCGCGGTTTTTTGCGTTTGATCGCTGGATTTGGGGGCAGGACGGCCGCGCTTCTCTTGTGGAGATCTCGCCAGGCCATCTTCAACCGTCGCCCCAGCCGCCAGAGCCGGGGCCTGTTCGCCTTCTCTTTTGCCCTGGTGCCCGCGAATAGGCCATTCGGTCCCGGCTCGGCCTGCCAGCCGTCCGGGACGAGCGACAGACGGCTTACTGCCCGAAGGCCGCCTGAAGCTGGGCCACCTGCGACGCGACCGCATTGTGGCGATGGGCCGCGACGATCACCACCCCCCGCTCCGCGCCGTCGAAACGGCAGACCTTGTCATGCAGCCGGTAGCCGGCCTCGATGAGATCGCGGAGCTGCTGGGGCAGGCTTTCGAAGCCTTTCGAGCCGGCAGGCCGCGTCATCGGCGGGAGCTGCTGCGGATCGTTGGCGCTGCCGGAGGGCGGCATCGGCTCGCCGTTCATCACCGCGCGGCGGGCGAGCAGCCAGGTTGCGAGCTGAGTGAGCCGCGTCGTCAGACGCATGCTCTCGGTGGCGTAGCAGAGCGCGATCTGCGGCGGCAGGCATTTGGACTCGCGCCGCCCCGGACCGTCGAGATAGTTCGCCGTCGCCTCGACCAGCGACATGCCTTCCCGGAACAGGCCGAGAAAGGCGTCCGGCTGGCCGGATTTCTTGCGGAAAGGAACGGTTACCGTGCCATCCCTGCGGGGAGGCATAATTCCGGATTTGCTACTCATCAACTCAGACCCTACCCACTGGCAACGCGATGCGACCCACCCATAAGCTGATCGCCAATCATGTTTAATATAAGCTTAGCGATGCAAGGGAAATTTGAGGATTTGATAAACAGCGGCACGAATTAAGAATCATCCACAGCTATTTTCCTGGGCGGGGCCGTAACTTGCGCCGATCGGAGATGTTTTCGCGGCAACCGGCCATACGCATTTTACCGTAGGCGCAAAAAAAATGCCGCGGAGCTTGCCGCGGCACCAGTCTACAAGGAGGTATCACTACACCCAATGCGGCCCGTCAGTACAGGTCCGTGTCGGAGTAATGCAAAAGATCGCAGCAAATTTCTAAGATTTGATTAAAGCTATATCCTAGTCTCCGCAGAAACAGTTCAGCTTTTGAAGATCGAATGTGCCGCATTCTGCGAGGCGCGCTTGGCCGCCAGCACCGCCTCGACCCGGTCGCGCTCGCCGGCAAGCAGCGCGATATACTCCTCTAACTCCTTGACCGACAAAGCGGAAAGATCAGCGCCGAGGTCGAAGGCGGCCGGTTTTTTTGCCACGGGTTCATCCCAGCTCATCGCTCAAATCTCCTGTCCGTCTTCTCTGGATGCATTATGATGGCCTCAACATGCAAATCAACGCATGAGGAGCCACCGTGACTTTACCCCAGACGATTAAACTTATCGCCATAACGCAACATGGCGGCCCGGACGTGCTGCGGCCGGTGAACGCGCCGATGCCGAGGCCGGGGGCGGGCCAGCTCCTGATCAAGGTCGCGGCGGCAGGCGTCAACCGTCCGGATGTGATCCAGCGCGAAGGACGCTACCCGCCGCCGCCCGGCGCCTCGCCGATTCCCGGCCTCGAAATAGCGGGTGAAGTGGTCGAACTCGGGGCAGGCGCGTCGCGCTACCGGCTCGGCGATCAAGTGACGGCGCTGGTCACCGGCGGCGGCTATGCGGAATATTGCGTAGCGGACGAGCCGACCGCTTTGCCGTTTCCCGCCGGCTACGATGCCATCCGGGCGGCGGCGCTGCCCGAGACCTTCTTCACCGTCTGGCAAAATCTCTTCGCGCGCGGCGGCTTCGGGCGGGCGAAAGCATCCTGATCCATGGGGGCACCAGCGGCATCGGCACCACGGCGATCCAGCTTGCCAAGGCTTTCGGCGCTGTCGTCTACACGACGGCCGGCAGCGCCGAGAAATGCGCCGTCTGCCAACAGCTCGGCGCGGATCTGGCGATCAACTACCGCGAGGAGGATTTCGTCGCGGTCATCAAGGACCGCACCGGCGGCAAGGGCGTCGATTTCATCCTCGACATGGTCGGCGGCGATTACATCCAGCGCAATCTGAACTGCGTCGCCGAGGACGGCCGCATCCACCAGATCGCCTTTCTGCAAGGCGGCAAGGCAAGCGTCGATTTCACCCGGCTGATGGTCCGGCGCATCACCTATACCGGGTCGACGCTGCGCCCGCGCACGCTCGAGGTCAAAGCCAAGCTGGCCGAGGCGCTGGAGGACAAAGTCTGGCCGCTGCTGGCCAGCGGAGCCGTCGCTCCTGTGATCGACAGCACCTTTCCCCTCGAGGCGGCGGCGGAGGCCCATCGGCGCATGGAGGAGGGCGGCCATATCGGCAAGATCATCTTAACCATATAGGCCGTAGCGTGCCTGCCGCGGGGGCCGGCAGTCGAGAAGATTTGCGTCTTTCGTTCATAACGCTTATATGAATTTAGAGCTTTGATGCGAACGAAGCCCTCCTCCACGCATCGTTGAAGAGAATAGTCCTGTAAGCAAAGGTTTTGCAGGAGACGGGAGAAATTTATGACGCAAATCCCATTGATGCCCAAGGCCACGGCCGTTTGGCTGGTCGAGCATACCGCGCTCAGCTTCGAACAGATCGCCGAATTTTGCGGGCTGCATGTGCTCGAGGTGAAGGGCATCGCCGATGGCGACGTCGCGCATGGCATTAAGGGCATGGACCCGATCTCGTCCGGCCAGTTGACGCGCGAAGAAATCCGCAAAGGCCAGGACAATTCCAATTACCGCCTGCAACTCGCCAAGTCGAAGGTCGAGATCCCGCCGGTGAAGACCAAGCGCGTGCCCAAATACACGCCCTTGTCGCGCCGCCATGACCGTCCGAACGCCATCCTGTGGCTGCTGCGCAGCCATCCTGAGCTTCGCGACAGCCAGATCATGCGCCTCGTCGGCACCACCAAGCCGACGATCGAGGCGATCCGCGAGCGCACCCATTGGAATTCCGCCAATCTGCAGCCGCAGGATCCGGTGGCGCTCGGCCTGTGCTCGCAGATCGATCTCGACGCCGAGGTGCGCAAGGCCTCCAAGCGCGTCGAGCAGGAGCGTCGCGACGCCGGCATCGATGTCGATGCCGAGCAGGAAGAGGCCGCCGCCGGCACGCTGCTGCCCGCCGAGGAGACCTCCAACCCCGACGCCTTCGCCAACCGGCATGACGGCCGGCCGGCGGCCAAGGACGACGAGGACGAGCGCGAACTCACCATCGAGGATGTGTTCGGCACGCAGCCGGATCGCACGTAAGCAAAACACGCCGCCTCGCCCGGTCGCTTCGCGCCCACTGTCTCTCCCGGGGGAGAGGGCTCCCGCCTCGAGGCGGCGGGTAAGGGGTAAGCCATAAGCCGCAGCTTGTCCCCCGGTCAGGCTGCGCAATGCATGAGGACGCAAGACACGTGCCGCTGCGGGATTGGGCCTTGACTGCATCCGACCACATCAAAGCGGCCTCCGGCCGGCTGCAAGACCGGCGCGGCGGCGGACGCGATCTGCGCGGTGAGCTGAAGGCGGCGCTGGAAAGTGCCGCCTGGGAGCGCACGATCACGGCGCTGATCATCCTCAATGCGGTGTCGATCGGCCTGGAAACCAGCGCCGCGGCGATGTCGCGTTTCGGCGGGTTGCTCAATGCGATCGACGCGATCATCCTGACGATCTTCGTCATCGAGATCTCGCTGCGCATCTTCGTCTATCGCGGCGCCTTCTGGCGCGACGGCTGGAGCCTGTTCGATTTCACCGTCGTCGCCATAGCCCTCGTGCCGGCGACGGGCGGCTTCTCGGTGCTGCGGGCGCTGCGCGTCATCCGCGTCTTGCGGCTGATCTCGACGGTGAAGTCGATGCGCCGGGTGGTCAACGGCCTGTTGCAGGCCATTCCCAGCATGGGCGCGGTGATCGCGCTGCTCGGCCTCATCTTCTACGTTTTCTCGGTGATGGCGACCAAGCTCTACGGGCCGGATTTTCCTGCCCTGTTCGGTACGATCGGCGACAGCGCCTTCTCGCTGTTCCAGGTGATGACGCTCGAAGGCTGGGCGGCCGAGATCGTCCGGCCGGTGATGGAAAAATACCCCTACGCCTGGATTTTCTTCATCATCTTCATTCTCATCACCTCCTTCGCGGTGCTCAACCTGTTCATCGGCATCATCGTCGACGCCATGCAGAGCGAGCAGGAGGCGGAGATCAGCCAGGATCGCGTGCGCTCGGCGGCAAACTTCGATACGCTGATGTCCGAGCTGCGCTGCGTGCGCGAGGAACTGGCCGCGCTGCGCCGCGACCAACTGAGCCGCGATGATGGAAATCGGCAAGCAAAACTGGACGTTTAGCTCCGTCGCCGACTCGCATTAAGATTGAGGCCCATGAAACAATATCTCGATCTGCTCCGTCTTGTGCGCCGTGAAGGCGTGCGCCGTTCGGACCGCACCGGCGTCGGCACGCTGGGCATTTTCGGCCACCAGATGCGCTTCGACCTCGCCGACGGCTTCCCGATGGTGACGACGAAGAAGCTGCATCTGAAGTCGATCGTGCATGAGCTGTTGTGGTTCCTCTCCGGCGACACCAACATCCGCTATCTGCGCGAGAACGGCGTCAGGATCTGGGATGAATGGGCCGACGCGGATGGCGAGCTGGGGCCGGTCTATGGCAAGCAGTGGCGCTCCTGGGCGGCACCGGACGGCCGCAGCATCGACCAGATCGCCCAACTCATGCATGGGCTCAAGGCGAACCCCTATTCGCGCCGCCATATTGTCAGCGCCTGGAACCCGGCCGAGGTCGAGGAGATGGCGCTGCCGCCCTGCCATTGCCTGTTCCAGTTCCATGTCGCTGATGGGCGGCTGTCCTGCCAGCTCTACCAGCGCTCGGCGGACATTTTTCTCGGCGTGCCCTTCAACATCGCCTCCTACGCGCTGCTGACCATGATGGTGGCGCAGGTCGCCGGGCTGAAGCCGGGCGATTTCGTCCATACGCTGGGCGATGCCCATCTCTACCTGAACCATCTCGATCAGGCGGACATCCAGCTCGGACGCGAGCCGCGTCCGCTGCCTGTGATGCGTATCAACCCCGATGTCGGCTCGATCTTCGATTTCGTCTATGACGATTTCACCCTCGAAGGCTACGCGCCGCATCCGCATATCAAGGCGGAGGTCGCCGTTTGATGTCGGCCATGGACCCCATCGTCGCCTTCGTCGTCGCCATCGGCGAGAACGGCGTGATCGGACGGGCGGGCGGTTTGCCCTGGCACCTCCCTTCGGAGATGGCGCATTTCCGCAGCATTACCATGAACAAGCCGGTCATCATGGGGCGGAAGACTTTTTCCTCGCTGAAGAAGCCGCTGCAGAAGCGCGACAATATCGTGTTGACCCATAACCGCGATTTCGCCCCGAGAGGCGCCATCGCCGTCGAGAGCGTCGACCAGGCCTTGCGCGTCGCCCGCGATTGCGCCCTCGCCCGGGCCGCGAAAGAGGTGATGGTGATCGGCGGCGCCGAGATCTACGCCGCGCTGATGGCCGAGGCCAAGCGCATCTACCTCACCCGTGTCCACGCCGCGCCCGACGGCGATGTGCGCTTCCCTGAGATCGACTTGAATGGCTGGCGCGAAACGGCGTCCAAGCGCCATTCCCGCAGCGGCGAAGATGAATTCGACTATACGATCTCGGTTTGGGAGCGCCCGGAAACCAACGGCGCGGCTTAAACGTTGACGCAATCCTCCTCCGTCGCCATATGAGGGCTTCCTTCATTTGGGAAGCCTGAGTTCGAGGGCCGGATTTGCATGACCCCGCCATCTGCGCTAAAAACAGCCGATCGTATGCGCGGCAAGTCACGCTTGGACAGCCGAATTTTCTCGCATTGAACCTAATCGCAACAGTGTGTTAACCGCGCCCGGTGAGGATACGTCCTCATATGAGAGCGGCAGAGGAAGAAGATATGCCCTGGAGTAGTCAGAATGGCGGCGGTGGGGGCGGCGGCTGGAAGGGCGGAGGTGGTCCCTGGGGCCAGGGCCCGACCGGCGGCGGTCAGTCACCGGATCTGGAAGAACTTTTGAAGCGTAGCCAGGACCGGCTGAAACAAGCCATGCCGGGCGGCGGATTGGGCGGCGGTTTTCTTGCCCTGATCTTGATCGTTGCGATTGCCGCGATCGGTTTTTATTCCTTTACGGTCAGTGTACAGCCGAACCAGGAAGGCGTCGTGCTCCGCTTCGGCAAGCTGAACCGCATCCTGACGCCGGGCCTGAAGTTCCGCTGGCCCTATCCGATCGAGACGGTCTATGTACCGCCGGTCACCAATGTCAATCGCGCCGAGGTCGGCCTGCGCTTGGCGGCGAATACCTCGATCTTCAGCACATCCGGTGAAATCGCGGCGCGCGACGTGCCCGAGGAAAGCCTGATGCTGACCGGCGACGAGAACATCGTCGATGTCGATTTCATCGTCCTGTGGAAGATCAAGGACGCGGCCCAGTTCCTCTTCAACATCCAGAAGCCGGAAGGCACGGTCAAGGACGTCGCCGAGAGCGCGATGCGCGAGATCGTCGGCCAGAACAACATTCAGCCGATCCTGACCAAGAGCCGGCGCGAAACCGAAGATTCGGTCAAGGCGCTGATGCAGAAGACCCTCGACAGCTACGGCGCCGGCATCGAGATCACCCAGGTGCAGATGCAGAAGGTCGATCCGCCGGCCGAAGTCATCGCATCCTTCCGCGACGTGCAGGCGGCCCGCGCCGACCAGGAGCGCCTCCAGAACGAAGCCGACAGCTACGCCAACCGGGTGATCCCGGAAGCGCGAGGCGATGCGCAGCGCATCCTGCAGGCGGCCGAAGGCTACAAGGAGCAGACCGTCGCCGAAGCCAATGGCCGCGCCGACCGCTTCCTCGATGTCTATGAAGAATATGCCAAGGCCCCGGCCGTGACGCGCAAGCGCATGTACCTGGAGACCATGGAGCGCATTCTCGGCGGCACCGACAAGGTCATCATCGACAACAATAACGGCCAGGGCCAGGGCGTCGTGCCCTATCTGCCGCTCAACGAGTTGAACCGCGCGCCGCAGCGCGCCGGCGGAGGCCAGTGATGAGAAACACCATTCTCGCTTTCTTCCTGATCATCATCGGCGGCGCGGCATTCATCGCCTATAACGCCTATTTCATCGTGCATCAGACCCAGATGGCGCTGGTGCTCGAATTCGGTAACCCGAAACGGGTCATCACCGACCCGGGCCTCTATTTCAAGACGCCCTTCGTGCAGACCGTGGAGTTCTTTGACAAGCGCATCCTGGACATCGATCTGGCGTCCAAGGAAGTGATTGCCTCGGATCAGAAGCGGCTCGTCGTCGATGCGTTTGCCCGCTACAAGATCATCAACCCCTTGAGGTTCTTCCAGTCCGTTACCGACGAAGCCGGCGCGCGCAACCGCCTCGACAGCGTCATGGACAGCGCGATGCGAAGCATCCTGGGCTCCTCGACCTTCATCGATGTGGTGAAGGAGCGGCGCGCCGAGCTGACCAAGGAGATCGCCGAGCGGGTCAATGGCGAGGCCGCGGCTTTCGGCATCGAGGTCGTCGATGTGCGCATCAAACGCGCCGATCTGCCGGAGGCGAACAGCCAGGCCATCTACGAGCGGATGAAGACCGAGCGCCAGCGCGAAGCCGCCGAGCTGCGCGCCCAGGGTAACGAGCAGGCCAAGCGCATCAAGGCGACCGCCGACCGCCAGGTCACGGTCACGCTCGCCGACGCCAACCGGGATTCGGAGCGCCTTCGCGGTGAAGGCGACGCCGAGCGGAACCGGATCTATGCGGCGGCCTTCAACCGCGACCCGGATTTCTTCGCCTTCTACCGTTCGATGCAAGCCTATGAAGAAGGGCTGAAATCCTCGGATACGCGGCTGGTGATCTCGCCGACCAGCGAGTTCTTCCAGTATTTCAACAATCCGTCCGGTACCGCGCCTGCGGCCCGTCCGCAAATTCCGGGCGGCCCGTCTCCGACATCCTCGCAAGCGGCCAGATGAATGACTTCCTTGTCGGACTCGGGCTGGTGCTGGTTATCGAGGGCCTGTTATGGGCCCTCGCACCCGGCCTCGCCTTCCGGCTTCTGGAAATTGCCGCCACGACACCTGAACAACGCCTGCGGACGGGTGGCGCCATCGCCGTCGCCGCAGGCGTTCTGCTAATTTGGCTGGTGCGCCGCACGTAAGGCGGCCAGCGTAAAGCATATCGAGGAATGACCAAGGGGAGGCATTCACGCGACAGGCGAAATGCCTCATAATCGCCTCTCCAAAGGCGGCGATCTTTTCGTAGCCTGACAGGTCAGTTGAGCCCGGGCCGCCTTCAAGGGCGTTGAGGGGCCGAACAATAGGACTGATAGATGACGAGAGCTTCTCCTCTGCGCATCGGGCGCCTCACTCCGGCGCGAACGGGCCTTCGCCTCTGGCGCGCCGCCGGACTTGCCGCCCTGGTCGGAGCCAGCCTGATCGCGGCGCCCGCCGGTCCCATGCTCGCCCAGACGCGCGGCCCCGCCTCGGTCGCCGACATCGCGGCGAAGCTGCAAAGCGCGGTCGTCAACATCTCCACGACGCAAAAGCTCAAGGACAGCCGGGAGATTCCGGTCCCCGAAGTGCCGAAAGGCTCGCCCTTCGAGGAGTTCTTCGAGGATTTCTTCGACAAGGAGGATCGCGGCGGCGGCCAGCGCGCCAACTCGCTCGGCTCCGGCTTCATCATCGATCCGAAGGGGCTCGTCGTCACCAACAACCACGTCATCGAAGGCGCCGACGAAATCACCGTCATCCTGACCGACGGCACCAAGCTGAAAGTGGCTGAAGTCGTCGGCCGCGACACCAAGACCGACCTTGCGCTGCTGCGCGTCGAGCCGACCTCGCCGCTGCCGGCTGTCTCCTTCGGCGACAGCACCAAGATGCGGGTCGGCGACTGGGTGATGGCGATCGGCAATCCGTTCGGCCTCGGCGGCACGCTGACGGTTGGCGTGATTTCCGCCACGCGCCGCGACATCCAGTCCGGCCTCTATGACGAATTCCTGCAGACCGACGCCGCCATCAACCGCGGCAATTCGGGCGGCCCCCTGTTCAACATGGAAGGCGAGGTCGTCGGCATCAACACGGCCATCATCTCGCCGACCGGCGGCTCCATCGGCATCGGTTTCGCCGTCCCCTCCAGCACCGCCTCGCAGGTGATCGGCCAGCTCAAGCAATATGGCGAGACGCGGCGCGGCTGGCTCGGCGTGCGCATCCAGAGCGTGAATGAGGAGATCGCCGAAAGCGTCGGCCTCACCGGCTCGGGCGGCGCGCTGGTGGCCTCGGTTACGCCGGACGGCCCGGCGGCGGCGGCCGGCGTGCAGGTCGGCGACATCATTCTGAGCTTCGACGGCCAGGACGTCACCGCGATGCGGCAATTGCCCAAGCTGGTTTCGCTGACCCCGATCGACAAGCAGGCCGATCTGGTGGTGCTGCGCAAGGGCGAGCGGATCACCCTGAAGGTCAAGGTCGGACGCCTGGAGGAGGAAGCCAAGCCGGCCAGCGCCAAGCCCGAGAAGAACGAAAGCCCCGTGCCGCAGAAAAAATCCTCGCTCGGCCTGACTTTCTCCAACATCACCGACGAGCTGCGCTCCCGCTTCGGCATCGACCGCAACGTAACGGGCGTGGTCATCACCGAGGTCGATCCGGAGAGCCCGGTGGCGGAGAAGGAGGTCAAGGTCGGCGACGTCGTGGTCGAGGTCACCCATGAAAAGGTGCAATCGCCCGCCGAGATCAACGCCCGCCTCGACGCGCTGCGCAAGCTGAAGCGCAAGAGCGCCCTGCTGACCGTCTCCGACGGCCAGGGCGAACTCAGCTTCGTGGCGGTCGCGATCGGGGATCGATAGGGCCGTCGGAAGCAACGCGGCGCCCTTGCCGCAGCCCAACCCTCTCCAAGGGGAGAGGGTGGCGCGCGGGTGAGGGGTTGCGGATTCAACGGCTCGCTCACGAACCCCTCACCCCCCGCCCTCTCCCACGGGAGAGGGAGTCCGGCTGCGGATCGTGGAGGGGTGCGCCATAAGCGGGTTACCCGAAGACAAACGTGTCATCCAGTACGCCGCAGCAATTGCGGTTAGGGTGATGCCCAACGGCAAGCTTTGCCCTTTACCGGGTACCCGCTTTCGCGGGGATGACGAAACCCGAAAAAGCCGATGATCGCGGCTCGTCCTAAACGCCGCCCTCGCGCAGCTTGGCCAGCACTTTCAGCCCGGCATAGCCGTCGGCCGGCTTGATGCCGACTTTGGCCTGGAACGCGGCGACAGCCCGCATCGTGTCCTGGCCGACGCGGCCATCGGCACCGCCGGTATCGTAGCCGGCGGCCGTTAGGCGGCGCTGCACTTCCTGCATTTCGGAGAGCGTCAGCGGTCGCTCCCCGCCGGGGAATTTGCCGATCAGCGGCCCCTCGCCGCCGATCCGGTCGCCGAGCAGGACGATGGCCAGCGCGTAAAGGTTCGACGGATTGTAGGACTTCACCGCCTGGAAATTCTGCGTGACGAGCAGCACCGGCCCCTTCGGCATCGGCTGCCAGAGCCGCGCCTTCTCTCCGGAGCGCGGAAACGGCTTCTCATTCGCCCGCTCCACTCCGAGCTTGCGCCAGGCGGCGATTGTCCGCATTCCGGCGGTGCGCGGGCTGACCCTGTCCGGCAGCGTCACTTCGTAGCCCCAGCCTTCGCCCGGCCGGTAGTCGCCCCGCTTCACCAGATATTGCGCCGTTCCCGCCAGGGCGTCGTCCGGCGCGCCAAAGGGCGAGATGCGGCCGTCGCCATTGAAATCGACGCCCATGTTCAGCCAGACTTCCGGCATCCATTGCGTGTGCCCCATGGCGCCCGCCCAGGAGCCGACCATCTCCTTCGGGGTCGACCAGCCGCGCTGGATGATGGTGAGCGCGTTCAGCAATTCCTGCTCCCAATAGGAGCGGCGGCGCGGGTCGCCCCAGGCGAGCGCCGAAAGCGCCGGGATTACCGGCCGCATATGCTTGGGATTGAAGACGACTTCGCCGAAAGCCGATTCCATGCCCCATAGGCCGAGCATGATATTGCGGTCGACGCCGTATTTTTTCTCGATCCGCGCCAGCAGCGGCGCATATTCGCGCGCCCGCTCCTTGCCGGTCGAAATGCGCCAGTCGGAGACGCGCCGGTTCAGATATTGCCACGGCTTTTCGTTGAACTCCGGCTGCGCCCGGTCGAGCGCGTAGACGGAGGTGTCCGGCCTGATATCACCCATGACGCGGTCATAGACAGCGTCCGAGATGCCGCGCGCACGGGCGCGGGCGCGGAATTTTTCCACCCATTGCGGGAATTTGAGCGATGAGGTCTGCGCGAGCAGGGGGCCGCTGAGGGCCCCGGCCGCCACCGCGCCGAATGCGGCGGCGATGAATGAGCGGCGTGCGATCGGTTCAGCCATCCGCCCCGTTTAGCGCGTCATGGCCGGAAATGCCAATGGGTATTTTGGCAAGGCGGGCGAGACAATGCGAAGCAGCGCGCGATCCGGGCCATGAAACGGCCTGGATCGCGCGGCTACCGCGCCATCGCTAAATTGCGATGACGTCGACGATTTCTCGCGTGTCGGGATCGACGATCAGGACGACATCGTCGAGCACGATCACCTTGTATTGCCGGAAATCCGGGTCGATGTCATAGAACTCGGAGGGCGCGTCGTAGAACACGAAAGTGTCCGGGATGCGCGAGCCGAGATTGATGCTGAAATGCACGTCCGAGCGATGGTAGCGCTTGATGCTCGTATTGCGCTTCATGGCGTCGCGGAAACGCGGCTTCTGCTCGGCGGTGATGCTGACGCGGGACTTGCCGCGCTTGCCGTCGCCATCGGCGCGATCCTGACGGCCGGTCTGGGCCGGGCCGTCATTGCGGTCCTGCGCGGCCGGTCCCTTGCGGTCGTCGCGGCCGTTCTTGTCCTGGGCGCTGCGGTCCTCGCGCTTGTCCTGGGCCTGGCCCTGCTGAGGCCGGTCACCGCCACGCTGTTCAGCGCGGTCGTTGCCGCCCTGCTGCGGCCATTCGGCGCCGCCCTGCTGGGCGCGCTCGCCGCCGCGGTTGTCGCCGCTCTGGCCACGATCCGGCTGCTTGTCGCCGCCGCGCTCGGCATTGCCGCGCGGCTGGCTCTCGCCGCCACGGTTATTCTGTTCCTGGCCGCCGCCTTGGCGGCCTTCGTTCTGCATCCGGTCCGACTGCGCCTGCGCGGCGGACACGGCTATCAGCAACGCCGCTGCCGAAACAGTGCCCTTGATTGTAATACTCATAATTTCCTCAACGTTTAATGTTAGTATTCTCCGTGCGGTAAACGTGACGTGGAAATATTTGTTCCCCGCCTCCGTGCTTATTGCCGGGCGGGTATTCGATGCAGTCTGGCCTTACGGCGCGATGCATCGGCCGTGGCAAAGCTAACGCTTTGTTTCAGCCGCCGCTTTGCGGGAAAATTTGCGGAATTCAAGCGGGCGCGAGGGCTTCGTCTGGCGCATCGCCGCCGGCACAGGCCGCGCCGATGATCGGCGTCGCCAGCAGCCACAAGGCGAGCGCGGCCGCCGCGATCGCGCCCATCGCCAGGAACGCCGCCCAATAGCCGATATCCTCGGCGATCAGCCCCGCCAGCGCCGGGCTCGACGCGGCGCCGACGCCCTGCATGGTCATCACGGCGGCGAGCCCTGAATTGATGCGCCCGGTGCCGTTCAGGATCCGCGCGACCAGCCCCGGCACGGCGACGCCGAGCAGCCCCGCGCCGACGCCGTCCAGCACCTGCACCGGCACCAGCACCCATTGGTCGACGATGGTCCCCGCGATCAGCCCGCGGATCGGCAGCGCGACCAGCGCCAGCACAAAGACGATCCAATAGCCCCGCGTCTGCGCCAGCCGCGAGGCAAGCAACGCCATCGGGATCATGGTCATTTGCGCGATGATGACGGTGGCGGCGGTATAGGCGCTCGGATCGCCGGCGCTGCCCCGCGCGACCATCGCCTGGCCGAGAATCGGCAGCATGGCGGCGTTGGCGAGGTGGAACAGCAGCAGGGTCAAGGCGAGAACGATCAGCGGCTTCGATTGCAGCAGCACCAGGAAGCTGGAAGGGGCCTCCTCGGCCTCTCCCGTTTGCTCCTTCAGCCCGCGCGCGGCGTCATTGTCGATGTCATTGGGATCGATCCACAGCGTGGCGACGATCGAGCCGAGCGCCATCAAGCCCATCAGCACGAACACCGCGACGAGGCCGAACATATAGCCGAGGATACCGCACAGGATGGCGGCGAAGGCGTTGCCGGCGTGATTGTAGGCTTCGTTACGGCCGAGCTGGCGGGGAAAGCCTTTTTGGCGCACGAGGCCGAGCGTGATGGCGGCGATGGCCGGTCCTATGGCGGCCCCGGCGATGCCCGAGGCCATCTGCGCGGCGGCGGTGATGCCGAAATAGGGCAGGATGTAGTTCAGCGAGCAGGCGAGAATCACCGCGCAGGCCGAGAGGATGACGATGGCGCGCTTGGCGCTGGTGGTGTCGACGAGCATGCCGAGCGGCGTGGTCGCGGCGACGCCCGCGAGGCCCCCGAGCGTGGTGACGAGGCCGATATGGGCCGGCGACCAGCCGTTCTGCTGCAGGAAGACGCCGAGAAACGGCCCAAGCCCGTCGCGCACGTCCGCCATGAAGAAGTTGAGCGCGTTGAGCGCTACGAGGCTCTGGCCCATGGATCGGTCTCGCCTATCGGGGAACGCTCGGCATCTCTCGCGTCGAGGCATCGGTCGGAGCGGTCAGCTTACTGGCCGCGCGCTAATTTTTACTGAGCGGCACGCCGGTCCTCGACAACCCATCCTGGCGGCGCCGGTTCCACCCGGCGCTTGACAGGTGACCATATAGTCACCTATTCTCCGGCGCGTGACAGACGACGACCTCATTTTCAAGGCGCTTGCCGACAAGACGCGTCGCTTCCTCTTGGACCTCCTCTTCCAGCGTGACGGCCGCACGCTGAAGGAGCTGGAGTCCGGGCTCGCGATGACTCGCTTCGGCGTCATGAAGCATTTGAAGATCCTTGAGGACGCCGGTCTCGTCGTCACCCGCCGGTCCGGCCGGGAGAAGCTGCATTTTCTGAACGCGGTGCCGATCCGGATGATTCACGACCGGTGGATCGACAAATACCGGGAACGCGAGGTGGAAGCGCTGCTGGCGCTGAAAGCCGAGCTCGAAAACAAGGAAGACCCATCATGACGGAGAAGGCCGAGACCACCCAGGTCCACAAGATCGTCATCAAGGCCAGCGCCCAGGCGATCTGGGACGCGATCACCAAGCCCGAATGGACCGAGCGCTACGGCTATGGCGGCCGCGCTGCCTATGAGTTGAAATCGGGCGGGCGTTATGCCCACAAGGCAAGCGCGGAGATGGAGGCCGTGGGCCTGGTCGGCGAGATCATCCTCGGCGAGGTCATCGAGAGCGATCCGCCGAGGAAGCTGGTGCAGACCTGGCATCCGGTCTGGGACGCCGACAGCGCCGCGGAGAAGCCGACGCGCCTGACCTATGAAATCCTGGAGCACCCCAGCGGCATCTGCACGGTGAGCATCATCCACGATGTCACGGGCGCGCCTATCGTTGCGCGCATGGTCGCGGGCCAGGGCGATCCGGCCCAGGGCGGCGGCGGCTGGCCGTGGGTGCTCAGCGATCTCAAGTCGCTGCTGGAGACCGGCTCGCGCATGTAGGGTTCAAATAGGAGGCCCCTCACCCACCCGCCTTGGGGCGGGGAGCCCTCTCCCGAGTCTTACTCGGTCGTTCGCCATAAAGGCTCACGACACGCGGGAGAGGGCAGAAACGAGAGGGCCGTCCTTGCCCTCTTACCTCGCGGAGACATTTGCGTATCGTACGAACTCTCCCCTCGTCGTCCCGGAAGGCCGTCAGGCCGAGCCGGGACCCAATCATATGTCCGCTATCGCGGCGGCAAGTGGAGAGGCGAGTGGGCCCCGGCTCTTACGGCCGGGGCGACGGAATAAATTGCGGAGTTTTGCAATAGGTCTCCTTGCGGGAGAGGGCGGGCGCCGTCGGGCGACCGGGGGAGCGGAGCCGTGCGCTCAGCCAAGCGGCTTCTGCTCCAAACCACCCGCTTTCACGATGAACTTCACGACCTCGTCCAAACCCGTCCCAAGCTTGAGATTCGTGAACACGAAAGGCCGCTCGCCGCGCATCCGTTTCGTATCGCTCTCCATCACGCCCAGGTCCGCGCCAACCAGTGGGGCGAGGTCGATCTTGTTGATGATGAGCAAGTCCGACCGCGTGATGCCCGGCCCGCCCTTGCGCGGGATTTTCTCGCCCGCCGCCACGTCGATGACGTAGAGCGTCAGGTCGGCCAGCTCCGGGCTGAAGGTGGCGGCCAGATTGTCGCCGCCGGATTCGATCAGGCACAACTCCGCCGCCGGGAATTTTGCGTTCATCTCATCCAGGGCGACGAGGTTGATCGAAGCATCCTCGCGGATCGCGGTGTGCGGGCAGCCGCCGGTCTCGACGCCCATGATCCGCTCTTGCGCCAGCGCCCCGGCGCGGGTGAGGATCTGCTGATCCTCCTTGGTGTAGATGTCGTTGGTGATGACGAAGAGGTCGTAGGCGCCGCGCATGCGCTTGCATAGCGCCTCGACCAGCGCCGTCTTGCCCGATCCGACCGGGCCGCCAATGCCGATGCGCAAAGGGCCATGCTGCGGCGTGCTCATGCCATGCCTCCACTCGATGCCAGGATGAGAAAACCGCCGCCCAAAGCCAGGCACAGCGGCGAATAATAGAGCCGGTTATAGGTGGCGAAAGGCTCGGCCGCGTGGCGGCGGCGCATGGCCTCGCTATAGCCGAGCAGGCCGCGCAGCATGAACACCGCGCCGATCAGGATGGTCGCGGCGGCGATGACGACATGCGGCAACACGAGGCGCAAAAGCGGCGCGATCAGCAGCGGCCATGCGGCGACAGCGGCGATCAAGGCCGCGACGATCGCGGTGAGGCTCGCGGGTGGCATATGGGTGACGCCGACATTGCCGACGACGGTGCGGGCGAGCTCGGTCTGGTCGCGGCCGGGCCAGAGCCCGCCGAGCGCCCAATAGGCGTGCAGCGCGGCGATGGCGGCGAGGATGACGGTCAGCGTGGCGGCGACGAAACTCATGAGCGGAACAGCCTCGTATATTGGGTCTCATGCCGCATCGAGGCGATGTCGATCGTGAAGGCGGCCGAGCCGATCTCGTCGAGCCTCGCGGCTTCGGCCTCGCGCGCGGTGTCGATGATGGCGGGCTCCAGCGCGGCGATGGCGATCTGGCCGTCGGTCTGGCCGAGCGGCACGAGCCGGACGGCGGCGTTGACGAGATTGGCCGCCGTAGCGTGCAGATAGGCGGGCAGGGCGAGGCTCAGCGGGATGGCGTGGGCGGCGCAGGCGATGGCCGTCGCGATGGGAAGGGCAGGCGTGATCCGGCGGGCGGCGAGGGCGGTCGCGGCGGCGTCGAGCGCGGCGCCGGGCCAGGCTTTGCGGATGGTGGAGAGGAAAGCGGTGCCCTGCTGGCCGGCTTCGAGCGCGAATTCGGAGGTCGCGCGCAGGGCGCCGGCCAGTTCGGCGACGGCGAGGAAGTCGTCGAGGCCGGGCAAGGCGAGGGCGCGGTGGGCGCAGGCGAGCAGGATGGCGTCGCTGCGTCCGGAGCCGTGGCGGATATCGGCGTCGAGCCAGTCGACCAGCGCGGCGCGGTCCGTGACCGTGCCGTCCTCGACGGCCCATTCCAGCGCGTGCGAATAGCTGAAGGCGCCGGTCGGAAAGGCGGGCGACAGCCAGCTTTGCAGCCGCAGCAGTTTTACGGCGTCAATGCTCATGATCACCGTGGTGATGATGATGGCCGTGGCTGTGGCCATGCGAATGGCTCGCCGTCTGGCCTTGGCCGCCATAGGCGCCGCCTTCCGGCTGGAAGGGGGCTTCGATATGCGCCACCGCCGCGCCGAGCTGCATAAGCATCGCCTCGATGACGTGGTCCGGCCGGATGCGGATGGCGCCGCCGGTGATCTCGGCGGGCAGATGGCGATTGCCCAGATGCCATGCGACGCGGGCGAGCCGTGCGGCATCGGCGGCGGTGACTTCGAGCAGCGGCTCGGGCGCGGCCTTGACGCGTAGCCAGCTACCGTCTTCGAGCCGGAGGCCGCCGCCATCCGCCATCGCGACGGCCTTCGGCAGGTCGAGCAGGATTTCAGCGCCGGCGACGGTGGTCAGGCTGATGCGGCGGCGGTGGCGGGCGTCGAAATCCAGCAGCAGGCTGTCGGTGCCGGTCTGGTCCGGCCATTCGCCCTTCGGCAGATAGTCAATCGCTCGCATCACTCGCTCCGGATTACGCAACGCTTCGTTTATCAAGTTAATTCCGGCTTTTCAAAGCCGCCCTTCGACGGATTTGGGCTCGCTGAGGCATCTCATTCGCTACCGAAATCCCCGCGAAAGCGGGGATCCAGTACGCCGCAGCACGCCAGGTCAGGCAGACCGCGAATTTCGAGTTTGTGACTACTGGATCCCCGCTTTCGCGGGGATTTCGAGAATTGTTACTCCCGCATCAGCAGCACGTTCACCGCCTTCGCCACCACATGCACCTTGTCGCCTTCCTTCACGCCGAGAGCGTCCAGCGAGTCATTCGTCATCACCGAGGTCATGTGATACTCGGTCCCCTCCAGCTTGACCTCGACCTGGCACATCACGCCGCCGCGCTTGATGGAGAGGATCTTGGCCGGGATGTCGTTGCGGGCTCCGTGCAGCATGGCTGGCTCCTTTTTGTTGTTGCTGCACCGCAATCTGCCAGCATTCGCGTCCGATCAGTACATAAAATAGCGCTGCGCCATGGCCAGCACCTTGGCGGGCTCACAAGTGAGGATGTTGCCGTTGGCGCGCACTTCGTAGGTCTCCGGATCGACCTCGATCACCGGCGTCAGATTGTTGTGCACCATCGAGCGCTTGCCGATGCCGCCGCGCGTATTGCGCACCGCCAGCAGAGTCTTCGACAGCCCGTAGCGTCCGGCAATGTCGCGCTCCATCGCGGCCTGACTGGTGAACACGACCGAACTCGCCGTCAGCGACCGGCCGAACGCGCCGAACATCGGCCGCAGATATTCCGGCTGCGGCGTCGGGATCGAGGCGTTGGGGTCGCCCATGATGGCGGCGGCGATGGTGCCGGACTTCATCACCACGGCCGGCTTCACCCCGAAAAAGGCCGGCGACCAGATCACCAGATCGGCCAGCTTGCCGACTTCGACCGAGCCGACATACTCCGAAATCCCCTGTGCGATGGCGGGGTTGATCGTATATTTCGCGATATAGCGCTTGGCGCGCAGATTGTCGTTGCCGCCCTTCTCCTTTTCGAGCGCACCGAACTGCTTCTTCATCTTGTCGGCGGTCTGCCAGGTGCGGATCACCACTTCGCCGACGCGGCCCATGGCCTGGCTGTCGGAGGAGATGATCGAGAAGGCGCCGACATCGTGCAGAATGTCCTCCGCCGCAATGGTCTCCTTGCGGATGCGGCTCTCGGCGAAGGCGACGTCCTCGGGGATGCGCGGGTCCAGATGATGGCAGACCATGAGCATGTCGAGATGCTCGTCCAGCGTGTTCACCGTATAGGGGCGTGTCGGGTTGGTGGACGAGGGGATGACATGCGCCTCCCCGCACAGCTTGATGATGTCCGGCGCATGGCCGCCGCCCGCGCCCTCGGTGTGGAAGGCGTGGATGGTGCGGCCCTTGAAGGCGGCCAGCGTGTTCTCGACGAAGCCGGACTCGTTCAGCGTGTCGGTGTGGATGGCGACCTGGATGTCCATGTCGTCGGCGACCGACAGGCAGCAATCGATGGTCGCCGGCGTGGTGCCCCAGTCCTCGTGCAGCTTGAGCCCGCACACGCCTGCCTCGATCTGCTCGATGAGCGCCTTCGGCTGGCTGGCATTGCCCTTGCCGAACAAACCGATATTCATCGGGAAGGCTTCGATGGATTGCAGCATGCGCTCGATATGCCAGGGGCCGGGCGTGCAGGTGGTGGCGCTGGTGCCCGCCGCCGGGCCGGTGCCGCCGCCCATCATGGTGGTGACGCCGGAAAACAGCGCCTCCTCGATCTGCTGAGGGCAGATCATGTGGATATGCACATCGACGCCGCCCGCCGTGACGATCTTGCCCTCGCCCGCGATGATTTCGGTGCCCGGCCCTATGATGATGTCAACGCCAGGCTGCACGTCCGGATTGCCGGCCTTGCCGATGGCGGCGATGCGGCCGTCCAGAATGCCGATATCGGCTTTGACGATGCCCCAATGATCCAGGATCAGCGCGTTGGTGATGACGGTGTCGACCGCGCCCTCGGCCCGCGATTTCTGGCTCTGCCCCATGCCGTCGCGGATGACCTTGCCGCCGCCGAATTTCACCTCCTCGCCGTAGAGGGTGCGGTCTTCCTCGACCTCGATGATGAGATCGGTGTCGGCGAGGCGGATCTTGTCGCCGGTGGTCGGGCCATACATTCCGGCATAGGCCGCGCGGGAGATTTTGGTCGGCATGGGAGAACCTCAACGGCTATGGTGGGATGTCCGGGGACTCTTGGCAGTAAAGGCTTGCATCGGAGGGATTTATTCTCGCGAGAACCAGCGCGGCTTGCCAATCAGCAATGTGTCGCGCCCGATTTCATCTGGGGGAAGTTTTTGCAGATCGGCGGCGAGCTGGCGCAGGGCGGTCCAGGCGCCGGTCCGGTCGACCCGGCCGCCCTTCGCCGCGAACGCCGCGAAATTCTGGCGCGATAGCCGCATCGCGAGATCGCCGACTCGATCGCCGCGCGCATAAGCGCCTCGGTCCACGCCCATCGCCGCGATGCCGAGGATGACGGCAAGGATCGAAGGCAGCGCCCAATCGAAGGGGCCGGAAATCAGCGTCCAGAGCAGGATAATCCAGCCGAATTGCGCCAGCCAGCCGATCCACGCCAGCCAACCGATGTCGAAGCGCATTTGCAGGCCCTCGCGTTTTTCAAGGGCGGATGCCAGCACCTTCGGCGGCATGTCGAAGGCTTTGAGCGGGGTTGCCGGGGTAATGCGGAAATCGGGGTTGCCGGTCTTCAGCGTGCGGCGCAGGGCATAGAAGGCCATGGCGGCCATGCAGCGCGTATTCCCGGCATAGATCCTGCCGAGCCGACGCCAGATCGCATCGTCCAGGTCGCCGAGACTGCGCACGTTGCGCAGATCGGCGTCGGTCAGCCTGACGCCGAAGCTGCGTTCGATATCGGCGAGGAGGTACATTTCATCGCCATCGCCCAAGAGGCCGAGGTTTTTGCGGACGGCGACCGGCTTGGCGTCCGTGGCGCGGCGCGGGCGGGGTGAATAGGGCTCGGTCGGGGCTCTCATGGCATTCACTCTATGCCCGCCGCCCGCGCAATTGTCATCCCGGCCGTAAGCTCCGATGCAGGCCGCGCTGGCGATGTCTGGCGGCATGGCGCGACCTCAGCGGCTCTGGAGGGAGGTGCGGGCGATCATCGCCGCCGCGCCGATCAGCAGCATGCCGGCCAGGGCGTCGATGACCCGCTTGACCGACGCGCGCGTGGCGAAACGGCCAAGGCGGCTGCCGAGCAGGCTGTAGATGAACAGCACCGCATATTCCGTGAACAGGCCCGTGAAGCCGAGCGCGACGATCCAGAAGGCCGGAGCACTGGTCAGAGCGGCGAAGGCCGGCAGGATGGCGCAGTAATAGAGCAGGGCTTTCGGATTGCCGATCTGCATGACGAAGCTCGACCGGAATAGCTGCGTCGGCGTCGCCGCCGGGCGGGTGCGCAGTTCCGTCTCCGAGGCGCGCCACGCGCTCACGATTTCGCCGATGCCGATCCAGGCCAGATAAGCGACGCCGGCCCATTTGACCACGTCGAACAGCGCGGGGAAGGCGAGGAAAAGTCCGGCAAGCCCGAGCGCCGCCGCCATGACATAGATGGCGTTGGCGGCGAGGATGCCGATGATGCCCAATTGCGCGGGCCGCCAGCCATTGCCCATCGCGTCGCCCGTCACCTTCAGCACGGCCGGTCCGGGGGTGATGTCGATGACGAAGGTGGTGAGCGCGAACGCCAGAACGGCGGCAAAATCCATGATTTTCCTCTTATGCTCGCCGGCTGCGCCATTCCGCGGTGAGATAGGCGGCGGGGAGCGCATCGGCGTCGCTCTCGTCGAGGCCGGCGGCCTCCAGTTCGTCGAACCAGCGGTCGCGCTGCGAGGCGGGCAGGCGGGTGCCGCACCAGGGGCAGTTGTCGATCAGCAGATAGCCCGTGCCGCCGTCGCGGATCGGGATGCCGTATTCGTCGAAGGGCTCGTGATAGATCAGCGCCGTGTCGGGGCAGTCCATCGGGTCGGCGTGCTGGGTGCAGGTGAATTCCAGCGCCATCGCCATGCGCTGGCAACAATGCGTCACGCGCGCCAATGCCGGGCGCCATGGATAGCCGAGCGGCAGCCACATCACCCGGTGCGTGGGGAAGAGGCGGGCGGACATCAGCGCCCGCCCGCCAAAGTCAGATCATTCTCCCGACATGAATGGAAGCTGTGCGGACGGACCATAAATATAGCCGTCCTCCACCCAATATTCCTGATTCTGCTTCGGGCCGAGAATGCGGCCAGCTTCGATCCAGTATTTGCCGGAATTCTTCGGACCATAAATCCAGCCCTTGTCAATCCAATATTGGCCCTGTGTTCGGGGGCCGTAGATTCGATTATTAACAATCCAATAACCCGTATACATCTTCTCCTCCAGAACGGGAGGTGAACATGAACACGGATCGCTTTAGGGGTCAAGCCTGCCCATAACCCGTTGGTTGAAGCCGTAAATTTCGCGCGCCCCGGCATAGGGAACCAGTTGGATATCGCGCGTCTGGCCGGGCTCGAAGCGCACCGCCGTCCCCGCCGCGATGTCGAGGCGCATGCCGCGCGCGGCCTCGCGGTCGAAGCTCAGCGCGCCGTTGGTTTCGTAGAAATGATAATGGCTGCCGACCTGCACCGGACGGTCACCGGTATTGGCGACGGTCAGCGTGATCGAGGGACGGCCGGCATTCAACTCGATGTCGCCATCGGCCGTAAAAATTTCGCCTGGGATCATGTGGGGGCTCCGCAGCCTTCGGGTTTGAGAACGCGCCGGGTCGAGGCGGGATGTTTTTGCAGCATCGCGTCTGGGCGGACGGGGCGGCGCACCAACTCGCCGCCGCAATTGGGACAGAGGCCGCCGGCGAGCCGCGTCTCCACGCAATCGGCGCAGAAGGTGCATTCGTAGGTGCAGATGCGCGCATCCGGCGAGGATGGCGGCAGGTCCCGGTCGCAGCATTCGCAGGATGGACGGAGTTCAAGCATCGGCGTCTCCAAGAGCGGTTTGGGATTTACCTGTCATCCGTCCGCCATTTCTCTCTGTCGAAATTCCCGCGAAGGCGGGAATCCAGTAATCACAAAGTCTAAATTGGCACTCTGCCCAACCTCACCCGCGGCAGCGTACTGGATCCCCGCCTTCGCGGGGATTGCGAATAAGGTTGGTTCTCAAGTTCGACCTCCTAGCGGATCGGATGATGCACGGTGACAAGCTTCGTCCCGTCGGGGAACGTCGCTTCGACCTGGACTTCGTGGATCATCTCGGCGATCCCGACCATGACCTGATCGCGGCTGACGACCTTCGCCCCATCGGCCATCAGATCGGCGACGGCGCGGCCGTCGCGGGCGCCTTCCATGACGAAGTCGGTGATCAGCGCGACGCTTTCAGGGTAGTTCAGCTTGACGCCGCGCGCGAGCCGCCCCCGCGCCACCATCGCGGCGACCGCGATCATCAGCTTGTCCTTCTCCCGTGGCGTCAGATTCATGGTCTCTCTCCCGCAATGTCAGCACGCCCAGACGCGGGGCAGCGGCGCGGCGAAGCCGTCCAGCCCGTCACGAAAGGCGCGCAAGAAATCACTGACCGCGGCCCGAAGCTCGGCGGCGGCCTTCGCCGCGAAGCGGCAGATCATCAGCCCGTTGACGACGGTTGCGCCGGCTTTGCAGCCGGGGCGCGCGAGCAGGTCGCGGGCGCGGTCGAGCTGGCCGGCCGCGTCGGCGGCGCCGTAAAGGATGGTGGCGATGGCCGTGTGACCGCCGAGCAGCGCTGCGCGCGACGCGAGTCCGGCAATGTCGCCATCGAGGCGCAGGGCGTCGGCCCAGACCAGCCGACCGTCGCGAAAGACGCGCCAATTGTCGCGAAACGCGCCGCTTCGCACGGTCTCGCCCGAGGCGCTACGGCCGAGCAGCAGCCAGTCCATGGCGATCAGCCGGGCACTATGGCTTAAGCGGACTTCCGTGCTGCGATGCAGCCGTCCGCGGTCGAACAGAATGGTTTCCTGCGGCAGCCATTCGAGCGTCGCGGCATCGCGCGCCTCGATGCGTGTCTCGACCCGTCCGGCCGCGTCGATGGCGCGGTAGACGCGCTCGGCGGTCTGGGTGGTCGCCGTGAAGGTCGCGTCGCCGCTGGCCGAGACCTCGAAGCGCAGCCGGTCGCCGCCCGCAATGCCGCCCGTCGTGTTGAGGAAGACCGCCTCGCGCAGATCTTGGCCGTCGATGCGCGGCAGCAGCACCTTGCAGGGCGAGCGCTGATAGAGATCGGTAATCGCCACGCGGCGCAGCTCTCCCTTGACGGCGATGCGCGCCGCACCGTCGACGCGCTGCAAGTCCCGGTCCCGCACGATCACCGTCAAATCTTATCTCCGATCGTCTTTTTGTCGACGCTTACGTGGATAGGCCCCGGCTTGTGGCTCCCCCTCACCCGGCCGCTTCGCGTCCGCCCTCTCCCTCGAGGGGAGAGGGCAAAAAACGAGAGGTGCCTCCTTGCCCTTTCCCTGGGAAAGGGCTCCGGCCGTCACGCCGGTAAGTGAGGGGGCTTTGTCTTCAACCCAATGAATTCGCTCAGACGGTCAGATACCGCCTGACATCGCTTTCCACCATATCTTCGCGGGTTCCCGCAAGCACAACTTGCCCGCGCTCCAGCACTGCGAAGCGGTCGGCAAGGCGGCGGGCGAAGTCGAAATATTGCTCGACCAGCACGATCGCCATCGTACCACGATCCCGCAGCAGCGCGATCACGCGCTCGATGTCCTTGATGATCGAGGGCTGGATGCCTTCGGTCGGCTCGTCGAGGACGAGGACGCGCGGCTGCATGATGAGCGCGCGGGCGATGGCGAGCTGCTGCTGCTGGCCGCCGGAGAGATCGCCGCCGCGTCGGCCGAGCATGTTCTTCAAGACCGGGAACAGCTCGAAGATCTCATCCGAGATTTTGCGGGCGGCGCGCGGGATCGCCGCAAAACCGGATTTGAGGTTTTCCTCCACCGTCAGCAGCGGAAAGATCTCCCGCCCCTGCGGCACGAAGGCGATGCCGCTCCTGGCGCGTTCATAGGCCGGCAGGCCGGTAATGTCGCGGCCGTCATAGAGGATGGCCCCGCTCCTGACCGGCTGCTGGCCGACCATGGCGCGGATCAAGGTCGTCTTGCCGACGCCGTTGCGGCCGAGCACGCAGGTCACCTGGCCGATCTCGGCCTTCAGCGACACCCGGCGCAGCGCCTGGCTGGCGCCATAGAACACTTCGACGTCGCGCGCTTCTAGCATGCCCTACCTTCCAAGATAGACTTCGATGACTTTCTGGTCGTTCTGCACCTTGTCGAGCGAGCCTTCCGACAGCACGCTCCCCTCGTGCAGCACCGTCACGCGCACGCCGAGCGCCCGCACGAATTCCATGTCGTGCTCGACGACGACGACGGAGCGGGTCTGGGCGATGTGGCGCAAGAGTTCTGCCGTGCGCTCGGTCTCGGCGTCGGTCATGCCGGCGACGGGCTCGTCCACCAGCAGCAGATCCGGCTCCTGGATCAGCAGCATGCCGATTTCCAGCCATTGCTTCTGGCCGTGCGAGAGCGCGCCGGCAGGGCGGCCCTGGTCGGCGGCCAGGCCGATGATTTGCAGTGTTTCGGCGATGCGCGCGGCCTGTTCGCCCTTGAGCTTGGCGAACAGCGTATCGAAGATGCCGCGCGGCGATTTCAGCGCCAGCTCGAGATTCTCGAACACCGTATGGCCCTCGAACACCGTCGGCTTCTGGAACTTGCGGCCGATGCCGAGGCGGGCGATGTCGGCCTCGTCGCGCTGGGTGAGGTCGATGGCGCCGCGAAACAGCACTTCGCCGGTATCGGGCCGGGTCTTGCCGGTGATGACGTCCATCATCGTGGTTTTCCCTGCGCCGTTCGGGCCGATGATGGCGCGCATCTCGCCCGCCGTCACATAGAGGCTGAGATTGTTGAGGGCCTTGAAGCCGTCGAAGCTGACGCTGACGCCGTCGAGATAGAGCAGCGTTTCATTGGGGACGATTTTTCCGGTCGCTGGTTCCATGAGCTCACTCTCCCGGGCTGCCGGCGAAAGCGCCGGGCGAGGGGGCCTCGTCACGTTTCCGGCTGATGAGGCCGCGCCCGCCTGCCAGTCCTTCGCGGATGCTGCCGACGACGCCCTTGGGCATGAACAGCGTGACGAAGATGAACAGCCCGCCGAGGATGAACAGCCACAGATCGGGAAAGGCGCCGGTGAAATAGCTCTTGCCGTAATTCACCAGCACCGCGCCGAGCGCCGCGCCGAACAGCGTGCCGCGTCCGCCGAGCGCCACCCAGACCACGATCTCGATGGAGTTGGCGGGCGAGAATTCGCTCGGATTGATGATGCCGACCTGCGGCACGTAGAGCGCGCCCGCAATGCCCGCCAGCACGGCGGAGACGACGAAGACGAACAGCTTGTAATGCTCGACGCGGTAGCCGAGGAAGCGCGTCCGGCTTTCGGCGTCGCGGATGGCGGCGACGACGCGGCCGAGCTTCGAGGTCACGATATAGCGGCACACCAGATAGCCGAGCGCCAGGGCGATGCCGGAGGCGATGAACAGGGCCGCGCGGGTTTCGTCCGATTGCAGGTTGAAACCGAGAATGTCCTTGAAGTCGGTCAGGCCGTTATTGCCGCCAAAGCCCATATTGTTGCGGAAGAAGGCCAGCATCAGCGCGAAGGTCAGCGCCTGGGTGATGATCGACAGGTAGACGCCCGTCACGCGCGAGCGGAAGGCCAGCCAGCCGAAGACCAGCGCGAGCACGCCCGGCACCAGCAAGACCATCAGCATGGCGAAGGGGAAGATGTCGAAGCCGTACCAGAACCAGGGCAGCTCCTTCCAGTTCAAAAACACCATGAAATCGGGCAGGTTGGCGTTGCCGTAGACGCCGCGCGGGCCGATCTCGCGCATGAGATACATGCCCATGGCATAGCCGCCGAGCGCGAAGAAGGCGCCGTGGCCGAGGCTCAGGATGCCGCAATAGCCCCAGACCAGATCGACCGCGACGGCGAGCAGCGCATAGCAGAGATATTTGCCGAGCAGCGGCACCAGATAGGTCGGCACGTGAAACGCCGAGCCGGGCTCGGTCGCGAGGTTCAGGACCGGCACGGCGATGGTGACGGCGATCACGACGGCGAGGAAAATCCAGCCGCCGCCATCGATCGGGATGCCGAAAAGCGGGGTACGGCGCGGCGCGTCTTCCATGCTCATGCCTCCACCGACCGGCCTTTGAGCGCGAACAGACCGCGCGGGCGCCTTTGAATGAACAGGATCACCATCACCAGGATCAGGATCTTTCCGAGCACCGCGCCCGCCCAAGGTTCGAGGAATTTATTCAGGATGCCGAGCGACATGGCGCCGACCAGCGTGCCCCAGAGATTGCCGACGCCGCCGAACACCACGACCAGGAAGCTGTCGATGATGTAGGACTGGCCAAGGTTCGGCGAAACGTTGTCGATCTGGCTCAGAGCGACGCCCGCGACGCCCGCGATCGCCGAGCCGAGGCCGAAGGTCATCGCATCGACCCAGCCGGAGCGGATGCCGACCGAATTGGCCATCGGCCGGTTCTGCGTGACGGCGCGCATCTGCAGGCCGAAGCGGGTGAAGCGCATCACCAGCATCAGCGCGATGAAGACAATGGCCGTGAAGACCACGATAGCGATGCGGTTCGAGGTCAGCGTCAGGCCGTTGGTGATCTCGACCGTGCCGCTCATCCAGGACGGCGTGCCGACTTCGCGGTTGGACGGGCCGAACAGCGAGCGCACCGTCTGCTGCAGCATCAAACTGATGCCCCATGTGGCAAGCAGGGTTTCGAGCGGGCGTCCATAGAGGAAGCGGATGATGCCGCGCTCCATGGCGATGCCGACAAGGCCGGCGACCGCGAAGGCGGCGGGCAGCGCGACGAACAGCGAATAGTCGAAGGCTTCCGGCGCGTGGGCGCGGAACAGCTCCTGCACGAAGAAGGTGGTGTAGGCGCCGATCATCACCATCTCGCCATGCGCCATGTTGATGACGCCCATCACCCCGAAGGTGATGGCGAGGCCGATCGCGGCGAGCAGCAGCACCGAGCCGAGCGAGATGCCGTACCAGAGGTTCTGGACGTTGTTCCACAGCGCCAGGGCGCCGGAGACGTCCTCGATGGCCTCGGCGGCGGCGGCCTTCAGATCGCCCTGCGCCGACGCTTCGAGATTTTGCAGGAGGCTGAGCGAGGCCTGGTCGCCGCGCGCGCCGAGGATCTTGACGGCGGCGATCTTCTCCGCGTCCGGCCGGCTGCTTTTCAGCACGGCGGCGGCGCGCGCCTCATCCATCTTGGCCTTGATGGCCGGGTCGGTTTCCTTGGCGATGGCGGCGTCAAGCGTGCCGAGCGCTTCCGGATCGGGTTGGTTGAACATGGCGGTCGCCGCATCGCGCCGCACGGCGGGGTCGGAGCTGAGCAAGGTCAGCCCGCCAAGCAGCGCCTCGATGGTCCGGCGCAGCGCGTTGTTGACCTTGACGCCCTCGATATCGCCGCCCGTGGAGACGCCGGCTTCCTTGCCGGTCACCGGGTCGATCAGCGTCACGGTGCCGGAGACGGTGCGGCCGATGAAGACCTTATTGTCAGCTTTGCGCAGGTAAAGCTCGCGGTCGCCGAGCGCTTTCAGGACCGGCACCGCGCGCTGGTCGCCGGTTTGGGCGAGCGCGTTGGCGGCGCTGGTGCGTTCGTTGAAACTTCCCTGTCCGAGGGCGTTGATGGCCGCCTCGATGTCCTGGGCGAAGGAGGGGCGCGGCACCAAGACGGCCAGCGCCAGTAAGAGGAGGAAAGCGGCCCGCTTCATTGACTCTCCCGCATGATCCGTCTGCCGACGGTGGCATTCAAAAACCCCCTCTCCCATGGGAAGAGGGTTGGGGTGAGGGGGTAATGCCTCACCGATCGTTTGTAACCCCTCACCCGGCTCGCTGGCGCGCGCCACCCTCTCCCCACCGGGAGAGGGATGAGGAGGGCCGAGGCGCGTGGAACGCCCCGGCCGCAATCGTCAGTCGCGTTGCCTTAGCTGGCCTTGCCGCCGCACTTGCCGGTCTTCACGTTGAAGTTGCCGCAGGACAGGGGCTTGCGCCAATCGGAGATCAGGTCCTTGGAGTCCGGCAGGAAGTCGGACCATTCGTCGCCGACGACGAGGCCCGGCGTCTTCCACACGGTCTCGAACTGGCCGTCCGCCTGGATTTCGCCGATCAGCACCGGCTTGGTGATGTGATGGTTCGGCATCATCGCGGAATAACCGCCGGACAGGTTCGGCACGGAGACGCCGATCAGCGCGTCGATGACGGCGTCAGGCGCGGTGGTGCCGGCCTTCTCGACCGCCTTCACCCACATGGCGAAGCCGATCACATGGGCTTCCATCGGGTCGTTGGTGACGCGCTTGGGGTTCTTCGTATAGGCCTTCCACTTCTCGATGAAGGCCTTGTTGTCGGGCGTGTCGCCGCTCATGAAGTAGTTCCATGCGGCCAGATGCCCGACCAGCGGCTTGGTATCGACGCCGGCCAGCTCTTCCTCGCCGACCGAGAAGGCCACGACCGGAATATCGGTCGCCTTGACGCCCTGGTTGCCGAGTTCCTTATAGAACGGCACGTTGGCGTCGCCGTTGATGGTCGAGACGACGGCGGTCTTTTTGCCGGCGGAGCCGAATTTCTTGATCTCGGAGACGATCGACTGCCAGTCCGAATGACCGAACGGCGTGTAGTTGATCATGATGTCTTCTTGCGCGACGCCCTTGGACTTCAGATAGGTCTCAAGGATTTTGTTGGTCGTGCGCGGATAGACATAGTCGGTACCGGCCAGGACCCAGCGCTTCACCTCGCCGCCGTCCTTGCTCATCAGGTAGTCGACGGCCGGAATCGCCTGCTGGTTCGGCGCGGCGCCGGTGTAGAAGACGTTGCGGGAGCTTTCCTCGCCTTCATATTGCACCGGGTAGAACAGGATGCCATTCAGCTCCTCGAACACCGGCAGCACGGATTTGCGCGACACCGAGGTCCAGCAGCCGAAGGTCGCCGCGACCTTGTCCTGGCTGATGAGCTGGCGGGCTTTTTCGGCAAACAGCGGCCAGTTGGACGCCGGGTCGACGACGACGGCTTCGAGCTTCTTGCCCAGAAGGCCGCCCTTCTTGTTCTGCTCGTCGATCAGCATGAGCATGACGTCCTTCAGCGTCGTCTCGCTGATCGCCATGGTGCCGGAAAGAGAATGGAGGATGCCGACCTTGATCGTATCCTGCGCGGCGGCGGGCGCAGAAAGCATCCCGGCGACGATTGCGGATGCTGCCAAAGTCTTTAACGCGTGCCTGCTTTTTAACATATGGGAACGCTCCCCTTCCTTAATTATTGCGAAGTGGGATTATGCAAAGCGTATGCCATGCGGTTTCCGCCCGGCGGCGGGCGCAGGCAACGCGCTGAAATTATATGAAATCCCACTGCCGCGCCGATGGGCAGACGGCGAGTTGCCTAAACCGCAGGCAGGTGCCGACGCACAAACAGGCGTCTGACTGTCTCTGAGGCAGCGGCGGCTTCGCCTCGCCCCTTGCTCCCGTTCCACCTTGCGCAGACAATGAGGCCAAAGCGGCGCGGCAGATAAAGCGTCCGAGCGAATTGGGAGGACGTTCGATTTGGGCAACATCAATCTGTCGCCGGGTCTCGAGAAGCGGGCCGCCAATTATGTGCCTTTGACCCCGCTGGAATTCCTGCGCCATGCGGCGACGATCTATCCGAACAAAACCGGCGTCGTGCACGGCCAGCGGCGTTTGAGCTGGGGTGACGTCTATCGCCGCGCCCGCGCGCTCGCTTCGGGGCTCGAGCGGATGGGTGTCGGCCATGGCGAAGTGGTGTCGATCATCGCCGCCAATACGCCGGCCATGATCGAGGCGCATTTCGGCGTCCCCGGCGCCGGAGCGGTGCTGAACACCATCAATATCCGGCTGGACGCCGCGACCATCGCCTACATCCTCGACCATGCGGAGAGCCGTGTCCTGCTGGTCGACACCGCCTTCGCCGAGGTGGCGCGCGCCGCCGTCGACCGCCTCG
Source organism: Rhodomicrobium sp. R_RK_3 (assembly GCF_002198715.1). Taxonomy (GTDB): domain Bacteria; phylum Pseudomonadota; class Alphaproteobacteria; order Rhizobiales; family Rhodomicrobiaceae; genus R-RK-3. The sequence goes on along the minus strand of NZ_MWLK01000034.1, from coordinate 86,410 downwards.
CCGAAAAGCCGCGCATCATCGAGATCGACGATCTCGGCCTCGGCCCCGCCGGTCTCGGCGAGATCGAATATGAGGCGTTTCTCGCCGCCGGCGATGCGACGCGCCCGTTTACCCTGCCCGATGACGAGTGGGACGCCATCTCGGTTAACTATACCAGCGGCACCACCGGCCATCCGAAAGGCGTCGTTTATCACCATCGTGGCGCCTATCTGAACGCACTCGGCTCGGCACTGACCTTTTCGCTCAAGCCGGAAAGCGTCTATCTCTGGACGCTGCCGCTGTTCCACTGCAACGGCTGGAGCTATTGCTGGGCAGTGACGGCGCTCGGCGCGCAGCATGTCTGCCTGCGCCAGTTCGATCCGGCTCTGGTCTTCAAGCTGATCGAGGAGCACCGCGTCAGCCACATCTGCGGGGCGCCCGTCATCCTCTCCGGTCTCGTTCATGCGCCCGCGGAGGCCAAGCGCCGTTTCGGCCATGGCACTGTCGAAGTCGCGACCGGCGGCGCGGCGCCGCCCAGCGCCGTCATCGCGCAGATGGAGGAGATGGGCTTCAACGTCACCCACCTTTACGGCATGACGGAAAGCTATGGGCCATCCACGGTCTGCGCCTTCCACGAGGAATGGCGCGAGCTGCCGCTCGCCGAACGCGCGGCGAAAATGGCGCGTCAGGGCGTGCCCATCGTCACCCATTCCGCCGCCGATGTGCTCGACGTCGCGACCGGCGAGCCGCTTCCGGCCGACGGCGTCAGCATCGGCGAGGTGGTGATGCGCGCCAACACCATCATGCGCGGCTATCTGAAGAACCCCGAAGCCAGCGACGAGGCTTTGCGCGACGGCTGGCTGCATAGCGGCGATCTCGGCGTCATGCATCCGGACGGCTATATCGAGATGAAGGACCGCGCCAAGGACATCATCATCTCCGGCGGAGAGAATATCGCCTCGCTGGAAATCGAGGAGGTGCTGTACAGCCATCCGATGGTGGTCGAGGCGGCCGTCGTCGCCCGGCCGGACGAGAAATGGGGCGAGAGCCCCTGCGCCTTCATCCTGCTGAAGCCGGAAGCGGCCGGAACCGTCAGCGCTGAGGACATGATCGCCTATTGCCGCCAGAACATGGCAAGCTTCAAGATCCCCAAAACCATCATCTTCGGACCGCTGCCGAAGACGGCGACGGGCAAGATCCAGAAATTCGTGCTGCGGGATCAGGCCCGGGCGTTATAAGCCGGAAGCCATTGCCTTTAATCCGCCAACGCGGACGCAGAGCCAGATCCTAACGGGAGGCACCCTTGGACAATATTTTCGACCTGACCGGCAAATCCATCCTCGTGACCGGCGCCTCGAGCGGGCTCGGCCGGCACTTCGCCGTGAGCCTCGCCAAGGCGGGCGCCGCTATCGTCGGTGCCGCCCGCCGCGAGGACGCGCTTGCCGCCCTGGTCGCCGAGATCGGGGCCGCAGGCGGCAAGGCGTATGCCTTAAAGATGGACGTCACCGACATGGGCTCGGTGCGCGACGGTGTCGCCGAGGCGGTACGGCTGACGGGCGGCCTTGACGGCTTGGTCAACAATGCCGGCGTGAACGCGCGCGGGCCTCTGCTGGAACAGACCGAGGCGAATTGGGACAAGGTGATGAACGCCAATCTCAAGGGCGTCTTCGCCGTGGGCACCGAGGTCGCGCGGGCGATGGTGGCGCGCGGCAAGGGCGGCAGCATCGTCAACATCGCCTCGCTGCTCAGCTTCCGCCAGACTCAGAACACCACGCCCTATGCGGTGTCGAAGGCGGGCGTCGTGCAATTGACCCAGCAAATGGCGCTGGAGCTTGCCGAATACGGCATCCGGGTCAACGCTGTCGCGCCGGGCTATTTCGAGACCGACCTCAACCGCGCCTTTCTGGCCAGCGAGGCAGGCATCCGTCTGACGAACCGCATCCCCATGGGCCGCACCGGCAATTATGACGAGCTTACCGGCCCCATGCTGCTGCTGCTGTCGGACGCCGGCAGCTACATCACCGGCAGCACGATCTCGGTTGATGGCGGGCATCGGGTGAATTCGTTTTAGCTCAGATGCGCGCGCCGGATTGTGGTTCGCGCCATCTCCGCATAGATAGCGGAGAGCAGCTCCTGGTCCGGCCGCTCCCAAGGCTGCAAATTGTGCATTTGACGCGCGATCTGCTCCGCTTGCCGCTTCATTTCATCCGGAAGCGCTTGGGAAAAGGTCAGGTCGATGAAGTCGTCCGGTCGGGGGATCGGGTGCTGGTGCTTTCGCGCGGCCGCGATCCATGCTTCGATCGCGCCGCCCACATTCTCCAACGCTTCCATGGGGGTCGCGCCATCTGAAAGACAACCTGGCAGATCGGGCACGATTGCGACCCAGCCTCCGCCATCACTTTCGCTGAGTGGGCGCAGCAGCACAGAATAATTATGTCTCACTGTCATCGAAGCCTCCTGCGCAATCGTCAATGAGCTCGACGAACTGCTTGATGTAAAACGGCTTAATGCGCCCATGAGCCGGAATTGTCAGAAATCTTTTCTCGATCGGATGCGCCACCGTCCAGTGACTGCCGCCGCTGGGCGGCTCTAGGACCAGATGAAATGCGTGACAAACCACACGAACATCGTCGATCGTCCAATCGCCCTTGGGATTATTGCGCATCTGCGCGAGCCGTTTCTTACCTTTCCCCATCAATCGGCAATAGCTGATTTGCCGACAGTCGTCGATTTATTTACATAGTGCTTGCTAGGTTACTTTTCGACCCACTAGACCGCCCTTTTGCTAATTCCACATTCAAGGCAAGATTCGCTTTAATTGGCGTTACGATCAAGCCATCCGCTGTGGTAGCGATCACCCACATTCACACCACACATTCCCACGAGGGGGCGATGATGCCGCCAAGCTTTGTGTCCGCCTACGCCCCCGATGACGTCGCCATCGCGCGCCGCCTGCTCGGGGCGGCCAGCACGTCGCCCGAGGGCGAGGCCGCGATCAAGGCCCGCGCGCGCGACTTCATCGCCGCGATCCGGGCGGGCGGCGGCGGCTTCGGCGGCGTCGAGGAGATGCTGCGGGAATATGCGCTCTCCACGCGCGAAGGACTCGCGCTGATGGTGCTTGCAGAGGCGCTGCTGCGCGTGCCCGACAGCGGCACCGCCGACCGGCTGATCGAGGACAAGCTCGGCCAGGGCGATTTCGTCCGCCACGAGTCCAAATCCAGCGCGCTCCTGGTCAACGCTTCCGCCTGGGCGCTGGGCCTCTCCGCCCGCATCATCCGGCCGGGCGAGACGCCGGACAGCATCATCGGCCAGCTCGCCAAGCGGCTCGGCCTGCCAGCGCTGCGCACCGCGACGCGCCAGGCCATGCGCGTGCTCGGCAATCATTTCGTGCTCGGCCAGACCATCGAGGAGGCGCTGTCGCGCGCCCGCTCCGGCTCGGGCGGCCTCTACCGCTATTCCTTCGATATGCTCGGCGAGGGCGCGCGCACCGCCGGCGACGCCGAGCGCTATCACGCCTCCTACGCCGCCGCCATCGACGCCATCGGCCGCGCCGCCGGCAACCGCCCGCTGCCCGAGCGGCCGGGGATTTCGGTGAAGCTGTCCGCGCTGCATCCGCGCTTCGAGGCGGTCAGCCGCGAGCGGGTGATGCGCGAGCTGGTGCCGCTGCTGATCGAGCTGGCGCGGCGGGCGAAGGGTTTTGACCTCAACTTCACAGTCGACGCCGAGGAGGCCGACCGGCTGGAGCTGTCGCTCGACGTCATCGGCGCCGCCTTCGCCGACCCCTCGCTTGCCGGCTGGGACGGTTTCGGCCTCGCCATCCAGGCCTATCAGAAGCGCGCGGGCGCGGTCATCGCCTGGACCGGCGAGCTGGCGGCGAGCCTCGACCGGCGCATGATGGTGCGGCTGGTCAAGGGCGCCTATTGGGATACCGAGATCAAGCGCGCGCAGGAGCGCGGCCTTGCCGACTATCCGGTGTTCACCCGCAAGGCCACGACAGACCTCAATTTCATCGCCTGCGCCGACCAGCTCCTGGCGCTGCGCCCGCGCATCTTCCCGCAATTCGCGTCGCACAACGCGCTGACCGTGGCGACCGTGCTGGAGCGGGCAGGGCGGAGCGGCGATTTTGAGTTCCAGCGCCTGCACGGCATGGGCGAGACGCTTTACGCTCGTCTCCGCGAGACCGATCCGGCGACCGCCTGCCGCGTCTACGCGCCCGTCGGCGGCCACCGCGATCTGCTCGCCTATCTGGTGCGGCGGCTGTTGGAGAACGGCGCCAATTCCTCCTTCGTCTCCGCCGCCGCCGACCCGGACGTGCCCGTCGAGACGCTGCTGCGCCATCCCGGCGAAATTTTGGGGAAGGCCGACAATGCGCGCCACCAGGGCATCCCGCTGCCGCCGCAGCTTTACGGACCGTCGCGGCGCAATTCGGCTGGGGCGGAATTCGGCGACCGGGTGGCGCTGGAGAAGCTGCTGGCGGATGTTGCCGCCGCGCGCGAGCCGAGCGTTTCGGCTGCGTCGCTGAGCAACGGCAAGCTCTTGGGTGGCGCAGGCCGACCCGCCATCACCCCCATCGATGCCCGCACCGCCATCGGCGAGATCACTGAACTCGACCCAGCCGCCGCCGGCGAGATCATGGCCGCCGCCCAAGCCGGGTTCGCCGCCTGGGCCGCGACGCCCCCCGCCAGGCGCGCCGCAGCTCTCGACCGCGCCGCCGACCTGCTCGAAGCCCGGCGCGGCCGCTTCGTCCACCTCATCCAGACCGAAGGCGGCCGCACGCTCGACGACGCCGTCTCCGAATTGCGCGAGGCCGTCGATTTCTGCCGCTACTATGCCGCCGAGGGCCGAAAGCTGTTCTCCGACGGCCAGCCGCTGCCCGGCCCGACCGGCGAGTCGAACACCCTGCGGCTGCGCGGGCGCGGCGTCTTCCTCTGCATCTCGCCGTGGAATTTCCCGCTCGCCATCTTCACCGGCCAGATCGCGGCGGCGCTGATGGCGGGCAACAGCGTCGTCGCCAAACCCGCCGAGCAGACGCCGCTGATCGCCTTCGAAGCCGTCAAGCTGCTGCATGAGGCGGGCGTTCCCCAGACCGCGCTGCATCTGGCGCTCGGCGACGGCCGCGTCGGAGCGGCGCTGGTCGCCGACCCCCGCGTCGCCGGCATCGCCTTCACCGGCTCGACCGAGGTCGCCCGCCTCATCAACCGCGCCCTCGCCGCCAAGGACGGCCCGATCGTGCCGCTGATCGCCGAGACCGGCGGCATCAACACCATGATCGCCGACGCCACCGCCCTGCCCGAACAGGTCGCCGACGACGTCGTGACCTCGGCCTTCCGCTCCGCCGGCCAGCGCTGCTCGGCGCTGCGCCTGCTTTGTGTGCAGGAGGACGTCGCGGACCGCATGATCGAGATGATCGCCGGCGCGGCGCGCGAGCTGAAGCTCGGCGACCCGCGCGATCCCGCGACGCAAATCGGCCCGGTGATCGACGCCGATGCCAAAGCCAAGCTCGACGCCTATCTTGCGGAGGCGCGGACTGCCGGGCGCATCCTTTATGCGGGCGAGACGCCGGCCGAGGGGCATTTCGTCGCCCCGCACATTGTCGAACTGGCGGACCCGCGTGCGCTCAAGGAGGAGATCTTCGGCCCGGTCCTGCATGTGGCGCGCTGGCGGGCGGGCGGCCTGGACGACGTGCTCGCCGCCATCGAGGCGACCGGCTACGGCCTGACACTCGGCATCCACTCCCGCATCACCGAAACCGCAGACCGCATCGCCCGCCGCCTCGGCGCCGGCAATGTCTATGTAAACCGCAACATGATCGGCGCGGTGGTCGGCGTGCAGCCCTTCGGCGGCAGCGGCCTGTCCGGCACCGGGCCGAAGGCGGGCGGTCCGCATTACCTGGCACGGTTCGCCACCGAGCAGGTGGTGACGGTGAACACAGCCGCCGCCGGCGGCAATGCGGAGTTGTTGATGGGGATGGAGTAGCTTCTGTGCATGGGCCCCCGTGCGGAGGCGCCGACATGATGTCCGCTACAATTGCTCAAGCAACGATATCTCGTATATCAGTGCCCGGCGTGCGAAACCCTTGCAGTCCGAGCCTAGACTTGACATAACATATCATTATTCGTAAATTTCTCTCATATTTGCCATATTGAGAGAGCATTGAAATGTTTGTTGTTGTCTTTCTCGCCCTCCTTTTAATTCCCACAATTTCCCGTTCGCAAACGCCAGAAATGCGCAATCTGGCAATTCTCACCGGCAAGAAAGAGCTGACATACTATAAAATCGGCAGTGATATCGCCAGGATCGTCGAGAAGGAATGCGGGGCCAATCTGGAGGTGAAGGAGTCGCGCGGGTCCCTGGATAGTTTTCAGCGCTTGAGGGATGAAGCTTATGTGCAGATGGCGATCGTACAGCAAGATGTCATCAACTATCTGACCCGGTTCGCGTCCGAGGATAAGCAAATCAAGCGCCTGGTAGCGTCCACGCGTTATGTGTTTCCGCTCTATTCCGAAGAAATCCACATCGTCACGACAGCCGATTCGGGCATCAAGGCGTTCGGCGATCTGCAGGGAAAACGGGTCGCGCTCGGAAGCCCGGAGAGCGGAACCTATATGACATCCACCTTTCTCTTGCTGACGGCCGGCGTCAGCGTCAGGCCGGCGGAGGTGGATGGAAAGGAAGCCTTTCAGCGGCTCCTTCTACCCAATGAAGATGCTCAGAAACTCGATGCGATTTTCCTAGTCGCCGGCGCGCCAATTCCCCTGCTGACGGAAGAGGAGAAGAACCGCAGCAATCTCGCGCTGGTGCCGATCGAAGATTCCAGGTTGACGAATTTAAAGCCCTATTTCGTCGCCAAAATTACCAAGGACGATTACCGCTGGCTCAGCGAGCCAGTGCCGACACTTGCGGTGATGTCGGTGCTGGTCGCCTTCAATTTCCAGGAAGAACACTGCCTGAACATCGGCATGGTCGCCAATCGCGTGAAGGCGAATATCGAGGAGTTGAAGCGAACCGCAGGGACCTCCAGCCACGCCAAATGGGCGGAAGTCAACCTCTCGATGAAATTATCCGGCCTCGAGACTTATGAATGCGTTTCCAAATATATCGACAGAAAGGTCGTAAAATCATCGAACCGGCAGTGCAGCTTCGCCGGTGGCGGAGGTGCCCCGGATAGGCTGGACTGTGCCGCGAAATCCCCTAACAAGATTTTCCAGCATCTGTGCGATAATTTACCAAGATGAGCTTGGTTCTGGGGTGGCCGATGTGTTGAGCAGAATATTTTGGGCTCTCGTTACATTTTCTACCTTGATTGTGCTGGCCCTCGACCTTTTGTCATATTATGAGCAGAATAAAAGCTGGGTGTGGCCGAATATTGAGAATGGCGCGCTGTATGTCAGGCAACTCATCGATCAATCGTTCGGCGGCATGAAGAACGACGCCAAGGCCGGCGATTGCCAAAAATATTGCGTACAGTATAAATATGTCAGCGAATTCCCGAATTGTTCTTCGCTGGATCGGCTGGCGCAGAAGGTCCTGTGCCTTACGACCATCCCCAAGCCGCAGCTCGTTTGCGCCGAGGAGAGATGTGAGCAGCCGAGCCATTGACCTGATCTAACGGTCTTTAAACGTCCGGCAAACTATCGTGTCGCCTGATGCGAGGATTGCGCGAGGCGCAGGGTCATGAAATCACGCCTTATCGGCCTAGCCGCGACAGTCTTCACCCCATTCATCATGAGCGATGCCGCCGCCGCGCGCCTGACGGAAATCCCCTCGCGGTTTCAAGGTGCCGGCTGCAATCTCAAATATAGCTACGCGCGGAAGCCCAAGGCCGATGCGTCGGATTGCGTCTCCGCTAAGGCCGAGAACACGGACGGCGCGGGCCACGACAACGCCATTCGCATCACCGGCAGCCAAGTGCAGGGCCCGAAATGGGCCTGCACCGTCAAATCGATCGAGAAGCTGACCAAGATCGAGATCAGCTTCACCGCCGATTGCAGCGCCGAGAACACCCCCTATTCCAGCACGATCACGCTGATCCGCCGCCCGGGCAAACGCATGATCGTGCAGCAGGTCGTCTCCGGCCGGTATACGCTCGATATCTATCATCTGCGCGCGGCGTCGCACTAACCGGGCCGCGCGCAAACCGGCTCACAGATAGTCCCACTCCGCCGGCACGAACCGATAGCCCGCCCCCGCCGCCTCGACATGGCCGACGCCGGGGAACGGAATATGCGCGCCGGCGATCATCACCCGGTCCCGCGCCACCTGCTCCAGCACCGCCTTGCGCGTCTTGGCGGCGAGCGGCTGGTCGACGTCGAAGGACAGCGTGACGTCCGGCCGGGCGAATTGGACCGGCCCGGCATGGATGATGTCGCCCCAGATCAGCAGCGTGTCCTTGCCGCTGGTGACGCGGTAGCCGGTGTGGCCCGGCGTGTGTCCCGGCAGCGGCACGGCGGTGATGCCCGCAACCGCCTCGGCCTCGCCGCTGACGAGGCGCAGGCGGTCGCCATAGGCCTTTACGGCGGTGACGGCGAGATCGAAGAACATCTGTGCCTCGGCGGGCGCCTTGGCGCGGATGCCGGCATCGCTCCAGAAGCCGTGATCGGCCTGGCTGACCAGGAATTCCGCCTTATCGAACACCGGCTTGCCCTCCCGATGGCTGCCGCCGATATGGTCGGGATGCAGGTGGGTGGTAAGCAGCGCCGAGATCGCCGAGGGCTGGTAGCCGGCCGCGATCAGATTGCGCTCCAGCCGGCCGAGCGCCGGCCCAAGCGCTGCGCCGGTGCCGGAATCGATCAGGAAGACTTTTGACCCGGTGTCGACGACGAAGGCGTTCACCGATCCGCGATAACTGCCCGGCGCCAGATAGGCCGCGCGCAGGGCCGCCTGAAATTCATCCGGCGTGATGCCGCTGAACAGCGCCGGATCGAGCATGATATGGCCGTCCGAGAGCGCGGTGACGACGATGTCGCCGATTTTGAAGCGCTGCGCCGCTGCGACCTGCACCACGGTGTCCGCGATCGCGACCGGTCCGAGAAGGCTGAGAGTGACGCCGCCGGCGAAAGCCGCCGTGCCGAGTTTCAAGACGTCGCGCCTGTTCATAGCAAGTCCCCATGGTTGCGTCGGCAAACCAACAAAGCGCGGATCTTATCGAGTCGCGGGACCGCCAAAAAGCCGTTTCCGGCGTCGCATCCAGCGTCCAACCTAAAACTTTTAGCTAGGAGCAATCCCTCATTCGGTGAATACGTGACATTCCCCACTTTCCATAAGCGTTCATTCGGCTCAGTCTCGCGGCCGGCTTTCACGGCTCGCGTGGTCCTCCATGGCAGTCACCGCCCCGCAGCGATTGGTTCCCGCAGGGCATCTCGAAGCCCCACCGATAGGACACACCATATCGAATGCGGCAGGCGTCTCGGCCCGCATCGAGATCATGCGGATCGTGCTGATCCTCGGCGTCGTGGTCATCCACATCCCTTTCGACACGGCCGCCTCGCCCTATGCCGGCCATCGGGATCTGTGGACGCCGCTGCATCTTTTGCTGCGCGACGTGGTCTTCCGCGCGGGCGTTCCGTGTCTTGGCGCGATCTCCGGCTATCTGGTGTTCCGCAAGGGGCACCGGATCGATTACGGCGGCCTGCTGCGCAGCAAGGCGCGCACCATCCTGGTGCCGTTCCTGATCTGGAATTTCGGCCTTTATGCGCTGGTGCTGGCCGGGGAGAGCATCGGAGTCGGGGAGGGGCATTTCCCCAATCTTGCGGCGGCGCCGGCGCCGGTGACCCTCGACCTGCTCTTCGCGATCGAGCACGCCCCGGTCAACCTGCCCCTGTATTTCCTGCGCGATCTGATGGTGTGCTGCCTCCTGGCGCCCGTCATCGGGCTCCTGGTCGAGCGCGCGCCCTGGCCGACGCTCGCGGCGCTGTTTCTGATCTCGGTGCTCGGCCTTCGCACCTATGTCCTGCTGCGTCCGGATATTCTGTTCAGCTTCGCCCTCGGGGCCGCGCTCGCCATTCACCGCATCGATCCGATCCGCCTCGACCCTCATGCGCCGAAGCTGCTGGCGGCGTTTCTGCTCGGCTCGCTGGCGCTGGCGACCTGGATGCTGGTCTGGCCGCAAGAGCATCACGCCCTGCTGATGAGCGCCGTCAAGCTGCTCAGCGCTTTCGGCATTCTGGGCGCATGGGCGGCCGGAGCCCTGATCGCCGCCAGCCCGTTCGGGGCCACCATGGCCGAGGCGGGACGTTTCAGCTTCTGGATTTTCTGCGCCCACTACCCGGTGCTGGTCGCCGAATGGATGGTGTGGGAGAAGCTCGAGCTCGGACCGGCCTTCTACCCGCTGTTCTTCGTCCTCGCCTTCGCCGTCACCTTCGCCGGGCTCAGGGCCTCGTATCTGGCCTTCTCGGTGGCGTGTCCCGACCTGCTGCGCGTGCTGACCGGCAACCGGGGGCGCCGCGAGCGGTCATCAACCGCCGCCTTGGCGTAAGCCGCGTGCGATTCCGCCGCAAGTTTTGGACAGGCGCAGCATTGGCCAAACCTTCCTGGTCATCGGCGATGAGCGTTTCGCACTGCGAAAGAATAGCCCCGCAATACTTGGAAAAATCTACCGGGCGCCATCGCGAAATTTGCTTTTAGGCCATGCGTACAAAGGGCTTCCCGCCGCCAAGAATGGCTATTGCGCTGCACAAAATGCTGCCGCATACTCTGAGATCGCGGTTGCATACAAGCCGGCGGAGCCGGTGCCTGGGAGGGCATGACGCGATGAACTACCATTCCTATGAGCTGGCCCACGCGGCGGTCACGCCCTTGCGCTGGGGGGCCCAGGGGCTCAAGATGCAGCTCCAATCCCCGCTCAATCCCTTCCGCGATATGCTCCTGCCGCGCATGATCGCGGCGAGCTGCGAAGTCTTCGAAAACGTCACCCGCCGCTACGCCAAGCCCAAATTCGGCATCAAGGAAACCAAGATCTTCGGCATGCCGGTGCCGATCAACGAGGAGATCGTCTACAAGACGCCCTTCTGCAATCTTTTGCATTTCGACCGCGACGTAAACGTTATCGGCCGCCGCTACGATCCCAAGGTGCTGATCGTCGCCCCGATGTCGGGCCATTACGCCACGCTCCTGCGCGGCACCGTCGAGGCGATGATCCGCGAGCACAACACCTACATCACCGACTGGGCCGACGCGCGCAACGTGCCGATGACCAATGGGCCCTTCGACCTCAACGATTTCATCGATACCATCATCGAATTCGTGCATTTCCTCGGGCCGAATACCCATGTCATTGCCGTCTGCCAGCCGGCCGTGCCAGTGCTTGCAGCGACCGCGATCATGGCGGCGCGCAAGGACGAGATGCAGCCCGCCTCGATCACCCTGATGGGCGGCCCGATCGACACCCGCCGCAACGAGACCGTCGTCAACAAGCTCGCCAAGACGCGGCCGATCGAATGGTTCGAGAAAAACGTCATTTCGCACGTGCCGTTTCCCTATCCGGGCTTCATGCGCAAGGTCTATCCCGGCTTCGTGCAGCTCACCGGCTTCATGCAGATGAATCTCGACCGGCATGTGAACGCCCACCGCAACCTGTTCCAGAACCTCGTCAAGGGCGACTGCGACAGCGTCCAGCAGCACCAGACCTTCTATGAGGAATATCTGGCCGTGATGGATCTGCCGGCCGAGTTCTACCTCCAGACCGTCGCCACCGTGTTCCAGGAGCACGCCTTGCCCGACGGCAAGCTGGTGCACCGCAACGAGCGCGTCGATTGCGCCGCCATCACCCAGACGGCGCTGATGACGGTCGAGGGCGAGAAGGACGATATTTGCGGGCTCGGCCAGACCGAGGCGGCGCATGACCTGTGCCGCAACATCCCGGTCGATGAGAAATATCATTATGTGCAGCCGGGCGTCGGCCATTATGGCGTCTTCAACGGCACGCGCTGGCGCACCGAGATCCAGCCGCGCATCCGCGAATTCATCCGCACCATCCAGTTCAAGCGGATGGTCGGCAACAAGGCGCGCGGCGCGCTGCCCTATCGCAGCCTGCACCAGGATCGCGAGCAGATTGTCGAATATTCCGCGGCGGAGTAAGAAGGACCCGGGCAAGGTCGGATCGCGGCGCCGCGGGCGTTGACCTCTTTCATGCGCTTCCTCACAGTGCTAGCCTTGCCCGGCAATCGGAAAGGCGCTCATGACATTTCGGCTCATCGGTTTTCTGCTCGGCATCCTGTTGGCGATGCCGCCCCGCGCCATGGCTGAGGATGGGGAGGCGCTGCCGCATTTCACCGTCCGGGACGCCGAGGCCGCCATCCAGCAGGCCATGGCCGGCCTGCCCACCATGCATTGCGGCAAGGATCCATGCGCGGCGGCCACGCCCGAGGAGTTCGCCGAGCCGCCGGTCGATGCGGACGATGCGCGGGTGGCGCTGATCACCGGCGCGCGCTCGGCGCGGCTGCGGTGGTGCGGGCTGGAATGGAAGGAGCGCGCTTTCCCCCTGATGATGCAGGGCTTTCAGCAGAAGGGCATCCATAACATCCGGGCGCTCGCCATTCTGCAACTGATCCACACCGGCCAATTCGCCCGCGACTACGGCAATCTGCAGGTGCTGAAGACTTGCTCCCCGGAGACCAAGCTGGCGTTGGACAAGGCCAATCCGCGCGTCGAATTGCCGCCGTGGCAGGGCACTGTGAACAACGCGCTGCTCGACGAGAGCGTCGCCGGCATGCTGCAGCGCATTCTGGGCGAGATCCACAAGTCGCGCTGCGGTCCCGAGCTCTGTGCCTCCGCCACCGACGAGGAGAAGGCCAAGCCGCCGGTCAGCATCGAGGAGGCCCGGCGGGCGATGAAGGTCGGCTTGCTGTCGGGCACGGCGGAATTTTGCGGCATCGACTGGAAGGCGCGGATTTTCTACCCCTTCATGGCCTATCACGACCGCACCTTGAAGATGTCCGACCGCCAGCTCGCCATCGTCAGCATGCTGCACGGCACCATGCACAGCTTCATCGTCGACGGCTACAAGAAGCGCGGCGCCCCCTGCACCGACCAGATGCGCGAGAGCCTGGAGAAGCAATTGTCGAACGGGTAGGAGGCTGGACGGAAATTACTTGATCGCTTATGAGGTCAATTGCGAGGCCCGAACAATTGCATTGACGGCCAGGCGGCCTGGCGGGGTGGATGCGGGCGATGTTCGAACGGTCGTCTTCACGGCCGTCGCGGGCTATCACCTCTTAAATGACGCTTTTGGCAATATCATCTTCGCGCTCGAAGAAGTCAGTGTTGAGCGGCTGCTGGCGGAGCATGGTGGGCAGATCGTTGAATCCTATCGCATTTCAGGTGCGCCCGGACCGTGGGCAGCCGATCTGACCTCCGCCGCGCAATTGTTTGCGGATGAGGGGATGAAGGGTTTCATGCTTTCATCCTCCTATGGACTTTCGGGCTGGATCATCGCCGGAGACTATCGGGTCGAGCCGCGCGACCCATCGGCTTTGCGCTGAATGCGGTCAGAGATTGCTTAAATTTTCATCAAAGGCCGAACGTATCGATTAGGCGCTTCGCGCCGACGACCGACGCTGTGGCCACTACTTGCCCTCTCCCAGTGGGAGAGGGCGGCGCGCGAAGCGTGCCGGGTGAGGGGTAACAAACGATCGGTAAGGCACAGCGGGCCATCCCAGTCCTCGCCAAGATCCCCACCGCCGTCGCCCCGGCCGTAAGAGCCGGGGCCCACTCGCTTATCCACTTGCCGCAGTGCTCGCGGATGCGGGATTGGGTCCCGGCTCGCCGCTGCGCGGCGTCCGGGACGACGATCTGGGGCATCGAACTACGGATAGGCATTACCCCCTCACCCCAACCCTCTTCCCCTGGGAGAGGGAGTTCGGCTGCGGCCCGGTTCGGCGCCTGCGGATAAGCTGCCGGGGCATCATCCACTTGCACCCGCGACACCCCCATTCCCAGCTTGGCACCGGACTTGCTTCTTGCCTGCCGTGCAGAGCGTCTAGGGTTCCGGCCGCATCCCAAAAAGCGGCGCTGGTCCGAGAGGCGCAGACCGGGTGTGTTGCCCGGAGACACGGCGGGCCAAAATCCCGGGAGAGGACTGCACGACAGGTTTGCGGGCGCAAACCTCAACTCCCGGTCGCGCTCCAAACCGCTTGCGAAGACAACCGCTGGTCGCAAACGAATAAGGAGAGCTGACCGATGCGCCGCATGCTAGGCCTGATACTCGCCGCATTCTTCCTCATCAGCGCCGCGCCCGCCGAGGCCGCGCCGAAAAAAGATTTCAAGGTCTGCTGGTCGATCTATGTCGGCTGGATGCCCTGGGGCCATCTGCAAAGCTCCGGCATCATGAAGAAATGGGCCGACAAATACGGCATCACCGTCGACATCGTGCAGATCAACGACTACGTCGAATCGATCAACCAATACACCGCCGGCGCCTATGACGGCTGCTCGATGACCAATATGGACGCGCTGTCCATCCCGGCCGGTGGCGGCGTCGACACCACCGCGCTGATCGTCGGCGATTATTCCAACGGCAATGACGGCATCATCCTGAAGGGCAAGGACAAGCTCGCCGACATCAAGGGCCAGAAGGTCAATCTGGTCGAGCTGTCGGTGTCGCATTATCTGCTGGCGCGGGCGCTCGAAGGGGCAAAGCTGTCGGAGAAGGATATCACCGTCGTCAACACCTCCGACGCCGACATGGTCGCCGCCTATTCGACCGCCGATGTCAGCGCCGTCGTCACCTGGAACCCGCTGCTGTCCGAGATCGCGGCGATGCCGAATTCCAAGCTGGTGTTCAATTCCTCCGCGATCCCCGGCGAGATCATCGACATCATGATGGTCAACACCGCGACGCTGAAGGACAACCCCGATTTCGGCAAGGCGCTGGTCGGCGCGTGGTACGAGCTGATGGGCATCATGTCGGGCAGCGACGCCGCCGCCAAGGCCGCGAAAGAGGAGATGGCCAAGGCGTCCGGCACGGATCTGGCCGGCTTCGACGGGCAGCTCAAGACCACGCAGATGTTCTACAAGCCGGCCGAGGGCGTGGCGTTCACCAAGGACGCCAAGCTGCCGCAGACCATGCAGTTCGTGGCCAAGTTCCTGTTCGACCACGGCATTCTTGGCACCGGCGCCAAGAGCGCGGAGGATGTCGGCATGGAGTTCCCCGGCGGCAAGATCATCGGCGACAAGTCGAAGGTCAACCTGCGCTTCGATCCGAGCTATATGGAGCTGGCGGCGGGCGGCAAGCTGTAGGACAGGGTTTTCGCTTCTAGCATTGTGCTTTGCTCGGATGCAGCTAGGCCTCCCTCCCGCAAGGAGACCTTTGCACCATCAGGCAACCTCAATCCCGTCGCCCCGGCCGTCAGAGCCGGGGCCTACTAGCCTCTCGGCTGGCACTGTGCTTGCTGATCTGCGAGTGGATCCCGGTCCGGCCTGACGGCCGCCCGGGACGACGGGAGGGGGAGGCCCGACGAAGCGCGAAGGCAGCAAATGGGGGCGAGTTCGGCGCCTCTCGTTTGGGCCGTTTCCTTGACGGTGAGGGGGATGCCGAGCACGGCATCGGATCAAGCGCGATGTTTGCACATTCGGAACAATCGCGTCCCGCAGCTTGCAGGATGACAAGGGGCGGCAAGGCCGCGTAGATTTCATGTCGGTTGGTCCCATTTCGCAAATCGGTGCCGATGAGCCAGCGTCCCTGCCGCTCAGCCCCCTGCCGCGCAGCCGCGAACCGGCCGCCGCGCCCGCTTACGCTCCCGCCGCCGCGTCCGGCCGCATGCGCCTGATCAACCAGCACCCCGGCCGGGGCGAAAAAATCCTGCTCGGCGCGCTGCTTTTCGTCGCGCTCATCATCGCCTATTCCATCGGCAGCTATCTGCGCCTCTCGGCAAACCCCGACGACAAGCTGCTGCCCTCGCTCGCGCAAATGTCGCGGGCGATGTACGAATTCGCCTTCGTGCCCGATGTGCGCTCCGGCGACTACCTGCTCTGGTCGGACACCGCCGCCAGCCTCGGGCGCCTGTTCAGCGGCATCGCCATCTCCGCCATGATCGCCGTGGGCCTCGGCGTGCCCGCCGGCTTCATTCCGCGCGCCCGGGCAACGCTCGCCCCCTTCGTCGCCGCGATTTCGCTGATCCCGCCGATCACCATCCTGCCCGTCCTGTTCATCATCTTCGGCCTCGGCGAGACCTCGAAAATCGTCCTCATCGTCATCGGCACCGCGCCCGTCATGGTGCGCTACATGGCGCAAATGGTGACCGAAATCCCGCAGGAGCAGATCATCAAGGCGGCGACGCTCGGCGCCTCGACCTGGCAGATGATTCTGCGCGTGGTCTTCCCGCAGATCATGCCCAAGCTCATCACTTGCATCCGGCTGAGCCTCGCGCCCGCGTGGATTTTCCTGATCTCCGCCGAGGCCATCGCCTCGACCGGCGGGCTCGGCTACCGCATTTTCCTCGTTCGCCGCTATCTCGCCATGGACGTCATCCTGCCCTATGTCGCCTGGATCACGCTGATCGCCTTCGCGCTCGACCGGCTGCTCTATCTCTACTCCAAGCGCCGCTACGCCTGGGCGCATATCGAGGGCGGCGCGCTATGAGTTTCGTCGAGGCGCAGAACATCTGGGTCCGCTATGGCGATGCGCCGATCCTGGAGCGCGTGTCGATCGCCGTCGAGCGCGGCAGCTTCTGCACTATCGTCGGCGCTTCGGGCTGCGGCAAATCCACTTTCCTGCGCCTGCTGCTCGGCCAGGAGCGCCCGCAGCGCGGCCGCGTGCTGATGGAAGGCGCGGTTATTCCGGCCGAGCCGACGCCCGACCGCGGCATCGTCTTCCAGCGCTATTCGGTGTTCCCGCATCTGACGGCGATGCAGAACCTGACGCTCCCCGCCGCCTTCGAGCAGTCGCCCTTCCTCGGCCGCCTATTCGGCAAGGCGAGGCGCGAGGCGGAAGAAGCCGCCGACGCCATGCTGGCGAAAATCGGCCTCAGCCATGCGCGCGACCGCTATCCGGCGCAGCTTTCCGGCGGCATGCAGCAGCGCCTCGCCATCGCGCAAGCCTTGCTGAAGCGCCCGAAAATCCTGCTCATGGACGAGCCCTTCGGCGCCCTCGATCCCGGAATTCGCTTGGATATGCAGACGCTTCTGCTAAACATCTGGCGTGAAACCGGGATGACCATCTTCATGGTGACCCATGATATTTCCGAGGCCTTCCGGCTCGGCACGCGCCTCATCGTCTTCGACAAGGTGCGCCACGACCCGCAGCATCCGACAGCTTTCGGCGCCACTATCACCTATGATCTGAAGCTGAAGGACGGCACCGCGCTGGACAGTTTCCGCGCCGCCGAATTCTTGGCCGAACAGACCATCAACCAAGATGGAGCAGTCCATGTCTGACCCCTTCCGCGCCGTCTCCCGGCGCAGCCCCGGCTTTCCCCTTCACGCCCGCCGCGCCCGCGCGCATCACCCCGATTTCAACGCCCGCGAGACGCGCGGCTGGAAGGCCATCGAGGCCGAGGGGCGGCTGTCGGAGGATGGCTGGCGGCGCGAGCAGCAATGGGCGCTCGACATGGGCCTGCCCGGCGCGGACTGCCTGACCGACAAATCGATCCCGACTTTTGCGCGCGGGGAGCTGCCGCATTTCGCCGGCATCAATACCTTCCTCAAGGCGCCCTATGTCGAGAATGTCCGAGATGTCGGCAAATATGATGCGGCCGTCGTCGGCATTCCCTTCGACAGCGGCACCACCTATCGGCCCGGCACCCGTTTCGGCCCGCAGGGCATCCGCCGCATCTCCGCGCTCTACACGCCGTACAATTACGAGATGGGCGTCGACCTGCGCGAGCAGATGACGCTGTGCGATGCGGGCGACGTCTTCACCATCCCGGCGAACCTCGAGAAAAGCTTCGACCAGATCTCGAAGGGCGTCAGCCATGTGTTTTCGTCGGGCGCGCTGCCGGTGATGCTCGGCGGCGACCATTCGATCGGCTTCCCCTGCGTGCGCGGCATCGCCGAATGCACCTCCAAGCGCATCGGCATCATCCATTTCGACCGCCATATCGACATCCAGGAAAAGGATCTCGACGAGCGCATGCACACCACGCCCTGGTTCTGGGCGACCAACATGCCGAATGTGTCGGCCACCAATCTCGTGCAGCTCGGCATCGGCGGCTGGCAGGTGCCCCGCTACGGCGTCGCCGAGGCGCGCCGGCGGCAGACCAATGTGCTCACCATCGAGGACATCGAGAAGATCGGCCTCGAGAAAACCGCCGAAATCGCGCTGGAGCTCGCCTGGAAGGACACCGACGCGGTCTACATCTCCTTCGACGTGGACTCGGTCGATTGCGGCTTCGTGCCGGGCACCGGCTGGCCGGAGCCGGGCGGCTTCCTGCCGCGCGAGGCGCTGAAATTGCTCGGGCTGGTCGCGGCGGAAGGGCTCTGCGGCCTTGAAGTGGTCGAAGTCAGCCCGCCCTATGACACGTCGGACATCACCGCGCTGCTCGGCGTCCGCGTCGTGGTCGAAGCGCTCGGCTCGATGGTCGCGCATGGCAAGCTCGGCAAGCACAAGGCCATCATCGACAAGCCGGTGGCGTTTTAGGGATCGGAACACAACATAAGGCAGACGTTTCTTGCCCTCTCCCGCGGGAGAGGGCGCGGACGCCGCCGCTCGAGGGCGCAGGATAAGAAAGAACCGCAATGCACCGCGACCATGCCCATCATTCGCACGATCATGATCACGATCACGCCGGCCACGACCACGATCATGAGCACGCCCAGCCGCACCGTATCGGCCACAATGCCAAGGGCCGTCAGGCCGCCGTGCAATGGCAGACGCCGCACGACCCCTCCGCCAATCATTCCCACGCTGCCGAAGGCGAGCCCGATTTCGACCTCGTCGAGTCCGCCTTCCTGACCGGCTTCTCCGCCGCGCCCGACCCGACCAGCTTCCTGCGCCTCGCCCGCATCCCCTTCGCGGGACGCACCGCCGAGGGCGACGAGTTGAAATTGCTGCGCGTGGAGACCGAAGAGGCCGTCGATGTCGGCGCAGTGACGCCGCAGCTCGGTGGCGGCTCCATGCGCTACGACCCGCTGCCCGCCAAGATGGTCTCCCGGCGGCGCAACCTCGCCTTCATCTATTTCGACGGCGTCCGCATCCGTTCGCTGAGCTTCACCGAAGCGCTGGCCCTGACCACCGCATAGAGCGGCACGGCGTGAGATGGAAATGGCCACGGCGTCGTGGTCTTTCTCAGCCCTTCAGTCGCCGCAGCCTAGCCCTCTCCCAGGGGGAGAGGGCGGCACGCGCCAGCGCCGGATGAGGGGGTAATGCCACTCCGTGAGGCGATGTCCGTCCAACCGAGAGGGATTACCCCCTCACCCTAACCCTCTCACCATGGGAGAGGGAACTCGGCTGTGAATTTTGTAACGGCTCCTGGTCTAAGCCGCTTCGGACCCATAAGCTCCGCGCAAGGCTGGCGCTGCTATTGCTCGGTTCATCAGACGTGTACGGCATCGCCGCCCGAGCCGGCGTTACGTAAAATTCCTTATCCCTTTCTCGCGCTGCGGGTCGGAACAATCGACGCGGGCGCCGGTTTGCGGTCTTTGAACGGGTCGGCGGCTGCCTGGCGCACCGAGCGTTGCGTATCCCAGCAAACCGTCCCCATTCGCTCAACGAGCGAGAGAAGAGGCCCATCATGGCGAGCGTGAATTCGGATTTCGACGTCCCCATCGACACCCCCCTGCCTCGCATCCGCAAGATCGGCATCAACGACCTTCAGGACGCCTTGAGACTAGGCTTCGAGGATTTCAAGGCGATGCCGACCTATTCGGTGTTTCTGATCTTCATCTACCCGGTCGTCGGCTTGCTGCTGCTGTGGATTACCTTCGGCTATAATCTGATCTACCTGACCTTCCCGCTGGTCGCCGGCTTCGCTCTGCTCGGACCGATCGCGGCCATCGGCCTTTACGAACTCAGCCGGCGGCGCGAGCAAGGCTTGCCCTTCTCCTGGGCCGCGCTGAACGTGTTCACCCTGCTGCGCGTCCGCTCGATCGCCCTGCTGGCGCTGGTGCTAATGGCGCTGTTCCTGCTGTGGGAGGCGACCGCCCTCGCACTCTATGAGACCACTTTCGGCGGCTGGAACCCGCCATCCCTCGGCGCCTTCGTCCGCGCCATCCTCACCACGGATGCGGGCTGGCAGCTCATCCTGATCGGCTGTGGCGTCGGGTTCTTCTTTGCGGCGGTTACCTTCGTCATCAGCGTGGTGTCGTTTCCGCTGCTGGTCGATCGCGATGTCGGCGCGGCGATGGCGATCGCCACCTCTGCCAAAGCCTGCGCCGCCAACCCCTTCACCATGGCGGTGTGGGCACTGATCATTGCGGCGTCGCTGCTGATCGGTTCGCTGCCGGCCTTTATCGGCCTTGCCGTCGTGCTGCCGATCCTGGGCCATTCGACCTGGCACCTCTACCGCAAGGTCGTCGTGCAATAGCACCCCTGCCCTGCCAGGCACAAAAAACCCCGCGTCGGCAGGTTGCCGGACGCAGGGCCCATGCAGGATATGAAGCCGGGCGCGCCTTCCCATTCGACAGGGGCGCGCCGCCGCCTAGAATTTAGCGGCTGAGCTGAGCCGGCAGATAGGCGGTGACTTCAAGGCTGGTTTCCGTCGAAGTGACCTGCGGCTTCTGCCAGGATTTCTTCTGCATTGGCGCATCTCCAATTTGCCATGCGGACTGCTTACGGTCCGCCATTTCACATCCTAGATCTAGGTTCGGCGCGGCGAAAGTCAATTGGCCACGTTTCGTTCCAGTTTTGTGTCAATGAACCCGTGCCAAACCGGAACGGATCACTGCTCACTCGGCCGCCTTCAGCCACATGGTCGCGTCGGCGCTGTCATTCTGGTGACGCCGGAAGCGATCGGCGAAGAAGTCGAGGAAGGTCCTGACCTTGGGCGAGATGTGCCGCGAGGATGGGAACAGCGCCCAGATCGCGGTATCGCCCGCCACGTCATAATCCTCCAGCACCCGCACGAGCTGTCCGCTCTGGATGACGTCGTGCGTCTTCATGCTGGAAATGCGCACGAGGCCGAGGCCGTAGAGAGCGGCGTCGATCAGCATTTCCGTGCTGTTGCTCGACAGGTTGCCGCTGACCCGCACCGCGAATTCGGAATTGCCGTTCGAGAAACGCCAGACCGAATTCTCGCCCTGCACCAGGCAATTATGTCCGTTGAGGTCGTTGGGCACTTTCGGCCCGCCATTCTTGGCGACATATTTCGGCGAGGCGAGGATGTAATATTTGTCCGGCGCGAGGCGCTTGGCGATGAGTTGGCTGTCGGGCAGCGGGCCGGTGCGGATGGCGACGTCGTAGCCTTCCTCCAGAATGTCGAGGATGCGGTCGGTCAGGTTGAGGTCGATGGTCACATTTGGGTGTTTTTGCTGAAATTCGCAGATGCCGGGCCGGATTTGCCGCCCGAGCGCGGCCGGCGCCGTGACCCGCAGCGTGCCGCGCGGATGGGTGGCCGACTCCGCCAAGGTCTCGCGCACTTCGTCGATCTCGGCCAGAATGCGCGTCACCGACCGGAGCAGCATCTCGCCCTCCTCGGTGATGCGGATCATGCGCGTATTGCGATCGAACAGCCGGACCCCGAGCGAGTTTTCCAGCGTCTGCAAGCGCTTGCTGACATTACCGGGGGTCATTTCCAATTCGCAGGCGGCAGCGGAGATGTTGCTGAGGGCTGCGACGCGGGCGAACACCCGCATTCCGTGGACGTCCATTACGAGATCCTCCCAGATCCAGTGGCCGGCTTGTGCTTCATTATTTTTTGAGCCTGCCGAATTCTCCACAGTATGAGCCGTTTGCGGCCACAAGGTCCAGATGGACTTGCCCGTAGGCCTAGGAAAATTCCGCAAGAGGCCCGTAAAGCCCCGGCGCTGTTCGCCTCGCCCGGTCCGTGCCATGATATGGTCTTATGGAATGTCGCGGTTTGGTCCGGCTGTTGATGCCGGCGATTTTCATCCTCTCGCTGTCGGCGGGCGGCGCCTCGCGGGCCGACGAGGCCGATGCGCATGGGCCGCGCCTGCACAACCCGTTTTGCAGCGTGGCGACCTTTGTCCGCCGCGATATTCTCACCCAGGCTCAGGCGAGGATCGACGCGAACGGGCGCCCGGTCATCTACATCAATCCGGAAAATGCGGCGGGCGATCTTGCCTATCGCGATTTCCTGATGGCGCATGAATGCTGCCATCACACGCGCGGCCATCTGCAGCGGCTCCGCCAGAAGCGGCGCGAGCAGGCATTGCTGGATATGTCTTTCGTCAACCGCAGCGTCGAGCTGGACGCGGATTGCTGCGCGGGGGTCGCACTGGCGCGCGCCAACCGGCGCAACGCGATCCGCGAGGCGGTGCGCCGGATGCAGTCCTTCGGCGCCATGCCGACCGGCGCCGGCGGCTACCCGGCCGGCGACATGCGCGCCACGCTGATCCGCGACTGCGCCGCTGGAGGCGGCGGGCCGGAGCGGTAGGGGGAGTAGTCTAAAACCCCCAATGATTGTCATTCCCGCGAAAGCGGGAATCCAGTAAATGGCAAACCTAACCGTTCGGCAGAGTGTTAGAGCGAACGCTGCGGCGTACTGGATTCCCGCTTTCGCTCGAATGACAAGAGTGGGTGTGTCGGCTGCCGCCATTCAATGCTTCACCGCCCTAAGGCTTCGGCGTTCCGCCTCCTAAAACCGTGGCCAGCCGATCCGTATCGATATTGCCGCCGCTGAGGATCAGGCCGACGCGTCGGCCGCGCATCGCGGCGCCATCCTTCAGCAGCGCCGCCAATGCCGCGGCTCCTGCCCCTTCGGCCGTATTGTGCGTGTCGGCGAAAAGCGCGCGGATCGCCGCTGCGATCTCGTCCTCGCTGACACGGACGACGCGCGCCGCGCCCTCGCAGATGATGGCGAAGGCATCCGCATCGGGATCGCGGCAGGCCATGCCGTCGGCGAAGGTCGCGGCGCTCTTGGCGGGCATGGGCCGCCCCGCCTCGAAACTGTCGGCCAGGGCGGGCGCGGCCTCCGCCACCACGCCGATGATCTGCGTCTTCAGCCCGAGCAGGTCGCGCGCGGCGATCAACCCGCAAATGCCCGATCCCATGCCGATGGGCACATAAACAGCATCCAGCTCCGGCTGCGCGGTGAACAGCTCCAGCGCATAGGTCGCGACGCCCTTCACCAGATCGGCGTGGAAGGAGGGCACCATGGCGAAGCCGCGCTCCGCCGCGATCCGGGCAGCGTGAACGCGGCTCTCGTCGAAATCGCGGCCCGCAATATGGAGTTCGGCGCCGAAAGCGCGCATCGCGGTGTTCTTCTCCTCCGAATTGCCCTCCGGCACCACGATCACCGAGGCAAGGCCGAGCCGCGAGGCCGCCAGCGCGATCGACTGGCCGTGATTGCCGCGCGTCGCCGTGACGACGCCCTTCAGGCCGGGCGAGGTGTCCAGCAGCCGGTCGAGATAGATGATGCCGCCGCGAATTTTGAAGGCGCCCGCCGGGGTATGGTTTTCGTGCTTCAGCCAGACCTCGCAGCCGGTGCGCTCGGCCAGCAGCGGCCAGGCATATTGCGGCGTCGGCGGCACCAGCGGCGCGATCCGGCGGGCGGCGGCATGCAAATCGTCGAGGCTGAACAGGGGCATTTGCGTCGATCTCCTTGAGTGCCCGCCTATCATGCCGCAAGCCGTGCCATCCACCCTTTCACGAAATTGACCTATTGCCACGCCGCGCCGCCACGACATTTGCGAAGGCCGCGCGGCCGGGGTAATTTTGCGTGATGGACGCCTGCCCATCACGCGCGCTTTCGGTCAACGGCCTGACGCTGCGGCTCTGGCCGCGCGGCGCTTATTGTGCGCGATACACGCCGGATATGCCGGTCGCGGGCTTTGCCTTCGAGAGCCAGAGTGGCCAGCACGCCTTCGCCTCCGATCGCGTGCGCCCATTTCAAGCCGTCGCCAACGGCATGGCGTTCACGCCTGCCGGCTGCTCGATCTATTCCGAGGCCCGCGAGGGCGGCGAATATCTGACGCTGACCGGACCCGCCGCCCGGCTTGTTGACATGCTGGCCGGCGAAGACCAGAAACTGCCCGCCGAGCGCTTCTCCGGCCGCGTGGCTGAAGATGGCATCGCGGCGGCCCACGCATTGCGCCGTTCTCTGCTCGGCGGCGTCGCCGATCCCGCCGCCATCGGAACCGCGGTCGCCACCTTCGCCGGGGAACTCGCCGAAGCGGGCGCGCCGGGCTGGCGGCGGCCCCCGCCGGCCCGCTCGATGACGCCGCGCCGCATCGCCCGAATCGAAGCGCTGATCGACGCCGAATTTTCCCGCCCCCTCGGCATTGCCGAAATGGCCGCGGCCTGCGATCTGTCCACCGGATTCTTCCTGCGCGCCTTCAAGGCCGCCACCGGCCAGACGCCGCATCATCTGCTGATGAGCCGCCGCGTCGCCGAGGCGCGCCGCCTGCTCCGCCAAACGCGCGACAGCGCTGGCGAAATCGCGCACCTGACCGGATTCAGCAGCCAGCCGCACATGACGACGGTGTTCAAGCGTCTGATCGGCGTCACGCCGGCCGCCTATCGCGCCGCCGCCGCTCCCCGGCTGGTGACATAAAAACGGTTGTTCGCCTGCCCTTGGGCCTGATAATTCACTCGTTGCATGGGGGTTATCGGCAAATCATTGGGGGCGGATCATGAGCACGGACGACAATCAGATTGCGGCCGAGGCGAAGAAGAAAGACGACGAAGATCGCGGCATTTTCGGCTGGCTCTATCGCTGGTACGACCGTTACGACACCTGGAGCGGCCGCTATGACTGGTTCAACTGGATCATGGGCTTCTTCAAGGCCCACACGGTCGCGACGGTCGCCACGACCGGCGTCGCGGCGGTCGCGGTCGGTGGGGCGGTGGTGCTGAGCAATCCCGAGCTCAGGGATCGCTGGCTGCCGCCGAAGCAGGTGGAGAAGGTCGAGCAGCCCGTCGCGGCGATGCCGGCCGAGCCGGTCGCGGTGACGACGCAGCGCTGGGGCTCCTCGGTGATCTTCCCGATCGAGGGCAAGGATTTGGCGCAGCGCCGGGCCTCGTTCGACGTCGCCGTGCTGCCGAAGGACCTGACCTGGGCGCGCAAGAGCGCCACCGACCTTGCCCAGGCCGACGAGGCCATCCCGGCGAGCGAGGCCCCCGCGCGCATCTTCACGCCCGAGCTTCGCGAAGGATTGTCGCGCTCGGCGGCGCTGATCGCGGTCGGGCTGGCCTCTCAGGAGGGGCAGGTCGAGGAGGAGACCGAGCGCGCCCGTCAGCGCGCGGCCTCGGCGGCCGGCTGGCTGAGCACCTCGGTCGGCGCGGACACGCCGATCTGGACGCTCAATCTCGGCCAGTTCCGCGGCGGCTGCCAGGCGGCGAACGAGACCGCCGACACGAGCTGGCAGCGGCCGGTGATCATCGTCGGCATCCATTCGCAGCAGGAGGGCGTCAATCTGAGCGAAGCCTTCGCCGATGCGATCAGCGGCAAATCCAACCTGCCAAGCCGCGATTGCTACACCAATTTCGACATGACGCGCTTCCGCTGAAACAGAGCGGATGAGCACGAGCGGGAGAGATATCCCGCCCGAAGCGTTTTGTGACCAAAAGCACGGCGGAGCGACCCTCCGCCGCGTACGCATTCTCCCGATCTGAACGCAGCACGCTTATTGCCGGGAAAATAACGGAATTCGGTTTAGAAAATTCCGCAAGGCGATTAGTTTCGCGGGCTCCCGGTCCGATAGGCGCCGAGAGCTGCGTAACAGAGGGATGCGAGACGTTCATGGTGGTTTTGGTTACGGGCGCGTCGGGGTTTTTGGGCCGCGCCGTCGCGAAAAGCTATCTCTCGGACGGCGCCGTCGTGCATGTGATCGGCCGCGACGCCAGGACGTTGCGGGCGCTTTATGGCGACCGGGCCAGGATCTTCACCTGGGACCCGGCCGAGGGCGAGTTCCCCGAACGCGCGCTGGATGGCGTCGACGCCGTGTTCCACCTGATGGGCGAGCCGGTCGGCGGCCGCTGGACCAAGCGGAAGAAGTCGCGGATCATCACCTCGCGCGTCACCGCCGCCCAGATGATCGGCCGCGCCATGAGCGGCCGGGCGGCGCGGCTGATCTCGGCCTCCTCCTTCGGCATCTATCCCGGCAAGCGCGGCGAAACCTATACCGAGGCCAGCAAGATCGACGGCCAAGCGCGCTCCTTCATCCGCTCGACGCTCAGGGCCTGGGAAAATGCGGCGCTGGCGGCGTCGGGCGGCGAGACCAAGGTCAGCGTGATCCGCTTCGGCATGGTCTGCGCCCCGGACGGCTATCCCAAGCGCCTGGTGCGCCTGTTCGGCCGGGTCGGCGGCCTGATCGTCGGCGACGGCGAGCAGATCGTCCCCCTCGTCGATCTCGACGATGCGGTCCGCATGATGCGCTGGGCGGCAGAGGGCGGCGCGGGCGAGGGCATCATCAATTGCGTCTCGCCGAACCTGCCCCGCTTCCGCGAGGTGGCCGAGACCATCGCCGGGGTGTTGCGCAAGCCCATCCGCGGGACGATCCCGGAATGGCTCGCCCGTCCGCTTCTGGGGGGCAGCGCCGATTATTTCCTGCTCAGCTACGACATCCGCCCGGTGCGTGCGCTGGAGCAAGGCTTCACCTTCGCCCATGACCAGCCCAGCGACATCCTCCGGCGCGCCCTGGCGCCCTACGCGGTGCGTTCGTAACCGTTTCGCGTCGGGCCGGATTCCGGCCTCTACGTGGCGTCCGGCGCGCGCCGCTCATGCGGAAGCCCGCCGCCGGTGAGCCGCGCCTCCAGCGCCTGAGCGGCTTGCTCCAGGCGGGCCGGGTCGGTCGCGCGCAGGACCAGATAGACAGCGGGGCGGCCATTCTCGAAATAGGGGTAGCTGCCCATCTGCACGTCGCGATTGTCATCCTGCGCCGCCGACAGATGCGGGGCGATAGTGCCCTCGGGCGCATCCACATGCAGGCTGAGCGAAAGCAGTTTTGCGCCCGTTCGCAAACGCGGCGTGACGCTCGCCAGCATCGCCTCCATGATGCGCGGCACGCCCGCCATCACGATCACATTGCCGATGAAAAAGCCCGGCGCGCGCGAAACCGGGTTGTCGACCAATTCGGCCCCGGCGGGAATACGCGCCATGCGCAGGCGGGCCGGCGTGAGATCGGCTTCGCTCAAGCGCTCGCGCAGCATCGCCCGGGCGCGCGGATCGACGTCGATGCTGACGCCGAAGGCTTTCGCAACCGCATCGGCGGTGATGTCGTCATGCGTCGGCCCGATGCCGCCGGTGGTGAAGACGTAGTCGTACCGCCCGCGCAGCGCGTCGAGCGCGGCGATGATGTCGGCCTCCTCGTCGGCGACCACGCGCACCTCGCGCAGGCGGATGCCGATGGCGGTCAGATGGTCGGCGATGGTGCCGATATTCTTATCCTTGGTCCGGCCCGACAGGATTTCGTCGCCGATGACCAGGATGGCGGCGGTGACGATTTCGGGCTGCGTAGCGGTCGTTTCGGGGGTCTCGGTCATGGCGACTGGCTACAGCCCTTCGCCCGCGCGCGCAAGGATCGCCTGATGGTCGGCCCCCTTCAGCCCGGCGCCAAAGCTGCTGCGCCAGCCGCCCGCGAGCCGTGACGCCGCGAAAGGCTCGGCGATGGCGGCGGGTGCGTGCCGCGTCAGCAGCGAGGCGGCGACGATCAGCGCCAGCCTCTCGGCCAGCGCGCGCGCATCGGCCTCGGGGATCGGCCCCGCCGCGAGCGTAGCCTTCAGCCCGTCCAGCGCCGCCCGCAGATGGGCATCGTCCCGCGCCGCCGGTTCGATGGAGGCCAGCACGGCCTCGACCGCTTCCGGCTCGCGCTGCATGACGCGCAGGATGTCCAGGCACATCACATTGCCCGAGCCTTCCCAGATGGCGTTCAGCGGCGCTTCGCGATAGGCGCGGGCGAGCGGGCCCTCCTCGACATAGCCATTGCCGCCCAGGCATTCCATCGCCTCATAGGCGAAGGCGGGCACGGATTTGCAGATCCAATATTTGGTGACCGGCGTCATCAGGCGGCGGAAGGCGGCCTCCTGCGGGTCATCGCCCGCGCGGTCGAAGCTTCTGGCGAGGCGAAAGGCGAGCGCGGTCGCGGCTTCCGATTCGAGGACGAGATCGGCGAGCACATTGGCCATCAGCGGCTGGTCGATCAGCTTGCGCTGGAACACCGTGCGGTATTTGGCGTGCCGCAGCGCGTTGGCGAGGGTGAAGCGCATCAGCCCGGCGGAGGACACGGCGCAATCGAGCCGGGTCAGCGTCACCATCTCGATGATGGCCGGAACGCCCCGCCCCTCCTCGCCGACCAGCGTTGCCTCGGCACCGAGAAACGTCACTTCGGAAGAAGCGTTGGAGCGATTGCCGAGCTTGTCCTTCAGCCGCTCGATGCGGATGGCGTTGTGGCTGCCGTCGGCCCGGAAGCGCGGCATGAAGAAACAGGAGAGGCCGGCCGCCGCCTGCGCCAGCACGAGGAAGCCGTCGCACATCGGC
The DNA here is from genome assembly GCF_002198715.1 of Rhodomicrobium sp. R_RK_3. GTDB lineage: Bacteria > Pseudomonadota > Alphaproteobacteria > Rhizobiales > Rhodomicrobiaceae > R-RK-3. Next base: position 57,905 of record NZ_MWLK01000034.1, on the reverse strand, counting down.
GCGGACATGAACCATTTGTGCCCGGTGATGGAATAGAGCCCGCCGCCGAGCGGCGCGGCCTCGGTGATGTTGGCGCGCACATCGGTGCCGCCCTGCTTCTCGGTCATGCCCATGCCGATGGTGATCGAGGTCTTTTCCCCGATCGGCGCAAAAGCCGGATCGTAATCGCGGCTGACCATTTTCGGCATCAGCCGTGCGAGCAGCGCCTCGTTGAAGCCGAGCGTGGCAAAGGCGGCGTGGGTCATGGTGATCGGGCAGAGATGACCGGACTCGGCCTGGTTCATCAAAAACATCTGCGCCGCGCGCGCGACATGGGCGCCCCGGCGCGGCTCCTGCCCCTCAGCCCGTTCGGCCCACTCGCCGCAATGCAGCCCGTGCTCGAAGGAGATCGACATCAATTCATGATAGGCCGGATGGAACTCGACCTTGTCGAGCCGCCGCCCCTTCTGGTCGATCAGTTTCAGCTTCGGAGGATTCTCATTGGCAAGCCGGCCCAGCTCCAGCACATGCGCGCTGCCGGCGAGCCGTCCGAGCGCGGAAAGCTCCTCGCTGGCCCAGCCCGCGCCTTCGCGCTCGGTGGCCTCGGCGAGCGCGCGGTCGGTCGCGAACAGGTTCACATTCTCGAATATCGGGCTCTGATTCATGGCCTCATCTGCGCCATTCCGTCCCGTCCTTAACAGCGTGCTAGAGCTATCCCGCATTTTGGCGTACAAACTGCTCCCAATTTGATCTTCGCGCTTGCCCCGCTTTACTCACATCAGTATAACAGCGCTTTAATGAATGTCGCCCTGGCTTCTCAAAAATTCTACTTCCCGCATAAGCATCTGCTCGGCATCAAAGGATTGAGCCCGGCGGAAATCATCGGCCTTTTGGATTTGGCCGATGCGGATGCGGACTACAATCGGCGCGTCACCGCGAAGCGCGATATTTTGCGCGGGCGGACGCAGATCAACCTTTTCTTCGAATCATCGACGCGGACCCAAAGTTCTTTCGAGCTGGCCGGCAAGCGGCTTGGCGCCGACGTGATGAATATGGCGATCAAAAGCTCGTCCATCGAGAAGGGTGAGACGCTGCTCGACACCGCCGTCACCCTCAACGCCATGCGGCCGGATATTCTGATCGTGCGCCATCATGCGGCGGGCGCGGTCGAATTGCTGGCCAAGAAGGTCGACTGCGCCGTGGTCAATGCGGGCGACGGGGAGCATGAGCACCCGACGCAGGCTTTGCTCGATGCGCTGACCATCCGACGACGCAAGGGCCGCATCGACGGCCTGATCGTCGCCATCTGCGGCGATATTCTGCACAGCCGGGTGGCGCGCTCGAATATCCTCCTCCTCAATGCGCTCGGCGCCAATGTGCGCGTTGCCGCACCCTCGACCCTGCTTCCGCCCGCCACCGAGCGCATGGGCGTCGAAGTCTACACCAAGCTCGACGATGCCATCGCCGGCGCCGACATCATCATGATGCTGCGGCTGCAGCGCGAGCGCATGACCACCTCGCTGGTGCCCTCGACGCGGGAATATTTCCACTTTTTCGGCCTCGACAACGAGAAGCTGAAAAAGGCCAAGCCCGACGCACTCGTCATGCATCCCGGCCCGATCAACCGCGGCATCGAAATCTCCTCCGCCGTCGCCGACCATCCGCGCAGCGTCATCCGCGAGCAGGTCGAGATGGGCGTCGCCGTCCGCATGGCCGTGCTGCAAGTCCTCGCCCGCCACCTGCGAGGCTGATCGCCATCATGAACGCACCAGAAAAAATGCCTCCTTCGAGCGGCCGCACCATCCTGACCAATGCGCGGCTCCTGTGCCCCATGTCCGGGCGCGACGAGCGCGGCGGGCTCTTGATCGAGGGCCGGGCGATCGCCGATATCGGCCCGCACCTCACCGGCTCCGACGAACCCGACACGCAGCTCATCGACTGCGAAGGCCATCTCCTTATCCCCGGCCTGATCGACATGCAGGTCTCGACCGGCGAGCCCGGCGAGGAGCACCGCGAGACGCTGGCGACGGCGAGCCGCGCGGCGGCGGCCGGCGGCGTCACCACCATCATCTGCATGCCCGACACCAAGCCGGCCATCGACGACGTCTCGCTGGTGGATTTCATCGAGCGGCGGGCGCGCGACACCGCCATTGTCAACGTCCACCCGATGGCGGCGATGACCAAGGGCCTCGCCGGCAAGGAAATGACCGAGATCGGCCTGCTCCGGCAGGCCGGGGCGCTGGCCTTCACCGATGCCAAGCGCAGCGTCGCCAATGCGCAGGTGATGCGCAACATCCTGAGTTACGGCAAGGATTTCAACGCGCTGATCGTGCATTTCATCGAGGACCCGCATCTGGCCGATGTCGGCGTGATGAACGAGGGCGAGGTCTCATCCGGCCTCGGCCTGCCCGGCATCCCGGCCGAAGCCGAGACCATCATGCTGGAGCGCGATCTGCGGCTCGCGGCGCTGACCGGCGGGCGCTATCACGCGGCGGGCATCTCCTGCGCCGCCTCGCTGGAGGTCATCCGCGAGGCGCGCAAGGGCGGGCTGAAGGTCACCTGCGGCGTCAGCATCAACCATCTGACGCTGAACGAGAACGACATCGGCTCCTACCGCACCTATCTGAAGATCAAGCCGCCGCTGCGCCCCGAAAGCGACCGCCGCGCCATGGTCGACGGCGTGCATCGCGGCGATATCGACGTCATCGTCTCCGCGCATGACCCACAGGACGCCGACATGAAGCGCCGGCCTTTCGCCGAAGCCGCCGACGGCGCGCTGGGCCTCGAAACGCTGCTGCCCGCCGCCTTGCAGCTCTATCATAATGGCGCGACCGCCTTGCAGCCGCTGCTCGCCGCCATGACCATCCGGCCCGCGCAATTGCTGGGCCTGCCGGGTGGGCGGCTCGCCATCGGCGCGCCGGCCGATCTCTGCCTCGTCGATCTGGAAATGCCGTGGCGGGTCGACGCGCAGACGCTGGCGTCGAAATCGAAGAATTCGCCGTTCGATGAAATGGTGCTGCAGGGGCGGGCGCTGAAAACTTTCGTGGCGGGGCGCTGCGTCTATAGCTATGCGGATTTGCCGCTGCGCGTCTGACGCGACGGGCGGTTTTAGTGGGGACTGTCACATGGTCACGAATGCCGCCGCGATTTTGGGCGGGCCGGCCGATATCGCGCTCGCTCTGCTGTTCGGCTACGCGCTGGGCTCGATCCCGTTCGGCCTGATCCTGACGCGCCTTGCCGGTGCCGGCGACATCCGCGCCATCGGCTCGGGCAATATCGGCGCGACCAATGTGCTGCGAACCGGCCGCAAGGGCCTCGCCGCGCTGACCCTGCTGGGCGATTTCGCCAAGGGCCTCGCCGCCGTTCTGATCGCATCCGAGGCAGGGCCGGAACTCGGCGCGGTGGCCGGGCTCGGCGCATTTCTGGGGCACCTCTTCCCGGTCTGGCTACGCTTCAAAGGCGGCAAGGGCGTCGCGACTTATATCGGCGTCCTCGCCGGCATCGCGCCTTGGGTGGCGGTCGCCTTCTGCGCGATCTGGCTCGGCGTCGCCTGGATCAGCCGCTATTCCTCGCTCTCCGCGTTGACCGCCGCCGCCGCGACGCCCCTGATCCTGCTTGGGCTCGGCAAATGGCTGGCCGTAGGTCTTTTCACGGTGCTGACAATCCTGGTTTTCATCCGCCATCATGCCAATATTTCGCGACTCATGAGCGGCGGGGAAAGCAAGATTGGCGGAGGAAAGGGCTGAGGCACGGGCATTTTCCGGCGGTCGCGGCAGGCTGAGCGACGAGGAAAAGCTCGACTGGATCCGGCTCATTCGCACCGAAAATGTCGGCCCGATCACCTTCCGCGAACTCATCGACTATTTCGGCAATGCCCGCGCTGCGCTTGAGGCCGTGCCCGAATTGCGCCGGCGCGGTGGCTTGCAGCGCCATGGCCCGGCGCATCGCCGCGACCTGGCGATGCGCGAATGGGAGGCGGTGGAGAAGGCGGGCGCGCGCATCATCGCGCTGCCCGAGACCGATTATCCCCGCCTGCTCAAGCAGATCCCCGGTCCGCCGCCAATCCTTTTCGCGCGCGGCCGGACCGAGCTGGCGGCGGGCAAGACCGTTGCCATCGTCGGTTCGCGCGGCGCTTCGGCGGCGGGGCGCCATTTCGCGGCGACCCTTGCACGAGATCTGGGCCGTGCCGATATAGCGGTCGCTTCGGGATTGGCGCGGGGCATCGACACGGCGGCGCATGAAGCCGCGCTGCCGACCGGCACGATCGCGGTGGTCGCCGGGGGCATCGACATGATTTATCCACCGGAAAATGCCGCGCTGCACGAAGCCATCGCCCTAAGCGGCCTGCTGCTGACCGAATGCCCACCCGGATTTGCCCCGCGCGGCCAGGATTTTCCGAGGCGAAACCGAATCATATCCGGCGTTTCCGCCGGCGTGGTGGTGGTCGAGGCGGCGCAGAAATCGGGCTCACTGATCACGGCGCGGATGGCGCTGGAGCAAAATCGCGAGGTTTTCGCCGTGCCCGGCCACCCGCTCGACCCCCGCGCCATCGGCACCAACAAACTGATCCAGAGCGGCGCGCATTTGGTCATGGCCGCCGAGGAGATCGTCGCCGAGCTGTTCTCTGGTTTCCGCCGGCCGTCGCGCCTGGAGGAGCCCGCCGAATCGCCGGCCTGGATCGCCTCGGTGCCGGCAAGCGGAAGCGACGAGCCTACGTCTGAGGACCGCGAGACTCTGCTTGCCTCGCTCAGCTTCGCCCCCGAGCATCCGGACATGCTGCTGCGCATGGCCGGTCTTAGCCCGCGCAAGCTTGCCGTCGCGCTGCTCGAACTCGACCTCGCCGGGCGGATCGAGCGGCACGACAATGCATGCATCTCACTCCGGCCCGAGCCCGTTCCGGCGGCGTGATGCGCGCCGAAACGCAACGCAACCGCCTCAGAATTGGCCGGTTGACTGGGTAAATCAGCCTTGTTCGGGATCGGCAGCTTGAATTTTTGACTCCTCAACCGCCACTTGTATGAGGTAGGCGAGGAAAGTAAGCCCCGCCCCACTCGCCAAATCGCGCAATTCTGTGAGGATCTCGGCTGAATATTCGGCGACGGCTTTGGCCCCCACCGGACCCGCTTCGGGCGTGATCGGGGCCGCGGAATCTGCTTCGCTCATGTTTAAAATATGGCTTTTTCTCAAATGGGTCACGGCCTGGCCACTTATCATTGGCTTCCCTCTAATTATAGTCCGGAGATGTCATCGGGAATGAGTTGGAACGCGCATAAGCTTAAATATCATAGGGTTCTCCGAATACGCCCTTTGGTTGCACCCCGCAAGGCGTTTCAACCCCTATCATTCTCTATTTGACAGTTTCCTGCACTTTTGCCCTTACTGTAGGCCGACTCAGCGACATGCTCGGCCCAGTTTCCTGCAACGGATTGGCTTCGATCGTGTCTCACTCAATCCTACTGAGATGAACGCCATCGCGCCTCACATAAGCACCGGAATAGCTCATGAATATCGTCATCGTTGAGTCGGCGGCGAAAGCTAAAACAATCAACAAATATTTGGGTGATGACTACAAAGTCATCCCATCCTTTGGTCATGTCCGAGATTTGCCCGCGAAAGACGGCTCGGTACTTCCCGACGACGATTTCGCCATGCTGTGGGCCGTCGACACGGACGCCGTCAAAACCGTGAACGAAATCGCCAAGGCGGTGAAAGGCTCCGAGCGATTGATCCTCGCGACTGACCCGGATCGTGAAGGCGAGGCCATCTCCTGGCACCTTCTGAAGATTCTTGAGGAAAAGCACGCGCTGAAGGGCGTTCACGTGGAGCGCGTCGCCTTTAACGCGGTGACCAAGGACGCGATCATGGATGCGATGGCGCATCCGCGCGAGATCGACATCCCGCTGGTCGACGCCTATCTCGCCCGCCGCGCGCTGGACTATCTGGTCGGCTTCACCCTGTCGCCGGTGCTCTGGCGCAAGCTGCCGAGCGCCAAGTCCGCCGGCCGGGTGCAATCGGTCGCCTTGCGGCTCGTCTGCAACCGCGAAACCGAAATCCAGACTTTCGTTTCCCGCGAATATTGGACCATCGCCGCCCAGCTCGGCTCCTCGCTCGGCCAGGATTTCGAGGCGCGGCTGGTCAGCGCGCTCGGCAAGAAACTCGACAAGTTCGACATTCCGACCGAAGCGGAAGCCTTCCGGCTGAAGGCCGCGCTGGAGGCGTGCGACTTCAAGGTCAACGCCATCGACGTCAGCGGCTATAAGCGCCATCCCGCGCCGCCCTTCACCACCTCGACCTTGCAGCAGGAAGCTTCGCGCAAGCTCGGTTTCTCGGCCCGGCAGACCATGCAGGTCGCCCAGCGGCTCTATGAAGGCGTCGATATCGGCGGCGAGACGGTCGGCGTCATCACCTATATGCGAACCGACGGCGTCCAGATCGTGCCCGAGGCGATCGCCCAGTGCCGCGGCGTGGTCGAGCGCCAGTTCGGCCAGAATTACGTGCCGGCCAAGCCGCGCGACTACAAGACCAAGGCGAAGAATGCGCAGGAAGCGCATGAAGCCATCCGTCCGACCGATTTCGGCCGGCTGCCGCAGGATCTGGCAAAAGCCCTGAAGCCGGATGAGATCGCGCTCTACAAGCTCGTCTGGCAGCGCGCCGTCGCCAGCCAGATGGCCAGCGCCGAGATGGAGCGCACGACCGTCGATATCGAAGCCGTCAAGGGCGCAGAGTCCTATGGCTTGCGCGTGACCGGCTCGGTCGTGCTGTTCGACGGCTTCATGAAGCTTTACGAGGAGGGCGTAGACGACAGCGAGGCCGAGGGCGATGCCCGGCTGCCGAAGCTGACGCAGGGCGAAAATCTCGCCCGCCATGCCATCAAGGCCGACCAGCATTTCACCGAGCCGCCGCCGCGCTACACCGAAGCCACGCTCATCAAGAAGATGGAAGAGCTCGGCATCGGCCGTCCCTCGACCTATGCGACGACGCTCAACGTGCTGCGCGAGCGCGAATATGTGCGCTTCGAGAAGAAGCGGCTGATCCCGGAGGATAAGGGCCGGCTGGTCACCGCCTTCCTGGAGAGCTTTTTCCAGCGCTATGTCGAATATGATTTCACCGCCGATCTCGAGGAACAGCTCGACCTGATTTCGGACGGCAAGCTCGCCTGGAAGGATGTGCTGCGCGATTTCTGGCGCGATTTCATCGAGGCGGTGAACGCCACCAAGGAGCTGCGCGTCACCCATGTCCTCGACGCGCTGAACGAAATCCTCGGGCCCTATATCTTCCCGGCGACCGCCGATGGCGGCGATCCGCGCAAATGCCCCTCCTGCGGCAATGGCCAGTTGGGGCTGAAGATCGGCAAGTTCGGCGCCTTTGTCGGCTGCTCGAACTATCCCGAATGCCGCTTCACCCGCCAGTTCCAGAACAGCAGCGACGGCGAGGCCCCGGTCGTGGCCGGCGACAAGCAGCTCGGCATCGATCCGGAATCCGGCCTGCCGGTGCTGCTGAAGACCGGGCGCTTCGGGCCCTATGTGCAGCTCGGCGAACCGGCGGAAGGCGAAAAGCCCAAGCGCGGCTCGATCCCGAGAGGCATCCAGGCCGAACTGGATCTCGAGCTGGCGCTCAAGCTCCTGTCGCTGCCGCGCGAGATCGGCAAGCATCCCGAAACCGGCAAAGCGATCGTCGCCGGCTTCGGCCGCTTCGGCCCGTTCATCGAGCACGATAAGCGCTACGCCAATCTGGACAGCCCCGACGAAGTCTTCACGGTCGGCCTCAACCGCGCCGTCAGCCTGCTCGCCGAGCCGAAAAAGGGCAGGGGCGGGTCGGCGCAGAGCGCTTTGCGCAATCTCGGCGACCATCCCGATGGCGGCAAGGTCGAGGTGTTTTCCGGCAAATACGGCCCCTATGTGAAGCACGGCAAGGTCAACGCGACCATCCCCAAGGACGCCGATCCGGAGAAGATCACGCTCGAGGAAGCCATCCCGCTGCTCGCCGCCCGCGCCGCCAATGGCAAGGCGCCGAAAGGCAAGGCAAAAGCCAAGGCCGAGGCGAAGCCCAAGGCGGAGGCTAAGACCAAAGCCGAGGCAAAGCCGAAGGCCGAGACCAAGAAGGCCGACGCCAAGCCGAAGGCGAAAGCAAAATCCAAGGCGAAATCCGGTTCCGAGGCAGCGGTTTGAAAGAGGGGCAAAAGTCGGGCCGCAAGGCCAAGGCCAGGGGTGGCACCGCGCCGCCCCTCCCCAGCAAGGACGCGATTCTCGAATTCATCCGCACGTCGCCCGTCAAGGTCGGAAAGCGCGAGATCGCGCGCGCCTTCGGTCTGAAGGGCGACGACCGCATCCTGCTCAAGGAATTGCTGCGCGAGCTGACCGCCTCCGGCCGCATCACCAAGACGCGCAAGCGCGTGCGCGGCACCGCGCAGCTTCGCTCGGTGACCGTCGTCGAGGTCTCCGGCAATGACGCCAATGGCGAGCTGATTGCCATCCCGCTGGATTGGAACGAGGCCTCCGAAGGGCCGCCGCCGCGCATCCTGATGAGGCTGAAGCCGGGTCGGATGCCCGGTATCGGCGACCATGTGCTCTCCCGCATCGAGCCGGTCGCCGAGCCCGACGGCTTCGACTACACCGCGATGCCGATCAAGATTTTGCCGCGCGAGCGCACGCGCCAGCTCGGCATTTTCCGAAAAGTGGGCGATGGCGGCGTCATCGAGCCGACCGATAAGAAGCAATTGCGCGAATGGCGGCTCGGCCCCAGTGAGACCGAGGGCGCCAAGGACGGCGAGCTGGTCCGCTTCGAGGTGACCAAGACCGGGCAGACGCTCGCCCCGCGCGCCCGCATCATCGAGCGGCTCGGCCATCCGGAAGGCGAACGCGCGATCAGCATGATCGCCATCGAGAATTACAGCCTGCCGAACCTCTTCCCCGCAAGTGTCGAGGCCGAGATCGCGGGTTTGAAGCCGCCGACCCTGCGCGGCCGCGAGGATCTGCGCAAGCTGCCGCTGATCACCATCGACCCCGCCGACGCCAAGGACCATGACGACGCCGTCTGGGCCGGCCCCGACGAGGATGCCTCGAACAAGGGCGGCTTCGTCGTCATCGTCGCCATCGCCGACGTCTCCTACTATGTCCGCCCCGGCACCGCGCTGAGCGCGGAGGCGCTGAAGCGCGGCAATTCGGTCTATTTTCCCGACCAGGTCGTGCCGATGCTGCCCGAGGCGCTGTCGAACGACCTGTGCTCGCTGAAGCAGGGCGTCGAGCGGCCCTGCCTTGCCGTGCGCATGGTGTTCAGCGCCGACGGCCATAAGCGCGACCACCGCTTTGCCCGCGCCATGATGCGCTCCGCCGCCAAGCTCGCCTATCCCGAAGCCCAGGCCGCAATCGACGGCCAGCCGAACGAGCACAGCAAACCGCTGTTGGAGCCGGTGCTGCGGCCGCTCTGGGCGGCCTATGAGGCGCTGCGGCGGGCGCGCAACAAGCGCGGGCCGCTGGAGCTGGACCTGCCGGAGCGCAAAATCATCCTCGACGAGGAGGGGCGCGTCGCCCGGGTGATCACGCCCGAGCGGCTGGACGCGCACCGGCTGATCGAGGAATTCATGATCCAGGCCAATGTCGCGGCGGCGGAGACGCTGGAGCAGGTGAAGTCGCCGCTGCTCTACCGCATCCACGACGCGCCGGGCGAGGAGAAGCTGAATTCGCTGGTCGATTTCCTCGCGACGCTCGGCATTTCGCTGCCCAAGGGGGTGCTGATGCAGCCGTCCCAGTTCAACCGCATCCTCGACAAGATGAAGGACAGCGACGTTTCCGAGCTGGTGAACGAAGTCATCCTGCGCTCGCAGGCCCAGGCCGAATACAGCCCGAACAATCTGGGCCATTTCGGCCTCAACCTGCGCCGCTACGCCCATTTCACCTCGCCGATCCGCCGCTATGCCGATCTGATCGTGCACCGCTCGCTGATCCGCTCGCTGAAGCTCGGGCCGGGCGGTCTCGCGGATGAGGAAATCGCCGAGCTGGACAGCGTCGCCGAGCAGATTTCGCAGGCCGAGCGCCGCGCCATGTCCGCCGAGCGCGAGACCGTCGACCGGCTGATCGCCATCCATCTTGCGAGCCGCATCGGCGCGACCTTCCCGGCCCGCATTTCCGGCGTCACCCGCTCCGGCCTGTTCGTGAAGCTGAACGAGAACGGCGCGGACGGCTTCATCCCGGCCTCGACCATCGGGCGCGACTATTACATCTATTCCGAAGCCGACCACGCCATGATCGGCGAGCGCTCCGGCGAGGCGTTCCGGCTCGGCGACAAGGTCGAGGTGAAGCTGGTCGAGGCGCATCCGTCGGCGGGCGCGCTGCGGTTCACCCTGGTGAGCGACGGCCGGTTCGACCTGAAGCTGTCGCGGCGCAAGCGTGGCCCCGCACCTGGCCGCCATGCCCGGCGGCGGCGGTAGCATCGGCAAGATCATATCGCTCTTCTGCGAAATCCCCGCGAAGGCGGGGATCTAGTACGCCGCAGTATTCGCGTTTGAGGCACAGTCTCGCGGCGAAGATTGCCCTTTACTGGGGGCCCCGCCTTCGCGGGGATGTCGTCTGAGGGTGTGGTGAGCGATCCAATCCCTGTCCCGAATGAGCAAGGTATCCGCTGCCAAGGGGCTTTCCGCCGCATTGTGTCCCGGTCGGGACATAACCATTTCAATCGGGTGGGGATCAGTCTATCTTTTGGGCATGCACACAATGAACACTAAAGCTTCCGTGGGCGCGATCCACGCCGCCAAGACACCGCGCGCCGTCTTCCCGGCCATGCTGCGCGGCGCGCTCGGGCGCTGCCCCGCTTGCGGCGAAGGTCATTTGTTCCGGCGCTATCTCAAGGTCGCGGACCACTGCCCGGCCTGCGGCGAGGCGCTGTTCCATCAGCGCGCCGACGACGCGCCGCCCTATTTCACCATTTTCATCGCCGGCCATCTGCTGGTGCCGGTGCTCTTGGCCTTCGAGGTCGCTTATCACCCGGCGCTCTGGGTGCACGCGCTGATCTGGATCCCTGTCACCATCCTGCTCTGCATGGCGCTGCTGCCGGTGGTCAAGGGCGCGATCGTCGGCTTGCAATGGGCGCTCTACATGCACGGCTTCGACCCCGATTCCCCGGATGAGGCCGAACTCGCCAGGGGCTGACACTTGGGATTAGGTCGCCATGCACTCTGACGAGCTGTTTCCCTCGAACAACGCCCATATGCAGCGCCTTCGCGGCTCGGGAACCGACACCGGCAGCTATCCCAATTCGCATCCGCGCGACGCCGCGACCCTGCTCGTGCTCGATCTCTCCGGCGCCGAGCCGAGAGTGCTGATGGGCCAGCGCCAGTTCGGGCTGAAATTCATGCCCGGCAAATTCGTCTTCCCCGGCGGGCGCGTCGAGGCGCGCGACTATCTGGCGACCATCGGCAGCACCATGCCGGCGCCGATGCGGTCGAAACTGTTGCGCGGCCTCAAGGGCACCGCCCATCCGCAGCGCGCCTATGCGCTCGCCCATGCGGCGCTGCGCGAGACGCAGGAGGAGACCGGCATCATCATCGGCGCGGGAGCCAGGACCACGGACGCCGGGCGCGGCGTGCCGCATTTCGGCGGCTTCACGCTGCTTGCCCGCGCCATCACGCCGTCCCGCCGCCCCCGGCGCTTCGACACCCGGTTCTTCGTCGTCTCGGCCGACGAGATCACCGGCAATACCGACATCATCGACGGCGAGTTCGTCGCGGTGAAATGGCTCACGCTCGCCGAGGCTCGCGAGCTGGATTTGCCCTCGATTACCCGCATCATCCTGGAAGACCTGGAGCACCGCATCAATGCCGGCCGCATCGGCGATCCGGACGCGCCGGTGCCGTTCTATTTCGCCCGCGGCGCCTGTTTTCACCGCAAGCTGCTCTGACCCGCGCAAACCCTTGACACAAGACCGAAGCACGGTAAGTTGCGAACTCGAATTCGTCGCTTTCCGCGACCCATTAGGAATGTAATGCGATGGCTAAGCCCGTAACCCAAAAGATCAAGCTCGTCAGCTCGGCTGGCACGGGCTTCTATTACGTGACGAAGAAAAATCCGCGCAACATGACCGAGAAGCTGGCGCTGAAGAAATACGATCCGGTCGTGCGCAAGCATGTCGAGTTCAAGGAAGCCAAGATCAAATAAGGCGAGGCGCCCCATGCGGGCGCCGCCGGCCTTGGCCGATCATCGAACGTTCATCTGAGATGTTGGATTGAAGCGGGGAAAGTGACCAGCCCCGCGCCCTATCGGCAGCGGGGTAAATCCGACATGAGCAACGGGGCTGGTCCGCAAGCCTAGACCAAAGAGGGCATTGGCCACAGACTTGTTGGCCGACAGCGATGGCAGTAACGAGGAGGCCACTCAAACCATCTTTGCCGGCCGAACCCTACGGACCCAGGAGATGCGGCGGACCTGAGCGAACCGCAGGGAACTCTAATTCATTCAATCATTAAGCGAAAAAGCGCTCGAATTGCAAGTTAACTCCCCGTCACACCGCGCTCTCGCCGTCCCAGCCACCGGGGAAAATCGCCTCTGAGGCGCTTTTGTGGGTCGAAATCTCTTTCGCCGATGGCCAGCCACAACACTATTAAGCCGTCTGACGATAAAAAACACAAACAAGAATTGCAGATAAGGTAAATTGCCTAAACGCAGGAATGAGCCGCGCACGCGTCATTCCGCCGCATCCGTCGGCCGTCCAAATCCTCGATAATTCTTAACGCAGTTCACTGCCGCCGATGAATTGGCGGATGGTGTCCAGGAACATCGAAACGGTGATCGGCTTCGAAATATAGGCCTCGCAGCCGCCTTCCCGGATGCGCTCCTCGTCGCCCTTCATGGCGAAGGCGGTGACGGCGATGACGGGGATATGGCGAAGCTGGTCGTCTTCCTTCAGCCATTTGGTCACGTCGAGCCCGGACACTTCCGGCAGTTGGATGTCCATCAGGATCAGGTCGGGCAGGTGCTCGCGGGCGAGCGAGAGGGCCTCGATGCCATTGCGTGTCTGCAGCGTCTGATAGCCGTGAGCCTCGAGCAGATCACGAAACAGCTTCATGTTCAGCTCGTTGTCTTCGACGATGAGAACTGTTTTGGACATCGTGCCGCTTCTGGCCCGGTTGGACGAGCGTGGAAACTCAAATTCACATTGAGAATACATCATGACTCGTGAATGGTTTCAGTATGCTGGATTTCGCCCATCTTTACACGTCAATCTGGTAACAAAAGCCTAACCCGGCGCCGCGACCTAATGTGAATCTGGTGGGAATGCGTTAAAATCCGTCGCCATGGACCCATTCTCGAACAAGCGCCGGCGCATCAGCCGCGAGGACGCCGAGCAGCTCGCCATCGAGGCGCTGACCTTTCTCGCCGCCGACGAGACACGCTTCGTGCAGTTCCTCGGCGCGACCGGCACCGACCTCGCCAGCATCCGCGCCGAGGCCGGCTCGCCGGAATTCCTGGCCGGGGTGCTCGAGTTCCTCATGAACGACGAATCCCTGCTGCTGGTCTTTGCCGGCCATAGCGGCATCGATCCGACCTCCCTCGCCGCCGCCCGCGCCGAGCTTGCGCCCGATCCCGCCGCCGAATGGGGCTGACGATGGCGGCGCGCGCCCGTATCGGCGTCGATCTCGGCGGCACCAAGATCGCCATCACCGCGCTCGGCGATGCCGATGCCGAGCTTTTCGCCCGCCGCCGCCCCACGCCGCGCGGCGATTACGAAGCCAGCCTCGCATTGATCGCCGACCTTGTCGCGGAAGCAGAACAACATCTGGATTGCGCGGGGCTGGCGAGCGTCGGCGTGGCGATGCCAGGGTCGCTCTCGCCGGTGAGCGGGCGGGTGCAGAACGCCAATTCGACCTGGCTGAACGGCCGCGCGCTCGATGCCGATCTGGCCGGGGTGCTCGGACGGCCGGTACGCTTCGCCAATGACGCCAATTGCCTGGCACTTTCGGAGGCGGCGGATGGCGCGGGGAAGGGCGCGCGCTCGGTGTTCGGCGTCATCATCGGAACCGGCTGCGGCGGCGGGCTGGTCTATAGGGGCCGGCTGATCGATGGACCGCGCGGCAATGCGGGCGAGTGGGGCCACAACCCGCTGCCCTGGGCGGAGCCGTCGGAGATCCCGGGACCTGAGTGCTGGTGCGGTCTGCGCGGCTGCATGGAGACCTGGATCTCCGGCCCCGCATTGCATCGCGATTTTCTGGCGGGCGGGGGCGATGCGGCGCGCGCTGCGACCGGCGAGGATATTGCCGCCCGCGCGGATGAAGGCGATGCCGTCGCGAACGCGGCGCTCGCCCGGCACGCATCGCGGGTCGCCCGTGGCCTCGCCATGGTGGTGAACATCTTCGACCCGGAGGTGATCGTGCTCGGCGGCGGCCTGTCGCGGCTGGCGCATCTCTACACGGATCTGCCGCCGCTGATGCGCCCCTTCATCTTCGCCGACGACCGCGACGTGGCCATCCGCCCGCCGAAACATGGCGACGCCAGCGGCGGCCGTGGGGCCGCGCGCCTGTGGGATGCGGACTAAGCGGCCGGGAAGGCTATTTCTTCTTCACCGCAGCCGGCCCCGGACAGGCCGCCGGAGGATAGAAGTCGATGCGGCTCAGCTCGCCATGGATGGAGAAATTGCCGTAGTCGATCAGCAGATCGCGGCTGACTCCATTCGCGAACAGCCGGAAGGACAGCTCATAGGTCGGCAAGCCTTCGTCCCGATTGGCCTCGGCGGGCGTCTCGTAATAGCTGATCGAGACCGGCCAGGAGACCAACTCGTCCAGGCGCTCGAAATTCTTCATGCCGGCCGGATGCGCGCGCGGTCCCGGCAGCGACGGCCGGCCGATCACGGTGGTGGTGGAGAGCAGCTTGTTGCCCTTCTCCGAGCCGTCGTAAATGTCGGCCTGGACCATGTTCGTGCCCTGCTGCGCGGCTTCGAGGATGGCGAGCGAGTGCTGGGTCGGGAAAAGCGGCGTGCCCCGGAAGTTCAGCGCCTGACGCTGCGGCTTGTCGATGGTGACGTCGATCGCCTCATTGGCCTTGCGCCGCGCGGCGCTTCCCTCCAGCCGCTCGCTCAGCCGCTGGTCGACATATTGCGCGCTGTTGAAACGGAATTTGCCGCCATCGGCCTGTTCCCAGGTGGTCGAGCGCAGATCGGTGACGGTGGCGTTGCCCTCGCGGTCGATCAGCTCGGTGACGAGGCGCGATTTGAGCGAATAGCCGTCGCAGGCCGAGCCCGCGAAATCGAACACCAGCCTGCCCCGGATTTCCGAGACGTTCGAGCCCGCGACGGCCTTCTTCAATGTCATGTCGTAAATCGCGCGATGCGGCACCAGATCGATGGCTGCGCCCTGCGGCAGCGCCTCGGCGATGCGCGCCGCGGGGAAGATGGCCAGAGCCAGAACAAGCGCCCTCAAAACATGTCTATTCATGACCACCCATCGGCCCCGTGCCCTGTCGATTATGCCGCGCTGCAATATGCTCTCTCCTTTAGGACAACTCATCGCGCTGGAAATGGCAATATCCTTTCTAAACAACGTAAACCGTTGCCATTGCCGAAACCGTTCCGCCGCGCTTTGTTTCGGCCGGGCCGGCTGCTAAATACGAGAAGCGCAATATTTTGGAGGATCTGAAGCATGGCGGATGACTGCGAAGCCCGGCTTGCCGCACTCGGTTTGACCTTGCCGGACGCCCCGGCCCCGGCCGCCAACTACGTGCCTTTCTGCCTGTCGAACGGTCTGCTGTTCATGGCCGGGCAGGTTTCGCGGGCCGCCGATGGCAACGGCATAAAGGGCCGGCTTGGCGAAAATCTGTCCATCGCGGAGGGCCAGAAAGCGGCCGAAGCCGCCTGCTTGAACCTGCTCGCGCAGATCAAGACGGCACTTGGCTCGCTGGAGCGGGTCGGGCAGGTGCTCAAGCTGACCGGCTTCGTCAATTCGACGCCCGATTTCGTCGACCACCCGCAGGTCATCAACGGCGCCTCCGACCTGATGGTCGCCGTGTTCGGCGATCGCGGACGCCATGCGCGCGCGGCGGTCGGCATGGCCAGCCTGCCCTTCGGCTTCGCCGTCGAGGTCGATGCCGTCCTGGCCGTGAACTGAGGCAGCATGGGAGTGTCCGAACCGATCCGGCCCATCGCCCATCGCGGCCTTCACGATGTCAGGCGCGGCGTGATCGAGAATACCGGCGCGGCCTTCCTCGCCGCGATCCGTGGCGGCTATGCGATCGAGACGGATCTCCAGGCGGCGGCCGGCGGCGAGCCGGTCGTCTTCCATGACGAGACGCTGGAGCGGCTGACGGAGGCCGAAGGCCCGGTCGCGGCGCTGACGCCGGACGCGCTCGCCCGCATTCGCATGAAGGGCACCGATGCCCGTATCCTGACGCTCGCCGAGCTGCTGGAGCTGGTTGCGGGACGTGCCGCGCTCTATCTGGAGATCAAAAGCCCCGGCGGCGCCGACCGCACGCTGGAGGCCAAAATCGCCGAGCAACTGGCGCGCTACACCGGCCCCGCCTGCGTAATGTCCTTCGATCCGGGCAGCATGATCGCCATGCGCCGCCTCGCCCCGGGCGTGCCGCGCGGCCTCTCTGCCATGCGGTTCACGCATCTGCCGCCGGGCGTCCCGCCAAGCGCCCGCTTCCGCTTGACGCACATGCTGGACATCGACGCCATCAAACCCGATTTTCTGACCTATGAAGTGAACGGGCTTGCCGCCATGGGGCCGGCGCTCCGACGCCGTCATCCGGATTTGCCGATCATCACCTGGACGGTCCGGACCGCCGAGGACCGGCGCAAGGCGGCGCACTTCGCCGATGGCATGATCTTTGAAGGGTTTCGTCCATCGCCGCGCGAGATGGCAGGGCAAGACGATTAGCGGACTTTGTCGATGAATACGGAACGCGAGATCATCATCCGGGTCAAGGATGGCATCGGCCAGATCGCGCCCGAGATCTGGGACGCCTGCGCCAATTCCGATCCTGCCCGCTACAATCCGTTCCTGTCACACGCCTTCCTGCATGCGCTCGAAGCGAGCGGCTGCGTCTCGCGGCGCACCGGCTGGCTGCCGCAGCATCTGGTGATCGAGGATTGGGATGGCGGGTTGCTCGGCGCCATGCCGCTTTACCTGAAATCGCACAGCCAGGGCGAATATGTCTTCGACCATGGCTGGGCGGATGCCTATGAGCGCGCAGGCGGCACTTATTATCCCAAGCTGCAAAGCTGCGTGCCGTTCACCCCTGTCACCGGCGAGCGCCTGCTGACCGGCGCGCATGAGAATGCCGAGGCCATCGAGACGGCGCTGATGAATGGTGCGGTCGAACTGGTCAAGCGGCATGGGGCGTCTTCGCTTCACATCACCTTCCTGCCGGAGGACGAGTGGCAGCGCCATGCCTCCAGCCGCGTGCTCCAGCGCACGGATCAGCAATTCCACTGGGTCAACCATGGCTTTGGCAGTTTTGACGATTTCCTCGGCGAACTCGCCTCCCGCAAGCGCAAGGCGCTGAAGAAGGAGCGCCGTGAGGCCGTTGCCGACGGCATCACCATCGAGCACATCACCGGCGCCGGCATCACCGAGGCGCATTGGGACGCCTTCTACGAATTCTACCAGGACACCGGCAGCCGGAAATGGGGCAATCCCTATCTCAACCGCCGCTTCTTCGGCATGATCGGCGCTTCGATGCCGGAGCGCATCCTGCTCATCATGTGCAAGCGTGAGGGCCGCTACATCGCCGGCGCGCTCAACATCATCGGCGGCGACACGCTGTATGGCCGCTATTGGGGCGCCATCGAGCACCATCCGTTCCTGCATTTCGAGACCTGCTATTACCAGGCCATCGACTACGCCATCGCGCATGGGCTCGGCCGGGTCGAGGCCGGCGCGCAAGGCGAGCACAAGCTGGCCCGCGGCTATCTCCCGCAGACGACCTACAGCCTGCATTACCTCGCCCATCCGGGGCTGAGCCGCGCCGTCGCCGCCTATCTGGAGCAGGAGCGCTGCGCCGTCGCCGAACAGGCGCGGATGCTGACGGAGCTCGGGCCGTTCAAGAAGTCCGAGGCCGAGGACGGTGAGGCTTGACCGTCGCTCCCGCTCGCCCGTACCGTTCGGCCAAACGGATGATTTAGGGATGCGCTCCGATGGCCGAAAATTCCCCCGCCTATGACGACAGTAATATCTTCGCAAAGATCCTGCGCGGCGAGCTGCCCTGCCACCGGATCTATGAGGACGAGAAGAGCCTCGTCATCCTCGACATCATGCCGCGCTCGGACGGCCATGCGCTGGTGATCCCAAAGGCGCCGTCGCGCAACATCCTCGACGCCAAGCCGGAGGATTTGCAGCATCTGATCGTGGTGGCGCAGAAAGTGGCGCGCGCCGGCAAGGAGGCGTTCAAGGCGGACGGCGTCACGATCTCGCAATTTTCCGAGGCGGCCGGCGGTCAGGTGATCTTCCACACCCACATTCACGTCCTGCCGCGCCATGCCGGCGTCGATCTGCGCCCTGCCGGCATCAAGGGCGATGAATCCGCGCTCGCCGAACACGCCAACAAGCTGGTCGAGGCGATTGCCAGACATTGAGGCTTGAGTGGATCAACCGGACGGCACAATTCGGACCCCAACCCAATCCGCCGCCGAGCCCCGCTCCCATGGGGAGAGGGTTAGGTGAGGGGTAATGCCTTAGCCGCGCGAGACCTTTGCGTATCGAAGGTCCTCTCCCCGTCGTCCCGGACGGCCGTCAGGCCGAGCCGGGACCCAATCATATTTCCGCNAATCATATTTCCGCTGTTGCTGCGGCAAGTGGAGAGGCGAGTGGGCCCCGGCTCTAACGGCCGGGGCGAAGGAATCGAAGTTTTGCAAAGGTCTTCCATGGGAGAGGGCTAGGCTGCGGCCATTTGCGAGGCCGCGATTGATCGTGGCGCTCTGGCCGATCCCAGCTCATGTGATCCCGTTCTCGCCCCGCCGCGGATCAACCCGCCCCGGCTGGCGGGAGCTGGAGGAAAAACCAGCTCTTGCACACCGGGGTGAAGCCGATTTTGGCGTAGCAGCGGTTGGGGGCCGGTTTGCGCAGATCCACGTAGAGGCAGGCCGTCTGCCGGCCCTCCGCGTAGATGCGCTCCACGACAGCCGCCGTCGCCGAGCCGGCATAGCCGCGCCCGCGCTGCGCGTGCGGCGTGTAGACGATCGCCAGCGCGGCGGCGTTGCGCAGACGCCGGACGATCCCCGCCACCGCGACCGGCTCGCCATCGACCGTCCAGAACACGCAGTCGCCGGACGCGGCCTTACGGTCTACAAAGGCGCGCTCGGGCGGGACGTCGTCGGGCGCGGCCTCCGCGAGGAAGCCCGCATACCACTCAGCGAACAGATCGGCATCGGCCAGCGTCACGGCACGCGCCTCTCCCGGCGCGCCCGGATAGATCGGCGGCCGGGAGATTGCCAATATGTGCTGCGGAATCGGCTCCTTGAAGCGCGTGCCCAGGTGCTCGGCGCGGCGGACGAACCAGCGTGCCGTTTCGTCCGCGCCGAGCACGCCATGAAAATGCGTGCCGGCCACCTCCTCCGCGAGCGCGGCGCAATCGGCCTCGCCCATATCGCCGAGCACGATCCCCCTGACCGGCGATTTCCACGCGCAGGCCCCCGGCACGCCATAGGACCATTTTCGCGTTCCCGGGGGCGGGGCTTCATCCGCTGCCCGCGCCATCATCGCCAGGAGTACATTGTGCCGCGCCTCGTTCTGCTCCAGCGCCGGCATGTGATAGGCGTTGAACTGGGCAAAATCCATGGCGCGGCTCGCTTTCTCTCCTCAGGCGGCGGCGCGCTCGGGCTTTGCCAAACCGCGCTTCTCCAGCAATGCGTCGATCTCCGGCAGGCGGCCCCGGAAGGCGCGATAGGCGTCGGCCGGGTCCATGCTGCCGCCGGAGGAATAGATGAAGCGGTGCAGCGTTTCCGCCGTCGCCGGATCGAAGACGTCGCCGGTTTCCTCGAAGGCGCGGAAGGCGTCGGCGTCCATCACTTCGGACCAGAGATAGCTGTAATAGCCCGCCGCATAGCCGCCGGAGAACAGATGCAGGAAATGCGTCGGCCTGTGCCGCAGCACGATCTCGGCGGGCATGCCGATTCGGGCCAGAACGTCTGCCTCCGCCTTGTCGACATCGAATGCCGGATCGACTGTCCCGGCCTCATGCAGCTCCAGGTCGACAATGGCCGAGGCGACATATTCGACCGTGGAAAAACCCTGGTCGAATTTGCGCGCCGCCAGCAGCCGCCCGATCAGCTCGGCCGGCATCGGCTCGCCGGTCTCGGCGTGCAGCGCATATTCGCTGAGGATTTCCGGCGTCAGCAGCCAGTGCTCGTAAAGCTGCGAGGGCAGTTCGACGAAATCGCGCTTCACGCTGGTGCCTGAAATCGACGGGTAGGTGACGTTCGAGAGCAGACCGTGCAGCCCATGGCCGAATTCATGGAACAGCGTGCGCCCATCGTCGATGCTGAGCAGGGCCGGCTCGCCGGGGGCGGGCTTGGTGAAATTCAGCACATTGACGATGATCGGCAGCGTCTTCTTGCCGTCGAGCTTGTACTGGCTTCGGAAGGCGCTCATCCAGGCGCCGCCCTGTTTCGAGGGCCGGGCGAAATAATCGCCGAGGAAGATGCCGATGGTCGCGCCGGTCCGGTCCATGACCTCCCAGACGCGGACGTCGGGATGATAGACGGGCAGGTCCGGGCGCTCCTTGAAGGAGAGGCCGAACAGCCGCCGCGCCGTCTCGAAGCTGGCCTCGATCATGCGGTTCAGCTCGAAATAGGGCTTGATCTGCGCCTCGTCGAGATTGTGCTTGGCCTTGCGCACCTTCTCCGCGTAGTAGCGCCAATCCCAGGGCGCGATGGCGAAATTGCCGCCTTCGCTGGCGGCCGCCCCGGCCAGTTCGGCGCTCTCCTCGGCGGCGCGGGCGCGGGCCGGTTCCCACACGGCGAGCAACAGGTCGCGCACGGATTGCGGGCGCTTGGCCATGGTGTCGTCGAGGCCGTAATCGGCATAGCTGTCATAGCCGAGGAGCGCCGCGCGTTCGGCGCGCAGCCGCAGCATTTCGGCGATGATGGCGCGGTTGTCGGTGGCGCCGCCATTGGAGCCGCGCGCGATCCAGGCCTTGAACACCTCTTCGCGCAAATCGCGGCGGGCTGAGAATTGCAGGAACGGCGTGACGCTGGAGCGCGACAGGGTGATGGCGTATTTGCCCGGATGGCCGCGCTCCTTCGCGGTCCCGGCGGCGGCGGCGCGGGCAAAATCGGGCAGGCCGTCGAGGTCGGCCGCGTCCAGCAGCTTCAGATAGCCGCTCTCATCGGCAAGCACGTTCTGGCCGAACTGAGTGGAGAGCGTCGCCTGCCGCTCGGTGATTTCGGCGAGCCGCTGCCGCTCGGCCTCGCCGAGGCGGGCACCGGCGCGGACGAAATCGAGATGATGCTCTTCCAGCACGCGGCGTTGTTCGGCGGTCAGCCCGAGGTCGCGGATCTGGGCGTGCAGCGCATCGACCTTGGCGAACAGGGCAGGATTGGTGGCGATGGCCTGATTGTGGGCGGCAAGGCGCGGCGCGATTTCGCGCTCGATGGCCTGCAGCGCCTCGTTGGTATTCGAGCCGGTCAGGTTGAAGAACACCATGCCGACGCGGCCGAGCAGGCGGCGCGAGCGCTCCATGGCGCCTATGACATTGTCGAAGCTCGGCGGGGCGGGATCGGCGATGATGGCGTCGATTTCGGCATTATGGGCGGCAATACCCGCCTCGAAGGCGGGAAGGTAATGCTCGGAGGCTATCTCGGCGAAGGGCGGCATCTCGAAATCGGCCGTCCACGCGCCGAGCAGCGGGTTTTCTGTTGCGGTCATGCAGGGGGTCCATCCTGGAGTTTGGCCGTCCAGAATAGACTTTCGTTGCACCGCCGCAAAGAATTTAGGCACGACTTGCGCAAATCTTGTTGCACAGGTCGTGATCGGAGGCGGTCCGGCCTTCGCCCGGCCGTCGTCCCGGGCGGCCGTCAGGCCGGACCGGGACCCATTGCCGTCCCCTCGACCGCGTACCGTGCGGAGAGGCGAGCAGGCCCCGGCCCGGCGCTTCGCACCGTCGGGGCGACGAGACTTATTTCCGGCGCATGGCCTCGGAGAGCGCGGCGCCGAACGCGCCCATGCCGCTGCCCGGCTGTTCCTTGCCGCGCGGTTTCCCCGGGCCGCTCGACATGGGGCCGCGCACCTGATCGCGCTGCGGGCGGTCGCCGCTGGGGCGGGCCTCGCCGCCGCCGTCCTTGCGCATGGTCAGCGCGATGCGCTTGCGCTTCACGTCGACCTCGACGACGCGCACCTTCACCACGTCGCCCGCCTTCACGACCTCATGCGGGTCCTTCACAAAACGGTCGGCGAGCTGCGAGACATGCACCAGCCCATCCTGATGCACGCCGATATCCACGAAGGCCCCGAAGGCGGCAACGTTGGTCACCGTGCCCTCCAGCAGCATGCCGGGGCGCAGGTCCTTCATCTCCTCGACGCCATCGGCAAAGGTCGCGGTGCGGAATTCCGGGCGCGGGTCGCGGCCCGGCTTTTCCAGCTCGGCGATGATGTCCTTCACCGTCGGCAAGCCGAAATGCTCGTCGACGAAGGCGCGCGGATCGATGGACTTCAGCGCTGCCGAGTCGCCCATCAGCGCGCGCAGATCGCGGCCGCAGGATTCGACGATCTTCTTCGCCACGCCATAGGCTTCCGGATGCACGGCCGAGGCGTCCAGCGGCTCGGTGCCGTTCGGGATGCGCAGGAAGCCGGCGCATTGCTCGAAGGTCTTCGGCCCGAGGCGGGCGACTTTTAGCAACTCCTTGCGCGTCTTGAACGGGCCGACATTGTCGCGATGGGCGATGATCGCTTCCGCGATCGAACCGCCGAGACCGGACACCCGCGCGAGGAGCGAGGCCGATGCCGTGTTCAGGTCGACGCCGACGGCGTTCACCGCGTCCTCGACCACGCCGTCCAGCGCCTTGGCGAGCCGCGCCTGATCGACGTCATGCTGATATTGGCCGACGCCGATGGATTTCGGGTCGATCTTCACCAGCTCCGCCAGAGGGTCCTGCAAGCGCCGCCCGATTGACACCGCGCCGCGCAGCGACACGTCGAGATTGGGGAATTCCGCCGAAGCCGCCGCCGAGGCCGAATAGACCGACGCGCCCGCCTCGCTCACCACCACCTTGATCGGCTTGGGCGGCGGCATCAGGCCGATCATGTCGGCGACCAGCTTGTCGGTTTCGCGGCTCGCCGTGCCGTTGCCGATGGCGATCAGCTCGACGCCATGCTTGCGGATCAGCCCGGCGATCTCGGTCTGGGCCCCGCGCACGTCGTTGCGCGGCTGGAACGGATAGACGGTCGCCGTGTCCACCAGCTTGCCGGTGCCGTCGAGCACCGCGACCTTGACGCCGGTGCGGATGCCCGGATCGAGGCCCATGGTCGGGCGCGAACCGGCAGGGGCGGCCAGCAGCAGATCCTTCAAATTGCGCGCGAACACCCGGATCGCCTCTTCCTCGGCCTTCTCGCGCATCTCGGTCATCAGGTCGACGGTGAGGCCCATCGACAGCTTCACCTTCCACGACCAGCGCACGACATCCATCAGCCAGTTGTCGGCCGCAGTGCCCTTGGCGGGAATGTCGTAGGTGCCGGCGATGATGCGCTCGACCGGCTTCACCGCCGAGGTGTCCTCGGCGTCCACGTCGATGTCGAGCGAGATGATCTCCTCATTGCGGGCGCGCAGCATGGCCAGCGCCCGGTGGCTCGGAATGTCGCGCCAGTTCTCGGAATGGTTGAAATAATCGGCAAATTTCGCGCCTTCCTCCTCCTTGCCGGGCGCGACCTTGGCGCGCAGCACCGAGCGCGTCTTCATATGGGTGCGCAGCTTGCCGACCAGATCGGCGTTTTCGGCAAAAGTCTCGGTGAGGATGTCGCGCGCGCCTTCGAGCGCGGTCTTGGCGTCCGGCACCTCGTCGCCGAGGAACTGCGCGGCCAGCACTGCCGGATCGATCTTGCGGTCGGCGAGGATGGTGTCGGCCAGCGGCTGCAATCCGCGCTCGCGGGCAATCTGGGCCCGCGTCCGGCGCTTCGGCTTGAAGGGCAGGTAGAGATCTTCCAATTCCGCCTTGGTCGCCACCGTCGCGATCTTAATGGTCAGCTCGTCGGTCAGCTTGCCTTGCGAGGCGATGCTCTCCATCACCGTCTTGCGCCGGGCGTCGAGTTCGCGCAGATAGCCGAGCCGTTCCTCGAGCTGACGCAACTGGATGTCGTCCAGGCCGCCGGTCGCCTCCTTGCGGTAGCGGGCGACGAACGGCACGGTCGATCCTTCGTCCAGCAGCGCCACGGCCGCCGTCACCTGCTGCGGCTTGGCGTTGATCTCTTGGGCGATGATCTGCGCGATGCGGCTTTGAGCGTCGGTCATTCCAGCTCCGGGAATCAATTGGCGATCGGCGGAGGATAGGCACGCGCGGCCGCTCTGCCAAGAGATGGGGTCCGGCACAAAACATTTCATCCGGGAAAGTAAGGATGTGCCGGCTCTGGCCGGGTGGCTAAACGATGTGCGTGGGGTGCTCTGCGGTGTCGCCCGGCAGGGCGGCGGCGATTTCTTCTGAGGTGAGGCCGGCCTCGGCGAGAATCGCCCGGGTCTGGTCTGAGGCATCGGCGGGCTGGGCGATGCCGGGCGTGCGGCTGAGGCGCGGCACGGGCGGGACCGCGCGGGCGCTCGCGCCCGGATGGCGATGGGCGATCTGCGGCTCGGCCCAGACTTCGTCCGGCGACAGCACCGGCGTCACGCAGGCATCGGTTCCGGCGAAATGGGCGGCCCATGCGTCGCGGCTGCGGGTAAGAAAACCTTGCGAGAAGAGGCGCTCGATCTCGGGCCAGTTTGCCCGGTCGGCATTGTCGGGCGGCGTTTCGCCGAGCCCCAGTCCTTGCCACAGCGCCGCGAAAAACGCCGGCTCCAGCGCGCCGACGGAGACATATTGCCCATCCGCGCAAGCGTAGCAGCGGTAATGCGGCGCGTTTCCGGCGAGCAGACCATCGCCGCGGCCCGGCATCCTGCCGGTGCCCCAAAGCGGAAAATGCATCGCCATCAGCGACAGGCAGCCATCGACCATCGCCGCGTCGACCTGCTGCCCCTTGCCCGAGCGTTGCGCCTCGACGAGCGCCGCCATGATGCCGAAGGCCGCGACCAGACTGCCGCCGGCAAAATCGGCGACCAGATTGAGCGGCACCTGCGGCGGCTGCCCCGCCGGCCCGATCGCGCCGAGTACGCCGCTGACCGCGATATAGTTGATGTCGTGCCCCGCTTCCTGGCTGCGCGGACCGTCCTGGCCGTAGCCCGTCAGCGAGCAATAGACGAGTTTGGGATTGAGCGCCGCGAGCGTCGCGTAATCCGCCCCGAGCCGCGCCGCCACCCCTGGCCTGAAGCCCTCGACGAACACGTCCGCTCCGGGAATCATTGCGTGCAGCGCCCGCCGCCCGGCCTCCGTCTTCAGGTCGAGCGCCATCTGCCGCTTACCGCGCGCGAAAGCGGGCACGGCGCGCCCCGCCCGGCCGCCGCCCACCGCGATCACCTCGGCGCCGAAGTCGGCCAGCAGCATGGTGCAATAGGGCCCCGGCGCCAGCCGAGTCAGGTCGATGACGCGGATACCGGCGAGCGGGCCGGAGCGGCCGGATGGTTCATGGCTTTCGATCATCGCGGCTCCGGCTGAGACGGTTGCATCTGCAACGCTTATGATATCCACGATTTGATTCAAATGTGATATATCTGGCGACCCCGAACAGGGGTTATGGTAAAAGATTTTCTTCATGTCATATGAGGGGAAAAAGATGAAGGTTATTCTTAGCATTGTGGCATTGAGTCTTGGCGTGTCATCGGCTTTTGCCGATCCGCGCGACCGCGATTATCGCACCGATGAAGTGCGCGACATCCAAGAACGGCTGGTCGAATTGCGGCTGGTCGACCGCGGTTTCGAGGTCGATGGCGTCTACGGTTCCGGCACGCGCGAAGCCGTCCGGGACTTCCAGCGCGATCACAATATTTCCCCCGCCGATGGCGAGGCGGGGCCGCGCACTGTCGATGCCCTCTTCGGCGAGGGCGACAAGGGCGCACCGCAGCAGCAGGCTCGTGGCCGCTGCAAGAGCGAGGAAATTTCCTCGACCGGAAACGCGCGGCCGATCGAAAGCTGGGCGCTTAAGCTGGCCAAGAAGAACTGGCGCGAGGAAGTCCGCGCCCGTTACGGCGAGGAATGGTCGGATTACAACAATGCGCAGGTCTCGCTGTCGAAATGCTTCGAGTCCTCGGTCGGCGGCGTGCCTCTGAAGCGCTGCCGCATCGTCGCGACCCCTTGCAACCCGATCTGATCGCGCGGTTCTGGATCACGATGATTTGGATTGGATCAATCCAAAATCATGAACAGTGATCTCGTTCTTAAATTTCGATCGGGATGACGAGCGGTAAACCGGTACTCATCCCGCTCTAGGGGCCGAAAGTTGGGCGACCTGCGATGGCCAAGCCAGGCGCGGCCGCCCTTCCTGCAAGGAGAGGCGCGGGGCCGCCGCGCCGGCTTGTGGACCGCCGCCGCCCCGTGTCGCTTCGCATTGCAATCCCCCGCCGCATCGCATAGATTGACGCCTTGTGGATCCACGCGAACGCACCCATAGCTCAGCTGGATAGAGCGTTGCCCTCCGAAGGCAAAGGTCAGAGGTTCGAATCCTCTTGGGTGCGCCAATGATTTCAAGGGTTTCCAGGCCCGTTGACTTAGACAGCTAGCACGCAAGTCGCACGCACATCTTGGTTGATGGACTTATGGGCCGCCCTGCAAGGCGGCCCATTTAATTTACAACAGCTTCAATCGCTTCGCGAGCCTCCTGCAAGGAATTATGGGCAGAATGGGGGTATTTCCCTTCGCGGCGTGCAGTGGCTGTGGGGTGGCATCCAGACTGCATTTGCGATCCTTGGCGTGATTGGCGGCCAATATCGATCGCGCGGAAGCCCCAGTCTATATGCAGCCATCTGTCGCTGACAGCCCGGCCACTGCCTGGGTCACAGCCAGCCCGTCATCTGGAACACCTCGATCTCGCATTTTCCATCAGGCCCCCGGTGCAGCCGATAGGCTGTTCGATACGAGACGGGCAGCGCGTCCAGCATCACGGCGGCCGTCTGGGGATCAGGAAACTTGGTGGGACGCGGCGTTGATGGCTCGCTTTCCACCTTGGATCTCCGAGCTGACCTTGGACAAGCTGATCCTGAAGGAGGCGCTTGAGGGAAAATACTGAGCCCTTCCCGCCGCCGGGATTGCGTCGCGCATGTGCGCTCCAGGACGAAGGTCTCGGAGCGCCGTGCTTGCGCGGTGATCGGGCAGCCGCGCGCGCGACACAGCGCCGGCTGCCTGTCGTCCGCGACGATGAGGAGGCGCTGACCACGGCGATCATCCGTCTGGCGACGAGATACGGCCGGTACGGCTATCGCCGGATCACCGCGCTGCTTCGCGTCGAAGGCTGGCGGGTGAACCTCAAGCGGATCTATCGCATCTGGCGCCGGGAAGGGCTGAAAGTGCCGCAGAAACACCCCAAACGCGGCCGCCTCTGGCTGAATGACGGCTCGTGCATCCGTCTCGGCCGGAGCGCCCCGGCCGTAACTCTCCGGCTTTACGCAGCAATATCTGAGCGACCTCGAACGGGGCCTTCGCAACCCAACCTTGGTCACGATTTATGAGATCGCAATCGCGCTCGGCGTAAGCCACATGGAAATTGTGATGCCTGATCAGATCGAAGACGCGGGAAGTCCGGTCACCGATGCGCCTCCGGCTCAAAAATCTTGATTAAAAGCGATCTGCGCTTAAGATATACGAATACCCGCTCGTATATCAAGGATTCAGCATGCAAGTCTCTCGCTGGGGAAACAGTCTCGCGGTGCGTCTCCCCACCGCCATTGTTGAGGCTCTCGGACTGAAGGAAGGCGACGACATCGAAATCCACGTCCTGGGGGAGAAGGTGTTGGAAGTCACGAAGACAGCGTCCACGCAGGAGTTGCTGGACCGTTTGCGCAAATATCGCGGGCGCCTACCGAAGGGATTTCGTTTCGACAGGCTGGAGGCCAATGAGCGAAGTTAGGCCGTTCTTCGACACCAATATCTTGCTCTATCTGTTATCGGACGAAGACGGCCGCGCCGACACGGCGGGCGCTCTGTTGCAGTCCGGCGGCGTGGTCAGCGTTCAGGTCTTGAACGAATTCGCAAGCGTGGCGAAACGTAAGTTCGGCATGGACTGGGAGGAAATCGCCGAGATCCTCGACGTGGTGAAAGCCGTTTGCAGCGTGGTACCGGTGGCCATCGACACGCACGAACTCGGGATCTCGATCGCGAGGCGGTACGGCTTTACGGTCTATGACGGAATGATCTGGGCCGCCGCACTTTTGACCGGATGTCCGGTGCTTTACTCCGAGGATATGCAGAACTGCTTCGTCATTGACGGTACGGTTTTGCAAAATCCCTACGCAAAGAGTTGATGCCACCGATCCCCTCTGCGTATCGCCTGACCTGGGTTATTTCTGCGGATACGGGCTGAGCACCAAATCCTTTTGCACGATGACGCGCAGCGGCCAGCCGGGCCGGACCTTAATGGTGAACTCCTGCGCGAACTGACGCTTGAATGCGATGCTGTGACTACGGTGCTTCGCCATGGGTTCTCTTCCGAAAACTCGGAAACCGGTCAATCCCTCAATGCCGATCTATCCACCGGCAGGGGCGCACTCCATGGGTCACTCCAAGACGGCTCGCTCGCGCGTCGCCGGAATCCACGGACGAATGATAATGTCCTTTGTGACCGCAACGGTGAAAAGTAAGCGGGCCTTCTTTCCCACCTATCGGCCGGGCTCAGGCGGTGGCGTAATGCCGGTCCATGAGCGATGGTTTTGACATTAAGCTTAAGCGTAAGCTTGAACGCAGCGCGGAGGACGCCGCCGGGCACGTCTCGGCGGTGCGGCGGATTGAACTGATCACGGGCGCCGCTCGGCGCCGGCGATGGTCGAGCGATGAGAAGGCTCGCATTGTGATGGAGAGTTTGAGGCCGGGCGCCAATGTTTCGGAGGTGGCACGGCGCAACGGTCTCTCCCCACAACAGCTCTTCGCCTGGCGCCGCGAGGCCCATGCGCTGTTTCGGGAAGGCGCCGGCACGACACCGGCCGATCGGCCGGCAACGGCTCCGGTCCGGCAGCCTCGGCGGAGGAAGGAGCAGCGCGCGAAGCCACCCGAGATCGGCGCCGGCACGCCGATGTTCGCGCCGGTGGTGATTGCGGCGTCCGCACCCTCGTCGTCGCCGTCATCTTCACCGCCGGCGACGGCCAATGCGGGCCGGATCGAGATTGCGATCGGCGACGCGGTCGTGCGCGTCCTCGGCCAGGTCGAGACCGCTATGCTCATTGCCGTGCTGCGCGCCGTGCGGAGGTCGTCGTGATCACGGCCGGGGCAGAGATACAGATTCTCGTGGCGACCAAACCTGTCGACTTCCGCAAGCAAGCCGACGGCCTGGCCGCGATTGTGCAGGCGGTTCTCGGCGCCGATCCGTTCTGCGGCGCCGTTTATGTGTTCCGCTCCAAGCGGATGGACCGCGTGAAGCTGCTGTGGTGGGACGGCACCGGCATCTGCCTGATGATGAAGCGCCTGGAGACCGGCCAGTTCCGCTGGCCGCCGATCGAGGATGGCATGATGAAGCTGTCGGCCGCGCAGCTCTCCTCGTTGCTCGAAGGCGTCGCCTGGACGCAGGCGAAGCGCCGCGACGTCGTCCGTCCGAGTGCTGTGCAATGATCACGCGGCATGACGACTCACCCACAAGGTCGATGATGCGCGCATCGCCGGAATCAGCAACGCTCTGGCTCGTTCTCGGCAAGACAGCCGCCCCGAAGCCGGCGCGAACCATGACGCATGCGAGCGATACGCTGCCCGAAAATATCGATGCCCTACGGGCATTGATCCTGGCGGAGCGCGCGGCCCATACCGCCCTCGTCAGTGAGCGCGATGCCATCACCGCCGAGCGCGACAAGCTGGCCACCCGCAACGAGCGGCTGGAGGCGATCATCAAAGAGATCCGCCGCGCCCACTTCGGCCGTAAATCCGAGCGCATCACCGACGACCAGCTGGCGCTCGCGCTCGACGAGCTTGAGACTTCGCTTGCCAAGACCGAGGCGGAGGAGGAGAAGGCCGATCCGGCGCTCAAGACCGAGCGCACGCGAAAGCGCCGTGCCAGCCGCAAGGAGAACCTCGATCATCTGCCGCATGAGGAGGTGGTGGTCGAGCCCGACAGCAAAGTCTGCCCGTGCTGTGCCGGCGAACTGCACGTCATCGGCGAGGATAGGTCCAAGCGCCTGGACAAGGTTCCAGCCAAGGTGCGCGTGATCGTCACGCGGCGTCCAAAATACGCCTGCCGAACCTGTGAGAAAACGGGAGCGGACGATGTCGCTGGCATCATTCAAGCGCCGGCGCCGGCGCGGCTGATCGAAGGCGGGCTGCCGACCGAAGCCCTCGTGGCCGACGTTGTGGTGAGCAAACATGCTGATCATCTGCCGCTCTATCGGCAATCGCAGATCCTGGCGCGTCACGGCGTCAGCATCGAGCGTTCGACGCTGGCGCAATGGGTCGGCGCGGCAGCCGCCGAACTGCAGCCGCTGCACGATCATCTGATCGGTCTGCTCAAAGCCTCACCGCGGCTGTTCTGCGACGAGACGCGCTGTCCCGTGCTGGACCCCGGCGCCGGCAAGACCAAGACCGGCTTCATGTGGGCGATCGCCCGCGACGATCGGCCGTGGGGTGGCATCGATCCGCCGGCGGTGGCCTATTCCTACGCGCCCGGCCGCGGTGGCGAGCACGCCGTGAAGCTGCTCGACGGCTATAACGGCATCCTGCAAGTGGACGGCTACGCCGCCTACAAGAAGCTGGCCGCGCCGGCACGGCCTGGCGGGCCGGTGACGCTTGCCTATTGCTGGAGCCATCTGCGCAGGCAGTTCTACGAGGTCTATGTCGGCGGCAACGCGCCGATCGCGACCGAGGCGCTCGCGCGCATCAAGCGGCTCTACGACATCGAGGCCGAGATCCGCGGCCTGCCTCCGGCCGTGCGGCGCGCCATCCGCCAGCAGCGCTCCAAGCCCGTGATCGAGGCCCTGAAGCCCTGGTTCGAAGCGAGCCTTGCCAAGGTGTCGAAGGGCAGCAAGCTCGCCAAGGCGCTCCGCTACGGCCTCAACCATTGGGACGGCCTCTGCCTCCACCTGGACGACGGCCGCATCGAGATCGATTCCAACACGGTCGAGCGCTCGATCCGCGGTCTGGCTCTCACGAGGAAGAACGCTTTGTTCGCTGGCCACGAACGCGGCGCCGTCGGCTGGGCGATGATCGCGTCGCTGCTTGAGACCTGCAAACTGAATCAGGTCGATCCCCTGGCCTGGACCACCGACGTGCTGACCAAGCTCGTCAACCGCTGGCCGGCATCACGCATCGACGAGCTGATGCCCTGGGCTTACGCAAAACCAGCCTGAGCCAGGATCAAGGTGGGGTGGCTGGCCCGCTTACGATGAAACGGCCCTTCTCGAGCCTCTTGGTGAACAGGCACGCCCCGTCGCCATCATGCCAGATGACCTTGATCAGATCGCCCCTGCGCCCGCGAAAGACGAACAGATGCCCGCCCAGCGGATTGCGCTTCAGCACCTCCTGGACCTTGAGCGCCAGCCCCGGAAAGCCGCAGCGCATGTCGGTAGGGCCCGTCGCCAGCCACACCCGCACGCCCGTGGGGACCGGGATCATCGGCCATCCGCCGCATCGAGGATGCGCCGCAGGCTGTCCACATCGACGCCGGCGCCGACCCGCACCACGCGCCCATTGCCCAGCGCGATCTCGATACGATGCTCGGCGGGCTCCTGGCTGGTGGCAGGTGGCGGCGAGACCGGCAAAGCATCGGCTTCGGCGGCAGCCTCCGGCGCCGGCGTCTCGGTCGCGGGCAGCGCCAGGGTGACAGGGACGAAGGTCGGCGTGCTCTGATCCTGCGAAACCCGCGCCAGGCGCCGCCAGCGGAACAATAAACTCGGCTTGATCCCGTGCCGGCGCGCCACCGCCGAGATGTTCACTCCAGGCCGTTCAGCCTCTGCGACGACCGCCTGCTTCTCCGCCTCGCTCCACCGCCGCCGCGCCTCGGCGACCACCGAATACCGCCGCGAAAAATTGTCTCCAGACATAGCTCCAGACCTATCCCTTGTTGCATCAACAAGGGCCAACAGGAGCTATATCCAGCGCGCCTCACAAGGCGGCCTCTGGCGTATGGATACGGTCTTCGTAAAAGGTTCCGTTTTTGATCATATGGTAGGCGGCGGTGAGCATGGAGGCAGCGACTGCACCGATTGCCTTTTTGGCACCGTTCCTGGCGCGTTGGCGATGGAACTGGGCCTGCAGATAACTCCCTTTTGCGCGCGCGCCTGCCCAGGCACATTGAAAGAGTGTCGTCTTCAGCCAGGGGGCGCCTTTACGCATTCGCGTGGAATGACGCTTCCCGGCACTCTCATCGTTCTTGGGGCACATCCCGGCCCAGGAGACCAGATGCCCGGCCGTCGGAAACCGGCTCATATCGGTGCCGATCTCGGCTAACATAACGCGCGCCGCCAAATCGCCAATGCCGGGGATGCTGGTCAGCACAGGGATCAGCGCACGAAAGGGATCGAGATTGGCCTCGACTTCCCTGTCAATCTCGGCGATCGCCCGATCCAGCGCATCAATCTGCTCCAGATGAAGGCGCAGCAGGAACCGATGATGGTTCCTCACGCGGCCGCGCAGCGCTTCCTGAAGTGTTGTGGCAGATGCTCTGATCCGACGGTTCGCCAAGCGGGCCAGTTGAGCCGGATCCGTTTCGCCTGCAACCAGCGCTTCGATCATCGCCCGGCCGCTCGTGCCGACAATGTCCGAGATCACGGAATCGAGCTTGATGTTGGCTTCCTCGAGCGTTTTCTGCAGGCGCTGCACATGGCTGGTGCGCTCGCGTATCAGCTGCTTGCGCGTTCTTAGCAATCCCCGTTGCTCCAGGGTCTGCTCGTCGGGCACAAAGCTGCCGCGGATCAAGCCGTGTGCAAGCAGATCGCCCAGCCATGTCGCATCATTGACGTCGGTCTTACGGCCTGGAACGTTTTTGACATGAGCCGCATTCGCCAGCGTCAACGCAAAGTCGCCATCGCCCAGAATATGCCACACGGGCTTCCAATAGACACCGGTCGCCTCCATTGCGATATGTGTACAGCCAAGCGAGGATAGCCACTCCGAGAGTGCGAGCAAATCGCTCGTCGTGGTCTTGAAAGTACGGACTTCACGGCTGGCCTTGCGGCCAACCACCTGGCGGCTGCAGGCAACGACCGTATCTTTATGGACATCAAGGCCGGCGCAGTTTGGATAGAAAACTTCCATGACGATCCTCCGTGCACGCCGCCGGCATGGAATGTCCATCAAAGAAACTCTAGAAACCGTGCTCCGGGGCCAACGCGGCCCGTGGCACAATCAGGGGTGCTCGGACACTCCGGATCCAACTAACTTTAGGGCTCACACGCACCAAGAAACCGCCGATCTCTGCGCCGACGACGCTACCTCCGAGAGTGCCACAAAGCGGTTTCATCCCCAAGGGTCCAACAAGCTGTTCGGTGGCCAACTAACTTAGAAGCTGGTATCGCGATGCGGGGCAGGCCACTTAGCCCAAAAAAGCTACCATCAATGATACGTGGTACTATCTTCAACGACCGATACTTCGTGTCCAAGGCTGCGGAAGTTGAGGGCTAACTATCCCGCAACTCCCAAGATCATGAACTGGCCATCGGAGGCCCCGCCGGACGGGAATAAAACCCGTCAAACAGGGTTGCTGTCAAAGTCGACATCATAAGGGCCGGGATGAATCGGTCCCGTTGTTGGGCCCTGGCCAATGCCGAATTGTTTCATTGATGGCGCAAGGGTGTCATAGAATTCCTCCTGATTCTTGAAATATCGGTGAGCTTCGATCCCTCCGGTTACAAGGCCCGCGACACCGGAGAAGATGGCGCCGAGGAAACTTACGCCCCCCGCAACTGTAGAAGCGGCGGCCGATGCGAAAGCCGGCAACCGTGCCCCTCCGGCTTTGGCGAGCGCCAGACTTGTATCCGCTATGTCTGCAGTAGCCACAGCAATGGACATCCCTCCTTGTGCAAAGCTCAACCCGGCAAGCGCATCATCTCCATTCGCTCTGTAGTCATTACCAGCCATGAGCAATCCCGCTCCGCTTACGATACCCCCAGCTGCTTGACCAATATTTCCGTAACTAGAAATTTTTCCAGCTGTTAAAGCTTTTCTTTGTTCATTGGCAATCGCATCATCAAAAGAACGCGAATTACTATTTTCATGGAGGTTATTTTCTGCATTTATTTCGGGCAGCTTGGATTCCTTTTCCTTATTTAATTCTCTAACTTTATTCTCCGTATTTTTTAGTTCTTTATCCAGCTTTTTTATTTCACTTAAATAAAAAANCTTTTTTATTTCACTTTTTTCATTTTCTATTTGCCTTTCTAGGAAAAATTCGTAATAATCGTCCTTTTTGAATTTTCCTTTCTCGAGTCTCCTCTGATTTGCCGCTATGATCTCTTCTCTATCGACTTTATGCTCTTCAAGAGTTTTTAGTTTTTTGTTTTCACCATCTATCTTTTTTTCAATTTCAGTATTGTACTTAGCCTTATCTTCGATATTGCGAGCAATTTCTGTGTGGCTAAATTTTGAGTACTTGCCGCCAGCTATCAGCGAAAATGACACCGTTGAAACCCCGCCCCCGATCACGGACAAAAGCTCCGGGGCTGTCTCCGGCTTCCCCGCAGCGGCAACGCCGACAGCTGTACCCAGCAATAGTGCTGTACCCGCATGCATAATTCCCTGCTTATGCATTACGGTAATATGCTCACCCCTGTCGATCGAGTCCTTTCCGAGCGAAGCCTTTAAATCCTCAAGTGCAAGCAGAGTGGTTTCGCCGTGACGAATCGTATCCCATACGGCTCGAATGCCACGAATAATTGTGTCTGGTGATATCTGCTCACCGAGCGCATCTGTAAACATTTCCGGATTCGTGTCTTTCAACCCTTCCAGAAAAGTTCCTAGCTTGCCTTCGTCGAGATTGCCGTTTCCATCTTCAAATTGATTATAAAATGCCGTTGTCGTCGTTTCTGACGCCTTCTTGTCGATCAGCAAATCCTGTGCCTTACCGCCAGCGACGCTTAACTCACCATCCGACATACCGAGAACTCGACTAAAGGCGTTAAGATCTCTATAGTATACTTTCGCCGCTTCGTTTGCGTCCATGCCTTCATTCAGATAGCCCTGCAGATCTTGCGCATCCTTGAGATGAGTCTCGTAATATGCGACAACATCATCGTAATGTCCCGATTTCATGGCGATATCTTTTAGGGAGCCAAGCGGCAGACCAAGCGCTTGCCTAATCTCATTGGCATCCGCAACAAACTCTCTCACCGCATCCGGCGTCGAAAGAATTTTCCCATTTTCATCGCGACGGTAGAATATATCATTAAATGCGCCTGAATTGGAATAATCATAATCATAGTACCCTTGCGACAATTCATAGTCATAGTGATGCTGGAGCTGAGCTTTCAGTTGAGGGTCGGCGTTAATAAGGCTCTGCAAGGACTTGGGTGCGTTGGCTCGCAAATACTCTAAGGTCTCCTGGTCATTGCTTAGTATTTCTATTTTTTTATCAAGATCCCTTTTTACCGTATTTATATTGCCATTGAGACCATCCTTACCGTAAGGATCCCAAAGGTTACTTGCATCGCCTGCCTTCAGCTTCAAACGCATATCGACAAGCTTCGCCAGCACTGCCGCTGTCGTCTTGGCGTCAAGATCCCCCTTGAACACTTCAGGCCCTATCTCCGATAGGTCGACGTCCGCGATAATATCGGCATTGGCGACATTTTCCATGAGCGTCATAAAATCGACGCTGGTGTCAGGTGCGGCATCGGAGGCGATCCATTTCGTAATATTCTCGGCGTCAAAAAGATAATCTGATTTGGCCGTCGCGGGATTATCGCCATGGGCGTCGAAAATCCGGCTCATGCCCTCATGAGACACCAAATTTGCAGCATTCTTTAAATCTTGACTAAACTGAGAATTGCTTTGCGCAAAGTAATAAAGCTGCCACTTGTTAACATATTCCCCTTCGTTGCCTTTCTGCCCTTCAATGAGATGATCGCTTACCCCCCCTCCGATGAGGTGGATGTTGGCTGCGACAAGCGCGGCGTCACGCACCATTTGGTCCGAGGTCCGGTTCGCGTGGGGATTGTTTTCTCGGTATTTTTTATAGGCCTGAGCAACACTTTTTATGTCGGATTTCGTATTGACGACGAATGATTTGAGTTCATCATAGGTAACTTTTCCGTCGCCATTCGTATCCCAGGCCCTTACCAGCTCCGGATGTGCTTTTGCGTAATCCATGACATCCTTCGCAGCGGAGCTAAGACTGTCGGCCTCGTGTAGATCCGTAGAAAAGCCGCCGGTATTATCCAAGCCCCATTGCCGCCAATGGTTCTGAAGCGTTTCGGAGTTATTAAGCGGTTTCGTCAGTTCCTCGCGCTTCGGCCCATCGGTTACCAGGGTGCCCCACAGAGAGTCGTTCTGTCCGTTAGCCCCTTCTAATTTATTTAGTTCGGGCTTGTTCTCTAGAGCAAGCACATTTATATTATCGTCTTTTGCTTTATCAAGTGCACTATTAAAGAAATTGTTGACAGGATTCAATGGATGCTCCGGTGCACTCGACGAGTGAACGGCCTTAATCTTTGCCATGCAGCGATCTCCTTACAGATGATGGGTGCGTTGCGGAAGCCGGGCAGATAAGCAGCGGCAAGCGCAGCCTGCCGTTCCCATGCGGCCAAGTTGCACTTCACCATCGGCTCCAGGGCGATGGATCAAGCATCGGCGAGATGGGCAAGGAGGATAATTCAGGTCGCTGTAACGCTGTCTGTGGGGAGCGATGGAGCGAACATTAATCGTGATGAGCGACAAGCGCTCACCTAGGCCAGCCTGCCGA
This sequence comes from Rhodomicrobium sp. R_RK_3, assembly GCF_002198715.1. Classification (GTDB taxonomy): domain Bacteria; phylum Pseudomonadota; class Alphaproteobacteria; order Rhizobiales; family Rhodomicrobiaceae; genus R-RK-3. Next base: position 20,854 of record NZ_MWLK01000034.1, on the reverse strand, counting down.
TTGCCTTCCGGCTCTACCTTACTGAAGCTTGGACCAATGATGAGGAGCGGCGTAGAAAAGGCGGGATTCCGGAAATCGTTGCTTTCCAGGGCAAACCGCAGATTGCTCTTGATCAAATTAGACGGCCGATCGCCAACACTGTGCCGTAGGGTGCCGCGCTCGCCGACGCCGGCTATGGCAATGACACAGCATTCCGCAGCCGTCTGACTGAACTTCGCCACAGCGCCCCCCATGCGCCGCACTCGACTGAGATCATTCACCCGCATTGAGCGTTTCGACCTGGCTGCCCCGCCGATCAGCCCGACGCTGTTCCGAACCTCCGCGCCGGCACCGCGCGCCTCGTAACCAATCGACGCAGCAGCCGTCACCGTGTCGTGGCTCTTATCACTTAACAACACCATTGCGTGCTCATAGCCGAAGCTGTCGCGCACGATGTGGAGAAGTTTGGACAGCAGTTGCGAAGGTGCGGTCAGATCGGCAAGCCTCCGCAGAGCAGCCGCCAACTCGGCCAACCCCACCGGAGTTTCGGCGTGCGCATCCGTGGATGAAGTCTAGCAAGCCCAAGCACTAGACGGTTGCTAAAAGAACACTAAGTGCGGGGTAGCGAATCCTAAAAAATGCCTAACTGAGCTCCTCCAATTCGGTTCCCTGCCCCATTTGGAAGTGCCGCCGCCGCTCACCACAATTATAAGATCTCGACAGCACTTTATTTGGGGCCGTCACGCGTGAGCTCCCTCCATCCCGGCTTGGGGCGGATCGTGTTTTACACCGGCCGCCCCGACGACAACCCCACTTTCGGCGTTCTGGGAACGCTTGTCGCTTCATCAAACGTGTCGGAGAAGACTGTATACGACCTAGTCAAATCGGTATTCGGCAATTTTGATACCTTCAAAGAGCCTGCATCCGGGGGCGCAAAGCGCTATTATCGGAAGCGGGGCGGCTCTGAGGCTCCCCTTGATGTCGTGGCGACCGCATAGCCGATGTAGCAATTGCGGGACTACGTTGTCGGGATTCAAATGAGACGCAGGCAAGCATGACGACGGCGATGCTGGACTGCGTGGCGAGTAAATCGGGACGGATGCAGCTCATACATTGCCCTTACCCTGTCATCCGTGAACAGAAGCCAAAACATTGATGGATAAGGGCTAATCTGCTTCCGTAAAATTTCTGTCTTGCCAGTTTTAGCGACTGTCTTGCCGGTCAAGCGGCTTGCCGTGGCTTCTGATCCCGCAGTATGGCGTTGAGGATGGTGAGCAGCTTACGGGCGACCGTGACCAAGGCGGTCATCTTCGGCTTGCCGGCGGCGCGGAGCCTTTCGGAGAAAGTCTTGAGGCTCGGATTGCAGCGGCAGGCGACCAGGACAGCCATGAGCAGGGCGGTACGCACCGATCCTCTGCCCCCGCCAATGAAGCTCTTGCCGCGCCACTGGCCCGACTAACGCGTCCAGGGCGCAAGCCCGGCCAGCGCCGTGATCTGCCATCGGCCCAGCCGCCCGATGTCGGGCGGCTGGGCAATCAGCGTGCGGGCGATTGCTTCGCCGATGCAAAGAAGGCGGCGCGAGCAGCATCGATCTGCGGCCGGTTCTCGATCGCCCAGTTTCCGAGGCCCAGCACAGGGGTTTGTAGAGGACGCCCCACTCCGGTCATGTCGTAATCCACCCGCGGCGGAATGCTCGGCGTCACCTTGCGGCTGACGGGGCCGTCGCGTTCCAAGCCGCGCAAGGTGAGGGTCAGCACGCGCTGGGACACCTCCGGAATGGCCCGGCGAATTTCGGAGAATCGGCGTGGGCCGTCCTTCAGCGTCATGACGACCAGCACGCTCCACATGTCCCCGATCCTGCTGAGGATCTCGCTGACGGATTTGCAGCTCTCGGTCACAGGAGGGGAACTCGGGCTCAAAAATGTGCTTCCTTGCGCGGTTTTCCGGAGGGCATCATTTTATCCTCGGTTCCTGTCTGTAACCAGCGCCAATCGAGGGAAAGCATGTTGAAGGCAGCATTGATCGTAGGAAGCACGCGGCAGAGTGCCGATACGCCGGTCAGATGGCACGTCGAAGGGGCATCAGCCCGCTCCGACCTGCAGCTTGATGTGCTCGACCTGCGCGAATCTCGGCTTCCGTTCTTCGACGAGCCCGTACCACCGCTCTTTACCGGCGGCTCCTACACGCAGCCGGAGGCGGAGGCCTGGCGCCGGCGGATCGGCGACTCTGAGAGACGGCTACCTTCCTGGGACCAATCCAGCCGGCCCATTATCGCCTTTATTCCAGGAAATAGAGCCATCCTAGCAATGTGGGTATGGAGACCAGCGTAGTCATTGAGACAATGGAGCCGGCCAACTCGTCCTGAACCTGGTAGACGCCGGCGAGAACATAGGCTGTCTTCGCTGTTGGCACTGCCGCGCACACAACCGTTGCAATAGAAAGAAATGAATCCAAACCCATTGCTGTGCAGAGGGCTAAGGCGATGCACGGCGTAATAAGGAGCTTAGTTGTCGCAATAAGCAGAGATGCCTTGAGATCATGGTATCGCTTGCCAAGCGACAGTCCAAGACCAATAGAGAATAGTGCGCAGGGCATCAGAGTCTCTCCAAATGTGTTGATATATACTGTAACCGGCTTAGGCAAAGAGGCACCCGAGACAGACCAAAGTAAGCCGGCCACCGTCGAAAATACCAGTGGGTTGAGCATCACCTGCTTGATCATCATCGTTTTTCGACTTGTTCCAGTTTGTGTTTCAGCGCTGAACTCAAGCAGGATGATTACACACGGGAACATCACGATCCCTGTGAAGGCGGTCGCGATAGATGCGAAGATCACGCCGCGATCTCCGTAGAGTGCTTGCAGAATTGGTAATGCAACAAATCCTGTATTGGTCATTGATGTTAGGGAACCGATGATTACTGCCTCGGCGGCACTTTTCTCCCAGAACGCCCGGGCAAGGATCCCAGTTGCAACAAACGCGATGAGCGAACTTCCGCCGAACGCCGCGAGGAAACTCCAGTCGAGAAGTGCGCTGATTGGTAAACGCGCGATTGTTAGGAAGACCAGAGCCGGCATCGCTACGCTGTAGGCGAACTGAACTAGGGGCCCAGCAAGGCTGCGCGGAAGGTAGCCTAAGACTCCGGCCAGCCAGCCCGTTGCGATAATTCCAAACACAGGTAGGACAAGCGCCGCTATACTCATTGCGTCCTTACTACTCTCGGTCTGGCTGGCAAGGCTTTTTGTCTTAAAGCGCGTGCAACACCGTCACTTCGGGCTGAACTGGCGATTTGTCGCCAACCCGGTGTCGATCAGCAGAGCCAGCAGATCAGGATAATCGATGCCTGCGGCCTTCCAGATCTGTGGGTATTGGGACACCGCAGAGAGGCCGGGCAGGGTGTTCACTTCATTGACGACCGGCTGGACCCCATTGCCTTTGGGGCGCAGAAAGAAATCCACCCGGAGCAACCCGCTGCAGCCGAGAATGCCAAACACACGAAGAGCCTCCTCCTGCAGGAGCGCCGCAATCTCTGGTCCCAGATCGGCCGGAATCTTGAAATCGACTGAGGAGTTCTCGTATTTGGCGGCATAGTCGAAGAACTGATTTGCATCTGGCAGCAGGATCTCGAGCGGCGGCCCGGCGCGTAGGGTGCCGTCAGGGTATTGCAGCACCGCCACATCGACTTCGCGGCCCGGCACCGCCGCCTCGACGAGCACTTTTGAATCGCTGCGCCGCGCCAGAGCGAGGGCCGCGTCCAGATCCGCCCAGCGGCGCACCTTCGAAACGCCGAAACTGGAACCGCTACGTGCCGGTTTAACAAATACCGGAAGACCAAGATGAGCGCGCGTCGGCTCATCGAGGATCGCCTCGTCGCCCTCGAGCACCACCCCGTCTGCAACCGCCATTCCCTCGGCCGCCAGCAGGCGCTTCGTCTGCTGTTTGTCCATGCCGGCAGCGCTGGCGAGCAGACCGTTGCCGACATAAGGTAAGCCGATCAGTTCCAGCAGCGCTTGGACGGTGCCATCCTCACCATAGGGGCCATGGAGAACCGGAAAGACCACATCGAATTCGCCCAGCGCCGCGATGGCGCGCGCTATGCTCGTTTGCACGCTTGGCGCACCCTCAATTAGCATCTCGCGGGTCATATGAAGGAGTGCATCGAGATCAATCGTGCAGTCGAGGCTGGCCTCCTCACCCACGATCCACATGCAGCCTTCGGTCACGCGTATCGGCGTGACAGCGAAGCGCTTCTTGTCGAGAAAGCGCACAACATTGGCAGCCGAGTTGCAGGAAACCAAGTATTCATCGCTTGGGCCGCCGAATAGCACGGCCACCCCGCAACGCGATTTGTTACCGGAGGGCATCGATCAGTATTCCCGTCATTGGTTCACGTGATTCGGTCAGGAGGGTGCAGACAGGAACCGCCTAGGAACGCGCGGTCCGATTCTGGTGAGAATTTCATGCGGGTTGGTGCCAGCCCACTCCGCCCACTCGCTCACTGTTGGCTCGCCGGCGTCGCCCGGCCCGAACAGCACCGCGACATCCCCGGTCATAACGTCGGTCTCGCCGGCATCGACTACGAACTGGTCCATGGTGATGCGTCCTGCGACCTTGCAACGCACGCCGTTGATGGCAACGCTAGCCTGCCGCCACGCGACACGCGGCACGCCGTCTGCGAAGCCCAGCGGCACTAATGCGAGGGTGGTCTCGCGTTGGGTGAGATAGAGGCGCCCATAGGACACCCATGTGCCCGCCGGCACGCGCTTAGTTAGAATAATTTGGCTGCGCAAAGTCATGGCGGGACGCAGACCGAAACATCGCCCGGGCACCGGCTCGACGCCGTAAAGCGCAACGCCCGCACGTACGAGATCGAAGCGCGCCTCCGGAATCTGGAGAAGCGCTGCCGAGTTCGCCACATGGCGCAGCGTAGGCGCTAGCTCTGCTGCGCGGCTCATGGTCAGGGCGTCCGAGAAAAGGCGCAGTTGCTCGCGCAAGCGCGGATCGGCTACATCCTCCGCATTGCCCAGATGCGACCAGATGCCGACGACCTTAATGAGGCCAGCACGCTCGACCTCACAGGCGGCGGCAGTCAGAGAAGGCCATTCGGCAGCAAGCGCGCCGCCGCGGGCAAGACCCGTGTCGATTTTCAGATGCACCGCCGCAACCCGCCCGGTAAGGGTTGCTGCTGCAGCAACACAGCTGAGTTGCTCCATCGAGGCGACGGACGCATCGATATTTGCGGCCAGGATAGGCGCAAGGTCCTCGCTTGAGCCGTAGAGCCACATCAGGATAGGAGCAGTGATTCCATGATGCCGCAGTGCCAACGCCTCCGCAGGCGAGGTGACGCCGAGCCAGGATGCGCCGCTCGCCAGCGCCGTGCGCGCGACCTGCACCGCGCCGTGACCGAAGCCATCTGCTTTCACCACCGCCATGAGCCGCGCACCGCCGGCGGCCTTGGCGAGGAGCGCGGTGTTGTACGCAATGACCGCGAGGTCAACGATGGCCTCCGCCGAGCCCGACAGGGACGCCGTGGCGCGCTGGGCGCCGCAGTCAGGGCAGAGCGGCGAGCCGGTCTCTCGCTCACTGGGAAGGGCTGCTCCTTGCGTCGCAGGCTGGGTGCGCATCGCTATCCTCGGCGGTTCACTTATGCCTTCAGCGCGGCGTGTCGAAGGCTTTGAAGTGGATAAAAGCCGGGCAAGCCCATGACGGGCGCGCTTGGCGACATCGCCCTTGCTGCCGAAGGTGATTGGCAGGGCGAGGGATGCACTTGTTGCTCTTGATCTCGCGGGCGGCCTTCGCGACGTGATCGCCAGCCGGACGGTCTCCATTGCATCAAAGACTCTTTATCACCTGAGACTATCCCCAGCCGGCCCAGTCGGCGGCCTCCCATCCGTCGCAATCGAGCGGGTGGCCGCGGACATAAACCATCCCGTTGATCGAGTTCGATCCGCCGAGAGTCCGACCCCGCGATTCTCTGGAAGAAGCTCTCAAACTCCCCTGGCGTCACCGTCATCTGGAAATGGACAGCGGAATCGCCATAGGCGCGCCAAGCATGCGGCATCTGCTTTGGCAAGAACACGACGTCGCTCGGGCCGGCAATCCGGCAAAGCTCGGGCGTCCACAGCGTGATCGCTCCCGACTGGATAAGAAAGATCTCCTCATCGTTCCGGTGCAGATGACTTCGTGGCAGTCCGAACCCGGCCTGCGCGGGATAATCTAGGATCGCCAATCTGAGAAGCGTATAGGCGGCGGACAGCCGGGAACGGGATTGCTCACGCCAGGAAGTTGTCGCGAATTCGTCGCTAGATGGTGCGCTGACGTGCGGAGCGCGTGGTATATCCCTCTGCAAATTGTTCATTCAGCAGATTCTTTCCTTTTGCAGCTACGACGCGGGCACCGGCTACTTGCAAGTAATGGCGAGGCATCGTTCAACGTGGCCCCGTGAGGCTCCGCAGTGTTTCTACTAACACTGGCGCGCTGCGGCTCCGTCCCTAAAACATTGCTAAGTGCCAGGCGCCCTTCCTAAATCATCCTTAAGCCGGGCAAGAGCGTTGGCCTGTGAACCGGCGCGCAAAATTGGCTCTTCTCTATTCGGCGGACTGGAGTCAAACGCTTTTCGAGCCTCGATTTGTCCAGCGGCAGATATCCTTTGCAAGCCTGGAAGCGCGAGCTCTCGGCCGTGACCATTTCTTCACTCGGCTCAGCAGCACTTACGCCGCTTCGTAGAGCAGGGCACGCATCATGCCGTCGGCACAGAGCGACACTCGGCCGATGCGATGGCTCTCGCCTAAATTGGTTGAGCGCCGAGGTTAATCCCAATGCCGATCCGACGGCACGGGAATTCCGAAAGCGAGGCGGGACATCGATCATGCTGGTGGAGGCAAGCGATGTGACGGGGCCGATGTCTGGGATCGTCATCAATCGCCGACACGTATCGTCATCTCGGACCAAAGACAGCACTTTCCGATGCAGGCAGGAGAACGCCTCGCGCAGCTTTCCTCTGGCGGCAAGCAGAGGCGCGATGATTTCCATCAGATCGGGCATGTTTTCGACGAGCTCAACAATGCGGGCTTCGAAGCCCATCGTGCCGACGACACCACCTTGGGGCCGAAGTTTCGCAAACAGCCCGCGGATGTCGTTCTCGATGGCGATGGCCTTCTCCTGCAAAAGCTTCCGCGCCGTCAAATAGGGCGCGATGCTTTCGGCTTTTCAACGTCTTGACATGCACCGGCGGGAACAAGCTAGACCATCATGTCCGGATTGAAGAGAGGTGACCCGCCCCGACGTGTCGACTAAAGGCGCAAGAGCAAGCGCAACGGGGGTTGCTTCGGATGAGCGAAACCCAGCCCCAGACACCGAGGAGCGGATCATGACGGAGACTATCATTTTCGTGGGGCTGAACGTCCACAAGAAGACGATCGCGATGGCAGGACCTATCGACATCCGGCGCGGGTGACGCAGATCATCCGTGTTTTGATTGGTTGAAAGAGTTGCCGGAACCGATCCGGGCCATCGCCTGGAAGGCACAGGTTCGATTATCGGCGCGCTACCGCAAGCTGATGGCTGCCGGCAAGCCGGCGCCGAAGGCGATCGTTGCCGTGGCCCGCGAGTTGGTCGGCTTCATCTGGGCCATTGCACGCCTTGTCGAGCCGAAGATGGCATGACGAGCAGGCGGCAATCACGCGAGCGGAGGAGATAGAACAATCGCCAAGATATCAATGCCCAACGCGGGCGGCAGGGCGTGGAGGGTGGGGAGCCCTCGCAAGTCGGGTTTGAACCAGGCTGTCGTGTTCGCCGCGTGCAGACACGACAGCCCACGCTCGTTTGCTAGAGCGGGATGTTTTTACCCCGACTCGATTTGGGATTGAACTGAACCGCTACGCGGTATCTCCCAGCGGTGAGGGAAGCGTCCTGTCTGTCAGGATCGTGTTGTCGAAGACACGAGCCTTGAGACAGGAGCTTTCCATGAGTGTGCGTAGCACGGCCACGCCGATCAGCCCCCTTCGTCGGCGCATGATCGAAGACATGACGATCCGTAATCTGTCGCCAATGACGCAGCGATCCTACCTGCATGCGGTTGAGGGCTATAGCCGATATTTCGGCCGGTCACCTGATCGGCTCGATTTCGAAGATGCGCGCGCGTATCAGGTGCATCTGGCTGGCAAGGGCATCGCCTGGGCAAACGCTGAACCAGATCGTTTGTGCGTTGCGCTTCCTCTACGGCATAACGCTCGGCCAAGACGAAGTGCCGGAGCGCATTCCCTATGCCCGCAAGCGGGCGACGCTGCCGGACGTCTTGAGCCACGACGAGGTGGTCAGGTTTCTCGAGGCAGTGCCCGGCCTGAAGTGCCGTGTCGCGCTGACGACGGCCTACGCTACGGGAATGCGCGTTTCGGAAGTCGTGGCGGTGGAGGTCCGCAACATCGATAGCGGCCGGATGGTCATTCGCATTGAGCGGGGCAAGGATGGCAAGGATCGCTACGTGATGCTGTCGGCGCAATTGCTCGGCATTCTGCGCGCCTATTGGAAGCTTGCCCGCCCGCCGCGCTTTTTGTTTCCTGGCCGCGACGAGAGCACCGCCATCGCCGCCACCGTCCTTCATGCTGCCTGCCGCTCGGCGCGGGCGGCCGCCGGCATCGACAAGAAGGTCAGCGTCCACACGCTCCGGCATAGTTTTGCGACGCATTTGCTGGAGCAGGGTACCGATATTCGCATCATCCAGGCCTTGCTCGGCCACAACAACCTTTCGACGACCGCGCGCTATACGCGCGTCGCGACCAGCACGATTGCGGCGACGACAAGCCCGCTCGACCGCTTGAGCCTGATGGTGGTGCCACCTTCGTAAGCGGCGTCTCGTGTCGCGTCCGGTGCTGGAGGTGGCGGATATTCTTGGCCGCCACGGAGGCGCTTATCGCGCGGACAATGCCGGACATCTGAGCCGTGGCCAACTCAAGGTCATGGGCGCCGTTCGCGCGTGCCGAACGGCAGCGTTAGGCGGGCATGTCGAATGCTGCGGCGACTGCGGGCACAGCCGGATCGCCTACAACAGTTGCGGCAACCGGCATTGCCCGAAGTGCCAGGCCGGCGCGGCACGCGACTGGCTCCAGGCGCGGCAGGCAGACCTGCTGCCGGTCGAGTACTTCCATGTCGTGTTCACACTACCGGCTCCGATCGCGGCGATCGGTTATCAGAACAAGGCCGTCGTCTACGCCATTCTGTTTGAGGCTGCCGCCGAGACCCTGCGAACCATCGGCGCCGATAAAAAGCATCTCGGCGCCAGGATCGGCATTACGATGGTCCTGCATAGCTGGGGGCAGACGCTCACGCATCATCCGCACGTTCATTGCATCGTGCCGGGCGGCGGCCTGTCGCCGGATGGGGCCCGCTGGATCTGGTGCCGGCGAGGCTTCTTCTTGCCCGTGCGCGTCCTCTCCCGTCTGTTCCGCCGCTTGTTTCTGACCAAGCTCCTGCGCGCGCACCAGGCAGGCAAGCTGCGCTTTTGGGGCGATCTGGCTGGGCTCGCCGAGGCCGGCACCTTCATCGCGCGCCTTGCACCACTGCGCCGCCTCGAATGGGTGGTGTACGCCAAGCGTCCGTTCGCCGGCCCCGAGCAGGTGCTTGCCTATCTGAGCCACTACACCCACCGGATCGCGATCTCCAATCGCCGCCTGGTTGCCCTCGAGCATGGCCGCGTCACCTTCACCTGGAGGGACTACGCCCACGGCGCGGCACAAAAACGCATGACGCTCGACGCCGCCGAGTTCACCCGCCGTTTCCTGCTGCACGTGCTGCCCGACGGATTTCAGCGCATCCGGCATTATGGGTTTCTGGCCAACAGCCAGCGGAGGGCCAAGCTCGCCCTTATTCGCCGGTTGCTCGATGCCGCTCCCGCCGCAATCGATGGCGCTGCCGAGGAACCGGCGCCATCCGAACCGGACCCGTTCAAGGCGCCATGCCCCTGTTGCGGCGGGCTCATGGTTATCGTCGAGATCCTGCCAGGCCCAAGGCGCCGCCCGTTCATCCGGCCGGCACGTCTCGGAATTGACAGTTCATGAGCGCAAAGCCATCGCACAGACCCACGATCGATGCGCCGGTGGTGAACCGCGATCGCAGATCTTTGCCCTGGCTTTGGTCGCCGACTGCGCACGCCATCCCCACCAAAGCGATGACCGGTTCTGGAACCGGGAACCGTCACGCCAAATCCAAGCCAGTTCCGACGATCCATGCCATTGCGCACATCGGCAAATCCATCCTGGCTAATCAATCCCCATAGCCATCAAGGCGCGTGGCCCGCGCTTCAGCTCAATCCGGTTTCTATGAGGTCGCAGACTGCGCAAGTCCCCAACCCACCTCCAGCGACCTCACAGAAACCTCCAGATTCCCCTCGGCGCGCAAATCAGATTCAACCAGCTGGCTGGGAGGGAGGCCAGCCTGGATGAGCAAACCCTATTCCCTGGACCTGCGCGAGCGCGTCGTTAAGGCGGTTGAAGAGACCGGCCTGTCGCGCCGCAAAGCGGCCGCGCATTTCGGCATCGGCGTGCGCACGGCAATCGAATGGGTGCATCGCCACCGCCAGACGGGGAGCGTGGCGCCGAGGAAGATCGGCGGCTACAAGCCGAAGAAGATTGCCGGAGCGCATCGCGACTGGCTTGTGGCTCGGTGCCGGGAGAAGGACTTCACCTTGCGCGGGCTGGTGGAGGAACTGGCCGAACGCGGGCTGGCGGTGGATTACCGCTCGGTGTGGGGCCTTCGTCCAAGCCGAGAAACTGAGCTACAAAAAAAACCGTGCACGCGGCCGAACAGGACCGGCCCGACGTGGCGCGCCGGCGAAGGCAGTGGCGAAAATATCAGGGCCGGATTGATCCGGCCCGGCTGGTTTTCATCGATGAGACCTGGGTCAAGACCAACATGGCCCCCTTGCGGGGATGGGCCCCGCGCGGCCAAAGGCTGAGGGCCAAGGTGCCGCACGGCCATTGGAAGACGATGACCTTCCTGGCCGCGCTTCGCCAGGATCGCGTCGATGCCCCTTGCGTGTTCGACGGCCCCATCAACGGCGAGAGGGTCCGGCTGTATGTCGAGAAGATGCTGGTGCCCGTGCTGAAGCCGGGCGACATCGTCGTAATGGACAATCTGGGCAGTCATAAAGGCAAGGCGGTCCGCCAGGCCATCCGCCAGACGGGTGCAAGACTGCTCTTCCTGCCGAAATATTCGCCCGATCTGAACCCGATCGAACAGTTGTTCGCCAAGATCAAACATTGGCTGCGCAAGGCGGCCGCCCGCAGTGTCGAGACGGTCTGCTCATCCCTCGGCGAAACTCTCGGTCGGGTCTCAGCGCAGGAATGCAAAAACGACTTCGACGACGCCGGATATGACCGGACGTAAAATCGTCCCGCTCTAGACAGAGGAAGCCCCGCGACGAACCCTGGTCATGCGGTAGCCAACCCGCGGATAAGAGCTGGATCAAGCGTCGTCCATTTCGCCCTGTCACCTGCCTTGGGCATCGATCAACAGCTTAAGCCGTGAAAGCGGATCGAAGACGCGCGCCTTGAGGTTGACAACGCGGGCATAAGAACCCGCATCATTTGCGCAATACCCCGCGATCGGTCGTACTCGCCTGCGCCTTCAGGAATGCTTTCGCATGCCGGGTCTCAATGCAGATCGCCGGCAATCCGGCTTCCACCAAACCACTGAACAGGCCATTGCGGCAAAGGCCCTGCCTCGAGGCCCACCCGAGCGAAGCTCCATGTAGGCTGCTTCAAAACCGTCACAAGATCTTCCGGATAGCTTGACACCATCACTTCGCGGCAGATCCGGCCCGTCTCGTCGACAAGGCGTGCGACCTCATCAATCACTTCCAGGCGATGATCCGCAGGAAGGCAGCGCCCGTCGGGAGACATGGATGACCGTGGCCAAGCACGAGCCTGCTTACCCTCTTCGCCAGTGGCATCCATCGCGACCAAGTCACCGTCAGAGTGGCGATCGACGAACCCTGGTCGAACTGACAGACTGAAGGGCAGATCACCAAACTCAAGCTCGTGAAGCGCCAGATGTACGGCCGTGCAAAGCTCGACCTTCTGCAAGCCAAGCTGATTGGTGCGCCGGAAGAGCGTTCATCGAGATTGCGTCAGCCCCATGAGTTGGACCGTTGGACCCCGGCGACCAGTTGTCCTGGTTAATCGCCGTTACCAACGGCCTCGATCACCGTTAAGCCCCAATTTGTCGGCGTCATTCTCACATCCCTAAACCCTGATGTCTCAAGGAGCCTTCTGTACTCCTCGAACGTTCTCTCGCGCCCCGATAAAAGCACCATCATGTTGACATCCATGAGCGGCGCCATGCCACCGTCGCCAAGATCACCGATAATCCATTCGACAAGTATAATTCGTCCGTTTGGCAGCAGTCGCCTCCGGCAGTTCCTTAGAATCCGCAGCGAAGCTTCATCGCTCCAGTCATGCAGGATCCATTTGAGCAGATACAGATCGCCAGCCGGAACATCCTCGAAGAAATCGCCGCCGCCGATCTCTACCCGATCCGACAGTCCCTCGGCTGAAGCGGCAACTCGCGCATGCTCGACGATGCTGGGGAGGTCGAAGACAACTCCGCGCAGTTTCTTGTTTGCGTGCATCAGGACATACATCAAGGCGCCCGTGGCGCCGCCGATGTCGACCACCTGCGTGGTGTTACTTGTGTCGACCAACCGGCAAACTTCCAAAGCCACGGCACTCGTGGCTCCTTTCATGGAATCGGAGAAAGCCCGTGCTTCGTCGGGCACAGTAGCGTAGTAGTCGAACAGTTCGGCCCCTATAGCCTCGACGGTCTGCCGTTTGCCGGTGCGCAACACATCCACAAACCGCCCCCAAGGCAGCCAGTGGCCAGGCGCGGGCTGGGACAATGCAAGGCCGCGCAGCGATCCAAGACGATCCCTTCGCAGCGTATCCAGAAGCGGAGTCGAAACAAATCGCTGTCGCTCGTCGACGGCTACGAGCTTTAGGGCAGCGCACGCTCTCAGGAACCGGTACGCTACGTCCGTATCAATGTTCTCCAGCGCAGCAATTTCCTGCGCGCTCCGGGGAGCGGCATGAAGATGATCGGCAAGCGAGCAATCGGCAGCGCCGCGAACAATCTGGGCGATCCAATAGCCGGTGATCATCTGCATCATGTCGTTGAACTGTTCAGATCCGGGATCAGCACCGTCTGCAGCTTTCGTTGCGTCATATGCTACTTCGTGATCGATTCCGATGCTCACGGTCGGTAATCTCCTCAATTCGTGGTCATTGCATAGCTGAGCCTGAGAAATACGAAATTCAACGATGCGCATCGAGCCAGGCGGTGATGGCACTAACAACGTCTTTTTCGATACCCCAATAGCCATGTGGCGATCGTGAGCCGCAATCTCTCGAATCGAGATCACCGCCTCGCACGTAAAGCACCTTGACCTCGGATGCATGCGTCATCGCATCGGCAATACGGTGCGCATCCTTGGCCGGTGCAACACGGCAGCGGCTATCGCGATTAGCAACCAAAAGAGCCGGCACCTCTACACGATTGGGCATGGCGTCAAATACCGTCTCGCGGCTCTTTCTGCCAGGTCTTGAGATGGATTCCGTCAATACGACGCCAGCGATCTGGTCTCTAGAGAGCTGTGATGCTCCGTTCATGGCGGCGATGGTTCCCTGACTGGTGCCCAGCAAGAAAACCGGCCCAGTTACTCTTGAATGCGCGAAACGTACTAGATCGCCGACCAGATCGGCAAATTCCGGGGAGCTGCGCTGACCTCGCATGTTCTGGCCATCGAGAGCGTCGGGGAGGATCAAGGCGTAGCCGCGCTTAAGCCATTGGGCGCGAGTACGCACGACGAAGTTCTCGTCATGATCGAGATTGCCTTCATCGCCGATGCCGACCTTCCCCGTGCCGCCCGGCAGCATGACGAGCGCCGCCCGTGCGGAGGTCGGGGCAGCATATAGGACGCGCACCGTTCCGCCTCTGCTGAGCTGTAGATCGCGCACCTCACTAGGCCCAGCGTCTCGACTGCCGGTGACGGCGTTACTATCGATGGATGGAGTGTGATTCTGGTCGGCTGCTGAAGTATATGCCGGCGCAAATGCGGCAAGCACCGTTCCGAGCAGGGCGGCAAAGATTGCTGTAGCGTTTCGCATGGCTGTCCACACGTTCGCCGCCTAAAGCAGCGTGCCCCCATCGACGGCAATCACCTGACCGGTCACCCAGCGGCACTGGTCCGCCGACAGGCAGGCGATAAAGTCAGCGATGTCCTCAGGTTGAGCTAGTCGCTTAAGGACCTGAATGTTTAGTGCGAAGTCACGCTTGTTGGGATCCGTGCGCATTTCCGCCATGTCGGTGTCAACCATGCCCGGCGCGACAGCGTTCACGCGGATACCGCGATCGCCGAGCGCGAACGCCAAGTGCCGCGTTAGCGACTGGACGGCGCCTTTGGTCGCTGCATAGGCCGAGATCATGCCAACCGCTCTGGAGGCTGCGCGTGATGATAGAAGAATGATGCTGGCGCCATCGGACAGGCAGGGCAGGAGCTGTTGGACAAGGAAATACGGCGCACGCACGTTGACGGCAAACAAGCGGTCGAACTCCTCATGATCCATCTTGTCGAATGGAATGCTCGCGAGGACGCCGGCGCTAGCGACGACGATGTCTAGGCGGTTCCCAGTGCGTTGGCGCACTTCCCGCGCAAGGTCATGCGGAGCGGTCGGTCCCGCAAGGTCGGCAGCAACCGATTGTGCACGTCCGCCAGCGCTTTCAATCTGCTCCACTACTTCACGGGCTGCGGCCGCGTTACTGGCAAAATGCACGATGACTTCCGCACCCGCCTTGGCAAGGGCCATCGCCGTAGCACGGCCGATACCTCGCGACCCACCAGTGACAAGGGCGGTTTTGCCGCTGAGATCAACAATCATCGCTGTTCCTCAGATCCATGTTGAAAAGAAGGGCGTGTTCGCAGCACTTCGCCATTTGCATCGCAACGACGATGAGAGTCCTTCCCGTCGTTGCAGCGAAGCACCCACCTTGCCGGATCCCCCCGCAGAGGAATGATCGGGCATCATTGAGCGCAACTCGCAAGGTTCTGCAGCCCTTTTATCGACGGGCGTGGGCGACCTATACCTAATTTTTTCCTAAGCCGAGCAGAGGGCCGACCTTTAAAGGGCGGGAAATTGTCATGCAAGAGTGTAGTCGTGATCGGGCATTCCGACCGGATACAAGTCGAGGCACTGAACGCGGTTAATCGCGAACGCGCTCGGCTCGGATTGCATCCGACCATCTCCCTTTACTAGTTGATTTTAGCTCACCACATTGGAGCAACACACCCAAGAAGCCGATGACGCTTACCCGTCAAGATTCAATAGAAGATGCCCCCGGCACCTAAGCGCTGCCGGAGCTTTCGCGACCGGCGGCTATCTATGCTTGGCCACGTTCGACTGGCTCGCGTTGCGCTATGTGCAGCGACCGCTGCCCTACCAGCAGGCTGCGCTTGCATCCTTCGTCACTCATTCGCTGGGCCACAATATCGGATTTGTGGGCCTCAGCAGCGGCGGCGTCCGCTATCGATTCTATTCCCGATGGGGTCTCAACGCCGACGATATCGCGAAGATCATCCTGTTCTGTGGGCGCCACTGTCGGGCCCGGTCTCGCAATCCTCGGTGGCATTTGCCCTGCTCGCCCGCGGCGACCACACCCATGAGATCACAGGGCTGAGCCCGGGAGCTGTGTCGCCGCCGCTGGAGGGGGCGATGCCAGATCCGGGTGCGCGGCGTCGGAGTGGAAATGCCGCCGACGCGCTTGGTGATCGCGAAACTGGTCACCCGCTAAACTTTGCCTGCATTGCCGGCTGCCTGCACGAGACGCTTATGGCAATCATCAGCACGCCTTATCTCGGCGTGGCGGCGGTGTATGTGACATCCCGGCGCCGCACGCCGATGGCACCGGTGCACGATCAGGCTCCTTCTCGCCACGGCCACTGAGGGGCGAAGTTCGATCCGCTCCAAGACCGCACTAGGAGGGGGATCACGCCTGACCGCCCCCAAATGAAGTGCCGTCGAGATCGTTATAATTGCGGTGAACGGCGGCAGCACTTCAAAAGGGGGCATGTGAACCGAATTGCAGAAGCTCCATTAGGCATCTTTTAGGATTCGTCATCCCGCATTTAGTGATCTTTTAGCGACCGGCTAGTGCTTGGGCTTGCTAGATCTCATTCGCGTTTTTCGTCGACGAGATCAGGATTGGCACTGACTCGGGTTGCGGTGCCAAAGACATATCCGTTCAAGGAACTGTCGTGGCGAGCAATCCAGCGAGCAACATGATCTGATGGGAAGCAAATGAAGTACTTATCCGCGGTTCTGACACAACCTTTATTGCGAACCATGCAGACGCCGCCCTGGTTGTTCCCGACGGCGCCTCCACCTGAACGCCGCCGCTGGCTCGGCAGCTTAATATTATGGAGACTACATGACTGCCACTAAGGGGCACGCCGCGCACGTCGTCATCGACATTCTCAAGTCCGAGGGCGTAATGCATATCTTCGGCAATCCTGGCTCAACCGAGATGCCGCTCATGGACGCCCTCGCCGAGGACGACGAAATCACCTATGTCCTTGGGCTGCAGGAGGCGACGGTCATAGGAATGGCGGACGGCTTCGCGCTGAAGACCGGCAGACCCGCTTTTGTTAATCTACACAGTGCCGGCGGCCTCGGCAATGCCGTCGGTATGCTCTACGCCTCGCGGACGAGCCATACGCCGCTCGTCGTTACCGCCGGGCAGCAGGACACGCGACACCTCTTCTCCGAGCCCTGGCTCTCCGGCAATCTCGTCGCCATAGCGCACCCGGTAACCAAATGGGCAGCGGAGGTGACGCGAGCCGAAGATCTGCCGGCGGCGTTGCGCCGTGCTTTCCGCGTGGCCCGCACGCCGCCGATGGGGCCGGTCTTCCTGTCTCTGCCCATGGATGTCCTGCAGCGGGAGATCAATGCGCCGCAGACGAATTGGATGCTCGAAGAAGTGGACGCGGCACCGGTGCCGAGCGTCAAGGCGACAGCCACCTATCTTGCCACTCGATCGGGCGACACGGTCGCGGTCATTGTCGGCGACGATCTCACACCTGAGGTGGCTGAAGCCGTTCTAGCATTCGCGCACGTTGGGGGCTATGGCGTCTATGGTCTGCAACTGACATCGCGCGGAGGTTACCCCCCGGAGGACATGTGGTGGCGGGGAACATTGAAGCCCGACTTCGCATACATGCGAGATAAGCTCTCTGCCTATCAGACTGTCATCCTGATCGGCAGCCGGGCTTTCATCGCCTATCCCTATCGGGATGTCGAACCGCTTGTCTCTGGGACGACCTTCATCCATTTCGCCGACCATGAGCAAGCAATAGACCTTGAGGCGCCGGCCAACATCTCATTGGTTGGGAATCTACGCTCCATTCTCTACACGCTCGCGGATGAGTTGAGGGGGCAGATCAATCGACCAATAACGGCGGACTGCCTGGGCGACTTGGATCGGGCAGCCGACAAGCGTACCGCCTTAGCCCGCGCAGCGATCGGCCAATGTGATCAAACGCCGCCGCTTACCGCCGACGCCGCTGTTCTTGCTGTGCTCGACAGCCTTCCTGAGGACACCATCCTCATGAACGAGGCTGCGGCAACGTTTGGTCGAGTGCAGGATATCTTACCGATGACACCAGGGCGGTACTTTTTCGCCCGTGGCGGCGTGCTCGGCTCGGCTATGCCAGCAGCCGTTGGCGCCTCATTCGCTGCGCCGGACGGCATCGTTGCATGCCTCACGGGTGATGGAGGCGCTATGTATTCGCCGCAGGCGCTGTGGACAGCCGCACATTACCGTCGACACGTGATTTTTTTCATCTTCAACAACGCTCGCTATGACGTGCTAAAGAACGTCGCGCGGCAGGCAGGCTATCGCAACGCCGTTGCCGGCCGCTTCATCGGCATGGATTTGGTCGACCCGCGGATCGACTTTCGTCACCTTGCCGCCAGTCTCGGTGTGCCCGCCTTCCGCGTGGAAAACGCCGAGACGATCCAGTCGGCGGTGAAGCAAGCGCTCCTTACGTTGGGGCCAAGCCTAATCGAAATTCCAACCCGTTGAATCCGACACCGTGTTGGGATCACCCGGCTCTGGCCATTCGCACCAATCCTGCCCCTCCATTCGAAAACATGCACAGCTCGTGCGGCTCCGAAAGCAAATCGGCGGTCAGGCGGCGCATTCGGGCGTCAGTGTCCATTTGATGGTCAGGTGGGCACGGTGTTACTGAGGATGCCTAGCGTGGAACTAGTAAGACGGGAGGTTACAAGCAGAGCACAATTAGTCAGTTGATCCCGCACAGAAATAGAAGCATTAAAAGTTGATAAGGAGACAGATATGAACATAAAATTCTTGTCAGCCAGTGTACTGGCTCTTAGTTTTACTTGCCAAGCCGCCGCCCAGGATTTGACGGTTGCAATTAATGCTCCGATGACGGGCAGCTATGCGACCTTCGGTAATCAGTTCAAGATAGGTGCGGAAGCCGTCGCCAAGGACATCAACGAAGCCGGCGGCGTGCTCGGCAAGAAGATCAAGCTGGAACTGGGCGATGATGCCTGCGACCCGAAGCAGGCTGTTGCTGTCGCCAACAAAACCGCCGGTATGAAGCCTGCCGCGGTGATAGGTCATTTCTGCTCGGGCTCCTCGATCCCGGCATCGCAGGTCTATGCCGAGGCCGGCATTGTGCAGATCTCTCCCGCCTCGACCAACCCGAAATTCACCGATGAGCGCGCCGGCCCGAACGTCTTCCGCGTCTGCGGCCGCGACGACCAGCAAGGAGCCGTAGCCGGCGCCTATATCGCTAAGAATTTCAAAGACAAGGTCGTCGCGATCCTTCACGATAAGAGTGCCTACGGCAAGGGACTCGCCGACGAGACCAAGAAGTCGATGAACGCCGCTGGCAAGGAAGAGGCGCTCTATGAAGCTTACACTGCCGGCGAGCGGGACTATACGGCCATCGTTTCCAAGCTGAAGCAGGCCAATGTCGATCTCCTCTATCTCGGCGGATACCACACCGAGGCGGGCCTGATTGTGCGCCAGATGCGCTCCCAGGGCATGAAGACGGTCTTGATGGGCGGCGACGCACTCGTCACGCTGGAATACTGGCAAATCACTGGTGAGGACGGCGCTAGCACACTGATGACCTTCTCGCCCGATCCGCGCAAGAACCCCGCTGCGACCGAGGTGGTGAAAAAGTTCAAGGCCGCGGGCATCGATCCGGAAGGATATGCGCTCTACACTTATGCTGCCATCCAGGCCTGGAAGCAGGCTGTAGAGAAAGCTAAGAGCACCGACAGTGATAAGGTTATCAAGGCCATGGAGGGCATGGAGTTCTCAACTGTCATCGGCAAGTTTAAGTTCGACAAGAAGGGCGACCCGAACCTGCCGCCTTACGCCATATATATCTGGAAGAACGGCACTTACGAACAGCTCTAATCCCTGGGAAAAACTGCGGTATAGGAAGCTCGCGCATTTCGGCGGGCTTCCTATTCGCAAGGCGACGTACATATTATCGCAAGAAACGTTAGCCGCTATAACTGAAGAGATCGGCGTCTTTCACATTGTCGCCTGATTGGGGAGGCATGAGTGAAGATGGAGCCTATGGCCGGCGCATAAGTAACCGGTTCCGATTGGAACCGCGTGACGCGGTGGTCGTGAAGAGCCTGAACAAGGTGAGCTTTGCGGCAACGCGATTGGCTACGCCAGCCCACAATCACGGCAGGACTGTCCCGGTTCCACCGGAGGATACACTTTCGGTCGTACTTAAGCTCCGCGATATTCTCAAACATGAGCTTTATATGGGCGGGAAGCCTCTGCGCCCCGGACCGATGCTCGTAGGTACTTTTAGCGTTGTCGATCTCGCTGATGACCCCATCCTCGATCTGACCGATCCGTTCGACGTGGTACAATTTTATATCCCGCGCTCGGCTTTTGATTGCGTTGCGCTTGATGCTGGTATCCGTCGGATCGACGATTTGATTTGCCGGCCGGGACACAGTTACGACGATCCCGTCATTCGTCACCTCGGCTATGCGCTGCTCCCCGCTCTCGATCGGCCTCATGAGGTAAACCAGCTCTTTGTGGATCACATCGCGTCTGCGATGCACCTGCATCTTGCATGCATGTATGGCGGGATGCGTTCGCCGCCGCCCGTGAAGGGAGGCTTGGCGTCCTGGCAACTTAAGCGTGCCGCCGAGCTTCTCAGTGCCAACCTTAATGGTGAAATCGCTCTCGCCGCCGTGGCTTCAGCGTGCGGACTGTCACTCAGCCACTTCACGCGAGCATTCAGAAACAGCACCGGCGAACCGCCTCACCGATGGTTGCTCGGGCGACGCGTTGATAGCGCCAAGAGTCTGCTTCGCTCGTCGAAGCTGAGTCTTTCCGAAATTGCCGCCGTCTGTGGCTTCGCTGATCAATCGCATTTCACCCGTATCTTCCGGCGTTATGTCGGCGTCAGTCCCGGGGAATGGCGACGCCAGGGAAAGGCGTAGCCGCTTGCAGAAGCAAAAAAATGGCCTAACGGCAGCGCAAAAAGCCTAAGCGTGCGCGTAATGGTCAATCCTCATAGGGTCCCTGCTGTTATCTTCCCGAAAGATTTCATTGGGGGCTTCAAAATCTTGCTAAAGAGCGCATTATTCTCCGCGCTGGTAGTGTCGTGGTCGACCATGGCAAGCGGACAGTCTGCGCCTCCCCCTAGTCGATATTCCGACAATGAGAGTGCACGAAGCCACGCTGAGCAGCCTTCGTCTGCCCAACTCAATCGCGGACAATATCTCGTCGAATTCGGTGGCTGCAATGACTGCCATACCCCGGGCT
>NZ_MWLK01000033.1 GCF_002198715.1 Rhodomicrobium sp. R_RK_3 | reverse complement strand
TATGCTCGTCGGTGTGCAGCGGCGTCGGGGTGAGGCGGATGCGCTCGGTGCCCTTGGCGACGGTCGGGTAATTGATGGGCTGTACGTAGATGCCGTAATGGGCCATCAGCATGTCGGTGACGAGCTTGCAGTGGACGGGATCGCCGACCAGCACCGGCACGATATGGCTCGGATTGTCCATCACCGGCAGGTCGCGGCCCTTCAGCTTGGCCTTCAGCGTGCGGGCGCGCTCCTGGTGGCGGGCGCGCTCGATCTGGCTGACCTTCAGATGCCGGATGCTGGCGAGCGCTCCGGCTGCCAGCGTCGGTGCAAGCGATGTCGTGAAGATGAAGCCCGGCGCGTAGGAGCGGATGGCGTCGCAGCAGGCGCGGCTGGCGGCGATATAGCCGCCCATGACGCCAAAGCCCTTGGCCAAAGTGCCGTTGATGATGTCGATGCGGTGCATGACGCCGTCGCGCTCGGCGATGCCGCCGCCGCGCGGCCCGTACATGCCGACGGCGTGGACCTCGTCGAGATAGGTCAGCGCGCCGTATTTCTCGGCGAGGTCGCAGATCGCCGCCATCGGGGCGATATGGCCGTCCATCGAATAGACGCTTTCGAACACGATCAGCTTCGGCGTCGATGCCGGATAGCTCGCCAGCAGCTCCTCGAGATGGCTGACGTCATTATGCCGCCAGATCCGCTTCTCGCCGCCGCCATGGCGGATGCCGGCGATCATCGAGGCGTGGTTCTTCTCGTCGGAGAAGATCACCGTGCCGGGGATGAGCTTGACGAGGGTCGAGAGCGTGGCATCGTTCGCCACGTAAGCGGAGGTGAACAGCAGCGCCGCTTCTTTGTCATGCAGGTCGGCGAGCTCGGCTTCGAGCTCGACATGATAATGGGTGGTGCCGGATATGTTGCGGGTGCCGCCCGAGCCCGCGCCGACTTCGTCGATGGCCTCATGCATCGCCGCGCGCACCAGCGGATGCTGGCTCATGCCGAGATAATCGTTCGAGCACCAGACCGTCACCGGGCGCGCCTGGCCGTCGGCGAACTGGTCGGCCTGCGGATAGGCGCCGCAGCGGCGCTTCAGATCGGCAAAGACCCTATAGCGGCCTTCGGCGTGGATCTGGCCAAGCCGGTCGTCGAAAATCCTGTTGTAGTCCATGCTCGCCTCCCTTCGGGCGTTTGCCGCGGCTGTGCGCTGGCCGTTCTTATGCTTGATCGTTTGCAGGTTCGGGGCGGATGCAGTGTCGCTGCGACGATGATGCCCATCGCCGGGGGGCGGAGCGTCGCTGTCAGGGGCGGGCTGGCGCGAGGAGAGCCCCCAATCCCATAGCCGCTCGGCCGGCAGCGGCAGCACCAAAAACCAATGTTCGAGCACGGCGAGCGCCATCAGCGCGGTGAGGAAACTGAATCCGGCCGCCTCCGCCTGCGTCGGCGCGGCCCAGGCCAGTTGCGCCACCCACATGGTGGCGAGCGTCGAGACAGTCACCGAAAAAGGGAAGAGCAGGTTCATCGGCTTCTTGTTGAGGAAGCTCTTCAGGAAGGCCATGTGCTCGGGCAAAAATTCCTCGGTGACGTTGCGCACGCCGAGAAAAACGTTCAGCCGCGCGCTCTCATGCATCCACCACAGGATGAGGAAGGTCCACAGGCCGATCTGGTTGGGCGCGCCCCAGGTCAGCACGAGGCAGAGGCCGAGCGAAAGGGCGATCGAAGTCTCGTGATAGAGATTGGCCTGCAGCGCGTGGCCGAAATGCGGCCAGCCGGAACAGCCCTCCCGGCACATCACCTTGCGCGGCCCGGTCAGGTAACCGGTGTAGAAGCTGATTTGCTGCCACGCCCAGATCAAGAGGCCGCAGGTGAAGGCGGCATAGGTGCCGCCGATGCTGCTGTCGTCGGAGGACTGGTCGAGGCCGTAGAAGGCCCCGGCGGTCACCGCCGCCGCGCCGATCATGCTCCATTTAAAGGTGCGGCGCGGCAGTCCGTCCAGATAGAGGATGGCCCCGGTCGAGAACCACCAGAGGAACAGCGCGTAAAAGGCAGGGAGGACATAGGCCGCCATGTGGATGCGATTTCCTTACCACGCCGGGACGAGCCGCGCCTTGGCGGGCAGCTCGTTGGTTTTGGTCGGTAGCAGATAGAGGCGGGCAAAAGTCGCCGCCGCGCGGACGACGAGGCCGGCGAACCGGATGCGGCCGACGATGCCGCCGCGCTCCTTGGCCGCGTTCATGCGCTCATTGGTGTCGCGCAGCCGATCGAGTCCGGCGCGGAAGGCGGGATGGTCGAGGTCGAGCATCAGCGGGAAGACCTGCCGCGAGATCTCGGACGTGATGCGGAAGACCTTGAAGCCGTAATCGGACGGGTCCATGCCGAGCGCCTTGTGGAATTCCGGCCGGGCATGGTCGCGCACATACATGGTGGCGAAGACGGCCAGCAGGAAAAACCGCACCCAGAGCTTGTTCAGCCCGGTCAGTACCTGCGGGTTGGCGCGCATCAAGAGCGCGAACGCCTCGCCGTGCCGGAACTCGTCATTGCACCAATTCTCGAACCATTTGAAGATCGGGTGGAAGCGCCGTTCGGGGTGCTGCTGGAAATGCCGGAAGATGGTGATGTAGCGCGCATAGCCGATCTTTTCCGAGAGATAGGTCGCGTAGAAGATGAATTTCGGCTTGAAGAAAGTGTATTTCTTGGTCTTGGTCAGATAGCCCAGATCCACGCCGATATCGAATTCCTTCAGCGCGTCATTGATGAAGCCGGCATGGCGGGCCTCGTCGCGGCTCATATATTTGAAAAGCTCGACGATATCGGGATTGCTGCCGCGCTTCTTCATCTCGGCATAGAGCACGCAACCGGAAAATTCCGCCGTCAGCGATGAGACCAGGAAATCGACGAATTCCTTGCGGAGGCCCTCCGGCAGGTCTTCGAGCCGGATGTGATCCCAATCCTTGGTCTGCTTGAAGTGGTTCTTATTCGGGTCGGAGCGCATCTCGGCGATCAGTTCGTCCCACTCGGCGCGCACGCCGCTGACGTCCATCCGGTCGAGTTCGTCAAAATCGGTGGTGTAGAAGCGCGGGCTCAGCATGGTGTCCTGCCGGGCCGCCTCGGTCGTGTCCTTGGACAGCGACAAATGCTCGATTGTCATAATTTCCTCCCCGAGGAGAAGCTGAACTCGCACAGTTCCATGAATTCCAGATCGCCCGTCGCGCGCGTCCAGAGGCGTTCGATGGCGCTCGCCCGGACGACGGTGGCGCGGCGGCGGATCACCGCCTTTTCGCCATAGGGCACGCGGATCGGATCGCCATGCACGCGGACTTCGTCGCCCGGCTCGATCTTGATGCCGCCATCCAGCTCGACATGGGCGTGCAGGCTGTCAAAGGTGTTCTCGACCTCGATGGTGCAGGGCACTTCGAAGGCGCTGCGGGTGAAAAGGCTCATTGCGGCTTGTTCCCTGACGTCGGCAAGAGGCCGGCGAAGACGGCCGAATTGGTGGAACCGAAGGCGCCCAAATGCAGCCGGCGGCCGGTGGCGAGATCTTCCAGCACGACGGCGCCATCGGCGAGGCGCATCAGGCGGAAGGGTTCGGCATCGCCGGCGCCGTTCAGCCGCCTCTCGCGCACGAGCGCGCGCAAGGTGCCGCGCAGAAATCCGTTGCTGCCGGGATCGACGGTCACGATGCGCCGCCCTTCCGGCACCGCGAAGACGCCGACGCCGCCGCCCGGCTCGTCGACGAAGCGCAGATCGCGGGTCGCAACCGCTCCGGCGACCGAAATCGCCCCGTTCTCGCCGCCGAACAGGCGCACGCCCGCGATCAGCGAAATGGTGAGAGCGACGAGCAATCCCGCCGCGATCAGGAACCCTTGCGGAACCTGCTCCGATTGGGCTCTGTCCTGGCCTGCGTTCATGGCTTCGTCTCCTATGCGATGCGCGCGATGCGCGGCTCGGCGCCCGCGTCGGAAGCGGGGCGCAGCGGCTTGACGTTGGCTGCGGGCGCGATTTCCTCGCGCGTCGCGGGCCGCGAGGCGTAGGTGGCGAGGGCGTGCGCCAGCAAGGCGGAGACGACGGCGGCATCGGGAATGCCGCGCAGCATCGGCTCCGGCCGGCTGACCCGCCAGGGGCGCGCATGCGGCCACAGCACCAGATAGGAGATCACCTCGCCCTTGCGCAGCGTCACCGGCAGATCGCCATAGCCGCCGGGATAGATCCGCGCCGCCGCCTGTTCCACGATCCGGTAGGGGATGTTGATCGCCATGGGCAGCGCGATGCCGATGCCGAGCACCAGCCGCTCGCTGGTGATGGTGTAGATCGTCGTGCGGGCCGTGGCATAGGCGAGCCCGCAGAGGATGCCGGTGCAGATCGCCGCCAGCAGCGACGTCCAGGCGACCGCGCCCGCCGTTTCGCTGAGCGGGCGGCCGTCATAGAGCGCGCTCGCGACATGCCAGACGATCAGCAGGCCGAGATAAGCGCCCACGAAGCCGGCATGGTAGACGCGCCGCGCGAGCACCCACCAATCCGGCTTGCCCTGCCAGAGCAGCACCTCGCCGTCGGGCAGTTTTTGCGGCAATCCGGGAACGGGCTCGAAATCGAAATCGCTCACAGCCAGGACTCCTGCCGCTGCGGCGTGGCGTAGAGATAGCCGCCGCCGTAATAGGCGCAGATGCGCTCCTCCTCATCCATGGTCACGAGGTCCGGCTCGGCCTGGCGCGGCACATTGGCGAATTGCGAGGCAAGGATGGAGGTGACGAAGACGGCGTTGTTCGCGCGGCTGATCTGCGAGGCGAAATTCACCGGCAGCAGGACGCGGTTGTCGAGGAGCGGGGCGGTCTCGTCGTCATTGTCGAAGCGGCGGCCGACGCCCGGCAGTTCGACCTCGAAATAGCGCAGGATGAAATCCGCCGTGTCGGCCCAGGCGTCGATGATTTTGCCGACCGGCTCGCCATCGGCGCCGTAGACGGTCATGCCGCGCGGATCGGCATCCTCGACATCGATCGAATATTCGGTGGCGATGCGCAGGGGCACGATGCGCGGGCGGCCCTCATAATTGACGTCGGGGCGATGGGAACGCGGCGTGTCGGCTCCCGGCCCGACGCCCGCCCGAATCGGATCGCCGACCGGCACGAAGGCATTGCCGGTGCCCGGCATCGCGGCTTCCAGGTTCACCACCTGGCGGTCCTTGGAGACGACCGGCACGGTGACGGTGGTGCCGTCCGATATCAGGAAGGTTTTCGGCCCCGGCATCCAGATGCCGTGATCCATCGGCGTGCCGTCGATCTCGGAGACCAGCGGATAGCCCTCGCGGCGGCTCTCGCGCTGGAGATAAATCAAGAGGCCGGCGAAGAAGATCCAAAACGCGTAGAGCACGAGTTGCGCGACGTCGATATGCTGCGTGATTGCGCCCGTTCCCATGAGCTTACCTCCCTTTTGCCTAGCTGGGCATGTCTGCCAGGCCAAACTTTCTTTGATAGGTGGATGACGATTGCTGGCGTGAGCCGACCAGCGGTCCGATCGCGATCAGCGTTGCGAAGAGCAGAATGATTTCGATGTTGTAGACGACGCCGTAGCCCGCCGCCGGCGTAGCGAGCCCTTCGCCGAGCGCGCCCGACCGGGCGAGCGCCGCCACCCCGTCGCGGATCAGGCCGCCGAGGGCGATGGCGAGACCGGCGGATGACGCTTGCACCGCGCCCCAGGCGCCGAGCGCCAGCCCGCTCTGGCCGCCTTGCGACAGCGCCATCGCGGCGGTCAGCGAGCAGACCGCGAACAAGCCGCCGCCGAAGCCGATCAGGGCGGTGCCGCAGCGGAAGAGCAGGGCGGTTTCCAACGGGCCCGCCAAAGTGATCAGCGCGAAGCCCGTTATGCCGATCACCGCGCCATAGCCCGCGAGCCGGTAGGGATCGAAGCCCTGGGTGAGTTTTCGCGCGGCATAGGCGAAACCGGCGAGGCTGCCGCCCGCCAGCAGCGCCGTGAGCGCGGTGGTCGCGCCGACCGTCAGATGCAGGATTTCGCCGCCATAGGGCTCGAGCAGAATGTCCTGCATGCTGAAAGCCGCGCTGCCGAGGCCGACCGCGACGAGCAGACGGCTGGCGCGTCCGCCGCGAGTGAACTCGTTCCAGGCATCGCGGAAGGCCGGGCGCTCTTCGTCGAACGCCGTGCGGGACGGGTCGCGCGGTTCCTGTTTCCAGAGGGCGACGATGTTGACCACCATGGTCAGCAGCGCCACGCCCTGGATGACCTGGATCAGCCGTTTCGGACTGAAATCCTGCAATAGCGCGCCGAGCACCAGGGCGCTGGCCACCATGCCGACCAGCAGCATCATATAGAGCAGCGCGACGACGCGCGGGCGCACATTGGCCGGCGCGAGGTCGGTGGCGAGGGCGAGGCCGGCGGTCTGAGTGGTGTGGACGCCAGCGCCGGTCAGCAGGAAGGCGAGGCCCGCGCCGATCATGCCGACCCAAGCCGGGCCGTGCGCATCGGGCGTCAGCACCAGCAGCGCGAAGGGCATGATGGCGAGGCCGCCGAATTGCAGGAGCGTGCCGAACCAGATGTAGGGCACCCGCCGCCAGCCGAGGAAGGAGCGGTGGTGGTCCGAGCGGAAGCCGATCAGGGCGCGGAAGGGGGCGAAGATCAGCGGCAGCCCGACCATCAGCGCGACGAGGCCCGCGGGCATGCCGACTTCGAGGATCATCACCCGGTTCAGCGTGCCGGTCAGCAGCACCATGGTCATGCCGACCGTGACCTGGAACAGCGACAGCCGCAGGATGCGGGACAGCGGCAGTTCGGCCGTCGCGGCGTCGGCGAACGGCAGCAATTGCGGCCCGAGCGCGCGCCAATAGGTCCAGAGCTGGGTGCGGGTTGCGCTCACCGGGGACGAAGCTCCATGGCTTGCGAGATGTAGAAGCCGCCCGAGACGCGCTCGCTGCGGGTCGCCTTCCAACTGCTCAGCGTGTCGTTGCGGATGATCGCGGTGCGCATCCCGATGTCGCTGACGGGCTCGATGGCCGGCGCGCGATCGGTGCGCGGAAAGAGCCGCCCGACCGCGTGCATGGTGGCGAGCAGGGGCGTGCGCGGGGCGAAGGTGAACAGGATCGAGCGCTCGGCGCGATCGGCGAAATCGGCGAGCACGGCGGCGATGTCGCCGGCCTTGTAGTGGATGAGCGAGTCCATGGCGACGATATGGTCGAAGCGGCCGAGCCGGGGATCGCGCATGTCGCCGACGATGAAATCGATGCGGCCGGTTCCGTGCTTGCCGCGCGAGATGTCGGTCGCGAAATCCACCAGCTTGGGCGACAGATCGACTGCGACGACCTCCGCGCCGCGCTGCGCCGCCTCGCGGGCGAAGGCGCCGGTGCCGCAGCCCGCATCGAGCAGGCGGGCCCCGCGCAGATCCTCCGGCAGCCATTTGAGCAGCGTCGCCCGCATCCGGTCGCGGCCGGCGCGGACGGTCGCGCGGATGCCGCTGACGGGGGCCTCCGAAGTCAGCCGCTTCCAGGCATCGACCGCCGTGTGATCGAAATAGGTCTCGAGCTGGTCGCGCCGTCGCTGGTAGGTGGCCTCGGGCATCAATCGAACCCCAGGAAGTCGAAAATTTCGCGGTCCTTCATGGCCGATCCGGTGAGCGGCTCTACGCCCGCCCAGAGCGCGGCGGCAAGGCGCATATATTCCTTCTGTACGGCTTCCAGCTCCGGCGACGGCTCCATCTCGAACAGCGTCGATTTCTTCAGCCGGCTGCGGCGGATGATGTCGAGGTCGGGGAAATGGGCGATGCGTTTTAAGCTGGTCGCCTCGCAGAAGCGGTCGATCTCGTCGGTATTGGCGCTGCGGTTGGCGATGATGCCGCCGAGCCGGACGTTGTAATTGCGCGCCTTGGCCGAGATCGCCGTGATGATGCGGTTCATGGCGAAGATGGAGTCGAAATCGTTGGCGGTGATGATCAGCGCCCGGTCGGCATGTTGCAGCGGCGCGGCGAAACCGCCGCAGACCACGTCGCCGAGCACATCGAAAATCACCACGTCGGTGTCTTCGAGGAGGTGATGCTCCTTGAGCAGCTTGACCGTCTGGCCGACGACATAGCCGCCGCAGCCGGTGCCGGCAGGCGGACCGCCCGCCTCGACGCACATGACGCCGTTATAGCCCTCGAAGACAAAGTCCTCGACGCGCAGCTCCTCGGTGTGGAACTCGACGGATTCGAGCACGTCGATGACTGTTGGGCAGAGTTTCTTCGTTAGCGTGAAGGTGGAGTCGTGCTTGGGGTCGCAGCCGATCTGCAGCACGCGCTTGCCGAGTTTCGAAAACGCCACCGACAGGTTCGAGGACGTCGTGCTCTTGCCGATGCCGCCCTTGCCGTAGACGGCGAACACCTTCGCCGTGCCCAGATTCACCTTCGGGTCCAGATGCACCTGGACGCTGCCTTCGCCGTCGGGCGGCAAGGTGGCGCAGCCTCCACAGCCGGATTTCAGATCGAGACTCATGCCGCTTCCTCCGCGTGGATGCCTTCAAGCCGGTCCTCGAGCTCATCGCCCGCTTCGCGCAGGGCGTTCAGCGTGTCGGCGTCGGGGGACCAGTAGTTCCGCTCATGCGCCTCGATCAGCCGGTTCGCCAGCTTGGCCGAGGCGGTGGGGTTGAGTTCGGCGAGACGCGCGCGCATGGCGTCGTCGAGCACAAAGGTTTCGCTGAGGCGCTGGTAGACCCAGGGCGCGACCTGGCCCGTGGTGGCCGACCAGCCCATGGTGTTGGTGACATGCGCCTCGATCTGGCGGACGCCCTCATAGCCGTGCTTGAGCATGCCCTCGTACCATTTCGGGTTCAGCATGCGCGTGCGGGCTTCGAGCGTGACCTGTTCGTTGAGGGTGCGCACCGCGCCCTCGCCGCGCGTCTGGTCGCCGATATAGACGGGGGCCGCCTTGCCGCCGCGCGCCCGGCCGACCGCCCGGCTGATGCCGCCGAGCGTGTCGAAATAATTGTCGATGGTGGTCACGCCGAGTTCGACCGAGTCGAGGTTCTGGTAGGACAGCTCGACACTTTTCAGCACGGCGTTGAACAGCGCGGGCTGCTCGACGGGCTTGCCCTTGAGGCCATAGGCGAAGCTTTTGCGCCGCGTGTAGGTCTCCGCGAGTTCGTCCTCGTCGTCCCAGCGCCCGCTTTCCAGCAGGTTGCCGACATTGGCGCCGTATGCTCCATCCGCATTGCCGAAGACGCGAAGGGCGGCGGTTTCCAGGTCGCAGTTGTGGGCGCGCTGATAGGCGAGCGCGTGCTTGCGGATGAAATTCTGCGCGTCCGGCTCGTCGGCGGAGGCGGCCATGAAACTGGCTTCGGCGAGCAGCTTGATCTGGAGCGGTAAGAGGTCGCGGAAGATGCCGGACATGGTGATGACGACATCGACGCGCGGGCGGCCGAGTTCGGCGAGCGGGGTGAGCGCCGCGCCGCAGAGGCGACCATAGGAGTCGAAGCGCGGCTTGGCGCCCATCAGCGCGAGCGCCTGGGCGAGCGGGCCGCCTTCGGATTTCAGGTTGTCGGTCCCCCAGAGCACCATGGCGATGGTTTCCGGGAAGGCGTTGCCGTCTTCCATGTGGCGGGCGATCAGCCGGTCGGCCTGGCGCGCGCCATCGGCGACGGCGTAGGCGCTCGGCAGGCGGAAGGGGTCGAAGCCGTGCAGATTGCGGCCGGTCGGCAGGATGTCGGGCGTGCGCAGCAGGTCGCCGCCGGGGGCCGGGCGGATATAGCGGCCGTCGAGGGCGCGCAGGACGCCGCCGGTCTCGTGGTCCTGGCAAAGCAGGCGGTCGGTGGTCGCGAGGGCGCGGAACATGGTGAGGTTGGCTTCCCCCGCGTCCATGCCGGCGGCGGTGAGGGCGGCTTCGGGTGTCTTGCCGCGTACCAGGGCGGCGACGGCCTCGGCGGCGGGTCGCGCGCCGTGCGAGCTTTCGGCGATGGAGAGCAGCGTGTCGATGCGCTCCTGTTCCGTGGGCACTTCGCCGACCACATGCAGGCCGTGCGGGATCAGCGTGTATTCCAGTTCGAGCACGGCGGCACTGAGCGCGGCGATTTCCGCGTCGCAATCGGTCCAGGCCGGTTCGGCGGGGGCGAGATCGACGGTCGCGGCCTGCGCCTGGATCAGCTCGGCGAGGGGCGCGCGCTCGGCGGACTCCTCCGGGCCGATGCCCCGCCAGCGCTCAATGCTGGCCTTCAGGTCGATCAGGCCGCGATAGAGCCCGGCATGGGCGACGGGCGGCGTCAGGTAGCTGACGAGGGTGGCCGCGCCGCGCCGCTTGGCGATCATGCCTTCGGACGGGTTGTTGGCGGCGTAGAGGTAGAAGTTCGGCAGGTCGCCGATCAGGCGGTCGGGCCAGCATTTGGCCGACATGCCGGATTGCTTGCCGGGCATGAATTCGAGCGCCCCATGCGTACCGAAATGCAGCAGGGCGTGGGCGCCAAAGTCTTCGCGCAGCCAGCGGTAGAAGGCGGAGAAGGCGTGGGTCGGCGAAAAGCCTTTTTCGAACAGCAGGCGCATCGGGTCGCCTTCATAGCCGAAGGCGGGCTGCACGCCGACGAAGACATTGCCGAAGCGCGCGCCGAGCACGTGGATGGTCGTGCCGTCGCTCTGCTGCTTGCCGGGAGCCGGTCCCCACTGGGTTTCGATCTCGCGCAGATGCGGCTCGCGGCGGACGTGGTCGTCGGCGGTGATGCGCGCCTCGACATTGGCCAGTGCGCCGAAGCGGGCGGCGTTGCCGTGGATGATGCGCTCGCGCAGGGCATCGACGCTGGGCGGCACATCGACTGCGTATCCGGCGCGTTTCATCGCGGCCAGCGTGTTGTGCAGCGAGGCGAAGACGGAGAGATAAGCGGCGGTGCCGGTGTTGCCCGCATTGGGCGGGAAGTTGAACAGCACGATGGCGACGCGGCGGTCGGCGAGGCGCGAGCGGCGCAGTGCAACCAGCTTTTCGACGCGGGCGACGAGTGTTCCGGCGCGCTCGGGGCATGAATGCATGTCGCGCGCCTTCGTCACCGGGAAGGTGCAGGCGCGGGCGCAGCCGGTGCAGGGCGCGTTGGTCCCGTCCGAGCGGCCGCCGAACACCATCGGGCCGGTGGCGCCGTCGAGTTCGGGGATCGAGACCATGATGGTGCTCTCGACCGGCAGCAGACCGCGATCAGAGGCGCCCCATTGCTGAAGCGTCTGGAACTCGATCGGGTGGGCGGCGAGATAGGGCACGTCGAGCCGGGCGAGGATGGCTTCGGCGGCTTTGCTGTCGTTGTAGGCCGGGCCGCCGACCAGCGAGAAGCCGGTCAGCGAGATCACCGCATCGACGTTCGAGCGGCCGTTCTTCATGAAGAATTTTTCGATGGCGGGGCGCGCGTCCAACCCGGCGGCGAAGGCGGGGATCACCCGCAGGCCGCGCGCTTCAAGCGCCGCGATGACGCCGTCATAATGCCCGGCATTTCCGGCCAGCACATAGGAGCGCAGGATCAGCAGGCCGACCGTCCCCTGGTTGCCCGCGACCGGCAGCTTTTCGAGCCGGTCGGCGATGCGGCCGGGCAGACGCGGATGATAGACGCCGACATCGGGATAATCGGTCGGGTCCTTCACCGTCAGCCGCCCGCGCAAGGCCCGCCGCTCGCCATCGGCATAGCGGTCGACCAGCATGCGGATCATGTTGGCGAGGTTTTCCTGAGAGCCCGCCAGCCAATATTGCAGCGTCAGGAAATAGGCGCGCACATCCTGCGCCGAGCCGGGGATATATTTTAAGATCTTCGGAACCCGCCTGAGCAGCGCCATCTGCTGCGCGCCGCCCGGCTGGCCCGGCTTGCCTTCCTTCGGCTTGGGCTTGAGCTTCTTCAGAAACGCCAGCGCGCCGCTCGACGAGCCGTCCATGGTGAAGGCGCCCATGCGGGTCATGCGCATGATCTCGCCCGCCGACATGCAGCACACCAGCGCGTCGCAATTATCGCGCCGGGCCTGGAGCGCCGGGGCGATGGCGCGGATATGGTCCTCCATGAACATCATGGTGGTGACGATGATGTCGGCCTCGGCGATGTCGGCATGGCAGCGCGCCAAAGCGGCGGCGTCCTCACCCCATTCGGAGGCGGCGTGCAAGGCGAGCGACAGGCCCGGCAATTCGGCGCGCAGGCCGTCGCGGGCGCGCTCGGCGGCGGAGGCCAGATGGGTGTCGATGGTAACGATGACGACGCGAACCGGCGCAGCCCTGCCGGCCGCGCGGGAGGACGTCGCCTCAGCGGCCGAAATGGGCTTTTGCATCGTAAAGCGTCTCCACGCTGATCGTTCCAAGGCCCTGTTCGCGGGCATAGCTTTCGGTGTTTCGGCGCGCCTTGCCGCGCACGAAGAAGGGGATTTTTTTCAGCTCGGTCTCGGCGTCCGGGTTCCAGACGATGATGGCGTCGGGCGTCGGGGCGGGGGCTTGCGGCGCGCGCTCGGCGGTGCCCTCGACCGAGGCGAGGTGCGATGCCTTGGCGTCGTCGTGAAATTCGGGGTCGTCGCGGAAGAGCACCAGCAAGTGTTCTTCCAGGCCCATCATCAGTGGGTGCACCCAGCTGTCGAAGATGACGTTCGCGCCCTCAAAACCCATTTGCGGCGAGTAGCGGGCCGGGAAATCCTGCACATGGACGGGAGCGGAGATCACGGCGCAGGCGATGCCGAGGCGCTTGGCAATGTGGCGCTCCATCTGCGTGCCGAGCACCATTTCCGGCTGCAATTCGACGATGCGCTGCTCGACTTCGAGATAGTCGTCGCTGATCAGCGCCTCGACGCCGTATTTTTCCGCAGCCGCGCGCACGTCGCGGGCGAATTCGCGGCTGTAGGTGCCCAGGCCCACGACGGCAAAGCCGAGTTCTTCGCTGGCGATGCGGGCGGCGGCGATGGCGTGGCTGGCGTCGCCGAAGATGAAGACGCGCTTGCCGGTGAGGTAGGAGGAGTCGACCGAGCGGGAGTACCAGGGCAGGCGCGACTGGGCTTCGAGCGCGTCGGCCTTGCCGATGCCGGCGACGCTGCAAACCTCTTCGATGAAGTCGCGCGTGGCGTTGACGCCGATCGGGATGGTCGTGACCATCGGCTGGCGGAATGTGCGCTTCAACCAGGTCGCGGCGGTGTGTGCGATCTCGGGATAGAGCACGACGTTGAAATCGGCCTCGCCGAGGCGGGCGATGTCGGAGGGCGTGGCGTCCAGCGGGGCGACGACGCGGACATCGACGCCGAGCTTTTCCAGCAGCCCGCGAATTTCGGTCACGTCATCGCGGTGGCGAAAGCCGAGCGCGGTCGGGCCGAGGATGTTGCAGCTCGGGCGGGCGCCGTCCGCGCGCGGGGCACGCTCGACGCCGGGAGCCGGCGCATTCGGTCCGGCGACGGTCCGCACGAGCTGGTAAAAGGTCTCCGCCGCGCCCCAGTTTTCCTTCTTCTGGTAGGCTGGCAATTCCAGCGCCACGACCGGGATCGGCAGCGCCAGCGCCTTGGCCAACCCGCCCGGATCGTCCTGGATCAGCTCCGCCGTGCAGGAGGAGCCGACCAGCATCACCTCGGGCTTGAAGCGCTCATAGGCGTCCTGCGCGGCGCGCTTGAACAGCTCGGCGGTGTCGCCGCCGAGGTCGCGCGCCTGGAATGTGGTGTACGTCACCGGCGGGCGGTGATTGCGCCGCTCGATCATCGTGAACAGCAAATCCGCATAGGTATCGCCCTGCGGCGCGTGCAGCACGTAATGCACGCCCTTCATGGCCGTCGCGATCCGCATCGCGCCGACATGCGGCGGGCCTTCATAGGTCCAGACGGTGAGTTGCATGGCCTAGACCCTCAGCCTTTGGCCGCGCACCAGCGGGCGTGCAAATAATTCGGCCAGATCGCCGGCCTGCTCAAAGCCGTGCACGGGCGAGAACACCAGCTCGATCGCCCATTTCGTGGTGATGCCCTCGGCCTCCAGCGGATTGGCGAGGCCAAGCCCGCAGACCACCAGATCAGGCTGGGCGGCGCGGCAGCGGTCGAGCTGCATTTCCACGTCCTGGCCCTCGCTGATGGTGACGCCCGGGGGCAGCATCGCGAGGTCCATGTCGACGAGCTGGCGGTTCAAATAGGGGGAGCCGACCTCGATCAGCTCCGCCCCGAGCTCGCGGTGGAGGAAGCGCGCGAGCGAAGGCTCCATCTGGGTGTCGGGGAAGAAGAAGATGCGCTTGCCCGCCAGCGTCTCGCGATAGTGCTGGAGCGCGCGCTGGGCGCGTTCGCGGCGCGGGGCGATGGCTTTGCGGAATTCGAGGTCCGGGATCCCCCAGGCGTCGGCGGCTGCTTTCAGCCAGAGCGCGGTGCCCTCCGCGCCGAAGGGGAAAGGCGCGGGCAGCAATTGCGCGCCGCGCTTGGCCAGCGCCTGCGCCGTCTCGCCGAGGAAGGGCTGCGCGAACAGCACCCGCGTGCCGCGCCCGACCGTCGGCAGGGCAAGGCTGCTGCGCGGCGGCAGGAATTGCACCG
The DNA here is from genome assembly GCF_002198715.1 of Rhodomicrobium sp. R_RK_3. Taxonomy (GTDB): domain Bacteria; phylum Pseudomonadota; class Alphaproteobacteria; order Rhizobiales; family Rhodomicrobiaceae; genus R-RK-3. The sequence goes on along the minus strand of NZ_MWLK01000033.1, from coordinate 234,994 downwards.
GGCCGATGCCGAGTTCCTCAAAAATGCGGCGGAACTGGTCTTCGACGATGTCGGGCAGGCACCCGGCGACCAGCAGCGAGCGCTCATCGGCGGGCGCGGTGTCCAGATGCTCGGTGAGCGCGGCGAGGCAGGTGTCCTCGCCCTGCGTAAAAGTCGTCTCGATGCCGCTGCCGCTGTAATTCACCACCCGAACTTGCGGCATGTGGATCTGCGACAGCCTGGAGGCCGCCCGCGACAGGTCCAGCTTGATGACCTCGGACGGGCATGACCCCACCAGGAACAGCATCCGGATGTCCGGCCGGCGCGCCAGCAATTGCCCGACGACGCGGTCCAGCTCGACATTCATGTCGGCGAGGCCGGCGAGGTCGCGCTCGTCGATGATGGCGGTGGCGAAGCGCGGCTCGGCGAAGATCATCACGCCGGCGGCGGATTGGATCAGATGCGCGCAGGTGCGCGACCCGACCACCAGGAAGAACGCATCCGGGATCTTCCGGTGCAGCCAGACGATGCTGGTCAGGCCGCAAAACACCTCGCGCTGGCCGCGCTGTCTCAGAATCTCCGGCTCGGGGCAGCCCGTCCCCTCGCGCGCGATCGCTCCTGCCCCCGATGCACTCATCCAGTCACCTCGGCGAAAGCGGCCCGATGGGCGGCTGCGGACTGATCGAGGCGGGCGGCGCGCAATTTCAGCAGAAACTGTGTCGCATTTATCACATAGGCCGCATAGGCGGCGAGGGCGAGCACCATCTGCTCGCGCGGGCTGAGGAAGCCGCCGAACAGCGCCGCGAGATAGGCCGTATGCAGTCCCAGCACCAGCATGCTGAAGACGTCTTCCCAGTAGAAGGCGGGGGCGAACAGATAGCGCCCGAACACCACCTTCTCCCAGATCGAGCCGGTGATCATGATGGTGTAGAGCACCAGCGTCTTGGCGACGATCGACCAGCTCGCCAGCGCCAGCCCTTCGCCCGTCGACAGATAGCGCAGCACCAGGGCAAGGCTGGCGAGAAACACCAGGAACTGAACCGGCGCCAGCACGCCCTGCACGAGCGTCCAGACCGTTGCATCGCGGCGGCGGCGCTCCTCGGCGGTGTAGAGCGGCGCCCTCCGCCCTGACGTGCTGCGATGCTTCATGGCTCCCCTCCCGCGCGCCAGCGAACTGGCGCGCGATTTGCCATGTCAGTCTAAGTGCGGGGAAAACCGACTGTCAACCATACCTGACAGTACGTATGTAAATAAATTTTGACATAGCGTGCCCTGTGCATATGATGGTTAAGAGCCAGCTCTCTTGTCCGTCTCCCGAGTTTTGAATTTGCCGGGCAATAATCTTCGTGCATAATTTGCATGGCTAAAGAGCGCAGCAATCAATGAGCGCTCAGAAAAATCTTCGAGGGAACGGCCTGAATGTGAGTTTTGACTCATGTTCTCCCATCCGAAAGAACGGGGGAGTGGTTTCCAATGGTGGGCTCTAGACAACCCCACATGGCCGGAGGCGCCGCGAAAAGCGGACCGGCTTCAGGGGGCGGAGCACTAGAAGACGAGATATGTTTCGACCGGCGCTATTTCCTCGCCGGTCAGGAGGTCCGCAAAGAGGACCAGCAGCTTCAGGAACGCCTCGAAAACGTCGTCGAAGGCGAGATCATTCCGCGGCTGATGCTGCTGCATCAGGATGCCGAGACGGCGGGCGCCGCCCATCGCAACGGCACGCGGCGAACGGATGTCGCCGATCATCTGGCGGATTTTACGCAGATCGTATTGACACAGGAGGCCGATGTCGCGGCGGCTTACGTCAATGCGCTGTTACACAGGGGCGTGAAGCTCGAGGCCGTCCTGTTGCAGCTAATGGCGCCGGCCGCGCGCCGGCTTGGCGAACTTTGGACAGCGGATGCGATCGACTTTGTTGACGTGACCGTCGCCACGTCGCGATTGCAGCAGGTATTGCATCGGTTTACCTTCGAATTCGAAAAGAGCGCTCACCTGCCGGCGCGGCGCGTGCTGCTGCTGCCGACGCCGAGCGAACAGCATACGTTCGGGCTGCTGATGGTGTCGGAGTTCTTCCGCCGCGAAGGCTGGCACGTCGTCGGCGCACCGGTTCTCGAACGCGATGAGTTGCGCGCGCTGGTCGCGGAGCAATGGTTTGCGCTGATTGGGTTTTCGTTGAGCTGCGAGCGCTTGCTTGACACTCTGCGTTCCACTATCAACGATGTGCGCAAATTTAGTAAAAATCTGTCCGTGCAGATCATCGTCGGCGGCAATATATTTTCGCGATCGCCGGAGCTGAGGCCGGCCGTCGGAGCCGATCTCGCCGTCGGTGATGTCCGGGAGGCCATAAAACTTGCCGAAAGCGCCTTGGAAAGTTCGGCGGGAAGACCAATGTGAGACGTCGATGATGGAAGGTCGGGTTCCGGCTTTGCGGCCGCTGCCGAATGGACAGCCGTGAGACACTTCAAAGCGCCCAAAAAAACCTTTGCCGATTTGGACGCCGGGACCGTCGCTCACCTCGTTTCCGCCTCATCCGACCTCACTCTGCTCATCGACAAGAAGGGCGTCATCCGCGATCTGGCCTTGCAGGGCGGCGACCTCCTCGAGCGCGAATGCGGCGAATGGGTCGGGCGGCCCTGGCTGGATGTCGTCACGGTCGAGAGCCGGGTCAAGGTGGAAGAGATGCTGGCGGAATCGCGGGCCAACACCGCTTCGCAATGGCGTCATGTCAACCACCTCGCCAAAGAGGGCGGCGACATTCCGATCCGCTATTCCGCCATCCGCGTCGGCGATGAGGGCAATGTGCTGGCAATGGGCCGCGACCTGCGCCCGATGGCCGCGATGCAGCAGAAGCTGGTCGCCGCCCAGGCACAGATGGAGCGCGAATATGCCAAACTCCGCCAGGCCGAGACGCGCTACCAGACGCTGTTCCAGCTCTCCGGCGAACCTGTCATCGTTCTCGACGCCGCCAGCCTGAAGATCGTTGACGCCAATCCGGCGGCAACCCAATTCATCGTCAACGGCTCCTCGCGCGTCGTCGGCCGCTCCTTCCTCGAACTGCTCGACCGCGCCAGCGCCCGCGACGCCGAAAAGCTGTTCGCTGAACTGCGCTCCGCCGTGCGCGGCCGCGAGATCGGCATCCGTCTCGCCAATTCGAAGAAGCAGTTCTCGCTGCAGGCCTCGCTGTTCCGCCAGGACAATGGCGTGCATTATCTGCTGCGCCTGTCGCCCCCCGGCGGCGATGACGAGATCGAGCACCTGCCCGTGAAATCCTCGCTGCAGGCGGTCATCGCCAACATGCCGGACGGCTTCGTGGTGATCGATGAGGCGGCCCGCATCCTGATGGCCAATGCCGCCTTTTTGGAACTGGCCCAACTCGTCACCGAAGAGCAGGCCAAAGGTGCCAACATCGACCGCTGGCTCGGCCGGGTCGATGTCGACATGGACGTTTTAATCGCCAATCTTCGCGCGCATGGCTCGGTCCGGCGCTTCGCCACCGTCGCACGCGGCGAATTCGGCGCGCGGGAGGAGGTGGAGCTGTCCGCCGTCGCCGTCACCGGCGGTGACGCGCCCTCCTGCTACGGCATCACCATACGCAAGGCGCAGGCGCCGCTGAGCGTCGCCAGTGAGCGCGCGCCGGCCGGCCCGCGCTCCTTCGAGGAGCTGAAGGACCTCGTCGGCCGGATGCCGCTGCGCGACCTCGTCCGCGAGACGACCGACATCATCGAGCAGATGTGCATCGAGGCGGCGCTGGAGCTGACGGGCGACAACCGCGCATCCGCCGCGGAAATGCTGGGGCTCAGCAGGCAAAGTTTTTACGTGAAGCTGCGCCGCCATGGGCTGGGCGAGCTGGACAGCCAGGAGAGTCACTGAGGCTTCAGGCTTTACGGGCCGCCAAAAGAAGCGCCCTCACTCCCTCGCGGGGGAGGGCAAGTGGCGCAGCCGGCAAAGCTGTGACTGCCATCCGGCACGGCTCCGCCCTCTCCCCTCGCGGGAGCGGGCGGACGCGCAGCGGCCGGTGAGGGGGAGTCACCGGCTCGACCTCTCCACAACATCCCCGCGCCCATCATCCCGATGTGTAAACTTTAGTTGACGCATCGAGACTGTCACTTTTATCATCGCCCCATTCGATTTGCCCGGATCAGGCGCTGCAATGGACCATACCGCTCTGACTGCTTCCCTGACCGGACGGCCCACGCCGGGCGCCGTGCTGGAGCTGTTGAAGCCGATCACCTGGTTCGCGCCGATGTGGGCCTATGGCTGCGGCATCGCCTCGTCGGGCGTTCCCGCCAGCGAGCGCTGGGCCGAGGTTCTGCTGGGCGTCATCCTCGCGGGACCGCTGGTCTGCGGCACCAGCCAGGCCGTCAACGACTGGTTCGACCGCCATGTCGACGCCATCAACGAGCCGAACCGGCCGATCCCCTCCGGGCGCATCCCCGGCCGATGGGGCCTGCACATTGCGCAGATCTGGACCGGACTTTCGCTCGCCGTCGCCGCCGTGCTCGGCTTGTGGGCCTTCATCGCCGCCATCATCGGTCTGGCGCTGGCCTGGGCTTACAGCGCGCCGCCCTTCCGCCTGAAGCTGAACGGATGGTGGGGCAATGCCGCCGTCGGCGGCTGCTACGAGGGCTTGCCCTGGTTCACCGGCGCGGCGATCATGGCGGGCGCGTTGCCGGACTGGCGCATCATCACGCTGGCCGTGCTCTATTCCATCGGCGCGCATGGCATCATGACTCTCAACGATTTCAAGTCCATCGAAGGCGATCAGCGCATGGGCGTGCGCAGCCTGCCGGTGCAACTCGGCGCGGCGAAGGCCGCCTATCTGGCCTGCGTGGTGATGGCCGTGCCGCAAATCGTCGTCGCGGGCCTGCTTTTGTCCTGGGGACGGCCTTGGCACGCGCTCGCAATCGTCGTTTCGTTGTTGGCGCAGCTCGGTCTGATGCGCTGGTTCGTGAAAAAACCGCGTGAGCGCGCGCCCATCTATAACGCCACCGGCACCACGCTCTATGTCACCGGAATGCTGATCAGCGCCTATGCGGTCAGCTCGGTCGCGACGGGGGCGGCATGACGCGCGGCCCGCTCGGATGGTTCGGCATCGTCAAGCTCGGCCTCGTGCAGACGGCGCTCGGCGCGGTGGTCGTGCTGACGACCTCGACCTTGAACCGGGTGATGGTGGTTGAATTGCAGCTTGCGGCGCTGCTGCCCGGCCTGCTGGTCGCGCTGCATTATGCCGTGCAGATCACCCGGCCGCGCATGGGCTACGGCTCCGATGTCGGCGGACGGCGCACCCCCTGGATCGTCGGCGGCATGGCGGTGCTGTCGCTCGGCGGCGTGCTGGCGGCGGGCGGCACCGTATTGATGGCGACGCATTTCGCCGCCGGACTGGCGCTCGCGACATTGGCCTTCGCCATGATCGGCGTCGGCGTCAGCGCGGCGGGCACGTCGCTGCTGGTGCTGCTGGCCAAGCGCGTCGCGCCGCGCCGGCGAGCCGCGGCCGCGACCATCGTCTGGGTGATGATGCTGGCCGGGTTCATCGTCACGGCAGGGGTTGCCGGGCATTTCCTCGATCCATTTTCCCCGGAGCGGCTGCTGACGATCTCGGCCACTGTTTCGGCCGCCGCCCTGGCGATTGCGCTGATCGCCGTCTGGGGCGTCGAGCCCCGGCACGGCCTGCCGTCCGACGAGCCGGAGACCAGCGCGGCGTCCCAAACCCCCTTCTTCGTCGCCTTGCGCCAGATCTGGGCCGAGCCCGACGCGCGCAACTTCACCCTCTTCATTTTCCTGTCCATGCTGGCCTATAGCGCCCAGGACCTCATCCTCGAGCCCTTCGCCGGCTCCGTCTTCGGCTATACGCCCGGCGAATCGACCCAGCTCGCGAGCGTGCAGCATAGCGGCGTCCTCGCCGGCATGGTGCTGATCGGCTTCATCGCCAGCGCCGTCGGCGGACGCTGGCTCGGCTCCTTGCGCAACTGGACGATCTTCGGCTGCCTCGCCTCCGCCGCAGCTCTCTTCGCTCTTGCCCTCGGCGGCCATGCCGCGCCGGACTGGCCGCTGCGCCTCTCCGTCGCCCTGCTCGGCTTTGCCAATGGCGCTTTCGCCGTCGCCGCCATCGGCTCGATGATGGCGCTCGCCAGCGCCGGCCGCGAAAAGCGCGAAGGCGTGCGGATGGGCCTGTGGGGCGCGGCTCAAGCAATCGCCTTCGGCCTCGGCGGCTTTCTCGGCGCGGCCTCGGTCGATCTCGTCCGCGCCCTGACCGGCGACCCGCTCACCGCCTATTCCACCGTCTTCGCCTGCGAGGCGGTGCTGTTCATCGCGGCGGCGTTCCTCGCCACCCGCACAGGCGAAACGCGTTCTGTAGCCGCGCCGCGCGTTTCATCGATTGGCGAGAACATGCTGCCGGCTGGCTTGAGGGAGCTCATGATGCAGAGACGGGATGTTTTCGACGTCGCGGTGATCGGCGGCGGGCCGGCCGGCGCGACCGCCGCCACGACGCTCGCGCGCCAGGGCCGCTCCGTGCTGTTGCTCGACCGGGCCGGGCGGATCAAACCCTGCGGCGGCGCCATCCCGCCCCGCCTCGTCAAGGATTTCGCCATTCCCGACAGCTTGATTTGCGCACGCATCTCCGCCGCCACCATGATCTCGCCCTCCGACATCCGCGTCGACATGCCGATCGATGCGGGCGGCTATGTCGGCATGGTCGACCGCGAGATTTTTGACGAATGGCTGCGCGACCGCGCCGCCCTCGCCGGAGCCGAGCGCCGCACCGGCAGCTTCACCCGCCTCACCCGCCAGAGCGACGGCACCGTGCTCGTCCAATATAAGGACGCCGAGGAATCCCGCAGCATCCGGGCGCGGGCGGTGATCGGCGCGGACGGCGCCAATTCCGCCGTCGGCCGCAGCGCGCTGCCGAAAGTGAAGAAATCGCCCTTCGTCTTCGCCTATCACGAGATCGTCGCCGTGCCGGAAACGCCCGCCGCGACCTATGACGGCTCACGCTGCGAGGTCTATTACCAGGGCAGGCTGTCGCCGGATTTCTACGCTTGGGTGTTTCCGCATGGCAAGACGGCCAGCGTCGGCGTCGGCAGCGCCAATAAGGGCTTTTCCCTGCGCGACGCAACCAAAGCCACCCGCGAAGCCGCCGGCCTTCGCGACGCCAAGACCCTCCGCCGCGAAGGTGCGCCGATCCCGTTGCGCCCGCTCAAGCGCTGGGACGATGGCCGCAATTTCGTCCTCGCGGGCGACGCGGCGGGCGTCGTCGCGCCGGCCTCGGGCGAGGGCATCTACTACGCCATGGTCTGCGGCGAGATGGCGGCGGATGCCGTCGGCAGCTTCCTGGAAACCGGCGATGCCCGCGCCTTGGCGACCGCCCGCAAGCGCTTCATGAAGGCGCATGGCCGCGTCTTCCTCATCCTCGGCATCATGCAATATTTCTGGTACCGCAGCGATAAACGGCGCGAGCGCTTCGTGAAAATCTGCCGCGACCCGGATGTGCAGCGGCTGACCTGGCAATCCTACATGCATAAGGAGTTGGTCCGCTCGGACCCGATGGCCCATATCCGCATCTTCTTCAAGGATTTGGCGCATCTGCTCGGCCTCGCGGCGCCGCGATGAGTAACGCCAGACCCATCGTGATCGCCTTGCTGGCGGCGCTGCTGGTCGCCACGGTCGGCGGCACCGTGACCGATATCGGCCCCTGGTATCAGAGCCTGCAAAAGCCAGCGTGGCAGCCGCCGGACTGGCTGTTTGGCCCCGCCTGGACGCTGATCTTCGCGCTCGCCGGCCTCTCCGCCGCGACCGCCTGGCGCGACGAGCCCACCCGTGAAGACCGCGAATGGCTGGTCGCGCTGTTCTCGCTGAACGGCTTCCTGAACGTCCTGTGGAGCCTGTTGTTCTTCCGAATGCGCCGTCCCGATTGGGCGCTGATCGAAGTCGGCGCGCTTTGGCTCTCGATCCTCGTCCTCATCTTGGTGCTCGCGCGCTATTCGAGGCCCGCCGCGCTGCTGCTCGTCCCCTATCTCGCCTGGGTTACATTTGCCAGCGCGCTGAACTGGCGCGTCGTCCAGCTCAACGCGCCGTTCTGAGGCCAGGCGATGGAACAGCTCTTCCTCTCCGGCCGCATCGTCGATCTCATCCTGGCGCTGATGCTTGCCGAATTTGCCGGGCTATGGATCTACACGCGCCGCAAGGGGCTCGGCATGGAAGCGCTCGGGCTCGTTGGCTATTTGCTCTCCGGCGCCTTCCTGCTGCTGGCCCTGCGCGTCGCGCTGACCGGCGGCAATTGGGTTTGGATCGCCGCTTTCCTCCTCGCCGCATTCGCCGTGCATCTCGCCGATTTGCGCGGCAGGCTGACGCGCTGACGGGGGATGACATGCGATCGCCCAGCCACTCCTACGCAAGTCATCCCCGCGCAAGCGGTGATCCAGTAAACACAGGAGATGCTGCGGAGTCCTGGATCCCTGTTTTCGCGGGGATAACGACAGAATTGCGCATCTGACCGCCTTAACGGAGCCGAACATGCCGGTCGCCTTTCCCTTCTCCGCCATCGTCGCGCAAGAGGATATGAAGCAGGCGCTGCTGATCGCCGCGGTGGATGCCAGCGTCGGCGGCGTGCTGGTGTTCGGCGACCGGGGCACCGGCAAGTCCACCGCCATTCGCGGCCTCGCGGCGCTGCTGCCGGAGATCGAGGTGACGCCCGGCTGCCCCTGCAATTGCGACCCGCGCGCCGACCGCTCGCTCTGTCTCGACGCCTGCCGCGCGCGGGCGGCGGAAGCGCCCGGCGCCGTCGCACGCGTCGCGGTGCCGGTCGTCGACCTGCCGCTCGGCGCGACCGAGGACCGCATCGTCGGCGCGCTCGATCTGGAGCGGGCCCTGACGCGCGGGGAAAAGGCGTTCGAACCCGGCCTGCTGGCCCGCGCCAATCGCGGCTTCCTTTATATTGACGAGGTTAATCTGCTCGACGACCATCTCGTCGACCTGCTGCTCGACGCCGCCGCCTCGGGCGAAAACGTCGTCGAGCGCGAGGGCCTTAGCGTCCGGCATCCGGCGCGCTTCGTCCTGGTCGGCAGCGGCAATCCGGAGGAGGGTGAGCTGCGCCCGCAATTGCTCGACCGCTTCGGCCTCTCCGTCGAAATCCTGACCCCGACCGACATGCCGACCCGCGTCGATGTCGTCCGCCGCCGCGACGATTACGAGCGCGACCCGGCAGCGTTCGCGGCGAAATGGGCCGGCCAGGACAGGCATTTGCGCGACGCCATCGCCTCCGCGCGCGACCGGTTGCCCTCCATCGAAGTGCCCGACGCCACGCTCGAGACGGCAGCGACCTTGTGCATGGCGCTCGGGACGGACGGGCTGCGGGGCGAGCTGTCGCTGATCCGGGCGGCGCGGGCGCTGGCCTGCCTGCAGGGCGGCGACGCGGTCGGCGCGGCGCATCTGAAACAGGTCGCGCCGTCGGCCTTGCGCCACCGCCTGCGCCGCGATCCGCTCGACGAGGCCGGATCGACCGCGCGCATCGACCGCGCCATCGCCGAGGTTTTCGTGTCGTGATCCAGGCGCCGAAATCTCCCGGAGAGATCGCGACGCTGGCTGCGCGCATTTTTGCCGTCGACCCCTGGGGCACAGGCATCTGCCTCCGCGCAGGTCCCGGCCCGGCGCGGGACGAATGGCTGGCGCTGTTGCGCGCGCTGCTGCCGGATCGCCCCTTTCGGAAAATGCCCCTCGGCATCACCGATGACCGCCTGCTCGGCGGCCTCGATCTGAGCGCAAGCCTCGCAGCGGGCCGTCTGGTCTCCGAGCGGGGCTTGCTCGCCGAATCCGACGGCGGCGCGCTCATCATCCCCTCGGCCGAGCGCCTGTCGCCGGAACATGCAGCCCGGATCGCCAGCGTGCATGATCGGGGCGAAGTGCCCTTGGAGCGCGACGGCCTGACCAAGCGCTTTTCCGCATGGTTCGGCCTCGTTTTGCTGGATGAAGGCCTTTGTGAAGACGAACAGGCGCCCGCTTCGCTGACCGAACGCATCGCGATGCAGGTCGATCTGACACCGATCCGCAGCGGTGAGTTGGGCGAGGCGGACGCGATCGCCGCCGCACGCGAATGCCTGCCGCGGGTCAGCGTTGAGACCGAGGCCATTGAAGCCATTTGCGGGGCCGCCACCGCGCTCGGCATCGTGTCGGTTCGCGCGCCTCTGCTGGCGCTGAAAGTGGCCAAGATCGCCGCCGCATTGGACGGCCGCGACGCGCTGAGCGGCGCCGATCTCGCCATTGCCGGGCAACTCGTCCTCGGCTGGCGCGCGACGAGGCTGCCGCAATCGGACGAGGAGCAGCCGGAAGAAGACCAGCAGCCCGACGCGCCCGGCGACCAGCCGGAGAGCGAGACGCAGTCGGAGGCCGAAGCGCTCAGTGAGATTGTCGTCGAGGCCGTCCGCGCTGCGCTGCCGCCGGATGTGCTGGCCCGGCTCGGCGCAAAGCGCGCGGCCATGCGTTCGAAATCCTCCGGGCAGGCCGGAGTGAAGCAGCGCTCGCTCACGCGTGGCAGACGGACGGGCATCATGCAAGGTGACCTGCGCCGGGGCGGCCGCCTCGACCTCGTCGCCACCTTGCGCGCGGCGGCGCCCTGGCAGCGCATCCGGTCGCAATCGCAAAGCGCCGAGCGCCCCGGCCTCTTGCAGATCCGCGCCTCCGATTTCCGCGTCATCCGCTTCGCGCGCAAATCCGAGACGCTGACCATCTTCGCCGTCGATGCCTCCGGCTCGCTGGCCCTCAACCGCATGGCGGAGGCCAAAGGCGCGGTCGAATCCCTGCTCGCCGAGTGCTATGTCCGGCGCGACCACGTCGCGATGCTGGTCTTCGGCGGCAAGACCTCCGACCTCATCCTGCCGCCGACGCGATCGCTGGTCCGCGCCAAGCGCAGTCTCATCGGCCTGCCCGCGGGCGGCGGCACGCCGCTGGCGTCTGGCATCGATGCCGCCATCGCCGTTGCCCAATCGGCACGGAAACGAGGCCAGACGCCGCTGATCGTCCTGCTCACCGATGGCCGTGCCAATGTCGCCCGCGACGGGCGGCCCGGCCGTCACATCGCGCATGACCACGCGCTCGCCTCGGCCCGCCTGCTGAAATCCACCGAGATCCGCAGCCTGCTCATCGACACCTCGCCGCGCCCCGACCCGCGCGCGGCCGAAATCGCCCATTCCATGGGGGCGTCCTATCTCGCGCTGCCTGCGCTGAACTCCGCCGCGCTGTCCTCGGCCGTCAAACAGGCGCGGGCGCGGTGAGCGGCAATGGCGACGGCGCGCTGGTCTGGGATCGCGACGGGCGCGATTGGCCGAACCGCGAGACGAGCCGCTTCGTCCAAGCCGCCGGATTGCGCTGGCATGTCCAGCAGGCGGGGAGCGGCCCGGTCATGCTGCTTGCCCACGGTACGGGCGCCTCGACGCATAGCTGGGCGGGGCTGCTGCCGCTTCTGGCCGAGCGCTTCACGGTGATCGCACCGGACCTCCCCGGCCACGGCTTCACCGACCCGCTACCATCGATGCAGATGTCGCTGCCGGGCATGGCGGCGGCCCTCGCGGGGCTCGTCGAGCGGCTCGGCGTTAAGCCGGATATTGTCGTAGGCCACTCCGCCGGCGCCGCAATCCTGGCGCAGATGATCCTCGACCGCCAGATCGCGCCGCGCCTGCTGATCTCGCTCAACGGCGCGCTGATACCCTATGGCGGCGCGGCCGGCCGCTTCATTTCGAGCATGGCCAAGGTGCTGTTCATCAATCCGGTCGCGCCGCGATTCTTCGCCTGGCGGGCGCGCGACCGCCGCACCGTCGAGCGCGTCATCGGCGGCACCGGCTCGACGATTTCGCCGGGGGGGCTGGCGATCTATCAGCGGCTGTTCCGCTCGCCGGTCCACGTCTCCGCCGCTCTCAATATGATGGCGCGCTGGAAGCTCTCACCGCTGGCGCAGGAGCTGCCGCGCCTGCCGTGCGCCGTGACGCTGGTCGCGGGCAGCCACGATCTCGCCGTCCCGCCCGATCAGGCGTTCAAGCTCGCCGAGACGATGCTTGCCGCGAAGGTGGAATTGCTGCGCGGCCTCGGCCATCTCGCGCACGAGGAAGACCCGGCGCGGGTTGCGGAGGTGATTTTTACGACCGTAGGCGGCCTGACGCCGGAGGCCAGTAGGCGTGTCCCATAAATCCCCTTTTTCGCAATCCACGCGAAGGCGGGGATCCAATACGCCGCGGCGCAAGTTGTTACGCAGAAAGCCAATTTCGAGTTTGTGAATACTGGATCCCCGCCTTCGCGGGGATTTCGTCTGTGGGGGGAGGGCCCCGGCTAAAACAGCCGGCGCGGCATCCGGTAGGGCAGCAGCGACTTCACCCAATTGGTGGCGAAGCGGTCCAGCGACAGGCTCTCATGCATAGCCGGGCCCTGATGCCCCAGGAGCCGCGTCGAGAGCACCGTGCGGGCGTAGAAAGGTGCGTCCTCCAGCGTGGCGCTGACCTTGACGCCGTCCTCACTATCCGCGCGGGTGCGGCGGCGCATCAGCCAGAGCGTCCTCGGCAGCCTCACCGGACGCGGCGGCTCGACCTCGTCCATCCGGCCGCTGCGATCCGTCTGCAATGCGAGGCTGTGAGAGACGCCATCCCGGTCGAGCACGTCGTAGAGAAGCGCAGCCCGCCGGCCCCGGTCGAAACTCGCGCGCGCCCAGTCCCAATGGCGGAAGCCGGCTTCGAGCGATTCGTCGCCGTCATTGCTGTCGAGATAGCCGTGGCCGCTCCAACTCAGCGACGGGCGTTCCAGCTCGACCTCGATGCGCGAGCAGGGCGCGATCGGCGACCAGCGGTGACGGGCCGCCGGGTCGAGCACGAAACGGCGGCCGGGCAGTGCGGAGGGATAGAGCCGCACCTTGCCCTTGACCCGGCGCGGGATCGGCGTCGTCAGCTCATCGAAGGAGACCGTCAGCGCATCGCCGTCCCAGGCCATCGAACTCGGGCCGATGCGGAGGGCGGAGGCGTCGCGCTCGATGCTGCCCCGGCCGCGCTCGGTCATCGCCCAGCGATGGCCGCGCCGCCCGTAGAGCGCCACGTTCAGTGCGCAGTGATTTTCCGGATCGCCCCGGCCCGACCAGGCGTAATAGGGCGAGAACACGCTGCCGATGAAGCCGATCAGCGTGATGCCGTGATGGCCGTCGTCGCTCAGGCCGTCGACATACCACCAGGCATAGCCACCGGGTGGAACCGCTTGCGCAAAGCCAGGTCCGTCCGCAAGGCTTCCGCCGCCAGCCGGCCCGACAAGGCCGCCATCGGCAGGCCGCTCCCCGGATGGGTGCTGCCGCCCGCGAAATAGAGGCCCGCGATCCGGCTGCGCGCCGGAGCTCTCCGGAACGACGCCTGCCAGCCGTGCGAGGCCGGGCCGTAGAGCGCGCCCCCGGTCGCCGGGAAGGCTTGGTGAAAATCCGCCGGGCTCGTCGTGACCGTCATCTCCGGCTGCCGCTCGATCTGAAGGCCACAGCGGCTGAGAGCTCCAAAAGTCGAAGCCGCGCATCTTGCTATCTCCCGTTCGTCGTAGGTGAGGCGGTCGCCGAGAGCCGGCGCGTTGACGATGCACAAGAGCCGCTCGGGCTCGCCGATGGGCGGCTGGTCGGCATCGCCGCGATCCTGGGCGCAGACATAGACGGTGGGCCGTAGCGGCACCCGCTGGTGGCGGTAAATGGCGGCAAATTCAGCCGGGTAGTCGTCGGAGAAGAGGACGGTGTGGCGCAGCAGCGGGAAGCCGGAGGCGCGCGCGGCCATGGCCCAGGTCATGGCCGAGAGCGATCTGCGGCGGGGCGGCACGATGCTGGCGGCCTTGCGCGCGCCGGGGCCGAATGCGCCGCTCGCCGCCGCGTTGACATCGGCGTTGCAGATGATGGCGTCGGCTTCGATGCGCTCGCCGGTCGCGAGGCGCACGGCCCGCGCCGCGCCGTCCTCGACCAGGATCTCCTCGACATGGGTGAGGGGGCGGATTTCGCAGCCTTGTCCGCGCGCGACCTCGACCAGCGCCTCGGCGATCTTGTGCATGCCGCCTTCGACCAGCCAGACGCCCTGCTGCTCGACATGGGCGATCAGCATCAGCGTGGCGGGCGCGTGGAAGGGCGAGGAACCGCAATAGGTCGAATAGCGGCCGAAAAGCTGGCGTAGGCGCGGGTCGCGGAAATAGGAGCCGAGCTTGCGCCAGAGCGAGCTGTAGGGCTGGATGCACCAGAGATTGCGCGGCGTCGCGGCGGCGACGCGGGTGACGAGGCCGGGCAGGCTCGGCTTGGCGCTCTGGATGAAGGGGGCATCGAGCGTTTCGTAGATGCGGCGGCCGTCGGCGACGAAGCGGCGATAGCCCTCCGCCTCGCGCGGACCGGCGAAAGTGGCGATGGCATCGGCGGAGCGGTCGATGTCGGCGAACAGGTCCAGGCGGCTGCCATCGGGCCAGCCATGCCGGGCGAGCGTCGTGGCGCGCTGTAAGGTGAGGTGATCGGAAAGCCGCGCACCGGCCTTGGCGAACAGCGCTTCGAAGACCGGGCGCATGGTGAAGACCGTAGGCCCCGCGTCGATGCTCGCGCCGCCGATATCGACGCGCCGCAATTTGCCGCCCGCCTGCGCCGCCCGCTCCAGCACCAGCACGTCCAGCCCATGCGCGGCGAGATCAATAGCCGCCGCCAGCCCGCCCAGCCCCGCGCCGATGATGATGACCCGGTCGCTGCGCATGTGCTGGGCATTCCTCCTGCTGGCGTGACGCGCAGAGCGTCAACTGTCCATTTTTGTTGACAGTATAAAATGTCTCAGAAAACTTACAATCAGATAACGGGCCGCGACGGCCCGGAGAGGCGGGCGATGGTTTTGGCCGGTCCTGAGGGGCATCCATTGACGACATCGCCGCGCCGGGCCTTCGCCCGGACGGACGATGCCGGGCGCTTGCGGGCGGCGGCGGAAGACGGGCCGGACCGGCGCACAGCCGTGCAGGCGCATTGGTTCGACCGGGTGCTGCGATGGCGCGACCGGCTGGTGGCAAGCCCACGCTTTCAGCGCTGGGCATCGAGCTTTCCGCCGACGCGCCGCATTGCCCGCCGGAATGCTGGCGCGCTGTTCGATCTCTGCGCGGGCTTTGTTTATTCACAGGTTTTGGCGGCCTGCGTGCGGCTGAAACTGTTCGACAGGCTCTGGGACGGTCCGCTGACGGCCGATGTGCTCGCGGGGCAATGCGACTTGCCGCCGGACGCCATGCGCCGTCTGTTGGCGGCGGCGGAGGCGCTGGGGCTGGTTGCCCAGCGCGCGGGTGGCCGCTATGGGCTCGCCATGCTCGGCGCGGCGCTGCACGGCAATCCCGGCATCGCCGCCATGGTCGAGCATCACGCCATGCTCTACGCCGACCTGCGCGACCCTGTGGCCCTGCTGCGCGGCGAGCATGAGCGCACCGAACTCTCCCGCTATTGGGGCTATGCCGCGAATGAATCGCCCGGCGGCCTCGATGATTCGCGCGTCGCGGGCTATACGGCGCTGATGTCGGCGTCGCAGGGCCTGATCGCCGACGACATCCTTTCCGCCTATGATTTCAGCCGCCATCGCTGCCTGCTCGATGTCGGCGGCGGCGACGGGGCGTTCCTGATCGCGGCCGCGGCGCGCGTGCCAGCGCTCCGGCTAAAACTGTTCGACCTGCCCGCCGTCGCCAAGTGCGCATCCGCCCGCTTCGCCGCCAGCGGCCTCGCCGGCCGGGCTGAAATCCACAGCGGCAGTTTCCTGTCCGATCCGCTGCCGGCGGGCGCCGATCTCATCACCCTCAACCGCATCCTGCTCGATCATGACGACGCGACCGTCCTCGCCCTGCTGCGCGCCGTTCGCCGCGCCATCCCGGAGGACGGCGTCCTGCTCGTCGCCGAAATCATGTCGGGCATTGGCGGCTCGCGCGCCGTCAGCGACGCCTATTTCGGATTCTATCTGCTGGCTATGGGTCGGGGCCGCCCGCGCAGCCTCGACGAAATCCGCGCGCTGCTCGGCCAAGCCGGCTTCGTCCGCATCCGCCCGCTCGCGACCCGGCGGCCGCTGCTCACAAATCTCGTTGCGGCGCGCCCAGGCTGAGACAAGGGGGGTGTGACAATTTGTATTGACAGTTTTGTGTGTCAAGTTAACCTTACACATACGCAAATTGATCGTTCGATCAGACGCGTGGGGGGCAGATGCAGAGCCTGGCCGTCATATTCGAGCAGCCCAACCAGATGGTTCTGGGCGAACTCGATCTGTCGCCGCCCAGCGACGGCGATATCGTCGTCGACATGGAGTGGACCGGCATCAGCACGGGCACCGAGCGGCTCTTGTGGAGCGGACGCATGCCTGCTTTCCCCGGCATGGGCTATCCGCTTGTCCCCGGCTATGAATCGGTCGGACGCATCATCGAGGCGGGGCCGAAATCGGGGCGCCGCGCGGGCGAGCGGGTCTTCGTGCCGGGCGCGAACTGCTACGGGCCGGTGCGCGGGCTGTTCGGTGGGGCGTCCTCGCGCGTTGTCGTCGATGGCGGCCGCGTCGTGCCGCTGGCCGATGAAATCGGCGAAAACGGAATTCTGCTGGCGCTGGCCGCAACGGCGCAGCACGCCATCGAAGCCGGGCGGCATGGCCTGCCCGATCTGATCGTCGGCCATGGCGTGCTCGGACGCCTGGTCGCGCGGCTCGCCCTGGCGGCGGGCGGCCATCCTGTCGTCTGGGAGACCAACGCGGCCCGGCGCGAGGGCGCGGTGAATTATCAGGTCATCGATCCGGCAAGTGACGAGCGCCGCGACTACCGGACCATCTGCGACGTCAGCGGCGACGGCGCGCTGCTCGACACGCTAATCGCGCGGCTGGCGCGCGGCGGTGAAATCGTGCTCGCCGGCTTCTACGAACAGCCTTTGTCCTTCGCCTTCCCGCCCGCCTTCATGCGCGAGGCGCGGCTTGCCGTTGCAGCCCAGTGGCAGCCGGCCGATCTCGTCCATGTCACGCGCCTGGCCGAGAGCGGTCGGCTGTCCCTCGACGGCCTGATTACCCACCGCTGCCTGGCGGCAGACGCACAGGGGGCCTACCGGACGGCCTTCGGCGATCCGGCCTGCTTGAAAATGATCCTCGATTGGAGACGCCCCTCATGACCACAATTTTCGACGTCACCCACCGCCGGGGCGGCGAGGATGCGCCGGAGGCTCATGAGCCGGCCGCCTCATCCTCGGAGGATGCCGACATCCGGCCCGCCAAGGAAACCCAGATCATCGCCATCTACGGCAAGGGCGGCATCGGCAAGAGTTTCACGCTCGCCAACCTCTCCTACATGATGGCGCAGCAGGGCAAGCGGGTCCTCCTCATCGGCTGCGACCCCAAGAGCGACACGACCTCCCTCCTTTTCGGCGGCCGCGCTTGCCCCACCATTATCGAGACCTCCTCGCGCAAAAAGCTGGAAGGCTCGCAGGTCGCCATCGGCGATGTCTGCTTCAAGCGCGACGGCGTCTTCGCCATGGAGCTGGGCGGCCCGGAAGTCGGGCGCGGCTGCGGCGGGCGCGGCATCATCCACGGCTTCGAACTGCTGGAAAAGCTCGGCTTCCACGAATGGGGCTTCGATTACGTGCTGCTCGATTTCCTCGGCGACGTGGTCTGCGGCGGCTTCGGCCTGCCGATCGCCCGCGACATGTGCCAGAAGGTCATCGTGGTCGGCTCGAACGACCTGCAATCGCTTTATGTCGCCAACAATGTCTGCTCGGCGGTCGACTACTTCCGCAAGATGGGCGGCAATGTCGGCGTCGCCGGCATGGTCATCAACAAGGATGACGGCACCGGCGAGGCGCAGGCGTTTTCCGCCGCGGTGGGCATCCCTGTGCTCGCCGCCATCCCGCAGCACGACGACATCCGCAAGAAGAGCGCCAATTACGAGATCATCGGCCGCCCTGGCACCGAATGGGCCTCGCTGTTCGAGGAACTCGGCACCAACGTCGCCGAAGCGCCGCCGGTGCGCCCCAAGCCCCTCAGCCAGGACGAGTTGCTCGGCCTGTTCAAGGGCGACGCGGTCGGGCGCGGCGTGGTGCTCCAGCCGGCGAGTTTTGAGGATATGTGCGGCGGCACGGTGGTGACCAAGCCGAGCCTCGAAGTCGTCTACGACACGGTTTGAGCCCGGAGCCGCCCCCTATGACATCCGCTTCCGACATCCTGCCCGAAACGCCCGAAGGCGCCGAGATCGTCTATGACGAGACTGCCGCCGTGGAGGTTCTGGGCGGCAGGCCGGAAGCCTCGGAGACCACCGTTTTGCAAGCA
Organism: Rhodomicrobium sp. R_RK_3; assembly: GCF_002198715.1. Lineage (GTDB taxonomy): Bacteria > Pseudomonadota > Alphaproteobacteria > Rhizobiales > Rhodomicrobiaceae > R-RK-3. The sequence goes on along the minus strand of NZ_MWLK01000033.1, from coordinate 216,743 downwards.
TCCGGCGACGGCGTCGGCTGTCATGCGGGCCGGGCGGAAATGCGCAAGGCGGCGGAGTCGGCGGGTAATAGCGAAACCCTCACGCGCTATGCCGCCGACTATCCGATGGGGCCGCACGACCAGCCGCAAAGCATGTGCCCGGCCTTCGGCTCGCTCCGCGTCGGCCTTCGGATGCGGCGCACGGCGAGCGTGCTCTGCGGCTCGGCCTGCTGCGTCTATGGCCTGACCTTCACCTCACATTTCTACGGCGCCAAGCGGACGGTCGGCTACGTGCCCTTCAACTCCGAGACGCTGGTGACCGGCAAGCTGTTCGAGGATCTGCGCGAAGCCGTCTTCGGCCTCGCCGATCCGGAGCTTTACGACGCGATCGTCATCACCAACCTCTGCGTGCCGACCGCTTCCGGCGTGCCGCTGCGGCTGCTGCCGAACGAGATCAACGGCGTGCGGATCATCGGCATCGACGTGCCCGGCTTCGGCGTGCCGACCCATGCCGAGGCCAAGGACGTGCTCGCGGGCGCGATGCTGGCCTTTGCCCGCAATGAGGCCAGTCTCGGCCCGGTGGCCGCACCCCGCGGCGGCATCAGCGACAGGCCGACGGTAACGCTCGTCGGCGAGATGTTCCCGGCCGATCCGGTCGGCATCGGCATGATGCTGGAGCCGCTCGGCCTCGCCGCCGGCCCCGTCGTGCCGACGCGCGAATGGCGCGAATTGTACAGTGCGCTCGACTGCGCCGTGGTCGCCGCCATCCATCCGTTCTACACCGCCAGCTTCCGCGAATTCGAGGCGGCCGGGCGGCCCATCGTCGGCTCGGCCCCGGTCGGCGTCGACGGCACCGCTGCCTGGATCGATGCCATCAGCGCGGCCGCCGGTGTCGATGCCGCCAAGCGCGACGCGGCCAAGAACAGGTTCCTGCCCGCCATCGGTGCGGCGCTCGCCAAGATGCCGATCGCGGGCCGCATCACCCTCACCGGCTACGAGGGCTCCGAGCTGATCGTCGCGCGGCTGCTGATCGAGAGCGGTGCCGAGGTGCCCTATGTCGGCACGGCCTGCCCGCGCACCCAGTGGTCCGACGCCGACCGCGAATGGCTCGAGGCCAAGGGCGTGCACATCCAATACCGCGCCTCGCTGGAACAGGACCTCGCCGCACTCGCGGAGTTCAAGCCGGACCTTGCTATCGGCACCACCCCGGTCGTGCAGAAGGCCAAGGAGCAGGCGACCCCCGCGCTCTATTTCACCAACCTGATCTCCGCCCGTCCGCTGATGGGACCGGCCGGCGCGGGCTCGCTCGCCCAGGTCGTCAACGCCGCCATGGCGAACCGACACCGCTTCGCCGAGATGGACGCCTTCTTCGCCGGCACCGGCATCGGCGACAATGCCGGCATCTGGGAGGACACGCCAAAGCCGCAGACCAAATTCCGCGACAAGTACCAAAAGCGGATGGAAGCGCTCGCCAAGCAGCGCAAGGCCGAGGAGATGATCTGATGCTCGTCCTCGACCATGATCGCGCCGGCGGCTATTGGGGCTCGGTCTACGTCTTCACCGCCATCAAGGGGCTGCAGGTCATCATCGACGGCCCGGTGGGTTGCGAGAACCTGCCGGTCACCTCCGTCCTACACTACACCGACGCGCTACCGCCGCACGAGCTGCCGATCGTCGTCACCGGCCTCGGCGAGGAAGAGCTCGGCCAGCACGGCACCGAAGGCGCCATGCGCCGCGCCCACAAGACGCTCGACCCGCATCTGCCAAGCGTCGTCGTCACCGGCTCGATCGCGGAGATGATCGGCGGCGGCGTCACGCCGCCCGGCACCGGCATCCAGCGCTTCCTGCCGCGCACCATCGACGAGGACCAGTGGCAGAGCGCCGACCGCGCCATGTTCTGGCTCTGGAGCGAGTACGGCGCGAAAAAGATCCCGGCGCGCAAGCCCCGCAAGGACGGCGAAAAGCCCCGCGTCAACATCATCGGCCCGGCCTACGGGACCTTCAACATGCCGTCCGACCTCGCCGAAATCCGCCGCCTCGTCGAGGGCATCGGCGCCGAGGTGAACATGGTGTTCCCGCTCGGCAGCCACCTCGCCGACGTGCCGCGCCTCGTCGATGCCGACGCCAATATCTGCCTCTACCGCGAATTCGGCCGCGCGCTCTGCGAAGCGCTGGAGCGGCCCTACTGCCAAGCTCCCATCGGCCTGCATTCGACGACGAAATTCCTGCGCACCCTGGGCGAATTGCTTGGCATCGACCCCGAGCCGTTCATCGACAGGGAGAAGCACACCACCGTCAAGCCGCTCTGGGATCTCTGGCGGTCGGTGACGCAGGACTTTTTCTCAACCGCCAGCTTCGGCATCGTCGCCAACGAGACCTATGCGAGGGGCGTCCGGAATTTCCTCGAGACCGAGATGGGCCTCCCTTGCAGCTTCGCGGTTGCGCGGATCGCCGGCGGCAAGACCGACAACGCCGCCGTGCGCGCGAAAATCCACGAGACCAAGCCGCTGATCCTGTTCGGCAGCTACAATGAACGCATGTATGCGGCGGAGGCGGGCGGGCGCTCGATCTACATCCCCGCATCCTTCCCCGGCGCCATCATCCGCCGCCATACCGGCACGCCCTTCATGGGCTATTCCGGCGCCACCTATCTGGTGCAGGAGGTCTGCAACGCGCTGTTCGATGCGCTGTTCCACATCCTGCCGCTGGCCACCGACATGGACAAGGTCGAGGCCACCCCCGCCAAGCGCGAAAAGCAACTGCCCTGGCACGCCGACGCCCTCGCCGAGCTCGACCGGCTGGTCGAGGCCGAGCCGGTGCTGGTGCGCATCTCGGCGGCAAAGCGCCTGCGAGACGCCGCCGAGAGCGCGGCCAAGCTCGCGGGCGATGAAGAAGTCATGCCCGCCCATCTGAACCGTGCCGGACCGGCGGCGGCGAGGGCGGCGTAAGTCGCCGAGCGAACACGATAAAACTCGCCCGATCGAGTGGCGGGAGGGGAATTCAGGAGGAGGAGGACGCAGGCCATGTCACTGGCAGACCATCACGCCAACAGCTTGCAGCGCAAACGCCGGCGCCGGGAGGAGCGGGATTACCGCTGGGTCTTCTGGGCGGCGTTCCCCTTCTTCCTGGCGGTCACGCTGATCACCAGGCTGAACCCGTGGCACGCCAGACCGTCCGGGCACCGGCAATCGGTGTTCCGCGAGGCCTGGGTCGCGGCCAATTCGACCCTTCCGTTCGCCTTCATGCTGTAGGCGGCGCCTCTCTCGCCTGGTCGCTCCAGGTGAACGATACGGCGGGGAGAGCCTCGCCGCATCAGCCTCGCCGCGCAGGATCAGCGCGGTAACAGTCCGGGCCAATCATTGGAGAATGAGCCTATGGCTAATGGAAAAAGCCCCTATTCGGGGCTGACGGAAAATGAAGCGAAGGAGTTCCACGGCGTCTTCGTGACCAGCTTCATCATCTTCGTAATCGTCGCGATCATCGCGCACATCCTCGCCTGGATGTGGCGGCCCTGGATCCCGGGTCCGAACGGCTACGCGGAGCTGCATGACAATGTGACCGCGATCCTCTCGCTCATCTGCTGACCAGGGAAAGGAATTTTACGATGTGGAGAATCTGGCTTCTCTTCGATCCGCGCAGGACGTTGGTGGCGCTGTTCACCTTCCTGTTCGTCCTCGCGCTGATCATCCATTTCATCCTGCTCAGCACGACGCGGTTCAACTGGCTCGAAGGCGCGCCGGCGGTGCCGAAAGCGGCTTCGCTGACGATCACGCCGGACCTGCCGGGCGCCGACCGGATCGGCTAAGGCGGCATCCAAGCGCGAGGTGGACGCGGCGCTCACTACCGGGCGCCCGTCCGCAAAGATTTTCGTTGAATACGGCGCCGGGCTTTTTGCCGCGAGGATCGACCCATGGCCATGCTTAGCTTTGAAAAAAAATACCGAGTACGCGGAGGAACGCTCGTCGGCGGGGACCTGTTCGATTTTTGGGTCGGCCCGTTCTATGTCGGTTTCTTCGGCGTTACGACGATGTTCTTCTCGGTGCTCGGCACCGCGCTGATCCTTTACGGCGCGGCCATCGGGCCGACCTGGAACATCTGGCAGATTTCCATCGCGCCGCCTGACCTGAAATACGGGCTGGCGCTGGCGCCGCTGAAGGAAGGCGGGCTCTGGCAGATCATCACCGTCTGCGCCGTCGGCGCCTTCGTCTCATGGGCGCTGCGCGAGGTCGAGATCTGCCGCAAGCTCGGCATCGGCTATCATGTGCCCTTCGCCTTCGCCTTCGCGATCCTGGCCTATGTGTCGCTGGTCGTCGTCCGCCCGCTCCTGCTCGGCGCCTGGGGGCACGGCTTCCCCTACGGCATCATCAGCCATCTCGATTGGGTGTCGAACACCGGCTACCAATATCTGCATTTCCATTACAACCCGGCGCATATGATCGCCGTGACGTTCTTCTTCACCACCACGCTGGCGCTCGCCATGCATGGCGGGCTGGTGCTCTCGGCCGTCAATCCGCGCAAGGGCGAGGCGGTCAAGACACCCGACCACGAGAACGCCTTCTTCCGCGACACCATCGGCTATTCGATCGGTACGCTGGGCATCCACCGGCTCGGCCTCTTCCTTGCGATCAACGCATCGTTCTGGAGCGCGGTCTGCATCGTCATCAGCGGCCCGTTCTGGACCCGCGGCTGGCCGGAATGGTGGAACTGGTGGCTCAGCCTGCCGATCTGGTCCTAACGCTCGGGGATTATCATGGCCGAATATCAAAATATCTTCACCCGCGTGCAGGTCCGGACCATCCCGGAAATGGGCTCGCCCCGCGCGCCCGGCGACATCTTTGCCCGCACCGGCGAGCCTTTCTTCAACCGTTGGGCCGGCTGGGTCGGTGACGCGCAGGTCGGGCCGATCCATCTCGGCGTCTATGGCGTGATGTCGCTGATCTGCGGCTTCATCGCCATCGAGATCATCGGGCTCAACATGCTGGCCTCGGTGCATTGGGACCCGATCCAGTTCGTGCGGCAACTGCCCTGGCTGGCGCTGGAACCGCCGCCCGCCAAATACGGCATCAAGATCTTCCCGCCGCTGAACGAGGGCGGCTGGTGGCTGATGGCGGGGTTCTTCCTCACTTCATCGATCCTGCTGTGGTGGCTGAAGGTCTATAGCAACGCCCGCGCGCTCGGCATGGGCACGCATGTGGCCTGGGCCTTCGCCTCGGCGATCTTCCTCTATCTGTCGCTCGGCTTCATCCGGCCGCTCCTGATGGGAAGCTGGAGCGAGGCGGTGCCCTTCGGCATCTTCCCGCATCTGGACTGGACCGCCGCCTTCTCCATCCGCTACGGCAACCTGTTCTACAACCCGTTCCACATGCTCTCGATCGTCTTCCTCTACGGTTCCACGCTGCTCTTTGCCATGCACGGCGCGACCATCCTTGCCGTCGGCCAATATGGCGGCGAGCGTGAGATCGAGCAGATCGTCGACCGCGGCACCGCCTCGGAACGCGCGGCTTTGTTCTGGCGCTGGACCATGGGCTTCAACGCCTCGATGGAGTCCATTCACCGCTGGGCGTGGTGGTTCGCCGTGCTCTGCACGCTGACCGGCGGCATCGGCATCCTGCTCACCGGGACGGTGGTGGAGAATTGGTACCTCTGGGGCGTCAAGCACGGCTATGCGCCGAGCTACCCCGCGATCTATCCCCCGATCACCGACCCGGCCGTGTTGAATGGAGCCGCGCAATGAAGACAGCATTTAGAATCGCGGTCGCGCTCGGCGCCGTCTTTACGGTGTTCATGGTGATCGGTGTGTTCATCGCAGGCTGGGAGCGGCCGCCGATGGTCAGCAAACAGATCGGCTACCGCGGCCTCGGCATGGAGCAGATCACCAATCCGCGGCTGGCGGGTAAGACGCTCGCCTCCAACCAGGTGCCCGAGCTGATCGACCCGGCGCCTCCGGGCGGACGGCCGGCGCGCGAGGCCTATACCAATGTGCAGGTGCTCGGCGATCTGACCGAGGACCAGTTCAACCGCATCATGGTGGCGATCACCGCCTGGGTCTCGCCCGAGCAGGGCTGCGGCTATTGCCACAATCTGGAAAATCTGGCCGACGACGTGCCGCATAAGGTCGTCGCCCGCCGGATGTTCCAGATGACCAAGCACCTCAACCAGGACTGGACCACCCACGTCGCCCAGACCGGGGTCACCTGCTACACCTGCCATCGGGGCAAGCCGCTGCCCGCGGGGATCTGGTTCCCCGGCGACCGCGACGGGCCCGCCAAGGGCATGGCCGGTTATGATGGCGGCCAGAACCATCCGTCTCCTGCCGCTGCCCTCGCCTCGCTGCCCCTCGATCCGTTCACCGGCGTGCTTGACGGCACCGGCGAGGCCCGCGTCGTCGGCAAGACGGCGCTGCCCACGGGCAAGGGCATCGGCGCGTCGATCCAGAAGACGGAGCATACCTACGCGCTGATGATGCACATATCGAACGCGCTTGGCGTGAACTGCACCTATTGCCACAACAGCCGGGCCTTCCTGGCTTGGGACCAGAGCGTGCCGACCCGCGCGACCGCCTTTTACGGCATCCGCATGGTTCGTTATCTGAACAACAACTTCCTCACGCCGCTGCGGCCGGCCTATGAGCCGGCCCGGCTCGGACCGCAGGGGCAGGCGCCGCAATTGAACTGCGTCACCTGTCATCACGGCCAGCCAAAGCCGCTCGGGGGCGCGCAGATGCTGAAGGATTATCCCGAGCTGAACGCCGCAATCCTTACGCCGGTGCCAGGGGCGGGACCCGCGCCGGCGCCTGCCTCGCAATAGCGGGCGGGCCAGCACCGCCGCTGGGGCCAGCGGCGGTGCTGGTGATCGGTCAGGATGATTTGGCGGATTTGTCCCGGCCCGCCAGCCGGAGCGCCAGCAGCAAAGCCGCCAGCGCCGCAGCGATTGCGGCAAAGGCGCCGATGCTCGGCGGATGCGAGACGACTTCAGCCCAGCGGGGCTTGACGATTTCGCCGGTGTTGAACGCCTCGCCGCTATAGCGGCACAGGATCAGCGACGCGCCGTCACGCAGCATCTCCATGTCGATCTCCGCGACCAGAGCCTGGACGGCGCCGCTTGCGCGCGGCATCTCCCGCATGTGCAGCAGCAGCGCCTGCGTCGCCGCCAGATAGGCGTGGGCGCACTCGTTGAACGGGCTTTCCTCGTCGGCGACGCTGCCCGGCGCCAGGCCCCAGAGGCAATAGCTATATTGGATATTGGCAAAATTGCGCAGGCGCCGGAAGCGGTCGTCGGTGGGGGCCTGCCGGTCCGCGAGATTGAGGATCGCCGACCTGTAGCGCGCGATCACCGCCATTTGCCCATGCACGAGATTGGGGATGGGAAGCCCGGTCGCATATGCCGGCGCGCGGCTGGGATGGTGGGCCCTCGCCGGTGAGGAGGCCAGCAACGGCACGAGTGCGAGGGCCGCGAGAATGGCTCTGCCTGTTTCCATGTGCCTGCCGGCCGCTTGATCCTGAACGCCTTATCGGGCCTCGCCCTTATGTCCATAATGAGTCAGCCGGCAGAATAGGCAAGCGGCAATCAGCCCTGGTCAAGGATTGGAGCCCACTGCATTTTCAGTGTTTATCGCATGATAAACAAGCGCGACAAACCGTTGCCGATCCCGCGCCGCGCCATCCTTCCTGGTCACGGAAATCCGCCCTCGTCACACATTCCGACATTCGAAACAGGCCAGAATCATCATGTTTCGTTGACATGATCGAAAATCGGCCTGATTATCTAACGATAAATAAAGCATGCTGGTGCTCCGGAACGGTGGCTATCGGCGAACCGATCCGCCCGGCGCACGCCCAAAAATAAACAGCGATCCGGCATTCGCCGGCGAGCAATGGGGAGACGACGACCATGGCGACCAGACGGAACGTGCTCGCGCTCGCGGCCGCATTCACTGCCCTCAGCCTTTCCAGTTTCACCGCGCCGCGCGCCCAGGCCGATCCCGTCAAGATCCGCATCGGCTGGTCCACCATGCCGGGCCACATGATCCCGGTGCTCTACAGCAAGCCGGAAATCCTGAAGCATTACGGCAAGAGCTACACCGTCGAGCCGATCCGCTTCCGGGGCTCCTCGCCGCAAATCACCGCCATGGCCGCGAACGAGATCGACATGGCGGCCTTCAGCCCGCTGGTGCTGGCCCTCGCGGTCAACAACGCCCGGCTCGACGTCAAGGCGGTGGCCGACATCATCCAGGACGGCGTCGGCGAGTATCACAGCGAGACCTTCCTGGTGCGCGCCGATAGCGGCATCACCAAAGTCGAGGACATGAAGGGCAAGCGGATTGGCACCAACGCCATAGGCTCGGCCTCCGACACTGCCATCCGCGCCATGTTCCGCAACAAGAAGATGCAGGACAAGCGCGATTTCACCATGGTGGAGGTCGCCTTCCCGAACATCCCGGCCATGCTCGACGAGCGCAAGATCGACATGGGCACCGTGTTGCAGCCGATGTCGGACCAGTTGCTGGCGACCGGCAAATACAAGACGCTGTTCACCGCCAAGGAGGCGATGGGCCCGTCTCAGCTCGTCTTCCTCGCTGCCAACGGCAAATTCCTGAAGGACAACAAGACCGCGCTGATGGACTTCTTCGAGGACCATGTGCGCGCCGTGCGCTGGTTCACAGATCGGGCCAACCGGACCGAGGCTGTGAAGATCGTCGCCGACTTCATGCAGCAATCGCCCGACACGCTGCCGCATCTGTTCACCAAGAACGACTATTTCCGCGATCCTTACATGTTCCCGAACGTCAAGACGCTGCAGGACTCGATCGACGTCGCGGTCGAGCTGGCGCTGGCGCCGAAGGGCCTCAAGGTCGACCCCGATTACGTCGATCTCTCCTTCGTGCAGGAAGCCAAGAAGCGCATCGAGGCGAGCCCGAAATGATGATGGCCGCCAAAGCTCACCATATCGCCCAGGCCGCCAGCAGCATCTCGATCCACGACGTCTCGCACAGCTATGGCGGGCGCGGCGGCGGGCAGGTGATGCTGGCGCTCGACCGCATCAATCTCGATGTCGGCGACTGCGAATTCCATTGCCTGCTCGGCCCGTCCGGCTGCGGCAAGAGCACGCTGCTCTATCTGATCGGCGGCTTCATTCCGGTGCAGGCCGGCGTGATCGCCACGGCGAAGGGGCCGGTCAGCGGCCCCGGCCCGGACCGCAGCATCGTGTTCCAGAATTTTGCCCTCTTCCCCTGGAAGACGGTGAAGGACAACGTGCTCTACGGCCTGAAGAAAGCCGGTTTCGACGCGGGCGAGCGTGAGAAGCGCGCGCAGGACTATATCGACCTCGTGCATCTCACCGGGTTCGAGAACGCCTATCCCTCGCAGCTCTCCGGCGGCATGCAGCAGCGCGCCGCCATTGCCCGCACGCTCGCCGTCGATCCCGGCATCCTGCTGATGGACGAGCCTTTCGGCGCGCTCGACGCCCAGACCCGCCGCGTCATGCAGGAGGAGCTGCGGGCGATCTGGCGGCGCTCCCGCAAGACGGTGGTGTTCGTCACGCATGATGTGCATGAGGCTGTGTTCCTCGCCGACCGCATTTCGATCATGAGCGCACGGCCGGGCCGCATCGAGCATGTCATCGACGTCGATCTGCCAAAAGATCGCGGCGAGGAAATTTTGGAGGATCCGCGATTCATCCAGTTCAGCGAGCGGATATGGCGGCTGGTGCGTGAGCAGGCCGTCGCGGCGACCCGGGGGGCGCATTGATGGCGGATGCGGTTATCGCGCGGCACGAGACGGGCGGCGCCGGCGGCGGCGTCCATGCGGTGGTGAACACGGTGGTGCGCTTTTCGCCGCTGCTCCTGCTCTGCGCGCTCTGGGAATTCCTCGGCCTGTCAGGGCTGGTGTCGCAGCAAATGCTGCCGGGGCTCGGCGAGATCGCGCAAGCCTTCTTCCGCATGCTGTTCGAGGGCAATCTGCTCTACAACACCATGCGCTCGATCAGCCGCGCCGCGGCAGGGCTCGGCAGTGCGGTGATCGTCGGGATTCTGACTGGCCTGCTGATGGCGTCGTTCCGCCCGGTGCGCCTGCTGGTCAATCCGATCGTGCAGATCTTCTACCCGATGCCGAAATCCGCGCTGATCCCGGTGGTGATGATCTGGCTCGGCCTCGGCGACAGCTCGAAAATCCTGCTCATTTTCCTCGGCTGCCTGCTGCCGGTGATCGTCGGCACCTATAATGGCGCGCGGGGCGTCAACCCGTTCCTCCTATGGTCCGCCGCGAGTCTGGGCGCATCGCGCTCCGCCGTGCTGCGGGAAGTCGTGCTGCCGGCTGCGATGCCGGACATTTTGAGCGGCTGCCGGTCCGCGCTCGCCTTTTCCTTCATCCTGATGGTGAGTTCCGAATTCGTCATCGCGACCGACGGCGTCGGCTACATGATCTCCTCGCTCGGCGATGGCGGGCTCTATCCCGCGATGTTCGCGGCGATCTTCTTCGTTGCCGCCATCGGTTTCGCGGCCGACCGCGCCTATGCGGCTCTCGTCCGCCGGGTGCTGCGCTGGAGGGAGGCATGAGCGATATGGCCCAGGCGAGACCGCTTGCGGACGCAGTCAAACCTGGCGCGCCCCGGCAGCCTTGGACGATTTCGGCCAAGCTCGTCGATACGGCCGTGCAGGTCGCCGTCATCCTGGCGCTGGCCGCGGCCTGGGAATTCGGCGCACGTTACGGCGCCATCAATCCGTTCCTGCTGCCGCCTCTCAGCGTGGTGCTCGAGCGGCTTTGGAGCGACCTGATCTCGGGCGTCGTCCCGGTCGATCTCGGGCTGACGCTCTACCGCGCGCTGACCGGCTTCCTGATCGGCGCGGCGCTCGGCATCACCATCGGCATCCTGATGGCGCGCTCCGCGCTGGTGCGCTGGTTCTTCGACCCGCTGATCTCAATCGGCTTCCCGATGCCCAAGATCGCCTTCCTGCCGATCTTCATCCTCTGGTTCGACATTTACGACACCTCGAAAATCATCATGGTGGCGTTCTCCTGCTTCTACCCCATCGTCTCGGCGACTTACGCTGGCACCTCCGGCCTCGACAAATGGCCGATCTGGTCGGCACGCTCCTTCGGCGCCAGGGAGCGGGATCTGCTGTGGGAGGTCTATCTGCCGATGGCGATGCCGCAGATCCTTACCGGACTTCAGGTGGCGCTGCCGGTCGGCATGATCACGACCATCGTCACGGAAATGCTGATGGGCGGACGCGGCATCGGCGGCACGATGATCACGGCCGGGCGCTTTGCTGATTCGGTCGGCGTGTTCGCCGGGATCTTGGAGATCATCATCCTCGGGTTCGTCGTGGTGAAGGGGCTTGAAATGATCCGGCGGCGGTTGCTGGTGTGGCATCCGGAGAGTCAGAGATGAGGGGTGAACTCCACCACACCCGCAGACGAAATCCCCGCGAAAGCGGAGACCCAGTAAAGGACAAACTCGAACTGTGGCTTCTGCCTAGGCTGCGGCGTACTGGATCTCCGCCTGCGCGGGGATTACGAAGAAGGATGCGTTTAAACTGAGCGGGCTCCAGAGATTAGCGATGCGCATGACCGGGCGGGACGGGATCGCCATTCCCTATGGCGTCGAGCAGTGGCCGCTCGAGCGTCTTGCCGACGTCCGGGCAAAGCGCTTGGCCGGGCTGCCTCTCGCCGCGGCCCGCCCCGGCGCGATGCTCCGCATCAACGGCGATGCGCTCGACTTGCCCCCGCCGGTCCCATCCGAAGCCAACATGCCGATGACCATGCGCATTGCGGCCCATCTCAAGCGGCTCTGCGGCGGCTGGAACGTGAATGCCGCCCGCTTCATCGACCGCTATTTCGCCTTCCTCGATCACCAGATCGCCCATCACCGCGCTGAACTCGACGCGCGCCTCAAGCCATTCGACGGCCTTTTCCGCGCCGAGGATTTCATTTATTCGGCGCCGCTGCCCTTGCCGCACGCTTTGTTGGCAGCCCCTGACTTCGTGAAGGCCGACTTCGCCTTCTGGCTTGGCGACCGGATGGTCGCCGTCTTGCTCGCGCCGTCTCCGCTCACGCCCATAGCCGCACGCCGCCGCAAGGAACGGCTGACCGCCGCCGGGATAGCGCTGACCGAATGCACGGCGGCCGATCTCAACGACCCCAATTTCGCATGGTTCGCCGCTACGCTCGGCCCCGAGGCAAGCCGCTTCTGGCAGGGCGAGGCCCTGCCGGCCGCGCCATCAGCATCACCGCTTCCCGATTTCTGAGGCGCTGGAATTTCGAACATTTGGCTGTTGATTGAAAAGACGCACCGCACCATGATCCACCGCAACGCGCCCCGGCGCTTGCCACCACACATCGGAGCACCACGCCCGTGTCTCTACCGCATGCCGCCGCCCGTGAAGACGATGCCAGCACGCTCGGCGTCGAGATCTATTCGCGGCTGCGGCGCGATCTGATCGCAGGCCATTTGCAGCCGGGCGAAAGGCTCCGTTTCCGCCAGCTCAGCGCGAGCTACGGCGTCGGCATCGCGCCGCTGCGCGAGGCGCTGTCGCGGCTGGTCTCGGATCAACTCGTTCGCTTCGAAGGCCATCGCGGCTACACCGTGGCGCCGCTCTCCATGGCGGACCTCTACGACCTCTGCGCCCTGCGCACCGATCTGAGCTGCAAGGCGCTGCGGCAATCGATCGAGCGCGGCGACGACGATTGGGAAGCCGAAATCCTCGCGGCCCTGCACCGGCTCGAACGCAGCCCGCTGCCGCAATCGGTCGGCGAGCGCAAGGTCAGCGACGAATGGGAGCAGCGGCACGAGCGCTTCCATTTCAGTCTGATCTCGGCCTGCGACTCGCCCCGGCTTCTGCATTTCTGCGGCGCGCTGTCGGATCATTTCCAGCGCTATCGCCGCGCCGTCATTGTTGTCACCTCGGCCTCGGAGGAATTGCTGCAGCGCGTTCGCGAGCAGCACCGCGCCGTGGCGGAAGCCACCATTGCCCGCGACGCCGACCGGGCGACGCAGATCCTGGCCGAGCACTTCCAGGGCAGCGTCGAGGTGGTTGCCCGCAATTACGAGGCCATCTCGCGCGACCTCGCCAGCGGCCCGGTCCCGGTGCGCGGCTGACGCCAGACGGATGGTGCATTGACTCGCCGAAAATGTTCGAACATTCTCCAGATTAACGATCATAAAGCCGTTCAGCGCATGGAGCCGCCCGGTGCCATGTCTCAGCGCGGCGGCTCAGGAGGACACCGATGCCCAACGACCTCGACTCGGCGGGGAAGCCCGATCTCATTAGGAACATGCGCCTGATCGGCCATGATCCGCTCGCCGGCTTCGGCGGCATTGGCGAGGGCATGTCGCTGCAAGCCGCGCCGGACGGCCGCCGCATCATGTGGCTGGCGCATGAGGGACCGCCGAAGAATTTCACCGGCGTCGATGTCACCGATCCGCGCCGCCCGCGCGTCGTCGTGCAGACCGAGCTGCCGCATAATCGCGTGCGCTCGAACTCGCTGGAAACCACCGGCAATCTGATGGCGGTCGCGTACCAGACGCTTGAACCCGGCCTCACCCCAGCGGGCGTCGAGCTGTTCGACATCAGCGTGCCGGAGAACCCGCGCTCGGTGAGCGTCTTCGACTGCTCGGGACCGCATTCGCGCGGCGTGCATCAGGTCTGGTTCGTCGATGGCGACTATATTCATTGCGCGGGCGGCATCGCCGATTTCACGCCGCGCAACCCGCTCGACGATCAGATCTATCTCATCATCGACGTGCGCGATCCGGCCAAGCCGGTCGAGGCCGGGCGCTGGTGGATGCCGGGCACGGCCGAGGGTGACGAAGCGCCGGCCCCAACGCGGCTCGCCATCGACAGCGGCTTTCGCGGCCACAACACCAATGTCTATCCCGAGCGCCCCGACCGCTGCTATCTCGGCTATATCGACGGGGGCGGCTATGTCATGGACATTTCCGACAAGGCGCGCCCGAAAGTGATCTCGGCCTTCAATCCGAACCCGCCCTTCCCCGGCTTCACCCATACGGTCATGCCGCTGCTGAGCCGGGATCTGTTCGTCGTCACGCATGAATGCGTGCATGACAACGGCACGGACTGGCCGAAACTCACCTGGATCATCGACGCGCGCAAGGAGGACAATCTCGTGCCGCTGTCGGTCCTGCCGATGCCGGCCTTCGAGGAATATGGCCGCAAGGGCGGCCGCTTCGGCTGCCACAATCTGCATGAGAACCCGCCGCACGAGACCGCCTTGCGTTCCGACACGCTGCTGTTCTCGACGCTGTTCAATGGCGGCGTGCGGGTGCACGACACCAGCGATCCGCTGCAGCCGAAGGAGGTCGCGGCTTTTGTGCCCGCCGCGCCGCGCGGCTCCCGCGTCCCGGCGATCCAGATCAACGACGTCTATGTCGACGAGACCGGCATCGTCTACTGCGTCGACCGCCATGCCGGCGGGTTGTATGTGCTGGAGTTGGAGATTTAGGCTCGCTCTCGCACCGAAGCTTACGACGGCGAGGCGCATGTCGCCGCAGCCTGGCCCTCTCCCTTGGGGAGAGGGTGGCGCGCGTCAGCGTGCCGGGTGAGGGGTTGCGGACTCACGGCTGACGCACCAACCCCTCACCCTAGCCCTCTCCCCAGGGAGAGGGGACTAAGCTGCGTGCAGGGAGACGAATAAGGGACAACAGGCCATGACCATCCCGATCACGCTCATCACCGGGTTTCTCGGCAGCGGCAAGACTACGCTGCTGAACAACCTGCTGCGCGACCCCGGCATGGCCGACACGGCCGTCATCATCAATGAGTTCGGCGATGTCGCCATCGATCATCTGCTGGTCGAGAGCGCCATCGAGAACGCCGTCGTGCTGCAGGGCGGCTGCATCTGCTGCACCGTGCGCGGCGACCTCGTCGATACGCTGACCGACCTCACCGCCAAAGCCGCGCGCGGCGAACTGCCGCCCTTCTCGCGCATCGCCATCGAAACGACCGGCCTCGCCGACCCGACCGCCATCGCGCAGATTTTCGCGACCGAGCCGTCGCTTGCCTCGCAATTTACGCTGCGCGCCGTCGTCACCACGGTCGATGCGGCGAATGCGGCGGGCCAGCTCGACCAGTTCGACGAGGCCCGTCAGCAGGTCGCGCTGGCGGATGTGCTGATCCTGACGAAGGCCGATCTTGTCGAACCGGATGCCGTCGCCGCTCTTAGCGAGCGCCTCCGCCGGATCAATCCGGGCGCGGAAATCGTGCCCGTCCTCCACGGCGCGATCTCACCCGCCGATCTCTTCGACCGCGCGCCGGAAGCGCCCTCGGGCTCCGGCGAAGGCGCGTTGCGCTGGCTCAAGGCCGAGGCGTTTGACGGCTCCCGCGCCCATCACCATCACGGCGACGGCCACAGCCACCATGACGACGCCATCAAGGCGTTCGCCGTCACGCTCGATACGCCGATCGAGAGTGCCGCGCTGCGTCAGTGGCTGAACGCGGTATTGTCCCTTCGCGGCAAGGACCTGCTGCGGATGAAGGGCATCGTCAATGTGCGCGGGGCCGCTGGTCCGCTGGTGGTCCATGCGGTGCAGGCCATCGTGCATCCGCCGGTGCGCCTCGCCGCCTGGCCGAGCGCCGACCATTCCACGCGCATCGTCTTCATCACGCGCAACATCTCGCAAGCCGCGCTGCAGCGCAGCCTCGACCTGCTGGCACAGGGCGGCGCGTCCTGAACCGGTTTACACCGTTTCGTTCTTCGCCGCCGTCGGGCCGATCAGCGTAAAGGCGCTGACCGCCCCTGCCGCAGCCAGCGCCGCGCCGATCAATGCCGCCGTCCGAAAGCCCGCGAGGAAGGCCTCCGGAGACGCCTCCAGCGCAAAGACGAAACCCAACAGCGCCGTCGCGATCAGCCCGGCGATGCGCGCCACGGCGCTGTTGAACCCCGAGGCCGCGCCGACGTGGTCCGCATCGACCGAGCCGATCACCGTCGTGGTCAGCGGCGCGACGCTGATGCCCATGCCGATCCCGACAATGACCGTTGCCGGAAAAATCTGCGACCAGTAATCGATGCCGCTCTGGCCGATCCAGGCATATTGCAGAAGCCCGATGGCCACGATGGCGGAGCCGATGGCCAGCGGCAGGCGTCCGCCATAGCGGCCCGTCAACTGCCCCATCATCCGCGAGCCGCAGCCGATCAGGATCGGCAAGGGCAGCAGCGCCGCCCCCGCCGAGAGCGCGGGCCAGTTCTCGATTTTTATCAGCAGGAACGGCAGCAGCACGATGAGTCCGCCGAGGGCGCCGTAGAGGAAGAAGGTGAATAGGGTCAGGCCGATGAAGGCCGGGGTCGCGAACATGGCGAGCGGCATGATCGCCTGGTCGCCGCGCTTCCCCTCCAGCCAGATGAAGCCGGCCAGCAGGGCAAAGCCGGCCGCCGCCGCGCCCCACAATGGCGCCGTCGCGGCATCGGCCTCCGATGCCGAGGTCAGCGCCCAGGTGAGCAGGCCGAGCCCGGCGGTCGCCAATGCGGCGCCCGTCCAATCCAACGGGCGGGAACCGCGATGGTCTCTGCTCTCGAGGACATAGGCCCAGGCCAGATAGGCCGCCGCTGCCGCGATCGGGACGTTGAGCAGGAAGATCGTGCGCCAGCCGATGCCGTCGACCAGCCAGCCGCCGAGCAGCGGGCCGAGCGCCCCGGCCAGCGCGCCGACGGCCGCCCAACTGCCGATGGCGGCGCCGCGCGCCTCGCCGGTGAACGACGCGCCGAGAATGGCGAGGCTGTTCGGCATCAGCATCGCCGCGCCGAGCCCTTGCAGCCCGCGTCCGATCAGCAGCCAGTTCAGGCTCGGGGCGATCGCGCATAGGAGCGATGCGGTGGTGAAGATCGCGAGGCCGATCAGGAACAGGCGGCGGCGTCCGAAATGGTCCCCGGCCGCGCCGCCGAGCAGGATCAGCGCGCCGAGCGGCAGCAGATAGGCATTGATGGTCCAAGAGAGGCCGGACGGCCCCGCGCCGAGGTCGCGCGCCAGGGCGGGCAGGGCGACATTGATGACCGAGCCGTCGATGAAGGCGACGCTCGATCCGAGGATGGTTGCGGCGAGCGTGGCGCGCGGATGCGGATTGAAGCAGGGCTGCGTGCCCGCGGCCAACGCTTCGTCGCAAGGCGCGGGAAGGGCGGTGCTCATGAGGCGGGCGTTTCCGTTCGGTGGTGGTTGGTGTTCGTGGGGCCTAAAGGGCGGCGGCCCAGCCTATGTCGGTGCCGGTGAGGACGAAAGCAACTGGCGACCACTTAAGACGAAATCCCCGCGAAGGCGGGGATCCAGTAATAACAAACTCGAAATTAGCTTTCAGACCAACCGCTTAGGCTGCGGCGTGCTGGGTCCCCACCTTCGCGAGGATTACGAAAATGGCGGGACGGATATCAATGATAGCCCTCGCCTTCTCCTACCTTCCCGCCGAAGGTCCAGTACACGAAGATGGTGTAGCCGATGATGATCGGGAACATGATCAGCGCGCCCATCAGCATGAAAATCTGGGTGGCGGGGGCGGCGGCGGTGTCCCAGATCGTCAGCGAGGGCGGCACGAGATAAGGGAAGCTCGACACCACCAGTCCGAGAAAACCGAGCAGGAACAGCATGATCGTGCCGATGAAGGGCAGGGCCTCGCGGCCCGTCTCCAGCCAGCGCCAGGTGGCGAAGGCGACGAGCGCGGTCGCAGCGGGGATCCACCAGACGAAGAGGAAGTTGGGCAAGGTGAACCAGCGCTCGGCGATGCGGTCGATGGCGAGAGGCGTCCAGACGCTGACGATGGCCATGAAAATCAGCATCACGGCGAGCAGGGTCTTGGCATGGTCGCGGGCGCGATCCTCGATGGCGCCATCGGTCTTCATGATCAGCCACGTCGCGCCGAGTAGGGCGTAGCCGCAAACGAGGCTACAGCCGCAGAGCAAGGAGAAGGGCGTCAGCCAGTCGAATGTGCCGCCGGCGAAGGCGCCGTTCTCGACCTTGACGCCCTGGATCAGGCCGCCGAGGATCAGCCCCTGGCAGAAGGCCGCCAGGATCGAGCCGGCGGCGAAGGGCACGCTCCAGCGTTTCGCGGTGACGCCGAGCCAGCGGAATTCGAAGGCGACGCCCCGGAACACCAGCGACAGCAGCATGATGATGACCGGCAGATACATCGCCGGCAGGATGATCGAGTAGGCGCGGGGGAAGGCGACCAGCATCCCGGCGCCGCCGAAGACCAGCCAGGTCTCGTTGCCATCCCAGAAGGGGGCGACCGAGTTCATCATCAGGTCGCGCTCCTGCTCGGTCGCGGCGAAGGGGAACAGGATGCCGATGCCGAGATCGAAGCCGTCGAGAATGACATACATCGCCACGGCAAAGCCGATGATCCCGGCCCAGATGATCGGCAGATAGGCTTCCATCGCACGGCCTCATTGGCTTGGGGACTGAGATATCATCCGGCACCCCCGCGCGCCGACATCGAGGGCACCGGCGCCGCCCGTCCGGCCTGCTCGACCAGGGGATCGTCCGGACCGCGCGTGATCAGCCGGTTGATGTAGTAGATGCCCATGGCGAAGACGATGCTGTACACGATGACGAACAGCACCAGCGAGGTGGCGACGGCATTGACCGCGACCGGCGAGGCGGCGTCGCCGGTGCGCAGGATGCCGTAGGCGACCCAGGGCTGACGGCCGGTCTCGGTGACGACCCAGCCGCAGATCACCGCGACGAAGCCGGTCCACCAGGCATGTTTCAGCGGCCAGAGATACCAGCGGGTGTTGAACAGGTCGCCGCGCCGCCACAAGATCAGGCCGCACCACGCCGCCGCGATCATCAAAAGCCCGATGCCGACCATGATGCGGAAGGCGAAGAAGGGCGGCAGCACCGGCGGGCGGTCCTCCGGCGGTACGCTTTTCAGGCCGGGGAACAGGCCGTCCCAACTATGGGTCAGCAGCAGCGCGGCGCCGTTGGGGATGGTGATGGCGAAGCGGTTGCTTTCGGTTTTCTCGTCGGGCCAGGCGAACAGCACGAGGTCGCCGGGCTTGCTGCCGTCCCAATGCGCCTCGATGGCGGCGATCTTCAGCGGCTGGTGCTTGAGCGTGTTCAGGCCGTGCTGGTCGCCGATGAAGAGTTGGAGCGGTGCGACGATGGCGGCGAAGCCGACGCCCATGCGCAGCATGGTGCGGCCGTGATCGAGCTGCTGGCCGGAGAGCAGATAGCGCGCGCCGACGGCGAGCACGACGAAGGAGGTCGTCAGATAGGCGGCGGTCACCATATGGGCGAGGCGGTAGGGGAAGCTCGGATTGAAAATGATGGCGAGCCAGTCGACCGGAAAGGCGATGCCGTCGCGCATCTCGAAGCCGGCCGGGGTCTGCATCCAGCTATTCGCCGACAGGATCGTGAAAGAGGAGAGCAGCGTGCCCGTCGCGACGATGATCGCGGCCATGGTGTGCAGCCAGGGCGGCACCCGGTCCCAGCCGAACAGCAGCACGCCGAGGAAGGTCGCCTCGAGGAAGAAGGCGACCATCACCTCATAGCCGATCATCGGGCCGATGACATTGCCGGTGACCACCGAGAAGCGGCTCCAATTGGTACCGAACTGGTAGGAAAGCACGATCCCCGACACCACGCCCATGGCGAAGGAGACGGCGAAGATCTTGGTCCAGAAGCGGGCGAGGCTGCGGTAGCGCTCAAGGCCGGTGCGCATCCACATCACGCATAAGGTGGCGATATAGGCGGACAGGCCGATGGTGAAGGTGGGAAAGATAATGTGAAAGATGATGGTGAACGCGAACTGGATGCGCGCGAGCATGACAGGGTCGAGTTCCACCACAAGCTCCTCGACAAATAACGAACGCACGATCCGTATCCGGGCGGATCAAGGGCGGCCTCTGGAACACATAGCCCGGATTGCCTTACCCGGCGCTTTCACTGTGACGATCAATTCTCCGGACCGCTTCGCCGTTCTTGCGGCGCATGGTCCGATTTTGACGCAAAGGGGAAGGGCGAGGGAAGGCCGCCGACAGTGTGAAATCTGTGAACTGAAAATCTCTCCGTTGCCCCGGCGGTGGAGCCGGGACCTACTCGCATCGGCTCTCACCGCGGCAATTGCCAATCGGCCATTGGGTCCCGGCTCACCGCTTTGCGGTCTTCGGGACAAGGGGGGGCTTTGCCGGCGCCGCTCTAACTTTTCGGCGGCCAAAGCTCGGAATAGTTGGGGAAGCGCTTCAGAACCTTGTCGTAGCGGGTCGGCTCCATCAGGGGGAGCGCGTATTTCAGGACGAAATTCGCCGCCGGGCTCGTGTGCCTGACATAGAGGTCGAGCGGATCGAGCAGATAGCGCATATGCAGCTTGGGCTCGTAATTGACGGCGGTGTTGCGGTAATTCTGGTAGCGGTTGGCGATCGACCAGGCCATCACGTCGCGCACGACGATGAAATACAGGTTCAGATCGAAGGCGTATTCATAGTCGAAGCCGATATATTCCGAGACCACCGAATCGCCGTCGACCATGCACATGGCGAAGGCAACGATCTGCTCGCCGCGCCGCCAGACGAAGAAGCGCACCCGGTCGGGCATCCGGCGGCCGATGCCGCAGAGATAATCCTTGGTCAGCTTTTCGAAACGCAGCGCCGAGCGCTCATAGACGGCGAGATAGAGCGGATAGACCTGGTCGATGATGGGGGACACGTCGCGCAGGGCGCTCATCTCGAGCGAGGCCAGCCGCTTGGAGGCCTTGAACTTCTTCCGCAGGTTCGAGCGCATGTTCCCGCTCAGCACCTTCGTCATATATTCCTCGAAGCTGGAATATTCGATGCCGACGCGCGTCATCGGCAGGCTGGGCACGCGGGTATAGCCGTGCTCCAGCATGCATTGCAGGGCGCCGCGATCGGCCGCTGGGAATTCTTTCATGACGATCAGCTTGGCCCCGAGGCGCTTGGCATGCGCCGCCATGCCCTCGGCGAGGAGTTGGGCGACCCTGTCGCTGGGCAATTCGCTGCTGTCGAGATGACCCTCGCCCGCTGCGCAGCCGACCATCAGCGTGCGCATCAGCAGGAATCGCGGCCAGATCCGGCGGGTGAGATCGGCGAGTTTGCGCACCCACGGT
The DNA here is from genome assembly GCF_002198715.1 of Rhodomicrobium sp. R_RK_3. Lineage (GTDB taxonomy): Bacteria > Pseudomonadota > Alphaproteobacteria > Rhizobiales > Rhodomicrobiaceae > R-RK-3. Next base: position 195,703 of record NZ_MWLK01000033.1, on the reverse strand, counting down.
CCGGTGCCGGCGAGCATGTCCTGGTCATGAATGAAGAAGGGCTGCACCGCGCGCACCGTGCCGCGCTCGTCCTGGACGGCGAAATAGCGGTAGTCGAATTCGGGGTGGAGCGTGTCCTCGACCAGCTCGAAATAGCGGTGGTCCTTGCGTTCATTGGCAAAGGCCCGCGCCCAATGCGGGTGTTGGACCAATTCTTCTCGTGTCAGGACTTCGAGATGGAAGTTTTGGGACGCCAAATCGTCCCGGGGGAGTATTGCATGATCTTGTAGCGTACTGAAAACAACATCGCTCATGGGAGACGCCTTCAATCCGTTTCACCCACTTCCCACAAGGCCGGAAGTATAACGGCTTCACTCTTTTGAAGGCAGACGAGCAAAAGTAGGAGTGCCAGCAAAAGCCCTTGCTTAGCCCCCGGCGCCTAGGATTGTTCCCGTGAAAACAAAGACGTGATCGCAATCATTCAATTTTCGGCGAATCAGTGCAGTGTCTGCAATCTCTGATTGGCCTCGTGGGAGGGGGCAGCGGTCATGCGCATACCCTTCCGGCATGACATCCAGCCATGCCAGCGCCACACCACGCCGCTGCCTAAGCCGCTGGAAGCCAGAAAATTCCCTTATCTGACGAACGAATCGAAGGCCTCTAGCTGTCCCGCTCGGCGATGAAGCGGGCGGCGGACTTGAGCCATTTGGCATTGTCGCCGAACGGCGCCAGGGCGGCTTCGGCTTCCGCAAGCAGCATCGCGAGGCGCTCTTTCGCCGCAGGGACGCCCAGCACGCTGACGAGCGTCGCCTTGCCGAGCGCGGCATCCTTGCCCGTCGCTTTGCCAACCGTCGCCGCGTCGCCCTCGACGTCGAGCAGGTCGTCGGCAATCTGGAAAGCCTGGCCGAGCACGGTGCCGAAGCGATGCAGGGCTTCGCGCTGTGCCGCCGGAGCCTGCGCCAGCATCGGGCCGGCGATACAGGCGAAATGCAGCAGCGCCCCGGTCTTCATGGCCTGAAGCGTGGCGATTTCCTCGGCCGTGAGCGGCAGCGGCTTGCCATCGCCGAAACGCCCTTCCGCGGCGAGGTCAAGCATCTGCCCGCCCGCCATGCCGCCGAGCCCGGCCGCGCGCGACAGCGCCCGCACCAGCTCGATCCGGACGCCCGCATCGGGATGGGCGTCGGGGCGCGCGAGGATATCGAAGGCAAAGGTCAGCAGGCCGTCGCCCGCCAGGATCGCGGTCGCTTCGTCGAAGGCGATATGGGCGGTGGGACGGCCCCGCCGCAGCGGATCATTGTCCATCGCGGGCAGGTCGTCATGCACCAGCGAATAGCAATGCACGCATTCCAGCGCCGCCCCGACCGTTAAGGCACGTTCGCGAGGAATGTTGAACAGCGCGGCTGTTTCGACTACCAAAAACGGGCGCAAGCGTTTTCCGCCATCCAAGCTTGCATAGCGCATGACCTCGAGCAGCCGCGCGGGACGGCTTCGTTCACCGTCAGCCGGCAGCGGCGACAGAAGGGTATCGAGCAGGAGGTTGATATCCGACGCCACCGCGTCCAGACGCGCAAGGAACACTGTGTCGGTCTTCGGACTTATCATTAGGGAGTGGCTTTCGTTGTGGAGAAGGGGCGGCTTTAGACAATAAGAACATTGCGGCAGGTCAGTCTGTGGCCAAATGTCAGCCCACGTCGATTTGGCTGATATCCCACATATTTAACGCGGATTGTTTGTCCTATATCTCAATCACCCATCTTAACTGGTCGTTCCCCGATCTTGCGCCATAACATGGCCGGGATCCTCGTCCAGCCGATTTTCTGCCGGATCGGCATCCTCCGCAAAATGGACAACGAATGGTGAAACACGATCTAGACTGCACCAAGAGTCAAACATGCTAACGGCAGCAATTTTACGAATAGTCGATTTCTGCACAAGATACACGTGGTACGTCATCGGTGCCGCCGTGTTGCTGACAATCCTGTCAGCCGGCTACACCGCCCGCCACTTTGCGATCGACACCGATGTCAGCAAGCTGATCTCCCCCGAGCTTCCCTGGCGCCAGCGTGAGCTGGCCTTCGCCGCGGCATTTCCGCACCGGGATGCAACGATCCTGGTCGTGATCGATGCGCCCACGCCGGAACTCGCGGAGCAGGCGACCAGCAATCTGGCGAGGCGCCTGTCGGAGCAGCCCGCGCTGTTCAAGTCGGTCCGCGAGCCGGGCGGCGGCCCGTTCTTCCAAGAAAACGGCTTGTTGTTCCAGAGCGTCGAAGAGGTCGGCCGGACCACGAACCTCCTGATGGGCGCAAGGCCCTTGCTCGGCACGCTTGCCGGCGATCCCAGCCTGCGCGGCGTCCTGGACGGTCTCGCCATCGGCATCGGCGGGGTGCAGGCCGGCCAGTTCAAGCTCGACGATCTCGCCCGCCCGATGACGATGCTCGCCGACACGCTGGACGCCAGCGTCGCGGGCCGCCCCGCCAGCTTCTCCTGGCGCGTTTTGATGAGCGGCAAGCCGGCGACCACAACCGAGCTGCGCCGCTTCATCGAAGTGCAGCCGGTCCTGGATTTCAACGCGCTGGAGCCCGGCGCCGCCGCTTCGGCCGCCATCCGCAAGGCGGCGTCCGACCTGAAACTGTCCCAGGATTTCGGCGCGCGCGTGCGCCTGACCGGGCAAGTCGCGATCGCCGATGAGGAATTCGCCTCCCTGAAGGAAGGCGCGTTCCTGAATACCACGCTGACCATCCTGGCGGTGCTGCTGATCCTCTGGCTCGCCCTGCGCTCGGCCAAGATCATCGTGGCGGTCTTCATCAGTCTCATTGTCGGACTGGCCGTCACGGCGGCGCTCGGATTGATGATGGTCGGCGCCCTGAATCTGATCTCGGTCGCCTTCGCCGTGCTGTTCATCGGCATCGGCGTCGATTTCGGCCTGCAATACAGCGTGCGCTACCGGGCCGAGCGGCACGATCATGACGACGTGCAGGTCGCCTTGCTCAGCGCCGCGCAAAAGGCGGGCGGCCCCTTGGCGCTTGCCGCCGCCGCGACCACCGCCGGCTTCTGGTCCTTCCTGCCGACCGATTATCGCGGACTGTCCGAGCTCGGGCTGATCGCCGGATCGGGCATGATCATCGCTTTCTTCACCAGCATCACGCTGCTGCCCGTGCTGCTCGACATCCTGAAGCCGCCGCCCGAACCCGATGCGGTCGGCTATCGCTGGCTGGCGCCGGTCGACCATTTCCTGGAGACGCATCGCCTGCCGGTGATTGTCGGCACCTTGGCGGTCGTCATCCTGGGATTGCCGCTGCTGTATTTCCTCCGCTTCGATTCCAATCCGCTCAACCTGCGCGACCCGAAGACCGAATCCATCTCGACCTATCTGGAGCTGCGCAACGATCCGACGACCAGCGGCAGTTCGATCGAGCTGCTCGCGCCGTCGCTGCCGCAGGCGGACGCCGCTGCCGCGCGCCTCGCCAAGCTGCCGGAGGTGGAGCGCACGATGACCTTGTCGAGCTTCATTCCCGAGGGACAGGACGAAAAGCTCGGTTTAATCCAGCGCGCCGCCGGGGCGCTCGATCCGGTGCTCAATCCGCCGCAGACCAAGCCGGCGCCGTCCGATGCCGAGACGGTGGCCGCCGCCAGGGCCATGTCCGACCGTCTGAAGCAGGTCGCGGGCGACGGCACTGGGCCGGGCGTGTCCGCCGCGAAAAGGCTTTCCGTCTCGCTGGCCCTCCTTGCGAGCGCCGACCAGGCCGCCCGCCGCCGGGCCGAGGCGGCGCTCATTCCGCCGCTCCATATCGCGCTTGGCGGCTTGCGGAACAGTTTGAAGGCGCAGCGAGTCACGCTGGAGACGCTGCCTGCCGCCCTTACCATGGACTGGACGACACCGGACGGGCGCGCGCGCGTCGATGCGGCGCCGAAGGGCGATCCGGCCGACAACGAAGTCCTGCGCCGTTTCGCCGAAGCCGTGCTCGCGGTCGAGCCCGACGCCACGGGGATGCCCGTCACCATCCTGGAGGCGGGACGCACCATCGTGAAGGCGTTCATCGAAGCCGGTGCCTGGGCCCTGCTCTCCATCACGGTCCTGCTGTGGATCGCCCTGCGGCGCTTCACCGACGTGATGCTGACGCTCGTGCCGCTGATCCTGGCCGGGGCGGTCACGCTGGAGCTCTGCGTGATTTTCGGCATGCCGCTCAACTTCGCCAATATCATCGCGCTGCCCTTGCTGCTGGGCATCGGCGTGGCCTTCAAGATCTACTACATCACCGCCTGGCGCAGCGGCAAAACCAACCTGCTGCAATCGACGCTGACCCGCGCGGTGATTTCCAGCGCGATGACGACGGCGACCGCCTTCGGCAGCCTCTGGCTTTCGAACCATCCGGGCACGTCGAGCATGGGGAAGCTGCTGGCCTTGTCGCTGGTCTGCACCATGGCGGCGGCGGTGCTGTTCCAGCCGGTTCTGATGGGCCCGCCCCGCGAGCACAAAAAAGGCAGCGATCAAGCCCTTTAGGGGCATTCATGCGAAATCCCCGCGAGGAGCGGGGATCAAGTCGCAGCAAGGAGATGAATTCGAGCTTGTCGATGCGATCCCCGCTTTCGCGGGGACCAGGCAGACGGTAAGTGCTCTGGAGCGGGATGAGGCAAAGTGGCACCGCTCGTCATCCCGCTCTAAATTAGAACGAGATCACCGTTCATGATTTGGATTGATCCAATTCAAAATCATCGTGATCTAGGGGCAGACGCCGTTATTGGTACCGGGTTTTGGCGGCGCAGGCTTGGGCGCGTCCTTCATCGAGGTCACGCGCGTCCAGTTTTCGCCGTCACAGAACAGTCCGCCGAGAATACAGCCCTCGATCCTGAGCACATCGGTTTTGACAAGGCTGATATTTGACGTATAGGTCTTGCCGTTCTGGGCATTATAGACTTCGCCTTCCCAGCGGTTCGGCTCGACCTTCTTCATTCTCAGGAGGATCGGCATCCCAATAATCGGACGGTTGCGCAGAGCCGGGTTCGGGTTATTTTGATCCGTGCCCGGAGTCTGCGCCCAGGCGATGACGCCCCAGAGCGCATCCGCACAAGGATTGATCCGAATTCGGGCCGTGCCGTCCTTTACGAGCCATTCGCCGGTCGGGTCCGCAGCAGCAAGGGCCGGGCTCGCCAGACAGACTAAAAGGATAAAAGCGGGGATAGGATTTTTCATCGCCTTCTCCCATATCTGTGTTGCACGTTCATGTTCTGTCATCGGGATATGGTTAGACTGCCCGCAGAACACGACCAGTTTGGGGACCATCGGCGGCGTCCAGACGCGGCAAATGGACATATGGGCGCGAGACTAGGCGAGGAAACATCCATTCATGCTCAGTGGTTAATTCCCTTTTCGCTGCTGCCAGGAGAAGCGCGTGAGCCAGAATAATATCGCGGAGTTGTTTAGGGAGCGGGAGGCCGAGCGCTATTCGCTGCACACCCGCCATCTCGACGAACAGATGGTCCGGGTGCTGAAGACCATCGGCTATGATGTCGGTTTCTGCCGCGGCAGCGGGCAATATCTGTACGACCGGAATGGCGAGCAATATCTCGACCTGCTGAGCGGCTTCGGCGTCTTCGCCATTGGCCGGAACCATCCGACCGTCCGCGACGCGTTGAAGACCGTGCTCGACAGCGACCTGCCCAATCTGGTGCAGATGGACGTGTCCGCCCTCGCTGGCATCCTCGCCGACCGGCTGCTGCGCCGCGTGCCTTATCTCGAAAAGGCGTTCTTCGCCAATTCCGGCACCGAGGCGGTTGAGGCGGCGCTGAAATTCGCCCGCGCGGCGACGAAACGGCCGGGCATCGTCTATTGCGGTCATGCCTTCCATGGTCTCTCCTATGGCGCTCTGTCGCTGAACGGCGACGATATTTTCCGCAACGGCTTCGGCCCGCTGCTGCCCGATTGCGTCGAGGTCCCGTTCAACGATCTGCCGGCGCTGGAGGAGGCTCTCCAGTCCCGCCAGGTCGCCGCCTTCGTCGTCGAGCCGATCCAAGGCAAGGGTGTGAACCTGCCGGATGAGGGCTATCTCCAAGGCGTCCAGGATCTCTGTCGTAAATATGGAACGCTCTTCGTCGCCGATGAGATCCAAACCGGCATCGGGCGCACCGGCCGTTTCCTCGCCGTCGAGCATTGGGGCGTCGAGCCTGACATGGTGCTGCTGGCCAAATCGCTGTCGGGCGGGCACATCCCGGTCGGCACGGTGCTGACGCGCAAATGGGTGTTCGACAAGGTCTTCAGCCGCATGGACCGCGCCGTGGTGCACGGCTCGACCTTCTCCAAGAACGACATGGCGATGGCGGCCGGCCTCGCGACGCTCGACGTCATCGAGTCCGAAGGGCTGATCGAGAACGCCGCCCGCATGGGCGACCGGTTGCTGGCGTCGTTCCAGGCCATGGCCGATCGCTACGAGCTGGTGAAGACGGTGCGCGGCAAGGGCCTGATGATCGGCGTCGAGTTCGGCGCGCCGCGCTCGTTCAAGCTGAAAATGTCTTGGAACGCGCTGGAGACCGTCAATAGCGGTCTGTTCTGCCAGCTCATCACCATCCCCCTGTTCAAGGAGCACAAGATCCTCTCCCAGGTTGCGGGGCACCGCATCCACACCATCAAGCTTTTGCCGCCGCTCATCATCAACGACGCCGATTGCGCCTGGATCGAGCGCGCCTTCGAGACCGCCATCGCCGACGCGCATCGCGTCCCCGGCGCGATCTGGTCGCTCGGCAAGACGCTGGCCGACCACGCCATGAAGGCGCGCGCGAGCGGCTAGATGGACCAGTACCAATGACAGTCAGCGTTGCATTCGCGTCGGCCGCGCTCGCGGCGTGGCTCTATTTGATCTTTGCGCGCGGCGGCTTTTGGCGCGCCGACATGCGCGAGGAGCGGGAGGCGTCTCCGGAACCGCAGGTTTGGCCGCGTGTTGTGGCCGTAGTTCCAGCGCGCAACGAGGCCGACGTGATTGCCGAGAGCCTTGGCTCGCTTCTGCAGCAAGACTACCCGGGATCCTTCGAAGTGATCCTGGTCGATGACCAAAGCACCGACGCCACGGCGGCAAATGCCCGTGCCGCTGCGGCACGCCTGCTGCGGCCGGAACGGCTGGTAGTGGTGGAAGGCGAGCCATTGCCGCAAGGCTGGGCCGGCAAGCTCTGGGCTATGAAACAGGGTGTGGACCACGCCGGCAGCCAGCCAAAGCGCCCCGACTATCTGCTCTTCACCGACGCCGATATCGCCTTTGCCCCGGACGCGCTGCGCCACCTCGTCTCCCACGCGGAGGCCCGCGACACGGTGCTGACATCCTGGATGGTGAAGCTGCGCTGCGAAAGCCTAGCCGAGCGCGGCCTCATCCCGGCCTTTGTCTTCTTCTTCCAGATGCTCTACCCCTTCGCCTGGGTCAACCGCCCGGACAACGAGACCGCCGCCGCCGCCGGTGGCTGCATGCTCGTCCGGCGCGATGCGCTGACGCAGGCGGGCGGCATCGAGGCGATCCGCAATGCCCTGATCGACGATTGCGCCCTCGGCGAGCGGCTGAAATCCGTCGGCCCGGTCTGGCTCGGTCTGACGGAGCGCGCGCACAGCCTGCGGCCCTATCCTGACGTCGGCGACATCAGGCGCATGGTCGCCCGCTCGGCCTATGACCAGCTCGGCTATTCGCCGCTGGTGCTGGCGGGTGTCGCCCTGGCGATGACGCTGATTTTCTTGTTGCCCCCACTATATGCTGTGTTCGGAACCGGCCTCGCCCAATCATTCGGCGCGTTGGCGTGGGTGCTGATGGCCTTCGCCTTTCAGCCGATTCTGCGTTTTTACCGCCTGTCGCCCCTCTGGGGACTGGCGCTGCCGGCCATTGCGGCGCTTTACCTGATGTTCACCTTGGATTCCGCCTATCAATATATGCGCGGACGCGGGGGGCTGTGGAAGGGTCGCGTCCAGGCCAGAAGGATCGAGGGGCAATGACGAACACTGCCGGCCAAGGCCCGAGCAAGACGCACCGCGAGGAAAATTTCCCGGTTGCCTCGCGCCTCATCAACGAGCGCCATCGGGCGACGATCCTCGCCTTCTACCGCTTCGCGCGGGCGGCGGACGATGTCGCGGACAACCCGTCCTTGTCCGAAAGCGAGAAATTCGCCCTGCTGGACAGCCTCGAGCACACGCTGACCGGCAAGAGCGAGATCGCCGCCGAAGCCTTGCCGCTGCGCGCCGCCATCGCCGAGCGCGGGCTGTCAACGCGCCACCCGCTCGATCTGCTGACCGCCTTCCGCATGGATGTCACCAAGCGCCGCTACCGCGATTGGGACGATCTCATCGGCTATTGCACCGTCTCGGCCATGCCGGTCGGCCGCTTCGTGCTGGACGTGCATGGCGAAAGCCGCGACACCTGGGCGGCGTCCGACCCGCTTTGCGCGGCGCTTCAGATCATCAACCACCTGCAGGATTGCGGGCAGGATTACCGGCGCCTCGACCGCGTCTATATCCCGCTCGACGCCTTCGCCCGCCACGGCGCCGAGGTCACCGATCTCGGAGCAGCCAAAGCGACGCCGGGCCTGCTCGCATGCGTGGGCGATCTGGCGGACCGGACCTCGGCGCTCCTCGATGATGCACGTCCCTTATATGCCGAGGTCGCGGATTTGCGTCTCGGACTTGAAATCGCAGTGATCCAGAAACTGGCCATAACGCTGAGGCGGATGCTCACACAGCGCGATCCGTTAAGTGAAAAGGTGCATCTTTCAAAGGCGGGTGTCGGCGGAATAGGTGCCCTCGCGATCAGCGAGGGACTGATCCGGCGCTTCGTAAAGGCCCGCTTTGCCTATCGAAAGGCCCAAGACGCATGACGATCCAGCAAAGCTACGATGAACCGATGATCGAGCCCGCCGCCAAGCGCGCCTCGGGTAGTTCGTTCTACGCCGCCATGCGGATCATGCCGCCCGGCCAGCGCGAGGCGATGTTCGAGATCTACTCCTTCTGCCGCGCGGTGGACGACGTCGCCGACGACGAAGGCCCGCGCGACGGGCGGCTGGAGCAGATCGCGCTCTGGCGCAACGATATCAACGCGCTCTATGCAGGCGTCGCCGCGCCCCGCGTTGCCGGGCTCGTCGTGCCGATGCGCGATTTCCGGCTGGAGCGGAAGGATTTCCTGGCTGTCATCGACGGCATGGAGATGGACATCCTCGCCGATATCCGCGCGCCCAGCTTCGAGACGCTGGACCTCTATTGCGACCGCGTCGCCAGCGCCGTCGGGCGGCTCTCCGTCAAGGTGTTCGGCCTCGAACGCGCCGATGGTCTGACGCTTGCCCATCATCTCGGGCGCGCGCTGCAACTGACCAACATCCTGCGCGACGTCGATGAGGATGCGAGCATGGGACGCCTCTATCTCGCCCGAGAATGGCTCGACGCCGCCGGCATCGACAGCAGCGACCCGGCGACCGTCATCGAAAGCCCTGCGCTCGGCGAAGCCTGCAAGCCTGCCCTCGCGATCATCGAGCGCCATTTCGCCGCCGCCGATGCCGTCATGAACCGCTATCCGCGCCGCATTGTGCGCACGCCGCGCCTGATGTCCGAAGCCTATAAGGTGGTGCTGCAAAAGCTGATCGCGCGCGGCTGGTCTTTGCCCCGGGAGCGCGTGCGCATCAGCCGGCCCTATCTGTTGTGGCTCGTGCTGAGGCACGCCCTCGTCTGATGTCGAAGCCCGTCATTCACATCATCGGCGCCGGATTGGCCGGGCTTGCCGCCGCCGTCCGGCTGAAGGATGCCGGGGCCGATATCGCCCTGCACGAGGCGACCAGCCAGGCCGGCGGGCGCTGCCGCTCCTATCATGACGCGACGCTCGGCATCACCATCGACAATGGCAACCACGTCATCCTGTCGGGCAACCACACCGCGCTCGCCTATCTGGATCTGATCGGCGGACGCGACCGGCTGACCACCCCTGAAGGCGCCATCTTCCCCTTCGTCGACCTCGCGACGGGCGAGCGCTGGACGCTGCGCCCCAATGACGGCCGCCTGCCCTGGTGGGTTTTCGACACAGGCCGCCGGGTGCCAGGAACGCGGGCCCGCGATTATTTCGGCGCGGCGCCGCTGATGTGGGCCGGCCGCGATAAGACCATCGCCGATGTGATGCGTTGCAGTGGCCGGCTCTATGACCGGCTCTGGCACCCTCTGCTGCTCGCCGCGCTCAACACCGATCCCGCCGAATCCTCGGCCAGCCTCGCCGCCGCGACCATGCGCGAGACGCTGGCGAAGGGCGGCAGGGCTTGCCGACCGTTGATCGCCTCGGACGGCCTGTCGAGCGCCTTTGTCGAGCCCGCGCTTCGCTATCTGGAAGCCCAGGGCGTTCGAGTGCAATATGGCCACCGCCTGCGCGCCCTCGGCCTCGATGAGCGCCGCGTCGCAAAACTCGATTTCGGCGAGGACAGCGTGCCGCTCGCGCCGGGCGACGGCGTCGTTCTCGCGGTCCCGGCTCTGGTGGCGCTGACGCTGGTGCCCGGCTTGCAGGCTCCCTCGCAATTCCGCTCTATCGTTAACGGTCACTTCCGTATCGCGCCGCCCCCGGGCCTCGCGCCGATGACGGGGATCGTCAACGGGACGGTGGAATGGATCTTTGCCTTCCGTGATCGATTATCCATCACAATTAGCGGTGCGGACCGGCTGCTTGATACGCCGCGCGAAACCCTCGCTCGCAACTTGTGGAAAGAAGTGTCTGTAATCACAGGACTTGCCGAGGATTTGCCACCGTGGCAGATCATTAGGGAACGCAGAGCGACCTTCGCGGCGCTGCCGGGCGAGGATGCCAAGCGGCCGGCGACCGATACGGCTTGGGACAATCTCGTGCTTGCAGGCGACTGGACGGCGACCGGCCTGCCCGCAACCATCGAAGGCGCGATCAGATCGGGCAACAAGGCAGCAGATTCGGTTAGAAAAAAACAATACGGACTGTCGAGGGACTATGACCGCACGACCGAGCATCGACCTGTCATCGGCACGGCCGCATAAGCGGACGGCCGATAGGCTCGACGACCACATCGATGCCGCGACCAAGGCGCTGCTCAAATGGCAGCAGCAGGACGGGCACTGGGTCTTCGAGCTCGAGGCGGACGCCACCATTCCGGCTGAATATGTCTTGATGCGGCATTATCTCGGCGAGCCGGTCGATGCGCCGCTCGAGGCCAAGATCGCCGTCTATCTGCGCCGCATCCAGGGCGCGCATGGCGGCTGGCCGCTGTTCCAGGACGGCGATTTCAACATGAGCGCCAGCGTGAAAGCCTATTTCGCGCTGAAGATGATCGGCGATGCGCCGGATGCGGAGCATATGCGGCGCGCCCGCGAGGCCATCCTCGCCCGTGGCGGTGCGGCGGACAGCAATGTGTTCACCCGCGTGCTGCTGGCGCTCTACGGCGTCGTGCCGTGGCGGGCGGTGCCGGTGATGCCGGTCGAGATCATGCACCTGCCCCGCTGGTTCCCGTTCCATCTGTCGAAGATCTCCTATTGGGCGCGCACCGTGATCGTGCCGCTGCTGGTGCTGCAGGCGCTGAAGCCGAAGGCGCGCAATCCGAAGGGCGTCACCATCGACGAACTCTTCCTGCAGCCGCCGCAGAGCGTCGGCGCGCCCTCGAAGGCCCCGCATCAGAAATGGTTCTGGTTCCTGCTGTTCCGGGGCATCGACATGGGGCTGCGGGTCGCCGAGCCATGGATGCCGGCGGCGCCGCGCAAGGGCGCCATCGACAAGGCGGTCGCCTTCGTCCGGGAACGCATCAACGGCGAGGACGGGCTCGGCGCGATTTTCCCGGCGATGGCCAACAGCGTGCTGATGTTCGACGTGCTGGGCTTTCCCAAGGATCACCCCGATGTCGTGGCCGCGCGCAACTCCGTCGACAAGCTGCTGGTGGTGAAAGAGGACGAGGCCTATTGCCAGCCCTGCGTCTCGCCGGTCTGGGATACGGCGCTCGCCTGCCAGACGCTGCTGGAAGTCGGCGGCGACGAGGCGGTCAAGAAGGCGGCACGCGGGCTCGACTGGCTGAAGCCGTTGCAGGTGCTCGACGTCGCCGGCGATTGGACGGAGCGGCGCCCGGATGTCCGGCCGGGCGGCTGGGCCTTCCAATATGCCAATCCGCATTATCCTGATCTCGATGACACCGCCGTCGTCGTCATGGCGATGGACCGGGCGGCCGGCCGCCTGGAGGCCGATCCGCAGCGTTTCCGCGAGCCGATCGACCGGGGCCGCGAATGGGTGGTTGGCCTGCAGAGCGGCAATGGCGGCTGGGGCGCGTTCGACGCCGACAACAGCTACGAATATCTCAACAACATCCCCTTCTCCGATCACGGCGCCCTGCTCGATCCGCCGACCGCCGATGTGACGGCACGCTGCCTATCCATGCTCGCCCAGCTCGGCGAGACGCCCGCGAACAGCCCGGAGGCGGCAAGGGCCGTCGAGTATCTTCGCGGCACGCAGGAGCCGGACGGTAGCTGGTACGGCCGCTGGGGCATGAACTATATCTACGGCACCTGGTCGGTGCTGTGCGCGCTGAATGCCGCCGGCGTCGATCACGCCTTGCCGGAGGTGCGCAAGGCGGCGGAATGGTTCGTGTCGATCCAGAATGCCGATGGCGGCTGGGGCGAGGACGGCACCAGCTACAAGCTCGACTATCGCGGCTATGAACCGGCGCCCAGCACTGCATCGCAGACGGCATGGGCTCTGCTCGGCCTGATGGCGGCCGGCATGGCGGACGATCCTTCAGTCGAGCGCGGCATTGCCTATCTGCAACGCACGCAAGCCGCTGATGGCCTCTGGCCGGAGGAGCGCTTCACCGCGACCGGCTTCCCGCGCGTCTTCTATCTGCGCTATCACGGCTATCCAAAGTTCTTCCCGCTTTGGGCAATGGCGCGCTACCGCAACATCAAGGCCGGCAACGCCCCGTCCGTCGCGTTCGGCATGTGATGGCCAAGCCTGAGCGCCGGCCCGTCATCGTCGTGACCGGCCTCGCCTTCGAGGCCCGCATCGCGGCCGGGGAGGGCGTCGTGGTTGTCCACGGACGGGACGAGCGCCAGATGATCGCCGACCTGGAGCGCGCGGTCGCGGCGGGCGCCAGCGGTATCGTCAGCTTTGGCACGGCGGGGGGACTGGCGCCGCATCTGGCGCCGGGCGATTGGGTCACGGCGGAGGCGGTCATCACCGAGACGGAGCGCTGGCCGACGGACCCGGCCTGGTCGGCTGAGTTGCTGCATAGGCTGTCCGACGCAACGCACGCGGCCATGGTCAGCGTCGATACGCCAGTCGGGGGAGCACCCGCAAAACTCGCCCTGCACGCCCGCACAGCAGCGGCGGCGGTCGACATGGAATCCCATATCGCGGCCCGCGTCGCCATCGCGCACGGCCTGCCTTTCGCCGTCTGCCGCGTCGTCATCGACCCGGCCCACCGCACGCTTCCGCACGCGGCGCTGGTCTCGATGCGGCCCGATGGCGGCGTCAACCTGCCGGCCCTGCTCGGATCGCTGGCGCGGCGGCCAAGCCAGCTTCCGGTGCTGCTGCGGCTGGCGATGGATGCGCGCGCCGCGCGGTCCGCGCTACTCCGCGGCCGTCGGCTGCTTGGGACGGGCTTTGCTTTCCCGGACTTCCCGGAGCTTTAGCTCGACATGGCGTGAGAAGACGAATTGCGCCGGGCGCTGCTTGTCGAGCGGGATTTCCGGTGCCATCGGACCTTCGGTGCGAATGCCGCGCAGAGCGACGCCGAGAGCCTTCAGCGGATGGGCGATCACGTCCTTCACCGCCGTCGCCTCATAGCCGCTATGGACCATGCAGTCGGCGCATTTCTCGTAATTGCCGGTGCCGTAGCTATCCCAGTCGGTCTCTTCCATCAGCTCCTTGTAGCTCTTGGCATAGCCTTCGCCGAGCAAATAGCAGGGACGCTGCCAGCCGAACACCGTGCGCGTCGGGTTGCCCCAGGGCGTGCAGTGATAGGTTTGGTTGCCGGCCAGGAAATCGAGGAACAGGCTCGACTGGCTGAACGACCAGTTCTTGCCGCCATTGCCCCGGCTGAACAGATCGCGGAAGAGGTGCTTGGTCTTCTCGCGGTTGAGGAAGTGCTGCTGGTCCGGCGCGCGCTCATAAGCGTAACCGGGCGAGACCGTGATGCCGTCGACGCCGAGGCCCTTCACCGTGTCGAAGAAGGCCGCGACCCGCTCGGGGTCCATATTGTTGAACAGCGTGCAGTTGATGTTGACGCGGAAGCCGCGTTCCTTGGCGGCCTTGATCGCCGACACCGCCCGGTCATAGACGCCGGTCTGGCACACCGATTTGTCGTGCATCTCCTTGTCGCCGTCCAGATGCACCGACCAGACGAAGAAGGGGCTCGGCTCATATTGGTCGAGCTTCTTTTCCATCAGCAGCGCATTGGTGCAGAGATAGACGAATTTGCGCCGCGCGATCAGACCCTTGACGACTTCGGGCAGTTCCTTGTGCAAGAGCGGTTCGCCGCCCGCGATCGAGACGACAGGTGCGCCGCATTCATCGGCGGCTTTCAGGCAGTCGGCCAGCGGCAGGCGCTGGTTGAGGATTTCGTTCGGATAGTCGATCTTGCCGCAGCCGGCACAGGCGAGGTTGCAACGGAACAGGGGCTCGAGCATGAGCACCAACGGATAGCGTTTGCGGCGCGCCAAATGCTGCTTGACGATGTAAGCGCCGACAAATGCCTTCTGTAGAAGGGGGATTCCCAATCTAGGCTCCTTTATTTTTCAAACTTATGCCACCGATTGCGACATTGACCATATCAAGCTTGCGTCAGTTCTGACGGTAACCGGAACTGGATGTTTTCTTCGCGGCCCGCCAGCGTGGAAACTTCGACCGGGGCAATTCGCCGCAACGCCTCGATCACGTCTTCGACCAGAACTTCAGGCGCCGATGCGCCCGCCGTAATCCCGACTGACTGTGCATCCCTAACCCAGTCGGGGTCAAGTTCGCTTCCATTTGCAATGAGATAGCTCGGAATGCCTGCCTCGGCGCCGACTTCGCGCAGGCGGTTCGAGTTGGAACTGTTCTTGGCGCCGACCACCAGGATCACATCGACGACCTGACTGAGCTCGCGCACCGCCGTTTGCCGGTTCTGGGTGGCGTAGCAGATGTCCCGGATCTCGGGACCGATAATATCGGTAAAGCGCCGCTGCAACGCCTCGATGACGCCGCGCGTATCGTCGACGCTGAGCGTGGTCTGCGTCACATAGGCGGCCGGGGCATCCGGCGGGATGTCGAGCAGATCCACATCGGCCTCGGTCTGCACCAGATGCACCTTGCCTGGGATTTGCCCAATGGTTCCCTCGACTTCCGGATGGCCGGCATGGCCGATCAGGATCAGCGCCCGGCCTTGCGCGATGTAGCGCTTGCCCTGGTTGTGGACCTTGGTGACCAGCGGGCAGGTGGCGTCGAGCACCGGCAGGTCGCGCGCGGCGGCCTCGTCCTGGACGGCGCGGGCGACACCATGTGCGCTGAAGATGGTCACGGCATTGGCCGGGATCTCGGAAATCTCGTCGACGAAGCGGGCGCCCTTGGCTTTCAGGGATTCGACGACATGCTGGTTATGCACGATCTCATGGCGCACATAAACAGGAGCCTGGTACTTCTCGAGTGCCCGCTCGACGATCTCGATCGCACGGACGACGCCCGCACAAAATCCCCGAGGCTGAGCAAGAATAACGCGCATAATCAAAATCCATTAGCTGGGCCAAAGGCCCAGCTTCCCAAGATAAACCCGTCTTATACCGTCAAACCCGGATTGCAAACCGAATGTTAAGTCACCCGCCCGCGATCCTGCACTTTTCGAGCCTTATGAGCAAATAGGGCGGATACGGCCCTTTGCCCCGAACGGCCGTTTTTCACAACTCTTCCACGCCGGCGCATCCAGTCTTTCCCCAGAGCATCGATGACAGCGGCGTTGATGCCGGCGACGTCGAGCCCGGCGCAGGCATACATGCGCTCGGTTTCGTCCTGGTCGATGAAGATGTCCGGCAGGACGAGGATCCTGAGCTTCAGCCCGCGGTCGAGCAGGCCCTTTTCCGCCAGGAAATGCAGCACATGCGCGCCGAAACCGCCGACCGAGCCTTCCTCGATCGTCACGATCGCCTCGTGCTCGCGGGCCAGCCGGGTGATCAGCTCGTGGTCGAGCGGCTTGGCGAAGCGCGCATCGGCGACGGTCGTTGATATGCCCTGCGCCTCCAGGGCGTCGGCGGCGGCGAGACATTCGCCGAGCCGGGTGCCGAGCGAGAGCAGCGCCACACGGCTGCCTTCGCGGATGATCCGGCCTTTGCCGATCTCGAGCGGCATTCCGATTTCCGGAAGGACGCCGCCGACCCCTTCGCCGCGGGGATAGCGGAATGCGATGGGGCCTTCGTCATAGGCGGCGGCGGTCGCGACCATATGCACCAGA
Source organism: Rhodomicrobium sp. R_RK_3 (assembly GCF_002198715.1). Lineage (GTDB taxonomy): Bacteria > Pseudomonadota > Alphaproteobacteria > Rhizobiales > Rhodomicrobiaceae > R-RK-3. The sequence goes on along the minus strand of NZ_MWLK01000033.1, from coordinate 179,308 downwards.
TCCGTCTCGTCGGCGGCGGCCATCACCACCATGCTCGGCAGGCAGCCGAGATAGGCGATGTCGAACGAACCGGCATGGGTGGGACCGTCGGCCCCTACGAGGCCGGCGCGGTCGATGGCGAAGCGCACGGGCAGTTTCTGAATCGCCACGTCATGCACGATCTGGTCGTAGGCGCGCTGCAGGAAGGTCGAGTAGATCGCCGCGAACGGCTTGTAGCCTTCCGCCGCCAGGCCCGCCGCGAAGGTGACGGCGTGCTGCTCGGCGATGCCGACATCGAACATGCGGTCCGGATAGGCGCGGCCGAAAATATCCAGCCCGGTGCCGGACGGCATGGCCGCCGTCACCGCGACGATGCGCGGGTCCTTCGCTGCTTCCTTGACCAGGCTTTCGGCGAAAACCTTCGTATAGGAGGGGGCCTTGGCCTTCGCCTTGATCTGGGCGCCGGTCGAGACGTCGAAGGCGGTGACGCCGTGATATTTGTCGGCGGAATTTTCGGCGGGCACGTAGCCCTTACCCTTTTGCGTCACGACGTGGACGAGGATCGGGCCGTTCCTGGCATCGCGCACATTCTTCAGCACGGGCAGCAGATGGTCGAGATTATGCCCGTCGATCGGTCCGACATAATAGAAGCCCAGCTCCTCGAACAGTGTGCCGCCGGACCAGAAATTGCGCGTATATTCCTCGGCGCGCACCGCCCGCTCCTCCCAGCCCTTGGGCAGGCGCTTGGCGAGCTGCTTGGCGATGTCGCGGATATAGAGATAAGGGCCGCTCGAGGTCAGCCGCGCCAGATAGGCGCTGAAGGCGCCGACGGGGCGGGCGATCGACATGTTGTTGTCGTTGAGGATGACGATCAGGCGCTTGCCCATTTCGCCGGCATTGTTCAGCGCCTCATAAGCCATGCCAGCGCTCATCGCGCCGTCGCCGATGACGCAGACCACATTGTGGTTCTGCCCTTCGAGATCGCGGGCCACCGCCATGCCGAGCCCGGCGGAAATCGACGTCGAGGCGTGCGCCGCGCCGAACGGATCGTATTCGCTCTCGGCGCGCTTGGTGAAGCCCGAGAGACCACCACCTTGGCGCAGCGTACGGATCCGGTCGCGGCGGCCGGTTAGAATCTTGTGCGGATAGGCTTGATGGCCGACGTCCCAAATCAGCTTGTCGTTAGGCGTGTCGAACACATAATGCAGCGCCACCGTCAGTTCGACGACGCCGAGGCCGGCGCCGAGATGGCCCCCGGTTACCGCGACTGCACTGATCATTTCGGTCCGCAACTCTTCCGCGAGTTGCTTCAAGTCGCTTTCCTTCAGAGCGCGAAGATCCGCCGGCTCCTGGATTGAATCGAGCATCAGGAACTCCCCAGTCACAACGCGGGCCAGGACAGCCACGTAGCGCCCCATCCAACGATGATAGTGTTATAACAATCGGACTTAGCCGCCGGTTCCCGGATTTTGGGAGGATGGGCAACGGATACGGTGTTTTTCTCTCCGCAGCCGATATCTCTAACTAAACCCAAGAAAAACGGTCAAAGTTTCATGTCCATTTTGACAATTTTACCAAGCGGTCTCACCGAGATCGCGCATTCGATTATATTATGGGCAATGCTTTAACGAAGCGTGCAGTCCGATGGCCGACTGTTTCTTGGCTTTGTTCATAAGCGCCCGCGCCAATACGATAAGTGGGGCAGGCTTTCTGGCTGGATGGAGCGGCGGGCGGCGCCTCCCATCCACCAATCTGTGCCGTTTTTCCGCAATGCCTCCAGGGGGACCGGTGTTAGGGAATGAGACGCTGGCTAACTGCCCAATGAATAGCCAGCCTTCGTTTGAAAACATGGGCATGGGCGCGCGGATTGGCAATGTCACCCGTCAGCATTGATACGCTGGGTTGATCGGCCGGATGCGCCCCTGAGACGCGCGACACGGCAGGTGTACGCTCGGGCTTGATTATTGCGGGCCGCACATCAGCGGCATGCCGGGGGCCGACGGTGTGCGGTGGATTGTCCGCAAAGCGCGGCGAGATCATCAACGAAGCTCAGTATAGGCTGACCCTTCTAATCAGCGCGAGACGATCCGCCGATCGGTCAAGGCCATGGAGTTCGCAGTCCTCTTTCTCGTGTTCACGATCGCCTTGTGTTTGGCCTTCTGGGGCCGCGAGCGCGTCGCCCTCTGGGTATTCTCCATCGGCATGGTCGGTATCGCCGCCCTCTATCGGCACCATGCGACCGACGTCCTGACCTTATCGTTCTGACCCGGGATCGCGGTGCCATGACACGCAGCTTCGCCATCAGCATGAATGCCCTGGCGCTCTACGCCATCGCGGCCATCCTGCTGGCGGCGTTCTATTTTCAGCTCGCTCTCGGCGAGCTGCCGTGTCCGCTCTGCCTGTTGCAGCGGGTCGCCTTCGCCGCTCTCGCCTTCGGCCCGATCCTGACTTTGCGCCATGGGCCGTGCCCCCGCCATTACGGGCTGGTCATCATCGCCGCCCTCTTCGGCGCGACGATCGCGGCGCGGCAGGTCTTCCTGCATATTCTGCCGGGCGACCCGGGCTATGGATCTTCGCTCCTCGGCCTGCATTATTACAGTTGGGCTTTCCTCTGCTTCGCCGCAGCCATCCTTGCCGCCGCGGTCATGCTGCTTTTCGATCGGCAATTCGAACCCGCGCCCTCGGCCCCTATTTTGCGCCCGATCGAGAAGATGGCGGTGTGGCTGGTGATCGGCGTCACGCTGCTAAATTGCGCCAGCGTGCTGGTGGAATGCGGCTTTGCCGCCTGTCCGGACAATCCGGTTGCCTATCGATTGCTGTCCGAGCCGTCTGAGCCTTCGTGGCGCGCTGTTCGGCCCCAGATTATGATTGTAACGCGAACGGCCGTGCCTACATGGTTGATTGGTCCTAAAACGGCCAGCAGGAGCGATCAGGAGGCGACGATGAAAACGCTGTTCGTCATGGTGAAATGCGATTTGGGCGCCGCGGATTCCGTCGGCAACATCATCGTCGACAAGAGCCCGGCGCAAGCGGAGGTCTATTCGACCACCGGCCGATACGATCTCCTCGTCAAAGCCAGCTTCAACGATGTCGATGAAATCGCCGCCTATGTTCAGACTTTCATCCATGGCATTCCGGGCGTGAAGGACACCTACACGTTCGTCTCCTTCCGCGCTTATGGCGATTTCACCGTCTTTTAAGGGCGCCGCTGCCTGGACATCGCCACGGGTCGCCGCTATTGGGTTGGCTCAAAGGGTTCAACCAGGGCAGGGATTGTCATGATATTCGGCCGCTTCTGGCTCACCGCGCTGGCGGCGGCATTGTCGCTGCCTCTGCTGCTATCACCGGCCTCCGCCGAGACGGTTACGCCGGCCGAGCAGACGGCCATTCTTAGCCTGCATAACAGCTACCGCGCACAGCATTGCGTGCCCGCGCTGACCTGGTCGGCCGAACTGGCGGCGGCGGCGCAGCGCTGGGCGGAGAAATGCTGGATCGCGCACGACAAAAGCCGGGGTCATATCGGCGAGAATATCGCCTGGGGCGGCGATCGCACCGCCAGCAGCGCCGTCGATGCCTGGTACAAGGAGGTCGACGTCTACGATTACGGCAAGCCCGGTTTTGCCGCCTCGACCGCCCATTTCACGCAGATGGTGTGGAAGGAAACCAAGCAGATCGGCTGCGGGGTCGCCCAATGCTATTTCGGAGCCATCCGGCTTTGGGTTTGCCGTTACGGTCCGACGGGGAACTGGGCCGGCAAATATCCGCAGAACGTGCCAAAGCGCTGCAAATAGGCGGCCCCCAGGGAACGGCTGCGTCCATTCAAAAAAACCCAGCTTCGAGCCCTGCCGCCATCAGCGTCCCCAATTCGCGGCACTCATCGACAAACGTCTCGCGGAAATCGCCTCGGCAGATCAGCGGCTCGCTCACCGCGCGCCAGCGCAGGCCGGTCACGATGGCTTCAACCCCGCGCCGGGTGCCGGTGCCGTCATGGCCGGCACGGACGCACAGGGCGTAGGGCAGGCCCTGGGTCCGCTCCAGGCAGGGATAGTAGCTGCGGTCGAAGAAATCCTTCAGAGCGCCGCTCATGCCGCCGAGATTTTCCGGGGTGAAAAGAAGGATCGCCTGTGCCGCGAGAACATCGGTGGGGCCGGCGTCGAAAGGGGAGAGGCAACGGGCCGAAATCCCATCATACCGCGCCCCCTCCGCCACGGCATCGCGCAGGCGAACGGTGTTCGCGGAAGGCGCGTGGGCGACGATGAGCAGAGTCTTTTCGGTCATCGGCGCCGGATCACGCGGGGCTCGGCATCAATCAAGGCGGGTGGGATTGTCGTCCCTAGCTGGAGGCGGCGGTGCTGCGGCTCTTGCGCGGCTTAGCCGCAGGCTTTTCAGCCACCTTGGCCGCTTCGGCGGCTTCCTTGGCTAAGCGCAGTGCCCGGAGCTTGGCAGTCTTCAGCTGAATTGCCGCGCGCTTGCCATCCTGGGCGTTCATCGATTTGACAGCGTCGGCCCGGCGTTTTTCCGCCTTGTCGGTGCGCTGCTGGGCTCTGCGCCGAATTTCATCAGTCGATATGCCTCGTGACGACATGGTCTACTCCTATGCATCCCTACCGAAAATTCAGGCCCCCCAACGACGACACCGGACGAAATGCCGCGCCGACACCATGAAAACCACGCCGCTTCCCCGACTTGAGGGCGGCACTCCTGCGTGCGCGCAGCCGAACGCTGCCCTTAATATAGGGTTTATTTGCTAAAATTCCACCAAGCTCTTGTGCTCACACAACAAAAGGCCCAGAGCCCGGCCCAGCCCGCGAAAGATGGTTAAATTGCGGCATAGACCATTTGGGCGAAGCTTCAGCGCGCGGTCCTGCCCCGGCTGCCACCGCTGGCGCGCGGACGCTGAGCGGGTTTGTGCGGACGGGCCGGGGGCGCGTCGTCGAGCAGGGCTGCGGCGGCTTCCCGTCCTTCGTCCAGCGTTTGCGCCGTCTCGCGGGCCATCTCCTGGCCTGCATTGGCGATCTGCATGACGCCGTCTTCGTAATCGCGCGCCGTCTTCTCGATCAGCTCGGCATGGACTACGACGACTTCCTTGGGCGATTTCGGCGCCGCCAGCCGGTCGGGAAGGCCGGCATAATGCCGGATCTGCTTCTGCCAGAGTTCGAAACCGATCTTGTTGAGCTCCAGCGCATATTTGAAGGCGAGGGCGCTGAGCTTAGCCGCCATGTCCAGGGCGGCGCGCTGGGCCTCCACCATGGTCTCACCCGGCATATCGGGCGGCAGGGGCTGCTTCGCTGGCATGACAACTCACTCCTGTAATGGATTACGGAAAACCGTCTCCGTGCGCGGATGTTCCGCGCTCGCCATATCCGCCGGCATTAGCAGCAGCGGCCCGGCTTGGTCCGGCCGACGCCCGTGGCGATCTCGGCGAAGGTTTGCTGGCCCGCCTTACCCGTCGCCACCCGCAAAAAGCGAATAGGAAAGCAGATGGCGTCCACATTGGCGGGGCTCAGCTCCGGCGGCCGCATCGTGTCGACGCTGACCTCGGCTTCCGCATTATACAATGCAGTTTCGATTTCTGCCTGCGTCATCAGGCCCTTGCGCTTCATTGCTTCAAGCAGGGAGGCAAGAGCCAGCAGCATCCCTTGCAATTGCAGATTTGCCGTGTTCATGGGGTCCGCCAATCAGGTTCGGCGCGGGTGCGGCGCCTTCCGGCTGCCGTCACGCCGGGTCAATGCGATAGACGCGGCATCTCTCGAACGGTGGGCGGGAGCAAATGTTCCGTTTCCGCCCTATTCGGGCGGCGCTGTCACGGTCCTGGCGATGAGGATCGCGCAGTGTGTTGGTGTCAGACCCCGAACACCCGCTTCACCCGTCGCCGTCAGCGCGGAAGCGATCGGCTCAAGCCCCGCGCAAGTTGCTTCTGCTCTACTGACGCCAGCATCATCCCCATGATCGACATCTCGAAGCGGTCCCCCCTTTCGAAGCATCGCCAGGCGTAAGCCAGGCTTTTGACTGGGAGGACCGTGATTTTCTGTGCCCTCGCTCGTGAGAAGAAAGCATGTATCGGTTCTCTTACGCCGAAGTCTTCGACGCCAACCCGCCGACCGCGCGCCAGCGCGAGCGGATCGCCATCGAACATTCCATCGAGCGGCTGCGGGCCGCGATGGCCGAAGGCAGCGGCTCGCCGGAAGCGATCGAGGCCGCCCATCTGGTGCGCGAATTGTGGACGCTGCGCATCGACGATCTGGCCCGGCCGGGCCATGACCTGGCCAGGCCTGAGAGCGCCGAGCTGATCGCGGTCGGCCGCTGGATCGTGCAGGAAGCGGAGGCGGTGGGGATCGGCCGTCCGGCCAATTTCCAGGCCCTGATCGAGGTTTCGCAGCTCATCGCACGGGGCATGGAGCAGCGCGAGCCATAAACAAAAACCGCGCCGGGATGAACCGGCGCGGCTGATTTGCAATCTCGATCGGTCTGGCCGAGCCTAAGTCTGCGGCGCCGGCTCCAATCCGCCCGTATCCGGCTCGGGAGCGGGACGGCCCTTGCCCGAAGCCGGGACGGCGGAGGACGGGCGCCCGCCCTTGTCGTCCTTGGCGGTGAATTCGCGCTGCGGCGGCTTGCCCTTCAGCAGATCGATGATCTCGACGCCCGACAGCGTCTCATATTCGAGCAGGCCCTTGGCGAGCGTATGCAGCTCGTCGATATTCTCCTCGATGATGCGGCGGGCATTGGCATAGCCGGTATCGACGATGCTGTGGATCTCCTGGTCGACCAGCTTCTGCGTGTCGTCCGAGAGGTTCTGCGTCCGCGTCACCGAATGGCCGAGGAACACCTCTTCCTCATTGTCGCCATAGGCGAGCGGCCCGAGCTTGTCCGACATGCCGAACTGCGTGACCATCGCGCGGGCGAGCGTCGTCGCCATCTTGATGTCCATCGAGGCGCCCGACGTCACTTTCTCGTAGCCGAAGACCATCTCCTCCGCGACCCGGCCGCCCATGGCGACGCAGATGTCGGCCTTGAGCTTTTCGCGGGTGTAGGAGAGCTGGTCGCGCTCCGGCAGACGCATCACCATGCCGAGCGCGCGTCCGCGCGGGATGATGGTCGCCTTGTGCACGGGATCGGAACCGATCACCTTCATGGCAACCAGGGCATGGCCGCCTTCATGATAGGCGGTGAGGCGCTTTTCCTCGTCGGTCATGGCCATGGAGCGGCGTTCCGCGCCCATCATGACCTTGTCCTTGGCGTCCTCGAACTCGGCTTGCGTGACGATCCGCTTGGAGCGCCGCGCGGCCAGCAGAGCCGCCTCGTTGACGATATTGGCGAGGTCGGCACCGGAGAAGCCCGGCGTGCCGCGCGCGATGGTGCGCAGATCGACATCGGGAGCCAGCGGCACCTTGCGCACATGCACCTTCAGGATGCGCTCGCGGCCGACGACATCCGGGCGGGGTACCACCACCTGACGGTCGAAGCGGCCGGGACGCAAGAGCGCCGGGTCGAGAACATCCGGGCGGTTGGTCGCCGCGACGAGGATGATGCCCTCATTCGACTCGAAGCCGTCCATCTCGACCAGAAGCTGGTTCAAGGTCTGCTCGCGCTCGTCATTGCCGCCACCGAGACCGGCGCCGCGATGACGGCCCACGGCGTCGATTTCGTCGATGAAGATGATGCAAGGCGCGTTCTTCTTGGCCTGATCGAACATGTCGCGGACACGGCTTGCGCCGACGCCGACGAACATTTCCACGAAGTCGGAACCCGAAATGGTGAAGAACGGCACGTTCGCTTCTCCGGCGATGGCGCGGGCGAGCAGCGTCTTACCGGTGCCGGGAGGTCCGACCAGCAGTGCGCCGCGCGGGATACGTCCGCCGAGGCGCTGGAATTTTTGGGGATCGCGCAGGAACTCCACGATCTCCTGCAGATCGTCCTTGGCTTCGTCGACGCCGGCGACATCGTCAAAGGTGACGCGGCCCTGGCGTTCGGTCAAAAGCTTGGCCTTGGACTTGCCGAAACCCATGGCGCGGCCGCCGCCCGACTGCATCTGGCGCATGAAGAACACCCAGACGGCGATCAGCAGCAGCATCGGGAACCAGGAGACCAGCACGCTGACGATGGAGGGGACATCGTCCTCATTCGGCTTCACGGAGATGCCGACGCCTTTGGTGTGCAGCCGCTCGACCAGTTGCGGGTCGTTGGGCGCGACGGTCTGGAAGGTGCGGCCATCGGCGAATTTGCCGCTGAGGTTGTTCCCCGCGATGACCACCGAACGGATATTTTGGCTCTCAACCTCGCCCAGGAACTGGGAATAGGTGATCTCATTGGCCCGCGCGCGCTGCCCCGGATTCTGGAACAGGTTGAACAGCGCGACCAGGAGAAGACCGATGATGATCCAGATCGCGAAATTACGGAAATTGGAGTTCATGATTTCCTTCTACGCATGAGACCCGGGAGTTTGCGGGGGCTGGAGCCATCGGCTTACACTAACTCAAGTTCCGGATCGATGTCTGCACAATCTAAATAAGCGGCGCTAAGGGGTTTTCCAAGACAGGAGGTAAGGCGTCGTTAATCCGTGTGTGATGAGGCCTGCCGCAAGCTTATATGGGTGCGCGACAAGATAGGTTTAACAGGTGGTATGGCGGAACGGACGCGCGAACAAGATCGGCGCGTTTTGGAAGCGTGCAGAGGCGTCCGGCAGCCAGTTTGCAGGCTGGCGCGGCTGGAATTGGGCGAAGGGGGCGAAGCGGAGGGCCTCGCCCGTCCACAGCGAAGGCAGGGTTTCGGCGGCGATCGCGGGAATGGCCGGGAAGCTGCCGCCTGCGGTCTTTACGGAGCCGATGCCGGCGCGGCCGATCGGGCGGATGGTGAGCGCGGCATCGGAGGCGGGGGCGATGACCTCGAAACGGCCGTCCCAGAGCACCGGCCGGCCGGGCGTCGCGGCGATGTTTTGCGGTTCCATTCGGCCGAATTCCCGCGCGACCATCAAGTTCCGGCCACGCGGGCGGAGGTGACAGCCGCCGAGTGTCGCCATGGGGGTGCCTGCTGCTTGGAGTTCGCGCCAGCAGGCTTCGATCTTGGCAAGCTGCGGCGCCCGCGCCGCGCCGCCGAAAGCGTGCATCATGCGGGCGATGGATCGCAAGGCGATCTCTTCGGGCGTCGCCTGAAGCGCCGCGAGCGGGATCTCGCCGAAGCCGGCATCGTGCAGAGTGAGATTGGCCGCCAGGAAATCGGCGGTCGCCGTCTCCAAGGCATCGCGGGCGCGTCCAAGGCGCCGGGCCGACAGCGCCAGCTTGCCGCGCGACAGGCCGAGCATGTCCCCAGCCTTCAGCAGACGGCGGACGCGAACCCGCTCGAACCGGTCATCGGCATTGCTGGGATCTTCGATCCAGGGGAGTCTTCTTTCCCGGAGGAAGGCTTCCAGTCTCGCGCGGGAGATGCCGAGCAAAGGGCGCAGCAGCGCAAGCCCCCCGCGCCGCGATGCGGCCGCCATGCCTGCCAGACCGTCCACGCCGCTGCCGCGCGCCAGCCGCATGAGCAGCGTTTCGGCCTGATCGTCGGCTGTGTGGGCGGTGGCGAAGGCTTCGATCCCGTGTTCGCGGCAATAGTTGGTCAGCAGGGCGTAGCGCGCCGCGCGCGCTGCCGCTTGCAGCCCGGTCTTGGGCTTGTCGCCATCCCAGCCCAGGGTCGCGTGGGTAAAGCCAGCGCTCGCGGCCTGCTGCGCGACCCAATCCGCCTCGGCGGCGGATGCGGCGCGGAGCCGGTGATCGACGGTCAGCACGGTGATTGTCGGAGAAGTCTCGCGCGGCAGATCGAGCCAGGCGCGGGTCAGGTGCATCAAAGCGATGCTGTCGGCGCCGCCGGAGACCGCGAGCGCGAGATGCGGGTAAAATCGGAAGCCGCCGAAAAGCGCCTGTAATTCATCGTGGCCGAAGGGCGGCGGCCTTTCGGCGCCAGGGTCGTCATCAGCGGCGGTCATCTCGGATCAGCATTGGGCGCGGCTCTTTTCCTTCTCTGCGCGTTGCAGGACCGGCGTCGCGCTCGGGAAGCGGCGGGCCAGTTCGGCGAAGGACGAGCAGGCGGCCTGGTTCTCGCCGAGCCGCTTCAGCGAAATGCCCAGCTTGAGCAGGCTTTCGGCGGCCTTCTCGTTCTGCGGATAGTTGGTCGAGCTCTTCAGGAAGCTGTCGGCGGCCTTGCGGTATTCGCCGCTGGTGAAAGCGGCCTCGCCGAGCCAGAAATAGGCCGAGCCGGCCAGCGGGTCGTTCGAATTGGTCCGCACGAATTCCTCGAAGCCGTCCGAGGCGGCGCGGTAATTGCGCTGCACCAGGGCGTTATAGGCGCGGTCGTATAGGGCTTGCGCCTGCGGCGTCGAGCGGGCGGCGGTGCGCACCGGCTGGCTGCTGCCGCTGCTTGCGGGCGCGGCGCTGGTCGCGGGCGGCGGGCTGGATGCGGCCGGCTCGTCGTCCGAGCCGCCGAACAGGCTGCTCAGGCCGCCGCGGCTTTTGCTGCCGCTGCTCTTGCCGCCGCCATTGCCGGACGTGTCGGGTTCGACGGTCGTGCCGAAGCCGCCGGCGCTTTCATTGCCGGTGATGTTGCGCTGGCCGCTGAAGCCGGCGCTGCCGCCACTGCTGCCGCCCGAGCGCGGCCGGTTCGCCGTGCTGTCGCCGCCGACGCTGAAGCCGGTGCCCTGCTCGGTATCGACCTCGTCCGGATCGGCCTGGGCCGCGCTGTTGGAGCCACGGCCGGGAGCAAGGCTGCCCGAGCGCCGCTCGATCTGGTCCAGCCGGCGCAGGATCTCGCCCATCTGCGAGGACAGGGTGCGCACCTGCGCCTCGAGATCGGAGGTGTCACCGCCGCCGAAGCTGCCGCCCGGACCGGTCTGCGGTCCGCCGCCGGCGCCGCCCTGAGACATGGTGGCCACCGTGCCGAGCTGGGCATTCAGATCGACGATCTGTTCCTCCAGGCGCTGCAGCCGCTTGTCGGTATCGGCATCCTGGGCGCGCGCGCCGGCCAGGGGGAGTGCGGCTCCGAGCAGCAGGAGCGCGCCAAAGAGCAGGGACGACCTTCGCATTGCGTTCTCACATTTACGCTTCGAGAATGGGATTGAGGTCGTTCTTAGCAAAGATGACCGTCCGGGGCCAGTCCCGCCGTCCCGCATCCCCGGGATTTCACAATTGCCCCGAGGGAACGGGCGGATGAGCTTGGCCAGGTGGGGAGATTTTGGTGGGGTCGGTGGCAAGATTGAGATCGATCGTGCAGCGCATTTGACTGCCTCGCCTTCCCCCCGGGCGTCGTGCCGGACACCGCGAAGCGGTGAGCCCGGACCCATTGGCCGCCCCGCAATTGCCGAGGCAATATGAGGGGAGGGTAGGCCCCGGCTCTAACGGCCGCGGCGACGGTTAATACCCTGCGCCGCCCCCTTGGCTGACCACGGTCACGACCCGGCGGTTCTGCGACCAGCAGGAAATATTGGCGCAGACCGCAACCGGGCGCTCCTTGCCGTAAGACACGGTCTTGATCCGGTCCGGGCTGATGCCGCGGGCGGCGAGGAAATGCTTGGCATTGGCGGCGCGCTGCGCGCCAAGGCCGATATTGTATTCGCGGGTGCCGCGCTCGTCGGCATGGCCTTCCAGGATGACTCGATATTGCGTGTACTGATTGAGCCAGGCCGCCTGGGCGGCGAGGATCTGCTGGGCTTCGGGGCTCAGCTCGACCTGATCGGTGGTGAAATAGACGGTGTCGCCGATCCGTGCGGAAAACTCGCGGGCGGAGCCCGGCACGATCGGGCCGCTATCGCCTTCGGAACTGGTCTGGGCGGGGCTCAGCCCGGCCATCGGCTGGCCTCTCGAACAGGCCGCCAGCAGCAGCAGAACGGCAAGGCCGGCAATCGTCCGCGTGACCGCAAAACGGGACATGGTGCGCTCCTCAACTCAGGGAAAACCCGAGCTAGGAAAGTGCGGCCCGTCTGGTTAATGAATGGTTATGGAAATGGGGATGCTGCAAGTTTGTGGTGCAAAAGGCGCAGGCGCCTCAACTTGCGGAGGCAGCAGCGAGCAGGGCAGGTCTCCCCCATGATGAAGAACGCCGTGGACACCAGCGAAAGATACCGGCGCACGGCGTTTTCAAAGACCTGAAGCCCCGCTTCGCTACAAAGCGATTTAGCGGACGACGGCGACGGAAACGTCGGCAGCGCCGAGCTTCAGCGGCTCGCCGCCAACTTCCTTACGGCATGCGCCGAGCGATGCGGCAGCAGCAATGATCGTCGCAACGACGATGACGCCCTTCAAACCCTGCATGGTCTTCTCTCCTCTGGTTAAGCGGCCCGCAAGCCACTCTCAGTAGCTAGCCGAGCGGGGGATGAATTATCAAGCTGGCTGGGGGTTTCGAGTGACTTTTTGCAAGGTGTATGATGCGAAAATGCCACGAGGAATCAGGGCGATCCGCAGATGTTCCCACTCCGCTATACAAGGCGGACCGGGGATTTGACGATAAAGTGTAAGTATACGCCAATTGCCTATTTCATGAGCGGGGACCAGGACGGGTCCGACGCGAAGGCCGAAGTCGGCAGCACGCGCTCGTTGTAGCCGGTCAGATCGATGGTGAAAAGCCGGGGTCCGCCGCTCTCCCCTTGCGACTCCCGGAAGAAGGTCAGGACACGTCCGTTCGGCGACCAGCTCGGCCCCTCATTGTGGTAGCCCTCGGTCAGGATGCGCTCGCCGCGCCCGTCCGGCTGGATGACGCCGATCAGGAATTGCCCACCGATCTGCTTGGTGAAGGCGATGAGATCGCCGCGCGGCGACCAGACCGGCGTCGAATAGCGCCCGTCGCCGCCGGTGAGCTGGCGCTGGCCGCTGCCATCGGCGTTCATGACGAAAAGCTGCTGCCGCCCGCCGGCGCGATCCGATTCGAAGACGATCTGGCGGCCGTCGGGCGAGTAGCAGGGGCCGGTGTCGATGGCCTGCGTCGTCGTCAGGCGGCGAAGCTGGCGGGAGTCGAGATCCATTTCGAACAGGTTGGAGGCGCTGTCCTGCTGCAGGCTCATGATGATGCGGTCGCCGCGCGGCGAGAAGCGCGGCGCGAAGGTCATGCCGGGGAAATTGGCGACGACTTCCTGGCGGCCCGAGGCGATGTCCATGCGGATGACGCTGGGGCGGCCGCCTTCATAGGAGGTGTAGGTGATCTCGCGGTTGTTCGGGCTGAAGCGCGGCGTCAGGACGAGGCTCGTGCCTTTGGTCAGCACGCGGAGATTCTGGCCGTCCTGGTCCATCAGCGCGAGGCGTTTGACGCGCTTGTTCCTGGGGCCGGACTCCTCGATGAAGGCGATGCGGCTGTCGAAATAGGCCTTTTCGCCGGTCAGCCGCTGATAGATGGCGTCGGCGATGATATGGCCGATGCGGCGCCAATTGTCCGATGAGGTGGTGAAGGACTCGCCGGTCAGTTCGCGGCCCGAATAGACGTCCCACAGCCGGAACTGCGCCTTGATCTGGCCGCCGCCCGCATCGGTGATCTGCCCGACGGCGAGCGCTTCGGCGTTGATGACGCTCCAGTCGCGGAAGCGCGGCGGGGCGTCGACGGTGTAGATGCGCTCGAGGAAGGCGGCGCGGTCGATGGGCTTGAACAGGCCGGAGCGCTCGAGGTCGGCGGCGATAATGCCGGTGACGGCATCGGCGAGCTGCGCGCTCTGGCCGCTGGCGCCCGCGAGGAAGGGCGAGATGGCGATCGGGATGGGGCGGATATTGCCCTGGGTGATGTCGACCTCCATCACCGCGCCGGCGGGATAGGGGGGGATGGCAAGGAAGGCAAAAATTGCAAGTAAGAACAATGTCGTGAGGCGCTTCGCTGACGCGCCCTTCGGTGGCTCTGCCGGGGACGAGTCCGGCCTTTTTGCCCTCTCCCATGGGGAGAGGGTGGCGCGGCAGCGCCGGGTGAGCGGGTAATGCCTCTCCGATAGTTTGTAACCCCTCACCCCCACCCTCTCCCACTGGGAGAGGGAGTCCGGCTGTGCATGGTGCTGGGGCATGGTGTCTCTCATCAGCCGATGATCCGGCTGGGGGCGAAGTTGGGGGAGTAGACAGGTCGCGGCTGATTGCTGCGAGTGAGTTTGGCAGGATAAGCGGCAGGAACAGGAAGAGGTGCATCGGAGGGGGGCGTGCCCTTTTCCAAGGCCCCAACCCCTCACCCCAACCCTCTCCCCAGGGAGAGGGAGTCCGGCTGCGGCGGGTTGTGAATCATGTGCTATCCCCCGATGCCCGCGCGCACTCCGCTTAACCTCTCCCAGGGGAGAGGTCGGCGCGGAGCGCCGGGTGAGGGGTTGCGGACTTTGGGTTGAGCGTTCCGCTCTCATCCGATCCTCGCCTCACGGCAGGCCGCGTCGCGTCGCGCTGAATCCTGGGCGAACATCCTCATCCGCCGAACATCCGGCTGGGGTCGAAATTCAGCAGCATGTCCCGCCATTGGCCGTATTTTTCCGGCGGCATGCGGTAGGGCTGGCATTGGAAGATGGCGCGCATGGCGCTGTCGGCGGCGGGGCGGAAGAAGGGCGAATCAAAGCTGTTGGCAAGTTGCGGCGGACGGCTGAGCGTGCCGTCCTGGTTCAGCTCGATGCGCAGCTTGACGATGATCGCGTCGCCGCCGAGGCCGCCGACAGGCGGGGTCCAGCAGCGGGCGATCTGGGCGCGGAAGGCGTCGATGTCGTTGGCGCTCATGCGGCCGTCGCGGCCGGCGGGGTCGCCATGCGATTCGCGGTCGGGCAGCGGCTCGGGCGCGGTGCCGAGCGCCTGCTCCTGCAGCGAACTCGGCTTGCGCCAGGGCTCGCGGGGGCCGTCCTGCGACGGACGCTGTCCGGCGGTCGGGTCGCGGTTGAGCAGGGCGGCGATCTGCTGCGGATCGAATTCCGCCTTGCCCTCGGCGTCGGGCGCCGGCCGTTCGGCGAGCTCGGCGATGCGGTCGCGTTGCGGCCGGGCTTGCGGCTTCGGCTCGGGGTGTTTCTCGGGCTTGGGCTTGGCTTCGGATTTGGCCGCCGCTTCCTGGCGGGGCTTGGGCGCCTCGACGCGCTTGGGCGCGGGCGGCGTTGCGGCGGGCTTTGCCGCATTGGCCGCCGGGGCCTCGGGCTTTGGCGGCGGCGTCTGTTTATCGGCCTTGGCCTCGCTGTCGGCGGGCGCGGCGGTCTTCGGCTTGGGCGGGAGCAGGGCGGCCTGCTTCTGGGCGACCGTCTCGGCGGGAGGCCGGATTTCGACGGCGGTCGGCACGACATTGGCGGGCTGCTTCTCGGCAGGCGGCGGACGGCTCGCGGTCTCTTCGCTCGCCTCGTTCGGCTTGCCCGCCTTCAGCATGGTGACGGCAGATGGCGGCGCCACCGCGACCGAGATCGGCTGCGTCTCCTTCAGCGGCTGGTGCGCGCCGAAGCTGACCAGCGCGGCGGCCAGCAGCAAGGCGTGGAGCACGAAAGAAAGCAGCAGACTCGCCCGCAAGAATTTTGCCTCATTTAGGTTGCGTCGGCTCGGCTATCAGCGAGATGTGCTGGAATCCCGCGGCGCTGATCTTCCCCATGACCTTCATCAGCAGGCCGTAATTGGCCTGCGCGTCCCCCCGGATGAATATCAGCTCCTGGGGGCCCGTCTTGGCGATGGCGGTCAGCTTCGGACCAATGTCGTCGAGAGTGATTTCCGATTCCTGAAGATAAATCCGCCCATCTTGCCCGACGCTGAATGTGAGGGGCTCCTTCTGCGTTTGCGGGGCCGAGGCGTTGGCTTCGGTGCTCGGCAGGTCGATCGGCACGCCGACCGTGAGCAGCGGCGCCGTCACCATGAAGATGATGAGCAGCACCAGCATCACGTCGACGAAAGGCGTGACGTTGATCTCGCTCATCGGCTGCCGCCGCGCCCGCCTGCCGCCGCGCGCCCGTTTCGATCCGCCCCCTTGCAGTGCCGCGCCCATGCTCTAGGCCCTCATGTCGATCTGGCGGGAGACGATGGCGATGAACTCATCGGAAAAGCCCTCGAAGCGCTGGGCGAGGCGGCCCGCCTCGGCCGAGAACTTGTTGTAGAAAATCACCGCCGGGATGGCGGCGAGCAGGCCGAGCGCCGTGGCGAACAGCGCCTCGGCGATGCCCGGCGCGACGACCGCGAGGCTGGTGTTCTTCGAGGCGGCGATGGACTGGAAGCTGGTCATGATGCCCCAGACCGTGCCGAACAGCCCGACGAAAGGCGCGGTCGAGCCGACCGTCGCCAGAAACAGCAGCCGCCGCTCGAGCCGGTCGATCTCGCGGGTGATGGTCACATCCATGACGCGCTCGATGCGGTGCTGCACCCCGGCGAGCGGACGGGCGGTGCCTTCGATGGAGCGGCGCCATTCGCGCATCGCGGCGATGAACAGCGCGCCCATGGCCGAGGCGCGCTTCTGGGTGACGATGGCGTAGAGCTCGTCGAGCGACTGTCCCGACCAGAACAGGCGCTCGAAATCCTCCGTCTCGCGGCGGGTACGGCGGAAAAGCACGGTCTTCTCGATAATCACGCCCCAGCCCCAGATCGACGACAGCACCAAGCCGATCATGACCAGCTTGACGACGATATGGGCTTGCAGAAAGAGGGCAAGAAAGGAGAAATCCGGCGCGGCGGCCTCAGGCATGCGAAGTCTCTCCATCCGATGGCGCCGGAAGCGCGCAATTTCCTTGCGACACAACCCTTGTATACGAGTCGTGACTGTGACGCCGCTTGCAGGATTCGCAAGCGGCAGTTGGGTGTTTTAGGCGGGCTGCGTCACTGTGTGGGTAATTAGGCCAAAACCTTGGCGTGTGTCACCAGGGAGATAGCTGCGAATTCCGCAGGGATATTTTTGCGCGGGGCCTGGCGGCGAGGCGAGGGAGACATGATCGTCGCCCTCCACCAAAAAGAAAGCCGGCGCCCCGGAGCGCCGGCTTATTGCGGGTCTGATGAACGGACCTGATTCGCGGGGAGCCTTTCAGGCCCTCGGACAGCATGACCCGCAAGCACGACCGGGAAATCGACGCCGGTTCCCGGAAATTTCGCGCAATTTACGGATTTGATCGTGACCGGCTCCGATTGGAGCGGTCATTGACGCGTCCTAGTAGCGGCGCCACGGACGGCGGTCACGCTCTTCCTCGCGGTCCCGGTCACGCTCGCGGTCGCGCTCTTCCTCCTCCGCCTCGTCCTCGCGGTCCTTGCGGTCGCCGATTTCCTTCAGGCAGTTCTCCGGCACCCAGGCATTGTCGAGGCGGCGCGGCTCGATCTTGCACCAGCCATATTCGGTGCATTTGGCCTTGATCTTGGTGTCGGGACGCAGCCGGATCTTGGTCTCGCAATGATGGGCGTCGCAATCGAACACGGCGGTCTTCTTGACGACGAGGAAATAGCGGATCTCGCGCTCGTCGCCCTTGTCCCGGCCACAGCAATAATAATCGGCCTTGGCGGCCCCTGATCCAGAGCCGAGCAGCGGCAGTGCCAGCAACGCGGCGAACGCGTACAGTCTCATCGTGATTGCCCCTTGGAGGTGGAAACGTTCTGCAAGATTGCGTAGTCCCAATTAACCCCCGGAAAAGTTTTTGTTTTATTAAAATTAGAACGAACTCGGCCTATCGCTAATGAAGGCTTAAAAGCGCGAAAAGGAGCCGCGAATGCTTCGCCTGTCCATGATTACGCTCGGCGTCCGGGACGTCGCGGCGGCCACGGCGTTTTATGAGGGGTTCGGCCTGGCGAGGTCGCCGGCCAGCCAGGAGAGCGTGAGCTTCTTCCAGATCGGGCACGGCGTGCTCAGCCTGTTCGGCCGGGAGGCGCTCGCGGAGGATGCCAATGCGGGCGATGTCTGGTCAGGCGCGGGCGGGGTGACGCTGGCGTATAATCTGCCGGATGAGGCAGGCGTGGACGAGGTCATGGCGCGGGCCGAGGCGGTCGGCGCGCGGATTTTGAAGCGGCCGCAAAAGGCGTTCTGGGGCGGCTATCACGGCTACTTCGCCGATCCGGACGGCCATGTCTGGGAGATCGCGTATAACCCGTTCATGCCGGTGGATGAGACCGGGGCGGTGACGTTGCCTTGAGCATGGCGGGCGCGGAAGCGCGCGAAGGCAGAGTGTGCTCGCCGACGCAGGCGTTGCGGTGTCATTCCCGCGACGGCGGCAATCCAGTACGCAGCAGTAGTCGCGTTCAGGCCGAGCCTAAGCGGTTAATACTGCCATTTACTGGAATCCCGCCTTTCGCGGGAATGACAAGAATTGGGAATGTCTAGGCCGGTCGTGGCCTAATCGCCCTCACCCGGATTGGGCGAGAAATACTTCTCCAGCTTGCCCTGTTCCTCGGCGAATTTATCGGCATCGGGGAGGCTGGGCTTCTTCACCGTGATATTCGGCCATTTCTCGGAATAATCGCGGTTGAGCTCGATCCAGGATTCCAGGCCCGGCTCGGTATCCGGCTTGATGGCGTCGACCGGGCATTCCGGTTCGCAGACGCCGCAATCGATGCACTCATCCGGATGGATGACGAGCATGTTCTCGCCTTCGTAGAAGCAGTCGACAGGGCAGACTTCCACACAATCGGTGTGTTTGCATTTGATGCAGGCGTCCAAAACGACATAGGTCATCACAGTCCTCCGCTGACTGGATCTTCGTCTTTGAAGCAAGGCTGAGTGTAACGAACCCATGCCGAAGCCCCTGTCACAAGCCTCGGCGGATACTCGCGTCCTTAACGCAAATCGCCCCGACTAGCAAGGCGCGGACTGCCGCGCCGGTGGACGGTCTGGGTTGCGCAATCCTCGGGCGAGTCCTGTGCGCGACAGCCAATCAGGAATTGCGAATCGCCGCCCCGCTCATCAAACTTGCAACAACCCCAAGCCTGGAGAGCGGATGTGCTCAATCTCACGGATGTGGAACGGCGTATTCTCATCAACCAGTCGCGCATTCTGGCCGCGCTCTATCCGCTCGAGGCCCCGGAATTCGAACGCACGATCGAGATTTTGTCCGAAGGCTATCATGAGGGCTGGCAGGATGTAGTGCTCAAGGGGCTGAAGGCGCCGTTCCCCAAGGAGGAGATGAACTTCGTCTATCAGGTGCTGGAGATGTATGACTGGCTGCAAAAGTCCTTTTATGCGATCTCGCTCGAAGACAAGGTCCAGCTCAAGGAACAGACGCTGGTCTTCCCCGGCTTCGACCCTCGGACCGAGCGCAGCCACCAAGCCTATGCGACTTTCCTGATCGAGCGCCTCGACCGCTTTGCGTTTGTCGAGGTGACGAAGCCTCTGGCCGCGCCGGTGCCGATGCGGGCGGTCTATGAGGAGATGCTGAAGGGACTGCCCAGCTTCGGCGCCGATGTGCTGTCGGCGACGCAACTCAAGGCCGTGATCGCCTACATGTCGGCGATCAAATCACCCCCGGTGCAAACGCCTCGGCGCGCCGCGTCCTGAGCGCATCGCGCGCAGCCTTCGCCATCCTCGGCGCGCCGGACTTATGGCGGTCCACCAGCTCCGCTTCCCGCGTGCCCTGACGAAGCTCGAGCGTGTCAGCAGCAATTTGGCGATGCGCCGGAATGCGCGCCAGGACGATGGAAGCGGCAAGACCTCCGAGAGCGTGTAGAGGGCCCGGCGCATCGCCAAGTTGCTGCTCGTCGGAAGGTCATTGATCCATCCGGTCTAGCGAATGCTCCATTTCGGTTGCGTGTCTTTACAATGCAACTACAGATTTAGCCGAAAGGCACGCGGTGTCAATTAAGATTTCTTACCTATTAAGGTCTTGAGATCGGTTGCGGCTCGACTTCCGCACTGGGCGCGGGGCCTCCATTGGCGGTCGTCCCGATTTCGAACTTTGTTAATGGTACGCGCCCAATTTGCTTCAAGCTGATCTCATTATCGGGCATCTGAAAGCGTTCTTTAATGAATGGCTCCTAGATTTGGACCATCGGGCGCGGTGGAGTGCTTGCCGCCCAAAGAACAACTTGGTCAACCACCCAACTCAACCTGTTAAGTGTTCAGGAGACACGATATGTACAGCTTGATTACGGCCTTTGCTCGGGATGAGCGCGGCGCGACTTCGATCGAATACGGCCTGATTGCTGCGGGCATCGGCGTGGCGGTGATCACGCTGGTCGGCCAGGTCGGCGACGAGATCCGCGACCTGTTCACCGGCCTCGACCACCAGCTCAACAGCTTCAACAGCACCACCGGCCAATAATCAGCCGTCCTCGCTCAAGGGCAGAAGCGGTCCCGGACCCGCATTCTGCCCTTGCGATCTCTCGCCGCTCCGATGGGACGGATGCCGATGCCGAAGGCGATCAGCCAATTCTTCAGCCAAACCAGGGGAGCCGCCACGCTGGAATACAGCATGGTCATGGCGGCGGTTGTGCTGGGATTGATGTCGGCGATCGTGTCGCTGGGGGAGATTTTGAGCGGAATTTTTCAGACGGTCATTTCCGCCATCGCCCTGATGAATGGCTGACGAGCGATCGCGCGGTCAGGGGCGGCCAGCGGGCCAGATCCATATTTTAAGTATGCAGGCGCTTGCCGAGAATTCGCCAGCCTCAAATCGCCTTGAGCGAAATAATTGATTTATTTGCTTTTCCGAAGTCCCCGCGAAGGCGGGGATCCAGTACGCCGCAGCGATAAATCTCGGGCAAAGCCCTCATTTAAGTGCTGCCCTTTACTGGATCTCCGCCTTCACGGGGATGAAAAAAAACTGTGTTCGCCCAATCGACAGGGCTAGCTCACCCGCCCCGACCGACTCGGCTCATCGGAGCGCAGATCGGCCAGCACGGTCTCGCCGCCGACGACGCGCTGGCCTTCGCAGACCAGGATGCCCGACGCGCTCGGGATATAGATGTCCACGCGGCTGCCGAAGCGGATGAGGCCGATGCGGGCGCCGGCTTCGACCGGCTGGCCGTCGCGCACGAAGGTGACGATGCGGCGGGCGATCAGGCCGGCGATGCGCACCACGCCGATCTCCGTCCCCGAAGCGCTGCGAAACACCATCGCCTCGCGCTCATTGTCCTCGCTGGCCTTGTCGAGCGCCGCGTTGAGATAGAGGCCGGGAATATAGATCCGGCGCACCACCTGGCCGTCGACCGGGGCGCGGTTGATGTGCACGTCGAAGACCGACAGGAAGATCGAAATGCAAGTGTAAGGGCGGTCGGCGAGGCCGAGTTCGCTGCGCGGCGTGTCGAGCGCGACGGAGGTGATCTTGCCGTCGGCGGGGGCGATGATCAGCCCCTCGCGCACCGGCGTGACGCGCGGCGGGTCGCGGAAGAAATAGGCGACATAGCCGGTCAGCAAGAGCGCCAGCCAGCCGAGCGGCGCCCAGAGCAGGAACATCAAGATGGTGATGACGATGCCCGCGCCGACGAATTTATGCCCATCCCAATGCACGGGCACGAGCCCGGCGCGGATCGTGTCGATGAGATTATGACGGTCGTTCATGGCGGTCCCCTTGCCGTCTAAATTAAGGCGGCTCATAGCACGCAATGGCGACAAGACTTAGCGTTTTTAGGGGTTTTTCTACGGGTAGGCCTTCATTCGGCGGGGATCGGCTCGATGGTCAGCGTGCGGTCGACCAGCGGATCTCCGGACAGCTCGCGGGCACGGCGCTCGATATCATCGGCCTCGCGCTGGCGCGCCCACATGCCGGCATAAAGGCCCTGACGCTGGAGCAACTCATCGTGGCGGCCGCGCTCGACGATGCGGCCGGCATCGAGCACCAGGATCTCATCGGCATGGATGATCGTGGACAGCCGGTGCGCGATGACGAGCGTGGTGCGGTTCTGCGAGACCTGTTGCAGCGCCGCCTGGATCTGGTTCTCGGTAAAACTGTCGAGGGCCGAGGTCGCCTCGTCCAGCATCAGGATCGGCGGGCTTTTGAGGATGGTCCGGGCGATGGCGACGCGCTGCTTCTCGCCGCCCGACAGCTTCAGTCCGCGCTCGCCGACCATCGACCCGTAGCCGCCCGGCAGCATCTGGATGAAGCCGTCGATCTGCGCCATGCGGGCGGCCTCGCGCACCTCTTCATCCGTGGCGCTCGGGCGGCCATAGCGGATATTATATTCGATGCTGTCATTGAACAGCACCGTGTCCTGCGGGACCATTCCGAGCGCGGCACGCAAGGAGTCCTGCGTCACCTCCGCGATGTCCTGGCCGTCGATCAGCACCCGCCCGGAGGTGGTTTCGTAGAAGCGGAAGAGCAGCCGCGAGATGGTCGATTTGCCCGCGCCCGAGGGGCCGACGATGGCGACCATCTTGCCGGCAGGCACCTCGAAATCGACGCCCTTGAGAATCTGCCGCGCCGGATCGTAGGAGAAATGCACATCCTCGAAGCGGATATGGCCCTGGCTGACGATGAGCGGGCGGGCGCCGGGAATGTCCTCGACCTCGGGCTGTTGGCCGAGCAGCTCGAACATCGCCTCGATATCGACGAGGCCCTGGCGCAGCTCGCGATAGATCATGCCGAGGAAGTTCAGCGGCAGATAGAGCTGGATCAGCATCGCGTTGATCATGACGAAATCGCCGACCGTATGCGTGCCGTTGACGACGCCGCGCGCCGCCAAGAGCATGCAGATGGTCAGCCCGATCGTGTAGATCAGCGTCTGGCCGGTGTTCAGCACGGCGAGCGAGGTATAGGTGCGCACGGCGGCCCTTTCGTAGCGCAGCATGGAGAGGTTGAAGCGGCCCGCCTCCCAGCCCTCATTGCCGAAATATTTGACCGTCTCGTAATTCAGCAGGCTGTCGATGGCCTTGGTGTTGGCCTCGGTGTCGCTGTCGTTCATCTCGCGCCTAATCGCGATCCGCCATTCGCTGGCCCAGACAGAGAACCAAATATAGAAGACCAGCGTCACCGCGATGATCAGCGAGAACAGCCAGCCGAAGAAATAGGCGGTGATGCCGAGCACCATGGCCAGTTCGACCACGGTCGGGATCGAATTCAGCATCCCCATGCGGATGATGAGTTCGACGGCGGTGCGCCCGCGCTCGACGACGCGGCTGAGCCCGCCGGTCTTGCGCTCCAGGTGGAAGCGCAGAGACAGGGCGTGCAGATGCACGAAGACCTGATTGGAGACGTTGCGCACGGCGTTCTGGCCGACGCGGGTGAACAGCACGTCGCGGATCTGGGTGAAGCCCATCATCAGCACGCGGCCGACGCCATAGGCGAAGATCAGCATGACAGGCACCAGCGCCAGCCCGGCGAAGCCGATGCCGGCGTCCGGGCCGGTCGCGCTGCCGGTCAGCCAGTCGACGGCGGCCTTGTAGGCGAGGGGCGTGGCGACGGTGATGACTTTCGCGGCCAGCAAAATGACGCCCGCTACGACCACGCGCCGCTTCAGATCCGGGCGGTCCTGCGGCCAGATGAAGGGCAAGAGGCCCTTGAACACGGCGATCGGGCCGGTCCGTCTTTCTGGCGCGCCGAAAAAGGACGCGCTGGGTGGTTCGCTTCGTTGCAGCAAGCTGTTCTCGCCAGGAGTGGGGCGCGCGCCCCGCGCCCGTTCGATGGGGTTCAGCGATATAGATGAGGGGCGGGAGAAGTTAACGCAAGTTTTTCCGCCCGGTGGTGGCCGGGTAAGGAGGCTGGCACTCACACATTAAGGTGAGAAGGGGAGTCTCTCCGCTAAGTTTCCGTCGCTTTGTCCGCCGGGGTAAAGAAGGTCAGGCGGTTGCCGAAAGGGTCCGTGAGGCGGGATTCGCGGTTGCCCCAGGGCGTCGCCTCGACGCCGGGGCGGGCGTATTTGTACGCCTTCGCCCGCAGAGCGGCGGCAAAGGCATCGACATCGTCGCTTTCGATGCGGACCTGCGCGCCGGGGCTGGCATCGCCGTAATGCTCGGACAGGTGTAGCCGGCAAACACCCGAGCTGACTTGCATGTAGAGCGGGAAGTCATCGCCGAAGCGATGCTCCCAATCCACCGTGAAGCCGAGGAAATCACAGTAGAATTCCCTCGCCTTGGCTTCGTCGAAAATGCGCAGGACCGGCGTCGGCGCTCCCAGCATCGGCGCTCAGTCCGATTTGGCGGACTTGGCCTTCGACTGGGCGACCAGCGTCGCCTGGGCTGCCGACAGCCGGGCGACCGGCACCCGGTAGGGCGAGCAGGATACATAGTCGAGGCCGACGCGCTCGCAGAAATCGATCGAGGCCGGGTCGCCACCATGCTCGCCGCAAATGCCGAGCTTGATGTTGGGCCGCACCGCCCTTCCCCGCTCGACGCCGATGGCGACCAACTCGCCGACGCCCTCCTGGTCGATGGTGACGAACGGGTCCGCCTCGATGACGCCCTTGGACGTGTACTCACCGAGGAAGCTTGCGGCGTCGTCCCGGCTCACGCCGAAGGTGGTCTGGGTCAAATCGTTGGTGCCGAAGGAGAAGAACTCGGCGGTCTCGGCGATCTCGCCCGCGCGCAGGCAGGCGCGCGGCAGCTCGATCATGGTGCCGACCTGATAGACCACGGTCTCGCCCTTCTCGCGGAACACGTCGCGGGCGACCTTGTCGATCTGCTCCTTGACGATGTCGAACTCCTTCTTGACGCTGACCAGCGGGATCATGATTTCGGGCGCAACCGGCGCGCCGGCCTTGCGGCCCGCCTCGATGGCGGCCTCGAAGATGGCGCGGGCCTGCATTTCCGCGATTTCCGGATAGCTGATGGCGAGGCGGCAGCCGCGATGGCCGAGCATCGGGTTGAATTCGTGCAGCTCGGCGAGCCGGTGCCGGATCTTGGCCTCGTCCGCGCCCAGCGCTTCGGCGACCTCTTTGATTTCGGCATCCGTATGCGGCAGGAATTCATGCAGCGGCGGGTCGAGCAGGCGGATGGTCACCGGCAGCCCGGCCATGATCTCGAACAGCTCCACGAAATCCTGGCGCTGCATCGGCAGCAATTTCGCCAGCGCCGTACGGCGCCCGGCCTCGTCGGTCGCCAGGATCATCTCGCGCACGGACAGAATGCGGTCGCCGTCGAAGAACATATGCTCGGTGCGGCTGAGGCCGATGCCTTCGGCGCCGAATTCGCGGGCCTGCTTGGCGTCGCGCGGCGTCTCGGCATTGGCGCGCACCTTCATGCGGCGGATTTCGTCGGCCCAGATCATCAGCTTGGCGAAATCGCCGGACAGCTCCGGCTGGATCATCGGCACCGCGCCGAGGATGACCTGGCCCTTGCCGCCGTCGATGGTGATGATGTCGCCCTCGCGCAGCACGGTGTCGCCGATCGACATGGTGCGCGCCTTGTAGTCGATGCGGATCGAGCCCGCGCCGGAGACGCAAGGCCGCCCCATGCCGCGCGCGACAACGGCCGCGTGCGAGGTCATGCCGCCGCGCGCGGTCAGAATGCCGGCGGCGGCGTGCATGCCGTGAATGTCCTCGGGGCTGGTCTCGGTGCGCACCAGGATGACGGTGTGGCCGCTACCTTTTAGGCTCTCGGCCTTATCGCTGTCGAACACGATCTCGCCGGTCGCCGCGCCAGGGGAGGCGGGCAGGCCGGTGGTCAGGATATGCTTGTCGGCCTTGGGGTCGAGCATCGGGTGCAGGAGCTGGTCGAGCTGGCCGGGGTCGATGCGAAGGATGGCTTCCTCGCGGGTGATGACGCCCTCATCCGCCATGTCGACGGCGATGCGCAGGCCGGCCTTGCTGGTGCGCTTGCCGGAGCGCGTCTGCAGCATCCAGAGTTTTCCCTCCTGGATGGTGAATTCGACGTCCTGCATGTCGCGGTAGCGAGTTTCCAGCTTGTCGTAGATGGCGGTCAGCTCGGCGAAGACCTCCGGCATCAGCGCTTCGAGCGAGGGCTTGGTGTCGCCCGCGCCGATGCGCGCCTCCTCGGTCAGGTTCTGCGGCGTGCGGATGCCGGCGACGACGTCCTCGCCTTGCGCGTTGACCAGGAACTCGCCGTAAAGCTTCTTTTCGCCGGTCGAGGGGTTGCGGGTGAAGGCAACGCCCGTCGCGCTGGTCTCGCCGCGATTGCCGAACACCATGGCCTGGACGTTGACGGCGGTGCCCCAATGGTCGGGGATGCCGTGCAGCCGGCGATAGGTGATGGCGCGGGCGTTCTTCCAGCTATCGAAGACCGCCGCGATGGCGCCCCAGAGCTGCTGATGCGGGTCCTGCGGGAAGGGCTCGCCATGCTCGCGCTCGACGGCTTCCTTATATTCGGCAACGATCTTTTCCCAATCGTCGGCTTCGAGGTCGGTGTCGAGATCGGCGCCGGCCATGCTCTTGTAATTGTCGAGGATCTCCTCGAAGACGTGATGATCGACGCCGAGCACCACGTCGGAATACATCTGAATGAAGCGGCGGTAGCTGTCATAGGCGAAGCGCTTGTCGCCCGCCTTCGCGGCAAGGCCCTCGACGGTCGCGTCGTTCAGGCCGAGATTGAGCACGGTATCCATCATGCCCGGCATCGAGGCGCGCGAGCCGGAGCGCACCGAAACCAGCAGCGGGTTGCTCGCATCGCCGAAGGTGGCGCCGACCGTCTGGCCGACGATGGCGAGGGCGGCCGCGACTTCGGCCTTCAGCGCGTCGGGGAATTGCTTGTTGCCGTCATTGTAGATGGCGCACATCTCCGTGGAGATGGTGAAGCCGGGCGGGACCGGCAGGCCGATATTCGACATCTCGGCCAGATTGGCGCCCTTGCCGCCGAGCAGGTCGCGCAGGTCGGCCGAGCCGTCGGCGCTGCCGGGGCCGAATTTATACACAAAACCATCATGCTTCTTCGCCGCCGGGGCGGCCGGCTTCGCATCGGCACCCGGCGCAGCGCCGTTTTGAGCGGGCTGGGCCTGGCGCGGCTTGGGAGCGGTGCCCTGCAGGAATGTCGCCATGTTCTCGGCGAGCCGGACATTGTTTTCCAGCGACTGCTTGATCAGATCGTAGAAGATATTCGTGGGCATCAACCTATCCCGTCATATGCTCTTTCGGCGAAACTTTCCGTCAGATGCGATTTGGAGAGGGCCCGATCAATCGCCGCCAAAGACGGACGGCAAGATGTAACCGACTTACTTGCAGGACTTCAAGGCCCGCGCGTTCTCTAGGCAAACGGCGCGACGATAGGCAGCCGCCCGTTGCGCAGAAAGCGGCCGTCCGGAATGCGCCGCGCTGGGTGGACCGGGTGGTGGTAGAAATAGACCCAGGCCTGCAGCGCCTCTCTTGAATGCAGTCTCACTGGCACGATAACGCGTTGATAGGCTTGCGGTTCGGGCTGTTTGACGCCGCAGCCTTCATATTCGTCGAGCCAGGCGAACGTGCGGCCCGGATTGAGCAGCCTGACTGCGTCGCCATGCACGATTTCGCCCGGCTTTTCGGTCGGTACCGCGCCCGGATAGGCGCCGATCCTGTAGAGCCGTCCCGGCATGGCGGCAGGCCCCAGATAGGCGCTTTCGGCGGCCAGCCGCCGCGCCATCCCATGGCCGGAGCCCGGCCGCAGCGTGCCGTAGATGAACAAGGCGTCCGTCCGAAGGAACTTGTCCAATTGTCTCAATCCTGACACGACCCGGCGGCATGGCAAGGGCCGCAAAATACCCATTTGCGCATTTTAGGGCTACTCATGGCGCTGTCATCCCGGCTTTATGCCGCGCGCGGCCTGGCGATGATTGCCAAGCCGTGAATACGCGGATCATGCCGATTGACTTCGGCACCGGCCCGTCCAAAGTGTGAAGGCGAGGCGAGTATGTTGAGAGAACTTCTATTATCCGTTGCCAGCGGCGTGATTGTCGCGCTGATCATGCAGGTTTTCGGCGGCGGCAGCCGGCGCGATACCGGCATGCGGCAGACCATGAGCAATGTCAATTATAGCCAGCCGCGGCGGCAGCGCAGCTTCGGTGGCGGGCTGGCGCGTTTCGTGCTGGCGATCGGCGGCGGGCTCGCCCTTGCCTATAGCGTGGCGCCGTTCATCCTGCCGCGCCGGTTCCGCGATTTCGACGGCGGCTATGACCGGTTCGACGATTTCAATGGCTTCCACGCTATCACCGCCAACGCGCCGATGCTGATCCTGACCATTCTCGGCACCATCGTCATCTGGCTGCTGCTGTCCGCCTTGATGCGGCGCTGACCGGAGGCGCGATGGCCGATCTGCTGGGCTATCCGGAATCTCCGGAATCCGTCTCGGGCGTTTCGACCGTGCCGGTGCTGCTGCCGCTGCCGATCGACACCACCTATGACTATCTGCCGCCCGAAGGGCCGCCGCTCGAGCCCGGCGAATTCGTGCTGGTGCCGATCGGGCCGCGCAAGGAGATCGGCGTCGTCTGGGAGCGCGACGCCGCCGCCCGGCCGGTCGATCCGAAGAAGCTGAAGCGGATCGTCGAGCGCTTCGAGCTGCCGCCGCTGCCGGCCACGGCGCGGCGCTTCGCCGATTGGGTGGCGCGCTACACGCTGTCGCCCAGGGGCATGGTGCTCAAGATGATGATGAGCGCCAATGACGTGTTCTCGCCCGACACGCCGCGCTGGGGCTTCAAACTCGCCGGACCGCCGCCCTCGCGCCTGACGCCCGGACGCCAGCGCGCCATCGAGGCCGCCGAGGACGGGCTGATCTGGCCGAAAGCCGCGCTCGCCGAGCGGGCGGGTGTCAGCTACGGCGTCATCGATGGGCTGGCCGAGGCGGGGACGTTTCTGCGGGTCGAGCTGCCGCGGGCGAAACTCCCCCGTCCGAAGGCGGATTTCGCGCCGCCGGATCTTTCCGAGGCGCAAGCCTACGCGGCCCATGCGTTGCGGGAGCGGATCGCGGCGGGCGGCTATAGCGTGTCGCTGATCGACGGCGTCACCGGCTCCGGCAAGACCGAGGTCTATTTCGAGGCCGTCGCCGAGGCGATCCGCCAGGGACGGCAGGCGCTGATCCTGCTGCCGGAGATCGCGCTCACCAACCAGTTCCTCCAGCGCTTCGAGGCGCGCTTCGGCTGCCGTCCGCAGGAATGGCACTCCGCCATCGGGCCGGGCGAGCGCGCCCGCGTCTGGCGCGCCGTCGCCGAGGGCGAGGCGAAAGTCGTGGCCGGCGCCCGCTCGGCGCTGTTCCTGCCCTTCGCCGATCTCGGCCTGATCGTCGTCGACGAGGAGCACGACAGCGCCTTCAAGCAGGAGGACCGCGTCTCCTATCAGGGCCGCGACATGGCGGTGCTGCGCGCCTCGCTGAGCGGCGCGTCCGTGGTGCTGAGTTCGGCGACGCCATCGCTCGAAAGCGTCGTCAACGCCCAGCAGGGCCGCTATGCCCATCTGATCCTGCCGCAGCGTTTCGCCGGCGCGCAGATGCCGGAACTCTCCGCCATCGACCTGCGCAAGACGCCGCCCGAGCGCGGCCGCTGGCTCAGCCCGCCGCTGGTCCAGGCCACCATCGAGACGCTGGAGCGCGGCCAGCAGACGCTGCTCTTCCTCAACCGTCGCGGCTATGCGCCCTTGACCCTCTGCCGGACCTGCGGCCACCGCATCGAATGCCCGCAATGTTCGGCGACGCTGGTCGAGCACCGGTTCCGCCAGCAGCTCACCTGCCACCATTGCGGCTTCACCCTGCCTTTGCCCAAGACCTGCCCGAAATGCTCGTCGGAAGGCTCCCTCGTGCCGTGCGGGCCGGGGGTCGAGCGCGTCGCCGAGGAGGTGGCCGAGCGCTTTCCGGGGATCGAGACGGCGATATTGTCCAGCGACCTGGTGCCCGGCCTGCGGGCGCTGCGGGAGATCATCGAAAAGATCGCGCGGGGGGATGCCAAGATCATCATCGGCACCCAGCTCGTCGCCAAGGGCCATCATTTCCCGCATCTGGCGACGGTCGGCGTCGTCGATGGCGATCTCAGCCTTGCCAATGGCGATCCGCGCGCCGCCGAGCGGACCTTTCAGCTCCTGTCGCAGGTGACGGGCCGCGCCGGCCGCGAGGACGGCGTCAAGGGGCGCGGGCTGATCCAGACGCATCTGCCCGAGCATCCGGTGATGCAGGCCATCATCGCCAGCGACCGCGACAGTTTCATTGCCCAGGAGATCGAGGCGCGCCGCGAAGCTGCCATGCCGCCATTCGGCCGCCTCGCTGCGCTGGTGATCTCGGCCAAGGTCAAGCCCGAGGCCGAACATTATGCCCGCAAACTGGTGCTCGCCGCCCCGCGCTCGGCGAAAATCTCGGTACTCGGCCCGGCCGAGGCTCCGCTCGCCCTGATCCGTGGCCGTCACCGCTACCGCCTCCTCGTCAAGGCGTCCCGCGATGCCGATCTGCAGGCCTATTTGAGACATTGGCTCGATGGAGCGCCGCCGGCCAAGGGGAGCTTACGGCTTGCCGTGGATGTCGATCCTTACAGCTTCTTATAAGCGCTCTTAATTCCCACTGCCCCTCCCGCACGCAAAAAGTGTGAGCGACTATGCTTATATCTCATGGGTATCTCTCCTTCAAATACTCATGAGTAAACCTGTGACTTCCTGGTTATTTCCTCGGTTGATGTGCGCTCCAGATGGTGCGAGTTTTTGCAGCCTGCGCCTCGAATACTGCAAGATTTAACAGATAAGCGAGAAAATCTTGATCTTGCTCGGCAGCCATCACCGAAAGCTCCGAGGTCATCGCTTCGATATATTCAAGGATACTTTCTCTGTCGAAAGTCTGACGGTCGGTTTGACCATGGATTGTACTCGCATAATCCGGATGTCGATGAATGCTGTAATCATTGACATTTTTTTGCTGTCCTTTCGCCATAACGTTCCCCAAATAGACACAAAACGTACTTCATTCTGCATATTTGAAAATGAAGGTAAAGGCTTAAGTCAAAACATCTTTTGATTTGAACGGTTATCCGCAAGACAATCAGGCGGAGTGGATAAGGGCAATACCCTCGAACACGGACGCGTGAACACTGTATCCATGCTCCGAATCGCCAGAATTGTGCCCACTAAAGCTGCAAAAATCGTTACATAGGTATGTTGCAGAGCACGCCATAGGTAATGTGGGTAGGCGTCGCGTCTGATACTGGGGGTTGATTGTTTGTTAAGTTTGAGTGGGGGATAAGCTTGCGGATACCGGTCGCATTTGAACAATTTTTTTAGCGAAATCCTCGCGCGGGCCGGTCACGGTAAAACCATGCGACAGGCCTATCCGACGAATGGCGGCGGCGAGCCGGACTTTTATCGAATCACCTATATCAGTTCCGCAAAGGGGGACATCGGCAAGGCCGAGCTCGACGCGATTCTGGACGTCTCGCGCCGGCTCAACGCCCGCGACGCCGTCGGCGGGCTGCTCCTCTATCATGACGGCCATTTCTTCCAGTGTTTCGAGGGGCCGCGGGAGGCCGCTGAAGACACCTTCGCCCGGATCCGGCGCGACCCGCGCCATGCCGGCCTCATCGTGCTGGCCTCGCACCCTGTCGAGCAGCGCCGGTTTCGCCGCTGGTCGATGGCCTTCTTCCCCATCGATCAACTGACCAGCCGCCAGAGGCAGGACTTCGTCGATTTCACGCAGGTCGAGGCGCATTTCTCCGAAGCCGCCAAAGCCGGCGATCCGACCGCCACCTTGATCGAGAGCTTTGTCGGCAGCTTCCGCGGCCTGGAATGAGCCGGCCACCCCGCCGCCTGAATGAGACCTCAGAAGATGAGATCTTGCGCCGGTGAAACCTTAATCGCGTGGCCTTATCGAAAAATCGAAGCTTTCGCCCAAGCCTTCCCTCACACGCTGTCCAGCAGTATTTCACGATGGAGCATCCTCATGCCACGGCAGATGCCGGCGAAAGCGGATTGCACCGGATCTGCTATGTCAGTTCGGCGCGAGGCGAAATCGGCGTGCAGGGGTTGGTCGAGCTCCTCGATGTCTCGCGCGACCGAAACCAGGTCGCCGGCCTCACCGGCCTCCTGCTCTACCACGACGGCAATTTCATGCAGGCGCTCGAGGGTCCGGATCAGGCGGTGCGGAAAATGTTCGAATGGATCAAGACCGACCCGCGCCATACCGGCCTGATTCAGATGCAAGGGCGCGATGTCGGCGCACGCATGTTCCGGCGCTGGCTGATGGCCTTCCGGCCGGTCGATCAGCTCGCAACCGACCAGCGGCGCGAATTCCTCGATATCCGCCAAATCGCCAGGCAGTTCGGACCCGGCGGCAAGGACCGTGAAGAGACGGCGATCTTGATCGAAAGCTTTCTCTCTAGCTTCCGCGACCTGCACTGAATGAACGAGGCGTTCCACCCGGCCATGGGCGCTTCGGGCAGACCGATTGCGTCGGCCGGCGCGCTTCGCCGATGCCCCCCGCGCGCCGCCACATTCACCTAGCCAATAAGACGCATTGATTCCCAGCATCCGCCTTATTGCAAGCCGCACAAAGCCTGTGTTAGAGAACCTGCGACATCTTCATTTCTCAAGTTTCGGGTGCGATGCGGCCCTGGAGCTTTTATGGGCTGCGCAAAAGTCCGGGCGGGCCTTCAGCACGCAAGGCAGAATGGGAAGAACGCTAAGTTGACTGGCGAAACCACACTTGTTGCGGGAATGGCGGGGCGCTACGCGACGGCGCTGTTTGAACTCGCGCGCGACGAAGGCAAGCTCGACGAGACGGCGGCCGCGCTGACCGCGCTCGACGAACTGCTGGACGAGAGCCCGGATCTGGCGCGGCTGGTCCGCAGCCCGATCTTCTCCGCCACCGAACAGGCGGCCGCGCTGGCGGCCCTGACCGAGAAGGCCGGCATTCCGCCGCTCACCTCCAACTTCCTGCAATTGCTGGTGAAAAACCGCCGGCTGTTCGCCCTGCGCGACATCGTCGCCGGCTTCCGGACGCTGCTCGCCGATCATCGCGGCGAGATCCGGGCCGAAGTCACCTCGGCGGTGCCGCTTTCCGATCAGCAGACGGATGATCTGAAGGCGACGCTGAAGGCCAAGACCGGCAAGGACGTTTCGCTGACCAAGAGCGTCGATCCGGCGCTGCTCGGCGGGCTGATCGTGAAGATCGGCAGCCGGATGGTCGACTCATCGATTCAAACCAAATTGAGCAACATGAAAATCGCCATGAAAGAGGTAGGCTGATGGAAATCCGGGCCTCGGAAATCTCCTCGATTTTGAAGGAGCAGATTAAGAATTTCGGCCAGGAGGCGGAAGTTTCTGAGATCGGCCAGGTGCTCTCCATCGGCGACGGTATCGCCCGCGTCTATGGCCTCGACAATGTCCAGGCCGGCGAGATGGTGGAATTCCCCGGCGGCATTCAGGGCATGGCGCTGAACCTCGAAGTCGACAATGTCGGCGTCGTGATTTTCGGCGAAAATCGCGGCATCAAGGAAGGCGACACGGTCAAGCGCACCGGCTCGATCGTCGAAGTGCCGATCGGCAAGGGCCTCTTGGGCCGCGTCGTGGACGGCCTCGGCAATCCGATCGACGGCCGTGGCCCGATCGTCGCCACCGAGCGCCGCCGCGTCGACCTGAAGGCGCCGGGAATCCTGCCGCGCAAATCCGTGCACGAGCCGATGCAGACCGGCATCAAGGCCATCGACGCGCTGATCCCGATCGGCCGTGGCCAGCGCGAGCTGATCATCGGCGACCGCCAGACCGGCAAGACCGCCGTCGCGCTCGATGCCATCCTCAACCAGAAATCCATCAACGCCAGCGGCGACGAGAGCCAGAAGCTGTATTGCGTCTACGTCGCGGTCGGCCAGAAGCGCTCGACCGTCGCGCAGTTCGTCAAGGTGCTGGAAGAGCAAGGCGCGCTCGAATATTCGATCGTCGTCGCCGCCACCGCCTCCGACCCGGCGCCGCTGCAATATCTCGCGCCCTATGCCGGCTGCGCCATGGGCGAGTATTTCCGCGATAACGGCATGCACGCGCTGATCGTCTATGACGATCTGTCCAAGCAGGCCGTGGCCTACCGCCAGATGTCGCTGCTGCTGCGCCGCCCGCCGGGCCGCGAAGCCTATCCGGGCGACGTCTTCTATGTGCACAGCCGCCTGCTGGAGCGCGCCGCGAAGCTGAACGAGGATCATGGCTCGGGCTCGCTGACCGCCCTGCCGATCGTCGAGACGCAGGCGAACGACGTGTCCGCCTATATCCCGACCAACGTCATCTCGATCACCGACGGCCAGATCTTCCTCGAGACGGACCTGTTCTACCAGGGCATCCGCCCGGCGGTGAACGTCGGCATCTCGGTGTCGCGCGTGGGCTCCTCGGCGCAGATCAAGGCGATGAAGCAGGTTGCAGGCTCGCTGAAGGGCGAGTTGGCGCAATATCGCGAAATGGCCGCCTTCGCCCAGTTCGGCTCGGATCTCGACGCCTCGACCCAGCGCTTGCTGGCCCGCGGCTCGCGCCTGACCGAATTGCTGAAGCAGCCGCAATTCTCGCCGCTGCTGGTCGAAGAGCAGGTCGTCGTGATCTTCGCCGGCACGCGTGGGTTTCTCGATCCGCTGCCGGTCGCCTCGATCGGTCGCTTCGAACGCGAATTCCTCGCTTTCATGCATGACAGCCATCAGCCGCTGCTGGACGAGATCCGCACCAAGAAGGCGCTGAGCGAGGACATGGAAAAGGCCCTGCGCGGTGCGCTGGAGAAATTCTCCAAGGGGTTTGCCGCGTAAGCGGTTTGGGCATCCGCATGATCCGCGAAATTTGGCGGATCATGCGCCAGGGAAGAGGTAAGGCCGCCATTCCGCAAGGGTCGGAGCGGAGGCCGGATATGACGGACGGGGCGACTATTTTGGCGGGAATGCAATGCCGAGCTTAAAAGATCTCCGCAATCGAATCGCCTCGGTGAAGGCGACGCGCAAGATCACCAAGGCCATGCAGATGGTCGCGGCGGCAAAGCTGCGCCGCGCCCAGGAAGCGGCCGTGGCGGCGCGCCCCTATGCCGAGCGCATGAATGCGGTGCTCGCCAATCTCAACGCCCATCTCGGGTCCACCGAAGGCGCCTCGCCGCTGCTCGTCGGCACCGGCCGCGACAAGGTGCATCTGCTGATCGTGATGACCGCCGAGCGCGGCCTTGCCGGCGGCTTCAACACCAATGTCGCCCGCATGGCGCGCCAGCAGATCCGCGCGCTGCAAGCCCAAGGCAAGGACGTCAAGCTGCTGCTGGTCGGCCGCAAGGGCGCCGACGCGCTGCGCCGCGACTATGGCGGGCTGTTCCAGGAAACCGTCGACCTGCGCGCCGTCCGCCAGATCGGCTATGCCGAGGCGCAAGGGGTCGCCCGCCGCCTGCTGCGCATGTTCGACAATGGCGAGTTCGATGTCGCGACGCTCCTGTTCTCGGAGTTCAAGAACATCCTGACGCAGAAGCCGACGGCGGTGCAACTCATCCCGGCGCGCCTGCCCGACGCCGCCCCGGTCGACAATTCCGAGCCGCATGCCGATTACGAATTCGAGCCGGAAGAGGAGGACATCCTCCGCGACCTGCTGCCGCGCAATATCGCAACGCAGATCTACCGCGCCATGCTCGAGAACGTCGCCGGTTTCTATGCCGCGCAGATGGCCGCGATGGATAGCGCGACGCGCAATGCCGGCGACATGATCGAGGCGCTGACACTGAGATACAACCGCAGCCGCCAGGCGCAGATCACCAAGGAGCTGATCGAGATCATCTCCGGCGCCGAGGCTTTATGACGGCATGATTGGTCCGAGCGGGCGGAAGATCTGGACCGGCCGCTCCCATTTCTGAATGGGTCTTCGTGAGGCGGCGCGCTCAGAATGCGCCGGGCGAGACCAAGAGACGACAGGAAACAGCTTCATGGAACAAGAGAAAACCATCGGCCGCGTGCGGCAGGTCACGGGCGCCGTCGTCGACGTGCAGTTCAACGGCCATCTGCCCGCCATTCTGAACGCGCTCGAGACGCAGAACCAGGGCAACCGGCTGGTGCTCGAGGTCGCGCAGCATCTCGGCGAGAACACCGTCCGCACCATCGCCATGGACTCCACCGACGGCCTCGTCCGCGGCCAGGAAGTCATCGACACCGGCAACGTGATCGCGGTGCCGGTCGGCGAGGAAACGCTCGGCCGCATCATGAACGTCATCGGCGAGCCGGTGGACGAAGCCGGCCCGATCAAGTCGAATGAGCGCCGCCCGATCCACGCGCCCGCGCCCAGCTTCGTCGAGCAGTCGACGGAAGCGGAAATCCTCGTCACCGGCATCAAGGTCATCGACCTGCTCGCGCCCTACGCCAAGGGCGGCAAGGTCGGCCTGTTCGGCGGCGCCGGCGTCGGCAAGACGGTGCTGATCCAGGAGCTCATCAACAACGTCGCCAAGGCGCATGGCGGTTATTCCGTGTTCGCCGGCGTCGGCGAGCGCACCCGCGAGGGCAACGATCTCTATCACGAGATGATCGAGTCCGGCGTGAACAAGGAAGGCGGCGGCCAGGGCTCCAAATGCGCCCTCGTGTTCGGCCAGATGAACGAGCCGCCCGGCGCCCGCGCCCGCGTCGCGCTGTCCGGCCTCGCCGTCGCCGAATATTTCCGCGACCAGGGCCAGGACGTGCTGCTCTTCGTCGACAACATCTTCCGCTTCACCCAAGCAGGCTCCGAAGTGTCGGCACTGCTCGGCCGCATCCCCTCCGCCGTGGGCTACCAGCCGACGCTGGGCACCGACATGGGCGAATTGCAGGAGCGCATCACTTCGACCGACAAGGGCTCGATCACCTCGGTGCAGGCCGTCTACGTGCCCGCCGACGACTTGACCGACCCGGCCCCGGCCTCGACCTTCGCGCATCTTGACGCCACCACGACGCTGTCGCGCTCGATCGCGGAAAAGGGCATCTACCCGGCCGTGGATCCGCTCGACTCGACCAGCCGCCTGCTCAGCCCGCTGATCCTGGGCGAAGAGCATTACGGCGTCGCCCGCCAGGTGCAGGCGATCCTGCAGAAATACAAGTCGCTGCAGGACATCATCGCCATTCTGGGCATGGACGAGCTGTCCGAAGACGACAAGCTGGTCGTCGCCCGCGCCCGCAAGATCGAGCGCTTCCTGTCGCAGCCCTTCCACGTCGCCGAAGTCTTCACCGGCAAGTCGGGCGTGCTGGTCGATGTCGCCGACACCGTGAAGGGCTTCAAGGGCCTCTGCAACGGCGAATACGACCATCTGCCGGAACAGGCCTTCTACATGGTCGGCACCATCGAGGAAGCCGTGAAGAAGGCCGAAGAACTCGCGGCCGAAGCGGCCTAAGGATCATTGCGGATGGCCGAAACGTTCAAATTCGAACTGGTCTCGCCCGAGCGGCTCCTGGTCTCCGCCGATGTCGGCGAAGTCCTGGTGCCCGGCTCGGAGGGCGATTTCACCGTCTTGCCGCGCCACGCGCCGGTCATCGCCATGCTGCGGCCCGGCGTGCTGCGAATCCCCGAGATGAGCGGCGAACTGGCTGAAATCTATGTGCGCGGCGGCCTCGCCGATGTCGGCCCGGACAAGCTCGTCGTATTGGCCGAGCAGGCTGTGCCGCTCGGCAAGCTGCAGCGCGAATTCCTCGCCCGCGAGATCAAGGAGGTCGAAGACCTCCTCGCCGAGACCCAGGATGAGGACGTCCGCCGTCTCGCGGTCGACACGCTGGAGCGGCTGCTGAGCCTGCGCGAGACGCTCAATCTGGCCGCGTAGGCAAAATCACCTATACGTCTTAAGGCCTTGCAATTGGCTGTGTTTCAGCCAGTCGCAGGGCCATTTGTCATCTTATGGCAACAGTTGCAACCAAATGTTGTCAACAGATTCTACACAACCGCGCCGGCCCATTCCCGTAAGCGTTGAACCTGTTAGACTTTCGGTTGAGGTTCTGCCATCATGGCAGCCCTTGAAGAGAAGAAACGGAGGTTCCTATGGCGCTTGACGCACATGTTGACGAGCTGTCCGGCAAACATAGGGCTTTGGACAAGCTGATCCAGGAAGAGATCGCCCGTCCATCGTCCGACAGCTTAAGAATAGCAGAGCTGAAACGTCAAAAGCTTCTTCTCAAAGACCGAATGGCCCGCCTGCGATCTCACTTCAAAGACGCGTTCTAGCGGCCTTCCATTCCAACCCCGCCAATTGCGCCGTGGGTTCTCCGGAGCATCTTCTGGATCGTGGAGCAGTATTTTCCCCCGAAGATTGCGTCCCGGAATGAGATGAGCGTCTCTCTGTCGTGGTCGACAGACGATCGCTCTCCCCCGGCGTAGGGCGGGACTTCCGGACGGGTTTCATTTCCGTTTACCATTCGCGCCCGCGCTTGCTGACCGCTGGGCAATCGTCTAGAAAATCGTTGATTGAGGCGAAGCTGCCGCGCGGGCTTGGAAAGCCGGCGCTCGCGGCTTCGTTCGCTATTTCCGACAGCGGGCATTACATCCCGTCTATCGCCGCGCGGCGCGGCCCCGAATGGATGGCATTATGAGCAGCAAGAAGGCGGATAAGCGCCCCGAAGCGCGTCTCCCCAAGGGCATGCGCGACATCGAAGCCCCCGAGCTTCGCGCCATGGAGCGGATGCTGGGCACCATCCGGCGCGTCTATGAATCCTACGGGTTCGAGCCGCTCGACACCCCCGCCTTCGAATATACCGACGCGCTCGGCAAATTCCTGCCCGACCAGGACCGTCCGAATGAGGGCGTCTTCTCGTTCCAGGACGAGGACGAGCAATGGCTGTCGCTGCGCTATGATCTGACGGCGCCGCTGGCCCGCTATGTGGCGCAGAATTTCGATGGGCTGCCGAAGCCGTTCCGGCGCTATCAGACGGGGCCGGTGTGGCGGAACGAGAAGCCGGGGCCTGGGCGGTTCCGGCAGTTCACCCAGTTCGACGCGGACACGGTCGGCACGGACAATGTCGCCGCCGATGCCGAACTGTGTATGCTCGCGGCGGATGCCATCGAGGCGCTGGGGATTCCGCGCGGATCGTTCGTCATCCGGGTGAATTCGCGCAGGATTTTGGACGGGGTGATGACGGCGGCCGGTCTTGGCGAGGACGAGAATGCCAGGCAGCGGCTGACGGTTCTCCGTGCCATCGACAAGCTCGACCGGCTCGGCATCGAAGGCGTGCGCGAATTGCTGGGCGCCGGCCGCAAGGACGAGAGCGGCGATTTCACCAAGGGCGCCGGATTGAATGCCGCCCAAATCGCCGCGATCGAAGCGATGTTCGGCTTCAGTATCACGGTCGAAACCGGCGCCGATGGCCTCCGCACGCCGAAGACGGAAGGCCAGTTTCCGAAGGGGTTTCCGTCCATTGCCGACGTCCCCGCGCTGAATGAGGGGCTGACCGAGGTCGGCCAGATCATCGCGCTGGTCGAGGCCGCCGATTACGGCGACCGCGTCCGTTTCGATCCGACAGTCGTCCGGGGCCTCGAATATTACACCGGCCCCGTCATCGAGGCCGAACTGACCTTCGAGGCGACCGACGAGAGCGGCGCGCCCGTCCGCTTCGGCTCGGTCGGCGGCGGCGGGCGTTATGACGGCCTCGTCTCGCGCTTCAAGGGCACCAAAATCCCCGCGACCGGCTTCTCCATCGGCGTCTCGCGCCTCTATTCGGCGCTGCAGGCGCTCGGCAAGCTCGAAACCGATGCCGTCTCCGGCCCGGTCGTCATCCTCGCCATGGATAAGGCCCGGCTCGGCGATTACAACCGCGTGGCCCGCACGCTGCGAGAGGCAAATATCCGCGCCGAAATCTATCTCGGCACCTCGGGCATGAAGGCCCAGATGAAATATGCCGACAAGCGCGGCGCACCTTGCGTCGTCATCCAGGGCGGCGACGAGCTGGCGCGCGGCGAAGTCACCATCAAGGACCTGATCGAGGGCGACCGGCTCTCCGGCGAAATCGCCGACCATCAGGCGTGGCGCGAAGGCCGCCCGGCGCAATTCTCGGTCAAGGAAAACGAACTGGTCGAGGCCGTGCGCTCGGTGCTTGCGCGTCACGCCAAGGCGTCAGGATAATCCCATGACCGCCGAGTCAGCCTTGCGTTTCGAGGCGCTGGAAGTCCAGGCCGAGCAGATCATGGGCATCTTCGCGCGCGCCGGCTATGAGCGTGTCGCGCCGTCCTTCATCCAGCCCGCCGACATCTTCCTCGACTGCATCGGGGAGGCGCTGCGCAACCGCACCTATGTCTTCACCGATCCGGACGGCCAGGAGCTCTGCCTGCGCCCGGACCTGACCATCCCGGCCTGCCGCATCTATCTCGAGCGCAATCCGCATGCCGATGCGCCCGCGCGCTACGCCTATAACGGCCCCGCCTTCCGCTATCAGGCCGAGCCCGACGCGCTGCGCCCGCGCGAATTCCGGCAGGCAGGCATCGAGAATTTCGGCGCCGCCGACCGCGAGCAGGCCGATGCCGAAGTGCTGGCGCTGATCCTCGACGCCGTCCGCCTCGCCGGCCTCACCGGCTTTGAGATCCGCTGCGGCGACCTCGGCCTCTTCCGCGCCCTCCTCAGCGCGCTGCCGATCCCCGCCCGCTGGCAGGACCGGCTGCTGCACAGTTTCTGGCGCCCCGGCGCGTTCCAGAGCGTGCTGCGCCGCCTCGCCTCGCCGCCCGCCGCGCTGCCCGATCCGGCCATCGCCGCGCTCGCCGAAAGGCTCGACCCGGCCGACCCGCTCGCCGCCGAACAGGAGGTCGCCGCCTTTCTCGACGCGAAGGCGCTGACCCTGCTCGGCGCGCGCAATCTCGGCGAGATCACCACGCGCCTGCTCTCCGCCGCCGCCGATATGCGCGAGCAGCCATTGTCCGGCCATGTGGTGACGCTGGTCGAAGACTATCTCAAGATCTCCGGCACGCCGGACGCCGCGCTCGCCGCCATCGCCGCGCTTTCCAAGGATGCCGGTATCGATCTCGCCGCGCCGCTCGCCGTCTGCCGCCGCCGGCAGGTTTTGCTGCGCGAGGCCGATATCGACACCAATGCGCTGCATTTCGACGCCGATTTCGGCCGCCAGTTCGAATATTATTCCGGCTTCGTTTTCCAGATCGAGCTGCCGGGGCGGGGCATTGCCGGGCAGATCGCGGGCGGCGGCCGCTATGACGGGCTGCTCGCCTCCATCGGCGCCGAGCGCGACGCGCCCGCCATCGGCTCGGCCATCCACACCGAGCGTCTGCTGGCATCGAAGGGAGGCGCCCGATGAGCGCGGAAAAACTCATCCTCGGCGTACCCTCGAAGGGCCGCCTGATGGAGCAGACCGCCGATTATTTCGCCGCGCGCGGCCTCGCTTTCGCGCGCACCGGCCATGAGCGCGGCTATCGCGGCGAGATCGCGGGCTTCGACGATGTCGAGATCGCCTATCTGTCGGCCTCCGAGATCGCACGGCATTTGCAGCTCGGCCGCATCCATCTCGGCGTCACCGGCGAGGACCTGATCCGCGAGCATATCGCCGACGCCGACCAGCGCTGCGATTTCGTGGCCAAGCTCGGTTTCGGGCGCGCCGATGTCGTCGTCGCGGTGCCGGAATGCTGGATCGATGTCGCAACCGTCGCCGACCTCGAGGAAGCCGCCGCGATCTTCTACCGCGAGCATGGCCGCCGCCTGCGCGTCGCGACGAAATATATGAACCTGACGCGGCATTTCTTCGCGCGCGCGGGGCTGGTGAGCTACCGGCTGGTCGAGAGCCTCGGCGCGACCGAGGGCACGCCCGCCGCCCAGACCGCCGAGATCATCGTCGACATCACCACGACGGGCACGACGCTGCGCGCCAACCATCTGAAAATCCTCGCCGACGGGCTGATCCTGCGCTCCGAAGCCTGCCTCGTCGCCTCGCGCGTCGCGGCGCGTCCGGACGCGGTCCGGGTGGCGGAGGCTCGCATCCGGACTCAGTTGGCGCAATTCGGCGCGACCGCCACCATTGGTGCCGATGGCGAGGCTCCGCCGCGGGCACGCGCGAGCGCCGGCAAGCGCAAGCGTCCCGGTTGAAGCATTGCGGCGGCGATCTGGGGGCTATCTTTCGAGGGGGAACATGCGTCTGATCGTGATGGGCCAAAAGGCTTTCGGCAGGGACTGTCTGGAGAAGATCCTTGACGCGGGCCATGACGAGGTCGTGGCCGTCTATTGCGCGCCGGATGACGAGGGGAAGGGGGCCGACCCGTTGAAGGCGTTCGCGCTTTCGAAGGGGCTTCCGGTGCATCAGCCGGCCAATCTCAACGAAGAGCCGACGCTCGAGACGCTGCGGTCGCATGACGCCGATCTGATGGTCATGGCCTATACGACGATGTTTGCGCCGAAGGCGGCGCGCGACATTCCGCGCCTCGGCTCGATCTGCTTTCACCCCTCGCTGCTGCCCCGACACCGGGGGCCGTCCGCGCTCAACTGGCCGATCATCTGGGGCGAGACCAAGTCCGGCTTCTCGTGGTTTTACCCGGCGGATGGGCTGGACGGGGGCGATCTGGCTCTCCAGTGGGAATGCGACATCGGCAGCGACGACACCGTAATCGACCTCTATTTCAAGAAGATCTTTCCGGCGGGCGTGGAAAGCGTGCTGCAGGTTTGCGATCTCTTCCGGTCGGGCAACCCGCCGCGCGTCGCGCAAGACGAAACGGCGGCCACCTATGAGGGCTGGTGCCGCAAGCGGCACGCCAAGATCGACTGGGCCCGGCCCGTCGCCGAGGTCTACAACCTGATCCGCGGGACGAACCCCGCGCCGGGCGCCTGGACCACTTATGCGGGCTCGAAGCTCGACATTTTCGACAGCCGCTCCATCGCCGGATCGGCGACGGGCGCGCCTGGCGAGGTGCTGTCGCTCGGTACGGACGGCATGGTGGTGGCGGCCGACGGCGGGGCGATCCGTGTCATCCGGGTGCGGCCGGCGAAAGGCGCGAAGATGCCGGCGGCCGCGTGGGCGGCCGAAGCCGGAGTTAGCCCAGGCGACCGCCTCGGCGAGTGATCGCGTCCACGGAGGGGGAAGACCTCTGCCGGCGACGGCACCCCCTCGCCTACAGGAGCGGCGGCGGAAACAGCGGCAAGCCTATCCGCCCGGACGCACATTGCGAGCGACCCGGAAGCCGCGTGCGCTTTCGAAGCTGCCGCCCGCCGACGGCTCGCAATCGGCATCACGGTCGCCGTCGTCGAGCCATTGCCAATTGCCGTTCTTGC
Source organism: Rhodomicrobium sp. R_RK_3 (assembly GCF_002198715.1). GTDB lineage: Bacteria > Pseudomonadota > Alphaproteobacteria > Rhizobiales > Rhodomicrobiaceae > R-RK-3. The sequence continues at coordinate 136,486 of NZ_MWLK01000033.1, read as the reverse complement.
GCCGTCCATTGCAATCGCGCGACGCCTCGCGGCCGGACAGCGGCGCGACCACCCGGTAGGACTGGCCGGTGACGCCGGTCAGCCAGTCGGCATAGGCGCTCGCCTCGCGCTGGCTGACATTCATCACCGGATCTTCCGAATTGCGCGGGCCGGAGCGGTAGGGCAGGCAGATGCCGTCGGCGACGCAGGCGTTCCACTGCGCCACGGTGATCGTCGACAGGCTGATGGCGAGGCCGGAGCCCTCGCCGGGTGCCGCGCTGCGCCGCGCCAGCGACATCACCGGGCATTTGGCGCAATCGCTGAACGCATCGGCGCTGACTTCGCCCGAGCCGGGGATCGGCCGCTTTCTTGGCGGCGCCAGCGTCTCGGGCGCGGCGGCTGAGGGTTGCGCCACGTCCGGCTCCTTCAGGCGCGCCAGCATGCGGGCGGTCGCCCGCGCGCCGCCCTCTTCCTCGTCATAGGCGGTCGACCGGCCGGGCGGGTCGTATTTCGGCGGCTCCTCCTCCAGCCGGGCGATCTCGGCGTCGCTGAGGCCGGAAATTCTCGGCGGCTGCGCGGGCAGCGCCTGGGTGACGTCGCCGGACTCGCCCGACAATTCGGCGCGCTTGGCGGCGGCGGCTCGCTCGCTGAGCGAGGGCATGACCGGCGCCGGCGCGGCAGGCGCGGGCGCCGGGGCCTGGATCGGCGGCGGGGCTGGCCGGTCGAGCGCGGCGACCCTGGACGCGGGCGGCTGCGGCTGGCCCTGCGGCGCGGCGGGCTTCTCGACCGCCGTCACTCTGGGCGCGGGAGGCCGAGCCGCGGCAGGCGGCTGGGCCGGCAGGGCGCTGGCGGCGGGCGACGGCGCCGGCGCGGCGGGCTTCACCTTGGCGGCGGCTTCGCGGGCTCTGGCAAGCGCCTTGTCGTGATCCTCGGTCTCGGCTTTCGCCGGCGGCGCCGCGGGCGCGGGCTGGGCTGCGACGGCGGCGGGCGGCTCGGGCTTGTGGTCCTGGCTGGCGCTGACCAGCGCGCCCGGACGGTCGCCCGCGCTGTCGAAGACGGCGATATCGGCAACCACGACCACCCAATAGAGCGCCGCGCTCGGGCCGAGCAGCAGCAAAAACACCATCGCGGCGAGGCGGCCCCATTGCGTGCGCTTCGCCTTCTCGCGCTTGTCGGAGAAGGACAGCCATTCATTATAGGCCTGGCGGCGGGATGCGTCCTTCAGCCCTTCATAGGCCGTATTGATGCGCTTGAAGGAGCGCTCGGCCTCGGCATCGCCCGGATTGTGGTCGGGGTGGTAATATTTGGCGAGCTCGCGGAATGCCTGCTTGACTTGGTCGTCATCGGCATTCTCGCTGATACCGAGAATGTCATAGTAATTTTCAGCGCCCAGGCTCATTTGCAGCAAACCAGCTTTTTCGTCGACTCTATGATAGGCCGGATTTATGAACGCGGCCCACACCATCCGGCGGGGCCATAGTACAGCAAATGCCGCCCAGCGAAACCGGCCGGGGCACCGTCCTGCATTTTTCGAATGCCGATGTATCAGTTAGGCATGAATCGGGCCTAATCTTGGCAAAACCATGGGAAAAATCACCTATTCGGACGTTTTACGCAGCTTGGAGTCCCGGTCTGCCGAGCGATGGCTGATGCGGTCCGCGCCGTAGTCATGTAAACATCTCTCACATGAAATGGTCCAAACCTCCTGAAGGCCCGCCCGGTCGGCGGGGCTATCACCACGGCAATCTGCGCGAGGCGCTGATCCGGGGCGCGCTTGCCTTGATCGCGGAAAAGGGGCCGGCCGGCTTCACCATCGCCGATGCGGCGCGCTCGGCAGGCGTCAGCCCGGCCGCGCCCTACCGGCATTTCCGTGACCGCGACGACCTGATGGCCGATGTCGCCCGGCTCGGCTTTCAGGAATTCACCGCCCGGCTCGCCAAAGCCTGGAACGACGGCAAGCCCGACGCGATGTCCGCCTTCGAGAATGTCGGCCGCGCCTATCTGGCCTTTGCGCGCGACGAGCCGGCTTTTTACGCCGCCATGTTCGAGGCGGGCGTGCCGGCCGCGCCCAATCCGGAGCTGCGCCAGGCCGGAGACAGCGCCTTCGAGATTTTGCGCCACGCCTCGGAAGCGCTGGTCGCCAGCCTGCCGAAGGAGCGCCGGCCGCCTTCGATGATGATGGCGCTGCATATCTGGGCGATCTCGCACGGCATCGCGTCGCTCTTCGTGCGGGCCGGCAGCCGCAAGACGCCGATGGCGCCGGAGGAACTGCTCGAGGCGGCGATGCTGGTTTATTTTCAAGGACTTGGATTGTCGGCGAAGTCGGCGGGCGCGTAGGAGCGGAGGGGCCGGAACGCCGCCGCCATATCGCGGGAGCCCGTCTCGCGGCTCGGAGAAGGAGACGGCGCGCGCCGCGCGCACGCCCACGCAGCCAGCCCCGGCTTTCCCATCTCCCCTTGACAAGCGAAATCGGCCGGTCCATTTATGTGAATGTAACTAACATTTACATGAGGATTGCATGGCTATCGCCGCGAGACTTGATGAGATCGGCAGACCGGCCTGGATCGCCGTGATGGTCCTGGGCTTCGTGGTTTTCTGGCCCGTCGGACTTGCCGTCCTGGGCTTTCTTTTATGGAGTGGACGCATGGGAATGGGATGTGCGCATGGTGGCCGCTGGGGCCGTTGGAAGCACGATCGCTGGGCACGTTTCGGCCATGAGGGCCGCCGCCCGTTCGGCCGCTATGACAGCGGCAATTCCGCCTTCGACGAGTACAAGGCCGACACGCTGCGCCGGCTCGAGGAGGAGCAGACCGAATTTCTGGACTTCCTGCAGCGCCTGCGTCATGCCAAGGACAAGGTCGAGTTCGACCAGTTCATGGCCGAGCGCCGCAACCGCCCGCAGACCCCGCCCGCAACGCCGTCGCCGGATGGCGAGGGGCAGTAGGCGAGACGGCGCGTAAGATGCATTGGTTCGCGCGGTGCCCCGAAATGGGCGCCGCGTTTTCTGTATTTGGCTCAAAGAATTTTCTACGAAATCCCCGCGAAGGCGGGGATCGAGTATCCACAAACCTAAAATGGGCTTTCGGTCCAACCACTTACGTTGCGGCGTACTGGATCCCCGCCTTCGCGGGATTTCGTCTGAGAGGCGGAAGCGGGGTCAATCCAGCCTGTCCTAGTCCTCAGCCCGGACAATCATAGGCGGGCGCGGAAGGCGCGCGTCGCGCAAGACGAGCAGCGGGTTCTCGGGGATTTTTGGCGGTTTGATGCCGAAGGGGCCGGCGGGCAGGAAGACGGCGAGCGTGTTCCGCCGGATTCGGATGCGGCCACGGCGCTCGCCCGTGCCACCGATAATTCTGACCTCGTGACTGCGCGCCATCTGCGGTCTCCATCTTTCGATGAGCCCCATTTTGGGCGAATTCGCCGGCGCGCACAATCTTTAGTTGTGGGTTTCCATCGGGAAACACGCGGCGCGGAGACGGACTACTTGTCATTCCCGCGAAGGCGGGAATCCAGCCGCAGCGACGGCTTTTGGGGTGTGCCCAATGGCGGCCTTTGCCCTTTACTGGATCCCCGCCTCTGCGGGAATGGCAAAAAAATCTTAGTCGTCGTCCCGGACGCCGCGAAGCGGTGAGCCGAGACCCAATCATCGATCCGCGAATGCTGCGGCAAGTGGAGAGGCGAGTGGGCCCCGGCTCTGACGGCCGGGGCGACGGAAATTTAGGCCGGGTACAACCCCATAACGGCGTGCGGGGCGCTCGCCGTGCTACGCCACCAGCGCGCCGTGGCAGTGCTTGAACTTCTTGCCGGAGCCGCAGGGGCAGGGTGCATTCCGCGCGACCTTGCCCCAAGTGCCGGGATCGTTCGGGTCGACCGCCGCCGCAGCGGCGGCGCGGTTGCGCACCGGCGCCGGGCCGCCGCCCCGTCCGGGCTTGCGGGCGACGGGGCCGTCGGTGCCGGTCGCGGCCTCGGCCATTTCGAACTCGTCCTCGCCGGTCAGCGGATCGACATGGATCGCGCGCATCTCGGGCAGGTCTTCCATCGGCATCTCGTAGCCCTGGTTGGGCGCGAGCTGGATGTGCATGAGCTGTTCGGTCACTGCGAGGCGCAGGCGCGACAGCATCGCCTCGAACAGCGTAAAGGACTCGCTCTTATATTCGTTCAGCGGGTCACGCTGGGCATAGCCGCGCAGGCCCACGGCTTGGCGCAGATGCTCCAGCATCAAAAGATGCTCGCGCCAGAGCTGGTCGAGCGTCTGCAACAGCACGCCCTTTTCCACCTGCCGCATCAGGTCGGGGCCGAGCTCGGCGGCCTTGCGGGCGGCGGCGGCGTCGGCCTTCTCGATCAGGCGCTCCAGGATTTCCTCGTCCGCGATGCCTTCTTCCTTGGCCCAGTCGGCGACCGGCAGGTCGAGATTGAGCACGCCTTTGACGCCTTCCTGCAGGCCCTTGGCGTCCCATTGCTCGGCATAGGCGTTGGCCGGAATATGCTCGGCGACGAGCTGCTCGACGGTCTCGCGGCGCATGTCGCCGACGGTCTCGCTGACCTCGTCCTTATGCATCAGCTCGATACGCTGCTCGAAGATGACCTTGCGCTGGTCATTCATCACGTCGTCGAATTTGAGAATGTTCTTGCGCATCTCGAAATTGCGCGCCTCGACCTTCTGCTGCGCCTTTTCCAGCGCGCGGTTGATCCAGGGATGGATGATGGCCTCGCCCTCTTCCAGGCCGAGGCGGCGCAGCATGCCGTCCATGCGGTCGGAGCCGAAGATGCGCATCAGATCGTCTTCCAGCGAGAGGAAGAACTTCGAATCGCCCGGGTCGCCCTGGCGGCCGGAGCGGCCGCGAAGCTGGTTGTCGATGCGGCGGGATTCATGCCGCTCGGTGCCGACGACGTAAAGGCCGCCGGCCTTCAGCGCGGCTTCCTTCTTCTCGGCGATCTCGGCGCGCAGAACCTCCGTCTGGGCGGCGATCTCAGCGTCATCGGGCGTCTTGCCCTTTTCGCGCTGTTCGGCCAGCCAGTTCTTCAGCCGCATTTCCAGATTGCCGCCGAGCTGGATGTCGGTGCCGCGGCCGGCCATGTTGGTGGCGATGGTGACCGCGCCCGGCACGCCGGCCTGGGCGATGATGAAGGCTTCCTGCTCGTGGTAGCGGGCGTTCAGCACCTGATGCGGGATCTTCAGCGCCTTCAACTCCTCGGCGAGCTTTTCCGACTTCTCGATCGAGGTGGTGCCGACGAGGATCGGCTGGCCGCGCTCGCGGCAATCGCGGATGGCCTGGATGACGGCGATGTTCTTCTCGCGCGCGGTCCGGTACACCTCGTCATGATGGTCCTGGCGCACCATCGCCCGGTTGGTCGGCACTTCGATGACGTCGAGCCCGTAAATGTCGCCGAACTCGCCCGCTTCCGTCAGCGCCGTGCCGGTCATGCCGGCGAGCTTGTCGTAGAGGCGGAAATAGTTCTGGAAGGTGATCGAGGCGAGCGTCTGGTTTTCCGGCTGGATATCGACGCTTTCCTTGGCTTCGAGCGCCTGATGCAGCCCTTCCGAATAGCGCCGGCCTTCCATCATGCGGCCGGTGAATTCGTCGATGATGACGACCTTGCCCTGGCGGACGATGTAATCGCGGTCGCGCAGGAACAGCTTGTGCGCCTTCAGAGCCGAATTGACGTGATGGACCAGCGAGACGTTCTCGATGTCGTAGAGCGAGGTGTCGGCGCTCAGCACGCCCTGGGCGCGCATCAGCTCTTCGACCCGCTCATTGCCGGCCTCGGTGAGCGACACGGTGCGCTGCTTCTCGTCGAGCTCGAAATCCTCGGCGGCGAGCTGCGGGATGATGCGGTCGATGGCGATATAGAGGTCGGAGCGGTCCTCGACGGGGCCGGAGATGATCAGCGGCGTGCGCGCTTCGTCGATCAGGATGCTGTCGACCTCGTCGACGATGGCATAGGCGTGGCCGGATTTCTCCGGATTGCGGCCGCCGAACTGCACCATCTCGCCGACCGAGTATTTCATATTGTCGCGCAGATAGTCGAAGCCGTATTCGTTGTTGGTGCCGTAGGTGATGTCGCAGGCATAGGCTTGGCGGCGCTGCTCGTCGTCCAGCTCGTGCAGGATGACGCCGACGCTCATGCCGAGGAACTTATACACAGCTCCCATCCATTCGGCGTCGCGGCGGGCCAGATAATCGTTCACCGTGACGACATGCACGCCGCGCCCGGCGAGCGCATTCAGATAGACGGGGAGGGTGGCGACCAGCGTCTTGCCTTCGCCGGTCTTCATCTCGGCGATCTTGCCGTCATGCAGCACCATGCCGCCGACGAGCTGCATGTCGTAATGGCGCTGCCCGAGCGCCCGCTTGGCGGCTTCGCGCACGGTTGCGAAAGCGGGGACGAGGAGATCGTCGAGCGATTTGCCCTCGGCGAGCTGTTTGCGGAATTCGGCGGTCTTGGCGCGCAGCGCCTCGTCCGACAGGGCCGAAATCTCGGGCTCCAGCGCGTTGATCGCCGGCAGGCGCGCCTCGTAGGCTTTCAGCTTGCGCTCGTTCGAGGTGCCGAAGATCTTACTGGCCAGCGTCGCAAAAGAAACCATTTCAAAGCCTCAACATCGTCTCGCCCTTGTCCGGGCAGGGCTGACGGAAATTAATCGAACTCCGGCGTCCTGAACAACCGGGGCTCGTTCGACCGTCATTCACAAAACATGGAACGATGATCTTGGAAGGTCATTCAATGCACGATGGCCGACGCGTCCGCTGACAGCCGGGTATGTCGCATCCGCAGAGATAAGTTGGGCGTCAACCCTTGTCAACGCACGGCTTGGGCCAGGAAAGGCTCTTAAGCCTATTTTCAGGCGTGCCAACGAAATCTTTGCGCGCGGCCGGAAGGAGCGGTAAAGAGGCTGCGAGTAACGACTGCCGCATCCAGAGCACATTCCTGTGGCCAAGCAATGGGCCACCTGCCCCCGCGAAACCAAATCAAGAGGACGAACCGTTGAGACCGATAGCTTCAGCCGCCTTGCTTTTTGCGGCGGCCATTTTCGCAAGCCCCGCCATCGCCGCGCCTGAAACCGTGGTCGCCAATGTCAACGGACAGGGCATCACCGAGGCGGAGCTGGGCTTCGCCGAGGCCGAGATCGGCTCCGAGCTGGCCGGCGTTCCCGCCGAAAGCCGCCGCCGCGTCCTGGTCGAATATCTCATCGAAGCGCATCTGATGGCGGACGCCGCCGAGAAGGCCAAGCTCGCCGACGGCAAGGATTTTGCCGGCCGCATGAACTACTACCGGATGCGCGCGCTGCGCGACGCCTTCTTCGAGAAGCAGATCCGCGACAGCGTGCCCGACACCGAGGCCAAGGCGCTCTATGACGAGCGCGTCAAGAGCCTGCCGGCGCAAGAAGAAATTCGAGCCCGTCACATCCTGGTGAAGACCGAGGACGAGGCCAAGAAGGTCGCCGCCGAACTCGCCGCTGGCGCCGATTTCGCCGAGACGGCGACGAAATATTCGCAGGATCGCGGCGGCCAGGGCGGCGGCGATCTGGGCTATTTCGCGCGCGGCCAAATGGTGAAGTCCTTCGAGGACGCCGCTTTCTCGCTGGAGAAGGGCAAGCTGTCCGCGCCGATCCAGACCGAATTCGGCTGGCACATCCTGAAGGTCGAGGACAAGCGCGACCGTCAGCCGCCGAGCTTCGACGAGGTGAAGGAGCAGATTTCGGCTTCGCTGATCCAGTCCAAGCTGCAATCGACGGTTCTCGACCTGCGCAAGAACGGCAAGATCGAAATCCTCGACGCCGACCTGAAGAAAGCCGTCGAAGCCGACGAGAAGGCCGCGACCGAAGCGCAGCCGCAGTCGCCGCAGCCCGCCGACGCGGCAAAGAAGCAGTAATTACGGATTTGCGGCGCCGCCGCCGGATCTTCGGACCCGGCAGCGGCCCGTGCGACACTCTCTATATCTCAGATATCTGCCGGAATTTTCGGGACGGGCGCGCTCCTTGCCCTCGCGGGGACTGGCTTCCTCCCGGTTGCATGTGAGGGGAAGCCCCGTGACGCCATCGCCATTCGCGCCGAAAGACACCCCGAAGCTTCCCGCCATCACGGGCGTGCGCATGGCCGCCGCCGAAGCCGGCATCCGCTATAAGAACCGCAAGGATGTGCTGCTGGTGCTGCTGCCCGAGGGCACGCAGGCGGCGGGGGTGCTGACGCGCTCGAAAACCTCGTCGGCACCGGTCGACTGGTGCCGGCGGCAATTGGCGCATGGCCGGGCGCGGGCGCTGGTGGTCAATTCGGGCAATGCCAACGCCTTCACCGGCCTGCGCGGCTGGGAGACCGTCGAGACGACCGCCGCGCTTGCGGCCGTGGCGGCGGGGTGCGATGCGTCCGAGGTGTTCCTCGCCTCGACCGGGGTGATCGGCGAGCCGATCCCGCCGGGGAAGTTCGAGGGCGTACTGGACCGGCTGGCGGGCGAAGCCGTCGAGGACGGGTTCGCTGAAGCGGCGAGCGCCATCATGACGACGGACACCTTTCCCAAATTCGCCTCGCGCACAGCCGAGATCGGCGGTGTCACGGTGACGCTGAACGGCATCGCCAAAGGCTCCGGCATGATCGCGCCCGACATGGCGACCATGCTCGGCTTCATCTTCACCGACGCCGCTATCGTCGCGCCAGCGTTGCAGGCCCTCGTCAGCCGCCATGTCGAGACGACGTTCAATTCGATCACGGTCGACAGCGACACCTCGACCAGCGACACGCTGCTGGTCTTCGCGACCGGCAATGGGCCGCGTATTGAGAGCGCCGACGATCCGGCGCTGGCCGGGTTCTCAGAAGCGCTGCGCGACCTGATGCAGGAATTGGCGGTGCTCATCATCAAGGACGGCGAGGGCATCTCCAAGCTGATTACCGTGACCGTCGAAGGCGCCGAGAGCGATGCGGCGGCCAAGCGCATCGCGCTGTCGATCGCCAATTCGCCGCTGGTGAAGACGGCGGTCGCGGGCGAGGATGCCAATTGGGGCCGCGTGGTGATGGCCGTCGGCAAGGCGGGCGAGGCGGCGAACCGCGATAAGCTGTCGATCTGGTTCGGCGATATCCTGGTGGCTGAAGAGGGACACCGCAGCCCGGATTACAGCGAGGCGGCGGCAAGCGCGTATATGAAGGGCAGCGAGATCGCCATCCGCGCCGCTGTCGGCACCGGCGGGAGCGGCCGCGCCACGGTCTGGGGCTGCGATCTGACGGAGGGCTATCTCAGGATCAATGGCAGCTACCGGAGCTGACGCCCGTATCCGCCCCACTAGCAAAGCATTGACAGGAGTTCGCCCATTTCCGCCCCGGTTAAAGTCGTGCTCGTCGCCGCCGTCGCGCTGATCGATGAGGATGGGCGCGTGCTGCTGACCCAGCGGCCGGAGGGCAAGTCCATGGCCGGCTTGTGGGAATTCCCCGGCGGCAAGGTCGAGCCCGGCGAGACGCCGGAAGCCGCGCTCATCCGCGAGATCCGCGAAGAGCTCGGGATCACCCTGCGCACGCCCTGCATCGCGCCGCTCACTTTCGCCAGCCATGGCTATGAGAATTTCCATCTGCTGATGCCGCTTTTCGTCTGCCGCCGCTGGGAGGGCGAGGTCGCGCCACAGGAGGGCCAGGCCATCGCCTGGGTCCGCGCGGCAAAGCTGCGCGACTACCCCATGCCCCCCGCCGATCTCCCCCTGATCCCGATCCTGCAGGACTGGCTTTAGCGGATGATACGCCGATCCCGTTTCTCGAAATCCCCGCGAGGCGGGGATCCAGCACGCCGCAGGATTCGTGGTAGGCAGAGCGTGACCGCCAGCACCGTGATTACTGGATCCCCGCCTTCGCGGGGATTTCGTTTTAGCAGTTGGCTGACGCCCTGGGCGACGGGTTTGGCGGGAACCGTCTATTCCTTGAAACGCGCAACGATCGCCGGGGGCAGGCGCAGGGGTTTGCCCGTCTGGCTGATCAGCACGATTTTGGCGCTGAGCCGGCAGAGCGTCCGTTCGCCGCGCCGGACCTCCTGCGCCATGGTCAGATGCGCGCCGCCCAGTTCGGCGCATTCGGTGACGATTTCGAGCAGTTCGTCGATGCGGGCGGGGCGGAGATAGTCGACCTCCAGCCGGCGGACGACGAAGGCCGCGGGAGCCCCGCCATCGCCCGGCGCGTGCAGCTCGAAATGGTGGACGCCGAGCAGGCGCAGCATGTCGGAGCGGCCCCTTTCGCACCAGCGCAGATAATTGGCGTGGTAGACGAGGCCGGAGAAATCGGTGTCCTCGAAATAGACGCGGACTGGCAGGATGTGGCGCCTGCCCACGATCCGCCCGGCCAGATCCGGCCAGCGCTCAGATGGCGGCGTCATCGGCATTCGGGGGCGGGTCGAACATGAAAAGCTGGTTGCCGCTCGGGGCGGACGGGGCGGCGAGGCCGATATGGCGGAACGCCTTCAGCGTCAGCACGCGCCCGCGCGGGGTGCGGCCGATGAAACCCTGCTGCAGCAAATAGGGCTCGACGGTTTCCTCAATGGCGTCTTTGCTTTCGCTGAGCGCCGCCGCGATGGTCTCGATGCCGACCGGGCCGCCATTATAGTTCTCGCCGATGCAGCGGAGATAGCGGTGGTCCATACCGTCGAGACCGTGCGGGTCGACTTCGAGCTGGCTGAGCGCGCGGTCGGCGATCTTGGCGTCGATCTCCGGGGCGCCATAGGCGGTGGCGAAATCGCGCACGCGCCGCAGCAGGCGGCCGGCGACGCGGGGCGTGCCGCGCGAGCGGCGCGCCACTTCGCGCGAGCCGTCCGGCGTCATCTTGACGCCGAGCACCCGGCCGCCGCGCGTCACGATCTCGATCAGTTCGTCCTCGGTGTAGAAATTCAGCCGGATCGGAATGCCGAAGCGGTCGCGGAGCGGCGTGGTCAGCAGGCCGGTGCGGGTGGTGGCGCCGACCAGGGTGAATTTGGCGAGGTCGATGCGGACGGAGCGCGCGGCCGGGCCTTCGCCGATGATGAGGTCGAGCTGGAAATCCTCCATGGCCGGGTAGAGGATTTCCTCGACCGCCGGATTGAGCCGGTGGATTTCGTCGATGAACAGCACGTCGCGCTCTTCCAGATTGGTGAGCAGCGCCGCCAGATCGCCCGCCTTGGCAATCACCGGACCGGAGGTCATGCGGAAGCCGACGCCCAATTCGCGCGAGACGATCTGGGCGAGCGTCGTCTTGCCGAGCCCGGGCGGTCCGGCGAACAGCACGTGATCGAGGGCATCGCCACGGGCGCGGGCGGCGTCGATGAAGACTTTCAGATTGGCGCGGGCGCGTTCCTGGCCGATGAATTCGGTCAGCCGCTGCGGCCGAAGGCTGAGCTCGCCGTCGTCCTCGTCCCGCTTTTCGCGCTCGATGAGTCTTCCATCCATGGCGCGAATCTAGAGGATTCCCTGGCTCGCGGAAATGAGAGTTTGCGAAAGGCCCGAAAGGGTCGCGGCGTCGGAACTGTCTGCCTTAGGCGTCGCGACGCGAGACATAGACAAGAACGGCGAGGGCAAGAGTGACAAAGCTAATCGAGACATAGACATAAGCCACATGTCTCCATTCGATGATTTGGACGGCGGCCAAAACCAGCGCGGTCAGGAAAGTCAGCGCCGCAATAGCGCTGATCCAAGCGGACATCAGACGCTCGATCACCTGATTATGCTCCACGGCCAGATCCGGGAACCAAGCGGGCTTTGATTTCATCGAAACGCAGTCGTAAATCGACATTCGATCACCAGCTTCCTATTTTGCAAGTTCTTTCAGGCCGTGCCTGATCAACTCTTCCGCCCTGACGCTTTCGCCGAGCTTGGCCGATACGGAGGCGACGGCGGTGTTCGCTTCGGCCGCGCTGTATCCCAGATTGATGAGCGCCGAGACCGCGTCCGCCGTGGGAGAGGCCGGTCCCGCGCCGCGCGGCCCGCTGAGCTGCACGCCGACGTCACCGGCGACCAGCAGAGCGGGCGCCTTGTCGCGCAATTCGCTGACGATGCGCTGGGCGACCTTGGGGCCGACGCCGGGCGCGCGGGCAACTTGGGCCTTATCCTGCAACGCGATCGCATTGGCCAAATCCTGCGGTTCTAGAGTCCCCAAAACCGACAGCGCGACCTTGGTTCCAACGCCCTGAACGTTTTGCAACAGCCTGAACCAGCTCCGCTCGGCGTCGCTCAGGAAGCCGAACAGCTTGATCGCGTCCTCACGCACATAGGTCTCGATGGTCAGCGTAACCGGCTGGCCGATAGCGGGCAGCCGCGCCATGACGCGCGCCGGGCAGGACACCTCATATCCGACGCCGCCGACATCCACGATCACCCAATCCTTCCCGACGCTGTCCAAAAGTCCCCGGAGCTTCGCTATCATCGGTCTTGCACAGTCCAGCGGCAATATTCGGTGAATTGAAACTGCTGTATTTTACGCATGGGTATAAGAATTAACTGAAACCGCGACGGCGGTTTTTTGAGTATGTCCATGAATTGTGGCGGTTTTTCCATAGTCCTGCCGGTCATGCACAGGTTTCGCGGCTCGGCGGCCGCAGCGTCGTCGAAGCGGACGGTCATTTGCTGCCTCAAGCCGCCGGGCGGGCGCGGGCCGGCGGCTTGTCTCCGGCCAGCAGCGCGGTGCGGAGCGCCGTCGACTGGCGGTGATGGGCGTGGGCGATGGCGATGGCCAGCGCGTCGGCGGCGTCGTCCGTATCGGGGGCGGCCTTGGGCAGCAGATAACCGATCATGGCGCGGATCTGCACCTTCTCGGCATGGCCGGAGCCGGTGACGGTCTTCTTGATGAGGTTCGGCGCGTATTCCGCCACGGTGAGCCCGGCACGGGCCGGGGCCAGCAAGGCGATGCCGCGCGCCTGGCCGAGCTTCAGCGTGGCATGCGCGTCGCGATTGACGAAGGTCTCCTCGACGGCGGCTTCATGCGGGCGCCAGTCGGCGAGCACCGCGTCCAGCCCGGCGAACAGCGCCACCAGCCGGTCGCAGAGCGGCGCCTTGGCGTCGGACGTGACCGTGCCGCAGGCCACGAAGCTGAGCCGGGGCCCCGATGTTTCGATAATCCCCCAGCCCATCCGCCGCAGGCCGGGATCGATGCCTATGATCCGAACGCTCATTCCCCGCCCCGCCGAATCAGCTCTCACGAGCCTGTCAGGCAGGTTTGCAGGGGCCCGCGGATACGCGCAAGGAATTTTCGCGGGCCGCTACGGGGTTTGCATGGGTGGCCCGGCCTACCAGCAGACGCGGTACTGGTCCTGGCCGGAGCAGGTCTTGCCGCCTTCCTTGACGATCGCCGCGCCCGACCGGGCCTGACCGCCTGATTTGGCCGCTGGCTTGTTCGGCCCGGATGCGGTGGTCTTGGGCGCCTGGGTGGACGCGGTCTTCTTCTTGAGCTTCTTCTGCACCGGAGCCTCGGCCGAGGAGCCCGCCGCCGGGTTGGTGTTGCCGGTCGCGCCATGGTCGCCCGTGGTCACGGAATGGCTGATGGCGGTGTGGCTGCCGGTGCCGGCCGGCGTGCCCTGGTCCTGCGCGGCGAGCGGCGCGGCGCCGGCCAGGGTGAACGCGACGCAAAATGCGGTGCTTAATCTCATGATCTGCCCCTCCTCTGGGATGCGATGGTTGCCGGAAACCATTCTGCGGCATGATCCTTGTCGCAAACCGTTCCCCATTCCCGCCGGGGCGGGAACGCCGCTTTGCAGACCCGTGCCTAGGCTTCCATGCGCGCCATCACGCTCTCCGAAATGTCGAAATTCGCATAGACGTTCTGCACATCGTCGGAATCTTCGAGTGCATCGAGCATCTTAAGCAGCTTTTCCGCTTTTTCGTCGTCGACGCCAACGGTATTTTGCGGCCGCCAGATCAACTTGGCGGCATTGGGCTCGCCCAGCTTCTCCTCGAGCGCCCGGCCGACCTCATGCAGCAGGCTCGCCTCGCAATAGAACCAGTGGCCGTCCTCGTCGGTGCTGCAATCATCGGCCCCGGCTTCGAGCGCGGCCTCCAGCATGGCGTCGGCGCTGCCGGCCTTGAGCGGATATTCGATCTCGCCGACCCGGTCGAACATGAACGAGACCGAGCCGGTTTCGCCGAGATTGCCGCCATATTTGGTGAAGGTCGAGCGCACGTCGCCCGCCGTGCGGTTGCGGTTGTCGGTCAGCGTCTCGACGATGACGCCGACGCCGCCGGGCGCAAAACCCTCATAGCGGATTTCCTGGTAATCGTCGCCGCCGGCCTCCTGGCTCTTCTTGATGGCGCGATCGATATTGTCCTTCGGCATATTTTGCGCGCGGGCGGCCAGAATTGCGGCGCGCAGGCGCGGATTGAAGGCCGGATCGGGCAGCCCCATTTTCGCCGCCACGGTGATTTCCTTGGACAGCTTTGAAAACATCTTGGCGCGCTTCTTGTCCTGCGCGCCCTTGCGATGCTGGATGTTCTTGAACTTTGAATGGCCTGCCATGTCGGGGTCCGTCGTGAGATAGGCAGCGGCGCGGGGCTTTGCCGCCGTTTTGCGAAATGTTTTGATTGCGTGCCAAACTTATAAGCCGGGCTGGAGCGGAAATCCAGACCGGTGGGGCGGGCGATCAAGGCGCCAGCGAGAGACAGGGAAAATGCCATCGGATAGGTAATATTCAGAGACTTGAACAATACAAGAACATGATATGAGATAGCGCGATCCGATCCCCGAATGCAGCACAGGAAACCAGTGTGATGCCGCTCGAAGACGGGCAAGAGCCGGTCGAAATCCTCGAAGACGCCGATACGGGCGATCGCTTTCTCGTCTACGGGACCGCGCAGGGTGTCGAGCTGGAATTGCGCTTCGACGCCGCCGAACCCTGGTTCAGCCAATCTCAGCTTGCGCAGATTTTCGGCGTTTCCGTTCCCAGCGTAAATGAGCACATCGGACGGTTTTTGGCCGATGGCGAACTCGACGAGGCAGTTATTCGGAATTTCCGAATAACTGCCTCGGACGGCAAGAGCTACGCCGTCAAACATTACGGGTTGGACGTGGCGTTCTACGTCGGCTATCGCGTCAACTCTCGCGAGGGAGTGCTTTTCAGGCGGTGGGCTACGCAGGTCCTCACTCGGTTCGCCACGAAAGGGTTTCTCGTCCACACGCGGCGCCTCAAAGACGCCGAAAACTTTGACCGCATCAAGCAGTTGCGGGAGATCATCGCCGAAATCCGTGCGAGCGATGTAAACCTCTACGGCGAGCTGGGGCAGATCTGTTCGTTCTGTCAGGACTACGATCCCAAATCTCAAACATGGCGTGATTTTTATGCGCGGATGCGGGCGAAGCTTTATTGGGCCGTCACCTCGCAGACGCCTTCGATGCTGATGGCCGAACGCGCGAACTCTGATGCTCCGAATATGGGCTTGCAATCCTGGGCGGCAGAGGACATCCGTCAATCTGACGCGCTGTCCGCCGCGTCTTACCTGTCGGAGAGAGAATTTCGTGAACTGAACAGCGTGACAGTCATTCTGCTCGATGTCTTCGCCGATCAGGCGGAACTGGGGCGGCTGACGACCATGGCCGCAGCAGAATCGCTGTTTGAGAAACAGCTTAAGCTTTTGGGCCGAAGCATACTGACGCATGGCGGCAACGTCAGCCGTGCTGCTGCTGATGACCGCGCCAAAAGCGAGTACCAAAAATTCGATGCCAAGCGCAAGGCAGAGCACCTGTTTACGGAGCTTGATGCTTTGAAGGAGCTAAAAAATCAAGCCAAGGATCTACCTAAGACCCGTAAGGTGAAGCCCAAGTCAGCGAAATCGTAGAACGCCTTCTACAACCACATCGCCGGCTCGACCTGCCGCAACACCCCGCCGATCCGTAGCGGCTCGATGGCTTTGGCGAGGCCGGTCGCGTCGTCGGTCTCGATGGCGACGCCGCAGATGGTCGCCTCGCCCATGGCGGGCTCGAAGCGGTTGCTGGCGATCTTGCGCTGGAAGCGCTGCAGCGGCTCGTCCTTCTGCATGCCGATGACGGAATTGTAGTCGCCGCACATGCCGACATCCGTCATGTAGGCGGTGCCGCCGGAGAGGATGTGATCGTCGGCGGTCGGGACATGGGTGTGGGTGCCGACCACGGCGCTGACGCGGCCGTCGAGGAAATGGCCGACGGCTTCCTTCTCCGAGGTGGTCTCGGCGTGGAAGTCGATGAAGATGGCGTCGGCCTTGGATTTCAGGCCGCCTTCGCCGATTTCGCGGTCGAGCGTGCGGAACGGATCGTCGAGCGCGTCCATGAAGACGCGGCCCATGACGTTCATCACCAATACCTGGGCGCCGTTCGCGGCCTCGAAGAGGCCCGCGCCGCGCCCCGGCGTGCCGGGCGGGAAATTGGCGGGGCGGAGCAGGCGCGGCTGGCGGTCGATGAAGACGAGCGCCTCGCGCTGGTCCCAGACGTGGTTGCCGGTGGTGACGACATCGGCGCCGGCGTCGAGCAGTTCCTGGCAGATCGCCTCGGTGATGCCGAAGCCGCCGGCGGCGTTCTCGCCATTGACGATGATGAAATCGGTGCGGTAGCGCGCCTTCAATTGCGGCAGTTCGCGCATCACGGCATTGCGCCCGGAGCGGCCGACGACATCGCCGAGAAAGAGAATGCGCATTGCCAAGCTTTCGTTAGGGGCCGATCGGTCCCGAGGGCGTCAGAATCCAGTCGAGCTGCTGATCATAGGCGAGTTTGGGCACTTCTGGCACTTGCTGGGCGTCGAAGGCAAGGCCGATGGCCGCCGTCGCGCCCCTCGCCCGGAAGGCGGCGAGCGTCCGGTCATAATGGCCGCCGCCATAGCCGAGCCGGTAGCGCCGCGCATCGAAGGCGAGCAGCGGCACCAGGAGGATCGCGGGCGAAACGCGCGGCGCATCGATGGGCTCGGGAATGCCGAAGGCGCCGGTCCGCAGCGGATCGCCGAAACCCCATTGCCGGTAATCGAGCGGCGCCGGCCCGGCGATCACCGGCAGCGCCAGCTTCCAGCCGTCGGCGGCGAGCCGTTTCAGCAGCGGCAGGCAGTCGAACTCGCTGCGGACGGGATGATAGGCGCCGACGAGCCCCGGCGGCACGCCAAGAAATCCGAGCCCGATCCGCGCGACCTTTTCGGCCGCCTCGATCCGCTCGGCCGCGGACACGGCGTCGCGCACGGCGCGCGCTTTGGCCCGGAAGACCTGCTTTTCACTTTCGATCTGGAAATCTGATGTCATGCGGCCCTTGTCGTCGAGGTCGCCGCGAGAAGCAAGGCCGGGAAGCCTGCCATCCGATATAAAGTGGAGCCGCGATGACCGTCGGTTATGTTAGATCCGCCTGGGCCCTACTATGTAGGTGGGCGCCGAGTGTCCGGAACCAGGGCTCCGGGCAGGGTCAGCTCCCTGTCAGATCTCATCGGCCCCGGGATTTAAGTTGTACCTAACGCATCCCGCAGCTCCACCCGCATTATCTGGTGAATCGCGCGGCGATTTCCAGGGCATTCTTTGAATTCATATGCCCTGGCGGCAACAGGCGGCGGGCAAAGCAGTTTGAGGGTTATCGCGCGCGTAACAGATTGCGCACGGCGATGACGAACAGGCCGATCAGCAGCGCGCCGAGCAGGTTCTGCGCGATCGCCGCCGTCGACACGCTCAAGGGCACGCGCAAGAGCGGTCCGCCGGGCGCACTCTCGAAGCCGTAGAGGCAGCCATAGACGCGGCGCGCGGCGTCCGTGCTCTCCCAGCCGAGGAAGAAGAAAGTGTTCTTCAGCGACAGGAACAGCGCCTCGCCGGTTGCGCCGCCATCGCCCGCGATGCAGCCGCCGCCCGAGAACAGGCCGGCCAGGCCGTGCCCGAGCCAGCCGAGCGCGGAGGCCGCCCAATCCAGCATGGCGGCGAATTTCGGCTGGGCCGGCCAGGGGGGAAAGTCCGGCAGGGCATCGGCCGCTCCGGTCAAGCCATCCGGGCGGCGCGCGCCGAGATAGACGAGCGCGAAGGCAAAGATGGAGATCAGGAACAGTGCCATCGGCCGCAGCAGCGAGCGGCCGAAATTCGACAGGCCCCCATAGAGCCAGCCGACCCAGAAGCGGGCGAGCCCGCGCCCGAGCGGCCGGTCCTGCCAGAAGCGGCGGCAGCGGATTTCCTGGGCGAAGAATTCGCGCTCGCGCTGATGGTCCTGGGTGTCGGCGGCCAGATTGCGCAGGCGGCGATAGCGGGAGGCGAATTCGGGGTCGCCGCAGGTCTTCAGGCCGCGAAAGAGGCGCGGGCGCGGATCGCCCCGGCCCTCGCCGCTCCAGACCGGCGCGCGCGACAAGGGGTCGGCGATCAGCATGTTGTCGAGGCGCGGCGGCTGGCGGAAGCTGGCATCATGGAAGCTCGGCACCTGGGCGAAGCGGGCGCCCGCGAGCACCAGGGGCGCCCGGCCTTGCACCGCCGCGAAGGAAGCGGGGCCTCTGAAGGCGACGTTGCGGAAGCTTGCCCGGCCGCGAAAAGTGGCCTGCAGGAAATTGGCGCTGCCGAGAAAGCGGGCGTCGGAGAAGGAGATGTTGGCCTTGAATTTGGCCGAGGGGAAATCGGCGGATTCGGCGAACAGGGCTTTTTCGAAGCTGGTGTCGCCGCCGAAGACGCAGCCTAAGAATTCCACCGGCTTGGTGAAGCCGACCGAGCCGAAATCGGCGCCGAAGGCGAATTTGGCGGCGCGGAAGATCGAGGTTCCGGCGAACTGCGCCTCGACGAAGCGCGCATCCTGCTGGAAGCGGGCATTCTGGAAGGTCGCCGCGCCGCCGATCTTCACCACCCGGAAGATGGCCTTGCCGGTGAATTCGGCGTCTTCGAAACTGACGTCCTTGAGGAATTCCGCCTCGCCGAACCGGGCTTCGCTGCGGAATCGGGTCTGGTTGAGCTTGGCGGCGCCGAGGAAGCGCGTCTTGACCAGTCCGGCGGTGCCTTCGAAGACCGCGCCCTCGAAATTGCCGTCGGCCTGGAATTCGGCCTCGTCGAAACGGGCATTGCCGCCGAAAGCGGTGCGGATGAACTCGGCATTGCCGCTGAATTTTGCGCCGCGAAAATCGGCGCGCGAGGCAAATTGCGTCTTCTGGAAGCGCGCCGCCGGCACCAGCGGGCCGGTGGTCTCGCGCAGGAATTCGGCCTTTTCGAAATCGGCGGCGGAGGCGAAGGCGGCGTCGTCGAAATTGGCGATGTGGTAGAATTTGACCTGTTTCAGCGTCGCGTCGCCGTCGAAGCGGGCGCCCTGGAAGCGGGCGACATGGGTGAAATGCACATTGGCGAACATCGCCGTGCCGAGGAAATGCGCGCCCTCGAAAATGGCGGGGCCGGGGAAGACGAAATTCTCGAAACTGGCGTCGGAGGCGAATTCGACGCCGGAGAAATCGGCCTTGGCCTCGCTCAGCCAGGCTTCCGTCTCGGCATTCTGGCCCTCGCCGAACCAGTCGAGCGACCATTGGCCGCTCTCTTCAAGCGCCTGCTTGCGCTGAAGCATTTCCAGCGCCCAGGCGTTCCACGGCTCTTCGCCCTTGCCCCAATGGGCCCGGGTTTCTTCCTGATTCATGCGCTTCGCCCCCTCAAGCGTCCTTTCTCTCTTACTGAAAAGAACGGGCAATGACAAAGGCCTATCGCGAGCCGGTTCAGTGAAAATCCCCTATATGAGGCGGCGAAATGCTATGGTTGGCGCAACGGATTTGTGAAACCTGGGAGAACGTCCGAACCATGTTGTATGTGCTGATTTGCAAGGATAAGCCAGTCGATGGGCTGGCGCTCAGGCTGGCCACCCGGCCGGAGCATCTGGCCTATCTGTCGAGTCTGGGCGAAAAGCTGCGCGCCGGCGGCGCCCTGCTCGACGAGGACGGCAAGAATCCGATCGGCAGCCTGATCCTGATCGAGGCGGCGACGCTGGAGGAAGCCCGCGCCATCGCGCAAGGCGACCCTTTTGCCAAGGCGGGGGTGTTCGCGTCGGTCGAGGTGCACCCGTTCCGGCAGTCCGTCGGAGCGGTGCAGGTCGGCTGAGGCCGAAGACGGGCCCGGCTGGCACCGATCGTTCCAGCCGCGCCCAGGCTAACCCTCCACCGGCACCGTATAGTTCAGCGGCAGCCGCCCGCCATCGGCGTAGATCGTCTGCCCGGTGATGTAGCTTGCCGCCGGGCTCGCCAGGAACAGCGCCACCTCGGCGATCTCATCCGTCTCGCCCAGCCTGCCGAGCGGCGTCCGCGACAGGATGCGGCGGCGGATGGCCTCGTCCGACATGATCTGCGCCAGCATCGCCGTGTTGATGCTGCCCGGCCCGATGGCGTTCACCCGGATGCCGTGCGGCGCGAGCGACAGCGCCATCGCCTTGGTGAGCTGCGAGATGCCGCCCTTGGAGATCGAATAGGCGACATGGTCGGCGAGCGCGAAAATAGCATTCACCGAGGACAGGTTGATGACCGTGCCGGGCGCGCCGCCGGCCTTCACCTGCGCCACCATCTGCCGCGCCGCCGCCTGTCCGGCCAGGAACGCGCCGCGCAGATTGACGCGCAGCACGCGGTCGAAATCGGCGGCTGCGAGGTCGAGGAAATCGGCGCTGTCCAAAATCGCGGCATTGTTCACCATGACGTCGAGCGAGCCGCCGAATTCCAGCGCCGCCGCCACCATCGCCGCCACATCGGCCTCCGAGCCGACATCGCAGCGCACGAAGCGCGCGAAATAGCCCGCCGCGTCCAGCTCCGCCGCGGCGGCCTTGCCGCCCGCCTCGTCGATATCGGCGATCAGCGCCCGCGCCCCGGCTGCGGCGAAGCGTCCGGCGATCGCCCGGCCGATGCCCGCCGCCGCCCCCGTCACGACCACGGTTTTGCCAAAAAAATCGCCCTTCTCTGAAACCGGCATGGGCCTTTGTCCTTCTGTCGCCTGATCGGATGCAGGCTAGCGAGGTTCGGCCGGCAGCCGCAAGCGCCGAATGGCCTACCAAGAATTGACCTCGCGGCGATTGACGCCAGCCGCCGGTAATGGTGTTGTTCCGCCATGGATCAGCCCATCCGCCGTTCGCACTCTCTGAGCGTACCTAATCTGCTTACCTATGCGCGGCTCGTCGCGGTGCCGACGCTGGCAGGCGTGCTGTTCTTTTTCGAGGGCGAAACGGCGCGCTGGCTGGCGCTGGCGGTGTTCGTCTTCGCCGGCGTCACCGATTTTCTCGACGGCTATATCGCCCGCGCCTGGAGCCAGCAATCGCCGCTCGGCCGGATGCTCGACCCCATCGCCGACAAGCTGCTGGTCGGGGCGGCGCTGATGCTGCTGGTCGCCGACCAGACCATTTCCGGCTGGTCGATCTGGGCCGCGCTCATCATTCTGTCGCGCGAAATCCTGGTATCGGGCCTGCGCGAATTCCTGGCCGAGCTGAATGTCCGCGTTGCCGTCAGCCGGCTGGCGAAATGGAAGACCACCGTGCAGATGGTCGCCATCGGCGTGCTGCTGGCGGGCAATGCCGGGCGGGGTCTTTGCGACTGTTCGACGGTGGATATCGGACTGGTGCTGCTATGGGTTGCCGCCATGCTGACCCTATATACGGGCTTCGACTATTTCCGCGCCGGCCTGAAATATGTGATGCATGAGCATTAGGACATGACCGTAAAGCTGCTGTATTTCGCCTGGGTGCGCGAAAAGGTCGGCCATGCCGAGGAGGTGGTCGAGTTGCCCCCGGCCGCCAAGACCATCGCCGACGTCATCGCCTGGCTGAAAACGCGCGGCCCCGAATTCGCGGCGGCCTTCGAGCGCGACCAGGTCATCCGCGCCGCCATCGACCAGATGCATGTCAAGCACGGCGCGGCCATCGCCGGAGCGCGCGAAATCGCGTTCTTTCCGCCCGTGACCGGCGGTTGAGATTTGCGCGCCTCGCGCAATTGCCCATTCCTTCGGTGAAAATTCGCCTGTATTCAGGGGGCGAGACCCAGGACGCGCCGCCCGAATCGAAGGTGTGGCTGCGTCCGGCGATATGCTGATGGAATGGCCATGCCCGATTTGCTGCTCGAACTGTTCTCCGAAGAAATCCCCGCCCGGATGCAGGCGCGCGCCGCCGACGATCTGAAACGGCTCGTCGGCGAGGGTTTGCGGGCGGCCGGCCTCAGCCTTGCCGTCAGCGAAGCCGAATCCGGCCCGCGCCGCCTGACGCTGCATATCGAGGGCCTGTCCGCCCGCTCCGCCGATATTCGCGAGGAACGCAAAGGTCCGCGCGTCGGCGCGCCGGAGAAGGCGGTCGAAGGCTTCTTGCGCGGCGCGGGGCTGGCGAGCCTCGGCGCCTGCGAGACTCGCGACGACGGCAAGGGCGCGTTCTACGTCGCCATCATCGAGAAGCCGGGCCGTCCGGCGGGTGAGATCGTGGCCGAGGTCGTCGCGGATGTGATTCGCAAATTCCCCTGGCCGAAATCCATGCGCTGGGGGGCCTCGCGCCTGCGCTGGGTGCGCCCGCTGCATTCCATCCTCTGCCTGCTGGACGGCGAGGTCGTGCCGTTCGAGGTCGAGGGCATCAAGAGCGGCGGCGTCACCTTCGGCCATCGCCGGGCGCTCGATCCGGCTCTGCGCGGCAAGGCGCTGCCCGTCGAGACTTTCGCCGATTACCGCAGCACGCTGGAAGCGGCCAATGTCGTCGTCGAGCGGGCGCGGCGGGTCGAGACCGTGCTGGACGGCGCGCGGGCGCTGGCGGCCGGGGAGAGTTTGACCCTCGTCGATGATGCCGGGCTGGTGGACGAGAATGCCGGGCTCGCCGAATGGCCGGTGGTGCTCGCCGGGAGTTTCGATGCAAGTTTTCTCGACGTGCCGCCGGAGGTGCTGATCACCTCGATGCGGGCGCATCAGAAATGCTTTTCCCTGCGCGAGCCGAAATCGGGGAAGCTGGCCAACCGCTTCCTGATGGTCGCCAATCTGGAAGCCGCCGATGGCGGCGCGGCCATCATCGCGGGCAATGAGCGGGTGATCCGCGCCCGGCTGTCGGACGCCAAATTCTTCTGGGAGAATGACCGCGCGCGCGGGCTCGAGGCCATGCTGCCGAAGCTGGAGGGGATCACCTTCCACGAAAAGCTCGGCACGCAAGGCGAGCGGGTCGAGCGATTGATGAAGCTGGCGCGCGAGATCGCGCCGCTGGTCGGCGCCGATCCGGACAAGGCCGAGCGCGCGGCGCAGCTTTGCAAGGCCGATCTGGTGTCGGAGACGGTCGGCGAGTTCCCGGAATTGCAGGGGCTGATCGGGCGCTATATCGCGCTGGAACAAGGCGAGGACGCCGAGGTCGCCGACGCCATTGCCGAGCACTACAAGCCGGCCGGCCAGGGCGACAGCGTCCCGGCAAGCCCGGTCTCGATCGCCGTCGCACTGGCGGACAAGCTGGACATTTTGGTCGGCTTCTGGGCGATCGACGAGAAGCCGACGGGCAGCAAGGACCCTTATGCGCTCAGGCGGGCGGCGCTCGGCGCGATCCGCACCGTACTGGACAATGGCCTGCGCGTCAGGCTGCGCCCCTGGATCGTCACCCGCACGATCCGCCTGGAGCATAGCCTCCAGGCCAAGCAGGCGCGGGCGCAGGTGGTCGACATCGCCATCGCCGAGGCCGGGCTCGATCTCAGCACGGCGCGCCAGGACGAGATCGCGGTGGCCATCCAGGACAGTCACACGATGGATGTCGGCAAGGTGGTCGCCAATTCCGACGATCTGCTGCGCTTCTTCGCCGACCGGCTGAAGGTCTACCTGCGCGAACAGGGCGCGCGCCACGACCTGATCGATGCCGTCTTCGCCCTGCCGGGGCAGGACGATCTCTTGATGATCGTGCGCCGGGTCGAGGCGCTCGGCCGCTTCCTGGAGACCGATGACGGCGCCAACCTGCTTGCCGGGGTGAAGCGCGCGCAGAACATCCTGCGCATCGAGGAAAAGAAGGACAAGCGCCCCTTCGAAGGCGAGCCGGACGCCACGCGCCTCGCCGAGCCGCAGGAAAAGGCGCTCGCCAAGGCCATCGGCGAGGTGACTCAGACCGCGCGCGAGCGTCTGGAGCGCGAGGATTTCGAGGGCGCGATGTCGGCGCTGGCGAAATTGCGCGCCCCGGTCGACGCCTTTTTCGACAAGGTCACCGTCAACGCACCCGACCGGGAATTGCGCGAAAACCGGCTAAAGCTCCTGGCGCAAATCCGCGCCGCGACCCTCGCCGTGGCCGATTTCACCAAGATCGAGGGCTGATCCGGACACGCTTCCGACGCTCCGCAGCGCGGCTGGGGAGGGAGAGCCGGAGATCCTCCGAGAGGCATTACCCCCTCACCCGGCGCTCCGCGCCGCCCCCTACCCATGGGAGAGGTTAAGTGGCGGACGGTCGAAGCCGATTGCACGGACGAAGCCGCCCACCCAGGCACTGCCGGACTCCCGCTTCCATGGAAGACCTTTGCAAAACTTCGAATCCTTCGCCCCGGCCGTGAGAGCCGGGGCCCACTCGCCTCTCCACTTGCCGCAGCAATAGCGGAAATATGATTGGGTCCCGGCTCGGCCTGACGGCCGTCCGGGACTACGAGGAGAGGACCTTCGATACGCAAAGGTCTCCATGGGGAGAGCGCCGGGGTGAGGGCGTAAGCCTATCGTTGTTTTGATGCCCCCGGGCATTCGTCATCCGAATGCTGCGGTGAGCCGGGACCAAATCCTGAAGCCGCTAGCCTTGCGGCAGGCGGCGAGGCGAGTGGGCCCCGGCTCTAACGGCCGGGGCGACGAGAGAAGTAAATCCTCCCACGAAATCCCCGCGAAGGCGGGGATCCAGTACGCCGCAGCGCAAGTGGTTGGGCGGAAAGCCAATTTTCGAGTCCAGGATTACTGGATTCCTCCTTCGCGGGATTTCGATAAGGACATGCGCGGCGCTCAACCCCAATGCAACTCCGCTCCGCGCACCGTGTTGTTTCTGTCATCCCCTCCCGGGGAAACCTGACCGCCTTGCATTCTTTACGGACAATTTACGCGCAAATCCGGTATTCGGTCTGGCTCCGGTGCGCGGCCGGCGGCCGGCCTCCGAGAGGTTCGCATGGGTGACGTCATCTATCTCGCGGCAATCGTCGGCGGCTTCGGGCTGTGCTGGCTGGCGGTGTTCGTCTGCGAACGGATCTGACTTGAAAGGTGCGCGATGGGCCTCGAATATCTGATCGGCAGCGGCGTCCTCGCGGGATTGCTGATCTACCTGCTCTATGTCCTGGTGAACGCACAGAAATTCTAACTGCGCGGTTTTGCCCGTTGCCGGACCGAAAAACGCTTCCCGCTCCTGCCGGAAATGCTAAGGGGTGGGCATGACGGAAGACACCGCCCAGCTTCTGCTGTTCGCCCTCGCCATCGTCGCGCTGACCCCGCTGATGGGCCGCTACATGGCGCGCGTCTATGCCGGCGAGCGCACCCTGCTCACGCCCGTCGTCGCGCCCGTCGAGCGCGCCATCTACCGGCTCGGCGGTATCGATCCGGCGGCGGAGCAGCGCTGGACGCGCTACGCCACGTCGGTCATCGCGCTAAACCTTGTCGGCACGCTCGCCTTCTACGCCATCCTGAGGCTGCAGGACGTGCTGCCGCTCAATCCGCGCGGGCTTGGTCCGGTCGAGCCGGCGCTGGCCTTCAACACCGCCATCAGTTTCATCACCAGCACCAACTGGCAGGCCTATGCCGGCGAGCGCACGCTTTCCTATTTCAGCCAGATGGCGGGCTGCACCGTCTATAATTTCGTCTCGACCGCCAGCGCCATGGGCGTCGCCATCGCCGTGATGCGCGGCTTCGCCACCAGCCAGACCCGCTCGCTTGGCAATTTCCACGTCGATTTCATCCGCACCAACCTCTATGTGCTGCTGCCGGTCGCGCTGATCTCGGCGCTGTTCCTCGTCTTCGAAGGCGTGCCGCAGACGCTCGCGGATTATGCCAGCGTCAAGACCGTCGAGGGCGGCGAGCAGATCATCGCGCGCGGGCCGGTCGCCTCGCAGGTGGCGATCAAGATGCTCGGCACCAATGGCGGCGGCTTCTTCAACGCCAATGGCGCGCACCCGTTCGAGAACCCGACTCCGCTCAGCAATTTCGTCCAGGCCGTGCTGATGCTGCTGATCCCGGCGGCGCTGACCTACACGTTCGGCACCATGGTCGGCGACACGCGGCAGGGCTGGGCGCTGTTTTCGGTGATGGCCATCGTCTTCGTGCTCGGCCTCGTCATCATCTATGCGGCGGAGCGGGCGGGCAATCCGATGATCGCGGCCCTGCCAATCGACCAGATGGCGGGCAATATGGAGGGTAAGGAGACGCGCTTCGGCATGGCCGGCGCGGCGCTCTGGGCGGCGGTCGGCACCACTACGGCGGCGGGCGCGGTCAATTCCAGCCTCGACAGCTACACGCCCATCGGCGGCATGGTGCCGATGATGAACGTCCAGCTCAGCGAGGTGATCTTCGGCGGCGCCGGCTCCGGCTTCTACAATCTGGTCTTCTACATCGTGCTGGCCATGTTCATCGCCGGGTTGATGGTCGGTCGCTCGCCGGATTATCTCGGCAAGAAGATCGAGGTGCGCGAGATCAAGCTCGCCGTGCTGACCTTGCTGATCGTGCCGCTCGGCATGCTGCTGCTCCCCGCCATCGCCATCATGATCCCGGCCGCCGCCGCCGCGATCCAGGATCACGGACCGCATGGCCTGTCCGAACTGCTCTACGCCTATGCCTCGGCGACGGCGGCGAACGGCTCGGCCTTTGCAGGTTTCGACGGCGGCTCTACCTTCCATCTGACCGCGCAAGGGCTCGCTATGCTGGCCGGGCGCTTCGCCTTCATCATCGCGGGGCTGGCCATCGCCGGATCGATCGGGGCCAAGCGCACCGCCGTCGCCGCGCTCGACACCGTGCCGACGCATACGCCGCTTTTCGTCGCGCTGATGGTGGCGGTGATCTTCATTTTCGGCGCGCTGAGCTTTTTCCCCGCCGTCGCGCTCGGGCCGCTCGCGGAGCATTTCGAGATGCGCGCGGGCAGAAGCTTTTGAGGGCGGCGCGATGAAGGCGAGAGGCGATCTGGCGCTGTTCGATCCGCTGATTCTCCGGCAGTCGGTCTGGCCTGCCTTCACCAAGCTCAACCCGGTGACCTTGGTGCGCAACCCGATCATGTTCGTGGTCGAGATCATCTCGATCCTGGCCACCGCGCTCTTCATCTTCGAGCTTTGGGACGGCCAGCCGCACAGCGCCACCCAGGCGCAGGTGACGGTTTGGCTGTGGATCACCGTGCTGTTCGGCAATTTCGCCGAGGCCGTCGCCGAGCGGCGTGGCAGGGCGCGGGCCGACAGTTTGCGCGCCACCCAGCAGGAAACCGAGGCCAAGCGCCTGCGCTCGGCGCGCGGCATGGACTACGACATCTGCCGCAGCGGCGATCTCAGGACGGGCGATTTCGTGCTCTGCGCCATGGGCGATATCATTCCCGCCGACGGCGAGGTCATCGAGGGCATCGCCTCCGTGGACGAATCGCCGATTACGGGCGAATCGGCCTGCGTCATCCGCGAGTCCGGCGGGGACCGCTCCGGCGTCACCGGCGGCACCAAGATCGTCTCGGACTGGCTGAAGGTGCGCGTCACCGTGCGCGAGGGCGGCAGCTTCCTCGACCGCATGATCGCCATGGTCGAAGGCGCCAAGCGCCAGAAGACGCCGAGCGAGATCGCGCTGACCATCCTCTTGGTCGGCCAGACCGTCGTCTTCCTGATCGTCGTCGCCGCGCTCGGGCCGTTCGCGCTCTATTCCGGCGTCGTGGTGCCGATCACCTTCCTCTTGGCGCTGCTGGTCACGCTGATTCCGACCACCATCGGCGCGCTGCTGTCGGCCATCGGCATCGCCGGCATGGATCGGCTGGTCAAGGCCAATGTCATCGCCAAATCCGGCCGCGCCGTCGAGGCCTGCGGCGACGTCGATACGCTGCTGCTCGACAAGACCGGCACCATCACCTTCGGCAACCGCATGGCGGTCGACCTGAAGCCGCTGCCCGGCGTGCAGATGCGCGAGCTCACCGAGACGGCCTATCTCGCCTCGCTCAGCGACGCGACGCCGGAGGGCAAGTCCATCGTCGAGCTGGCGCGGCGCCGCTTCGAAAATCTCGCTGAGGGCGCGCAGGTGGCCCGCTCGATCCCCTTCAGCGCCGAGACCCGCATCAGCGGCGCCGATCTCAGCCCGCAGGGCGAAGTCCGCAAGGGCGCCGAAGACGCCATCCGCGCCTATGCCAAGCTTCCCGACAATGACCAGCTCACCCGCATCGTGCAGGACATCGCCCGCTCCGGCGGCACGCCCATCGTGGTGGCCAAGGACCGCCGGGTGCTCGGCGTCATCCATTTGAAGGATGTCGTCAAGCCGGACATCCGCGACCGCTTCCAGCAATTGCGCAAGATGGGCGTGCGCACGGTGATGATCACCGGCGACAATCCGCTGACCGCCGCCGCCATCGCCGCCGAGGCCGGCGTCGATGATTTCATCGCCGAGGCGACGCCCGAGAAGAAGCTGGTGCTGATCCGCAAGCTGCAGGGCGAGGGCCGCGTCGTCGCCATGTGCGGCGACGGCTCGAACGACGCGCCCGCCCTCGCCCAGGCCGATGTCGGCGTCGCCATGAATGACGGGACGCAGGCGGCGAAGGAGGCGGCCAATCTGGTCGATCTGGACTCCGACCCCACCAAGCTGATCGAGGTGGTGCGCGTCGGCAAGCAACTGCTCATCAGCCGCGGCTCGCTGACCACCTTCTCCATCGCCAATGACGTGGCGAAATATTTCACCATCCTGCCGCCGCTCTTCGCCACCGTCTATCCGGGGCTCGATGCGCTGAACATCATGGGTTTGCACAGCCCGCAAAGCGCCATCCTGTCGGCGGTGATCTTCAACGCGCTGATCATCGTGGCGCTGATCCCGCTGGCGCTGAAGGGCGTCAATTACGAGCCGTCCAGCGCTGAGGCGCTGCTGAGCCGCAATCTGACCATCTACGGGCTCGGCGGCATCGTGGTGCCCTTTCTCGGCATCAAGGCGATCGATCTGGCCGTGGTCGGCCTTGGTCTGGTGTAGGAGGGGCGATGCTGAAAGAATTGCGGCTGGCGCTGTTCCTGATCGCGGCGATGACCGTGCTGACTGGCATCGCCTATCCGCTGGTGGTGACGGGCATTGCGCAAATGCTGTTTCCGTGGCGCGCCAATGGCAGCATCGTCCTCGACGAGGCCGGCCAGCCCATCGGCTCGGCGCTGATCGCGCAGCGTTTCGACCGGCCGGATTATTTCCACCCGCGCCCCTCGGCCGTGGACTATGACGCACAAGGCTCCGGCGCCTCGAATGCCGCCCCGTCCAGCAAGCGCCTGATCGCCGCCATCACCGCCCGCACCGAGGCCGAGCGCGCCACCAGCAGCGAGCGCAAGATCCCGGTCGAGATGGTGACCGCTTCGGCCAGCGGCCTCGACCCGCACATCTCGGCCGATGCCGCCTATGCGCAGGCGCCCCGCGTCGCCCGCCTGCGCAACATGGCCGAGGGCGACATCTGGAAACTCATCGGCGACCATGTCGAAGACCGCAGCCTGGGCTTCATCGGCGAACTCCGCGTCAACGTGCTGGAGTTGAACCGCGCGCTGGATGCGTTGCCGAGGCAGGGTGAGGCGGTGCGTTAGGATGGTCTGACCCGCCTCTTTTGAGGATGTGAGCGTCGCCACTCGTCGCCCCGGCCGTCAGAGCCGGGGCCCACGAGCCCAACGGCAGGGCTGAGACTCGCGGATATATGATTGGATCCCGGCTCGCCGCTTCGCGGCGTCCGGGACGACGCCGGGGGGTTGCGCCGCCGTTTGTCGAAGTTGCATGCAATTTCAGTCGCGCCGCGTTCATCCATCCCTCCACGCCCTCAGCTCAATTGCCGCTGTCCCCCCCCGCCCAAATCGGCTGGCAATTTGCGCCCGCGCCCGTTAAGGCATTGCGGAACCCTCCGGAGCGCCCCTTGCAGCTTTTCCTCGACATTCTGACCGGCATTACGCTGCCGATCCTGGGGCTTGTCGGGCTGGGCTACGGCGTGCAGCGCAGGCTCGGCTTCGACGTGCCGACGCTGACGCGGATGCAGGTCTATGTGCTCTTGCCGGGCGCGCTGATCTATTTCCCCTCGGCCGCCAAGCTGCCGCTCGACGCTGCCTGGCCGATCCTGTGGTTCTCGCTGCTGCATTTCGCCTTCCTGTTCGCGCTCGGCTGGGGCATTGCCGCGCTCGCGGGCATGAACCGCAATCTCTGCGCCATTCTGGGTCTCGCCGCCTTCTTCTCCAATTCGGGCAATTACGGC
This sequence comes from Rhodomicrobium sp. R_RK_3, assembly GCF_002198715.1. Classification (GTDB taxonomy): domain Bacteria; phylum Pseudomonadota; class Alphaproteobacteria; order Rhizobiales; family Rhodomicrobiaceae; genus R-RK-3. The sequence continues at coordinate 106,289 of NZ_MWLK01000033.1, read as the reverse complement.
ATCCCGCTGATCCAGCTCACCTTTCCCGAGGACTACCTGCTCTATCAGACGGTGGTGCTGAGCCTGCATTCGATCGTCATCGCCCCCGTCGCGCTGCTAACTTTCCGCTCGCCGGAGAACAGCGGCCGCAATGGCATCCTGAAAGCCTTCTTCGGCACGCCGCTGCTGCCCGCCGCCGCGCTCGGCTATCTGCTGAAAGGCTATGACGTCGTGCTGCCGACGGTGCTCGCCGTGCCGCTGAAACTGGTCAGCGATGCCTTTACGCCGATGGCGCTCCTGCTGCTCGGCGTGCAGCTCGCCGCCATCGAAGGCAAGGTCGAGCGCGGGCCGCTGCTGCTCGGCCTCGTCCTGCGCCTCGCCATCGCGCCGGCGACGGCCTGGGGCTTTGCGCTGTTGCTCGGCTTTCCGCCGAACCTGATCGCCTTCTTCGTGGTCAGCGCCGCGGTGCCGGTCGGGGTGCTGCTCGCCATTTTCGCCAGCGAGTACAAGGTCGAGCCGGGGCTTGCCTCAATGATGGTGTTCATTTCGACGGTGCTGAGCGCGCTCGCCGTCACCGGCTGGGTCTACGCGGTGCGCTATGCAGGGCTGCAATGAGCCGCGCACGGATTGCCCTCACGGCAAGTTGACCGGAAATCCGCCGGAGCGAAATTCCCTTGCCGCCGTTTCGTGCAAGAACTTTGATGCATTTGGTCAATTGATCCCGCAAGGGGCTCCAGGAAAGAGGATTTTTGGATGAAACGCATCATCATCGCTCTCGCGATCGGCTGCACGGTGCTCGCCGGCGCCGCCATAGCCCAAGAGAGCCCGATCAAGAAACGCCAGGCCCTGATGAAGCAGAATGGCGAGGCCACCGACCTGATCGTCAAGATGTTCAAGGGCGAAACGCCCTATGACGGCGCGGCGGCGGCGGCGGCGCTGACCAAGATCGGCGGCATGGCGGATGAGTTCATCACGCTGTTCCCGGAAGGCACCGCGAAAGATTCATACGCTAAGCCGGAGATATGGCAGAACAAGGCAGATTTCGATTCCTGGGCGGTGAAGCTGAAGGAAGACAGCGCCAAGGCGGCGACCGCGGCGGCTGGCGGCATGGATGCGCTGCAGCCCGCCTTCGCCGAGCTGGGCCAGACCTGCCGCGGCTGCCATGAGAAATACCGCGTGCCACAATAAAGGATGCCCATGCACCGCCTTCTCGCGGCTCTCCTCGCCGCCGCCTGCCTCCATTGCGCGGCGCCGGCCGCTTTCGCCGAGACGGCTCCGGCCAGCGACGACAAGGAGGCGGTGCAGCGTGGGCGCTATCTCTATACCGCCGGCGGCTGCGCCTCCTGCCACGCGGCCCCGGCGTCGGCCAAATGCGACGATCCCAATAGCGCCGACGATCTCAAGCCGGTCGGCGGACGCTGCCTGAAGTCGGATTTCGGCACATTCTACGTGCCGAACATCACCCAGGACAAGACGGCCGGGCTCGGCAATTGGACCGAGCAGAATTTCATCACCGCCATGACCACCGGCACCTCGCCGGCCGGTGCGAACTATTACCCGGCCTTTCCCTACGCCTCCTACCAGCGCATGCCGCGTGGCGATCTCGCCGACCTCTGGGCCTTCCTGAAGACGCTGGAGCCGATCCCGTCGAGCGTGCCGGGGCATGATTTGTCCTTCCCCTACAACATCCGCCGCGGCCTCAGCGTCTGGAAGAGCCTCTATCTCGACGGCAAGACCTTCGAGCCCGATCCGGCGAAGTCGGCCCAGGTCAATCGCGGCGCCTATCTGGTGGAGGGGCCGGGCCATTGCGGCGAGTGCCACACGCCGCGCGATTCGCTCGGCGGCATGGAGGTCTCCAAGCGCCTGTCCGGCGCGCCCGACCCCGAAGGCAAGGGCTATACGCCCAACATCACGCCGGACAAGACCGGCATCGGCGCGTGGAGCGAGAGGGACATTTCCTTCGCGCTGCAATCAGGCTTCACCCCCGGCGGCGACGTCATTGGCGGGGCGATGGCGAAGGTGCAGAAGAACATGGCCAAGCTGACCAAGGACGACCGCGACGCCATCGCCGCCTATCTGAAATCGGTCCCGCCCGTCGCGCATGAGCGGCCGAAGCGGAAGTAGCGCAGGAGGCCCGCCACCGCGGCCTGCCGTCGTGCCGGGCGGCCCCGCAAGGGGTAATGCCTGTCGCCGATCGCAATTCTTATCGCCCGCGGAACCCCACTTGCGGGTAGTGCTTATTGTTTGGCCGGGCGATAGCGATTTCACTAGACTGTCGGACATCCCCCGCGATCGGTTACATCGCAAGCGATAGGAGCTGGCCTGATGGCGGAACGCGTGTTGGACACGACCGGGCTCAGTTGCCCGTTGCCAATCCTGAAGGCGCGCCGGACCTTGCGCAATATGGCGCGCGGCCAGACCCTCGAAGTGCTCGCGACCGATCCCCTGGCGGTGGAGGATTTTTCCGATTTCTGCCGCACGCAAGGGCATGAGCTGCTGGAATCCACGACCGCGGCGGGCGATGTCTACCGCTTCGTCATCCGCAATGGCGGTCAGCAGGCCTCGGAATAAATGCCGCGGCTGCGGCGGAAACGCCTTGAAAAGCGGCAGAAATTTCACCAACTCTGCCCAGCGCGATAGAAAAGCCTTTACATCCGGGACGACTAGCCGTAAGCGACCCCGGCTGCGGTGCCTCATCGTTCAGCTTAGGGTCAACTGCATTCTGGAGGACCTATGGGATGGAAACATACCGCAGCGCCGCAGACCTTGTTCGTCTGCAAAGCCCCGAGCGCCCGGTACTAGCCTTTCGTCCGCACGCTGCCCGGAAGGCGGCGCGCTGGTTTTTGCAAAATTTCCCCGGAAAATCACTCTACGCCATCAAGGCCAATGACGCGCCGCATGTGCTCGCCGAGCTGCATGAGGCCGGCATCCGGGATTTCGACGTCGCATCGCTGCCGGAGATCGTGAAGATCGCCAGCCTCGCGGACGCGCGGGCGCATCTCATGCACCCGATCAAATCGCGCGATCTCATTCGCCGCGCCTATTTCGAGCATGGCGTGCGCACCTTCGCCCTCGACTGCGAGGCCGAACTGGACAAGATCGTCGCCGAGACCGGCCATGCCAAGGATCTGACGCTCCTTGTCCGCATGACCTGTCCGAACAGCTTTTCCGAGATCCCGCTCGAGGACAAGTTCGGCATCTCCTGGGTCGAGGCGCCCGACCTCCTGCGCAAGACGCGCCAGTTCGCCGACTGCTTCGGCCTGACCTTCCATGTCGGCTCGCAGGCGATGTCGCCGGCGGCCTACGGGCAGGCGATGAAGGTGATGTCGCAGCATATCGTCCAGGCGGGCGTGCTGGCCGACGTCATCGACGTGGGCGGCGGTTTCCCCTCGATCTATCCGGGCATGGAGCCGCCGGCGCTCGCCGATTACATGGACGAGATCCGCGAGGCTTTCGACCAGATCACCGTCGGCATGAGCTGCGAGCTCTGGGCCGAGCCCGGCCGCGCGCTGGTCGCCGAGGCGGAGTCGCTCATCGTCAAGGTCGACGCGCGCAAGGACGATACGCTCTATATCAATGACGGAGCGTTCGGCGTGCTCTATGACGCGACGCATATGAAGTTCGTCTTCCCCGCCCGCCGGGTGGAGACGGAGGCCGCCATGCCGGGCCTGCAGGCGCTCGCCCCGTTCGAACTCTGGGGGCCGACCTGCGACAGCATCGACCATATGAAGGGGCCGTTCTTCCTGCCACCGGACACGGGTGAGGGCGATTATATCGAGATCGGCAATATCGGCGCCTATGGCCGCGTCATGGCCTGCCGCTTCAACGGTTTCGGCCATTATCAGGACGCGCTGCTCACCGATGAGCCGATGCTGTCCCTATACGGCCTCGCCGATGCGCTGAGCGGCGCCGCCGCCGGGCGCTAATACCGCAACCTTCAGGCCCTGGGAGACGCTTCCAGGGCCTCTTTCATGCCGTGACGGGTTCCATGATCCAGCTTCGCTACCGCGCGCCCGAAGACGGCTTTCTCGGCCTCACCTATGACGAGGCGGGCGATCCGGAAGCGGCGCGCGTCGTCATCATCCCCTTCGGCCTCGAAGCCAGCGTCTCCTATGGCGGCGGCACGGCGAAGGGGCCGGAGGCGATCATCTCCGCCTCCCCGAAGCTGGAGTTCTTCGACGAGGAGCTGTGGTGCGAGCCCTACCGGCAATTCGGCATCGCCACGCTCGAAGCGCCAGAGATCGAAGCCGAGATCGAGCCCGCGCTGACCCAGCTCGAAGGTTTGGTCGAATCGGTGCTGGCCGAGGGCAAGTTCCCGCTGACGCTGGGAGGCGAGCATTCGCTGACGCCGGGCGCCATTCGCCCCTTCGCCCGCCGTTACCCCGACCTCGTCGTGCTGCAATTCGACGCCCATTCCGACCTGCGCGACGGCTATCTCGGCGAGCATTATTCCCATGCCGCCGCCATGCGCCGCGTGCTCGACAATCCCGGCCTGTCGCTGGTCTCGGTCGGCATCCGGGCGACCGACGTCTCCGAAATCCCGTTCATCGAGCAGAACCAGGACCGTGTCAGCATCCACTGGGCGAAGGACCGGCGGCGCTGGAAGATCGAGGACATCGTCGCGCCGCTGAAGGGTCGCCCGGTCTATATCAGCTTCGACGTCGACGGCTTCGACGCCAGCCTGATGCCCGCCACCGGCACGCCCGAGCCCGGCGGCTTCCTCTTCGACGAGGCTTGCGAAATTCTCCGCGCGGCGAGCGAGGCGGGCACCGTCGTCGGCGCCGACATCGTCGAACTGGCGCCGATTCCGAAACTGCACGCTTGCGAGTTCACCGTGGCGAAGCTGGCCTATAAGCTGATGAGCTACGCCATGGCGACGCGGCCGGCGGTTTAGAGGCAGATTCCCTCTCCAAGGGGAGAGGGCGGGGGTGAGGGTTGGTGCCTCTCCGTTGACACCCGGCGCTGCGCGCCGACCTCTCCCAAGGGAGAGGTTGCACTGCGGCGAGCGGGGCGCTTTGTTTTGATGACCGAGCGCCGCTTTATTGCCGGCGGCTTGCGTTAACGTTGGGCGAGGGCTTGCATGGAGCGCGGGAAACTTCGGTAAGCTCCCGCCGTTTAGCCGTCAGGCGTTCAAGAGGAGACCAGCATGGCCGGAGTGGACATCAACGCGATCCAAGAAGGTTTCGAAGTCTTCGCCTCGGACGGCCAGGTCGCCGTCGGCGCCGTCAGGAAATTGCCGCAGGGGCGGGGCGACATCATCATCTATATCGAGAATGCCGGCGATTTCCACGTGCCGCTGGACGCCATCCGGGACGTGCATTCCGGCAAGGTCATCCTCGATATGAGCAAGCTGGATCACAAGCTGCGCGAGGCCATCCGCCACGCGCACGACGCCGAAGACCCCAAAATCGCCGACCGCACCGAGTAGGCCAGGGGACCCGCCCGCCGCACAGGTTGGCGCGCGCATCCAATCCCGTCCCGCTCTAGCTGCCGTGCCCATTGGCGCCGGCGGCGATGAATTGCCGGATGGCGCGCAGGGTCTGCTCAGGCTGCTCCTCATGCGGGATATGCCCGCATTCCTCGATCACCTCGATGCGCGAATCGGGCAGGTCGCCGGCCAGCCGCTTGCCGAAACGCAGCGGCACGATCTTGTCGTGCTCGCACCATAGAAGCAGCGCCGGCAGCTTCAGCGTCGGGTAGCGCTTGGAAAAAGCCTCGGCCTGATCGGGGTCGAGGCTGTTGATGGTGTTCAAGAGCGCGTGCCGGCCGCCCTCGCTGTGCAGCGCGCTGGCATAATTGGCGACCGTCTCCGGCGTGACCTTGCCATCCTCGTGATAGGCCATGGCCAGCGCCCGCTCCATCTGCACCTCCGGCGGGATCAGCGACATGCCGATCTCGCCGAGGACGGGCGTGCGCAGCACGCGGAAGAAGAACGGCAGCGGCTGCGCATAGGCGACGCTGTCGATCAGCACCAGCCGCTCGATATCCTTCCTGCCCGTCTCGATCTGGTTCAGCGCCACGGCGAGGGCGACGCCGCCGCCGAAGGAATGGCCGATCAAGGTGACATTGTGCAGATTGAGCCGGTCGATATAGTCCTCGACCAGCCGGGCCTGATCGAAAATCGAATAATGATTGTCGAGCGGCTTGTCGGATTGGCCAAAGCCCTTCAGGTCGATGGCGATGACGCGGTTGGTCTTGGCCAGCGCCGGCATGATCTTGTGCCAGGTATAGCTGGAGGCGCCGAGCCCGTGCAGCAGCACGATCGGCTTGCCCTTGCCCTGCTCGTGCACGGCGAGCTTGACGGCATCGTCGCCCTTGCCGACGGGCTGGAACTTGATGGTGCGCATCGCGTCCAGCATATCGGGGGCGATCCCCGGCGCGCAGCTTGCGAGCAGGGCCGCCGCCGCAGCGGCTATCGCGAAAATCAGGCAGCGCAGGCTCATCGTCTTCCCTGTCTCAGGCTACGCCACAACGCTCTGCCCTTGGCCGTATCGCTGACCCAACTCCAAACAAATTAGCGTTCCGGGCCGCCACAGGCAACTTTGTGGATGAATGTGCGGCTTTCCTGAGGCGAGAAAAAACACGTAGAGATTGAGCCCGCGTTAATACCGACTCCCCGAGGCGGATTCCGCGACGTATTCTGCCCGCACTGTGGCGTTCGTTGCGTTGATCAAATGCTTGTGTTGCGCGTGATTTCCGGGCTTGCCGCCCTGTGCCTCGCCGCCTGGGCGCGGCCCGCCGCCGCCGGGGAGCTGCCGGGGCTGGCGCCGTTTTTCGCCCGGCTCGGCCTTTTGGAGGGGCGCGGCGATTTCTCCAACGGGTTCGATGTCACCGGCAATGGCTGGTCGGCCTATGGCTCGGCGGTGATCGCCCTGACCGGGCCGGCGGACCAGGATGGCTGGAGGATCAGGCTGTCGGGCAATTACGGCGCCTATGGCTACGACACGCGGCAGACCTATTGCCAGCTCTCGGCCGAGGAGAAGAAGCAGCTCAACGGCACCAATTTTTCCAGCCTCTGCAACGACATATCGAACGATCCGCCGCAAGGGGCGGCGCGCGAGCGGATCGCGGGCATCCTGGCGCCGCATGGGATGGAGCTGATCGGCGATCAGATCATCGCCGCCACGCCGCATCGGGTGACGCATTATAATGTCGGCGTCGCGCCGGGCTATCAGGCGACGCTGGGCGCGCTGATTCTGAAGGTTTATCTGGGCGCGGCCTTCGAGCAGCAGGATGTGCTGCCGGACGATGCGTCGAAATCCCTGCAAGGCGGCTTTTGGGGGGCGCAGAGCGGGCTCGAAGCCTGGCTGCCGCTCGGCGATGACCTCTGGCTGTCGGCGGACGGCTCCTATTTCACCGGCACCTCGGCCTATGGCGCTGCCGTGAAGCTGGGTTTCCGGCCGCTCTCCTGGCTCTCGCTCGGCCCGCAACTGGCGGCCTTCGGCGACGCGGATGACGTCTCCGGCCGTGCGGGAGCCTTCCTGCGCTTCGACGCCATGGGTCTGGAGACCACCCTCGCCGCCGGCCTCTCTGGCGGTTATCGCGACGAAACCAGCACATTCGGCTCGGTGAATATTTATCGCAGATTCTGAGGACGCATGAGGTGGAATCGGCCAGGGCGGCGCGATCTTCCTCAGCCGTCCGAGTCGCCGCAGCCCAGCCCTCTCCCATGGGAGACATTTGCGTATCGAAGGTCCTCTCCCCGTCGTCCCGGACGGCCGTTAGGCCGAGCCGGGACCCAATCCTATTTCCGCTATTGCTGCGGCAAGTGGAGAGGCGAGTGGGCCCCGGCTCTGACGGCCGGGGCGAAGGAATCGAAGTTTTGCAAAGGTCTTCAATGGGAGAGGGAACCGGACGCGGTCTGGGTTACGGGCGTCAGCTATGTCCGCTAGACCGGTCCCGCTCCCCTATGCGCTCCTCTTGCCGAACTCGGCGGACATCAGCCGCATCCGCCCGGCCAGATGCGCCAGCTCGGACGGGCAGGTGCCGCCATAGGCCCAGTCGAGCAGTTCGACCGTATGCACGATCGGGGAGGCGTCGCGGCCTGCGAGCTGGGTGATGCAGCCGATATTGCCGGTCGCCACGCAATCCGGCTTGGTCGCGGCGATGTTGCCGAGCTTGCGCTCGCGCAGCTCCGAGGCAAGTTCCGGCTGCAAGATGTTGTACGTCCCCGCCGAGCCGCAGCAAATATGCCCCTCGCCGACCTCGGCGACCGAGAAGCCCGCCTCGCGCAAAAGGCGGCGCGGCTGGTCGTTGACGCGCTGGCCGTGCTGCATCGAGCAGGCCGAGTGATAGGCGACGCGGATATCAGACCAGCCGGACGGCGCGCCGATGTCGATGACGTCGGCCAGGAATTCGGTGATGTCGCGGGCGAGCGCGCTGATCCGCTTGGCGCGCTCGGCATAGACGGGATCATGGGCCAGCATATGCCCGTAATCCTTGATGGTGGTGCCGCAGCCGGACGCCGTCACCAGGATGGCGTCGAGCGGGGCTTCCTTCATCGCCTCTTCCCAGGCGTCGATATTGCGGCGGGCAAAGTCGCGCGCTTCCTCCTCGCGGCCCATATGATGGACCAGCGCGCCGCAGCAGCCCTCGCGCTTGGCCAGCACGACTTCGACGCCTTGCGAGACCAGCAGCCGGATGGCCGCGTCGTTGATCTGCGGCCGCAGCACCTGCTGGGCGCAGCCCGAGAGCAGCGCGACGCGGGCGCGGCGCGCGCCCTGGCGTCCGAAATAGATCTTCGGCCCCGGGAAATTGACGCGCTTGGGCACCATTGTCGGCGCCATGCCGACCATCGCGGCGAGTTCCTTCAGCCCGACGGCGTGGAACAGCGATTTGAACGGTTTGGCAATGGCCGCCAGAAGCAGCGCCGAACGCATCCGGCCGGGGAAGGGCAGGATGGTCTGGATCAGCCGGCGCATCAGCCGGTCCTTCAGCGGGCGGCTGGCGGTCTTCTCGATGCGCACGCGGGCGTAATCGACGAGATGCATGTAGTCGACGCCGCTGGGGCAGGTCGTGACGCAGGACAGGCAGGACAGGCACCGGTCGACATGGAAGCGGACTTCGGGGGACGCCTTGCGGTCGTTCTCCAGCATGTCCTTGATGAGATAGATGCGCCCGCGCGGCGAGTCGCGCTCGTCGCCGAGCAGCACATAGGTCGAGCAGGTGGCCGTGCAGAAGCCGCAATGCACGCAGCGCCGCAGGATTTCCTCGGCCTCTTTGGTCGCCGGATCGGTGAGCTGGCGGGTGGAGAAATGCGTTTCCATGTGGGTCCCTAGTGCCTCGTCGCCTGTCCCGGCGCTGGTTTTGTGTCTTCCCGAGGAGATGTCGGTGATGCGGGGCGCTGATCTTTTGAGGCGGTGGCTGCTTGCATTGGTGCGAAGCGGGTCGCGCGGATGGTCGATGCCTCGCGGAGAGGCATTACCCCCTCACCCCAACCCTCTCCCCATGGGAGAGGGAGTCCGGCGGTGCCTTGGGGAACGGGCGTGATGCGTGCAATCGGCTTCCGAGCGCCGCCGCTTAACCTCTCCCATGGGGAGAGGTCGGCGCGGAGCCCCGGGTGAGGGGGGAATGCCTCCCGGACGATCGCCGCCGCGCCGCCCTCACCGCGAACCTGCACCCACCCGCTCATCGTCTAAATCCCCGCATACATGCGGCCGGGGCTGAGGATGCGCTGCGGGTCGAAGGCTTCCTTCAGGCGGCGGATCAGGCCCATATTGACTTCAGGCAGCGGCTGGAACACGTCGATGGCGGCGCGCGAGGTGGCGTTCGCCCGCACCAGCATGGCGTCGGCGCCGAACTCGGCGATGATGCGCCGGAGCACGGCGGCACCCGAATCCGTCGCGGGCGGCACCTCGACCCAGATCAGCCCGCCCGACCATTCGTAAGCCGCGGTGCATTCGAGCTGTGCCTTCAGCGCGCTGACGAGTTTCGCCCCCTTGTCGGGCGCGGTGCTGATGCGCCAGAGCGGCCAGTCGCTGCCGGTCAAAAAGGTCAGGTTGCGGATGTCCCGCCAGAAGGCGCGCGAGCGGGCATCGTCCAGCTCGTAAATGGCGCCGAAAGGTTGCAGCGCTTCATGCAGCCGCCCGGTGCGATAGTCGAGCGAGGAGGCGAAATTCTCGATGCGCAGCGCCGTCACCGGCTGGCCGAGCTTGGCGATGTCGGGCATCGACAGCCGCTCGACGAAGGACGCCGGCAGATGCACCGTGCCGGAGACCTCGAAGGGGCTGCCCATGGCGCGGCACATGGCGTTGACCGCGCCCTCGTCCGGCAGGTTGAGGAAGAGCAGCGAGCGCGTGTCCTCGGCCTTCGGCAAGACCTTCATCGTGACTTCGGTCAGCACGGCGAGTGTGCCCCAGGAGCCGGCGATGCCGCGCGCCAGGTCGTAGCCGGTGACGTTCTTCATCACCCGGCCGCCGGATTTGACGATCTCGCCCATGCCGTTCACCGCCCGCACGCCGATCAGATGATCGCGCGCACTGCCGCGCAGCACCCGGCGCGGCCCCGAGGCATTCACCGCGAAGACGCCGCCGATGGTCGCCCCGCCCTGCTGCTCGCCGCCGGAGAGCTGGTCGAGATGGCAGGGCTCGAAAGCGAGCTCCTGGTTGTTCTTCTCCAGCAGCGCCTCGATCTCGGCGAGCGGGGTGCCGGCCTTGGCCGACAGCACCAGCTCGGTCGGCTCGTAGAGCGTGATGCCGCGCATCTGGCCGGTGGAGACGCGCGTCGCCGTTTGCAGCGGCCGGCCGATATTGCGCTTGGTCCGGTTGCCGCAGATTTCGAGCGGGAGTTTCTCGCCGGCGGCCTGCGCGATCAGCGCCGCAAGCTCCTGCTCGCCGGACGGAAGATAGGTCTCGTTAACGTACACGGGCCAAAAACGCCTCTTGCGCCTTCAGGGGGAAGACCTTGCCGGGATTCAGCAGCCAGTCCGGATCGAACACGCTCTTTACGCGCATCTGCTGGGCGATGTCTACGTCGTTGAACTGGGTGCTCATCAGCTCGCGCTTCTCGATGCCGACGCCGTGTTCTCCGGTCAGGCAGCCGCCAAGTTCAACGCAGAGCGTCAGAATTTCCTCGCCGGCGAGTTCGGCGCGGGCTTTTTCGTCCGGGTCGTTGGCGTTGTAGAGGATGAGCGGGTGCAGATTGCCGTCGCCGGCATGGAAGATGTTGGCGACCTGCAAGCGGTGCTTGGCGCAGATCTCGGCGATGCCGCTCAGCGCCTGGGTCAGCTTCGACAGCGGGATGACGCCGTCCATGCAATAATAGTCGGAGATGCGGCCGATGGCGCCGAAGGCGGCCTTGCGCCCCTTCCAGATCGCCGCCGATTCCGCCTCGCTCTCACTGCGCTTGACGAATTTGGGCGCGAAATCCCAGGCGATGCGGTCGATCTGGCCGAGCAGATTGGCGATCTCGGCCTCGGAGCCCTCGACCTCGATGATCAGCAGCGCCTCGACATCGAGCGGATAGCCGGCATGGGCGAACTCCTCGCAGACCTTGATCGCCGGCTTGTCCATGAATTCGATGGCGACCGGCACGATGCCCTGCGCGATGATGGCGGAGACGCAGGCGCCCGCCGCCTCGCTGGAGTCAAAGCCGAGCATCATCGGCCGCGCGCCCTCGGCGTTGCGGAGGATGCGCAGGGTCGCCTCGGTGACGATGCCCATCTGGCCTTCCGAGCCGATGACCAGCGGCAGGAGGTCGTAGCCGGAGGCGTCGAGATGCGTGCCGCCCAGCTCGACGATGTCGCCATTCATCATCACCATTTTCAGGCCGAGCACATTATTGACGGTGACGCCGTATTTCAGGCAATGCGCGCCGCCCGAGTTCATGGCGATGTTGCCGCCGATGGTGCAGGCAAGCTGGCTCGACGGGTCGGGCGCATAGAAGAAATTGGTCGGGGCGACCGAGCGCGAGACGCCCAGATTGGTGATGCCGGTCTCGACGCGGATATAGCGGCTCTCCAGATTGACCTCGAGCACCCGGTTCATGCGCGACAGGCCGAGCACGATGGCGTCCTCCGCCGGCAGCGCGCCGCCGCAGAGCGACGTCCCAGCCCCGCGAGCGACCACGCGCACGCCCGCCAGATGGCAGAAGCTCAGGACCCGGCTGACCTCTTCCGTGGTGGTCGGCAGCACGACGGCGAGCGGCATCTGCTTGTAGGCCGTCAGCGCGTCCGTCTCGAAGGCGCGGCGGCCGGCTTCATCCTCGACGATGCAGCGCGCGGGAACGAGCTTTTTCAGCGCGTTGACGATGGCGCTTCGCTTGCCGAGGATGTCGGCGCGCGGCTTCAAAATCGCGATTCCGGCCATGGATGTCTCCCCTTTTTGTCATTGTTGATGGCTCTCGGTAACAGGTGAGCGGCATACGTGAAATTCGCGGCTAATCTGTGAGATTTAACACCATTGCGTCATTGACAGCCATGTGACGATCCAACACTATCCGCGGGGTTACCACCACCACCACAGCAGCAGTGACGTTAGGCGAGGACAGCGCGGCGTGCCCGTTACTCCTATTACCGATTTGGAGATTTTTGCCCGTGTCGCCGCTGCCGGCAATATGTCCGCTGCCGGACGGGATATGGGCCTGTCTCCAGCGGTTGTCAGCAAGCGCATCAGCCATATGGAAGAACGGCTTGGCGCCCGTCTGTTCCAGCGCACCACCCGGCAGTTGAAACTCACCGAGACCGGCGAAGGTTTCTACGAGCGCGTGGTCGGCATTCTGGCCGATATCGAGGAAGCCGAGGCTTTCGTCTCGCAGCTCAACGACAAGGCGAGCGGGACGCTTCGCGTGACGGCGCCGACCGCCTTCGCCCGTATGCATATCGCGCCGCATCTTGCCACCTTCATGCGCCAGCATCCCGATCTTACCATCGAAATGCAATTGAGCGATCAGATTGTCGATATTGTCGGCGAGGGCATGGATCTGGCCATCCGCGTCGCCGAGCTCGATGATTCCAGCCTGGTGGCGCGCAAACTCGCCCCCAGCCGCCATGTGATCTGCGGCACGCCGGGCTATCTCGACCAGCATGGCCGGCCCAAGACGCTCGCCGATCTGGCCAAGCATAATTGCCTGACCACCGGCTTTCATCAAGTCTGGCGTTTGGATGGCCCGGACGGGCCGTCGGTGGTGAAGGTGAACAGCAATCTGCGCTCCAATTCCAGCGACGTGGTGCACGAGGCGGTCTTGAGCGGCCTCGGCCTCGCGCTGCGCTCGACCTGGGAGATCAGCGAGGATCTGAAGGCCGGCCGGCTCGATGTGGTGCTGCCGGAGTACCGCGAGACGCAAGGCGTGGCGGTGTTCGCGGTCTATCCGTGCCGCCAGTTCATCCCGGCCAAGCTGAAATTCTTCGTCGATTTCCTCGCCCAGCAATATGGCCCGACCCCCTATTGGGATCGCGGCCTGGACCTCACCCGGCGCCAGAGCCCGGTTTACGTCAAGCCTGCCATGCGCGCGGCGCCGTAAGCGGCCTCTCCCACTCTCAGCGAAATCCACGCGAAGGCGGGGATCCAGTACGCCGCAGCGCAAGTGGCTGGGCTGCAAACCAAATTCGCGTTTGTGAATACGGGATCCCGCCTTCGCGGGGTTTTCGATAACGAGCAAGGCCGTGCGACACCTGCGGCGCCAGGACGCGAGGCTTCTCCCCCGCACGCGCCGCCGCGCATGCAACCTTACCCACCCGCGACAACGGCTCAACCCAGCGGCGAAAACTCTCCCTTGCTGGCCCCGGTGAATTCACCTAAGACCGTTTCATGAGCACCCAGACACGGCCTCTGCGCGTGGGCCTCTTCGTGACGTGCCTCGTCGATCTTTTCCGGCCGTCCGTCGGGTTCGCGGCGGTCAAGCTGCTCGAAGGCGCCGGCTGCGTCGTCGAGGTGCCGGAAGCGCAGGTCTGCTGCGGCCAGCCCGCCTATAATTCCGGCGACCGCGCCGACGCCAAAGCCATCGCCCGCCAGATCATCGAAGCCTTCCAGGGCTTCGACTATATCGTCGCGCCCTCCGGCTCCTGCGCCGGGATGCTGCGCAAGCACTACCCGATGCTGTTCGAGGACGACCCCGAAATGCTGCCGCGCGCCAAGGATTTCGCCGCGCGCAGCTTCGAGCTGGTCTCCTTCCTGACCGGCGTGCTGCGCGTCTCCGCCGTCCATGCCGAATTCGACGGAACCGTCACCTATCACGACAGTTGTTCAAATCTGCGCGAGATGGGCGTCGCCCGCCAGCCGCGCGCGCTTTTGGAGACCGTCAAGGGCCTGACCCTGATCGAGGCGGAGGATCGCGAGGTCTGCTGCGGCTTCGGCGGCACCTTCTCGATCAAGTTTCCCGACATCTCCAACGCCATGGTCAGCGCCAAGACCGCGGCGCTCAGCGCCACCGAGGCCGAGACGGTGCTCGGCGGCGACCTCGGCTGCCTGATGAATATTGCCGGAAAACTGTCGCGCGAGGGCTCGCCCGTCCGGGTGCGCCATGTCGCCGAAGTGCTGGCCGGCGAAACCGGCGCGCCGCCGATCGCGGCAAAAGCTTAACAAGACGCGCCGCATGATGGAAACGCGACCAAAACCGAGGGCCTGCTTTGCAGCCGACATCGCATAGTTTCAAGCAAAACGCCTCCGCCGCGCTGATCGACGCCGATCTGCAGCGCGCGCTCGGCCATGCGCGGGGCGGTTTCTCCACCAAGCGGGCGATGGCCCGCGATTTGCTGCCCGAATTCGACGCGCTCTGCGAACAGGCCAAGCAGATCAAGGACCACACGATCGCGCATCTCGACCTCTATCTGGAAGCCTATGAGCAGAAGGTGATCGAGACCGGCGGCCAGGTGCATTGGGCGACGACCGCCGAGGACGCGCGCCAGATCATTCTCGGCATCTGCAAGGAGGCGGGCGCCAAACTCGTCACCAAGGGCAAGTCGATGGTGGCGGAAGAAATATCGCTCAACGGTGCGCTGGAAGGCGCCGGCTACGAGGTCGCCGAAACCGATCTGGGCGAATATATCATCCAGATCCGCAACGAAGCGCCGAGCCATATCATCGCGCCCGCCGTGCATCTCAACCGCGATCAGGTCGAGGCCGATTTCCGCCGCGTGCACAAGCATCTGCCCGAGGGCCGCTCGCTGACGGAGCCGACCGAGCTGGTCTCCGAGGCGCGCGGCATCCTGCGGGAGAAATTCCTCGCCGCCGATGTCGGCATCACCGGCGCCAATTTCATCATCGCCGAGACCGGCACTTCGGTGATCGTGACGAACGAGGGCAATGGCGACCTGACGCAGCTTCTGCCGCGTATCCACATCGTCCTGACCACCATCGAGAAAGTCGTGCCGACGCTGTCAGACGTCAGCGCCATCCTGCGCGTGCTCGCCCGCTCGGCGACGGGGCAGGAAATCTCGATGTACACCACCTTCTCGACCGGCCCGCGCCGCCCCGGCGACCCGGACGGGCCGGAGGAATATCATGTGGTGCTGCTCGATAATGGCCGCACCGAAATGATCGGCTCCGATTTCCAGGACATGCTGCGCTGCATACGCTGCGGCTCCTGCATGAACCATTGCCCGGTCTACAGCGCCGTCGGCGGCCATTCCTATGGCTGGGTCTATCCCGGCCCGATGGGCGCGGTGCTGACGCCGCAACTGATCGGCGTGCATGAGGCCGGCAGCCTGCCGAACGCCTCGACCTTTTGCGGGCGCTGCGAGGCGGTCTGCCCGATGAAGATCCCGCTGCCGAAGATGATGCGGCATTGGCGCGAGCGCGAATATGACGCTGGCGACAGCCCGTGGCTGCAGCGCATGGCGATTCGCGGCTGGTCCTATGCGGCCAAGCGGCCGAAACTTTACCGCTTCTTCGCCAATGCGGCGATGGGCGTGATGGGCGAATGGGGCAAGGCGCGCGGCAATTTCCGCTGGCTGCCGCTGGCCGGCGCGTGGCTGAAATATCGCGACCTGCCGGCGCCGCCCGGACGCACCTTCCAGTCGCAATGGAAGAGCGAGCTGAAACGGCGCCGGATCGAGGCGGAAATGCAGGAGCTGGGGCTATGAGCGCGCGGGACAAGGTGATCGGCGCGATTCGGGCGGGGCTCGGCGCGCGCGGCGACGAACCGGGGCGGCGCGGTCAGGTGCGGGCGCGGCTGGAGCGCAGTCCGCATGGGCTGATCCCGGCGCGGGCGCGGCAGACCAAGCCGGAGCTGATCGCGCAATTCGCGCGGATGCTCGAAGCGCAGACGGCCGTCGTGCGCACCGTGGAGAACCTGAAGGCATTGCCGCAGGCGATCGCCGAACAGCTCGCCGCCTTCAACTTGCCGGCCCGCCTGCGCCATGGCGACGATCCGGTGATTGCGGGCCTCGATTGGGAAGGCACGATGATCGAGCGCGAGACCGGGCCGGCGATCGGCACGGATGCGATCTCGCTCAGCCGGGCAAGTCTGGCCGCGTCGGAGACCGGCACGCTGATCCTAACCTCCGGCGCCGACAATCCCTCGACGCTGAACTTCCTGCCCGACACTCATTTCGTCGTGCTGCTGGCCGAAAACCTGCACGGCTCCTATGAGGAGGCCTGGGACGCACTGCGCACGACCTATGGTCGTGGCGCGATGCCGCGCACGGTGAATTTCGTCAGCGGCCCCTCGGCGACGGCCGATATCGAACACACGCTGGTGCGCGGCGCGCATGGGCCGAGGCGGCTGGCGGTGTTCGTGGTGCTGAACGGCCAGCCGACCCGCCGAAAAAATTAATCCCCCGGTTTGTATCAATTCTTGTCAAGATCGCATGGCAAGCTACGAATTCTTGCGGATTTACAACAAATAGTGGGTCGAAAATTCACACCACACCAGAATTGGTCTGTGGTCGACCTAAAAGGCCGCAATTGCGATCAATAGCCTGTTGATAACCCTGTAGAAAACTTGCGGCCATGCCCGAATCTTTTTCGGGACAGGTGAGCTATGTCACAAATCCGCCATGAGGCTGAACAATTGTACACGTGTTCGCGGGTTTCTCGTGAACGCCCTCTTTGGAGTGCCCCGGCAAACCCCGCGCCGGGGCATTTTTTCATCCGGTTTCGCGGATGAAGAGGCGCCGTTACCGGCACCTCTCCACTTATAAGTTACCCCGCTAGCCTGCCTTACGGCGGCCAACTTTGGCGCATCCGAAAATGCAACCATAAGTTGTTTAAACGCAAGATCACACGCATGCAATAGCTTTGTTTACCTATTCGGGACCGATTCACGGCATGAGTGAAGCCGTGACCGAAATCTGGCTTTTTCGCGGCGGAAATAAGCGGCCACACCAAGCCCGCAGCGATAGCGGCGAGCGGGAAAGCAGTTCCAAATTCTTACAGATTTCGCTTATGGTACGTGCGGGCAAGCGATAGCGGATTCTTCCAAATGCCTGTTGGGGAACAGGCGGGAGATCGAGGCGTCGCATGGGGCAGGCCGCCACGCGCGGCCGGTTCGGGGGAGTTTTGCATATGCGCGGCGAGCCGAACCGGCAGCTGACCCGCTACCAGTCTGAAAACGCGCGCCCGGGAGGGCAAAGCCGGGAGGTGGCGCGGCTTCCGCGCAGCACCATCGCCCTGGTGGCGCCGTCACCGGCCATGCTGGCGGTGGCGACCGGCTCGATGATCTACGAGATCTCCAATAGCGGCACCGACGTCGTCTGCTTCGCGCCGGCCGTGGACGAAGCCGCCTTGCAGGCCCTCGCCCGGCTGCGCGCGCCGGTCTACGATCTCCCCTCCTTCAGCCAGGGTTTTTCGCCCATGGCGGACCAGCGCGCGATTATCGCGCTGACCCGCGCCTTCAAGCATTTCCGCCCCGACGTCGTCGCCGGCTACTCGCCCAAGGGCGCCATGATCGCTGGCCTCGCCGCGAAATTGGCGGGGGTGCCGCGCAGCGTTGCGATCATCGGCGAACTCGGCCGGGGGTTCGAGGAAGCGCCGGAGCAGATCTCGCGGGCGCGGCGGCAATTGCAGAAGAATCTGTTCCGCTTCGCCTTCAAGCTGAGCGATACGGCGATCTTCTTCAATGAGGAAAACCACAAGCTGCTGCAATCCTACCGGCTTTTGCCCGCGAAGATGCGGCAATTCCCGATGAATGGCAGCGGCCTGGACCTGCGCTACTTCCCGCCCGCGCCGCTGCCGCCGATCGATCGCGGCGTGATGTTCCTGTTCGCCGGACCGCTCGACCGGCGGCTCGGCATCGCCGAGTTCTGCGAGGCCGCGCGCCGTCTGAAGGCCAAGCCCGGCCGCTATAAATGCCTCGTCGCCGGCCCGGAAATCCGCGGCAGCCACGCCTTCCCGCTGTCGGAGCTGAAGCGCTACCGGGATGTGGTGCAATATCTGGGTCCGCAGGCCGATCCGCGCCCCTATATGGCCCGCACCCATGTCTTCGTCTTGCCCGGGCGCGGCGACACCATCCCGCAGGCGCTGATGGAGGCCATCGCCATGGGCCGTCCGGTTATCACCTCGACCTCGCGCGGCTGCCGCGTCGTGGTGCGCGAGGGGCGCGAGGGCGTCAACGGCCTGATCGTGCCGCCGGGCGATGCGCAGGCGCTTGCCGGTGCGATGGCGCGGCTGCTGCAGCGTCCGGACCTGATCCCGGCCATGTCGCGCGCCAGCCGCGAACTGGCCGAGACGCAATTCGACATCCGCCGCATCAACGCGCTGCTGCTCGGGGCGCTGGATCTGTGAGCGCGAGCGCCATCAACCGCCGCAATCCGGTGCGAATCCGCAAGCAATAATGAATAATGATCGGCGGACGGGGGAGAAGGGGGGATTGATGGCGATCAGACCGGAGTATCAAACGCTCGACGAACGGGCGATCCTCAAGCAACTCGGCCTGCTGCGTCTTCGCGTCGCCGAGCGTTTTCCGACGCGCGGGCTCGCCGCGACCGTGGCTCATCTGGCCGATGTTGCCCGCCCGGCGGCGCAGGAGGCCGCCTCGCTCGGCAAGTCGAACTGGGCGCTGCGGGTGCTCTCGCTGGTCGTCATCCTCACCGGCGCTTACGGATTTTACGAGCTGTCGGTGCTCTACCGGCTCTCGGTCGGCGGCGATGTGGCGCTGACCGAATTCGCGCAAGGGCTGGAGGCCGCGCTCAACATCATGTTGATCACCGGCCTGGTCATCCTGTTCTTCCTGAGGCTGGAGAGCCGGTTCAAGCGCGTCAAGGCGCTGAACGGCCTCTACCGGCTGCGCGCCATCGCCCATGTCATCGACATGCATCAGCTCACCAAGGACCCGTCCTCGATCCTGGGGGCGAGCCGGACCTCGTCCTCGCCGCTGCGCGACCTCGATGACGAGCAATTGCTGCGCTATCTCGATTATTGCGCGGAGATGCTGTCGCTGACCGGCAAGCTCGCCGCGCTCTATGCGCAATATTTCCCCGACCCCACGGTGATCGCCGCCGTCAACGACATCGAGCAGCTCACCACCAATCTCAGCCGCAAGATCTGGCAGAAGATTATGCTGGTGCAGCAAGGCAGCGCGGTGAATAGTGGCGGCGCATGACCGATGATCTCGACCCGATTGCCCATGCGCAAGCCCTGATCCGCTGCCCGAGCGTGACGCCGGAGCAGGCGGGCGCGCTCGACTATATGGAAGCCCGGCTCGGCGCCGCCGGCTTTGCCTGCCGCCGCCTGCGCTTTGGCGGCGGGGGGACGCCTGAGATCGACAACCTCTATGCCCGCATCGGCGAGGGTTCGCCGCATCTATGCTTTGCCGGCCATATCGACGTGGTGCCGCCGGGTGATGAGGCATCCTGGACGGCCGCGCCCTTCGGGGCCGAGATCCGCGGCGGCGTGCTCTATGGACGCGGCGCGGTCGACATGAAGGGCGCCGTCGCGGCGATGATGGCGGCCGCATTGCGCTATCTGGGCGAGCGGGGCGGCCACCCGAACGGCACGATCAGCTTCCTGATGACCGCCGACGAGGAGGGCCCGGCCACCCACGGCACCCGCGCCGTCATCGAATGGATGCGCGGCGCGGGCGAGCGGCCCGATCATTGCCTGCTCGGCGAGCCGACCCATCCGGACCGCATGGGCGAGGCGATCAAGATCGGCCGGCGCGGCAGCCTGTCCGGCCGATTGAGCGTGCGCGGCGTGCAAGGCCATGTCGCTTATCCGCAGCGGACGCGCAATCCGGTGACCGGCCTCGTCGCCGCCATGCAGCGCATCATAGGGGAAAAGCTAGACGGCGGCAGCGAGAATTTCGCGCCCTCCAATCTGGAAGTCACCAGCATCGACACCGGCAATCCGGCCGTGAACGTCGTGCCGGCGAAGGTTTCCGCGCAGTTCAACATCCGTTTCAACGACCTGCACAGCGCGGCCTCGCTCAGCGAGCGCCTACGGGAGCTGGTGGCCGAGACGCTGGCCGGGCGGGGGCTCGAGCACGAGCTGAGTTTCGAATCCAATGCCGACGCCTTCCTGACCCGGCCCGGCGGCTGGGTCGACATGCTGGCGGAGGTCTCGCGCGAGGTGACCGGCGTGATGCCGGTCCTATCGACCGACGGCGGCACGTCGGACGCGCGATTCATCAAGGACATCTGCCCCGTGGTTGAATATGGCTTGGTCAACGAGACCATCCACAAGGTCGACGAGCGCACCCCGGTCGCGGACCTGGAAATGCTGACCGAGATCTACCGGCGCTTCCTGGCGCGCTATTTCGCGCAAGGGCAGTAAGACGCCGACGCGTGGCGGCCAATGCGCCCGGGCACCTTTGAAAAGGAGCCTCCGGATGCTACATAAAGGGGGAGCGGGCCGCCGAAAAAGCGCGCCAAACCCTTGAGGGGCAACAAAACATGCCGGAAGACACGCTGGGGAGCGACGCAGCAGCCTTCGCATTCGACGGCGCGAGGGCCGCGCCGATGATCGATCCCTATGGCCGTTCCATCAGCTATTTGCGCGTTTCGGTGACCGATCGCTGCGATTTCCGCTGCGTCTACTGCATGGCGGAAAACATGGCCTTTTTGCCGAAAAAGGACCTGCTGTCGCTCGAAGAGCTGGACCGGATGTGCTCGGTCTTCATCTCGAAGGGCGTGCGCAAGCTGCGGCTGACCGGCGGCGAACCCCTGGTGCGCAAGAACATCATGAGTCTGGTGCGCTCGCTCTCGCGCCATCTCCAGAGCGGCGCGCTCGAAGAGCTGACGCTCACCACCAATGGCAGCCAGATGGCGCGATTTGCGCCCGAGCTCTACGATTGCGGCGTCCGGCGCGTGAACATCTCGCTCGACACGCTCCAGCCCGACCGCTTCAAGGCCATCACCCGCTGGGGCGATTTCTCCCAGGTCATGGGCGGCATCGACGCGGCGCAGGCGGCGGGGCTGGCGGTCAAGATCAACGCCGTGGCGCTGAAGGGCGTCAACGAGGACGAGATCGAGGCGATGATGGTCTGGGCGCATGAGCGCGGCATGGACCTGACGCTGATCGAGACCATGCCGCTCGGCGATATCGATGGCGACCGCACCGACCAATATCTGCCGCTTTCGGTGGTGCGCGCCCGGCTGCTCGACCGCTGGACGCTGACCGACATTCCCTACAAGACCGGCGGCCCGGCCCGCTATGTGAAGGTCGAGGAGACCGGCGGCCGCATCGGCTTCATCACGCCGCTGACGCATAATTTCTGCGAGAGCTGCAACCGCGTCCGCATCACCTGCACCGGCACGCTCTATATGTGCCTCGGCCAGGACGATGCGGCGGACCTGCGCGCCCCGCTCCGCATGAGCGAGAGCAACGGGCCGCTGGAAGCCGCCATTGACGAAGCCATCGGCCGCAAGCCGAAGGGGCATGATTTCATCATCGACCGCACGCATAATAAGCCAGCGGTCGCCCGGCACATGAGCATGACTGGGGGCTAATGGCCTGCGCTCATCGATATGATTATCAACCGACCCCTGCGGGCTTTATCGCGGCCCCAGCGTAGGGTGCTCGAAACGGATTTCTTCGCCTGGTGGCGGGCCATACGGTATGTACCAACTCTCAGTGTTCCAAGGGAAGTACATTACCATTACAATTATGACGTCTTTGTTGCGGATATGTGTCCATCGGAAGTCATAAGCTCTGTCGTATTTGCCTAGGAATGTAGGCCCCTCGAAATTATTTGGCTGGAGACCTCGGCGCGCGCACTCACGCGCAAATTGCTTCCTTGCATAGAGAGCCGCGCTCTCCGGTGAACTTAACACATATTCCCCAGCCTGATGCAGGCATAGCGCGATTAAAAGGGAAGCGACCGTCGCCGCGCATAATTTGAGAACTCGCGCTCCGCTCATCTGAATATCCGGGCACATCGAATGCGAGGGGTGGTTCGGCCGCATTGCCAGCGGGGCAAGATCGAATATGAAGCGCTCGGCATAATTGCGCAATTCCGATTGTCACGGCCTCTATGAAGGCCGGATGCGCTCTACCTTCTCACGAAAAAAAAAACGTGCGAGCCCCAGGGGCACCGCACGTTCAAGTCTATGGCACACAGTCCAATTCCGGCGCGCCGGCCAGGGAGGGGACGCAGAGCCCCCGGACCTTCATGGGGAGCCGGAAACTCTGCTGGCCGGGGGCATGCCGAAACTCAGGAGCACAAATACGCGTTACAATCTCAAGATGTAATCACCATAGGGTGCAACCCCTTCCGTACCGTTAATGGCCGAAGTTTTTTCATCCGCTAAGAAATTCGGGGCGGCCCGGACGCGCTATTCGATGACGATGCGCGGCGCCGTGCGTTGCTGCTTCTCATCCGACACCGAGGCCCAGACGCGGGCGGCGATGTCCCGGTAGACGGCGGAATGCGGTGATTCCGTATGGCTCACCACCACCGGGAAGCCGCCGTCGGAGGTCTCCCGGATCACCATGTCGAGCGGTACCTCGCCGAGGAAGGGCACGCCGAGCCGTTCGGCCTCGGCCTTGCCGCCGCCATGGCTGAAGATCTCCGAGCGCTCGCCGCATTTCGGGCAGAGGAAATAGCTCATGTTCTCGACGATGCCGAGCACCGGCACGTTGACGCGCTTGAACATGTTCAGCCCCTTGCGCGCGTCGATCAGCGCCAGGTCCTGCGGCGTCGAGACGATCACCGCGCCGGCGAGCGGCACCTGCTGGGCCATGGTGAGCTGGGCGTCGCCGGTGCCGGGCGGCATGTCGACCACCATGATGTCGAGATCGCCCCATTCGACGTCGCGCAGCATTTGGGTCAGCGCCGACATCACCATCGGACCGCGCCAGATCATCGGCGTGTCCTCCTCGACCAGGAAGCCGATCGACATCACCTTGATGCCGTAATTGCGCATCGGGATCAGCGTCTTGTTGTCGAGCAGCTCCGGCTTGCCCGAGAGGCCCATCAGGCGCGGCACGGAGGGGCCATAAATATCGGCGTCGAGCAGGCCGACGCGCAGGCCGTTCACCTGCATCGCCAGGGCCAGATTGACGGCGGTGGTCGATTTGCCGACGCCGCCCTTGCCGGAGGCGACGGCGATGATGCGCTTGACGTTCTCGATGCCGTGCAGCGGCGCGCGCGCGGCCGGCTGCGGCGGGTGCTGGTGCTGATGCGGCGCCTGGGCCGCGCCGGAAGGCTTGCCGGCGGGGCGGTCGGCGGTGAGCGTCGCCATGACGGCCTTGACGCCGGGCACCATGGCGGCGGCGCGTTCGGCGCGCTCGCGCAAGGGCTCAAGTTCCTTGGCGCGGGCGGGCGGCACGGCGATGGAGAAATAGACCTTGCCGTCCTGAACGAGGATCTCGGAGACGAGGTTGAGGCTGACGATGTCGCCGGTGCCGTCCGGCCCCTTCACGCGCTTCAATTCGGCGATGATTTTCTCTTTGGCGGGGGTGGGCGTCATTGCGGTCCTCGGGATGGCATCGGCGGCGGCCGCAGTGGGCCGGCCGATGGAAAGTCGATGGACACTATGTAAGGCGAGCACCGCCCCGGCGAAAGCTCTTTGCGCCGACCGCCATCCGACGGGCGCGCCGATGCGCCGGCGATTACCTGCGCGCGGAGATCCTGAACGGCGCCGGGACCAGCCTTTTCATCGCGGCGGTCAGCAGGCGCCGCGGCGATCCCAGCATCCGCTCGGCATGGGCGAGGCGGCTGCGCGCGGCGGCAAGCTGCTGCTCCAGATCGAGAAGGCAGGCATCGCGCTCGGCGATTCCCGCTTCCAGCACCCGCAATCGCGCCTGATCCTCGGTCTCCGGCGCCGGGTCGATCAGGCCGTCATGACCGAACCGTCTGATATTGCGGAACTCGTATCCCGCCGCCGCCGTCATGAACGGCTTGTCGCTGCTCGGGTTTTCAGATTTTTGCAGCACCGCGATGAAATCGCTCCACGCCTCCCCGTCCTGGCCGGCAATGCCGCTTTCGATCAGGCAGAGCGGCTGGCCGTTCTTGCGGACCCAGTCGACGAAGGCCAGCCCGGCATCGGGATAGAAACGCCAGTAATCCAGGGGAAATTGCCGGAAGGCACCATTCGAGGGCGCATTGATATAGATGTAGCCGCCGGGTCTTGTGACGCGCACGGTCTCCAGCAGCAGCATCCAGAAATGCGCCGCGCGCTCATAGGTCGAGCTCGAGATCACCGCGTCGAAATCGTCGTCGGCGAAGGGCAGGCGGTCGGGCGCCTCCATCAGCACGTCGACGCCCGGCCCGGCTTCGAGGTCGGCGCCGATGAACTCCCAGCTCTCCGGTTTGAAGTCGCGCAGGCTGCCGTCGACATTGTAGGAACCGACGTCGAGGATGCGCAATTCCGGCGCCTTGCAATAAAGCTCTAAAAATAATTGCCCGTTTTTTAATGCGGTCTTGTGCATATAAAGCCCTGATGGTTGCGTGGCCGGCCCCAACACGGCATCGGCGAAAATGCCGTGCCGGGGGAAAATACGCAACCATAAGTTGTAGTCCGTCCATGCGGCGTGGGCAGGGCCGGCAACGGCGGACAAGGATTGGCGGGGCGCGGACGGGCCCATCACGTTAAGTTGAATAAGCCTGCGCGGAACCGGCAGCCGGGCAGCCTTTCGCCAAGGGGTTGTACTGATGCTGGCAAGATGATCTTAAAGCGAAATCTGACGCGGCGGCGTTAAGCTTCGCCCTCACAGATAAAGTCGAGCATGGCAGCCGGGCCACAGGCGGACAATTCACGCAAGTGCCAGAATGTCATAGCGGAAATTCTATACAGACAGCGTTCAGCGCCATGGCCATAATGTGGGCCCGAGTGGCGGTTTGCACTCGGAACAGGCGGCGAAGGGCGGCGTTAGGCGTTCACTTACCGTCAGCGCGTGCTTACGCGTTTGGGGTGTTTGCGGTTTGGGGTTTTGAAAAAGCACCCGGCGCGTAGATGAGGAGTTCGCCTTATGGCGGTTGCGAGGAAGAGGCCAGGGTTCTCCTGGATGTGGGTCTTGCTGCTAGGCGGTTTGAGTGCGCTGGCCTGGGTGTCGACTTACACCGGGATCATGGAGCTGATCATCGCCTCCTCCGGCGAAGTCGGCTGGGTGCCGCGCGTGGCGGTGGCCTTCGCCGTGTTCATGCTGCAGCTGATGATCCTCTATGTGCTCGACGCCATGTTCTCCGGCCAATTGCGCTGGTGGCTCTGGCCGATGTACATTATCGGCTATTTCATCCTGTTCCTGATCTCGGTCGGCTTTGCCTTCGGCTTCTACTGGAAATATCTGGAAGCCGGCAGCACCACCACCTCCTCCGCCGAGAATTCCCTGCGCGAAGTGCAGCAAACCTTGCAGCTCGGCACCACCCGCCTCGAGCAGTTGCAGACGACCTTCGCCTCGCTCGCCGTGATCTCGGCGCAGAAATCGGAGACCGAGCGCACGGTCGGGCGCACCTGTGCCGGCAGCCCGCCGGGCGACGGTCCGCGCCGCCGGCTGCGCGAAGCCGATGCGCAGCGCTTCCAATTCGCCGACCAGTATATCTCGCAGCGCGTGCCGGAGGTGAAGACCGACATCACGGCGGTCAACGAGGAGCTGCAGAAAATCCTGCAGCACGACCCCTCGACCTTCGATCCGGTGACGGGATCGCGCACCGCCTTCATCAGTGGCCTCAACCGGCAGCTCGGCCTCGTCAGCACGCGCTTTAACGCGCTGCGCTCCGACCCGCAATTGCTGCAATTGCGCGACGAGCTGCGCAACCGCGCCGGGCAGACTTCGTTCCCGGACGAGCGCGGCGGCAGCTTCTCCTGCCCGGACGGCCAGTTGCAGACCGCGCTGAACGGCGTGGTGCGCGCCATCAACGAATTGCCGCCGCTCAACCCGCCGCTTTTGCGCTCCTTCGAGGGCTCGGAAGCCGTCATCGAGGCGTTCCGGCGCCTGACCAATAGCGGCATCACCTCCTGGCGCGAATCCGTCGCCGGCATCCAGAACGGCTTTGCCGCGCTCGGGGTCGGCAATCCGGCGGCGCCGGTGCCGCCGACCGTCGGCGGCCTGCTCGAGCGGGATTACATCTCGCTGATCATCGCCATTTTCGTCGATCTCTGCATTTTGCTGGTGTCGATCAACCGGCCGTTCGGCCCCTTCTTCGAGCTGTCGCGCAGCATGGAATCGGCGCGCGGCGGCGGCATGAACGAATATCTGGAGACCTTCTACAAGGTGTTCCAGGACCAGTTCGACCCGGCCAAGCGCCCGACCGCCGCCGATGTGATCGCGCCGATCCAGGACGTCGTCTTCGACTACAAGGGCCGCTATTACGCCGCCGTGCCGCTCGATTTCCGCGAGGAGGATTATCATGAATGGCTGAGGAAGCGCACCGGCCCGACCGCCGCCGAGGCGATCTTCCAGGCGACCTCCGAGAAGCCGCTGGAGGTGTCGCGCTACATCACCAGCGTCTTCGCGACGCTCGAGGGCAGCAACTTCGTCAAGCTGATCGAAGGCGCGGATGAAGGGCTGAGCCCTGGCTTGATCAAGCAGAAGCTCGACCAGCAGGGCAGCGTCTATGCCCAGGCCGACGCTTTCCGCATCTACCGCTTCCGCGACAAGGCCTGGGCGCAGATCCTGATGCAGTCCGTAGGCTCGAGCGCCGCGATGAGCGAGAAGCTGGCCAAGCGCAAGACCAAGGAAGGCAATTGGGAGAAGCCGCGCATCCAGATCCCGGGCACGGAGGGCACCTATCGCGGCGAGGCCCGCAGCGTCGACGCGGGCAGCGGCCAGCGCGCCGTGACGGAGGATGTCAGCAGCCGCCTTGCCGTCGAGGACCAGCGGGAGGGCATCGACGAAGATCCCGACACGGATGATTACGGGGCGCCGAAGGTCAACAGCACGCCCCGGCGCGACACCGAACCGAGCGGCGGCGGCAGTCCCTCCGGCAAGCGCGAGGAGCCCGTCGGCATGCTCGGCGTCTTCACCAAGCTGCGGAATTACTTGCACCGGAAATAGACGGGGCAGGGCAGCGGTCGTCTGACGGTGCCGTCACGCCCAGTCTCCCAATCAGCCGCGCCTTGTCCTTTTTAACTCCGTCGCCCCGGCCCTCAGAGCTGCCCTGAGAGCCGGGGCCCACTCCTCCGACTCGCCGCAGCCCAACCCTCTCCCAGGGGAGAGGGTGGCGCGCGTTAGCGTGCCGGGTGAGGGTTTGCGGATTCTCAGTTGGCTCACGAACCCCTCACCCCAGCCCTCTCCCAAGGGAGAGGGAGTCCGGCTGGGGATTATGCAGGGCGGCGGCCGTTCCACGTCCGTGTAAACCGGCCACGCGAGCCCCCGGCACCGGCGCGGCTGCCTCAGACCAATTTCTGCGAGATCAAAATCTTGGCGACGACCGGGAAGTGGCGCTGGTGGATGTAATCGCCGGGGCGGTGCTGCACGGCCAGCGCGACGGCAAGTTCGGGCTCCTCGATGATCGGGATGTTCAGGTCGGCCGAGGCCTGGCGCATGGCCGCGACCGCCGTGCCGCTGGACTTGGTCACCACCACCGGCACCGGCGCGTCCTTGCGGTGATAGCGCACCCCGGCGATGTGGCCGCCGCCCGCGATCATCAGATTGGCCGCCCCCAGCCCGAGGCGCGGCGTGCGGCCCTGGCGCTGGCGCTCGCGCTTGCGGGCCGACAGGATCAGCGGGTCGCCTTCGAGGTCCTTGCGCTCGCGCTTCAGCTCGGTGCGGGTCATGCGCATGTCGCGCAGGAACAGCCAGCGCTGCAAGGCGATGTCGGATGCGCCGATGGTGATGAAGGCGAGCGCGGCGACGGCGAGGATCGGCTTGGCGGCGGCGATCAGCAAGGGCGCCACGCAGGCTTCGCCGCAATTGGGCGCATGGAACATTGCCTGCAGCCAGTAGCGCAGCACCAGGAACAGCACGCTGCCGAGCAGCACCACCTTGAACACGCTCTTGGCGAATTCGGTGACGTTGCGCACCGAGAACAGCCGCTTCAGCCCGGCGGCGGGATTGATATGCTCGAAATTGGGCTTCACCGGCTCGAAGGAAAACACCGGCCCGAACGTGCCGATCATGCCGGTGACGACGCTGACCAGCACCAGCACCGCGACCGCCGGGGCGGTGGCGTCCCAGACCAACTGTCCGGCGATGGCGATGGCACGCCGCCAGGCGGTGCCGAACGGTTCCAGGTAAAGCTGGGGGATGAGGTCCAGTAATGCGTGGATCTTGTCGCGGATCGTCGTCCAGGTCATCAGGAAATAGATCAGCATGGCGAGCAGGCCGGCGCCCGAGATCAGGTCGCGGCTGGAGGAGACGCGGCCCTTTTTCCTGGCGTCGCGGAGTTTCTTGTCCGTGGCGGGTAGGGATTTCTGCTCGGTGTTGTTATCCTGCGACATGCCGCCCGATCCAATGCTTGACCCGATAGCCGCCGCCAAAGAAGAGCGGGGCCGCCCCGGCGCCATTATCACCCAAACGTCATGCTAAAGCCACGATGTGACGGCAATTTGCCGACAAATAGGCGGGATTTCCGGATGAGCAGGGTTTGGGGCGGGCTCGGCATTGTCGTGAGCTTTTTTGTGTTGTCGATGGCGGGTGGCTGCACCGGCTTCGAGGATGGGGGGCCGTCGAATGCCTCGCTGACCGAGGGCCAGCCCGAGACCGCGCAGGCGGAGCCGGCGGCCGGCAATTCCTCGACCCGCAATCTGCTCAAGCTGGGCAACGACATCGAGGCGCGCGGCTCCGTCGCCACGGCGGTGCCGATCTATGAGCGCGCCGCCGCCGAACCCGACGCCGACGCCAATGTGCATCTCGCCCTGGCCGACGCCTATGCCAAAGTCAACCGCGAGCGCGACGCGGCCGAATCCTACCGCAAGGCGCTGGCCAAGGCGCCCGATAATGGCCGCGCGCTGTTCGGTCTGGGCACCATTTCCATCCGCACCGGGCAGATCGAGGCCGGCCTGAAAATGCTGGAGCGGGCCGCGCCGCTGGTGAATACGCCGCAGGCCTATGACCGGCTGGGCGTCGCGCATATGATGAGCGGCCAGCCGCGCGAGGCGCTCGCCTCCTTCGAGCAGGCCTATCGCCTCGACAATCGCGACCCCGACATCGCCACCAATCTGACGCTCGCCGCCGCCCTGCTCAGCCAGCGCGACCGGGCGATCTCGCTGGCGCGCCAGACCCTGACGCTTGCCAACGTCAAGCCCTATCACCGGCGCAACCTGATCCTGGCGCTCGGCATTTCCGGCAAGTCGGACGAGGCGCAGGCCGCCGCCGACCGCCAGCTCGCGCCGGGCGAGTTGGAGGGGCTTGTCGAGCGCGCGGAAAAAATCCGCCAGATCTCGAGCGCCAAGGAACGGGCGATCGCCCTCGGCACCGTGCGCCTCGCCGCCGCGCGGTGACGGCGGGCGCAATCCGCCGAGACGGTTTCCGGTCCGCGGCGTGCCCGTTCGATCTTGCCGGCGAATTGAAGTAAGCTGCCCCCCAACGCATGACGACATGCAGACAGCGGAGGCAGGATGAAGGACGCCACAGTGGTTTTCGATCTCGACGGCACGATGATCGACACCGCGCCGGACCTGATCGCGGCGACGAATTTCACCCTGGGGCGGTTCGGCATGATTCCCGTCAGCGCGGGCATCATCCAGCCGGCGGTCGGTTTCGGCGCCAGGGCGATGATCGAGGCCGCGATGGCCGATCATGGCCGCAAGCCGGGCGCGGACGAGGTCTCGCGCATGACGGATGTTTTCATCGACTATTACCGCGACCATATCGCCGAGCAGAGCCAGCCCTTTCCCGGCTTGGTCGAGGCGCTGGACGCGTTACAGGACGCCGGCGCGCGGCTGGCCGTGTGCACCAACAAGCGCGAGGAACTGGCGCTGAAATTGCTGGCGGCCCTCAAACTCGACGGCTATTTCGCCGCCATTGCCGGGGCCGATACGTTTCCGGTCCGCAAGCCGGATGGCGGCCATATCCTGCGCACCATCGCGCAGGCCGGCGGCGATCCCGCGCGGGCGGTGATGATCGGCGACAGCTCGGCCGATTCGCGCGCGGCGCGGGATGCGAAACTGCCGTTCATCGCGGTCGGTTTCGGCTATGGCGAGCCGGTCGAGATGCTGGCGCCGGACGCCGTCATCCAGAGCTTCGCCGAACTCCTCCCGGCGGTGCGCGACTTGCTCCCTCCGGCCTGACCGGCTATTTGCCCTTCTTCGCCAGATAGTCCTTCATCCAGGCGATTTCGCCTTCCTGGGCGGCGATGATGGTCTCGGCCAGCTTGCGGATTTCCGGATCCTTGCCGTATTGCAGCGCGACCTTGGCCATGTCGATGGCGCCCTGGTGATGCGGGATCATGCCGCGCACGAAATCGACATCGGCGTCGCCCGACGGCTTGATCGCCATGTCCTTATGCATCTTGGCATTGACCGCCGCGAAGGCTTCGGCCGCGTTGGCCGGCTCCGCGGACCCGGTTGCGGCATGGTCGTGATGGCCGGCATGCTGGCCCCTGGCGATCGAGGCCATCAGCACGAAAGTTGCGATGGTGGCGACCAGAATCAGCGAACGGCTGTTTTTCTTGGGCATCTCGGTTCCCCTCTCATAAGGCTCAAGGCGCGGCGTCGATCTGGGCATAGTCGCCTTTCGACCAGCGGTAAATGGCAAAGGCGGGCAAATCGACGTCACCTTTGGCGTCGAAACGCAGCGTTCCGATGACGGTGGCGAAACTTTCGCCGTGCAGCACCCGCGCGACGGCGGCCGGATCCGTCGTGCCGGCCTTGGCCGCCGCCAGCGCCCATGCCTCGACCGCCGCATAGCTGTAAAGCACATAGCCGTCGGCCGCGACGCCCGCCGAGGCAAAGCGCGCCAGCACGGCGGCGGCGGCGGGCGAGCGGCGCGGATCGGCGACGAAGCTGAAATAGGCGTTTTCCGCCGCCTCTCCCGCGATCGACCAGAATTCGCGCACCACCAGCGAATCGCCGCCGACCAGCGCCGCCTCGAGCTGCTGCTCGCGCATCTGGCGCAGGATCAGCCCCGCCTCGGTGTGATAGCCGCCGAGGAAGACCGCCGCGATGCCGGTCTGCTTCAGCTTGGCGACCAGGGCGGCGAAATCCTTCTCGCCCGGCGTGATCGCC
The DNA here is from genome assembly GCF_002198715.1 of Rhodomicrobium sp. R_RK_3. GTDB lineage: Bacteria > Pseudomonadota > Alphaproteobacteria > Rhizobiales > Rhodomicrobiaceae > R-RK-3. Next base: position 74,890 of record NZ_MWLK01000033.1, on the reverse strand, counting down.
TCGTAGATCGCCTCGCGGCCGCCGGCCTTGTGCAGCGTCTCCCTGGCCGCGTCGGCGAGGCCTTTGCCGTAGGTGCTGCGGTCATGCAGGATCGCGATGGGCCTGCCGGCGAAACGTTCGGCGAGGAAGGCCCCGGCAATGGCGCCCTGCCGGTCATCGCGCCCGCAGACGCGGAAGATCAGGCTGCTGCCGGTCTCGGTGAGCGCCGGGCTGGTCGAGGCGGGCGAAATCATCACCACGCCTTCCTCGGCATAGACGGCGGCGGCGGGGATCGAGGCGCCCGAGCAAAGATGCCCGGCGACGAATGCGACGCGCTTCGAAACCATCAGATTGGCGACCGCGACCGCCTGTTTCGGGTCGCAGGCATCGTCGCCGACGACCAGTTCCAGCTTCTGGCCGAGCAGGCCGCCGCGTTCATTGATGTCGGCGACCGCTTGGCGCACGCCCGCCAGCGATTGCTCGCCAAGGCTGGCAAGTTGTCCGGTCACCGGCCCGGCGGCCCCGATCATGATCTCCGCCTGCGCACCGCAACTTGCTGCAATCAAGCAGAAAATCAACGCTGCCGACCATTTCCCGCCGTTCCCCACAGCTTAACTCTCCGTTTTGCCCGATAAGTAGGTATGATGGGTATGAAACAAACTGCTCCGGAACCCCCAATGGCATTTTTCAGCCTCCCCCGCTTCCGCAGAATGGCCGCCTTGACTGCCCACTTCAAGACCGTCCTCTTCGCGGCAGCGCTCGCGGGCGCAGCCTTCGCCGTGCCTGCCCATTCCGAGCCCCGCCAGGCCCCGAACAGCCGCATCGCACTGGATCTGGGCGGCACCTTCGCCCCCTCCGACCGCTTCGCCGGTTTCGTCGACGAGGCGACGGGCGCCTCCTTCGTCATCGTCGAGATGCCGTCCGCGACCTATGAGGAGCTGAAGAAGATCGCCGAATATCCCGAAGCGCTGGCCGGGCAGGGGCTGACCGGCGCCGCCTTGAGCGAATTGCCGGGCCGCAAGGGCGAATATATCTATTTCACCGGCAAGCAGCAGCAGCAGGGCGGCGAGGTCTCCAAATACGTGCTGATCCTGCGCGAGAACAACATCACCGCCATGATCACCGCCAGCATCCCGAAGACGGCGCTGGACGCGGGCAAATTCGACAAGGCCGGCATCGAGACGGTTCTGGCCAACGCCGCCGTCATGGACCGCCCGGCCAAGGCCGCCGACCTGTTCCGTCTCGGCTATCTCGGACCGTTCAAGGAATCCTTCGGCCTCGCCGGCACCTCGAAAGCCTATAGCCCATCGGGCCGGGTGCCCGGCCCGAACGAGAATCTGCTCCTCGTCGAGCCGATGCTGTTCATCTCGCCCTCCATCGACAACCGTGTCGTCATCGACGCCAAATTGGCGGCGCTGCGCTCGTTCCAGTCCTTCGGCGGCCTGAAGGACCGCAAGATCAACAGCGAGAATCCCGTTACCATCGGCGCGCTGTCGGGCTATCAGGTGATCGGCGAGGCGGCGGACGAGGGCACCGGCAGCAAGATCGGCATCTATCTGGTGATGCTGGCGGGCAATCCGGACGGATTTTACGCCATCGTCGGCACCAGCCCGCTGGCGGCGATGGACAAATTCCTGCCCGAGCTGGAAAAAGTCGTCGCCAGCTTCGAGCCGATCCCGCAGAAGAGATAGGCGCGGGAGGCGTCGCCGATCTTGACAGGTCCGGCCGGGGCAGCCTAAATCGCGCTTCAGCCGGACGGACGCTTAGCTCAGCGGTAGAGCATGCGCTTCACACGGGAACGACCGCCTCGGACGACGCCCTTGATGTCCAAGGGAAAATTGACGAAAGCCTCTCGGCCAAAAGGTTCAATGAACCTGTAAGCCGCAAATTCGGCTCCATTTCGGAGCCCCGGACGCTTAGCTCAGCGGTAGAGCACTGCTTTCACACAGCAGGGGTCAGTGGTTCAATCCCACTAGCGTCCACCATCTCAGCCGGCCACGGCACCCCCATCGACACGCAATTCGCAGCGCGCCCTCCGCCTGGAGCCGCGCGTCGCATTTCTGCGTGTTTTTCCAAACCAAGACCCGATGGGGGTTTAGATGAAGTTTTCGAAAGCAGTCACCTTTCTGACAGCTCTGGCTCTGGCCGGTGCCGTGTCGTCCGGGGCACAAGCCGATCCGCTTCCTTGCGGAGGCAACTGGCAGCTTCCATGCCCAGCGGCCGGTCCACAAGGTGAGCCAGGTCCTGTCGGTCCGCAGGGTCCGCAAGGCCCGCAAGGCCCGCAGGGCGAGCAAGGCGTAGCCGGACCGCAGGGTCCTCAGGGCGAAGCTGGCCCACAGGGGGTCGCTGGAGCGAACGGTCTGGACGGCGTCAACGGCGTCGATGGGGCTCAGGGTCCGAAGGGCGACAAGGGGGATAAGGGGGATAAGGGCCTGAAAGGCAATCAGGGCATCGCCGGCAAGGACGGGAAGGATTTTGACCCGTCCGATATGCACGAGGGTCTGGCGACCATCGGCGCGCTCAACATCCCGCACGTCGACAAGCGCTTCGCGGCTTCGGTGAGCGGTGGCTTTTACGACGACAAGACCGCGGTCGGCGGCGGTGCCGCTTTCAAGCTCGATGAGACGTGGCAGTTCGGCGGCTCGATTGCGGTCGGGACCGAGAACGGCGTCGTGGCCGGCAAGGCGGCGCTGACGGGCCAGTGGTGACGTGAAACTGGAGGTGGCGCGTGCCGCCCCTCCTTCCCCGCCGGAGGACATGCCGGCCGCGAATTCGGGCGATCAGCCCACAATGAACCGGGCTACCACCCGTCCAGCAGCCCGCTCACAGCCCGGTGCGGTGATAGGGACGGATCATAGGAGACTGAAATGGATAAGAGAACTTATGCCCATAGGCATCCCAACATAAGCGGTGATTTTAGCCGAGGGCTGGAGCAGCTGCGCTTCCATGTGACACCTGAGCAGATCGCCATCATCGAGAGCATCGATATCGACGCCCTTGGCATGATGGAAATCTATATGGCCGGCATCGTGGCATTGAAAGACGTGGCCGCGAACCGGCGGGAAAGTTGGAATGCTTCTGCCGCAAAACGGGAGGCGGAGAAGGCTGAGATCGTAGCCACCAGCCGACAGGTCGCCGAGCGGGCACAGGCCAACCAGAGCTGATCACCCCGGCCCGTGGCTTCACCGCTGCGGGCCAATCACCAAGAGAAGGGGAAACAATATGACCAGAGAACCCGGAACCTACTTCCATCACCACGGCGATGTGTAAAGCCAGAGGCAAGGAGTGGAGTTCCTTCCGCAGGACGGATACAACCGAAGGTTTCATACTGAAGCTTGAGGGGTCCCTGAATATTCACAGGGACCTTCTAATTCAAAGCATAGCAACGGGTCCGAACGAACAGCGCGGCCCATGATGATGATCCCTGGGGCAGAGCCCTCAGATCATCAATTTCTCGATGAAACAGCGGCCCGTGGCGGTGCTGCGGGCCATCCCCAAAGGAAACTGAGATGACGGAATTTGGAAGAATCGTCGATGTGGTGATGGCTGGATGCGTTGGCTACGCCATCGCGACTGGCTTCATAGGTTGGCCGGAGCTGGCTGGCAGTGCCGTCCTGACGTTGCTGTTCGGCTCGCCGGGCGGCACCAGCAGCGCGGGCAGCAAAAAATGACCCGCCGGGGTGGAGTAGCCAGAATCGAGGCGATCACCACCGGCGTCGACTTTGCCAACCGGCTGGCCTCAATCGAGTTCATCGAGGACGGCAAGGTCACGTTCCGCGTGGTGATCGAGCCCGCCGAGCTGGATCAGCTGATCGCACAGCTTCAGGAGACGCGGGCGGCGCTGGGGCTGCTGTCGTGAAGGCCGGGAAGGAGATGATGCTGATGTCGACCGAAATCGAAAGCCGCTGGATGCCGATGTGGATCTGGGTCGTGCTGTTCCTGTTTGCCACGCCGCTCTGGCTGATGCTGGTCACGGTCAGGCACTTCCGGGGTGTGCTGACCCTTGCGGCTCTCTGCACGCTCGCCATCGGCGGCGGCATGGTCGTGATGGCGGCGTTCGGTTGACGCAGGGCTGCACTGCGCAAAAAGCAGTGGAATTTTTCACGGAATTGAAATTCGCGCCTAGAAATTAGTTGGACGAATCGACCTGCATAAATAAGACAGGTGACATCGGTCCGACCTGAAGGTCTTCCAAACCCCCGCAAATCAGGGTTTCCAGCTGCGTAACAAGCTGGCTTTCGAGCCGAGTTGGCTCACCGCAATGGGAGACCCATTGAGTAAGACCGCGTATCCGAAGCCGAAACACTCCGGTGGATCGGTTAGGCCAGCGCCAAGTCGCCTGTTCTGGCGGCAGCGCAAAAACCAGCTTTCTCGGATCAAACTGATCTGGGAAAAGACGGTCAGGTCGCCCCTCTGCAAGTAGAGCGACCCGACTAAAACCTCCACCGCCGGTGCCCTTGAGACGGGCATCGGCGTCTTCAATTTTATTAATTATGATGTCTTGAGTCGGTTAATATTTTGATTCGCGCCACTAACCGTCGGTTGAAACCAACAGGGTGTGTTGAGAACTAATGCAACTACGGGTTGCATGTTTCCCACTATATGAGGTTTGCCTATATGGCAACCATTTAATGAACAGTCCACAGGCTAAAGCGACCACCCTATTTTAACGCCCCGCTGAACAGGAGTGGCTGGGCATGGCGGTCGCTGGGATCGAGCTGCGTCCGGCCCCATTCGACCACAGAGACGCTGTCGAACGGGCTCGGCGGCGGTGCCGGGCTGATGACGACAGGCAGCGGCTGATGCGCCTCGGGGCGGCTGACGGCGTGTTTCGAGATCGTCACCAGCGCCAAGAGCAGCAAGCTGCCCAAAAACACCCAGCGCCCACCAATTACAAAAGCCTGAGCAAGACCTCGGCTGCGGTCATCGCGTCCCCGCCCTTCAGGACGTAGGACATCACCAGCAGGCCAGTCGCGTACTGGGCTGTGAGGGCTCCTATCGGCTTCAGCAGCGGCAACCATCCGCTCATCGGCGAAACGGCGGCTCCAGAAGCGGTCGAACTCGTCTTCATCGAGCGCGTAAGCTCCTCCAGCATGACGGTCTGCCGGAGCTGCGTCTCCCGGATACGGTCGAGCAGGAGGTAGACGGGGTTCTCCGCTGCCATTGGTGTATGTTCCCTGCTGGGGCATGATCGCCTTCCTGATGTCGGGATTAGGACGCATTTTCGCTATGGCTGCTCGCCGGCCCTGTTCGGTCGGCAGCCAGGGCTGTTGGGCGTTTGCGCGCTCAGCAGCCCACGGATGAATTAGACGGTATACCAGCCATTGCCCCAGACGGTGGCAAGACGCTCGAAGTGCTTCTGGTACTTCTGGGCGACCGCATCCGTCGAATAGAGCCTGACCGCCCGGTCCCGGATGGCGTGCCGGTCGAGCCCGCGCGCATCCTCGGCTGCCGCCATGAACTCGCGCAGCAGGTGGCAATGGAAGCCGGTGACGCCGTCTTCGACCGTCTCGGTCATGGCGCCCCATGGCGTGCAGATCACCGGCGTGCCGCAGAGCTGCGCTTCGACCGCGACATTGCCGAATGGCTCGATGTAGATGGTCGGCACCCACACGGCCTGCGCTCCGGCCATCAACCGCCCGCGCTCCTCTGGCCCGACGACGCCGACATACTCGCCATAGGCGGGCGGATCGCCTTGCCCCGCGATGATCAGGCGCTTGCCGAGGCGCTGGCAGGCTTCCACGGCGATCTCGATGCCCTTGCGCTGCGTCAACCGGCCCATGAACAGGTGGTAGTCGTCCTTCTCGGCCCGGAAGGGGAAGTCGGCCGGATCGAAGGAGCCGGGAATCACCGCATCATAGAAGCGCCCGTCGATGGCATTGGGGTTTCGGTCCTCCTGGAGGGTGCCGTAGCAGGTATGCTGCCAGGCCCGGCTCTCCCAGATGCGGAACCGGGCGAAGGTGCCGCCATATCCGATGCTGAACTCGACCGTCATCAGGTCCACCGCGTCGGCGATCTGCTTATGGGCGATGCCACCGATGAGGCAGAGGAAATCGTGGCGTTCGGCGCGAGCGCGGATGGCCTCAATGGCCCTCTCGTTGAATTTGCGCCAGTGCGGGAGATCGTAATTGAAGCTGGCGTGGATGAAATGTCCGTCGCCGACGGCGGCTGCGCGCTCCGCTTCCGTGATGCAGGGGATGTGCTCGGTGACGGCGGCGGTGCTCTCCGGCCCGGCGTAGAGGAAGACCTGGTGGCCGAGCCCGTGCATCATGCCGCAGAATTTGCGCACCCGCTCGGTGAAGGCGCAGGCGGTGAAAGCTTCCGTGACGCTGGTGTGCGGCAGGCCGACAACGTGGAAGCGGAATGTCATTTTCGCCGTCCTTCGATGGCGATCATCCCATCATGGATATAGCCGATGTCGCCGGTGGCGTACCAGCCATCAGGGGTCGGAATGTCGCCATGCAGCCAGCCAGCCGCCATCATGTCGGTCTGCACCTCGACGAGACCATCGGCGATCCGGATTGCGGCGTTCGGCGTTGGCCGGAGGGCGCTCGTCTGGCCGTCCGAGATGGCGATGGTGCCGGTTTCGGTGCTGCCGTAACAGTTATAGACCGGCACACCGAACGCCTGGACAATCGTGCGGTGCTCAAGGTCCGACAGGACATTCCCGGCGATGACCAGCTTTTGCAGCTCGCGGGATCGAGGGACCAGCCCCTTGCCGATCATGGCTCGGATCTTGTCGATGGTGGCGAACAGGCAGGTGACGCCGCGCTGCTCGATGAGAACCCTCGCCTCGGCGAGGCTGTCCGGATCGACAGGAATGATGGTGCTGCCGAATTTCGCTGGCATGAGCGTGCCGACACCCTGTCCTCGCAATGACATGACGACCGCCAATGGGTCGGCACCGCCATATAGCTCATGCGAGGTCGCGGCGCGGCGCTCGATGGTCTGCCATGGGATGATGACGCCCTTGCGGGCGCCGGTGGTGCCCGAGGTCCAGGTAATCAGCGCCGGTTCGCCTTTATAGGCTAGGCAGGCTTTGATACCGACCGTCGCGTCAGCCTTGTCGATGTCGATGCGGGGCAGCGCAGTCGCCGATTCCCCCCGTTCCCAGGCCCGGAGCAGATCGATATGGGCGAGCGGATGATCGGCGATGATCTTCATCCGACGAACCCGCCCTCGGCGACTGCCTCGGCCGTCAGCAGGGCCACCAGCGCCGCATTGCGGATGTGCAGGGCATCCTCACGGGTCTCGGCCAGCTTGATCTGCTCGATGGCGGCGAGCGCCCCATCGCGCATCTCTTTCACCGTTTCGGGCGAGACGAACAGGCCGCCGGACGACGAGATGAATTGCGAGTTGACCTCGCGAATCCGGCGCATCTTCACCGTTTCCAGCGGCAGCAAAACCGGCTCGACATAATTCGGATCGGTGAATCGCCCCTCGGCATAGACGTGCCCGATGGCGGCGGTGCCGTCACTCTGGACGAGTTCGCCGCGCACCGGCTTCCAGTCCGGGAATTCATTGGGGTCCCACATCACCATGTTGATGACGACGCCATTCTCGACCACCGCATAGGGCATAGCTGACAGCCCATGGAGCTTGCGGGTCTGGGCACGAGCCAGGATTTCATCGATCATGCGCAGAACTCCAGAACGAAGATGACGCCGGACATGCCTGCACCGCCAGCGGCACCCGTGGTGGTGTTCAAAGCCTGAGCGCCAGAGCCGCCGCAGCCATAGACAAAACCCGCTGAGCCGGCGATGGAGTTGCCGCTTTTGTTGATTGACGTTGTACTGGAGCTGATACCCGCACCGCCCCAGAAAGAGGACCCTCCAGCCCCCAAGACGGCACCCATGCCGCTGGTTTCATTGGTGGCATAAAATCCAACCTGGCTCGACCCCCCGACGATATTCATCGCACCGCCTGTCGCGGTGCCACCAGCTCGGGGCGTTCCTGTCCCCGAAGTCCCAGTCGAGATGCCGTCACCACCAACACCCCCGCCAGCCGTGTGCAGGGACCCGAAGGTCGTGTCTCCGCCATTGCCGCCGTCGGTGCCGGTATTGCCACCAGCCGTTCCGGCCGCTCCGATGCTAATGGACTGACCGCCGCTGATGGTCGCGGCGTCGAAAATTTCGATGCAGGTTCCGCCTGCGCTGCCACCGCTTGCATTGGCCGAGGCTGACGTATCCGTGCAATCTGCGCCCCCGCCACCCCCGCCACCGCCGGTGGAAATGACGAGGCAGTAGACCATGCCGGTGGTCGGAGTATAGGTGCCAGAGCCGGTGAAGACCTGGGCGACGACCGTGCCAACGCCCGCCGGACCTGTTGCTCCGGTCGGCCCTGTCGCGCCGGTCACACCAGTCGGGCCGGTAGGACCCGTTGGTCCCGTAACGCCCGTGGGGCCGGTCGCTCCTGTAACGCCGGTTGGCCCAGTTGCTCCGGTCACACCCGTTGGACCTGTTGGCCCGGTGACCCCGGTCGGGCCTGTCGCACCGACATCGCCAGCGCGATAGAACTCGATCACGCACGCATCGGTGTCGCTGAACGAGCCCGCATGGATGACATAGGTCAGGGCGAGCTGTGTCCAGCCGGAATTGTCGGTCGAGCCGCCTGTGATGTTGAATACGGCGACATTCTGCGGCGCCGAGATCTTCTTGATTAGCAGGGTGCCGCGAATGGGATTGGTGCTGTCGTCCCAGGCAAGGATTGCGGTCGAGACATCCGGATTGCCGGTATCGGCAGAATTGTCCGAAATCGCCATCGCTGTGGTGCTGGCGAGCGCGGCGTTGTTCAGCCGGAAATCCCCCGCGCCCGGATCGGCCATGCCGGTCGAGCTATCGAACCGGAAGCGGTAGCCAGGATGGATGCCATCAGCACCCGTTGGGCCGGTTGGGCCTGTCGGACCCGTAGCTCCGGTTACACCAGTCGGGCCGGTGGGTCCGGTGACACCCGTCGGACCAGTTGCGCCGGTCACTCCGGTTGGACCTGTTGCGCCTGTCACGCCCGTTGGACCAGTCACCCCAGTCGGTCCGGTTGGCCCCGTCACACCTGTCGGGCCAGTCGCGCCCGTGACGCCTGTCGGCCCGGTCGGACCTGTTGCACCCGTCGCGCCAGCGCCTGTCGCTCCGGTTGCTCCGGCAGGACCGGTAGGACCTGTCGGGCCAACTGGCCCAGTCGGACCCGTGGGGCCGCCGCCGACTGGCGTATCGTCCACCTGCATGACGTTGTTCACGTCATCGTAGATGAAGTCGTAATAGGTGCCGGCAATCAGATTGCCCGGATCGAGCGCGGTATTGCCGGCCTTGCGAATGTCGATAGGCGGTGCCTTATCGACCGCCATGGTGCTCGGGCCGGTATTGGTCGCCGGAATGCGGCCACAGATGCGCAGGCCGCGATAATAGCCCCTGATCCTCCGCGCGGTCGTCGCGGTGTAGGCGTCAGCAATGCCGCCCAGGATGAGACTGCCGTCATTATCGAAGCGATGGTCAGGCCATGCCGATGCGACGCCGGGCTTGTCGGCCATTATGCGGCGTCTTCCTCATGAGCCGGCCTCACATAGGCTTCTCCGGTCCATATATCGCCCTTCTGACCACCTTCTGGGCCAAGGATACAGCCTTCCGGGCAGATCCAGCGCCGCCCGCGCACCAGAATCGGGCGTTCCGGCAGTGGCTGGGCTTTCATGTCGGCGATCTTTGCCTGCCATGCCTCGACCTCAGCGTCAGCCGTCAGCACGCTGGTGAGCGCTCCATCGCCGGAGATCTTGCCCTCGCGAACCTGATTCTTCACAGCCGAGGCGAAGCCTGACGCCATGAACAGGTTGCGCTTAGCCTGCTGGATGGCTGCGTGGCGTTCAGATATGTCGGCACCCCACAGCGCGAGCGCAGCTCGATGGCCGTCATCCTCATCGGCCAGCATCTGCTGGTGTGTCGCCTTATCGACGCACAGCGTGTCGGCGTCCATTTCGACAACATTGATGACGACGCCATCCTTGATTACAGGAAGCCGCATTGATTGATCCCTTTGAGGAAATTACCAGACGGTGATGCGGACTTCGCCGCGCGCGCCAGAAGCGGAATTGTCGCCACCTCCACCGGGTGCCGACCCGGCACTCCCTACTCCGCCATTTCCGCCATACACAGATATGCCTCCCCCGCCAAACCCTCCGCCGCCGCCGCCGAAAATCGACGCGCCTGGATTCCCGCCTGTGCCTGCGCCGCCGCCGCCGCCAAAGAAAGACGCCGGAATATTGGTGCCGCCCAATCCGTCACCGCCGCCACCAAACGGATTGGATTCTCCGTCGTTGCCACCCCATGTGTCCGCGCCGAGCCTACCGTTTGGAGTCCCGCCAGCTCCGGCCTGGACGCCTTTGGCGAGCAGTCCGCCACCACCTGCACCCGGGCCACCTGAACCGCCTCCCTGGGCGACGGCGCCGCCGTAGGCGGTCACATGAGAGCCAAAACTGCTATTTCCGCCATCACTGCTGTTCCCGCCCGCCCCTACGGTGACGCTCACGGTGCCCGCGAGCGCAGAAAGCGGCATGATGCGGCGCACATAAGCCCCGCCGCCGCCACCCGCGCCGATTGCTCCTCCACCGCCGCCTCCCCAAGCTTCGATCAGCGCAATGGTGCCTTCGGATGGCTTGCTCCAGGTATTCGACGAGGTGAAGACCTGCCGATTTGCGTCGGTCGGGATGTCCTGCTCGCCGGCCGCCGTCTTGTAGAACAGCGTGCTGATGCCGGAGGCATCCCGGCAGTAGAGGCGAGCAATATTCGAGGTCGGCGCCGAGGGTGCGACGATCTCGGTGATGTCGAAATAGCCGTCTGTCCCTGCGCGCAGATTTGCGCCATAGGCGACATCGACCGCGTGCGAGAAGAGTGTCGAGGTCCACTCGAAGACCTTCACGTCATTGACGTAAAATCGCATGGTGGCGACATTGTTCGCTGCGCCACCAACCACACGCAGGCTGGCCTTGGCACCAGAACCATCGCCGACCTCGTAGCTCATCAGTTCGTGTTCGGAGGTGTCGTTCTCCTCCCGGCCGAGCGCCATGACGACAGCGTCGGTGGCGAACAGCGACTGCGGGACGATAGCGGTGCTGAAATTCACCGAGCCGGCCACATCGATGCCGTTGAGGAAGGTTAGGGCACCGTCCTCATCCAGGATAGCCCGGTCGATACCGCCTGCCACCCAGCGCATCTCATCCGGCGCGGAGCGGCGAAAGCCGGTGTTGAGATCGGCCACGAAGGCAATGCCGGGCTCGGTCTGCTCGCCATCGGCCGCCTTGAACGTCCCGTTCATGCCAGCCGTACCGTCAATCGGCAGCGAATTGGTGATTTCGTCGCCGGCATCGGCGAAATCGGCGTTGACCGCCGAAGACGAGCGCAGGGCGCCGATCTGGATCGGCGTCAGGATCGAGAAGGTGCCGCTTCCGTTTCTGGGCATGACGCCTAGACCTTGATTATAAAGACCGCGTCCCAAGCAACGTTGTCGCCGCTCGATAGATTGATGCCAAAACGAAGATCCCCCTTAGGGGCCTCAAATGGATATGTGCCACTCGCAGTAATAGGGCCAAGATCTGGCAACGGCGATATGGTTGGCACAGTACTCAAATCGAGATGCACCATTATTTCAGAGTTTATTTGAACGCCAGGACTGTTGAAGCCCTGAACAACCAACCATCCACGGCCGCCATCCCATGCAATGCGCCGTTCAAGTCCTGCGCCAGGATTGACGTATCCGACATTCGAGCTTCCCCAGACCTCAATAACATTCTGCATTTTTTACTCCTGTCACCACACCATCACGATTACGCGGCCCGCCGCTCCAGCACCGGAATTGGCGTTCTCGCTGCCACCGCCACCACCACCCGGAGCCGTGCCCGAAACTGCAACATTCGTATCGATTGTCCCGGCACCGCCGTTGCCGCCATAGATGATTGCTGTGCCGCCAGCCGCTCCGGCCGAGCTGTCTGCGCCACCGCCACCACCGCCTCCACCGAAGACGCTGAAGCCGCCTGCCGTGGGCGAGCCGGCGGCACTGCCGAAGCCGCCACCACCACCGCCATAGAGACCGCCGCCAGCCGCAGAGCCGGAGGACGCGCCACCGCCGCCGCCGAAGGGATTGGAATTGTTGGCGGCTGCTGTGGAGGTGCCGCCGATGGTGCCGACAGGACCGCCGCCTGCCCCGCCAGATGCGCCAGACCCATTGGAGCCGGCCGCCGTCAGGCCACCGCCGCCACCGCCACCATTATCCGTTCCATCGCCATTACCCGCACCGCCGCCATAGGCGAGCAGGTAGGCGCCGAAGGAGCTGTCACCGCCCGGATTGCCATCGGTGTTGTCAGAGGTCTGGGCGGCACCGCCAGCGCCGACCGTAACGGAGACCGAATTGCTGAGGCTGGCCAGCGCCACGTAGCGCTCGGAGTAGCAACCGCCGCCGCCGCCACCACCCCCGTCGCCACTGCCGGCTCGGCCGCCAGATCCACCAGCGCCCCATGCCTGGATGAAAGCGATGGTGCCGCTCGCCGGCTTGTTCCAAGTGCCGGCAGAATCGAACTGCTGCCGTGTCATCGCAGATGGGATGTAAGCGACGGCGCCAGACGAATTCTTGAAGGCGAGCCGGGTCTGGCCGTCGACATCGACGCAGAACAGCCGCGCCACATTGGACGCCGGTGCAGAGGGCTCAGCAATTTCTGAGAAATCGATGAACCCATCGGTGTCGATGGCCATATTCGCGCCGATGACCGTATCGACATTGTGGGTGAACAGGGAGGAGGTTGCCTGGAAAACTGAGGCTGAATTCACCCGCCAGCGTGCCGTCACCACCGCATTGTTGCCATCGCCGACGACCTGCAAATCGGCCTTCGCGCCGGCCCCCGACCCGGAGCGATATTCCTCTACGGTGCGCGGCGTGGTGTCGTTTTCGGTCCGGCGCAGCGTCAGCAGGCTGGCCGAGGTCGTCGCAATGACGATTGGCGCAGACAAGCCGACATCACCGCCGACATTGAGGTCCCCGAGCAGGAACGCCTTGCCCGTGCTGTCGATGTAAAAGCGATCCTGCCCGCCACCGACCCAGCGCATCTCGTCTTCGGACGCCCGACGGAAGCCGGTGTCGGTATCGACGCCGAAGGCTATGCCAGGAGCGCCGAGCGTGCCAGCCGCCGCCTTGAACTGCCCCGTCATGCTGGACTGGCCGTCGCGGGCCAGCGAGCCTGTCAGAGCCGTGCCGGCATCAGTGAAATTCTGGTTCACGGCGGTCGCCGACATGACGGTGTTCGGCAAAAAGGTATTGGGCGTGCTGTAGCTTCCAAATCCGTCTCGGGGCAAGTCAGCCTCCCATTGCCGTATCTAGGCACTCTATGCTATGATCTATCAAGACAATCTCATAGCAAGAGGCGAACCAATGCCGTTTAAAACTATGCCGCCACTTTATCATGTCTGGGTTGATATGAGACAGCGTTGCACAAATCCTAAGTTTCGCCAGTGGGAAGACTATGGCGGAAGAGGGATTAAGGTCTGCGAGCGTTGGGGAAGCTATGCCCTCTTTGAGGCCGATATGTCGCCGAGACCTCCAGGAATGCTTCTCGATCGTGTTGACAACGATGGTGATTACAATCCTGACAATTGCAAGTGGTCTACCCGCAAAGAACAGCAACGAAATCAACGCATTACGCGGAAAATTATGGCAGACGGTGTCTCTTACATAGCCGCAGATCTGGCCGAGAAATCCGGCCTCAAGACCGACACGATCCTTTATCGAGCGGCCCAAGGACTGTCTCTGGCCGAGATAATCGCGCCTGAGCGAAGAGTGTATACCGAAGGACTTGCGCTTGGAGGGCGGGCTAGCGGAGCGAAACAGCTCGCTAGAACGCACTGCCGCGAAGGTCACAAATTCACGCCCGAAAACACCCGGATCACGCCCCAAGGATGGCGCGTCTGCCGGAAGTGCCACGCCAAGAAGGCCGCTCGGCAAAGACAGCACAAAATCTGATCCGTCTCTCGGCATCAGGGCATTCCTTACTGGACGAGGGTGCCGGGCACGTTCGGCAGTGCCGGAGCCGTCTTCTCAGCCTGGGCACGCTTCAACATGCTCTGGAGCAGCGCGGCGCGGGCGATCTGGTCGCCGGCCTGGAAAGCATTCTTGGCTTGTGGGCCGCCAAGAACATTCCCCATCATGCTGCGCGCCATCGCTTCCTTCCCGGAATCGCCACTTGCGCCCAGGGCCTGGGGCTGTTGAGGCGCGCCGTTCTTCGTGCGGAAATAGTCGATCAGGCCCTGCTTGTTCATGTCATCCATCATCAGAACCCCCTCGCCGCCGTCATGGCCTCAAGCACGGTCTGCGAAGTGGCGCGATTGCCTTGGGGCTTGACCTTCTTCATTTCCTGGAATTTCGGCATAGCCACCGGCTCGCCCGTCAGACGCTCGAAGATCGGCCGCACGCTCTCGTTCAGGATGGCGTAAGCCTCCTCGCGACTGTTTGCGGCCGGGAGCTGGCCGACAATGCTCTCCAGAAAGGCCAGATCGGCATTCGACTGCTGGCTGTCAGAGACGCCTCGCGCCTTCTGCATCGCCCGGTAAGTCATGACGAGATCGGCGCCGGCAGAGCGCAATTCCGCGCGCAGACGGTTAGCGGAGCGACCTTCGCGCTGGGTGCCGAAAAGCTGTTCGCCGAGCGCCACGCCGGCCCGCTTCGCCGAACCGATGGCGTAGGTCACCGGGTCGTCAGCGATGCCGGCATTCGAGCCACCATACTGACCAGCGCCCAGGTTCCATTCGTCGGGCGTGGCCTCGTTGATCTTCTGCGCGAGCTGGGTGAGATCGCCCTTGACCTGCCGCTGGGTCATCTCTTCGCCGCGACGCGCTTCCTCACGCTTCTCCGTGCCCTTGGCGCGCGCATCGGCCTCAGATTTCAGCTCGAAGATCGGCCGGGCATTGGCGTCATAGAGGAAACCACCACCGGGAGCCTGACGATGGATATAGCCATCCGGCACCTTCTTCGCCGCCGGGCCGCGCTGAGCGCCTTCCGGGACCTCGCCGGTGATTGCTGGGGCAGCGGCCGGGGCAGGCGCTCCAGCCTGCGCGGGGTTGGGGAGCATATTGCCCTTGGTCGCAATATTGGACTGCACCATGAGGCTGGACGGACCAACCTCGCCGATGTTTTCGGTCGGCATATTGCCGCCCAGCATCGGAGCAGCGGCCTGTGGAGGCGCAGAGGGGGGTGCAACAGCCTGAATGGGCTGAGGACGCACGGCAGGGGCCATCGGCGCTGCGTCCGTCTGTGGGGCTCCTGCGGCTCCAGAGGCCGCTGCGAGACGGATCGGCTCAAGTTGAGGACCGCTGGGCGTGCCCGTGAGCGATGAGATCGGATCGAGGCCGCCGGTGCGACGATTCCAGACCATCGAGACCTCTTCTCCGTTCTCGCCGGGCACCTTGATGATCACGGGCTGCTGCGGCGAGACATCGGTCGTCGCGATCTTGGCGAGCATGGCCTGGCCGATGGCCGCCGTGCGCGGATTGCGCATCAGCGCGACGGCGCGCTGCACATTCGCTGCCTGAGCCGGATTATCGCTGAGATTGACGGGCTGCGCGGACGCTGCGGCACCGTCAGTCGTTACCCCAGCCATCTTCTTGCCGGTCATGTCCTGCACCCCGCCCGCCGTCATGCGGATGAGGAACGGATTGGCGCGCAGCGTGTCGGCGGGGAGCAGGCGGACGAGGGGCGTGTTCGGATTGGCCTTCAGCACCTTCTTGGCGCTGTCGGGTCCGAGAAAATAGCCCAGATAGGTGTTGCTGGGCGTCGGCTCGAAGCCGGCTTTGGTGAGGTCTGCCTGGATCTCGCTCGAATAGATGCCGGTCAGTTCGTCCGACAGCTCCGGGATGCGGCGCATGTCGAGGATCTGCTGCCGCGTCTTGCCGGCGATGAGGTCCGACTTGTGCCGCTTCATCAGGTCCTCCCAGGTGGAGGCGATGAACTGGCCGCGCCCGGTCGCGCTCGACATCGGGTTGGTCGCATCGGGATCGCCAGCACTCTCGGCGCCGACAATGGCGCCGGTCAGCGTATTGGCGGATGGCGCCGGCTTGGCGAAGGAGGGGGGTGGGCCGGAGGATGGGCTCATTGGAGCAGCGGGAGCGCCGCCGCCAAACACGCTCATCAGCAAATTGTCGGCCTGCGTCTGGCCAGTCTTATCCGCCTTGTCCAGCTTGTTGATCTGGTAGGCCGAAATGAGCGCCTTGGCGACGCTGTTCAGGCCCTGCGGCGTGCTCTTGACGGGGTCAGACTGGCTCTGCCCGAGCATGGCGAGCGCCAGCTTGCGCCGCAGCTCGATGGCGTCGGGCGTCATGCCGCTGTCGCCAGAATTGCCACTGTTGGCGCCGGTGATTGCATCCAGGAGAGCCATTAATGCACCGCCATTTCGTAATTGACGTGATCGACGCCGCCCATGTTGATAACGGCCTCCGGATGCAACTCGCGCACTTCATCCGCCATCAGCCCCTGGTGGAAGCCCTCCTCGCCCTTGTATCGGAAGGACCAGATGGTCAGGCCGTTGGGCAGCTTGCCGATGGGGACCATGGCCTCCTTGAAGCGCCGGTCCGACATGATCGTCGCGGCGCCGAGCGTGCCGGCGAGGCCGTAAAGCCCGGCCTGCTGGTTCTGGCGGTTCTGGTTGGCGATGTTGTAGCTGTCGTAGGTGTATTGTCCGACCGGCGTGGTGGAGACGCCCGGCGTCGGCGTGCTGACATTGCCTGGAGCCCCGCTGATCGGCTGGTTGAAGCCCATTAGGGTCGAATAATCGGAGAGAGGCAGATTGCGCTCGGTCAGAGCCGCATTATTCGCGACATTGTAGGCGTCGAGGAACATGCGATTATAGGCATTGTCCTTCTGCTGCCCGAACTGCGACATGGCGATCTGATACTGTTTCGAGCCCGGCCGGATGCCCTTGTTGATGAGCTGATTCTCCAGCGTCGATGCCTGCTGCGACCACTGCGGGTCGAGGAAGGTCTTCTGGATATCGGAAATTTCAGTGCCGCGCGCCGCATTGAGGTCGAAGGGCGTGCCAATCGTATCCTTGAAGCGGTCGAGGCTCAAGCCCGCCGTGTCGCCCAGCGTCCCCTGGAGAACGCGCTGCTGATCGAGGAGGGCTTGCTGCGCCGGATCGAGCTTGGTGACCGCACGGTAGCCGGAGGGGCTGTTGGGGTCCTTCACATAGTCGAGCGTGCCGAAGGCGTTGCTCTGCCCCGTCATCGCCAGACGCGCCTGCTCACGCGCCGTCTCGACATTGGATGCGGTCTGAGCACCAGCAACCGCAATCGGATCAGGCTGCTTGGGAGCGCTTGGTTTTCCCATGGGGGCGGTATCCGTTCATTTCCGAAGAATTGATCCAGCGGCAGCGCTCCGGCGTCATCGTGTAGAGGATGCCGTCGATGCCGTGACCGTATTCATTTTCCAGGACGCCGACCTCGCGTCCGCCGAGCTTATGGGCGAAGTACCGGCTGGCATGATTGTCACGCCGGATACAGGCATTGAGCCGCAGCACGCCGAGCTGGATGAAGGGGTACGAGAAGATGATCTTCAGATCGTGCCGCCCGACCCAGCCGGGATCGCCGGCCAGCGAAATCTCAATCGAGGTCTCGCGGTAATTCGTATAGAGCACCGCGCCGACGCCGATGCCGGCCTTCACGACCGCGATCACCTCATAGGGCATATTGCCGACAAGCCGGTTCGCCGTCGTGCCCAGCTTGACCGCCAGATATTCGACCAGAAGTCCCTTCTCACCGGGCGTGACGGCTGGAACGATCACGCCGGGCCTACATAAATGCGCCGTCGACGACGAGCAGATCCCAGCCATTGACCTGGAAGACAGCCGCTGCCGACGCTGAACCGCCAACACCAACCTGGAGCGTGCCCTGTAGGCGCACAGAGGCGCAGAAGCCCTGACCCTCGACCGCATTCCAATCGGTAACGATGCGGCTGGTCTCCGGCCAAACGCCAGCATCCCATTGCGCCACATCCCAGAGCGCTGCCGGATCGGACGGGAAGCTGAGGCTATTCACCGCCGCATTGCGCGAGAAATCGACATTCAGCGCGAGGCCGACCGCCGCCTGCCCGTCGGTGAGCAGCAGCGAGCGGCACATGGTGAAGTCCTTCAGGCGACCGCGGTTCTTGCAATAATTGAAGGCACCTTCGAGATTGAACTCGATGGGGGCGTCATAGTCGAAACCCTGGCAATCGGCCTCAATGACCTGGCCGGCATTGCCGCCATAAAACAGCCGGTCCTGAAAGATTTCCCAGCAGTTCGCATTCTCGCCCAGGAAACGGCACCACGCCCCGGTCACGGTGTTCATGACGTACTGGACCTGCTCGACACCCTCGGTGACGGGCACATTCAGGATTGCCCTGGTGCCGCGCGGGTAGGAGGTAAGCTGCCATCCGAAATTGGCACCCCAGTCGCGTGCCGAAGCGTTCATCACCGGCTGGATCAGCGCCGTGATGGTGGCGTTCAGGGTCGCAGCGCGGTCGGTGTTGATCGCGCGGCTGAGCGGCAGCACACCATCGACGCAGACGACCGCCAGATCCGGCCCGACCTTGGTCAGGCAGCGGCGTCCGAGCGGCGATCCCATCTCGTAGACGCCAGCCAGATCCACATTGCCTTCGGGATCGCCGGAATAGATTGCGACCTCGCCTCGGCTGGTGATGAAAGCGATATAATCATCCGGTCCCTGCCCGCCATCGCGAGACCAGGAGCCAATTGCCATCAGATATCCGCCCTTATTGAACACGCCTTCGAGGTCGAAGATTTCGGCCGTGCCCTGGATGCTGTCGGTCGGCAAATAAGCCGGCGAAATCTCGTCCTTAAGCACCATCCAGATGCGCTCGGAATAGGCAGCCATGCTGACGACATCGGTCGGCGTGATTCCGGAAATCGAGGCCGTCGCCCAGACGGCGCCATCCCAGAACATGGGCGTGTCTTCGCCATTGGCGATCCAGAGGAAATTGCCGCCGCTGGTGCTGAAATTGATATGCTGGAAGCGCGCATTGGCGAGCCCGCTGACCGATGAATCTATCGTCGCCGACGTGGTCACCGTCACATCGAATATCTCGGTGCCGGCCGCTGCGAAGAGCTTGTCATCGGCCGTGGAGAGGGCGTGATATGCCATCAGGCTCTCCACCGGCGCCACAACCGGCGTCAGAGCATTATGCAGCCGGTGGCCCTTGCGGATTTCGACATAGCCGGGCTGTGGGAAGAGGTTGTCGAGCGTGATCGCGCGCGTCTCGTCCATCTTGGCGAGCGGCGAGATGGCGTCCCAGCCCTGCACAGGAGCCGGCAGGCTGACGCCGCGCGCCAGCTCCGCTGCCGGGAGGACCTCATAGCGCGCGCCGCGCACAGACCGGCCTGCGAGGGCTCTGCGCATCGCCTACGACCCCACGATCCCGGTGAAGTAAGGCGGCTGCGGCTGGTCGTTGTAATAGGTGCTCTCGGTGCGGATGCGACCCGTGCCGCGATCAGCAGCGGCAGCCTTTTCTTTTTCACGTTCCGCCGTCGACATATCCTCGGCGTACTGGGCAAACCCACGCGACTGACGGAACCGCCAGATGATTTCGAGGGCGATCAGGTGTTCCGGCACCAACGCCGTGTCGGTGTCGGCCATGAAACTGTCCTGCCGCGTGCCGCCCGCCGACTGCGCCCAGCGCTTCGAGATATATTCGAACGCCAGATTGTGGCCGGCGGCCATGACCGGCAGGACGTTGAGCTGGTTGCCGATGATGCGCCAATAGCCGGGCGTGCCGGTTGCGATGCCGGCGAGAGCGCGCTGCCAGTATCGTTGCGGCACCGGGCCGAAGAGACGCAGATTGCTGGAGCGGTCCCAGATCTCAGGATTATAGACCAGCCGGTCGTAATCGGCCGGCGGCAGGGCGTTCGTCTGCTCCTGCTGGGCGAGCGTTGTGAACTGCTGCTCGACGATCAAATTCTGCCAATCGTGATAGCGCGCAAGCTGTCGGCCTGCCTGATTGGCGAAGACCAGCAGCTTCTTGACGGCCAGATCATTGGAGCTGGCAACAGCAGAGGGCTCCGGGAGGCCGAGCGCGACGGCTGCCTCCCGGACAATCGACAACAGGGTCAAGGAGAGCCCTCCTGGTGAGGATTACGCGCGGGCCTTCGCCGGCTTGCGAGCAGCTTCGGGGCTGGCCGCACCGGCCTCAGGAAGCTTCACGCCCTGTTGCGCCAGCGCGTTGATCTGCGCCTGCATGGCGGCGAGCTGGTCGATCAGATCCTGCTTCTCGGCGGCCAGCCTCACGGTCTCAGCGCCGGATTTGGCGTCCGCCAGCCAGGCCCTGGCCTTCTCGCGCAGTTCCCGGCCATTCGAGCCGATGCGGTCGATATGGCCTTCATGCACGGCGGCGAGCGCCTCGACCGTATCGATATTGGCAGCCCTGAGGTTGAACGCCACCGAACGGGAGATCGGCGCCCAATTCTCAATCGGCATACCCTCCATCGGCTTTCGACCGCGCTCCTGGTAAGCGGCGTATGCCTTTGGGAAGCGCTTGCGGTAAACGTCATTGGAAGGCTGGAAAAACAGACTGTTGCGATCACCCGGCACCGCGATCTTGACGTGCTCGACATCGCGATAGACTTCATGGCCGGCTTCCTGCGTCCGTCGGCCATCGAGCATCGGGAAAAGCCCGAACGCCACCGACACGGGCGGGATGTGTTCCTCCATCCCTGCCTCGCGCTCCATAATCATGGGGAAATCATCGCTCAACTGCATGGTATTTTCCTCTGGGCGTCAGCCCCTTTATCGTCGACTGGGTCAAGCGACCCTCTCCGTAAGCGCATCGTCGACATGCTCGATGCGCTCCATGAAGGCGTTCTCCTGGGAGGGCTCGCGCATATAAAATCGGCACATGCTTTGAAGCAGCCCGTGGCCGTAGAGCCGGACGTTCAGATCGGTAACCTTCTGAACCGTCTCGAAGAAATTGGTCGCATAGGTGAGCAGCACCGGCGATGAGATGAAGATCTCGCCATCGCACATGACATCGACCACGTCCTGCTTCTTGCCGGCGTGCTTGCCGGCCCACTGCTGGATAGTCTCGCCTTCGCTCTTGAAGGAACAGTCCATGGCGAAGATGGAGAGGTCTCGGTAGCCCATCGCATAGAGCAGTGGGATGGAGCGCAAACCGACCGAGCCGCCGCCCGAGATCACGTGCTTCGGGCTTTCCTTCAGATCGCCGATGATGCGCAGCACATGCTCGCCGGTCGAGACGTGCCAAAGCCGGATGTCAGCGTTACCGAGCTTGTCGAAATAGCCGGGGTGGCAGACCGACGCAACCAGATACTGGACCTCGGGATGCGGACGCTCAATGTTATCGGCCTTGTGCAGCCGGGGATCGCATTCGATGTGGAATTTCGGCGTGATGCCATGGCTGAGCAGGAAGTCATGCGAGCCGGAGACCGAGACGACATCGACATCAGGCCGCTGTGCTTCGATCTTGAGCGTCTCGATGGTGTCGACCAGAGAAGGTCCGTAGCAGGCGATCAGCGCGGTGCGCCCGTGGGGCTCGGCCGTCTCGATCCGGCGGGGAAAGCGCGCAGAATTGGCCACCACGGCCTTCCAGCGCTCCTCGCTGTCGACGGCACCCACCGCCGTCACGCCCTGAACCATGACGCAGGGCGCCCCGATCATCATCAGGTGCTCGCCCTGGCGCTCCCATTGCGCGGCTCGGAAGCGTTTCTCCAAAACCCGCCGCCAATCCCACTCGGAATGCAGCTCGGTGATGCGGACGCCGACGAAGGTACATTTCTTGGACTTGGAAGCGAGATCGGCGAGCGCCGCGTCCATGTCGTCCATATGCTCGATAACGTCGACGGCCGCCTGGAAATCGGCTGGCTCGTCACCGACCGATTCCCACGTCCGCACATCGCCCACCTGCGAAAAGGCGTCCGACGCGGCGTTGATCTGCTGCCGGGTGTGCTCGAAAAAGGCCACCATCTCCGGCGTCATCTGCCGACGCCCAGCGGATTTGCGGGCGCCCATATGCTTCTTCGCCACCAGCTCGGCAGCGACCGTGGCTCCGCGCTCTTCCCAGAGCAGGATCTGGAAGTATTTCAGCAGCTTCGCACGCCACCAGACCGGCGGCTTCACCAGCAGGTGCGCGTTGCGCCCGTCAGCGAGCGTCTTGCCGGCGAGACGGGTCGAGATCGTCACAAACAGACGCTTCTGGGTCAGCTCGCGCAGGTGCCGCAACACGGCGTTGAGATTTTCAGGCTCGATGTGCTCCAGCACATCCGTGCAAACCACCAATTCGGCCGGCTCTGGCTCGCCATCCTTGCCTTCGATGGCCGGATCATATTCCTGGACAGAAACGGGCAGATCCGACAGCGCAATCTTCAGATTGCCCTTGCCAGCGCCATAGTCCAATACGGTCAGGTAGCCGCCGCCCTGCACGAGCTGCTTGGCAAATCTCGACCAACCGAAATTGTCATTGCCGTAATGCGGATTGGTCTCGTGCAACTCTCTGTTCAGGCGGCGATAATCGTCTGAAATCAGCATGGTTACCTCGCCCACGCGTTCATCGCGACCCGCCACTCGTCAGCGTATTCGACGTTCTCGTAGCCCGGCATTGTCGGAATGCCGTCAGTGAAATGGACGATCCTCGGGCTCTCATCGCACTTCGTATGGCCGACCAGATAATTCCATTCCGGCCCGAGCGTGCCGATCTGGTGGTCTTCGAGCCAGCAGAAACGATGCAGGTCGCGGCCGGGCACATTGTTGATGAGGTCGACGCTGAGATTGGCGTTGGCCGGGTGATCGCAATTGAACAGCATCACGCTCGACCAGTTCTTACGCGCATATCGCGTCTGGAGCTGACCATCCATCTTCACGCCGTCCTTCGGCTGGTGGTCGTGCTTGACGCAGAAGACGGCGCATTGCGGATTGGCCTTGGCGTATTCGAAGAGCGGCACCAGCGAGGCGCGCACGAGCATGTCAGCGTCCATGAACAGCGCCAGACCCTCTTTGGCGAGGATCGGGGTCAGGAAGCGGCTGATTGCGAATTCGGTCGACATCGGCGCAGCGGAAATTTCGTCCCAGAGCACGCTCTGGCCGTCGACCAGCCGACGCGAGGTCTGGCGCCAGTAGAGGCCCCGCTGGCGCATCTCATCGAGAACGATGCCGCGCACCGGGATATGGCGCAGCGTGTGCTGCTCGGCCGAGTCGCGCGCCACGGCGAATGCTGACGCTTCGCGCGGGTCGAAGCCAATGTAAATACTACGCATATTGGACATGGAAACTCCGTGGTCGAGGGGGCGGATATTCCACCGCCCCCTCTCTGATCGATCAGGCCAGGTTGGCGTCAGGCAGGCCGCTGAAGCGCGGATACTGCAAGAAGACCTTCGCCAGCGCAGGCGGCGCGCCAGGCCCGGAAGCAGTGGCATAGGTGATGCCCTGCAACTGACCTGATGCAGAGACCTGCGCCACTGCTGCAATCAGATGGCCAGAAGCGCCGGCACCGAGCTGCAATCCTGGCGTGGACACGGAGGCCGACACGAACGCCAGCGCCTCGCCATAGATCTGAGCCCAGCCGAAGGCAGTGCCGGCCATGGTCTGCGTAGCTGTTGCGCTGGAGAAGCACAGGATGCCGACGCGAGACTGCTGCGCGGCTGCGGGATTGCCGGAGACGGTGGTCACGACGCTGCCAGGAGCGCCAGCGCCGTCGATGATGATCGCCGTTCCATTGATCCACGTCGCCGCCGCCAGCTTGATGGCGACGAATTCCTTCGTCGAGCCATCCCCGCCGACCACGGCGGCGCGCACGCCAGGGGTGGAGTGCTTGCCTTGCAGAAATTCCCGCTTGGTCGCGAGGCCGTTGTAGGGATTTGCGCCAATGATATACATGTGTCCCTCCCCTTAGTTCTGGAACAGACGGCCCTGGCGGGCCATATTCGAGACGCACATGTTTCCGGTAAAACCAACGAAGGCGACTGTGCCGTCCTGATTGGTCGGGATGCGGTCGCCACCGAAGGGGACGAAGTTCCGGTCGGGGTGAGGACGCAGATACAGGTAGTCGGTGTTCAGCGCGAAGGTCGTGTTCGCCGGGCAATAGCCATTGTCGAGCACGAAGTCCGCATTGCCGCCGACGCCGTAGTATTTCAGCGCGGTAAAGCCGAAGCCGGCCATATCCGTGTTGGTGATGCGCTGGAGCGGCTGAAGCGATTCCAGATAGAAGCGGTAATGGACCGCATCGGCCACATAGAGGTCGGGACGATCCGAGCCGCGCGTGCAGCTAATCGACAGCGAGTTCAGAGCCGCCAGATAGTTCGACGGATTGCTCGCTGCGATGTTGATTGCACCTTGGGTACAGATCGCCGTCTGGTTGCGCCAGAAGGTGTTGCCTGCACGGTCGATGCCACCGACGGAGCCGGTGCCGGGCGACGTGACGACGAACAGGCCGAGGCCCTGCATCTGCTTACCGCCGAAGCTGGTGCCGTCGGAGTAAGCGGCCTGAGCCACCAGATCGACCAGCGTCTTTTCGCTGTTCTTAATGCGAGCGGAGACCAGATTAATCGTGGCTAGCTCGCCCTGGTTCTTGAGCTTGTCGAGGCCAGACCAGACCGCAGGCACATAGCACTGCTTCCAATCGAATTCGGCAGCCGAAAAGGGCTCATGCAGATTGGTATTCAGGGGGTCGAGGCCCGCATACCAACCGCCATTGGGGTTGAGCGAGACTTCAAGCTCCTGAACGATGGTGCGCCCGCCCTCGGCGGGTTTCACCTTTCCTTTGCGACGCAGCCTATCGAGAAAGGCGGTCGTCACGGTCGCGTTGTCAGCCAGCTTGCCGGAGCGATTCCGCAAGGTGGTCGTGACAATATCGTCAAAGTCTGGATTGGCGGGCATTGGCCCTCACCCTTTCCATTACGCTTGACTGTGCTGCCGGTATGCGCGGCGCACGTCAGCTTCGATATCATCAGGGTCGGCACCGCCAGCGGCGTCCTTCAGGACGGTCCCCGGCAGCTTCGACCCGCCCATGGAGCGCGACGCCTCCCGAGCTTTCTCGGTGGCTTTCAGCTCCTTTTGCCTTTGCGTGCCCTGAGCTTCAGCAACGCGCTTTTCGATCAGCGCCTCCTGGATTTCAGGATTCATGCGGACGGCCATGTCGTAGGCAGTCTTGAGGTCGGCGGCAGGGTTCCCCGAATGTGCAACCATCCCGGTGCTGAAGAGCTTGACGATGTCTTGCTCGACATTGCGGTAATAGATGTTCTTCGGATCAGCGGCGAACCGGGTAATCTCATCTGCGATTGACTGCACCTTGGCGTTTCGATCCGCCTCTGCTCGCGATGAGGTATGCGATTTCAGTTCATTCAACTCTTTCAGGATGGGTGCCAATACTGGCTGGAGGACCTGCATCAGCTGGTCGTCGCCTGAAATCTGGTCGGCACCGGCCTGCTGTCCGGGCTGCGCGGGTGTCGCGCTGCCTCCGGTCGCGCCATAGCGCTTGGCGAGGTCGGTGAATATCTGGGCGATCTCGGCATGGGTCTTGCCGTAGCCTTCAGCACAGACCGCGAGGCCGCCGGCAAGGTCCTGCTTCATCAGCCGGTCGACAGCGGTGTAATGGTCGAGCGCCGCCTTGATGGTCGTGTTGTGTGCGGTCGCCATCTCGGCGTAAGGCTTCAGGTCCTTGTAATCAGCCAGAGCCTTGAAGCCCTGGGCAACCTCGGTCTCGCGCTTGGCTATCTCGGCGCGCACCGCCTGCGGGACCTGATCCCATGCCGCTTTGGCCTTGATCGACCAAGACGGCGGAGGCGTTTCGGCAGCGGGCTCATCAGAGCCATCAGGCTGCTCCGTGACAGCCTTTTCGTCGACGGGCTGCTTGGTCTCGTCCTGGGCCTCCTTCGCCGCCTTGGGCTTGAAACGGCCGCGCTCATCGCGGTCTTTCTGCTCCTGGCTGCGGGTGTCGGCACCAGCGGGCTTTTCCTCGGTGTCGGGGTGCTCGGTCGTCTCCGCCGGTTCGCTGGCGGGCGCGGGCTGTTCGATCTTCTCGGCACGCTCCTGAAGCTCGCGATAGGCCGCAAGCACGTCATCGGCAGCATCATCTTCACGATGCTGGGTGCCAGCCTCGTTGTTTCCGTAATAGCGTTCGTTCATGGGGGTCTTCTCGCCTTTCGATCAGCGATCAGGAGGGTCTGCGATTACAGGCTGGAGACCTGCTCGATGGCCTTTTTCACGTCCGCGACGATGTCGGCCTCGTGCTGCTTTTCATCGGCCAGCGGCGGCTTCGCGACATAGTCGGTCCAGTTTTTATCGTGACCGACGATGGCGCAGCCATTCCGCTCGACATGCCGGTAATAGGCCGACTTCGAATCGTACATTTTGCCGTCGATCACGCTGCGGATGGGGTCCATCGAGCCGATCACCATCGGGGTCGATAGGCTGGAGCGGGAACGGCGAGTTTCCTGGGCTTTTTTCGCCAGAAACTCCCATTTCGGGACCAGTTTCCCGGTTTCCTTGTCGTAAATCCAAGCGCCTCTGGCCATCACTGCACCTGCGCGGATTGGGGCTGACGGGCAGCAGCGGTGCGAGCAGCTGATTCAGCACTGATGAGCTGCATTTTCCGGTCCATCTCGGCCATGCGGGCGAGGTGCTCGGTGAGCTGTTGCTCGGTTTGCGCGTGGATCTGCGCGAGCTGGGCATTTTTGAGCGCCAGATCCGCATTGGTCCTGGCCGCATCCGCCTGCATCTGCTGATCGTGATTCTGTTGATCGATGGCCATCTTCTGCCGGCTCATCTCAGCGTCGGCCTGGGCCTTGATCTGTTCGGGCGTCGGCTGTGGCTGCTGCTGCGCGGCTGCCTGGACCTTGGCGGCAATGGCGCCGAAGGTCTTTTCGATGCTTTCCTCAAGCGTCCTGCCGGCGCGGAACCGGCGTATGGCGTGCATCAGCATCTCGCCCATCAGCTCGGCAGTCTCGGGCGCTGCCTGGACGGCGGCGGTCGCCTTCTCCATGAACTGTCCGGCGACGCCCATGAACTCCATGGCCTGCTGCTTGTCGGCGTTCTCGTCGGCCTGTCCGGTGCTGTCGGTCTCGATGTCGATGCGGAAAGAGCGGAGCCGGTCATTGCGGAGAAGCTCGATGACCCTGTCGTCGAAGGTCATATTGGCACCGTTCTGCGGCTCCATCGGATTGGCCATTGGCGCCGGTGGCTGCGTGGCGCCCGGCATCGCCACGACATTGCCGCCCATCGGGGCAATGGGGGTCGGCACGTAACGGTAGCCCGTCATCTCGGCGATGGTCTCGGGCTCGAATTTCTCGGCGATGACCTCGGCGCATAGCCGGCCGACATCGCGACAGAAGCGAGCAACCTCGTCCTTGGCGTTCTTGAGCCGGCGCGATCCGGTTTGCGCTTTCAATTCTTGTGCGCCCAAGGTCTCGGACGGGTCCGTCTGACCGCGCAGGATGTCGCTGATCCCGGTGATCTGGAACACGTCCTGGATCAGCTGATTTCGAGCCGTGATGGCCGCCTGGATCGCGGTGATGACCATGTCGAGCGGCAGCCAGTCGATCAACTTGCCGACGCCGCCACGCTCGCTCCAGCCGGTGTAGTCTTCGATCTCGACGAACAGCTCCTTGTTCGACTTCTCGCGAATGACTTCCTCAAGCGCATCGGTGACGCGGCTCGGACCACCAGGAATAAACCCCTTGATGATGAGCCAGGCCATCATATTGGCGATCTTGTCGGTGAGGTCGTTGATCTCCTTCGCCTGATCCCGGTAGTAAATATAATCGGGCCTCGGGATGAGGCTGCGGCTGGTTTTCGTCGCGTAACAGGGCTTCGGGCATGGGAAGAAACCCGAGAAATTGATCGGCGGCTTGCCGCTCTCGATAAATTCGTCGCGCAGACCCTCCGTCATCCAGGAGGTCAGGTTGCGGCGCTTATCCCACAGCTCGTAAATGCGGCAGAATTCGTCGGCATTCTCGCCGGAAATCTCACCATTGACGCGGTCGGAAACGTTCGCCGGCACCTTCGCATCGTAGGTCAGGCGGTCGGCCATCTCCTTGCCGAAGCGGTCCTCGACCTCATCGCGGGTTTTGTAAACCGCCCGCCATACGAGCCATGCATCGTTCCAGGTGCCGCAAACGTTATGACCAAATTCGGTCCACTGGACGTGATCGACGACGACGCGCTCGCCAGCAAGGCGCTCCAGCATCTTCGGCTCAGCGTCAGCTTCGAGATCCGGCCCGCCGGGAAGCCCTGGGACCACCGCATCATCGTCGCCGGGCTCATCGTCCTCATACTGCTCGATATCGGCTTCGTAGCGCACCCAGGCGACGCCACGGCCGGGAAGCAAGCGGTCGTCGCGGACCATCTGAAAGGTCTCATCGACATTGTACAGCTCGAAGCTGGTATTGGTGGCGCGCTCGATCAGCTCGGCAGCGGTGCGGGCGACCGGATCGCGGTCCTTATAGCGGCGCGAACACTCGATGGTCGGGACCTTGGCGTAGATCGCTGGCTTCAGCGTCTCGACATTGGCCCAGAGCAGCGCATAGCGGCGCATCGAGCTGGCGTTGCGGTCCTCATCGAGATAGAGGTCCTCAATCTGCTTGCCGTCCTCCCGCCATTTCTCGGTCGCGCGGGTGTAGCGCTCGATCTCGCGGCGGTACTGCGCCATAAGCTTTTTGTCAGGCTTCGGACCTTCCTGCGCCGCCTCCTCCTTCTTGCGCTCGCTGAAGGCGGTACGCTGCAAGTCGTCGGAATTGGTGCCGGCGCCGTATAGGTTCGGCTGTGCCATGGCTATGCCCATTTCCTGTTTGGTTTCTGTGCCTTCAGCAGGTCATTGACCCGGATCTGACCGGGTTGCAGCTCGGGCATCCCGGCCTCGCGCGGCTTCGGAAATGCGACGGCGACGGCCAGATGGCCCCAGGCGTCAGCGCCGTGCGACGCGAAGTCGTGCTTCGGCGTCTTGCGGAAAACGCGGTTTTTCTGATCCCATTCCTGCTTGTAGGAGCGCAGCATCTCGATGCCGTGAGCACATCGCTCCTTATCGAAATGCGCGATGCCGATCAGCTTCCGGCCGGCGTTGATGCGGTCCATGACCTTATGGTCCGGCACCAGCTGCGGATTGCGGCCGAGGGCGAATAGGCTCTGAATGCGGGTGCGGGCACCTGGTGCGCCTGGCTCGCGTTGCTTGGCGTCATGCGGCACCCAGTCGACACCGCCGCGATAGCCGCGTTCATCCAGCCATTCGCAATAATGGTCGAAGCCCTGGTTGCTCCCCTCGATGTAGTCGATGATGTGCAGCCAGCCGGGGCCGACCTGATAGACCCAGATCGCCATTGGATCATCGACGCCGATGTCCCAGGCCGTATTGATCGGGTAGCCCTTGACGATATCTAGACCGCAGACGCGGCCGGCGCGCTCGGCATTGTCGATCTGCTTGCCGTAGAATGCGCCGAGGATGGCAGCGCTCCAGGAACAGAAATACTCCTGCTCGATCAGCGCATCGCCGGCCTCTTCACCGAACATCGAGCGATATTCGGTACGCTGAATTTCGACATCATCGAGCGTAATGGTCGGCTCGAAACCACCGGCATGGCAGAGCCGCATACTGTCTTCGATGGTCTGACGCTCGGCGTAATATTTCGGGTTTCCGCTCCAGTTTTCGAACATCGAGAGCGCATGATTGCGCCCTTCCGGCGTGGTAATCGCCAGCGCCCAGCCCTTATTTTCCACCAGAATTGGTGCCAGATATGCCCATGCTGCCGGGTGCGCCTTCGCCCATTCCGACATCACGATGCCGGCCGGCGGCGTGCCGACCAGGGCCTTGAAGTTGTCAGATCCGACTACCTGCCAGGTGGCGCCCCATTTGAACCGAATGAACATCTCCTGCTCATTCGTGTTCTCGCGCCATTCATGCGGGAAGGCTTCGTCTATGCGGCGGATGCCGGTATGCGGATTGACGGCAGCCCAGATCGCCTTGCGGCCCTGAGCGTACTCAGGAAGCAAATGCCAGAATGTCGCCGGGCGAGTGAC
The DNA here is from genome assembly GCF_002198715.1 of Rhodomicrobium sp. R_RK_3. Classification (GTDB taxonomy): domain Bacteria; phylum Pseudomonadota; class Alphaproteobacteria; order Rhizobiales; family Rhodomicrobiaceae; genus R-RK-3. The sequence goes on along the minus strand of NZ_MWLK01000033.1, from coordinate 44,891 downwards.
GCTCGCCTTGCCGATCAGGTTGAGGGCGATTTCGTCCTTGCCCCACCGGCGGTGCATAACGGCTATGGCTCGCTTGCCAGTACCGTCAAATTTCTTGGTGACCGGGTCGTTGAAGTAATTCCACAGGCTCTGCTGGTGGGGCCGGGGGCGCCACCCGTTAGCAGGCATGGTGATTTTCAGGTGGCGAACTCGATGACCAGCTTGCCGCCGTCAGCGTCGGTCAGCGCGACCTTGTCCCCGTAGGACTTCGGCTTCTCCTTGCCCATCTGCCACTTTTCGGTGTCGACGATGAGCCGGGCTACCTGCGGGTCGATGATGCCATTCTGAGCATCGCGCAAGACTTCATCGATGTAGTCTTGGCGAGCATCAGCACGATGTTCACGCGCGCGCACATAATTGTCAGAAAATTCAATGATCTCGCGCTTCCAGCGATACAGCGTATCCTTCGATGGCATCCCATCCATCTCGCAGATGGCCCAAACGGGAATACGCATCGCGACCAGATCGCAAATCTTCTGGCCCAGCTCCGCGCTATATCCTGACGGGCGGCCAATCGGCTTCTTCTCGGGCGGACTGAGCGGCCCGGTCTCCGGATCGACCTTCTCGCCCTTGGCGCGCTTTTCGGCGCGGTCGGCCTTCGCCTTGATGGACGGATCGACCCGGCGCTTAGCGGGCTTCGGGCTCGCCGTCGGCTTCATATGAACTCTCCTGAAACAGCCCGAGCGCCTTGGCGATCACCCGCCCGGCGTGCTCGGCGATATCGCCCTTGCCGGCCGCCTCGATAAAAGCGTGCAGACCACCGCTATGGGCGACAGCCGTGATGCCGATGGAGCGGGCGCTGTCCCAATATGCCGCCTGCCATGCGTCCGGCATGGGCACGTTGTTGATCCGTTCGGTGCGGCAGACGCTCAGCGGCGGGGTGAATTGCTCGGCGAAGATGCGGATGGTCTGCTCATTTTCGCTTTTTTCGGTCATTACGCCGCCAATCGCAGCTCGGGGATGGGCTGCTCGCCGGGCAGCGTCATCGTCACGATCATCTCGGCCCAGGCAGCAATACGGCCCATTTCGAACATCATATCGCGCTTCGCCATACCGGACTTGAGCGTAACCCGCTTCATCACGCTGCCGACCGCGATCAGCAGCTCGGGGCCGCTCCAGGTCCACGCACGGGAATCGAATCCGACTTTGACCAAATGCGACTCAACAGCCGCCCGAATTTCGGTGCGTTTCATGGGGAAAAACCCGATTCCTTTTTTTTAAACCTGCTTAGCGTTTCAGTGTAGCTTGGCCGCAGCTGGAACTTTTCCAGAACATTAACCAACCGCAATGCTCATGCTCTGTCAGAGCATGTGGAAAAGCCCGGGGGCGTTGCGGCATGGAGTTGGAAAAACAGATAGCCTGTTAGGGTAGATGGCGGGAAGCAGTTACGAGCTGCTCCCCGCCGGATCACGTGTCCCCCTCGGATTAATGAAAGGCACCCATGACCAAACTCTTGGCCGCCGCGATCATCGCGGTTTTGCTGCTGCTCCTGCCCGGCGCCATCCAGATTAAGCTGGCACCCCCAGAAATTACCTGGTGCGTCGCGGTGCGGACCGGCCTATCGGTTCTTCCGAACCGCGTCTGCCTGAGTACGCATCTTACGTTCCGGTGGAATTAATCGCCACAGTGAATCAACAGCCCTGCATCATCTTCGACAGGAAATGATGCAGGTTGCATTAATTCGACGGTCGCCTGCATCACAGCGGGCGACCGGGTGTCGACGCCCGCGAATATTCTTGCCGAAACTGGTGGAGAAGAGTATTCATGGGGTGTGCTGAGCACAAAAAAAGCGCCCCAGATCTCTCTGGGCGCAATTCTCCTACCGGCTTATTTGGCACATTCCTGTGCACGCGTCAAGCCCAAAACCCCACTTTGACTATACGTTACTGTGTAGTGCGACAGTCTGCCGCAGTTTGTACGCAGATCAATAGCCGCGTTCCTTCATGAACTGATGGATCAGCGCCAGCACGCAATAGACGAGCGTGCCACCGGCGGCACTTGCCTGCTTGTGCTTGCGGCCGATTTCCTCGCCCAATTCGGCGAGCGATTTCGGGTTTGCCATGGCGCCGACCTCTTCAGTGACAATCTGGCGGAAGACAGCTTGCAGTTCGGCCGGGACGCGCTGCTGCATTGCCTTCAGGACGCCAAGGCCACGGAGTTGGCGGTCGCTGACCGTGCGCGGGCCTCTAGGAAGCCTGCCGATGCCGGGCTCGTAGCCGCCGGTCAGATTGCTGGTCGCGTCATCGCCGTCCAGCGTGGCGACGCCGAAACTGTCCGCGACCAACAGCGTGAAGCCGTCGAGAGCAACCATGAGGTATTTCGGCAGCGTGCCGGCGGCGACCATCTTCGAGCAAGTTGTGTCGACCCGGCGGCCAGTATGACGGGAGCCAGCGGTCTCGATGACCACGTCCCGGACCTGCTTCTTGCGGGACTTCGCCATCTGGGCCTTGGCGACCGCGACGCGGTTGATTTCGGCGGCCTTTCGGCTGACGCGGCGTTCAATGCGGTCGGCACAATCCATGACGGCTTCGATATCGTTGGGCATGATGCAATCCTTTGGGTTTGGGAGGGGCAGGCGGGGCTCAGGACGGCCGAAGACGCTCGCCGCTATGGTGGTAGCGGGTGGGGTGCGCTTCGGCCGTCTGGGAGGCAGATTTCGAGGATTTGAGGGGTTAGAAGGCCGCTTCCTGGTCGGCCATCTGCTTGCGCTGCGCTTCGGCGGCCTTGCGCCGATCGACCTCTGCTGTGGCCGCGTCCCACATGCTGCCCGGCACCAGACAGCGAGGATGGCCCGGTGCCGGGCCAAACTGCTCCGGATGCCAGTGCAAGGTGCTGCCGAAACTGACAAACCGGCGCAGCTCCTCGCTGAAGTCGCCATACATGCGGTCATCATCATGCATCGCCTGCACGATCTTCGCCCCTTCGGCCTCGACGATTGCGAGCGGGATGCTGGAGCCGGGAAGACCGGGCTCAATCTGACCGAACCATTCGGCCTTCAGGCCCATTTCAGCGAGCGACTTGCGACCGTACAGTCGGTGCGTGACGCCCTCTCTGGCGAAGGCGGACTGGACATACGGCACCCACTCCTGGCCGCTCTTCAGCCATTCCTCGACGAAGCTGTGAACCAGCGCCGGCTTGCAATTGAAGCCTGGGATTTCGGCATCCAACTCGGCCTGGTAGCTCAACCATCCCATGCTGTTCAGCCACTGGTCGAGCTTCAGCGCCTTGCGCCCGCTCTCGCGCTGCGCGCGCTTGACATTGGCCGCTGCGACCGTGTCGCCGTCGCTGAACATGTTGCGGGTGCTGCCCTCATCGAGCAGGGCATCCAACTCCAGCCGGCGATAGTACAGGCTCCGATGAGCCAGATTGCGTTGGGCTGCGGTGCGGATGCCCCAAACGCGCAGCACGTCGCCGGGCAGGCTGTCGGCAAATAACCCCTTGGCTGCGGCCATGAAGGCGAGGAAGTCGGCCGGCACCGGCTCGTCCTCGATCTGCGCCTCGCCCTCAACCGCCATGCCGATCCACGGCTCGCTCGCCAGCCACTTCTGCGGCTGTTGGGCGATGTAGTCGGGCTTCGCCGCCCGCTTCGCCTCGCTGCGCGCCCAGAGCTTCGACGCGGCCATGACGGCAGCGACATGGTCCTGGGCGCCGGATGCCTGCCACGCCTCCCAAGCGTGCTTCGGCCCGTAATGCCGGCACGCCACAGGCCAGGTCTTGTGCCACGCCCAGAACTCCGGCGTGGCAGCGTCCTGCCACTTCACAGCCCGCTTCTCCGGCCGAGCAGCGACCTGACGGCCGGTGACCGCGACCTCGGTGCCGGTTGGCTCCATGACGCGCGTCAGCTCGACGACCTCGCATTCGACATCGATGACCTTGCCGGTCTTGACGGCCACAGCCTTGCCGGCGGCGGCGCGCTTCGCACGCGGATTGGTCCCGGTTGCGCGCGGATTGGTGCCGAGCGCGCGTGGGTTGGTGCCCATAGCTTTCGGATTGGTCCCGTCGGCTCGGCGGCCAGCGGAAACCTTTTGCGCGGAATTTTTTGGAAGGTCCTGCGCCTTTGGCGCAGGTTTGCGGCCAGGACGCAATCCTTCAGTTTCAGGAACGGCACCCGCATCCACCTCTGGAAAGGTGCCATCGAAGCGGATGCCGCCAGCTGGATCAGAAGGACGGCACCCGCCACCGTCAGCTTCAGGCTGCTGGTGCCGTTCCTTCTCATTGGATGGCTGCTCTGGATTTGCCGCTTTGGCGCTTGCGCCAGAATCCGACTGAAAGGAGGATTCTGATTCTTCCTGAGGGTTATACTGATGGTTATATGAGGGTTTAGGGTCGGATTTCCGACGGGGGGTCCGTCGGATTTCCGACGGGGGGTCCGTCGGATTTCCGGACTTTGGCTTCTTCGATTTGCCCCCCGTCGGATTTCCGGACTTTGGACGGTCCTCTTCCCAGAAGGACTGGGCTGATTCCTTGCCCGCCTTCAGCCAGCGCAGAAAGCCCGGGATCTCGTATTTGGTGCCGACGATGTGGCCTTTCTCATTATGGGCAAGGGTGCGCACCAGGAGACCTTCATCCTCCATCGCCTTCAGGTGCAGTTTTACCTGGCTGATCGACATGGTCGCCTCATCGGCCAGAAGAGTCTGGCCGGGCCAGCAGATGCCGCTTTCATTGCTGATGCGCTCGGCCAGAAGCAAGAGGAGGAGCTTCTGAGGCGAGGACTTGACCTTGAGGGCTTTGGCATAGGCGAAAGCTTCGTTGCTCATGACCGGCCTCCGCTGCGGCGGGCTGCCTTGTCGGCCAGCTCCTGATGATGGTAACAAAGGCGCGGCTTGCGGTTGGGCCAGTCTCGGGGATCTTCGATTGGCGGCCCGCTGCGACCGCAAGGGAATTTGCCGGACGACGAGGTCTCAGGGCACGCGACATGCCCATGAGCATTGCTCCAATCCAGCAGGTCCTCAGGCGTGATGCCCCAATATTCGGCGGAGAAGTTAAGCGGGTCCGTGACGTAGTCCGCCATCTCGTCGGGGCTGAGACGGACGAGGTTGCGCCCGCTGCCTGAAGGATACATGGCGGCGTAGAGTTGCACTCCAGATGCCTGCTGGAGCAGCTCGATTGCCTTGATAAGCTGCCTGCGGGTCAGGCCGTTGAGCTTGTTCATCGAGAGGTCCTCCCCAATTTGGCAGAGGTCCTCGACCTGACGTTAACGTCAACGTCAGACGCTTGACTTTTATTTTGATGCATCTTACACTCACACAGTTCAGGATTTTGGAATGAAGAAAGGCCCCGGTTTGACACGGGGCCTTTCTGTTTCTGGGCTGCTCACCATCAGCCGATGGTGCCGTGCTTCAGCTCACGAAACGCCCGGCCCTTCGCCAGGATGTCGCCGTGATGCACGTCGACGCCGTCCAGCTCGTCGAGCAAGTTGAATCGAAGAGTAAATTTGATTAGGCCCCGGTTGAGCATTTGCTCGATGAGGGCTCGGGCATGGTAGACGGCTACGCCGGCTTCGGCGGCCTTCTGCCTCGCCAGCTCGTCACGGGCCGCGATGAGGGCGGCGAGCACATCTTCCGGCTGACCACGGAACTGGTCCAGCCAGTGCGCTGATTTCACATTTGCCATAACATTACTCCGTTGCTCTGCTTCATGGCCGTCCCCTGCCAGGGACGGTTGTGTCTCCTCCATGCCACACGCACGGCAAAGCGCCGCGCCGACGGAAGTCGGGACGGTGCCTTGGTCATGGCCGTGGGGGAGGAATCAAAAGGGCGAGGGAGGATGTTGAATCCCGCCGCTCGCCCGATGATACGAATTTATCGCAAAACAGAGGACCCGTCAAGCTCAGCAACGACTTTTACTGACGATTTTTGCAGTCTTTTTTATGATGATCTACGGTCATATGATTACGTTTCGTTATACTGTGTGAAGCTGTGTACACGCTAATGTATAGTTGCAGATTTACATCAATCGAATACTGTCCGCCACAATTGCGATGCTGCACCGCACAAATCCAGTTGACGACGGCGGGTGCCGTGAACATAGTGCGAACATGAACGCGCCCATGCCACCCGTCAAAGATGCTGCCGAGCTGGAGCAATGGCGCCTCTGTGCCCGCAGATATCGCGACCACATGCGGGGCGGCTTCGGGCATCAGCGGGCTCTGGACGCTCTGGTGGCCCGGATGGTCGCCGACGACGAAAGGATGGCCAGGACGCTCGCCCGTGCCACTGCGGAAGCCGCCATCAGCTGGACCAGAGAGCATCACCCGGACTATTTCGCCGGTTGCGAGTAGAACGATGCCTGTGTGTCATGGCAGCTTGGGTCGACCTCACCGGCGTGCGCTTCGGGTTGCTCACGGCCATCGAATACCATCCGGGCAAAATTCGTGTCCGTCGCGGCATCTGGCGGTGCCGGTGCGATTGTGGAGCTGAGGTTTTCCGAAGCGCCAGCACGCTGAAGCGCGGGGATAGCCGGTCGTGCGGGAATTGCGCCCGGCGCTGGAGCAGGCATGGTGGGTCCCGGCACCCGATCTACCGGATCTGGCTGGCCATGCGAGCCAGGTGCCGCAATCCACGGGATTCGAATTATCATAACTACGGCGGCCGAGGCATCACGGTCGATCCGCGCTGGGAGGACTTCGCGGCATTCCGTGATGACATGGGCGACCGACCCGCTGGCGCCGACCTCGGGCGGATCGACAATGACCTGGGCTATTCGAAATCAAATTGCCGATGGGAGTCGCGGCTGGAGAACGCCAACAATCGGCGGGACAACCGCCCCATCAGCTTCGGCGGCGAAACGCTCACGCTGAGCCAGTGGGGTCGGAAGACCGGCGTCGGCAAGACTGCCATCGCCCAGCGACTGCGGCGCGGCTGGAGCGTTGAGAAGGCGCTGACGGTGCCGTTGAAGAAGCTGCGGTGAAGCGCATAGCCAGCGCCATGAAGCCGTCCTCGGTCATCCAGAACATGGGCTGTTCCTTGCCCCTGTCGTCTTCGTAAGTATCTGGGATGTATGGATTTTCTGACGGCTCAAAATTGAGCCGCGAGATTTCCGGGTCGGCCGGCTCATTGTCGATGATGAGTTGGACAAGCAGCCGACTGCGCAGGGCAGGCGAAGTGACTTCGACCGGAGTTCGGGCGAAGTCTGGAACCAGGATGCGGCAGCTTACGCCCGCTGCATCCACCACCGCCTGAGCAGGCTCCCGGCCGCGTACAGCACGGTGATCGTCATGATCCGGCCGACCCACAGGGCGAGCTGCCAATCGCCGTTCATCGGCTTTCCATGTGTCTCCTCGTAGGTGGCGACTGCGAAGATGAACAGGCCAGAGGCGATCACGGTCACGATGACCGATGCCCAGCCGAGATCCCGTGCTGTCGAGGGCATGAAGGCTCCGGCACCCAAGCCGAGCGCGATGTGAAGCGGATCGAGGAAACCGACCGCGAAGATGATGAGGATGTTGGTCACGACCATTATTCGCCCTCCACGTCGACGATCCTGAGACCCGGCACCCGCCCGCCGCCGTGCGGGATGGGAATGGGTGGTGCCGGCGGAGGCAGCTGGACGGCCTCTGATGGCTCGTCCTGGGGGCTCGTGACCGCGCTGAGTGCGGTGAGCGCGTCATCCAGGAAGATCAACAACTGGCTCAGGACGAGGGTGTCGGCCAACTTCGATTCTGCGATCAAACCAGCTGTGGCGATGGCGGATTCGAGGGCGATGGACGCCTCTCGAACGTGCATGAAAATCCTGTCCTGCTCCATGTTGCTACGTTTTAACCCCCATAGGATACAAAATAGGACGGTGCCGATATGTTTCGATATTATATAATTCAAGTTAGCACACCAAAGTTGGTGCGCTAGCAGTTTCTATGTCGATACGGTTTGGTGATGACAGGATTCACCAGACCCAAGCAGGCGCAGACTAAGGACAAGCGGAGCTTTCCCTTGAACGTGAGGGTCTCGGATAAAATGCTGGAAGCGCTGAGGGCTCATGCCGTCCGCGAGGAGCGGACCGTGTCAAATCTGGCTGGCCGCATCCTAAATGAATGGCTGACCGCCAATGAACACCTCCTGCCTAAGGAGCAGGAGGAGCCGAAGAACGGCTGACGACCGATAGGCTGGCGGTGCGCGCTGGGCGCAGGGCGGCGCCGGGGATCATCAGCGCCTTCTTGATGCTGGTCCGGTCAGCGAACCCTGCATCGGTAATGGCGCGAGACAACGCATTCGAGCTGGCCGGAGCCAGCCCATGCGCTTCCGCATCGGCCCTGTAGGCATCCAGGAAAGCCGCCCAAGGCGTGCTGACGGCCTTCCGCGCCGAGACGCGACCGCTCACCCACTCTTTCGGGCAAAGCTCTGACGGCGGCTCGACCGCCATTTCTGGCTCGATCTCGATGGTAATCGATGCATTCGGGTCGATTAATGGCTGTGAAATGGGTTCCGAGGCCGGCGTCGGCACCGCCACCCTTGGCTTCATCTCGGCCGCGATGCTCAGGAGCTGGCTGCTGCACCCCTCCAACATCCCGGAGATGATGAGCGCCAGAACGACGAGTACGGTGAATGAATCGATGCCGAGCTTTTTGCCGACCGTCTCCGCGAAGACATTGTTGCTATCAGGCCCGCCGCTTCCCGTCGGCACCTTAGCTTGGGCGTCCTTAAGCTCGGCGTTCAGCTTATCCAATTCCTCGCGGTTGGTGCGCTCGCCGGTCAGGTTGAGATAGGCTTTGCAGAAGTCGACGCTGGCGGGTGCCGTGTCGTTCGTGCATTTGTTCGACCGATCCTCGCCGGTGAAGATCGGATCGCGCTCGGCGGTGCTGATGAGGCCGTTGAGGGTGCCGAGCGGTCGAGGCTCGGCTTTCTCCAGCGGCTCGATCAGCCTCTTGATTCGGGCGACTTCGGCCTCGGCTTTGGCGACTTCCTTCTGTGCTGTATTTGCAACAGCCACATCAGTAGCCTTCACCGTCAGCAGCAGGCCGGTGTGCGCGATGAAGCTCAGAATGGCTAGAAATAGATAGAAGCATCTGGTTTTGAAGGCGGCCCGAGCGGACAAATAAAGAGCTGCCGTGGGCAGCATGAATTTGGCCAGGTCTGCTGCGCCAAAAGATGCGGCATAGACCCCCCGTTCCCAGCCATGCGTCAGGCTCCAGCCAAAGGCTGAAGTCATTGCCACGCTTACGATTCCTATCGTAACGGCAACGATCACCAGCACGATCTTGATGGCCTGGACCATCATACTCCCTCACGCCAATTCGGCAGCCATTCGCGCGCCCATTAATGGGTCCGAATCGATGCAAAAATGGCGGCAAGATCGATCTATAAAAGGCGACCGAAAAAAAGTCAAGAAAGTTTCAAGATAGATGTTGACGCTATTCACTCAAGATGCTATGTAGATGCATCTTGAACGATCTATACAGGCGGTCGTCATGAAGGTGATTGCGATGGCATCGAGCAAGGGCGGGGTAGGGAAATCCACACTGGCTGCGGCGCTTGCCGTCCACGCCGCCAATGACGGAAATACTGTACTCTTGATCGATCTCGATCCGCAGCAGTCCACGCGGGCATGGTGGAGCCGCGCTGGCGGTCCGACCAATCCTCAGCTCGTCGGCGGCGTGCCGCTGACCTCTGAAGCGCAGAAGCGGATCGAGCGCTTCGACATCCGTGCGGACTATCTGATCGTCGATCTGCCGGGTTCCATGGTGCAGGTGATCGAGGACGCGGTCAATGCGGCCGACGCCATTGCCCTGGTCTCCCAGGCGTCGCCGAAGGATCTGGAGGGTCAGGCTGCGCTGGAGGGCATCGTCGACAAGCTTGGGAGGCGCGTCGCGGTGCTCTATGTCCTCAACCGGGTCGACAAGCGGTCGAAGCTCGGGATGGAAGCCCAGATGCTGCTGGCGAGCCGGAGCACTCGGTTGCCGGTCAGCATCACAGAAAGTGTGTCCTACGTGCGTGCCGACACCAGCGGGAAGACGGCACCCGAGATCGACAAGGCGGCTGCCGAAGAAATCGCCGTCTTATGGAAAGCATTGAAGGGGATCGCAAATGACAGCCGAGAAGCCGAACCTGCCAATCGACTTGTCCAAGAGCCCGGCGGACGCGCTGAAGCAGCGAAGCCAGAAGGAAGGCGAGGCGTTCGGAGTGATCGACTGGCGAAACAGGGGACGTAAGAGCCGCCGCGACCACAATGTCATGGTCAAGACGACCATGGAGAAGCGGAAGCAGTTCCAGGACTTGTCGGACCAGCTGGGCAAGAGCTTGACGGTCATTTTCGAGATGGCCCTTGACGCGCTCCAGGAAAAGTTAGACGCAAAGAAATAGACGAATTCGCCGGTCGAGCGCGGATGCGCTCCTGGCACACGATGCATCGAGAGAAGTTTGTTTGGGGAAACCATGCCTTTAGCTTTTGTAGAAGGAACGTGGTTTCGATGTTGGAAAGACCCTTTACCGTCGAGCAGCTTGCTGATCGGTGGAGCTGTTCAAGGAGCTACATCTATAAGCTTATCGCCCTGGGAGAGCTGAAGGCTTTCCATCTCGGCGGTGTTTTGAAGCGTATTTCGTATGAAGAGGTGCTGCGGTGGGAGCGAGGCGAAAACGGCCAGCATTCAAGCCTTACGCCGTCGGAGAATACCGACTTGGCTGGCTCCTCGACCAGTTCTGTGTCGTCTGGTACGTCAACGGCCAAAGGCGGCGCCATCGACTTGGAATTGCAACGGAAGCGGAAGCGCGAACAGAGCTTCATGCGTTCGCGCGGTCGCACCTGAAGCTGACTGGCGAGCCGGTCGAGACCTTCAAGGCTCTCCACGCCCAGTACACCGCCTATTGCAAGCAGGAAGGCAAGGACGCCGAGCGGCCGCGCCACGTCTATGCGCGCATCGGCGAGACCTTCGGGCATCTCCGGCCGGTCGACATCACCCGGAAGATTTGCCGCGAGTACGAAGCGATGCGGGCGGCGGCGGGCAAGAAGCCGCACACGATCTATGGCGAGCTGAACATGGTCCGCACCGTCGTGAACTGGGCGGCCAAGAACAAGCTGATTAAGCTGGAGGAGCTGCCCTCGATCTATGTGCCCAAGATGCCCGGGCCGCGTGACCGGCACCTGACACGGGCTGAGGTCGAGACGCTGATCGATGCGGCAGAGATGCCACACATCAGGCTCTTCCTGATCCTGGCGCTGACGACGGCGGCGAGGAAGACTGCAATCCTCCAGCTCACCTGGGATAGGGTGGATTTTGCTCGTGGGCTGATCCAGCTCCACGATCCTGGGCATGACGGCGAGAGGAAGGGGAGAGCACTGGTGCCGATGAATGATACGGCTCGGGCGGCACTCCTGGAGGCAAAGGCGGGCGGCGTGTCGGAATTCGTCATCGAGTGGGCGGGCGGCCCGGTTGGAAATGTGAAGCGCGGCGTGTCGACCGCATTCGTCAAATCCCGCCTGAAGGTCAAGGGCGATGGCGCCCACGTTCTTCGCCACACGGCGGCGGTGCTGATGGCCGAAGATGGGGTGCCGATCCCCGAGATCGCCCAGTACCTGGGCCACTCAGATCTGCGCACCACCTATAGGACCTATGCGCGCTTCAGCCCAGGCTATCTCAAGAAGGCGGCAGGCTCGCTGGAGCTGCCTGTTCATCTTCGAGTAAGTGACCGCGGGTCGCGTTGAACCAGCACAGAGGATGAACCGGCGCGACGACGTGAATTTAGTTGACTGGATGGAACGACAAACGGAGTAGAAAGAGTGAACAAAGCCCGAAAGACGGGCGGTCACATCCTTCACACGCGCAGGGTCAGTGGTTCAATCCCACTAGCGTCCACCATTTCCCCGCCGGCCTCTAATTCCGCAGCGATGAGAATGCCCAAGTCGCACCGGGCGGCGCCGCTTGCCGTCGGCAATCGCGTTGCCGCCGGCCCCGACTTCCGACAGCGGACTGCCCCGCTTTTAAGCAATGGCCATGGGCGTTTGCCTGCCCCATGCTCAGTTCCGTCTAATGCATTCCGGGGCCAGGAAAGCCGCTTGCAGCCCCGTCGCGATCACGTATCCTGCAGGCTCCCGCATCAAATGGAAAGCCCACGGAGTGAATGTTTCGCCGCAGGCTCAGGCCAGCGCCAAAGCAACCGTCCTGGAGGTCCGTGACCTCCGAACGATTTTCCGTTTCCGTGGCGGCACCCTATGGGCGGTCAATGGCGTCAGCTTCAGCCTCGCGGCGGGCGAATTGCTCGGCGTCGTCGGCGAGAGCGGGTCCGGCAAGAGCGTCACCATGATGTCGCTCATGAAGCTGCTGCCGATGCCGCCTGCCGAGATCGTCTCCGGCTCGGTGCGGCTCGGCGAGCGCGAATTGCTCGGCATCGATCCAAAAACCATGCGCGAGGTGCGCGGCGGCGAGGTCGGCTTCATCTTCCAGGACACGATGACCGCGCTCAATCCCGTATTCACCGTGGGCTATCAGATCATGGAGCCGCTGCGCGCCCATCTCGGGCTCAGCCGCAAGGCCGCCAGGGCCCGCGCCGTGGAGCTGATGGCGCTGGTCGGCATTCCGTCGCCCGCCGAGCGGCTGGACGACTATCCGCATCAATTCTCCGGCGGCATGCGCCAGCGGGTGATGATCGCCATCGCGCTTTCCTGCGACCCGAAGGTGCTGATCGCCGACGAGCCGACCACCGCGCTCGACGTCACCATCCAGGCGCAGATCGTTGAGCTGGTGAAGTCGCTGCGGCGCGAGCTGGGCATGGCCATCATCTGGATCACCCACGATCTCGGCGTGGTCGCCGGCCTCGCCGACCGCGTGCTGGTGATGTATGGCGGGCTGGTCGTCGAGCACGCGCCGGTGGACAGCCTCTATGCCCGGCCGCAGCATCCCTATACGCGGGCGCTGCTCGAGACGCTGCCGCGCGCCGATACCGAGAAGGCCGGGCGTCTAAAAAGCATCGGCGGCCAGCCGCCCAACCTCCTGGCTCCGCCGCAATCCTGTCCCTTCGCGCCGCGCTGCGCCTATGCGTTCAGCCGGTGCCACAGCGAGAACCCGCCGCTCTTTGCGCTTGGCGGCGGGCATGACGTCGCCTGCTGGTGGGATATCGACCAGGGAGCGCCGCGCCGCGATGCTTGACAGCGCGAAGACCCGCCCGGAGCAAAGCCGCCCGCGCGGCGGCGATCTTCTGCGCATCGACGGCCTCACCATGCATTTTCCCATCACCAAGGGCATGTTTCGTCGGCAGGTCGGCACCATCCGCGCGGTCGATGGCATCAGCTTCGAGATCCCGCGCGTGCAGACGCTGGCCCTGGTCGGCGAGAGCGGCTGCGGCAAGTCCACGGCCGGCCGCACCATCTTGCGGCTCTACGATCCGACCGGCGGCCGCATCGTCTTCGACGGCACGGAGATCACCGGCATGGCCGGCGAGACCTTGCGCCGCCTGCGCCCGCGCATGCAGATGATCTTCCAGGACCCGCAGGCCTGCCTGAACCCGCGCATGACCGTTGGCTCGATCGTCGCCGAGCCGCTGGCCGAGCACGGCGTCGCCAAGGGGCGGCGACGACGAGACCGCGTGCGTGAATTGCTGAACGCCGTCGGCCTCAATCCGAAATTCGCCGACCGCTACCCGCATGAATTCTCCGGCGGCCAGCGCCAGCGCATCGGCATCGCCCGCGCCATCGCGCTGAACCCCGACTTCATCGTCTGCGACGAGCCGATCGCCGCGCTCGACGTCTCGATCCAGGCCCAGGTGGTCAACCTGCTGCAGGATTTGCAGGCGCAGCTCGGCCTCACCTATCTGTTCATCAGCCACGACTTGTCGATGGTGCGCCATATCGCCGACCGGGTGGCGGTGATGTATCTCGGCAAACTCGTCGAGCTGGCGCCGCGCCGCGCGCTCTATGCCGCCCCGCTGCATCCCTATACGCAGGCGCTGCTCTCGGCGATCCCTATCCCGGAGCCCGAGGCCGAGCGCCGCCGCACCCGCATCATTCTGAAAGGCGACGTGCCGAGCCCCGCCAATCCGCCATCCGGCTGCCGCTTCCGCACGCGCTGCCCGGTCGCCTTCGACCGCTGCGCGGTGGAGGAGCCGGCGTGGCGCAAGCGGGACGGGGAGCGGTGGGTCGCCTGTCACCGGGTTGAATAGCACGACAAGAGCAGGAGCGATGTGATGATGAAATGGCACGGGGCTATAGGCGCGGCGGCGGCAGCGGTGCTGACGATCTCGCCGGCGGCGGCGCAGCGCGGCGCGGATGGCGAGGTCAAAATCCTCTATTGGCAGGCGCCCTCGATCCTCAACCCCTATCTGTCGAGCGGCGTGAAGGACGTCGAGGCGTCCTCGGTCGTGCTCGAGCCGCTCGCCAGCTATGACGAGAAGGGCGACATGGTCGCGCGCCTTGCGGTCGAGGTGCCGACACTCGCCAATGGCGGCATGGCGGCGGATCTGAAATCCATCACCTGGAAGCTGAAGCCGGGCATCACCTGGTCGGACGGCACGCCGCTGACCGCCGAGGATGTGGTGTTCACCGCCGAATATTGCATGGCGCCGGGGGGCGGGTGCAGCAAGCTCTCGGCCTTCACCGATGTCGAGAAGGTCGAAGCGGCCGATCCGCTGACGGTCAAGATCAGCTTCAAATCCGCCAAGCCCTTCCCCTACGGACCCTTCGTCGGCGGCGAATCGGCGATCCTGCAGAAGGCGCAGTTCAAAGACTGCCTGGGCGCGAAAGCCGCGCAATGCACCAAGGAGAATTTCGCCCCCATCGGCACCGGACCGTTCAAGGTGGCCGAATTCCGGGCCAATGACAGCATCCGCTATGTCGCCAACGACAAATACCGCGATCCGGCCAAGCCCGCCTTCGCCAGCATCTATATGAAAGGCGGCGGCGATCCCGCGTCCGCCGCGCGCGCGGTGCTGGAGACGGGCGAGTTCGACTATGCCTGGAACACCCAGGTCGAGCCGGAAATCCTCGAGCGCATGGCCAAGGCCGGCAAGGGCGAGGTCATCACCGCTTTCGGCAATTATCTGGAGCGGATGCATCTCAATTTCACCAATTCCCGCCCCGAGGCGGGAGACAAGCGCTCCGTCTATGGCGACGGCAGCAATCCGCATCCGGTGCTGAAGGACCCCGCCATGCGCCGCGCGCTGGCGCTCGCCATCGACCGCCAGCTCCTGGTCGATACCGGCTATGGCGCCTCGGGCCGGGTGACCTGCAATATCGTTCCCGCGCCCGAAGTCTATACGTCGACCGCCGTCGACTGGTGCAAGACGCCGGATATCGAGAAGGCCAACAAGATCCTGGACGAGGCCGGCTGGAAGAAGGGCAGTGACGGCATCCGCGTGAAGGATGGCGTGCGCGCCTCGCTGCTCTACCAGACCTCAACCAATTCCGTGCGGCAGGCGACGCAGGCGCTGATCAAGCAGATGTGGGGCGACATCGGCGTCGCGACGGAGCTGCGCAACATCGCCGGCTCGGTGTTCTTCGGCGCCGATCCGTCCAGCCCGGACACCAGCCAGAAATTCTTCGCCGATATCGAGATGTTCGCCTGGACCTATGTCGGCACCGATCCCGAGACCAATCTGGGCGGCTCGACCTGCAAGGAAATCCCCGAGCCGAAGACCAACTGGCTCGGCACTAATTTCTCGCGCTATTGCAATCCGGCCTATGACAAGCTCGCCGCCGAGCTGGCGCAGACCGCCGATCTGGCCGCGCGGGCGGCGCTGGTGAAGAAGATGAACGACATGCTGGTCGAGGACGGGGTGATGATCCCGCTGATCTATCGCGGGCGCATCTCGGCCATCAGCAACAAGCTGGCCGGCCATCGCCACAATGCCTGGGACGTGGAACTGTGGAACGTCGCCGACTGGACACGGAAGAAATAGCCGCGGCGGACGACTTGCGACGCGGCACCACCTCTCTGTTTCCACGCAGAGGCCGCATCCGGTCCCCTCTCCCATGGGGAGAGGGACCAGGGTGAGGGGGTAATGCCCATCCGTGTGGCGACGTCCGTCCTACCGATAGGGATTACCCCCTCACCCCAGCCCTCTCCCCATGGGAGGGGGAGCGATCGTGCTGGAGGCAGCGCGGTCAATCGGGCCCTCCTGCCGTTTCGGGGGGCACACTTACAGTCGGGTTTCTCATGCTCCGATACACGCTCAGACGCCTGCTCCTCGCGATCCCCACGCTGCTGGTGATCAGCTTCGTCATTTTCGCGCTCTTGGACCTTGCGCCGAACGACCCGACCGCCAACCTGCCGACCACCATCCCGCCCGAAGTGCGCGAGCAGATCCGGCTGTCGCTCGGCCTCGGCGAGCCGTTCCTCATCCGCTATCTCAAATGGCTGTACCAGTTCTTCGTCAACGAGCCGCTGAACCTGTTGCAATCGGCCTTCGGCATCGAGATCGGCGATGCCAGCGAGCGGCTTCGCCTGCGCTCCTGGACCACGCGCAGCCCCATTGTCGACCTGATCGTCGAGCGCGCGCCGCAGACGCTGACCGTCGTCGGCCTCGGCTATCTCACCGGCATCCTGATCGCCCTGCCGATCGGCATTATCTCGGCCTACCGCAAATATTCCTGGTTCGACCAGATCGGCACGCTGGTGTCGATGATCGGCTTTTCCGTGCCGACCTTCTTCACCGGCCTGCTGCTCATCATCATCTTCAGCGTCAACCTGAACTGGCTGCCCTCGATCTACGACACTTCGCTGCGCGTCACCGACTGGGGAAGCTTTACCGCCCAGCTCAAGCAGATGGCGATGCCGGTCGCGGTGCTCGGCCTCTATAATGCGGCGCAGATCAGCCGCTTCATGCGCGCCTCGATGCTGGAGAATTTCGGCCAGGATTATGTGCGCACCGCCCGCGCCAAGGGCATGAGCGAGCATGTGGTGATCTTCGTCCATGTGCTCAGGAACAGCCTGATCCCGGTCGTCACGGTCATCGCGCTCGGCGTGCCGCAAGTCTTCGGCGGGGCCATCATCACCGAGCAGATCTTCCGCATCAACGGGCTCGGCGAATTGCTGATATCAGGCATCCAGAGCGCCGATATTCCGCTGGTGCAGACGCTCACCTTCATCTTCGCGGTGCTGATCGTCACCTTCAACCTGATCGCCGACATCCTCTACGGCATCCTCGACCCGAGGATCCGCTATGAGTGAGCTCGACCTCATCGCACCGCGCGCGGACGAGGCGGCCGAGCCCGCCGCCCTGGATCAAGCGCACCGCTCGCTCTGGTCCGATGTCCGGCGGCAGTTCCTGCGCCATCCGGGCGCGCTCGTGGGCATGATCGTGCTCGCGGCCATCGTGCTGATCGTGCTGGCCGGGCCGTATCTGTGGACGGTCAGCCCGGACCGTATCAACCCGCGCATCGCCAATCGCGGCATGAGCCTCGACCATCCGCTCGGCACTGACAATCTCGGCCGCGACCTCTTCGCCCAGGTCATGGCCGGGGGCCGCGTCTCGCTCGCGGTCGGCATCTCGGCCATGCTGATCGCCGTCACGCTCGGCACCACCATCGGCGTGCTCGCGGGTTTCTTCCGGCGGCTCGACGGCATTCTGATGCGCATGACCGAGCTGTTCCTCGCCCTGCCGATCCTGCCGCTGCTCTTGGTAATCATCCTCTTGTTCCGCGACGTGCTGCGCGACCTGTTCGGCCCGTCCGCCGGCATCTTCCTGCTGATCGTCTTCGTCATCGGCATCACGAGCTGGATGCAGACGGCGCGTGTCGTCAGGGCCGAAGTGCTCGGCGTGAAGGAGCGCGATTTCGTGCTCGCCGCCCGCAGCATCGGGGCGCGGCCGTATAAGATCATCTTCCGCCATATCCTGCCCAACGTGCTCAGCCCGATCATGGTGTCGGGCACGCTCGGCGTCGCCTCGGCGATCATCATCGAGTCGGCGCTCTCCTTCCTCGGCCTCGGCTTCCCGCCGGACTTCCCGACCTGGGGGCGCCTCCTCTATGACGGCGCCAATTACATGACGCTCAACCCCTCGCGGGTGATCTGGCCGGGCCTCGCCATCTCGCTGACCGTGCTCAGCGTCAATTTCATCGGCGACGGCCTGCGCGACGCGCTCGACCCGCGTCTGCGGAGCTGATGGGCGCGGGGCATCACCGCTCCGCCAGCAGCTCGGCCTCGGCCGCCAGCCGGTCCAGCAGCTCGACGCGCCTCGGCTCGGGCGTGTCGGCGGGAATGACGAAGCAGAGCGTCGTGCGCGCGATCCCGGCGCGGTCGCGGATCGGGGCGGCGAGGCAGTAGGTGAACGGATCGGCGAGGCCTGTGGTGGCGCAGCGGCCGGTGGCGCGGGCGCGGGCGACATCGGCGAGGAAGCTTTCCACCGCCAGGGTACGCCCGTCCGGCAGCCGAAAATCCTCCGGCGGCACGAAGGCGCGGATCTCCTCGGGGCTCATATGATCGAGCAGCAGGCGGCCCGAGGCGGTCCACGGCGCGGGCACCTCGACGCCGATATCGGTGGTGATGCGGAACAGGCCGGCGCCGTCGCGGCTGTCGATGACGGTGTATTTGTTGCCCCTCAGCCCGCAGAACTGCGTCGTCGCGTGGGTCTCCGAAGCAAGGCGCTCCATCACCTCACCGACGCGGCGGAACAGGGGATTGGCGTCGGCATAGGCGCGGCCGAACAGATGCGCGGCGCGGCCGAAATAGATCTCGCCGCCTGGGCCGCAGGGCTCCAGGATCTCGGCTTCGACGAGCCTTGCGACGATCTCGTAAGTGGTCGAGCGCGGCGCGCCGATCCGCCGGGCGAGATCGCCGATCCGGGTCGGCTTGTGCTCGCGCAGCAATGCCTCGAGCAGGCTGATGACGCGGTCGATACCGCGCTGCCGCTCATGCGCCACCTTCGGCGCGGCGGATTGCGCGCTTTGTCCGTTCAATGCCATTGTCTTAGCCCGCCCCATTCGACCTCCGGCATCATCCGCGACGCAACCCCTTGCGCAAACGATTAAAGCCAAATACGCTCAATTTGTCTGAAATAAAAGACAAATGTCCGGGATATCAGACAGATCTTGGTGGGCCAAACTTTTGGGGGCTGTCATGACAAGCAGGTTGCAGAAATTCGCAGGCATGCTGGGGCTGGTGATCCTCAGCGCGGCCATCGCCGCTCCGGCGGGCGCGCAGAGCAAGCTTCAGGAAGTGCTCGGGCGCGGAAAGCTGATCGTCGGCACCGGCAGCACCAATCCGCCGTGGCATTTCAAGGATGAGAAGGGCGAGCTGGTCGGCTATGACATCGACATCGCCAAGGTGATCGCCAAGGGCCTGTTCAACGACGAGACCAAGATCGAATTCGTCACCCAGGCGTCGGATGCCCGCATCCCCAACATCACCACCGGCAAGGTCGACATCACCTGCCAGTTCATGACCGTGACCGCAGCGCGCGCCCAGCAGGTCGCCTTCACCATCCCCTATTACCGCGAAGGCGTCGGCCTCCTGCTGCTGAAGGGCGGCAAATATGCCGATTACGAGGCGCTGAAGGCGGCGGGCGGCAAGGTGACGATCTCGGTGCTGCAGAATGTCTATGCCGAGACCATGGTGCATAAGGCGCTGCCGGAGGCCAAGGTCGACCAATATGACAGCGTCGACCTGATCTATCAGGCGCTGAATTCCGGCCGCGCCGACGCCGCCGCCACGGACGCCTCGTCGCTGCGCTGGTTCATCAAACAGAACCCCGGCCGCTACCAGGATTCCGGCTATGGCTGGGAGCCGCAGACCTATTCCTGCGCCGTGCGCCAGGGCGATCCGGACTGGATCAATTTCGTCAATATCGCGCTGCGCGAGGCGCTGACGGGCGTCGAGTTTGACACCTATAAGGCTTCGTTCGAAAAATGGTTCGGCGAGACGCCGCCCGCGCCGAAGATCGGCTTCCCGTCCGAGCTGCGCTGAGTTCCGGGGACGATGGGCTACACGCTGCATTTCGGTGTGGTCTGGGCGAGCTTCGACAGGCTGCTGTCGGGGCTCGCTCTGGGCCTCGGCCTCGGGCTCGCCGCCGTCGCCATCGGCGCGGTGATCGGGCTCGCGGCCGGCTTCGCCAGCGTCGGCCCGTCGCCCTTCTGGCGGCGCGCTGCCGGTCTCTATGTGACCGTGTTCCGCAATTTGCCGATCCTGGTGATCGTGCTGGTGGTCTATTTCGGCCTGCCGCAATGGGGCATCCGGCTGGACAAGGTCGAAAGCTTCGTCGCCTCGCTCGCCGTCTATGCCGGCGCCTATCTCACCGAAGTCTTCCGCGCCGGGCTGCTGGCGGTGCCCAAGGGAGTCATCGAAGCGGGGCGGGCGATCGGCCTCACCCGGCTGCAGACCAACGCCTATGTCGTCGCGCCGATCATGGTCCGCAACGCGCTTCCCGCCCTTGGCACGACCTTCATCTCGCTGTTCAAGGACTCATCCATCGCCGCCGTGATCGCCATCCCGGAACTCACCTTCGAGGCGCGCAAGATCAACGTGGAGAGCTTTCGCGTCATCGAGACCTGGACGGTGGTGAGCCTGCTCTATGTCTCGACCTGCCTCTCCATCGCGGCGCTGCTGCGGGCGCTCGAGCGGCGCTTTCCAAAATTCTAGGCGGGCGCCATGGATTATTTCCTGCATGAACTCTGGATCTCCCGCTTCGCTTTGGCGGAAGGGTTTCTGCGCACCATCGAAATCTCCGCGCTCTCGATCACCCTCGGCACGCTGGCGGGGCTTCTCATCGGCATCGCGCTGACCTATGGGCGGCTGCCGCTGCGCCTCGTCTCGCGCGCCTATGTCGACATCATCCGGGGCACGCCGGTGCTCGTGCTGGTGCTGGCCTGTTTCTACATGCCGTCGGTGTTCCGCGTCAGCCTCGAGGCGCTGACGGCGGGCGTGCTCGCGCTGACGCTGTTCTGCGCGGCGCATATGGCCGAGATTTTGCGCGGCGCGCTCGCCGCCATCCCGCCCGGCCAAACGGAAGCGGCGCGCTCCATCGGCCTGACTTTTCCGAAAATCCTCGCCTATGTGCTGCTGCCGCAGGCGCTGCGCGCCATCCTGCCGACCTGGATCAACACCGGCGCGGAATTGGTGAAAGCCTCGACGCTCGTTTCCATCATCGGCGTCGGCGAGTTGCTGCTGAAGACGCAGGAGATCGTCGGGCGCAATTTTCTCACCCTGGATTTCTACCTCGTCGCCGGCCTGCTCTATCTGATCGTCAATTACAGCATCGAGCGGCTCGGCAAGACCATCGAGCGGCGCGTCACCCAGCCCTGAACCCGAGATAAGGCCCATGCAACCGCTGCTTCAGATCAAGGCCCTGACCAAGCGCTTCGGCGCGCTGGACGTGCTGAAAGGCGTCGATCTCGACGTGCATCAGGGGCAGGTCGTCTCGGTGATCGGCTCCTCCGGCTCCGGCAAGACGACGCTCCTGCGCTGCGTCAACCTGCTGGAGGAATTCGACGGCGGGGACATCCTGATCGATGGCGAGGCCATCGGCTACCGCACCGAAGGCCAGCGCCGCCGCCGGCTGAAGGACCGCGACTTGTCGCGCCAGCGGGCGATGACCGGCATGGTGTTCCAGTCCTTCAACCTGTTCCCGCATCTGACGGCGCTCGGCAATGTCGCGCTCGGCCTCATCAAGGTGAAGGGCATGGCCAAGGCCGAGGCGCGCGCGCTCGCCGCCGACTGGCTCGGCCGGGTCGGCCTTGCCGGGCACGCCGCGCATTATCCGAGCCAGCTTTCGGGCGGCCAGCAGCAGCGCGTCGCCATCGCCCGCGCCCTGGCGATGAACCCGAAACTCGTGCTGCTTGACGAGATCACCTCCGCGCTCGACCCTGAGCTGGTGCAGGAGGTGCTGCAAACCGTCAAGCTGATCGCGGGCGAGGGCGCGACGCTCTTGATCGTCACGCATGAGATGCGCTTTGCGCGCGACGTCTCCCACAGCGTCGTGTTCATGGAGAAGGGCCGCATCGCGGAAGCCGGGCCGCCCTCGGAGATTTTCAACAATCCGCGCAGCCCGCGCCTGATCGAATTTTTGCGCTCGTCGCGGGACTGACCGGCGCACGCACGGACCCCCACAATAAGGAGACGCCTATGACACCGGAAGAAAAGCTCGCCTCGCTCGGCCTCACCCTGCCGAATTCGCCCCAGCCCATGGCCAATTACGTGCCCTATCGCTGGGCGGGCAATCTGCTCTATCTCTCCGGCCAGGGCCCCCGCCGCGCGGACGGCACGCTCTGCACCGGGCGGCTGGGACGCGACACCTCGATCGAAGAGGGCTATGATCATGCGCGCCTCACCGGCCTGTCGCTGCTCGCCACGGCAAAGGCCGCGATCGGCACGCTGGGCCGCATCGAGGCGGTGATCAAACTGCTCGGCATGGTCAATGCGGAGCCCGATTTCGGCGACCATCCGAAGGTCATCAATGGCTGTTCGGATCTGTTCGTCGATGTGCTGGGCGATGCGGGCCGGCACGCTCGCTCGGCGGTCGGCATGGGCAGCCTGCCGGGCGGCATCAGCGTCGAGATCGAGGCGATTTTGTTAATCCGGCCATGAAGCGCGGGAGGCTGACATGAGTATCGAGACCCTGAAGGCGGAGATCGCGCGGCGCTACGGCACGCCCTCGCTGGTGATCGACCTGGACATCGTCGAGCGCAACATCGCCCGGCTGCAAGCGCGCTGCGATGCGGCGGGCGTCGCCAACCGCCCGCATATCAAGACGCATAAGAGTCCCGTGCTCGCCGCCATGCAGCGGGACGCCGGCGCGAAGGGCATCGCCTGCCAGAAGCTTGGCGAGGCGGAGGTCATGGCCGATGCCGGGCATGACGACATCCTGATCACCTACAACATCCTCGGCGAGGAAAAGACCGGACGCCTCGGCAAGCTGGCGGGCCGGGTGAAGATGACGGTCGCGGCCGATAGCGCCGTCGTGGTCGACGGCCTGGCGCGGGCGGGCGAGATCGCCGGACGCCCGCTCGACGTCATCGTCGAATGCGACACCGGGCGGGCCCGCGCGGGCGTGGTGACGCCGCAGGAGGCCGTCGCGCTCGCCGAGCGGATCGCGTCGCATCCGAGCCTCGCCTTCGCCGGCTTCATGCTCTATCCGCCCGAGAACGGCGTCGCCGAGACGCAGAGCTTCCTCGACACGGCGAAGGCGGGCGTGCGCGCGGCCGGCCTCGAGCCCCGCGTTGTCTCATCCGGCGGCACGCCGAACCTGCCCAATCTGGGCAAGATCGAAGGGGTCACCGAGCACCGCGCCGGCACCTGCATCTTCAACGACCGCATGATGATGGCGGCGGGCGTCGCCTCGCTCGAAGACTGCGCCCTGAATCTCTACGCCACGGTGGTGAGCCGCGCCGCGCCCGGCCGCGGCATCCTCGATTCCGGGTCGAAGACGCTGACCAGCGACAGCGGCGGCCTCGACGGCTTCGGCCTGATCCTGGAACACCCGAAGGCGCGCATCGCCAAATTCGCCGAGGAGCACGGTTTCCTCGACCTGACGGCCTGCGAGCAACCTCCTGAGATCGGCGATGTCGTGCGCATCATCCCGAACCATGTCTGCGTCGTGGTGAACATGCAGGACCGCTACATCACCGTGCGCGGCGACGAGATCATCGGCGAACTGCCGGTCGCGGCGCGCGGCAAGCTGCGCTGAGTCCCGCAAGGCGGGCGGGCCGGCAACCGCCTTCGCTCGTTCCGCCTTGCGCAGTTCATCAATTCTGCTTCGGAATAGATCAAGCACGGATCGCCAAGCCATCTGATCCTTTTATCGTGCCGGCCTATCGCGGCATGATTGGCAATCATGGGGAACAGCAATGGTTATGCGGCAGCTTATTGCATGTCTCGCGCTATCCGCGACGGTCCTGGCCTCTCCGGCGCTGGCCGATGACCCGGCGGCTTGCGCAAAGCCTCGCTTCTCCGATGTCGGCTGGACCGATATCACCGCGACGACCGCCATCGCCGAAGTTATCCTCAAAGGGCTCGGCTACAAGCCCAATATCACCGTGCTGTCGGTCGCCGTCACCTTCGAGGCGCTGAAGAACGGCGACCAGGACGTGTTTCTCGGCAATTGGATGCCGGTGCAGGAGCCGACCCAGGTCCCGCTCGTCAAGGACGGCAAGATCGACATCGTCACGACGAACCTCTCCGGCGCCCGCATCGGTTTCGCCGTGCCCAAGGCGGCCTATGACGCCGGCTTGAAGACCTATGCCGACATCGCCCGTTTCAAGGATCAGCTCGGAGGCAAGCTCTACGGCATCGAAGCGGGGAGCAGCGCCAACGCCACCATCGCAAAAATGATCCAGAGCAACGCTTTTGGCCTCGGCGGCTTCAGCTTGGTGGAGTCCAGCGAACAGGCCATGCTGGCGCAGGTCAAGCGCGAGATCGGCCAAGGCAAGCCGATCGTGTTCTTCGGCTGGCGCCCGCATCCGATGAACGTCAACCTGCCGATCGCCTATCTCGAAAAGGGCGATGACGTGTTCGGCCCCAATGATGGCGGCGCAACCGTCGTGACCCTGACCCGCAGCGGCTATGCCAAGGCGTGCCCCAATATCGGGCGGCTGCTGTCCAATCTGGTGTTCGACGTCGCGACGGAGGACAAGCTCATGAGCAACATCCTCGACGACAAGATGCAGGCCGATCAGGCTGCCAGCGCCTGGATGAAGGCCCATCCCGATGTGCTCGCCCGCTGGCTCGACGGCGTGACGACGCTCGACGGCAAGCCCGGGCTCGCCGCCGTCCGTGCCCAGATCGGCTTATGAGCGGGCGCTGCGCCGGGCCTGCGACGGGGACAGGCCGAATTGCCGCCGGAAGGCGCGCGACAGCGAGGCGATCGCGGAAAAGCCCGTGCGCACGGCGATGTCGGCGACCGGCAGGCTGGTGTCGAGCACCAGCCGCCGCGCCGCGTGCAGGCGCAGCGCCAAGTAATAGGCGCCCGGCGAGGTGTTCACCACCCGCAGGAACAGCATCTCGAGCCCGCGCGGCGAGATGCCGATGCGGCAGGCGATCGCCGAGATGGTCAGCGGCTGGTCGATATGGGTCTCCATGATGCGGATGGCTTCGGCGACGCGGGGCTCGTGGTCGCGGATGCGTCCGAGCGAGACGATGGGCTGCACGTCGGCGCCGCTGCGGGCTTCCTCGTAGATGTAGAGGCTCGCGACATTCAGCGCCGCGGAATAGCCGGTCCGCGCCTTGATGAGCGCCAGCATGCAGTCGAGCGCGGGCGTCGCGCCGCCGGTGGTGAAAACCGTCTTGTCCACCACCCAGCGGTCGGGGCGCACGTCCACATTGGGAAAGCGCGCTGCGAAATCCTCGAGGTCTTCCCAATGGGTGGTGGCGCGCCGGCCGTCGAGGAGACCGGCAAAGCCGAGCAGCCAGGGGCCCGATTCGATGCCGCCGACAATGGCCGAGCGCTTTGCCCCCGCGCGCAGCGCGGCAAGCGTCTTCCGCGTCGCATAGGAGGTGACGTCGAAGGCCGCGATCACGATCAGCGCGTCCTGCCGCCCGCTTGCATCGAAGGCGCCGTCGATGGGAATGGGCAGCCCGCAACTGGCGACCGCGTCGGCGCCGTCCATCGAGACGAGCTTCCAGCGGAAGGCGGGCCGGCCGAGCACCCGGTTGGCGCCGCGCATCGGGTCGAGCGTGGCGGCGAAGGACAACAGCGAAAAGCCCGAGAACAGGAGCAAAGTAACGTCCAGCGGCTCATCGGACTGCGTGAATATCATCGCTTCGCAAAATGAAAAACCAGCCTCGCAATCAGCACTGCACGGCTGGGGTTTTCGGTCAAGCATGTCCCTTGCAACAAGGAGGCCAGAATGCCGCTGTCGATGAACCGCGATGTCTTCATCACTTGCGCCGTGACCGGGGCGGGCGACACCGCCAAGCGCTCGCGCCATGTGCCGGTCACGCCCGCCGAGATCGCGGCGTCGGCCATCGACGCGGCCAGGGCGGGCGCGGCGGTCGTCCATTGCCATGTGCGCGATCCTGAGACCGGGGCGGCCTCGCGGCGGCGCGACCTCTACCGCGAGGTCACCGACCGCATCCGCTCGGCCGATGTCGATGTGGTGCTGAACCTGACCGCGGGAATGGGCGGCGATCTCGTCTTCGGCGATGTGGAGCGGCCGTTTCCGGTCGATGCAGCCGCGACCGACATGGCCGGCGCGACCGAGCGCGTCGCCCATGTCGCCGAGTGCCTGCCCGAAATCTGCACGCTCGACTGCGGCACCATGAACTTCAGCCTCGGCGATTACATCATGACCAACACCCCATCGATGCTGCGCGAGATGGCGCGGCAGATGGCGGCCCTGGGGGTGCGCCCGGAGATCGAGGTTTTCGACACCGGCCATCTCTGGTTCGCGCGCCAGCTCGTCTCCGAGGGGCTGATCGCGGACCCCGTGCTGGTGCAGCTCTGCATGGGCATCCCCTGGGGCGCGCCCGACGACCTCAACACCTTCATGGCCATGGTGAACAACATTCCCGCGGACTGGACCTTTTCGGCCTTCTCGATCGGGCGCAACGCGCTGGCTTATCCGGCGGCGGCGGTGCTGGCGGGCGGCAATGTCCGCGTCGGCCTGGAGGACAATCTCTATATCGGCAAGGGGGAGCTGGCGACCAATGCCCAGCTCGTCGAGAAGGCGGCGAGCGTCGTGACCAACATGGGCGCGCGCATCGTCGGACCGCAGGAGGTCCGCGAGAAACTGAAGCTTCAGAAGCGCTGACGGAGGCAACGTCCATGGTCGAGAAGAACAATGCCGCACGCCCCCTGTCGCGCGCGGCCTGCATCGGCGGAGGCGTGATCGGCGGCGGCTGGATCGCACGTTTTCTGCTGGCGGGCGTCGATGTGGAGGTGTTCGATCCCCATCCGGAGACACCGCGCATCGTCGGCGAAGTCCTCGCCAATGCCGAACGCGCTTACGCCATGCTGACGGATGCTCCCCTGCCGAGGCGCGGCGCGCTGCGCTTTCGGGCCAGCATCGCGGACGCCGTCGCGGAGGCCGAATGGATCCAGGAAAACGTGCCCGAGCGGCTGGACATCAAGCAGCGCGTGCTGGCCGAGATCGACGCCGCGGCGCCCGCCAGCGCGCTGATCGGGTCCTCGACCTCCGGCCTGCTGCCCTCCGATCTGCAGAGCGGGCTGACGCATCCCGAACGCCTCTTCGTCGCCCACCCCTATAATCCCGTTTACCTGCTGCCGCTGGTCGAGTTGGTCGGCGGCAGGGCCACCTCCGCGGAGACGCTGGCGCGCAGCCGGGCAATCCTGGACGCCATCGGCATGAAGGGCGTCGTCATCAGCCGCGAAATCGAAGCCTTCGTCGGCGACCGGCTGCTGGAAGCGCTCTGGCGCGAGGCCCTCTGGCTCATCAAGGACGACATTTGCGACGTGGAAACGCTCGACAATGTCATCCGCTATTCCTTCGGCCTGCGCTGGGCGCAGATGGGCCTGTTCCAGACCTACCGCATCGCGGGCGGCGAGGCGGGGATGCGGCATTTCCTGGCGCAGTTCGGCCCCTGCCTCAAATGGCCGTGGACCAAGCTGACCGACGTCGTGGATCTCGACGACGCGCTCATCGACAAGATCGCGGCGCAATCGGACGCCCAGGCGGCGGGCCTGTCCATCCGCGATCTGGAGCGCATCCGCGACGGCAATCTCGTCGAGATCATCAAGGCGCTGAAGGCGGGCGACAACGGGCGCGGCTGGGGCGCGGGCCGTCTGCTGGCCGATTTCGAGCGCCGCCTGGAAAGCCTCGCCGCCGCGCCGGAGATCGAGATCGAAAAGCCGCTCCGCTTGCTGGAGACGACCGTTCCCCCTGCCTGGATCGACTATAATGGCCACATGACCGAACACCGCTATCTCGAGGTCTTCGGCAAGACGACGGATGCGCTGCTGCGGCTGATCGGCGCCGATCTCGACTATGTGGCGGGCGGTCACAGCTACTATACGGTCGAGACGCATATGCAGCATCTCGGCCAGGCGCGGCTCGGCGACCGGCTGGCCGCCACCTGCCAGATCATCGCGGCGGACGAAAAGCGCATCCACGTCTTTCAGCGCATCTTTTCCGGCCAGTCGGAGCAGCCGATCGCCACGGCGGAACAGATGCTGCTGCATGTCGACAGCAAAGCGGGGCGCGCCTCGCCCGCGCCGTCCTCGATCCTCGACCGGCTGATGCCGATCGTCGAGGCGCACGCCGATCTAGAACGCCCGGCGGGGCTGGGACGAAGCATCGGCGCAAAACGCTGAAGGCGGCAGGGGGCGAGTGCGCCACGAGGCAGTGGCTTCGGACGGGACGCATTACCCCCGTAAACCAATCCGCAGCCAAATTCCCTCTCCCATGGAAGACCTTTGCAAAACTTCGATTCCTTCGCCCCGGCCGTTAGAGCCGGGGCCCACTCGCCTCTCCACTTGCCGCAGCAATAGCGGAAATATGATTGGGTCCCGGCTCGGCCTGACGGCCGTCCGGGACGACGGGGAGAGGACCTTCGATACGCAAAGGTCTCCATGGGGACAGGGTTAGGGTGAGGGGGTAATCCCTCTCGGTAGGAACAGGCGTTGCCTCATGGAGAGGCATTACCCCCTCACCCGGCGCGCTGACGCGCGCCGCCCTCTCCCCATGGGAGAGGGCCACGCTGCGGCGGTTTCGGTGGCGGAAAATCGTCGCGGCGCTCAGGGCGAATTCATCTCATGCGATCCCGCTCTGGCGGCCCGATGCGGATCGGCGCAGCGCAAGCAGGTCGGGCCACGAGGGGAAAGCGCGGAAGGGCATAAAGTCGGACGCGACCAGACTTTGGTCTCAGGTCCTTCGGTCCTGACTTGCGGGGCCGACTGGCGGTCCCGGCTCCCTCCGAGGCAGTACCGGCGCGCCGGATGGCTGAATGGAGAGTACGTATGAGTGGAGATTCTTCGCCGGACAGGACGCGAATTGGCGGCTTCCAATCCCCCTCAGACGAAATCCCCGCGAAGGCGGGGATCCAGTATTCACAAACTCGAAATTGGCGTTCTGCGTCACCTCAAACGCTGCAGCGTACTGGATCCCAGCCTTCGCGCGGATTTCGGAAAACTAGATCCGTTAGGCGTGCAGGACGAGCCAAAACGGCCCGTCCCACTTTCTTAGCGCGTCTGCCCTAGCGGTTCGAGGCCGAGCGCAGCGCATTGATGCGCGGATCGCCCTCGGGGAGGATTTCAGGCGTCAGCCATTCGACGCCGTCCGGGGTCGGATTGGGCGTCTGGCTGACGCCGACAAAGGGATCGCCAGTGCCATTGTCGGTCTTAAGGAGCTGGTAGCGCAGCAGCATGGCGAAATCCTCATGCACCGTATTGTGGCAATGCGAGACATAAGCGCCGCCGAACTCGCCGAACTGCACCTGGAACGTCACCGAGGCGCCCGGCCCGAGCCGCCAGACGTCCTTGCGCGCCAGCCTCTCCGTGGCCGCCAGCGCGCCCGTCGACCGGCTCAGCGTCACCCCTTCCTCGAAATGCAGATGGATCGGGTGATCCCAGCCGCCGCCGCCGTTCTTCAGCGTAATGTGCTCGATGTCGCCGGGCTGCGGGAAGACCAGCGAAATCCGGTTGGCGTTGAGGTAATGCGCGTCCTGCCCGTTGACCTTGACGGTCCAGGGGAAGTTCTCCCGCTCGTCGCAATCGGGCAGGCAGCCATCATTGCCGCCGCCGCCGCGCGTGAACTCGATGGTGCGGCTCCGGGTCGGCGTCACGACCGGGATCTGCTGGGTGAGCACGAGCGGCACGCGCGGCAGGTTCGCCCCCATATTGGCCAGCGTGTAGGTGTAGCCGGGCACATCGACGCTCGGCACAGAATTGGCGATGACGAATTGCATGATCGGCCCGACCGCCGGATCGTTCGACTTTCCTTTCAGCGCGTCCGCGATGCTGACGACACCCTTGGGCCCGCGCCCGTCATTATGCTCGAGGTGATTGACGAGCATCAGCTTGTCGCCGACGCGGAAGCGCGAGAAATCGACGATGACGTCGAAGCGCTCGGCCACCCCTTGCGTGTCCAGCGCCGTGACCGACACCGGATTGACCAGCAGATTGCCGTCATTGCCGACGACCTGCACCGGCACCGACACCCCGCTCTGATTGACCAGCGACAGCTTGATGAAGCGGGACATGCAGGCATTCAGCACGCGGAAGCGGTATTTGCGCGGCATCACGTCCATCGACGGCGCCCAGGTCTGGTTGACCAGCAGGTTGTCGCCGAGGAAGCCGTCCGTATCGAAGATGTCGAAGAAGAGCTGGCCGTGGGGATCGGTGGCGAAATCGGAGACGACGAGATTGACGTCGAAATCGAGATTGCCCCAGGGCAGCAGCCGGCCGCTCGGCAGCCGCAGATTGATGCCGTCCTCGATCTCCTCATTGCCGCGATCGGGCCCGCTATAATAGTTCAGCATGCCCATATTGCCCTTGTAGACGTTCTCCGCCGTGAAGAAGAAGCGGTGATCGTGGAACCAGAGCGTGCCCTGCAACTCGCGGAAATCACCGGCAATCGGCACCGGCATGCCATTGTCGTCGATGCCCGAGGCGCGCAGGTCGGTCGCCGCGGTGTTGATGGTGTCGGAGCGGGCGAGGCAGGTGCCCCAATGGTAATCGTAGAACTGGCCGGGGAAGAAATGCGCGTTCTGCGCGCCGTCGCTGCCGGAGCCATTATGGGCGTTGTGATTGTGCACCGCCGTCTCGTTGCGGCCGAAGCCGCCATTGAGGGCACGATCCGTGGGCAGAGCGTTGTAAATGCGGTGCAAAACCGGCTCGCCGTAGCGGATCTTCAACAGCGGCGCGGGCAGCGTGCCCCTTGTGGTGTAGGGGTTTGTGCCGGCCGCGACCGTGTTGTAGCTCCACACCGCGTTCGGGCCCTGAGCCGGCATATTCGGGTGGAAACGCATATTCGGCGCGATCTGCCCGAGCGCCGAGACATAGCCGACCTGCGGCAGATATTCATCCCAGCGCTGATGGGCGAAATAAGGACCCGGCGGGCGTCCTTCCAATGGACCGCGATTGGTCACCGGATTGTAGTAAGACGCGCCCGACGATGCCGTGAATTCCTCATGCCATGAGGTGGCCTTGCCGTTGAGCTGAGCCATCGCGGCCGGGAAGCACGCCTCCATCTTGCCGCCGACATTCTGATGGGTGAGCCGGTGCCCGGTCTGCAAATTCATGCGCTGAAAAGCTTGCGTAAAACGCTGCGCGCCGAACATCGGGCTCGGCGGCGTGCCGACCGGAATGGCGGCAAAGGCGCTCCTGGCGAAGGGGCTCAAGCCGTTCTTCAGGGCCAGCGCGCCGGTCACGGTGAAGATGCCCATGCGGAAAAGATCGCGCCGCGTGACCTCGCCCAGATGCAGCGCGCGCACGATCTCGGCCCGATTGTCGCGCGATGTCTGGGCTTCTCTCAGCCGCGCCTTGGAAGCGGATTTTGGAAGATACATAATGGTGTTCTCCGGGATGCAGACGGTGCCGACCACGTGGCCGCCCGCCGCTGCCGGAGGAGGGTCACGATTGAGGTCGAACTCAGCCCCAGCCAGACCTCTGGCAGGACGCTGCCCGGCAAAAAAAACTGCCGTGAAACACTCATAATTCGCGGCTAATTATCCGTCTGCCGTCCAATGAGGGGGACCTCAGGTCCAGACCATCGGATACGCTGGTATCGACCTCGGATCGACCTAAGTCGGGCGTGGTTTTACGGATGAGCAGCGCCGGTGACGAGCCGCCCGGCGGCCGGCAGCCAGCCGAGCGTCACGGCGCTTGGTTTCCCGGTCTTTCCATAAATGGCGGGCAGTATGCGTCGACCCTCCTTCGGTAAGGGGCCGGTCGGCTGCGCCGGAGGCGCGCCGCAGTACCGCCGTTACGCCAGAAGACCGCGCGCCGACAAATCGTCATACAATTTTTTCGCCGTCTCGAAGCGGATGGCGTCGAAGCCGAGCGCCGTGGCGGCGGCGATATTGGCGGCGTTGTCGTCGATGAAGATGCAGTTCTCGACCGTGAGGCCATTGCGGGCGAGGCAGAGCTGGTAGATCGGCGCCTCGGGTTTCAGCAGCCGCTCGTCGCCGGAGACGACGATGTCGCGGAAATGGGCAAAGAACGGGAAGCGCGCCCGCGTCTCGGCGAATTTCTCCGAGGAGAAATTGGTGATGGCATAGAGCGGCACGCCGTTTTGCGCCAGTTGCTCGAGGATGGCGACGCTGTCGTCGAAAGCATGCGGCAGCATCTCATGCCAGCGCAGGTGCGCCGCCTCGATCAGCTCCCGGCGGTGCGGATGGCGGGCGGCCAGCTCGGCGATGGAGGCATCCCAGCGCGCCCCCTCGTCGAGCGCCAGATTCCAGTCGTGGAAGCCGATCTCGTCGAGGAATGCCTGGATCGCGGCGTCGTCGGGCAGCAGCTTGCTGTAGAGGTGACGCGGATTCCATTCGATCAGGACTCCGCCGACATCGAAGATCACCGCGCGCGTCATAGATCCCCCTCAGGATGCCCAATTCTGCCGGTACTCGCCGTAAAGCGTCAGCCCGCCGCAGACATATAGCGTCTGGCCGGTGATGTAGGAAGCATCGCTTGACGCCAGGAACAGGAAGGCGGCGGCGACTTCGTCCACCTCGGCCGCGCGCCCGAGCGGGATATGCCCCTCGACGATGGCGCGCTGCTCGGGGTCATCCGTCCAGGCCGCATTGATGTCGGTGACGGTCGCGCCCGGCCCTACGGCGTTGACGCGAATGCCGCGATCGGCGAATTCCAGCGCCAGCGTGCGGGTGAGATTGCCCATCGCACCCTTGCTCAGCGAATAGCCGAGATAGCCCGGTTTCGGGATGATCTGGTGGACGCTGGAGCAGTTGACGATGACGCCGCCGTCACCCTGGGCGAGGAAGCGGCGGATGGCCGCCTGCGAGCAAAAGACCGCGCCGTCCAGATTGGTGCGCAGCACGCGCTCGATATCTTTTGGATCGGCCTTGTCGCTGGGGGACTCGATCTGGATGCCGGCATTGTTGATGAGGATATCGATGCCGACGAAGCGCCGGTCGAAGGCGTCGAACATGGCGCTGACGTCGCTCTCCTTGCCGACATCGGCCTGCACGATGAAATGGCCGGGATCGAGCACCCCTGCCCGCGCCGAAGCCGCCTCGGTCAGCGCCAGGCACGCTTCGGCCTCCTTGCGATTGCCCTGGTAATTGATGGCGACCCGGGCGCCCTCCGCCGCAAAGAGCACGGCGATGGCCCGCCCAATTCCGCGCGACGCGCCGGTAATCAGCACCCGGCGCCCTTCCAGTTTCCGCTCTGTCATGCCGTCTCCCGTTTGGCTTCACTTACCTCGCCCATGGGAGAGGTCGCGCCGTAGCGATGCGAGTGAGGAGGTAATGCCTATCGGTGAGTTTGTAACCCCTCACCCAACCCTATCCCCAACGGGAGAGGAAGTCGGCAGGACTCGATGATAGCCCGAGCCTACCCTCTCAGTTAACCTCACTCTGGTCAACATATCTTACCAATTGACCAAAACCCATATTCGCGTGATGCTGCCCCAAATTTATCACACAGGTCGTGCCGCCAGTGCCGTTTCAACCCGTACAGAACCAGCGTCTCTACCAAAAGGTTGCCGAGCAGATCGGCCTGCTGATTGCCGCGGGCGAGTTCGAATTCGGCGACCGGCTGCCGCCGGAGCGGGAGCTGGCGCGCAAGCTCGGCGTCAGCCGCCCGGTGCTGCGCGAGGCGCTGGTCACATTGGAAATGTCGGGATCGGTCGAAGTGCGCGGCGGCTCGGGCTGCTTCGTCATCGCCACGCCCGAAACCCTGCCGCCCCCGCTTGCCGATGGTGGACCGAGCCCCTTCGAGGTGATCCACGCCCGCCGCATCGTCGAGACCGAGATCGCCGGGCTGGCCGCCGAAAACGCAGCGCCCGAGGAGGTCGCCGGGCTCGAGGAGACCCTCGCCATGATGCGCGCCGACATCGCCTCCGGCCGCGACACCCGCGACACCGACAGCCTGTTCCACATCCGGCTCGCCGAGGCGGCGGGAAATTCGGTGCTGGCCAGCATCGTCGGCGATCTCTGGGGGCATATGACGGCGCCGGTCTTCAACCGGCTCGGCGCCAATAGCGGCCTGCCCGACACCGACCGCATGACCGTCAGCGAGCATGTGCGCATCGTCGAGGCGGTCGCCGCGCGCGACGGGCAAGCGGCCCGCGAGGCCATGGCCGCGCATCTCGACAGGGTCCGGGACACGCTTCTGGAAGGCGCGTCCGGCAAGCATCCAGCAGAAACATAGGAACACGGCGCCGTGCGTGGGCGCGTGTAATCACGGGGGAAACGCAACGCGAATCTGGGAGCTAGTTGCACTAGGGAGGATGGAATGACAGGCAGAAAACTGATCCTGCAGACGATGGGCGCATTGGCGCTCCTGATGGCAAGCCAGCCTGCGACGGCGCAGGTGAAGGAAGTCGAGGTCGTGCATTGGTGGACCTCGGGCGGCGAAGCAGCCGCGCTCAATGTCTTGAAGGGCAATCTGCAAAAGGAGGGCATTTCCTGGAAGGATACCCCGATCGCCGGCGGCAGCGGCGTGCAGGCGATGACCGTGCTGCGCGCCCGCGTCACGGCGGGCAATATCCCGACCACCGTGCAGATGCTCGGCTTCGACATTCAGGACTGGGCGGAACTGGGCTCGCTCGCCGATCTCAACGCCATCGCCGCCAAGGATGGCTGGGACAAGGTGGTGCCCAAGGCATTGCAGCGCTTCTCCAAATATAAGGACCAGTGGGTCGCGGCGCCGGTCAACGTCCATTCGACCAACTGGGTCTGGGCGAACAAGGCGGTGCTCGACAAGCTCGGCATCGCCGTGCCGAAGAATTGGGACGAGTTCGTCGCCGCGCTCGACAAGGCCAAGGCCGGCGGCGTGGTCCCGCTCGCCCATGGCGGCCAGCCCTGGCAGGACGGCACCGTGTTCGAGGCCGTGCTGCTGGCGACCGGCGGCGGCGATTTCTACCAGAAGGCCCTGATCGACCTCGATCCGGCCACGCTGAAATCCGACAAGATGAAAACCGTCTTCGAGCGCATGTCCAAGCTGCGGACCTATCTCGACCCGAACTTCTCCGGCCGCGACTGGAACCTGGCCTCTGCCATGGTCATCAAGGGCGAGGCCGCCTTCCAGATGATGGGCGACTGGGCCAAGGGCGAATTCATCGCGGCGGGCAAGAAGCCGGACGTCGATTTCCTCTGCTTCCGCTTTCCCGGCACGCAGGGCAACGTCACCTTCAACTCCGACCAGTTCGTGATGTTCAAGGTCGGCGACGACCGCAAGGAAGCCCAGGCCAAGATGGCGCTCGCCGTGATGGACCCCGGCTTCCAGTCGGCCTTCAATGTCGTCAAGGGCTCGGTGCCGGCGCGCACCGACGTTCCGGGCGATGCCTTCGATGCTTGCGGCAAGAAGGGCATCGCGGACCTGAAGGAAGCCAGCGACGCCGGCAAGCTCTACGGCTCGATGGCGCATGGCCACGCGGCGCCGGCCGGCGTCAAACAGGCCATCTTCGACGTCGTCACCAAGCATTTCAACGGTCAGCTCGACACGGCCAAGGCGCCGGAGGAACTGGCGACAGCCGTCGCCGCCGCCAAATAGGCGATTGCTGAAATCTGGGCGTTGCGGGCCGGCCGGGGCCAAGTCTCCGGCCGGCGCCGCCCCGGCCTATCCGCTTGACTGGTTTTACCCCATGACCATCGCCATTGACGACGCCTACCGGCCCCCGCGCGCCTCCTCTTCCGGCGACCGGCTGCGCGCCTTCCTGCCGCGTCTCGTGCTCGCGCCGTCCTTCGCGTTGGTGCTGTTCTTCGTCTACGGCTTCATCCTGTGGACGATCTACCTCTCCTTCACCCGCTCGCGGCTGATGCCGATCTACGAGATCGTCGGCTTCGACAGCTATTACCGCTTGTTCGCGCAGCCGAACTGGTACAAGGCGCTGGAAAACCTTGCCATTTTCGGCAGCCTCTATATCGGCATCTCGATCCTGCTCGGCCTGACGCTGGCCATCCTGATCGACCAGCGCATTCGCGGCGAGGGCGTGTTCCGGCCGATCTATCTCTATCCGATGGCGCTGTCCTTCATCGTCACCGGCACGGCCTGGAAGTGGTTCCTCAATCCGGGCCTCGGCCTCGAGAAGACCATGCATGCCTGGGGCTGGCAGAGTTTCCAGTTCGACTGGCTGATCAATTCGGACATGGCGATCTACACCATCGTCATCGCCGGCGTCTGGCAGACCTCCGGCTTCGTCATGGCGATGTTCCTCGCCGGATTGCGCGGCATCGACGGCGAGATCCTGAAGGCGGCGCAGATCGACGGCGCGTCGAGCTTCGCCATCTATCGCCGCATCGTCATTCCCATGCTGCGCCCGGTCTTCCTGTCGGCGGTGATCGTCCTGACGCATCTGACCATCAAGAGCTACGACCTCGTCATCGCCCTGACCGGCGGCGGCCCCGGCAATGCCACCGAGCTACCCTCGACCTTCATGTATTCCTACACCTTCACCCGCAATCAGATGTCGGTCGGCGCGGCGAGCGCCGTCATCATGCTGATGACCATTGCGGCCGTGATCATCCCCTATCTTTATTCCGAGCTGAAGGACCCCGGCCATGGCCGCTGACCTCCCGGCAGGCGCGCGCTCGCCGATCGCGGCGCGGATCGTGATCTACGGCCTGCTGCTGATCTTCGCCGTCTTCTACCTCTTGCCCTTCTTCGTCATGCTGGTGACGTCGTTCAAGACGCTCGACGAGATCCAGGACGGCAACATGCTGGCCCTGCCGAAGAACCCGACCATCGCGCCCTGGCTCGCCGCCTGGGGCACCACCTGCGTCGGCCTGACCTGCCAGGGCATCAAGGGCTTTTTCGCCAATTCGATCCTGATGGTGGTGCCCGCCGTCATCATCTCGACCATGCTGGGTGCGGTGAACGGCTATGTGCTCACCAAATGGCGCTTCCCCGGCCATCGCCTCGTCTTCGGGATGATGCTCTTCGCCTGCTTCATCCCGTTCCAGTCGGTTCTGATCCCGATGGCGCTGGTGCTCGGAACGCTGGGCCTTGCGGGCACGACGGCGGGTCTCGTCCTCGTCCATGTCGTCTACGGCATCGGCTTCTCGACGCTGTTCTTCCGCAATTATTACGACGCCTTCCCGACCGAGCTGGTGCGCGCGGCGCAGATCGACGGCGCCTCCTTCTTCCAGATTTTCAGGCGCATCCTCTTGCCCTCCTCCGGTCCGATCATCGTCGTCACCGTGATCTTCCAGTTCACCAATATCTGGAACGACTTCCTTTTCGGCGCCTCCTTCGCATCGGGCGATGCCGCGCCGATGACGGTCGCTCTCAACAATCTGGTCTCCTCCTCCACGGGCGTGAAGGAATACAACGTGCACATGGCGGCGGCGATGTTCGCCGCGCTGCCGACGCTGATCGTCTATGTGGTCGCCGGGCAATATCTGGTCCGGGGCCTGATGGCCGGCGCGGTGAAAGGATAAGGGCGATGGCGTTTCTCGAAATCGAAGGGCTGAGCAAGCGCTATGGCGGGCTCGACGTCCTCAAAAGCATCGATGTCGATCTGGAAAAAGGCGGCTTTCTGGTCCTGGTCGGGCCGTCCGGCTGCGGAAAGTCGACGCTGCTCAACATGATCGCCGGGCTCGACGCGGTGACATCGGGCGCGATCCGCATCGACGGCAAGCTGGTCAACGACCTGCATCCGTCCAAGCGCGACATCGCCATGGTGTTCCAGTCCTACGCGCTCTATCCGAACATGACGGTGGCGGAAAATATCGGCTTCGCGCTGGAGATGCGCGGCATGCCGAAAGCCGAACGCGAGGCGGCCGTCGCCGAGGCGGCGCGGATGCTGCAGATCGAGCATCTGCTGAAGCGCCGGCCCGGGCAGCTCTCCGGCGGCCAGCGCCAGCGTGTCGCCATGGGCCGGGCGCTGGTGCGCAATCCGCGCCTGTTCCTGTTCGACGAGCCGCTCTCCAATCTCGACGCCAAGCTGCGCGTCGATATGCGCACCGAGATCAAGCGGCTGCACCACCGGACGGGCGCGACCATCGTCTATGTCACCCACGACCAGATCGAGGCGATGACGCTGGCGACCAAGATCGCGGTGCTGAAGGACGGCGTCATCCAGCAGGTCGGCACGCCGTCGGAGATCTATAACCGCCCGGCCAATCTGTTCGTTGCCGATTTCATGGGCTCGCCCGCGATGAATCTGCTCGAGGCCGAAGTCGCCGCCGACGGCGCCAACGCCCCGCGCATGACCTTGCGGCGCAACGGGGCCGCGCCGATCACCCTGCGCGTGCCCGAGACCAAGGTCACGCCCGCCATGACGCCCGGCGCGAAAATCATCCTCGGCATCCGGCCGGAGGCGATCACCGACGAAGGCAGCGCCGACCGCAGCGCGGGGACGCTCGACACCGTCAATGTGCTGGTCGATGTGGTCGAGCCGGCGGGGGCGGACACACTCGTCGTCACCAACATCGCCGGCAAGGAGGTCATCGCGCGGCTGCGCGCCGACGCGGAAGCCCGGCCCGGCGAGATGCTGCAACTGGTCTTCAATCTGGACAAGGCCGTCTATTTCGATCCTGAAACCGGGATCCGGCTTCAGTAACCAACCGAATTTGCCGAACAGCGGGAGTGGCGGATGCGCCAGGGATGGAGATGGTTCGGGCCGAATGATCCTGTGTCGCTCAGGGATATCGGCCAGGCGGGCGCGACGGATATCGTCACCGCCCTGCACGAGAAATATGAGGGCCAGCAATGGACGCTGCACGAGGTTCTGCAGCGCAAGACCGTCTGCGAGGCGAAAGGTTTTGTCTGGTCGGTCTGCGAGAGCATTCCGATCCCGACCGCCATCAAGACCGGCGCGGCAGGCGCCGAGGAAGCCATTGAGACCTGGAAGGCGAGTTTGCATAGCCTGGGGGTCGCGGGAATTCCGCTCGTGTGCTTCAACTTCATGCCGGTCGTCGATTGGACCCGCACCAAGCTCGACTACGCCATGCCCAATGGCGCCCTGGCGCTGCGCTTCGAGATGGTCGATTTCGTCGCCTATGACGTGCATGTGCTGAAGCGGCCGGGCGCCGAGGCGGACTATTCCTCCGAACTGCTCGACAAGGCGGCGCGCCGTTTTGCCGGGATGTCGGCGGAAACGGCGCTCACGCTTGAGCACAACATCATCAGCGGCCTACCCGGCGGCGAGGGTCATTACACGCGCGAGACGCTGCGGAAGGAGATCGCCCGCTATGACGGCATCGACGCCGATGCGCTGCGCCGCAATCTGATCGCCTTCCTGAGCGAGGTCGTGCCCGTCGCCGAAGCCAGCGGCGTCACGCTGGTCATCCACCCCGACGACCCGCCCTTCCCGCTTTTCGGCCTGCCGCGCGTCGTCTCCGGCGCCGACGATCTGCGCGCCCTGTTCGCCGCCGTGCCGAGCCGCGCCAACGGCATGACCCTCTGCGCCGGCTCCTACGGCTCCGGCCCGCAGAACGACGTCGTCGCCATGGCGCGCGAATTCGCCGAGCGCATCCATTTCGCCCATCTGCGCAATGTCACGATCGAGCCGGACGGCTCCTTCACCGAATCCGATCACCTCGGCGGCCGCGTCGATATGGTCGGCCTGATCGACGTGCTGCTGGCGGAGGAGCGCCGCCGCAAGGCCGCCGGCATGGAGCGCTGGGAGATGGTGATGCGGCCCGATCACGGACATGTGCTGATCGACGATATCGGCAAGAAGGTGAATCCGGGCTATTCCTGCATCGGCCGGTTGAAAGGCTTGGCCGAATTGCGCGGGGTCATTACCGCGCTCGGCCATCCATACGCTCAATAGCATGGCGCCCGGCCGCCATGCCGGAGGCAACGATGCCCGCCATCAACCGATATGCCGCCGACGGCTTTTCCGCAGGCGCCGAGACCTATGCCAAGGGCCGGCCGGATTACCCGGCGGCGCTGGCCGACTGGCTGCGTGACGATCTCGGCCTGCATGCGGGCAAGGTCGCGCTCGATCTTGGTTCCGGCACTGGAAAATTCCTGCCTCGGCTTGCGGCGACCGGCGCGACGCTGATCGCCGTCGAGCCCGTGCCGGAAATGCTGGCGCAGCTTGAAGCGGCGCATCCCGGCGTCGATGCCCGCGCGGGATCGGCCGAGCAGATCCCGCTCGCCGACGCCAGCGTCGATGCCGTCATCTGCGCGCAGTCCTTCCACTGGTTCGCGACGGAGAAGGCCGTCGCCGAAATCCGCCGCGTGCTGAAGCCGGGCGGCATGTTCGGGCTGGTCTGGAACGTGCGCGACGAGAGCGTCGCCTGGGTCGCCGCTGTGACGGCAATCATCACACCCTATGAAGGCGAGGCCCCGCGCTATCACACTCAGAAATGGCGCGCCCAATTCCCCGCCGATGGTTTCGGCCCGCTGGCGGAGAGGTTCATCCCGCACGGCCATACCGGCACGCCCGAGGAGGTCATCGTCAACCGCGCGCTCTCCGTCAGCTTCATCGCGGCATTGCCCGCCAGCGTGCGGACCCGGATCGCCGAGCAGGTCCGCGCGCTGATCGCGGCGACGCCCGATCTGGCGGGCAAGAGCGAAGTGACCTTCCCCTATGTCACCGCCGCCTATAGCTGCCGCAAATTGTAGAAGCGCCGCGCGCAGCATAATCGGCTATGCATCCCGCCGATCAAAATGCCGTTCCCAGATCTTCACGCTTTTCATCTAGCCCCGCTGCTATCGATGTGATTCTCTCATCCGGGCGGATGAATCACGCATCCGCGTCCGGCCGCATATCGGGGATATCACGTGAAGCAGATCGGCGCCGCCTGGAGCGGGCTCGGGACCTGGGTCCAGAACCATCATTCGCAGTTGAAACTGGCCTTCCGGGTGACGGTCGCGGCGCTGCTTTCGCTGGCGGTGGCGAAATTCATCGAGCTTCCCTTGCCGCTCTGGGCCGTCCTCACGGCGATCATCGTGACGCAAATGAGCGTCGGCCGCTCGCTGAAAGCCACCACCGATTACCTCGCCGGAACGGTCGGGGGCGCGATCTATGGCGGCGCCGTCGCCATCTTCGTGCCGCATCCGAACGAGGCGGCGCTGCTCGCGACGCTGGTGCTGGCGGTCGCGCCGCTGGCGGTGATCGCGGCGGTCAACCCCAGCCTCGCCTCGGCGCCGGTCACCGCCATCATCGTGCTGCTGGTTCCGGAAATGACGCATGGCAGCCCGATCAATTCGGTCATCGACCGGCTGGCCGAGGTCGCCGTCGGCGGCATCACCGGCTGTCTGGTCTCGCTGTTCCTGCTGCCCTCGAGCGCCCATCAGGAGGTCGCCGAGACCACCGCGCATACGCTCGACCGCATGGCGCGGGCGCTGAACGGCCTGCTT
The DNA here is from genome assembly GCF_002198715.1 of Rhodomicrobium sp. R_RK_3. GTDB lineage: Bacteria > Pseudomonadota > Alphaproteobacteria > Rhizobiales > Rhodomicrobiaceae > R-RK-3. The sequence goes on along the minus strand of NZ_MWLK01000033.1, from coordinate 3,612 downwards.
TCGGGCCTGACGCGCGGCCTCGACCTGGAGACGCTGCACCGGCTGCAGGACGGCATCGGCCAGGCGCTGGCGCAATTGCGCGCCGTCGGCACCGAGGCAGAGCGCGAGCGGTCGGCGCGTTTGGCATCGGGGCCGGAGACGGGACCGCTGCTGCGCACGCTGCTCCGGCTGCGGCATGACCTCGTCATGCTCGGACGCGCCGCGGTCGTACCGCTGCCACAGGCCATCGCGGCCCGGCTGGAGCCTGCCCTGACGCAGATCGCCGCCGCGTTTCCCGACTATCTCGGCAAGTCCGCCGCCGCGCTGCTCGCCCGCAAGGCGCCGCCGCCGATGGACGCGGTCGAAGCCGCGCTCGACAGATACACCACGGAGATCGCCGCCCTGCGCCGCGACGGCCTCACCCGCGACCTTTCGGGCGAGGCGGCGGAGCGCCTGTTCGCGCTCGGTTTCGCGCTCGAGCAGATGCACCAGAATTTCGGCGACCTCGCGCGCTGCGTCGGCGAATGGGCCGGGGTGGCGAAACCCGCCGCGGAGGTTAGGCCGAGGCTGCAGGGATAGCCGCGCGCCTTTCTCCGCGCTGCCGAAAAGCATCATTACAGCCGTAACCCGATATTGGGCGGCCGAAATCCCCCGGCAGCTTCGTTCCGCCATGAGTGGGGAGCGTTCCGGGCCGTTTGCGCGCCTTCGTTCATAATCGGGCCCTTAGACGTTCATCCGACCGACCAAACCCGGCAATAACAATAGGATGCACAATGCCCCGCATTGACCTTTCCTTTCTCCTCCTCGGCGCCGCCTGCCTGATCTGCGGTGTCTGCCTCGGCATCTACATGGGCATCAATCAGGACTTTCAGCTCTCGCCGGTCCACGCCCATCTCAACCTCGTCGGCTGGGCATCGCTCGCCCTGTTCGGGGTGATCTACCGGGCCTTTCCGGAACTGCTGGCCTCGCGGCTGGCGCGGGTGCATTTCTGGCTCGCGGCGCCGAGCGCCCTGGCCTTCCCGCTCGGCGTCTATTTCGCCGCCATTCACCACCAGCCGGGCCTGGCGATCGTCGCATCGCTGCTGTGGCTGGCGGGCGCCATCGTGTTCTTCATCTCGGCCGCGCGGCTGGCAACGCTCGGAGGCGCAATCGGTGAGCGATAAAATCGCCAGCGGCGAGATCGCGCGCCTCGAAGGACTGGAGCGCGAGGCGATGCTCGCCCTATACGCATCGGCCGACGCGCAAAACCGCGAGGCGCTGGGTCTCGACTGCGCCACGCTCGACACGGCGGGACTTTTGGCGGCGCGCAAGCTTCCCGTATCGGTCTTCAACCGGGCTATTGGGCTGGGCGCGGGACAAGCGGCGACGCAGGACGCGCTGCTCGCGGCGATTGCCTGGATGCGGAGCCACGGCGCTCCCGCGTCGGTGCTGCAGATCGCACCTGTGGCGATGCCGCCCGAGCTGCAAAGCTGGATCGCCGCGGCCGGCTTGAAGCCGCAAGGCACCGGCTGGGCGAAACTGTGGCGGCGGTCCTCCACCGTTGCCGAGCACGGCCTCGCCACGTCGCTGACCGTCCGGGAGATCGGCGAGGCGCACGCGGCGGATTTCGGCGCGGTCGTTGCCGGCGGGTTCGGCATGCCTGCCATGTCGGCGGGCTGGTTCGCCGGGGTGATCGGCAAGCCGGGCTTCAAATCCTATCTCGCTTATGACGGCGAGACGCCCGTCGCTTCCGGCGTGCTCTATGTCGAGGGCGACTGGGGCTGGATCGGCTTCGGCGCGACCCTGGCCGACGCCCGCCGGCGCGGCGCGCAGAACGCCCTGCTCGCACGCCGCATCCGGGACGGCCTCGCCATGGGCGCGCGGACCCTGGTCGCGGAGACCGGCCAGCCCGCGCCCGGCGAGGAAGACCGGCATCCGTCCTATCGCAATCTGCGCCGGGCCGGTTTCGAAACCGCCTATGTGCGTCTGAACTACGGGCCGCTCGGTGGCTAGGGCATAGCTCTGCACGAACGCACGCTTGACGCCTATAGTGCCGAAAAAGATACTGTCGGCAGATTGGCGCGCAAGAGGATCGAATGGCCCGCACCCGTCACCACAGGCTTGATTGCAGCCCCGGCTGCGCCGTCGAGGCGACGCTGCAACTGATCGACGGCAAGTGGAAGGGCGTCGTGCTGTTCCACCTGTTTTCCGGCACGCTGCGCTTCAACGAAATCCGCCGGCTCCTGCCCAACGTCACCCAGCGCATGCTGACCAATCAGCTCCGCGAGCTCGAAGCCGACGGGCTCATCGCGCGCAAAGTCTATGCGGAAGTGCCGCCGAAAGTGGAATACAGCCTCTCCGCGCGCGGCCGGACGCTGGAGCCGATCATGATGGCGCTGAAAGCCTGGGGCGACGCCCATGTCGACAAGGCCGCCTATGCCCGGGCGCGGGCGGCGGACGAACACGCCGCCGCCGGAAGCGCCTGAAGCGCGATCATTTTAGCTGGAAACCTCGGGCGCGGCGCATCCCCTTTGTCATTCCCGCGAAGGCGGGAATCCAGCATCCTTGAGGCGCCCGCCGTGGACGCGGCTGGATTCCCGCCTTCGCGGGAATGACACCACACCGACTGATCCCACATCGAGATCCCGCTCTAGCGGCGCGCCGGTGCCCGTCAGCCGATCTCCAGCGCGGCGATCCTGTCGCCTGCGAGTTCGAAACTGTGATCCAACTCGATCGGACTGCCAGGGAAATTGCCGGAGAGCTTCGCGGTGACGACGGTCTTGCCGTCTTTCTCCGACAGCGCGACCGGCTCGGCCGTGAATTGGTATTTTTCCAAGGTCTCCTTGCGCCAGGCTTTGATCGCCGCGAGCCCTTGGTGGGTCTTGTGCTCGTCGCGCACGACGGCATCTGCGGTGAAGCACCGATCGAACGCCGCCACGTCTTGGCCGGAGGTGAAAAAGATTTCGATCGCCTTGGGCAATTTGATCGCCATAAGCCAGCTCCTCTCGCCGCATTTCGCGGAGTGCATTGTTGCTCTACGCCAAACATGCCTCTAGGCTTACCGGATGACAAGAACCGACAAAAACGTAAGCTACTTACCCGAAAGTAAGGATCGCGGGCACAGCCCGTCCTCCGCCGCCGAGGGTGTCGAGATGGCGCTGCGCATTCTCGAAGGCCGCTGGAAGCTGGTGATCCTGTTCCATTTGTTCGGCGGCAAGCTGCTGCGCTTCTCCGAGCTTGAGCGCGCCATCCCGTCGATCTCGCAGAAGATGCTGATCCAGCAATTGCGGCAGATGGAGGCCGACGGCATCGTGCGCCGGATCGTCCACCATCAGGTGCCGCCGAAGGTCGAATACGGCCTCACCGATTGGGGCCAGTCACTCTGCCCGGCGCTCGACTCGATGCTGAAATGGGTCGCCTCGCGGGATGATTTTGCGGGGAAGAAGGGCTAACGCGCTGCCCCCTTTTCGTAATCCCCGCGAAAGCGGGGACCCATTACGCCGCAGCAATTCTGGAATGCGCCGAGCCCGCCGGTGATTTTGCCCTTTACTGGGTCCCCGCTTTCGCGGGGATTTCGTCCGCGGGTGCAATAGGTCCTCCGCATCGCTTCGATACCGCATCACGAAGCGTCCCCCCCAACCTCCCCGCCTTAGC